>NC_015732.1:1200000-2400000 GCF_000219725.1 Gracilinema caldarium DSM 7334 | reverse complement strand
AACGCATTGCCCTGCGTACCCGATATGCCGCTTCCTTTGCGGTCCCTATATATCTGCAAAATGTCCTGTATGGTGGTATGGTCTTTTATTACCGGGAACCCCAACAATTCCGGGAAGATCAAATACAGTTGGGGCTTGCCTTTGGGGAACAGATTTCAGTTGCCCTGCAGAATGCCTATCTTGTGAAAGAGATGGAACAACGGCAAAGGGTGGCCGAAGGTTTTCGGGATATTGTGAGAAAGATAAACAGCACCGAATCCTTACAGGAAGTGCTGAACTTTATCGTCGAAAAGACAGAAGATATTCTGGAATGTCAGTGTGCAGCCCTGTACACCTGCGAAGGCAGGGATATCCAGTTGCAGGCCCTGCGGGGGACTTTTCCTGTAGATGTCTCTACCGTGGTAACTCATTACGGAGAAGGGGTTATTGGCAGAGCAATTGCAGAAAAAAGACAGTTTATCATAACTGATGTATCAGATATTAAACTTGCCCCATCCGCATCAGAGATTGATGAAACCCATCCCATTTATTTGGATCCCATTCATCAGCAGCTTGATGCATGTATCACCTCACGGTTTAAAGCAGTCATGGCATTGCCCCTCATCAGCCAGGATCATTCCTATGGAGCCCTAGCCTTTTATTACACAGAGCCCCATCGTTTTGACCAGTATGAACTGGATTTGACTGAAGTGTTTGCCAGCCAGGCTGTACTGGCTATAGAAAATGCCATGCTCAGAAAGCAAGCAGCTCAGGTCGCGGCCCATGCTGAACGGGACAGGCTGGCCCGAGACCTGCATGATTCGGTGTCCCAGAGTCTTTTTTCTGCAAATCTTATAGCCCAATCCCTTCAAAAATTATGGAAGACTATGCCGGAAAAAGCTCTGGACGAACTGGCTAACCTGCAAAAGCTTACCCGGGGAGCCCAATCAGAAATGAGGGCCCTGCTTTTTGAACTGCGTCCCCAGGCTTTAGAGACCGCAGACTTGCAGGATTTAACAGGGCATGTCATAAGCGCCTTTTCCGGAAAAACTCTGATTCCGGTTGAATCTTCTGTAGAAATTACCGGCCCCATACCTCTGCAGGTAAAACTGGTGGTATATCGCATTATACAAGAAGCCCTTAACAACATAGCGAAACATGCGAAGGCCCGGAAAGTATGGCTCAACCTAAGGGGAAATGCCCATTGTTTATCTCTGCATATCCAGGACGATGGAGTTGGGTTTGCATTACAGCATCTAAAAAAGCCCGGTCTGGGTCTTTCCATTATGGATGAACGGGCTAAACTTGTGGGAGGGTATCTCGTTATTTCCAGTGAACCAGGAAAAGGGAGTCGCATTACCTTTACATGGACGGAGGAAGACCATGGAGCGTCCGATTCGGGTCATGATTGTGGATGACCATCCGGTAGTCAGAAAGGGTCTGGTAACCTTTTTGGAAACCTATGATTTTATCCGGGTGGTAGCTGAGGCCGCCACTGGGACAGAAGCGCTGGAACTATATGATCAAAGTCTTCCCGATGTGGTTCTCATGGACCTGGACATGCCCGATATGGATGGCCTCAGCGCTACGGCTCGTTTACAGGAACGACATCCAGAAAGCTGTATTATCATTCTTACAAGCTTTAAAAAGGATGATCAGATTCAGAGTGCCCTTAAGGCTGGGGCAAAAGGCTATTTATTAAAGGATATCCCCGTAGAAGAATTAGCAAAGGCAATCGAAACCGCCGCTTCGGGTAAGCCGGTCCTTGCACCGGAAGTAACCCAGGTTCTGATTCAGGCAACCACGAAGGAACCAAATTCAGACGAGTCTGCCTTAAGTGAGCGGGAACAGGAAGTTTTGGTACTTATGGCTCGGGGGCTAAACAATGCTCAAATTGCCGAATCCCTTTTTATCAGTATTTCCACGGTGAAATTTCATGTAAGCAATATACTTTGGAAACTAGGCGCTTTTAGTCGAACCGAAGCAGTATCTGTAGCCATAAAGAAGGGCCTGGTCCATTGACACAATTGGTAACTACGGTTAAGCTGAATTATTCAAACATACCAGATGCAAGGAGGTTGTGAAATGGTGATTGTATCCAACAATGCAGAGGTCCTGAAAAAGGAATAGAAGACAGCACGAACCGCTTCCTGATTATATGTAAATAACGAATTTTCTGCCCTTCTATTTCTTTTTCAAATCTCACTTTACCAACTACATCAATTTTAAACGGAACTATCGGTACTTTTTTCATAAAGCCGATTGTGACCTAAGCGCGAGCTTTCGCTCGTACCTTCATAAGGAAACCTTGTTGTTAAACAATTATAGCCCTGAAGCCTGGGGGTGGAAGGGTGTATTTTATCCGCTCTGGCAATCCGCCTGTCGGGAGGACGCCAGAAACTACATTCCTGGGCGCATCATCGGCACAGAGTTTCATCAATATGATGTGGTAATCCCTCATTATATTGATGAACATACAAGCTCCGCGGCGAGTTCCCTGGCTGGAATTCACGAACATGTGCGGGTCAGCGGCAGCTTTATCTACCGCACCCTCGATTCCGCAGGCTACCCCGTGACGGGGGACTGGGTGCTCCTGGACCCAGAAGAAGACGCTCTGCGAATTCATCGCATCCTCGATCGGCAGACCTGCCTGAGCCGGGGTGCGGCGGGAGAAAAAACCGAAGAGCAGGTGCTGGTCGCCAATATCGACACCCTACTGCTCGTTTTCGCCCTGGATGGGGGTAGAAATTTCCTCCGTACCTTTTTGGAACGGGCCCTGGTGGTGGCCAGAAGCGCTGACTGCGGGGTTTGTATCGTGCTGAACAAGGCCGATCTGGCTGATGAAGCGGCCCGTGAAAATGCCCTGAGTATCGCCGTTTCCACAGCCCCGGCTAGCCCGGTGGTTCTGGTCAGCGCAAAGACCTGCGAAGGAATCGAAACCCTGAAGCAGTTTTTTAGTCCCGGTGAAACCCTGGGGGTGCTCGGAAAAAGCGGGGTTGGAAAGTCCGCCCTTATACGGGCTTTGGGTGCTTCTCCTGTATGGCAAACAGAGAACATGGTTCCGGATGAACAATTAAAGTTCGCTGTAGAGCCACAGGAAGGGGAAGTCCGGGAGCAGGACCGAAAGGGGCGGCACACAACCACATCGAGCCGCTTGTATCGGCTCGATTCGGGCCTCCTCATGATTGACAGCCCCGGCATTCGGGAACTCAAGCTTTGGGGAGACCAGGATGATCTGAATACAAGTTTTAGAGATATTGCGGAGTTGGCTCTTCAATGCCACTTCTCTGACTGCACCCATTCCAGTGAGCCAGGCTGTGCGGTCCAGGGGGCCCTCGCAGAGGGCACCCTGGATGAAGGCCGTTACCGGTCCTATCTGCAATTACAGCGGGAGCAAGCCTGGCTCGACCGTCGCCTGGACGACCAGGCCCAGCGGGCAGAAAAGGCCCGCTGGAAACAAATCGCAAAATTTCAAAAGACCCTGCAGAAAAACAGGAGGTGAATAGATTCTGGCTCTTGCAATAGGTTCCTTTTGCAAGAGCCTCAGCCGATGCTAAACTAATTCCTACTAATATGTAGGAATAATAATGTTTAAGTACAAATATGTAGGAAATAAGAAATGAGATAAAGGAGTTCGCAAACATGAAAGGTCTCTTTAGAATGTGCAGTTTTACTGTAAATTTATAACTCTATATAGCGTAATATGATATGTTTTTAAAAAAATAATAACCAGAAAAATTTCAAGTTCAATTATCTTTTTTTTAACGTATAAAACTAATAATCTTGGCATGATATCTGCTATATAATAAATAGATAGAGCTAGTCTACTCAGAGGTGATACATGAACACAGCCTGTGATGCTACCGAATCTCTTGTTAAATTAATACGATTATGTAATACGGCCCATCAACTGGATGATAATGTGCTTTCCCTGGAACAACTGGCAGAACACCAGGCAACAACCGCTGGAAGCATTCATGCTGGTCTTGAATCCTACTTAGCTTCGTTAAACAAAATCCTCGGCACCCAACAAGCCAGTTCGGAAAAGCTTATAGAAAACAGTGAAACTATAGTGCAGTGGCTGGATAAAGAACAGGATGTATCCCGCCTCTTTAAAAAAAGTACCAAAGAGGTACAATCAGTTTGGGATGAAATCCGGGATATCTCTCCATCAATATTAAAAATGATAGAATCGATACGTTCGATCAATAACATTTTTGATTTATTACATATTCTTTCCATTAATACTGCTATTGAAGCTTCCAAATTCGGTGATCGAGGCCGAGCTTTTGCGATTATTGCTAAAGAGATGAGAAAGTTAGCAGACCAATCTCGTTCTTTTATCGATTCTATAAAAGAACAGGGGACCATGGTTGATACACGGGTCCGGCAATTAGTAAAGAACTTATCCCAATCGATCAACTCTTACACAAATCTAGAGCATACCGTGGAAGTATTCTTATCGGATAGTATGCTTGTACGGGATAATACGCAGGTAGTGTATGAATTAATAGAACAATATAAGACTTTGTCGGAAACACATATTCGAGAGTGGCAGCAGTCAGTACAGCAAATAAAGGCTTTAGAGGAAATAGCCGATACGGTGCTAACCCGTTCAAAGCAAATTCAGTCTATGGCGGATACCCTGTTTTCCATGATTAGGGAAGAGACCGAATTGGCAAGTAAGACCAACACCCGATTTCATGCCAGGGCCATACAGGAGGCCCGGGAACTTGCTATGAATATTCAGACCCAGGACCTGTATAATCGACAGATTCTGGATAAAATCCTGACTCACTGGAGCTCTACCCACGAACTTTTTGAACTCTTATATATTCTTGATAGCTTTGGTATACAAGTTTCTGGTAATATATATGCCCCCCGTTATCGAGCCTTACACCATATTGATGAAGGATACGGGGTAGACCGCTCTTATAAAGATTATTTCTCATTGCCTAAAAAAAACATGTCCCCCTATGTTTCTTCGGTCTATCTTTCGGTAGCAACCAAAGCCCTTTGTATAACGGTTTCAATCCCCCTCTTGTATGAAGATAGATTTAATGGTGTTGTTTGTGCAGATGTGGATCTACAATACCTTTCAAACTTTTCGTATCTGGGCGATTAATCAATGGAAATTGAAACCTATATTGCATCTAAAAACCTGCATACTCTGTTTCAGCCAATTGTATCCTTAAAGCGAAAAAGCATATTGGGATTCGAGGCTTTAAGTCGGGGCAGGGAACCATCCAGTGGTCACACTCTTGGGTATGAGAAACTTCATGAAATAGCAAGTTTCGAAAATACTATTGTCCAGCTTGACCGGGCCTGTCGGTACAATGCACTTCATTCATGGAAATCTTATTATAAAAAACATCCTGAAAGCCTATTGTTTCTCAATTTTGACGTGACATTATTAAATAATGGTGTTAATGGTTCGGGATTTTTTTTAGAAATGGTAAAAAGTGCAGGAATACCACCTGAAAACATAGTAATCGAATTGGTAGAGCGACAGGTCCAACAGTATGAGGAACTGCTTTCTTTTGTGGAAACATATCGCAAGAAGGGATTTTTATTCGCTATAGATGACTTTGGGGAAGCTGCTTCTAATATAGAGCGGCTGTTTATGATTCAGCCTGAAGTTATCAAAATATCCCGAACCTTATTCCATGCCCCCATGTATTCCGAAACCTACGGCAAATCGGTACTTGAAGGTCTGGTGAACCTTATTGCCAGTCTTGGATCCTTGCCACTTCTTGAAGGAGTTGAAACTGTACCGCAACTCTACAATGCCCTTGATTGTGGTATTGATGTTATCCAGGGCTTTTTAATATCACATCCAATGGCGGAATTATCAGATGGCCAATTATTAAAAACCAAGGAGACTCTTAGGATGGTATCAGAAATTTCTGGAAAGTATAGGAGCCAATGTATTCAACTTGCAAAAGCAAAAAGCAATTATCTCATCAACGAAGCAAAACATATGGCTATGATTGTAGAAATGGAATGTGTTGAATTAGATACTGATGTATTGCTGCATAATCTGTTGGCTATCGATGAACAAATTGAATGTCTGTATATACTTTCAGAAACTGGTGTACAGATTTCTGAGACCCATTTTCGTCCTGGGCTAAAAATTAAAAACGCCCTTTTTAAGCCTGCAAAATGTGGAGACGATCACAGTGAAAAAGACTATTTTCTGTATATAAAAGCCGGATCTGCTCATTATTTTTCTTCTCCTTATATTTCCCAGGCTACAGGATCGTACTGTAGTACGATCTCTATCGTGTTAACACAGGGGCCACTGGCAGGACATATTTTGTGTATTGATTTTGCAACCCCTACACCGGTTTTCCGGAGATCCTCTATAGAGTATCCCCCTGATTTTTCTAAGAAAGTAGACTTGAAATGCTTATGAGATATTGAGCAGAAATGTAAATAGGAGGAATAGAATATGAAAAAGGTATTGGTTTTAGGTGGAGCAAGTTATGACACTATTGTTTATCTTAATGAGTTTTTTAGCCCTACAGCTCAACCTGTTTTTAGTGATTCTTCGGATTGAGTAATGTAATGATTCAATTGCATTCGTGGTGTAGATCACTTTGTGTATTGGTTCCGGGTATTTAAAAAATGGCACTATTTCTACCCATCGCATTTTCCATGATCGAGCAATCGTGGGGTATTTGGCATCCCACCGCTAGGCAAATTGGGTGAGTTCCTCTTCTGCGGCAGTTTCACTTGCGGCGGTGTAAATCTTTTAAGGTCCGCAGCTACTGCTTTCCGGTGTCCTGCAATTTCTCGGGTCGTCATCCCTCGAGCGTACATGGACAGGATTTTGTCATCAAAGCCTTTAAACTCCCGTTGATGTTTGGGGACGATAGCTGGTTCAAAGGTGCCATCCCGATCTCGTGGGACCTCGATTTCTATTGGCCCCTGATCGGTTCTAAGGGTCTTTTTCGTTTTCCCGTTCCGTCGGTTAGTCGTTGGTTTTTCACCCTGGTCATGCTTTTCGTAGCCCACATGTTCAGTGAGCTCTGCTCCCATGGACCGCTCTATCAGGGCTTTGGTTAACTGCTTCAGCAGGCCGTCGGGACCTATGAGATCATCAGGACCTCGATACTCTTTCATTAATTCATCCAGAACTTCTTTGGTAATGGCCATACGTACTCCTTCTTGTAGTATAGCCGTTTACACAAAAATTGTTACAGGCTCGCATGTAGAGTCATTCCTTCCTATTCGCGTCCCCGTGTATCAAATGATAATGCCTATAGTGAGGCTTTATTTAAAACCGCAAAATATGTGCCTTTATATTCTCGCTATTTTACCTCGCAAGAGCATGCACAAGAGGGGTTTGCCGATTTTGTTCACTGGTACAATACTCAGCACCGAAATTCTGGAATTGGCTATGTGACACCTGATCAGCGCCACTAGGGTATTGAAAAAGAACTCTTTAGAAAACGTAATAAGACTCTTAAGTATGCACGACTCTTTCGACTAGAAATACGGTCATACCTTAAAGATTGGGTCCATTGTGACCGAGTGGCGCTGAACGCACAGCATCATTAAAAAGGCGATATCTATGTTGACAAATAACGCATTCTCATTGGCGTATACTATCTTGACTTATTTTGTAGTCCAGGGGGGTACCTTCTCTGTTTACATACCAATAAAAATTATTTTTCCACTTGACAAGAAAAGAATCTGTGTTATGCTATGTTTAAC
The DNA here is from genome assembly GCF_000219725.1 of Gracilinema caldarium DSM 7334. GTDB lineage: Bacteria > Spirochaetota > Spirochaetia > Treponematales > Breznakiellaceae > Gracilinema > Gracilinema caldarium. The sequence continues at coordinate 2,392,302 of NC_015732.1, read as the reverse complement.
CGGTTAAATAAACCGGTTAAAAGCATTTTCCAGGAGGAATACGTATGAAAATGAAAAAGATGTTGAAGGCAGTCACTGCTTTAGTGGTTGTCGCCGCTGTTGTTGGCATGTTGTTTGTTTCTTGCCAGAAGCCCGCGCCAAAAACTTTAACCCTGATGCAAAATAAGCCTGAAATTGATGCCCAACTCAAGGCTTATGCAAAACTTTGGGGAGATAAAAATGGGGTAACCGTAACCATTAAATCAATTGGTGGTACTTCCGGTGGTATGGGTCCCCAGCTCAAAGCCGATTATGCCGCTGGAGATATGCCCGACATTTTCGCCTTTGATGGTCTTGAGGCATACAAAGAGTGGGAAGGCTCCATTCTCGATCTTTCTAGTGAACCCTGGGTTTCCAAGACCTCCGTTGCATTCAAATACAATGGCAAGGTATATGGTTTCCCTGTGGCTGTAGAAGGCTGGGGTATGGCTTATAATGCGGATATGCTTGCTAAAGCTGGTATTGATCCTGCAACCCTTGTAAATCTCGATGGATATCGGAAGGCCTTTGCAAAACTTGATTCTATGAAAAAGGAATTGGGAATTAATTCTGTTGTATCCATGGCTGCTGCTGTAGAAATGGGTTGGGTTACTGCTCATCATAACTTCAACAGCCTCCTTTCCAACGGGCTTCCCTATGGGGATCTCTCTGTAGTCAATGCACTTCTCAAAGGTGATGTGGATATGCAGCGGCTTAAGGAATATGCCGACTGGGTAGAGCTGCTCTTTAAGTATGCTGATAAGACGGTTCTTCTTACCGGTAACTATGATGCTCAGGTTGGTGCCTTTGCCACCGGTAAAGCCGCATTCCTGCATCAGGGAAACTGGACCGATCCCAACATGAAGGCTGCCAATGCAACCTTTAAGATGGCCTTCGCTCCCCATGGTTCCATGGAACAAGCTACCGACGGTATCTTTGTTGCGGCTCCTTCTTTCTATGCCATCAATAAGGACTCCAAGAACCTTGCTATGGCCAAAAAGTTCCTGAATGATCTGGTAAGCACCCCTGAAGGACATAATTATATGGTCAAAGAAGCAGGCATGATCCCTGCCTTTTCCGGTATTGATCTTAACCCCGATGGACAGCTTTCCAAGTCTGTACAACAGTGGGCCGCTGCCGGCAAGGTCTATTCTTGGAACCAGTACTACTTCTCCGGTGATTTCCGCGACAAGGTGCTGACTCCGATCTACAACCAGTTCGCTGCCAGTCAGATCACCAAACAGCAGTTTATCGATTTGATGGCTAAGGCTTTCAAGGATAATGCACAGAAATAAGCCCTTAGAGAAGGACAGCCCTATGAAGGGCTGCTCATTGTAATGCCGTATACAGGCAACTCCTAAGGGTTTAAATCATGGCTACAGGATGAACCTGTAGCCATTCTTGTTTCATTGCCAAGTCTGGGGGGCATGATGACGAAAAAAAGCGAAGCTAATCTGGTGTTCTGGCTGTTCTTAGCGCCGGTTTTGTTTGCATTTCTTATGGTAATGGTAATTCCCTTCTTTATGGGTTCTTTTTATGCCTTTACCAACTGGTCAAGCTCTGCGAAGCTTGATGGAGGATTCCGATTTATTGGTTTTGAAAATTTTATTAAAAGTTTTCAGGATCCATCTTTTCTATATTCCTTTGGGATCACCTTTGTGTATACGGTCCTTAACATGTTTTTCATCAACCTGGTAGCCTTTTCACTGGCTCTGCTTGTAACGAGCGATTTGCGGTTCAAGCATATCTACCGGGTGGGATTTTTTGTTCCGAACCTCATTGGCGGGCTTATTCTTGGTTATATCTGGCAATTTATATTTAACAATGCGATTCCCTCTCTGGGGAATCTCATACCAGCATTACAATTTCTTTCTGATCCTAATAATCTCATGCTGAGTAAAAACACCTCCGCCTTAGTTGCCATGGTAATTGTAGGAACCTGGCAGTATGCGGGATATATTATGATGATCTATATCGCCGCTATCGAAAATGTACCTCAGGAATTACATGAAGCTGCAAAAATTGATGGAGCCACTCCCTGGATCAGGCTTAAGGCAATTACCATCCCGATGGCAGCCCAGGCTTTTACGGTGACCATGTTCCTGACCCTGGTAAACTCCTTTAAACAGTTTGATGTCAATGTTTCCCTAACATCCGGCGGTCCTTCTACTATGCTTTTGGGGAAGCCTATTCTTGGGACGGAACTGATTGCCCTCAATATCTACAATACAGCCTTTATTTCCAATAATCTGGCCCAGGGCCAGGCCCGGGCGGTGGTTTTCTTCCTGGTGCTGGCAATCATTTCGATTATCCAGGTCTATGTTAATAAAAAGAAGGAAATTGAATTATGACGAACAGACGAATTGGTATTTTTATTGCTGAACTTTTTACGGCCACTTTTTTTATTCTGTTCATGTTTCCCTTCTATCTAGTTGTCATCAATTCGGCAAAGACTGCCTTTGAAGTAACCCAATACCCGCTTGTTTGGCCGACTCAATGGAGTAACCTGATTTCGAATGTGGTAAAGATTTGGACAAGTATAGCAGTCCGTTATCCTAGCTCCTTAGTTTCCTCAGCAATTATCACTGCCCTGTCCCTCATGCTTATCAATCTGCTTTCTGCTCAGGCTGGCTGGGCTTTAGTGCGCACTAAGAATGTGGTGAGCAATGTTATCTTTTTCATTTTTGTTGCAGCTATGGTTATTCCCTTTCAGATTGTTATGTTTCCTCTTTTAAGCTGGTTTAGAATGACAACCCAGGCAACGGGTATTCCCTTACTCAGAACCTACCAGGGTATTATTTTAGCCTATATAGGCTTTGGCGCTTCCCTTTCTATTTTTATGTTCCACGGATTTATTAAGGGTATCCCTCTGGAACTGGAAGAAGCTGCCACCATCGACGGCTGTCATCGGTATCAGATCTTTTATGAAATCATTTTCCCCATCCTTACGCCAATACAGGCGACAGTTATGGTTTTAAATGGCATCTGGATATGGAATGATTACCTTTTACCGTTGCTGGTCTTGGGTAAGGGAAATGCCATTATGACGCTGCCGCTGGCGGTTTCCAATTTTGCCGGAGCCTTTGTAAAGCAATGGGACCTTATTTTAACTGCCATACTGCTTGCTATGATACCGGTTATTATCTTCTTCCTTTTCGCACAGAAATATATTGTTAAAGGAATGATTGCCGGGTCAATAAAATAATGGTCATTTTTTAAATAGGAATGTAATGATGGAAGGTTTATGGAAAGCCCTCTTTCTCCAGTGCCTCGAGCGGTGGGCCAGCCGAGGTTTAACCAAACAGGCTGGCTGGGCCGAATTTCATGATCGGCTGGAGAAGGAATTTCAACGTTTTGCTGAGCTCTTATGGCGCCTATATGGTACACGGCCCGATTTTGCCTATCAGGTCGAGACCATCATAGCTAACCTGTTTAATGCCTTTACTGATAGACCAGCCTATTTAAAAGAACTGGACCGCCAGTATCCCCCCGAGTCGGGCTGGTTCCTTTCTGAAAAGCAGGTCGGAGCGGTTGCTTATGTGGACCGTTTCGCCGGTACCTTTCATGGCCTTCGGGATCGCTTACCCTATCTCAAGGAGCTGGGGGTTACCTATCTGCATCTCATGCCTTTTTTCCGTTGTCCCCAACCGGAAAACGATGGTGGCTATGCGGTTTCAAGCTATCGGGAGACTGATCCAAAACTGGGGACAATGGATGATCTTTCTCAACTGGCCCGAGAATTCTCTGAGCATGGCATTGCCCTGGTAGCCGATTTTATATTTAACCACACCTCGGATGAACACGAATGGGCCCTGAAGGCAAAATCTGGGGATAAAAAATATCAGGATTTCTACTGGCTCTTTTCAGATTATGGGGAGACACAGAAATACCAGGCGCACCTCAGGGACATTTTCCCTGAGGTACGCAAGGGTTCCTTTACTTTTAACGAAGAACTGCAGAAATGGGTTTGGACCACCTTCCATTCCTATCAGTGGGATCTTAACTACCGGAATCCGGAAGTCTTCGATGCCATGGTTCAGGAAATGCTCTTCCTGGCCAATGCAGGCATTTCCATCCTCAGGCTTGATGCAGTGGCCTTTATCTGGAAAAAAGCGGGCACCAATTGTGAAAACCTGGAAGAAGCCCATACCCTTATTCAGGCCTTCCAATGTGCGAGTCGGTTGGTGGCTCCGTCACTCCTTTTTAAATCTGAGGCAATTGTACATCCCGATGATATCGAAAAATATATTGATTTGCGGGAATGCCAGATTTCTTACAATCCTCTGCTGATGGCGGAACTTTGGGAAGCTTCTGCTACTAAAGAAGTCCGTTTGCTGGCATTGTCTCTGCGTAAGCGGCATCATCTTCCTGAAGGCTGTGCCTGGATTAACTATGTCCGTTGTCATGATGATATTGGCTGGACCTTTGCCGATGAGGATGCGGCGGAATTGGGGATTAAGGGCAAGGATCACCGGGACTTTCTCAATGCTTTTTACATGGGTGAATTTCCAGGGTCCTTTAGCCGGGGCGTGAGTTTTCAGTACAATCCAGTCACCGGGGATCGCCGCATCTGCGGGACCGCCGCATCCCTGGCAGGTATCGAACAGGCTCTGGATGAGGGGACCGGGAAAGATCTGGACCGGGCCATTCGACGGCTTATACTGCTATATGGTATCGCCTTTGCTGCCGGTGGAATCCCCTTGATTTATCTGGGGGATGAGGTGGCTGCCCTGAATCGTTACGAGTATGCGGAAGATCCGGCACAGGCTAAGGACAGCCGCTGGGTCCATCGTCCCCTCTGGTCGGAGGAGGCTTATAAAAAGCGGCATGATACGTCCACTGTAGAGGGCCGGGTATTTACTGCTATGCAGCGCCTTGTTTCCCAGCGGAAGGCTTATAAGGTTTTTGGCACCCAGGGGCTCACCGTAGCCGATTCTGGACATCCTTCGGTGCTGGTTTTCCATAAGCAAAGATCGGGACAACTCCTTTCGGTTATTGGTAATTTCTCTGAATATCCCGTTACGATTCCCCAGGATCGCCTGAATCATCTGCTTGCAGGTAGAAATGGTGAGGATCTCTTATCAGGCAGGCTTATTTTATTAGGAGAAGCCCTTGAACTGCTGCCCTGTGACCTGTTATGGGTACTGAATCATGAGTAGATCAACCAGACGCATCACTATCAAAGATATTGCCGAAAAAGCTCAGGTCTCCAAAGCTACCGTATCTTTTGCATTTAATGCGCCTTGGAAAATTTCTGAAGAAACCCGTGACCGGGTGTTACAGGTTGCTGAAGAACTGAATTATATACCGGATCCCCTTGCGAGGACTCTGACAACAAAACAAGTTGGTGCCATCGGCCTGTTACTACCTGATCCAATTCAGGAAGCCTTTAAAAATCCCTATATGTTCGAAGTCCTCCAAGGTATTGGTACGGTATGTCACGGTGAAGATCTATCCCTGACCATATTACCCCCTGTTAAGGGGCTTCTTTCCCATACAGTTCGTACTGCCCTGGTCGATGGTATTATCACCATTGGAATTGAACCAGATAATGAGATCCTCTCACTGATACGAAAAAGGCAAATACCCTTTGTTACTGTAGATGGTGCTGGGCTTGTTGGTTCCGTCAATGTGGGTATTGATGATAAAGATGCGGCCTATCAGCTTATGTCCCATGTGTTGGATATGGGACATCGGTATATTGCTGTGGTAAGTCTTAAAAACCTTCACCAGGTGTTAGTGGACTCCCCTGATGGGATTCGGAGTCGAATCATCGAGCTCAGGCTCCAGGGGGTATATCGTGCCATGGAAGAACGGGGCATTCGTAGAGAATCACATGAGATTCAGGTTTACCCGGTGGATGCCAGTGTGGAATCTACGGTGGCTGTTCTTACGCCAGTACTTACTGAACAGCATCGACCCTCTGCGGTAGTCTGTCTCAGTGATGTAGCCGCTTTGGGTGTCTATCAAATCTGTCATGAACAACAACTTAATATTCCTCATGATATATCTGTTGCAGGATTCGATGGTATCTTTTTTGGGAAACTTCTAAACCCACCCCTTACAACCTTAAGTCAGCCGGGTTATGAAAAGGGACAGACCGCGGCATCCCTTGTGGTTAACCTTATGCGTGGACTCCCCTGTTCAGATTTGATTCTGCCGGTAGAACTGCAAGTCGGTTCATCGGTAGCACCGGTCTCTCTTGATTAAGTTCACTTTTTTGCCGATAGCTATAAAGAAATGTTCCATAGTTATAAGTCAGGAATGACACATCAATATCAATATATACCCCTTATTATGATCTGGGCGCTGAGCAGCATTGTGCCGCTACACTATCTGCAAGCCGCTCCGTATAGTGCCAAAGATATTACGTTTTTTCAAATCAGTGATGATGCATTCCTGAGACGTCAACTCGTTGACTCATGGTTTACTCTCCCCATTGCTCAAGTATTGAAACAGCAATCCAAACTATTTACATTAGAAACCGGTGAGCTGGTAGAGGTTCGCGTTGAACGGGGGGGATCGGATGTTCTTGTGGTGCTTGCCCGGGAACGGCAAGGACTCTCTCCCGGATGGGTACAGGGGTCCTGGATATGGTATCGTAATCTCAGCGACGGAAGCTTAAAAAAAATACGGCTCTATCTACGCTCCGATCCTTATGTATATGTAGAATTCCGGCCCCAAAGCTCCCATAAAATTGTCTATGATGTGGTTGCCTATAATGGATATGTGGTATATGCCCGCCCCACATCATTAAGCATGAAAGATTTTACTGCCCTGTCGTTTCAACAGATCCTTTCTAACCTTGGTACAGATTTTCCAGCCATATATTTTAATGTGGATCCCGCTTTATACCGGGACCTCAGGTCCTTTTTGGCTCAGGTGCGAACCTACTTGCCTCTACTAACCTATAGGGACGATGGGGCTTTGGATGAACAGGGACAGCCCGTATTCATTGCCACCCTGGTACCACAGGGACAGGATTGGGGGGTGAATTGTTCAGGTTTTACCAAATGGCTTATTGATGGACTGCTTCGACCGGTAACAGGTAAAGGACTGACAATTTATGAACTGAAACAGCCTGTGGGGAACCGGGGGTCGAATTTTACTGAGCCGGTGGAAAAATTACTGGATCCCTTTTTTGGTCTCGATTGGACGAGAAACCTTGCGCTCCAGGCGAATCGTATCCTCCGTTCACCTCAATACGCTACCTTACAGGAAATTGATGTTACCGATTCTTATATTTCCCAGCTTTTACTTAAAAAATATAACAAAACTGAACAGGTTTCTTTCCCCCCCTATTTACCTAATGCAGGATTTAATATTGAGGGACTCCCGTCTCTCATGTACAGTCTTGCAGTACGATATCCGCAATGGTGGTATCTTGTTTCGGTGAATACTGATAGACCTACGGTGCTGCGACAGTATCCTTCGGGTACTAAACTACCTTATGAAGCTGGAAAAGGCATCAGACGGCATTTTCATGTGGCGGCATTAGTACCTTACTTTACGGAAGATGGCATTTTTAAGGTTTCAATTTTTGAGAGTGCTGCCGAAACCTCTTTTGATACTTTTATACGGCGTTATCCGGGGTATCAGGTACATCTCGTTCGGATTCCTTTTAGCGAACAATTCGATCCCTTTATGATTACTCGATAAAAGTATCTGGTTACTAGTGTTCGGTATAGAAAGCTTTGCTTTGATACCACCCTGTCTTTAAATTACACCATCGATTCTGTAACTTTTAGGTAAATGGGATATTGTTTAATTGTATGAAACTTAAAATTCCTTTTTTTAGTAGATCTTTATTTGTTATTCTCTTTTTAGCTAATACATCCCTTTATGCTCAAAATTGGGATCGGGATCTGTTTTTTAATGCCGAAGCCCGATTCAAAGTAGGTAATATATCACTTGCATTGAAGCAATTTGATGAACTATTAGAAAAATGGCCTGATTCTCCTTATAATGGTGATGCAAGATATTACAGAGCGGTTATCCTTTATCGGATGGGTAACAATCAAGAAGCTTATCAGGCTTTTGAAGTTATAGAAAAGCGATATCATTTTAGCAGATATATACACTATATCCCATTTTGGAAAGCTCTGATTGATTATGATGCTAAGAATTATGTGCGGGCTTTACAGTTACTATCAAACCTTGATTTAAACAAGCTTGATGATGAAACCCAGCAACAAGCGCTCCTGTACAAAGGCAAGGCTGCTCTTGCACTTGATAATACAGATCTGGCTTTGAAAGCTTTTGAATGTCTCAATGCAGAACGGTTTCGAAAATCATTAAGAGTTGAAACAGAAGGAACTCTTTTAGTTTATCTTTCAGAAATGTATGGTCGTCTTGGTAAATATGATGAACAGATCAAGCTTTGGGAATCTTTGCCAGCAGAAGGACTGAACCCAGAAATTCGTGAATCCCTGGCTCTTCGTACAGCAGAAGCCTATCTGGTTCAGGGCAAAATTGATAAGGGAACCGTTCTCTTAGATATGTTAAGCGTTTCTAGTAACCGAGAAATTGCTATCAAAGCACTACAATACCTCTTACGTTTTGAGCAGCGACAAGGGCATGATGATAAGGTTGCCTCTATAATTGTTAGATCGGAGAATTTACTTCGAAGTGATCCTAAAGCGCTTGCTATGTTTTGGTTTCAGGTTGGTTCTTCCACTTTTTATGAAGGAAAGCTGGATTTAGCAAAGTCCTATTTTCTCAGGGTTCTGGCTATAGCAGAAAATGAAAATGTAACCCAAGATGTGCCAATCTATCTTGCAGAAATTAGTTGGCGTCAGGGTGATAAAAAGCAGGCGATGCAAATTCTATCCGATGCGATCCCACGTTTGAACGATAAAAAGGCCTTATTATTAAGCCGGCTTCAATGGTATGCATTACAACAGGAAGATTGGCATGATGCCATTCGCTTTGGTGAACAGGCGCTTATTCATGCTGAAAAAGAAGGCCGAGAAGATATATCTGCATTGGTTCGCGCTTATAGTTCCTATGCCTTGTACCGTGAACATGAATATACCCAGGCGCTCCTTATACTAGGAACTGATCCGATACCGCCAGGTCCAAAAGAACTATCGCTGCGGTTGCAAAGCCGGCTTTTTCAAAAAACAGGACAGGTTGTATCTGCTCTTGATAGCTATAATGCCTTGATACAGCAAAATCCCTTTAACCCTGAAATTCAGATTGAACGTATGAGTCTTCTTTTTGAAAAGTCCCAATACGACCAGGTGATAGCTTCAAGTAAGGAAATAGAAGGAAAATTTGATGTAGCTAAAATTACATCCCCCTATCGTTTTGGGTTTCTCTACATGAAAGGTGTCTCCCTTGCAATAACGAGTAGTACTGCCGCTGTTTATAGTGCAGCAGCTGAAGTTCTAATAAAAGCGCTGGAAAACGGTCCCCCAGGAGATATTGCGTTCCCCTGGGCATTGTATTATAAGGGCTGGTCCCTCTATCGTGCTAGCCGTTTTATTGAAGCTGCAGAAACCTTTGAGCAATTTGCCCGCCAGTACCCGGATCATCCACAAACCTATCCAGCAGCCTATCTTGGAGCCTGGAGCTATGCACGGCAGGGGCTTTATGAAAAAAGTGCAATACTTGCCCAGAGGGCTGCTGCATTTGCGGGGGCTTCGGATCCTCTGGCTAAAGCTCGCGCCCGTTATCTGGAAGGGGTTGTACGGAGTTTTACATCAGATTGGACAGGCGCTCTGAAAGCTCTGGACCTGGCTGCTTCTTTCGCTTCTCCCCTCGCTGTACGGGCTCTTTTTGAAAAGGGCAATGTGTATTACCGGATGGGCAAAATCCAAGAAGCTGATACCGTATTTGCAACAGTTCAGCGGAATTATAGTCAGGAACCTCAGGCAGAAGAAGCCGCATATCGAAGGGGCGAACTCTATTATGAAGCAAAACAATGGCGAGAAGCTCTGGAACGATTCACCCAATACCGGCAAACCTATATCCGGGGCAATAAAGTAGATGGAGCCCTCTATTTCAGTGCTTCTATTCAGCGAGAGCTTTCTCAGATCGATAGTGCGATATTGCTCTGGGAACGGCTAATACGGGAATATCAGCGAAGTACCTACCGTCTCCCTGCTATGATAGCCCTAGAAAAAGCCTATTGGATGAAGCAGGATTGGGAAAATGCCCTCAGGGTTGGCACAAACGCTATCGTTGAATTTGGTGATGCTGCAAAATCTGCAGGACTTGAAGATGATGTGGCAACCCTCCGGTACCTTTTAGTCGGAATGAACGAAAAAGCAGCCCGGCTTCAGGTGAAGTTGATAAAACAACAGGGTGTAACCAGTATGGCTGGACGAAAAACAGCTCTGGAATTAGCCCGCTACTATATTGTAGAAAGTTCTCAGCGGGAAGCTGGCTTAGCCCTCGTTGACCAGGTGCTCGCCTATGTTGGGGAGGATCCCGGTTCTGCCGCTGAAGCTCACTTTTTGAAGGGAGAATATTATGCCCTCTTAGAAGCCTGGGAAAAATCGACCGATGCCTATCTTGATGCCATCAACCTTGCAATTCGATTAAAAGCTGGTGAGACCCGGCAGGACTTAATCCCCGAAGCTCTTTTTAAGGCAGTCCGTAATTCTCAGCGGCTTGGAAAAACAGAAAGTGCCAAGAGGCTTGTAGAAACTCTGAAGAAACAATATGGAACTTCTCCCTGGGCGAAACAGGCAGACCTGCTGATGGAGGCCTCTCGATGAAACGACTCCTGGTTACAGCCTTATGTATATGCATCAGTATGAACATGGTTTTAGCTCAACAAGAATCAGATACAACTGTTACATTACCCGATGTGGCCGATGATGTACGGGCTGTTGACAATACCCAGGTACATGTCCCAAGCCCAGATCTATTGACGCTGCCAATTCCTTCAGTTGCACCAGCATTGCCACAGGAAAAACCAATTAGTATTCCCGAATCTGTTTTGAATGCATCAGATTCGATTGATACTTTGTCTTATCAAACACAACAGGAAACCTTCGGAGAAATCGGGGTAGGTGCTTCTCTTTGGGATGGAATTACCGCTCATTTGTTTTTGTTCCGTCCTATCGGAACTCCATCATTTACTATGAGGTTTTCCCATGAAGCACAGGATGGAATGGCGTTTCACGAAGCGGGAACTGGTTTTTCCTACCAAAAAACAAGTGTAGAGGGGCATTTTCAGGGTGGAAAAGAAGAGTCGCTTAGCTGGTCTCTGTTAACTGCTTTTACAGACCAGACTAACGGCTTACAAGGACAAAGTCAGGACTTTTTTACTATATCCCATAGGTATCTTACGTGTAATCCGACGTTCCGTTTTGCCAGCGGTAGCTTTACGGCTTATTCTTCCCTATTGGTTTCCAGCGCAACTCTTTCGCTAGAAGGGAATCAGCACCCTGTATCTGGTGATGTGCGTTCTCAGGAACTGGGGCTGATACCGACGTTTCGTTTGGAATGGATAAAAGATACCTGGTATCTGAGTCTGGAAGGAGACTATAGTTTTTATGGACTTATTAATGATCCTACTATGGTGGCAAATAGTGACCGAATGACACAGCAAGGAGAACTTGCTCTGATTTCTCGTTTTACTCTTTCATCATCCTTGCTTACCGGTACCACTGTTGGTATTGGTACAAATAGTTCTTTAGCTTGGTATATCCCTTTTACACTCTGGATCGATGCGGTACCATCTGATTATGTTTCTTTTGTGATAAAAGGTGGGCTTGAGTCTCAACATCAATCCTTACGCGAAATTTGGGAACTGAATCCCTATACAGATATTGGTCCTGCACTTCCTATCGATACACATTGGTTTGCTAATGGAACCATCAAAATAGTTCCATGGAACGGAGTATCCCTCAATATAAAAACTAACTGGCTGCATAGCTATGGGGATACGGGGCGAAGCATATTGATGAACAATGCAAATATTGATAGCAGAGGTTTATATAGTTATGAAGTACGTTCTTTGCAGCAGTTTAATACCCACGTCGAAATTCGCAAGTATTGGCAATTTACAGATGCTCTGTTAGGTTGGGCATCCCAGTGGTTGGATGTAGACAAAACACGGGCCTTTGAATTGTATGGATCCGTTACTTATCGGGATCGTGAAAATCGTTTTGGGGTTACAGGAACCGCTGCCATCCCCTTTGATTATGATGGAGTTGATATTCCAAGACTTGATGTACAATCCTATATTATGATTGGTAAAGGTATTCGATTAATCGGTGATCTAGAGGATCTGTTCATAGCCTTTAAAGGTAAATATGGTAGATCGATATGGGAACCCTATCTTGAACAAGGATTCCAGGCCAGATTACGAATACAATTTTCTCTTTAAGGAGTTAAAATACTATGCTGGGTTTATTTATTAAAGGTGGACCGATAATGTACGTAATTGCCCTCTGTGCACTGGGGGCTACGGTCATCATTGTAGAACGGTTTCTTTTTTTCAGTATGATAATCAAAAAACAGAGGGAATTACTACCTCAGCTTCAGCAATTGCTGAAAGCAGGGCAATTCAGCCAGGCTGAAGAACTGTGCAGCGTTTCCGAAGTCCCTTTGGCCAAGCTTGCCGGGGCAGGTCTTGAACACCGCAGACTGAGTGAAGATGCAATTAAAGAAGCAGTGATGAATGCTGCGAACCGTCAGGTACCAAGGATAGAACGATATATTAGTGCTTTGGGTACTATCGCCAATATATCGACTCTGCTAGGATTACTTGGTACTGTATCGGGGAATATCAGGGCCTTTGGCGTTCTTGCCGCATCGGGGGCTATGGGTAATCCATCCCTTCTAGCTGGAGCTATTGCAGAGGCTTTAATCACAACTGCCGCGGGACTTATTGTATCAATCCCTGCCACTGTTTTTTATAACTATTTTGTAAGCAAGGCCAACATCATTATCATCGACCTAGAAAGTACCGTGGGAGACCTGGTGCTCCTAGTCCTCGATCAAAAAGAGGAAAAATAGCCATGCAATTTAAGCGGCGACTCAAGTCTCGTACTGTGGTAGATCTGGTACCTATGATAGATGTGGTATTTCAACTGATTCTTTTTTTTCTGGTGTCTACTACCTTTGCAATTCTGCCAGGGATAACCTTGCAGTTGCCCACATCGAGTACTGCAGAACCTACAGCGATGACCCGGCTTATAGTTTCAGTACTCAACCGGGATGAGATTTATCTTAATAAGGATCGAGTCAGTCTTGCAGAACTGGAACAGCGGCTTTCGAAGCTTTCCGAATCAGAACGGGCAGAAATAAAAAGTGTAACCCTGGAAGCAGATCGCACTATTTCCTATGGTCTTACTATTTCCGTCCTTGATGTACTGCGGAAAAGTGGTTTTCGGGGTATTAACCTGCATACCCTTGAAGAATAACCAGGTAGGGATAGAATTATGGTACCGGGATTATTAGAGTACCAAACAGATAAAAAACGATTTGAACAAAGTCTTCTTATCTCAATCCTTATTTGGGTTCTCCTTATGAGTATTCTGGCTTTTCTTCCCATAAGGCCCTATCAGCTATCCGATACTTCTCTGAATCCGGTGTATATTAATTTGGTTTCACCGACAACTACGGTTCAGGAACAACTTTCAGAAGCAGAGCCCTCTCGTACAGCCGGTTCTCGTAAATCTGTAACTGCTCGAGCTCCTGCCAGTGTTGCTTCAGATCATGCGATAACAGTTCCTTTCTCAGAGTCTGTTGCCGGTGGCAGTTCTACAAGCCGGATAAGTCCTGCTCCTCGTGCGAGCAATCCCTATCAGGGGCGAGGTGGGGAAGACCCCTTTGCACCTCTTTCTGAGGCGGACCTGGCTATAGACAGCCCGGAAGCACCGGCACTGCCTAGTGGCCTAGCTCAAGACGCTGGGCTCGCTACTGCCAATGGCAATCCCGTAGGCTCTGCCCAGACTCCGCATCCTGATGCTCTCGCTAGGCGGGTGCAAAGTACGACTCAAGCTTTATCAGAACAGAATGAAGATAGAAGCAGAACTATTGGTTCACAACCAGGTGGCACTGAATCGGGCAGTGTCATTTTCCGTGGCACCAGCACAGGCACAGCCTTAGTGAGCGGTGGCGCAGAGGGAAATCTACAGGGATCTTTCGATTTTGGTGATGGTCCCGGTAGAAGACTGATCTCTGCACCCCAGGCTGTTATTCCTGCCAAACTCCTCGAAGGCCAGCCAACCCTCTTAGAAACAATGGTCCGATTCCGTATCGATAAGGGCGGAACCGTTATCGCCCTCTCGATACAATTCGATCCGCCCCTGCCCCTGGATATTGCGGAGTATCTGAAGACCTATGTGTTTTCCCGGTGGGTCTTTTCTTCATCAAATTCGGATGGACAGGTCAGATTCAAATATAGTATAAAGGTGCAGTGAGACAGGAATTAGATGCAGTTGCCTTCGACCTCGATGGCACCTTGTACCCAAATTACCGTTTTTATCTCCGCCTCCTGCCCTTTATTATCCGGGAACATAAACTGCTCAGAGCCATGGGGAGCGCCCGGGACACCCTGAGAGCCGCCTCCCATGAGGGCCGTTTTTACGATATCCAGGCCAGGATTATGGCGGATATTCTCAAGGACAATCCAGAAAAGATTTATACCAAAACGCAACAGCTTATTTACCGAGGATGGGAACCTATTTTTAAAAAAGTACGGCTTTTCCCCTATGTGCATGAAACGCTTCAGACCTTAAAAGCCGACGGACTTAAGCTCGGTCTCTTATCAGATTTTCCACCCCATAAAAAACTTGAATATCTGGGAATTGCCTCCTATTGGGATGTGGTACTTTGCTCTGAAGAAACGGGTCGTTTAAAACCGGATCCAGTACCCTTTCAAGCACTTTCAGATGCATTACAGGTTGCTCCGGAACGTATTCTTTATGTAGGGAATAGCATAGAATATGATATAAAAGGAGCAAAACACGCTGGTTTTAAGACCGCCTTAGTACGAAATCCGTTAGCCCTAGCTCCTCGAACTGTTCCAGAAGCTGATTTTATTTTCAAAGACTATCGCCAATTACGCCGTTATGTGTTAAGTTAGATAGCAAATGATATTCACTACAGGTAATCTAATAACCCTGGGAATCGTGCTGATTACCCTGGTATTGTTCCGACAACTTGATAAAAACAATCGTTCTCTGGACAAGGTCCGAAAATACGGGGAACGGCTCAAAGAGGACCTCGCTGCCTTTGTGGCAGAGCGGGAAGCCGCGGTTAAAGACTATGCTATTGAATTGGACGTTCAGCAAAAAGCTGCCAAGGAGCTCCTGAAACGGCTTGTTATTACCGAAGAAGACCTTGCAGCCAAGGCTCAGGCTGTTGCTAAGATTGATGAACGGATATCGGCCTATGATGCTTCCCTGGCAGAGCTTATGAACATGACTGCCCGGGTTCAGGAAAATTTAAACCGTATAAAGGAAGAATCTCCCTTTACGGAAACGGTTCTGAAGCGGGTTTTGGAAGCTAAAACACAGCTCCAAGCTCTCGAAAAGAACCTGGGTGATATCGAACTAAACTTTGAACGACAAAATGCCCAGGCTCTGGAAAAGGCAGAAGAAGAAGTTCTTGCGGCCATCCGATCCACCGTATCGGACCTACAAAGTACCGCCGAAACCATTGAACGACGGGTGGAGGAACATCGGGATGCGGTGGTTGCAATAGAAAAACAGCGGAAAGAAAGCCTGAATCGGGATTTAGTCCAGGTTGAGACGGTTCTTAAGGATGCCCTGGAACAGGCTCGTCATGAGGCAGAAAAACTCGAAGATGCGGCCTTTGTAAAACTAAAAGAACAGGCCCTGGAACGGGCACGCAAATTCCAGACCACCGTGGAAGAGCGGCTCCTGCAGTTTCAGGATGCTACTAAGAATAAGGTCCTTGAATTACAGGAGACAACCAAAAACAAGATTCTCGAAATTCAGGGATCGGTTAAAACCTTTAAGGATGAATGGAAACAGGATGTATCCGAGCTTAATGGCCTTGCTAAGGTACAAAAAGAGGAATGGAAAAAAGATCTTACCGAAGCCGGCGCTCAAGCAAAGGCAATTCAGGAACAAATTACCGCCGAAACCAAACAACTAGAAACGGCCATAGAACAAAAAATTACTGACCTTTCTTCCAAAACGGAAAGCAGCATACAACAGATCATCCAGTCTTTCCAGCAAAAACTTAAGGAACTGGAACAAAAGACTTTGGAAGCAGAATCGAAAACCATTGCATCGGTTGATGGGCGGCTTAAGGAATATGCTGCAGCCCAGGCGATACAGTTCCAGCGGCTGGAAGCTGCTGCCGATGAGGTAAGCCATCTCGAAACAGAGCTACGTTCATTTATGAACGAAACCGAACAACGGGTACTGCAGGACTTTGCCCTCTTTGAAAAGGAAAGTGAGAATCGCAGGACAGCCGTGCTTACTTCCTTTGAGAGTGCTGTCAATCAGCTTAAGACCGAGATGACAAACCTCGAAAATGAACTGAATGCACTCAAAACACGGGCATACGAAAATGTTTCGGAGAAGCTCAAACTCTTCGAGGATGATTTCTTTGCTGATCTTGCTAAACGCAGTGAAGAGATCGATCGAAGGCTCTCGGAATGGAAAGCTGCAATGGACAGCCAGCTTGAACAGCTTGAGGAATCGGGTCGTAACGAACGGGCCCAGCTCGAACAAACCTATACAGAACTCTTCAGAACCCGATTGGCTGATCAAAGCGAACGGTTCAGTTCAGACCTTGAACGGCTTAAAATTCAGACTGGTGCCTTTGAAGAAGGAATTCGGGAGCAGATGGAACAGGCAGATCAATCACTGCAAGCCTTTAAGGAACAATTGGCAAAAGATCTGGAAGAAGCCCGGAATGCAGCTGCAGCAGCTACCAAGGCAGAAATCGGCCGGCATGCTTTGGCCATGGCAGAATTGCTTAAAAAGGACCAGCGTGAGATTGAAACATCTCTGAAAACCCTGGTGGATCAGGTGGAAAGCAGAGGGCAGGAACTGGCTGATATGGTGGAAGCCCAGCGGAAAAATCTGGAAAGCTGGCAAACCCGCTTTACACAGCAATTGCGGGATGCCGAATCTGCTATGGAAGAAGCCCGTAAGCGGGCCCGGGAACTTGCCGCAGAAAGCGATGAACGGCTTGCGGCAACAAGAAATGCCATCCAGGAAGCCCATCAGGATGCAGAAGCTTTCAGAAATGAGCTCTTCAGCCGAACCGAAGAACAGGCCAAAACCCTCGATGCAGCAATCAAAGATGCGGACCGGCGTATTAAAGAATTTGTGGCCCAGACCAAACTCTTCGAAAAGGCCGATGAACTTAAACTGTCGTTGGAACGGAAGATTGAAGACCTGCATACCGATCTGGATAAACTTGATCAGCGGCGCAGTGAAGCTGCAGAATTGGAAGCTCAGTTTATCAAGATAAAGCGGCTTGAGGATGAAGTAAACGCCAAGATGACCCGGTTCCTCTCAGAACGACATCGGATCGAAGTAATGGAAGCCGATTTTAACCGGCTTATCCAGACTGCACAGGCTGTAGATGAAAAACTGATGCAAGTTACTGCTTCCGATGATACTCTGCAGGCTTTACAGGCTCAGCTGCGCCGTCTGGAAGATGCGGTCAAGGACGCGGAAGAAAAGTACCTGCGGCTTGAGAGGAAAAACCAGATCATCGATGCAACCAACGATGGTATCGACCGCAATTTCCAGTCCCTCCGGGATATGGAAACTGCGCTGAAACAATATGCTGATGAATTAAAGAGACTTCAATCTGGCATAGAAGCGATAAAGCCGGTTATTGAGAGCCTTTCGCAGGATCGTGACCGGGCTCTGGAAGCTGCCGAAAAGGTTGCTGATGTGGACAGCTTTATGGCTGAGCTGGAAAGAAGGATCGAACAAATGCAGAAGGCCAGGGAATGGCTTGCCCGTACTGAAACCCGCCTCGAGGAACTTTCAAAACAGGCTCAGGAGCAGGTTAAAATTATGGGTACCCTTCTTAAAGAAGAAGGAAAAAAGGGCTTGTCAAAAGATAAGGGAGCTCCTCCTATCGGAGTGAGAGAAACGGTGGTAAAACTGGCCCATCAGGGCTGGACCGTAGATGAAATTGCCCGTACGGTAAAACTTTCCCGGGGTGAAGTAGAACTGATTCTAGAAATTGCACCGAAAGGGTAGGCAGGCAGTTTCTTCAGGGTACCATTCATCATCTAGATTTCGAAACCCCCTGACGTTTGCAAAAGGAAGTCAGGGGGCACTGGGAACAAAGAGGGCTCTGGGGGCGGCAGATCTGCTGACCAAACTGTACAAGGAGCCAGTTTATTCGTCGCCAATAGGGGCGGGGCAGGATATGGCGAAGCGCCTGTTCAGTTTCCTCCGGTACCTTCGTAACAACCCAGCCAGTCCGGTTGCAGATCCGATGCACATGGGTATCCACACAGATGGCATCCTGGCCGAAGCCTTCCGATAGGACCAGGTTTGCAGTTTTTCTACCGACCCCAGGAAGGCTGAGAAGCACTTCCAGAGTATCAGGTACCTTTCCATCATACTGGTGGATGAGGAGATCTGCAATGGTATGCAGGTGTTCAGCTTTGGTCCGATAAAAGCCCGCAGGATAGATAGATTGAGCGATTTCGTCCTTCGTAAGCTTTACCAGTGCTTCCGGTGTAGGTGCTTTTGCAAGGAGGCGCCGGGAACTGGAAAGGGTAACCGCATCTTTTGTTCGTAGGCTGATAACGGTAGATACTAAAACAACCCAGGGTCGGTAGGTATCGGTTTCGGCTTCAAACGCGAGATTGCTCACCGAAGGGAGGTCTATACCTTGTTTTTCGAGATCTTGCTGCCATGTCTCGAGGATTGCAAATATGGTATCCCAGGGAACACTAGAATTGGGCATGTTCCAGGAGACATACTGCCAGAGCTTCTACAGCCATACCTGCACCAATCGCATCAACCCTTTCGTTGGTTTTCCCCTTTACAAAAATCCGATCCACCGTGATTTGTAAGGCTTTAGCAAGAGATTCCCTGATGCTCTGCCGATAGGGAAGTAATTTTGGACTTTCACAGGTAAGAACACAATCAATATTGATGACTTTCCAGCCCTTCTGGTACACAAGCTCAACAGATTTTTTCAGTAATTCCATAGAATCGGCATTTTTCCATTGGAGATCACTCGGTGGAAAGAACTCCCCAATATCGCCAAGACCAGAAGCGCCTAAGAGCGCATCGATAATTGCGTGGCAGAGCACATCCCCATCGGAATGGCCCAATTCTCCCTTGTCAGAGGGAATTGTTATTCCTCCTACAATAAAGGGGCGACCTTCAACCAGCCGATGAAGATCTTTTCCCAAACCGATTCGTATCATGGCAGATCCTCCGGAAAGGTAATTTTTTTATTGCCTGGATCTCCTAGTATAGTATACACCGGCCCAATGAATTGTCCCCATACTTCTGCATCATCGGTGAATTCTTTTCCCTTTTCAAGCTCTTCGTGTTCTGCAAGCTCGTGGGCGGATAGTATTTCTGGAAAATAAAAAGCCTGCGGCGTTTGGGCTGAAACAATGTTTGCCCGGCGGAGGTGTCGGGTAATAATACCTTCCGCATTTATCTCCTTCGGGGTTTCTACTAAGGGCATAACTGGAATTACCGCTTTATGGAGGATGACCTCCTGGATAGTACGTTGAATAAGGGGCGTTTGTACCCAGGGGCGGGCCCCATCATGAATGAGTACATAGTCCACATGATAGGCTTTGAGTAACTCTAGCGCATGATGCACACTTGATCGGCGAGTGTTTGATCCAGGAACAAAAATGATTTTTTGCTTAGGGGAAAGCGTTCCCGGAAAAACCGGCAAGGCTTGCCGGGCTTTCATTTCACCGGTTTCTGGATTGGAAGGAACGGTAATGACGATATATGAAATATCAGAGCAGGCTGCGAAGGCCAATACAGCGGAACCAAGAACTGTAAGGGGTTTTCCAGCTCCATCTAATCTGCCATCACCTAAAAGGTGGTACTCTTTTTTGATACCCCCCATCCGACTAGAAGCCCCTGCCGCAGTAATTACTGCCGCAATGGTTCTACCTTCCATAGGCTAGTTGGCTTCCAGCCGTGCAAAAATAAGGGCTTCTACTTCTTCTTTAGATTTGCCCAGAGAAAAACTGATCTCGTCTTCTAACAGTTTTAAGGCTGAGTCATAGAGTTTTCGTTCCAGAATGGGAAGTTCTTTAATTTTGCTTCTATGATAGAGGGAACGGACAATCGTAGCTATATCGATTACACTGCCCTTTTTTAGAAGATCGAGATTCATCTGGTACCGCAACTTCCAATCTGAAGGTATCGGCTCAAAGCTTTCGCCGATAAGCTCCAGGGCACGCTGGGCTTCTTCCTGGGGGACAATAGCCCTGATTCCCAGTTCTTCAGCCTTTACTGTGGGAACCATGACCGTCATATCCGTTACTTCGAGATAGATAACATAGTAGGGAATTGTCTGGTCCTTAAATTTCTTATCCTGGATGGAAACGATTTTGCCAACACCCTGACTGGGATAGACCACTTTCTGGTCGATTTGAAAGGTAGTAACCTGCTCACTCATTATGTTATATATATCATAAATTATTATTTTGGTGAATAGGTCCCCATGCTACTCCGGGAAGCGCTCTAAATGTTGCATAGACCAGGTATTTAAAGGGATGAATGTCCAGCGGATTGGGGTACCAGCCATCTATTTCGTTCATGTCGATGATGTTCAGGGCTGGGGTATAAGCAATAGGAAGCACGGTACCACCTTGCAGAAGTTGTTCTTCCGCCCTAGACAGGGTCTGCCAGCGGACCTCTCCTTCTTCTTTCATAGACTGGTCTATAAGGTTTTCATAAACCGGATCATGGAATCTGGCATCATTTAAATTGGAATCCCAGCGCCACATCTGGAGAAAGGTATAGGGGTCTGCAAAATCACCAATCCAGGTAGAAGAACCAACCACATAATCATCTTTTTTTAACTCATCAAGATAGGAGTCATAGGAAGTAACTTTAATATCGACCGGTACACCTAGACCATCTTTCCATGCCGAAGCCATGATGCTTGCAATACGATATGCTTCTTTTGACTGGCTGATCTTAATAACGAGGGTAGGCATACCAACCCCTTTGGGAAATCCTGCTTCTTTAAGTAGTTGTTGTGCCTTTTCAAGGTTTGTTTCTGTTAATCCCTTTGGTTTAGGGTACCCTGGAATAGGATAAATAAGGGTTTCTGCGGGAAGGTAGTAGCCCTGTCTAATAGCATCCCAGGGTAATGTAAGGCTTAAGGCCTGACGGACACGGCTGTCATTCCATGGGGATCTAGAAGAACGGATATAGAAATAATAGGTGGCAAACATTGCGTTTACCACAATACCACTGCGGTCCTGAAGGGCTTCCAGGTTCACGTCACCAGCAATCCATCTGGCTTCCCCAGAATTCCAGAGACTGGCTGCTTCCTCTCCATCCTGGGTAAAGCGGATAATTAGTTTTTTTAGAGCAACCCGTTTTGAATCCCAATAGAGCTCATTTTTTGCAAGGACAAGACGGTCTTTATGTTGTTCAACAAGATAGTAAGGTCCGTTTGAGATAGGAACCTGTTTTGACCAATCGGTAATTCCTATCATGTTTGGATGAATAGGGCTAAAGGAATGATGACAGAGCATGCTGGGGAAAAAGGCTGCCGGTGCATTCAGATGTACGATAAGCGTTTTTTCATCAGGGCATTCTATGCCAACCTCTTTAGAATCCTTGTTTTGTCCAGTTCGATATTCCTTGGCACCGACGATTATATCAAACAAGGAAGAATAGGGGTTGTTTCCCGCTGGATCGAGCAGCGAAATCCAGGCATCTCGGAAATGTTGTGATGTAAGTTTGTCCCCATTCCAATACCGGGCAGTACTGCGCAGGGTAAAAGTCCAGGTCTTCTTATCATCTGAAAGTTTCCAGGATTCAGCCACCGCGGGAATCGGTTCAAGGGTTAACGGATTGTAGGAAAAGAGTCCCTCATACAGGGCGGTAAATAGTTGAGCTTCCGAAGCGAGGAATGATTTCCGAGGGTCAAATTCGACAGACCCAGATGAGAAAACAACGGTAAGCTCTTCCTTATTCTGAGGGTCAGGCCTCCCCTCTGCCAAGGGAGTTAGATGCTGGTCGGGACTATTTTCTATAGTACCTTGCATTTCGTTCTTTGTTTCAGGAGTTTCTGAACGATCTGAGGTGCTACTTGTCTGTGGAGGAGCTGGTACTATTATTCCGTTCTTATTTGAAATACAGGAAGTTACCATAATAATTGTTATAAACGAAATATAAAGTACATGTGATGCTTTCATTAATTTTGCTCCTTCTTCGGTTCTTATTGGCTATCCTGAATACCGAGTTTTTTCAGTTGTTCCTGTTCTTCTTTCTGGGCTATATATTCATGTCGTTTCTGATTTGCTTTAACGATAGTATTTTTTATTGAAGAAAGTTCTGGTTTTATACCCCGTATCTTCTCACGGTTCTCTTTAGAGACTTCAGATTTAAAGAATTCATCCAGAGCTGTTAAGGTTCTATGAATTTTTTGTAATTCTTCAATATTCTTTGAAAGAATAGAAAAAAGCTGATCTTCCGAGGCGTTTTCCAACTTAGTCATAAAAGCACTGTTGCGTGAACTAAGCGATGCTAAAGAACGGGCTTTTCTGATCAAATCCATTTTAAATTGTCTAAAGTTTAACTTTTCAGATTGTGTTGTTCCCAGCACCGGATCCAGGTATTCGATTTCGTAGAACACCTCTTCCGAATCTTTATTGAGCATTTTAAGGATGATTTGCCGAACCTTTTGCCAGAATCCATTTTGCTCACTGTCTAGAATCAGTTTATTTTCATCAAGCTTGCTAAGCGTATCGGTTAAAATAAATGAAAGACCATTTAAACCTCTGAGCGCTTCGATGAGCATGGGTCGGGATGATATATCTGTTTTTTTCTTTTCTTTGTTGTCTTCTGGGATGGCAAGCTGTTTTAAAATGTCATTTTTAAGGGAGACTCCTTCAGCACTATAATTTTCTTTAAGGAGTTCCTCGAAAAGTTCTGGATAAAAAGGTCTATCTGACATAGTTTCTGCAAACTTACGTTTAATAAGTTGCATGGTTTCTTCTTTCTTGATAAAAACACTATTGCGGTCCAGGGGCAGGGTATCAAAGAATCTAAGTCTTGCCTCGAGTTTATAATTCTGACGGTGAAAATCGGTAATATCTTTAAGTATTTTTAAAATGTTTTTTGAAGAGCTTTCTAGTCGCTGAAGAGAATCCACGATGAGGCCAGTCCCCAGTTGGTCATTACCTCCTTTAGCAAGGTTAACAATTTCCGCTAAAGACCGGGTATTTATATACTGAGAATTAACTGAAAATTGTAACCAGTTAATATATTTGACAATACCAGCTACACGTTTTAAGCGTTCCATGTTGAGAAATTCAACACTAAATTGATAAAATGTTACAAGAAAATCGATCTGGCTATCAAAATTAGAAAGCCGTATGCTCATCTGTTCAATCCGTTCACTTTCTGTAAAGGGGGATTCGCTAGGAACTTGTAGCTCACCGATTTTTATATCGTTTTTATAAGGGTCTTCTTGGACGAGTCCCTTTCGTAATAACAGTTGGTAGAGACTTCCAAAGGATGCTTTAAATATGGAAAATTCATCTTTAAGTTTTGGTAACAAATTACGATCTAGCCAAAGTTTCCGCTGCTCCAGAGCTTCGGCTAAGTCGTTTTGAAACTGTAGTGCATCTTTCATTACGTATTAAATATGCCCCATTTTGGCGATTAAAGCAATCCAAAGCTACCCTATTGTAATAAGAATATGAAAAAGTTTCGTGCATATCTAATCTATATAGTTTTAATGCCTTTATCTGCTTGTCAATTTACTGCAGATCTCTTTTGGGTTGATACTAAAGTGTATATATTTGAATTGCCTGAGATCCCTCATGAATGGAATGATGTACTAGGTAGCCCTGCATGGCGGTTGGAGTGGCTTAGTGAACAGGGGCATATCAGCAGTATGGATGTGCCACTTGGGGTTATAACGACTGAGGTCTCACTTAGTATTCATCAACCTGGACCAATTTTGGCCTGGCCCTATTGGCCTCAATTGGGCATTACGCCTCACCGTACTCGCCCTGCAGGTGCCCTTTTACCTCTGGATGTACAACAAAATCGTTGCAGACTTACCTGGATGGGTGGGATAGAAGCAACCTTGTTTTATTTGTTGAAAACCAGCCCTGGTAATGCAAAATATGATCCAGATACATTTAATTGGCCGCGGTTCCGTAAGCTTTTTTCTGAAAAAAAACTTCCTTTAGCAGTTCTTGCTGATCCCTGGTGTGTAGATTGGGCTTTGGTAGCTACAAAGACGAGGCTTTCTGGTTTTGATAGCCGGCGTCTTGTGTCACAACCAACAAAACCTTTATTTGTTACCTTACCGGATGTAGGTCCGTGGGTTGCTGACTCTCCGTTTATACCATATCTTCTCGAGGGTCGAGCGTCTGAAGAATTGAAAATTACCCTTGAAACTACTGCCTCTGTGAATACTATTTTATCGGCCCATGGTATAATAGCCTATTCATGGGATGGGATAGCCTATATTTCTGGGTTTCATGATCCCTGATACTTTCTAATAGTAGGAGTACTCCATGGTTGTACATCGTTGTTGGGTTATTAATTGGTTAGTCGTTTTTGTAGCTTTACTAACCTGTTGTTCTAAAGGGAACGTAAAATTAGTCATCCCAGCAGCATTACGTCCTGAACCGATTATTTCCTTATCATATGCCGAAGTGCAAGATGATACTCCTTTACCTCATTGGTATGAGGTGACTCATGAGGGTTACAGATCGATCTCGGATCCCTCCAATTCACAGGTAGTGCCCTTTGCTCCATGGACTACTGCGCCCAGACTTATTGGTTTTGTTGCATCTGGTTCATCAGTTATAGCTGGTGTTAATCGGGATGGGTTCTTGCTTTTTGATGAGTCTTCCTTGGGAACAGTCTCTAATGGGACAAATATTAATGACAAAACTATAGAACAAGACAAATCTGAGAGAACCTTAATTGTCTATCGAATTGCCGATGAAACTAGATTTACATCTTGTTCTGCCCTAGCAATTGTACTGATCCCCCGATCTGAATTGGGACTTGATCAAGGCCCTTCTATGCCAACAATGCTGATCGCCAGAGATCCTTATTTTATTGATATTACCACTGGTTCTATTGCTGAAGCTTCTTCCCTTGTCCCAGCTGAGCCATTTGTTGCGTTGGACCTGAACGATTGTTCCCTTAAAGGGGCACGCCCCCTGGCTTTTGGTCCTATTGGTACCAATATCGAAGCTCTGAATAGGGGTGCCGATGGTCTTTGGTATATTAAAACAACCCGATTTGGTACATCTGGACAGGCAATTCAGGAAGTGAATAGTACGTCACTGAAACAATATCGTTCTTTTTCCAATTTTACACATGAAAGTAACCATATCGATAGGGGAACATACCAAACAGCTCTTAATCCACAGCCGTTCACCGATATGCCAACCATAGTACAAGGTCTCATGCAATCTTTTACGGATTCAAAGCGGAGGATCCACTTCCCAATTCTACAGTTACTCCAACCGGAACAGGCAACTCATGAACAATTTATTGCTGATCCAACAATTAAAAATCAGGCATTTCTTGTTAGTGGTGAAAATGAAATAATTACCTTTTATGGTTTCTCAGATGAAACAAGAGCTGTTGTAATACTTCCCGATGGCAGGGGCGTTATTCGACGATCAAAGGTGGAACCCTTTGCATTACCACCTCTAGCAGAGGGGTTTGTATATACCGGTATTGTAATGCTTCCACACTGGATTATTGCAAGCTGGGAAGAACAGGAAAGTTTTGCCGTAGGTGCTGCGGGTTTTCTCATCGTCCCACTGTAAATCTATGCAGGTTTGGGCTATATTGAGAGTATGGTGCAAGAACAAACTGGACGGCCTAATAATGAGGCTTTCGTCGTTTTAATTGCTTCTCTTTTCATGTTTTTCATCCCTTGTTCAACTACCGCTTGGGACTGGGCTGTTAATGGTTCTATGTTTTTTATACTAGAAGATAATGGCCTCGAAGGGGATCCCATGCCAATTCTTCCTAGCGCTGGTCTTGTTCTTGAATATCCCTTAGCTCCTCCCTTTGCTTTTGGAGCAAGCTATGATCTCTATTCAACCTGTTATGGTTATAGCACAGCCTTAGATCGGGCAATCCCAGTGGCTATAGAAAATCGTTCATCCCTTGTTATAGGAAATGTACTGACCTTCTTTGGTTCTTATCGTATGTTGATTTCTAAGTTCACACCTATTGGAATTCGTCTACGTTTTTCCGCAGGTCTTGCTATAGATGCCAGGCTTTGTCTTATTGCAGATGGCTTAGAGGGAGATGATTTAGAGGATGCTTCCCAACAGACCGCTGAAGTTGCTGGGTATTTTTGGTCAAATGGCCGTTGGTTTTTTCCTATGACTGGTTTCGGTATTGATTTTATTAAGGTTGGACGATTTTGGCTCGGCTTAGATGGTAGAATCTGGTATCCTCTTTACCGGCTCTGGTCTGGAGATAAAGCACCAGCCGCTGAAGGCTGGCGCTATAGTCTAGGTATTCGGATTTCTTTCTAAAGTATGTATCCTGGATTGGTAGTTCTAATTTTATTGCCCAAGTTTATCAGTTTAAGTTTATCAGCCTAGATTTAGCGATTGAGAGCTCGATCTATCTCCGCTTTATTAAAACCTATAATTATTTTCCCATTAATATCTACCACGGGTACTCCCATTTGACCTGATTTACGGACCATTTCCTCGGCTCGTCGCTGATCCCGGCCTACATCATAGTCAGTAAAGGGAACACCTTTCTGGCGTAGGTAATTTTTTACCATAGTACAATAGGGACAACTCTGAGTTGAATATACATTAACAGCCATAATTACCTCCTAATATGTTCTTGTATCGATATTCTTATACATATAATTTATAATATATATAAAAATAAGTCAAGAGGTCATGTGGCATTAGTTTTCTTCAGAGTACCGTTTTGCTGTCATGATGAGGACCGCAATATCTCCCTGACGAACTCCGTTGATGCGGCTTGCTTGGCCTATGGTTAATGGTTTAATTTTTATTAATTTTTCCTTTGCCTCTGCAGAGAGTCCGAGGATAGATCGGTAGTCCAGGTTTGTTGGGAGTTTCATGGCTTCCATCTTGGCAGTACGGGCGGCAGCTCGGCGCTCCTTTTCTATATAGCCTGCATATTTAATGTCCAAGCTGACCCGCTCTACCCACTCTCGTGGGTAATGGTCTAATTCAGGAGCAAAGGGTTTTATATGTTCAAGTTGGACCTGGGAATTGGTTAGAGCCCGTTCTAGGGATTCTCCAATATGGGGAGTAAGTACATGCTCTAGATCGGTACTTATCTTCCGGGAACGAAGCAATTCGGTAATTTCATCAAGGGTCTGAACCTTTTTCTGGAACCGTTCCCAACGCTGGTCATCCACAAGGCCCAGGGCACGCCCTTTGGGCGTCAGCCGAGCATCGGCTGTATCGTGGCGGAGCATGAGCCGATGCTCCGCCCGGCTCGTGAACATCCGGTACGGCTCCTTGGTTCCCAGGGTCGTCAAATCATCGATAAGTACGCCGATATACGCTTCGGACCGTTCTAAGATGAGCGGCTCTTTGCCGAGTAATTTCATGGCTGCATTGATACCCGCCACGATGCCCTGGGCCGCCGCTTCTTCATATCCAGAACTTCCGTTAGTCTGGCCTGCTACGAAAAGGCCTGAAAGCCGTTTCGATTCAAGAGATGGGTATAGATCCTGAGGGTCCAGGTAATCATATTCCACCGCATAGGCAGGTCGGACAATACGGGCTTCTTCGAGGCCGGGGAGGCTATGGATAAATGCCACCTGTACATCCTCTGGTAAGGAACTAGAAGCGCCGTTAAGATACATCTCGTTGGTTTCGAGGCTTTCCGGTTCTATGAAAATATGGTGCCGTTCTCGGTCGGGGAATCGAACTACCTTATCTTCTAAGGATGGACAATATCGGGGGCCTACACCGATGATTTTTCCCCCATAAAGGGGTGAACGGTGTATGTTGTTTCGGATAATTTCGTGAGTTTTTTCGGTTGTGTAGGTAATCCAGCAGGGAACTGAGGGACGATCTAAGCGGCTATCTGCTTCTATATCAAAGGTAAAGGGGATAGCTTCCTCTCCGTCTTGTCGTTCCAATCTGGAATAGTCAATGGTTTCACCGGCAATTCGGGCTGGGGTTCCGGTTTTTAGGCGTCCCACCGGAAAGCCCCGGCGTCGTAGACTGGTACCAAGTCCAATAGCGGCACCCTCACCAAGGCGACCCATAGGAGCGTCATATTCGCCGATAAAAATTTTACCTTCCATAAAAGTTCCGGTGGCCAGAATGGCTGCCCTACATCCGATCCGGTGGCCCCGCTCGGTGATAACACCTTCAAGATGCTGTTCATCCTCTGATACGATGAGGTCAACTACGGTATCCATGAATATATGAAGGTTTTTTTGTTGTTCTACTGCAGAACGGGCTACAGCCTGGTAGCGCCATTTATCAGCTTGAGCCCGAGGGGCTTGGACCGCAGGTCCCCGGGACCGGTTCAATACTCGGTACTGAATGAGGGTTGCATCGATGAGTTTTGCCATCTGGCCTCCAAGAGCATCTACCTCGCGAACAAGGTTGCCCTTTGAAAGACCGCCGATGGCTGGATTACAGGATAAGGCCCCAATTTTATCGGGATTTTGCGTGATAAGTAGGGTTTTTAATCCCAAACGAGCACTGGCGAGGGATGCTTCGATTCCTGCATGCCCACCACCTACGACAATTACATCATAATCCATAGATTGATTATCCTATTTACCGACACAGAATCGGCTGAACATGGTTTCGAGAATTTCAGCGGTGGTAACTTCACCGGTAATTTCACCCAAGGATTCCACCGCTTCTCTAAGTTCCGGGGCTATCAAATCCAAGGGAGCATGATGGTCTGCAAGATAGAGGGCTTCCTTAAGGGATGCTATAGCCTGATCAACCAGAGCTTTTTGCCGTTCAGAGGCAATACCGACGGATACTTTCCCAGGGTAAGCCCACGGTGTTGCAGAGGAATGTCCCGACACACTTTTTGCATCGGACATATTTACCCCTTCGCTAATGATAGATCCCGGTCCTCCTTCAAGGATAGTCCTCATTGCAAGAGCGAGTTCAGGTATACCAAAACCTGTTTTAGCGCTCACCGCAAGGATCGGTGGATTTGCTGGAAAAGAATGGAATTCTGTAAATACTCCGGCAATCGAAAGCTGTTGGAAACCAGCGGTTTCTATTGTATGATAGGGAGCTATATCAGATTTATTCCAGATCACAAGGATAGGGGGAATCTGACGGTCTTTCCACAGTTCTCTTCCCTGATATTCTTTGAGTAGGTGCCAGTCTGAATCTTGAAAGCCTGTTTTCCCATCTATTATGAAAAGGATGAGGTCCGCTGCCTGTACTATGCTTTTACTTCGTTCCACCCCAATTTGTTCAATAGGATCTTCTGCCTGGCGAAGACCTGCCGTATCAACGAGTCTTACAGGAATGCCCTCCAAAGAAATCCATGCTTCTATATAGTCCCGAGTGGTGCCGGGGATGTCAGTCACTATGGAGCGTTCTTCCTTTATAAGGCGGTTGAAAAGGCTTGATTTACCCGCATTGGGGCGGCCTGCTATTGCTACCAGGGCTCCATCCCGATACAATTTTTCAATACGGTAGGTTGCTGCAAGAGCTTCCAGGTCTTTCAATGCTTGTTCTACTCGGAGCCGGTCCGGCATGATCCCTGCAGCCTCTGCTATAGCTGCTGGAAGCTTTGTTCCTGATTGATCATTAAGAACAAGCCCATCCTCAGCAATACCTGAAACACCATCATCTTCAGAGTAATCCAGAAAAAGCTCTGTTGCAGCCAAAGCATGGACCAGCGCTTCTTTAATTGCACGAATTTCAGTTTCTAAAACTCCAGAAAGACGGCCCAGAGCGTGGCGGCGGCTTTCATCGGTTTTCGCTTCTATTAATTCAACCACCGATTCGGAACGGGTCAGATCCAATTTCCCATTCATAAAGGCACGGAAGGTAAATTCACCGGGCAAGGCCTGGCGAAAACCACCATCAAAGAGACTTTGGAGAATTGAACGGGCAATGGCGATACCACCATGGCATGAGATATCTACCGCATCTTCGCCAGTATAGCTTCGTGGACTGCGGAAAACCGAAAGAAGTACCTCATCAATCTTTTCACCCTGGCTATTTTGTATCCAGCCATGGACTATTGTATTTCCTGGAGCACTTAAAAGGGCTTTTGGCCGGGAAAATAGATTTGCCAAGAGGTCAATACAGCCTGGTCCAGCAGTACGGATAACTGCTAAAGCGCTTTCTGCGAGAGGAGTTGCATGGGCAGCGATTGGGTCATTGCTGCCATAGGATGGACGGTTCATAAGTATTAACGGAGCATAGCGAAAATTCTATGAAAATACAAGCTAAGCTTGACGAACCAAATTACTGCGCTATACTTCAATCAAAGTATATATGTGACACATCGTTAAGGAGGAATACATGAGAAGCAAGCAATATTTTATTACCTTGTTCATAGGTTTATTGTTTGGAGCCTCGTTTTTATCAGCTCAGCAGGCAGAAATCAGTAAAAAACAGGATGTGGCGGTTTTTGCTCTTGGGTATTATGGGTATAACATTCCCCTTGAGGTCCTCGCTAATGTGGATGCAGAGATTCAGGGGGTTTTTATTAATCTTGGTCGTTTTAATGTATTGGGACAGACTGAACGATTTTCTTCCAAGGATGTACAGGATTTCATCAATTTGATACAAACCGCAAAGCAGAACAATACCCCTCTTCCCGATGAGGTTAAATTTGGAGATGTTCAGTTAACCGAAGGGCTCCTTAAAAAACTTTATGGAGCTTTTGTAGTGGTGATCCCAACCATCGTAGATTTTCAAGTTGAAAAACCTAAAAATGAATATGAAGCCCGAATCAAGACATCAGTGGCCTTTCTAAATGTAGCAGAGGGGACTACCATTGGTATGGCTAACATCGAAACCACAGGTAGTTCAAAGGAATCCCAAACAAAGGCTATCGCACTGGCTATAAATTCCATACCCTTCCAACTAACCTATGAGGTTCGAAAGATCCCAGCTTTTACCCTTCGAACCCAAGTGTTGCAGGCTAATATCTTTGAGGCAAAGATGCAGTTTGGTACTGATATGGGAGTGAAGGTGGGAGATGAGTATGTGGTAGTTAAACGCGATTCTATTGGCGGTCTCGTTGATGAACGGGAAGAAGGCCTCCTCGTGATTAAGGATGTGGGGCCTCAAATTAGTACTGCTGCGGTACGATATGCTGGATCTTCCCTTAAGGCTGGAGCTCAGTTACGTGAAGTACCACGGCTTGGTGTAGATGTAGAACCTTATCTTTATTACATAACATATTTCGAATCTGTCCAAGGATGGGATTTAGATAATAGGGATGAAATAAAGTCCACTGAAGGAACTCTTGCTGCGGGGGCTAAATTTGCACTCAGTCGTGGTTGGTATAATGTACGACCAATTGGTGGTGTGCAGATTAATTTTGATACCGCCCTTTGGTTGCCAGTTATAGGTTATCTGGGAGCAGAATATAATCTGTTTGTAAGACGGTTTGCCCTAACCGGAACCGCAGCTGTTGCAGGAGCGAGTAATGCGATAATTCGGCTTATAGAAAAAAATTATTCTGAAAGTGATGATCCATGGCTTACACACTTTGGGG
Source organism: Gracilinema caldarium DSM 7334 (assembly GCF_000219725.1). Lineage (GTDB taxonomy): Bacteria > Spirochaetota > Spirochaetia > Treponematales > Breznakiellaceae > Gracilinema > Gracilinema caldarium. The sequence continues at coordinate 2,360,431 of NC_015732.1, read as the reverse complement.
TTAAGCTAAATATTGGTATTAGTTATCTTATTAACCGAGATATGAGAATCTTTACCAATTATGGAATGGATTATCTTTGGGGAATGGGTGATAACCTTGGCGGTCCTTTCCAGAGCTATGGTGGTTATGGAATCGCCGCGGGTGTGGCCTTTAAAATGTAATTTACGTATATATTGATGATAGCTGCCCAGTTTTTAAAACTGGGCAGCTTTTTATAGCCATGAAATCTTGCATAGGCTTTCCTGTCTTGATAGTATAGGCAACATGAAAGGAATTATTGTTGCTGCAGGTTATGGGACACGCTTTTTACCGGTCACCAAAACTATACCAAAGGAAATGTTGCCGGTAGTTAATGTACCGTCTATAGCCTTTATTGTTGATGAATTTGTAAAGTCTGGTATCGAAGATATTATCATTATCAGTTCACGGAGAAAAAAGGTTCTGGAAGACTATTTTGATCGGGAAATTGAACTGGAATCGGTGTTCGAAAAAGAAGGTAAACTTGACCGGCTGGAACGGATTAAACCACCGGTAAATGTCCGTTTTGCCTTTGTCCGGCAGCAGCGGATGCTGGGCACCGGACACGCTCTGCTGCAAGTCAAGGAGCTCGTTGGAAACGATGCCTGTGTCGTTGCCTATCCTGATGACCTTCATATCGGTGAGCCTCCCCTGGCGGCTCAGCTTATGGCTAGCTGGCGTGAAACTGGCTGTTCTGTAATGGCGAGCGTTTATGAGCCGGGAGATGTGAGTCGTTATGGCGTTTTAGATATAGCCGCTGACGGTAAGCATGTACGGGCTATTGTGGAAAAACCCAGCCGGGGCACAGAACCAAGTCATGAAGTGTCTATAGGCCGTTACTTATACACCCCAGAGTTCTTTCATTATCTGGCAGAAGGCTGGGAACGGCATGAGGGTGGCGAGTACTATCATATCTATGCGCTCAATAAATTGATGAATGAAGGGAAGGTGGTGTACCGCCGACTTTCCGGTCAGCGGCTTGATACGGGTGAGCCTGAAGGCTATCTGGATGCTATCCTCCGCTATGCCGATACGGTACCTTCTCTTCGGAAGGTCCTCGATTCTTATATGACTGAACGGAAAGGGAGTATTGTTAAAAGTTAGAATCTTTAAATATTGTTATGTTTAATACAATGACAATATCAGAGAGATAAATAGGCCGAGTCATTGTCTCAGGCGACAGATTCTTAAAACAGCTTCTCGTTTTATTTGATATCGAAGCATTGTTGTATTATAAATTTTAAATGTCTGAGGCAATGTACCTATCTGTACGGTAATTTATATCCTTAATAACAGTTCTATTCTCTACAAGATAAGAAATCCTATCTTGTTGTAACCGTAATAAGCTTCTTCGTTTGGATAGTATAGAATCAAGTTCGCAATTTGATAGATGTATCCTAATAAGAAATTGCTTCGAGTTTTCGTTCAATATTTAAAAAAACCTGTACCAGGGTAGGATCAAATCGTGTTCCGCTACAATTGCGGATTTCTGTAACCGCTTCATCATGACTCCGGGGAATGTTGTAGGAGCGGGATGCTCTCATAGCGTCATAGGCATCAGCGATGGCGATAATACGAGCAGGGAGGGGAATAGCTGTTCCTGCAAGTTTCATGGGATAACCTTTCCCATCCCACCGCTCGTGGTGATATAAGCAAACATCATAGGGAATTTTTAAAAAATTAATATAACTAGAAAAGGATGGATCATTCTGAAACAGAAGGATGATTTTTTTAATATATGCTGCTCCTGCTTTTGTATGATTCTGCATTTCTTTAAATTCTATTTCAGTAAGGTCACCTCTTTTCTCAATTAATTCCTTTTTAATATGTACTTTACCTATGTCATGTAGTACCGATGTATAGGCAATATCCTTTAAATATTGAAATGTTTCATAAGGTGCTTTCGTTATCAATTTTAAACGGTATATTTCTTCGATCATATACGTAGTAATAATCCTAATGTTTTGTAAGTGTTGGGATGTTTCCTTATTGTGTTCTTCTACAAGTGAACAGACTAGAGAAATAAGCATCATTTTATGGGCTTCTATCGTTTTTTGTGCATGGAGCAGTTGCATATTGGTAGCTGAGAGCGTTTCGATGAAAAAATCACTTTTTTGATAATACAATAATTCTATTTCTGCGCTCATATCACGGGTTGATAAAAAATAGTAAAAAAGTTTTTTTTGCTTGTTATAAACCCGTTTACCACTGATACCAAGATGGAGAAATGGATGGAGCTGAAGGTCTGAAACAGAGGTTGTTTGCTCGGTGATCATTCCGAGGGATGACATGTCCTGTAACATAATGGGAAAATGGAATTCTGGAATTGTTTGTTCATCAGTAGTAGTAAAATTACTGGGTAGATATTTTTCAAAAAGCAAATCAATATAAAATGATGAAGAGAATTCTTCTTTTGTCATTTCCATCGCATCAAGCAGTTTTCCTGAAATATAAACAACGCGCCGCCGGTGATCGAGTATGAGGGGATATTTTTCTTTAATAGACTGTTCAAGTAAAGTTTTAGTATTATATGCAGCTTTTTGTAGTGTTTTAAAATAATGCTGTTTTAGCCTAACATAACTATTATGCAGGCGAATAATAAGTGTTTTAGCTTTTTTTGTATACTGTACAACGTATTTATATTTTGCTAATAATCGATAATATCGATTCCGGTAGTTATTATTCATCATATTGTTTCACATTTGTTATTGATTTACAACAGTACTTTCTGAACCTGCAAGTTTGAGCCCTAAAAATACCCAGGGGGCACCGGCGGAAGTCCAGAATCCCAATAGCCCATAGCGAATAAAACGTCCCATCGCATACCAGGGGGAACTTTCTCCGGGAAATACCTGTTTAAGACTAACATATATGATACCTGCACCGGTCATGCCTATCAAGTAGCGCAAAAACAATTCCCGAAACCGAGGTGACTTTCCCCGGGCGTTATGGCGGGCTGAAAAGGCAAAGTATTCTATCATAACGAAATAACCAGTTGTTATACCGAAAAAGGCGCCCCCCATACTGGTATCTTGAGGATTCAGTCCATTCATGATAAAAGCAATAAGAGCTACCGTCAGGATTTTAAATCGGATATTCAGGGTATTAAAAATTTTTTCAATACTCTCTGACCCCAAGTAATAGGTACCTAGAATACTGAGGGCAAGAATCCAGCCAGCAAACAGGTCGGTTGGGAAGTGAACACCAAGGTAGAGTCTACTAAAACTGATGAGCAGCGGAAGGGCAACAGCAAGAATCAGCCCCAAGGGCTGGCGAATCCATCCACCAATAATTCCCCAAAAGGTGAGAGACCTCTGAGCATGACCTGATGGAATACCGTACGAGTCTTCTACAGCCCGTCCTACTGATGGATCAAGCTGATAGGGCCGGGGCTGTTTCAGCACATTTTTAACGGTTCCATTAAGCCATGCAGAAAGGAGGACCGCAGTTCCCAGGCGAAGCCCCCGTCTTTCATCAATACACCAAAAAATAAGGGGTAATACAGCGAGATAGGCCAATTCAGATCCCAGACTAGTGATGATTTTCATCATCAACGATAGAGTAGGGGATTCATAGTGCTGAATAAACCGGATTATATCCAGTCCCCATTGGTACATGTTTTGATAGATACTTTCCATAATTAATTTGTCCTGCCTTTTGAGTCTCGAAACTTCTTACTAAGTATTAAAATGGGAAATTAGTGATAATACAAGCATTTTTCTGAAGATTTTATATAGAAAAAAGATGTCCTCATTTGAGTATATAAAAACAATATTTTATGGATCATTTTTATCTTGACAAAATAAGTAATATTTAGTAATACTATAACCATACTAGTAAATGGAGGAGCTTATGGCCCACATTGCAAAGAAACTCACCGATTTAATCGGAAATACTCCACTTTTAGAACTGGAGAATTATGGACATCAGGAAAAATTGCAAGCCCATCTTATAGCAAAATTGGAATCCTTTAACCCCCTGGGCTGTGTTAAAGATCGTATCGGCTATGCGATGATTGCCGATGCAGAAGAAAAGGGCTTAATTAAGCCCGATACGGTGCTGATTGAACCCACCAGCGGCAATACGGGGATAGCCCTTTCCTTTGTTGCCGCTTCCCGGGGTTACCGGCTTATTCTGACCATGCCCGAGACCATGAGTCTCGAACGCCGGGCTCTGCTTAAAATGCTGGGGGCCGAACTTGTGTTGACTCCGGGCCCTGAGGGTATGAAAGGAGCTATTGCTAAGGCAGAGGAACTGCACGCACAAATTCCGAACAGCCTGATACTCCAGCAGTTTGCCAATTCAGCAAATCCTGAAATTCACAGAAAAACTACAGCCCAGGAAATACTACGGGATACAGAGGGGGAACTGGCTGTTTTTGTGGCTGGGGTCGGCACCGGCGGAACCATCACCGGGGTTGGGGAAGTGCTGAAACAGCATAATCCGGCCATTAAAATCGTTGCGGTAGAGCCTGCCGATTCGCCAGTCCTCTCTGGCGGTAAGCCGGGACCCCACAAGATACAGGGAATTGGAGCAGGCTTTGTGCCTCCCGTATTAAATACCTCGATTATCGATGAAATTATCCAGGTAAAGACCGAAGAAGCGGTAAGTACCGCCCGCAGGCTTGCACGAACCGAAGGTGTCCTGGTCGGTATTTCTAGCGGAGCCGCTGCCTTTGCGGCAACTCAGGTAGCCAGGAGGTCTGAATATGTGGGTAAACGCATTGTAGTACTGCTTCCCGATACGGGAGAACGATATCTTTCCACGGTGCTGTACCAAGATCTATGAAAGTATCCTCCCGAACCCAGTTTGGTTTTCAGATCCTCTGCTATCTGGCGCTCCGCTATGGCGGAGCGCCTGTACAAGGCTCAGAACTAGCCACGGTTACTGGGACAACAGAAAAGTATATTGGGCAAATTATGCTCACCCTCCGCGCTTCCCCACTGGTCCTGTCCAGTCGAGGAGCCCAGGGGGGCTATTATTTAGCCCGACACCCTGCTTCGATTTCTCTTTACGAAACACTACTGGCCTTAGAGGGGGAACTTCCCCAGTTCGAGCCCCTCTCTGGGTTCGCTTCCCAGGAGTTTCTGAACAATTCTCTCAAGGTCATGCAGAGCCTCCTTACGGCCTCCCTTGCTAACCCCCTCAAGGCTCACACCCTGGAGGACCTGGTACGCCAGGGCCAACAGGCGTCAGGTTTTGGTGACTGGGTTATCTAGCAGTTTGTCCGACTTGTCCGAGTCCGACATGCTCCTGGGGGCCCCTTGAACTGTGTTCCTTAGGCTTGCTGGTCATGCAAGGAAAAGCATAAAGATGCCGGTTGCAAAAAGCACAAGAAAGATAAGCTTACCGAAGATCTCTCCATCAACCTTATAATGGATTTTTTCTCCGACTATGATTCCCGCTACCAAGAATGGCAGCATCCCGGCGGTCCCGCTGATGATGGGGGCCGTAAAGACTCCGGATCGCAGGTAGTTCATAAGGAGTATGGTGTTTAAGGTGGTCCAGAGCAGGCAGAGGGTCGCCCGAAAACTGCCCTTGTCGGTTAGGGTTTTTGAGGCATAGAGCACCACGAGGGGCCCCCCTGAAGCAAAGGCACCGTGGACCATGCCGCCCAGAATAAGCAGCAGGTAATAGGGCAGGCGGCCCCAGGGGCTTCCGGACAGGGGCGCTTCCGGGGCGGCGGGGCAGTTCGGGTTAGTCCGGTTGGGCCTTTTAAAGCGGCGGTATACCTGCCAGGCTGCGCTCAATGTGATGAACACCGCCAGGATTTTTTTAAGCATCCGGGCGTCGAGGTTTTTAAAGGCCAGCATGCCAAAAGGAAGACCAAGCCCGACAAAGAACACGATGATGGCGAATTCTTTAAAATTGATGAATTTCCATTTGGTGATGACAATATAGAGAGCCAATAGCCAGGCGAGACTTGCCAGTATAGGCACTCCGGTTTTTACCCCTACGAGAGCCGTTACAAAGGGTAAGGCTAATACGGTGCAGCCGAAGCCGGTAATTGCCTCCAGGGCGTGGGTTATAAGAACCGTAAGGCCCACCAGGCCAAAAACGAGGGGGCTCATTGCAACTTCTCCAGCACCAGCTTCCGGACAAGCTCAGGCGTACAGGGTACGGGGTTGTTTTTCAGCTTAAAATCATTCTGGGCCTTGTCAAAGAGGGCGGCGATTTTTTCCTGTTCATCGGCATTTCCCGGCAAGGTAAAGCCCGGGATGTCGGAGAAGCGGTCCGGCAGGCCCATGAGCCGCTTTAATGCGACAAGCCGGTCCCGAAGGTACTGGAGGTACCCCTCATCGGAGAGCGGTGAAGCGCTGGACTCGCCTGCTTCTGCATAGACCCGTTTTGCCAGCGTTAAAAACTTCGTCCGCACCGCCGGGTCCTGCATGTTGATATCGAATATATTTTGGGTAAAGAAGGCACAGGCCGCCCCATGGCTCAGGTGCCATTCCTCTGAAAGTATAAAAGAAAGGGCATGGATTGCGGCGGTGCCCGTCTTGTTAAAGGCTATGCCTGCCAGGGTTGCAGCTTGCTGGAGCTCTGCCAGGGCTGCTGCGGGGCCCTGGCCCTGACTTGCACGCCAGGCCGGTTCGAGACTGCGGAGCACCGCCGCAGCGGCCTCCAGGGCAAGCCGGTCAGAAAGGGCGGTCGCGTTTTTATTCCAGAGGGTTTCCAGGGCATGGGTCAGGGCATCATAGCCCGTGGCGGCCACCAGGGCTGGGGGGAGGTCTGCCACCAGGTCCGGGGAAAGGAGAGCGGTCTCAGCCTGCAGGACCGGGCTGTTCAGGGTGTACTTCCGGCCCGACCGGACGGTATAGACCCCGAATCGGGTAACCTCCGAGCCGGTTCCTGTGGTGGTGGGGATGAGGAGCAGAGGTATACACCGGCTCTGGGGCTTCCGGGATGCATCGGGCCCCAGGTACTCATCCAAATCCCCCGGATTTTCCAGGAGCATGGCCACCGCCTTGGCAGAATCCAGGGTGGAGCCGCCGCCAATGCCGAGCACCGCCGCAGGCCGCTGCTGGCGGGCTGCTTCCGCCATGGCCATAATATCTTTGCTCGCCGGGTTCGGTACCACCTGGTCCATGATGCTGAGCTTCCAGCGGCGGCCCAGATCGGCCAGGACCCGATCCCGCAGGGGGAAGGGCCGCGGGTCGATGATGCAGAGCACCGGGCCGGCACCGGCACCAGTGCGGTCGTTTGTACTGGCGACGACGTTGCCAGCGCCGGAAAGGCCGGTGCTGTAGACCAGCACCTCATCCAGCGCTGCCGCGGTAAACTGGGGTAGCTCAATAATGTTCGTGGGAGAAGCAATGGCACCGATCATTTAAAGTTCTCTTCCTCCAGGGCAACCACCTGGTTAAAGGCATTGGTGAGAAAGTCCTTTTTAAACTCCATCTTCTGGGTAAAGGACATGGCAAGCCAGGCATCCACGATTTGGCAACCCAGGAAGGGCGCCGTAATCCAGCCCCCCAGGGTAATCACGTTGGCATTGTTGATAATCTTTGCCCGTTCGCCGGAAAAAATGTCATCCACCACACAGGCATAGACCCCCCTATGCTTGTTGGCAACAATGGCCATGCCCTGACCGGTCCCGCAAATGAGAATCCCCTTCTGGGCCTCTCCCCGCTGTACGGCCTTGGCGACCTTAGGAGCCTGCACGAAGTAGGGCTCAGGCTTATCGGCACTCATGATGCCATAATCAATCACGGTAAGCTCCGGATGGTTTTCCTTTAGATGTTTAACAATTTCCCGGGCGAGGGGAAATCCCGAAAGGTCGCTGGCGATTGCCAGGGTAATCTTGTCTGCCATAGTCATACTCCTCTACTAAGTTCTTTATATTGATGAACGATTCCTGTTCCCTTACTTTTGTAACAGTCCTGTTGCCGCCTCAACGATAGAGCGGCTGTCCAGCTTAAAGTGCTCCTTAAGCCATTGCTCTGTTCCGACCTGACCAAACTCGTCCCGGATACCAATTCTGCCAAAGGGCTTATATATTCGGTACTCGGCCATGAGCTCCGCCACCGCACTGCCTAAGGCGCCATGGATTTGATGATTCTCACAGCTTATTACTGCCCGGGCGTTCTTCATAGCCGAAAGGAGCCCCTCCGCATCAATGGGCTTTAAAGTAAGCACATCGATAATGGTCACCGAAATGCCCTGGGCTTCCAGGATTTTTGCCGCCTCCAGCGCTTCCTGTACCATAATGCCACCAAGGGCTATGAGCAGTACCGAATTGGGGCCTCCCTGGCGGAGGACCTTGCATTTCCCGATTTGGAATGGTTCCCCTTCACTGTACAGGACCGGCAGAGGTTTCCGGTACAGCCGAATGTAGGCGGGTTTTTGCTGGGCAAGCACTTCCGGTAAGAGCCCTGCAAGGGAAACCGGATCGGAGGGTTCCACAATCGTAAGATCAGGAATGAGCCGCATGGTTCCCAGGTCTTCAAAGGGCATGTGGGTTCCCCCGTTAAAGGCCGCGGAAATTCCCGGATCGGTACCCACGAGTTTTACCGGCAGATGGGCATAGGCTACGGATATAAAAAATTGATCAAAGACCCGGCGGCTTGCAAAGCACCCAAAGGTCTGGGCTACCGGTATTTTACCGACGCTGGCCAGGCCTGCGGAGACGCCGATCATGTTTGCCTCGGCGACCCCCACATTGATGTGCCGCTCAGGAAAGGTTTGGGCAAAGGACGCCGTAGCGCCGGCCTTGCCCAGGTCTGCATCAATCAGAACGATCCGATCATCCTTTTTGCCTGCTTCTATAAGTGTATTGATAAACACGGTGCGCATTTCCCTGGTTTCCATTATTTTCCCTCCCGGCCTTCCCCGGCCAATGCCGCCAGGGCTGCTTCCATCTGTTCCTTCGTGACATTCATGTTGTGATTTCCCAGGTTCCCTTCGGCAAAACTGCAACCCTTGCCTTTAATGGTATCCATGATGATCATCACCGGCTGGCCCCTGGTCGTTTTTGCCAGGCTGATGGCTGAGTCCAGGGCTTCTACGTTGTGGCCGTCCAACCGCAGAACTCGCCAGCCAAAGCCCCACCATTTCCCTTCAATGTCCCCCAGGTCCAAAATATCCTGGGTATAGCCATCGATCTGCATCTTGTTGTAGTCCGTAAAGGCGATAAGATGGTCCAGCTTTTTGTGGGAAGCAAACATGGCCGCTTCCCAGTTTTGCCCTTCGTCGCTTTCGCCGTCCCCGATGATGGCATAGGTGTAGGACTCAAGCCCATCGAGCCGGTTTCCGTAGGCGATGCCGCAGGCGGCGGAAAGCCCCTGGCCAAGGGAGCCCGTGGTCATATCAATCCCCGGTGTTTTGGTCCGGTCGCAGTGGCTCGGCAGGCGGGTCCCGCCCTGATTCAGTGTCAGGAGCCAGTCTAAAGGAAAGAATCCCCGCAGGGCCAGGGCCGAATAGAGGGCGGGCCCCGCGTGTCCCTTGGAAAGCACGAGCCGGTCCCGTTCCCGCCATGCGGGATTCTTTGGATCATGCCGTAAGTGTTTGCTGTAAAGGACCGCCAGGACCTCCACAATCGACATGGCGCCCCCAATGTGGCCTACCCCTAAGGTTCCAATAGCCCGGATGGTGTGAATCCGTATCTCCCGGGCAAAGGCTTCTATGGCTACCCGTTCTTCGTTTGTCATAGCAACTCCTGTTTGCACAAAGGCTGAAAACCGCCGATGCTTCGGTGCGGCGTTTGTAATTACTTACAGAAAGAAACTAATAAAAGAGTACCATTGCCCCGTCCCTTTGTAAAGAGGTATTTACCAGGCTTTTTTAAGCAGGGAGAGTTTTTCGATTCCAGGGTTTTGCTCTACGGATTTTTCCATAGGGCCAGTAATTCCCGGCACTCAGAAAGTGGAAGTCGAGGGTTAATTTTCATTAGACGTTCCAGAATTTCGGTAGCCTCAGCTCTTACTAAAAGTCCATTGTCAACTAATTCGGATAAAATCCAGAGTGTCCCATGGACGGAAAGGGAGCGCTCTTTGGCGATACGCCTGAGTCGAGCATCACCAGAGAGGACCACCGCGCCTTTCGCTACAGCATGGAAAAGCACCGAGCAGTCTGCGAGGGACAGCGCAGGGGTGAGATTATAGAGCTCCGCGATGCCACTAATTTCTTCTTTTGTTGAGCGTATTACTTCTAATTTTCGCGCCGCCACCATCCTCGCGAGTATGTCTTTTTGTCCCCCGCGAAATATCTCGGTTTCTACGAGATCGGTTGTTTCCATTTTGTATGGAAGGCTTAGCGCTGTTTCGAGGATATCCACTGCAATGAGGTCGATTAGAACGCTTGCGTCATGAATGAGGATTCGCATCGTTTAAAACGAGCTCCTTTTCGATCTCCTGTATGGATTTCCCAGACAAATACGCTGCCTTGGAGATGCTGATCACTTCTTCTGCAAGGGCTCTATGGATTAGTTGCTCGAAGCGGTGGGGAGCATCAGGAACAAGGTAATCCACCGGCTCCTTCTTGCGCCAGCCCTGTGCGCTTATTAATCGTAAAAAACGCTCATAGACATGTTCGGTGATGATCCCATGCAATTTCGCCCGATACATTATAGCTTGCATTGATATGCCATACTGCTCCTTAAGGGTGCGGAGCTCAGGCAAGGATATTTCGCTTCGCTTCTCACCAAGTTCCCGCTTTAAAATAGTGGCTGGCATCAGAAAAGCGCTTCCGAAGGTATGACAGAGTTTTTCTATTTTGGCATCCGGGATGTCGGCTTTGAAGGTGATACTCTGATGAGCAAACTCGTGAAGTGCGGTTAAGCGTTTCCGGTCGGTGGGGCGATTCCGGTTAAGAATTATAAAGGGCTGTCCCTTTGCTTTACCCGAAACTCCATCGAAATCGTTCATATCATCAATCTCGATTACCTTAACTGAATGTTCCTCCAAAAGGTCAAGAACGTGGGGGATCGCAACATCGACTCCAATACCCCACTCAGAACGGAGTTTAAGCGCCGCTTCTTCGATTGCATCAGAACTGTCAACGATAAAACCTTCCAGCGGGTTTTCAAAGGGTTCAACAAGGTCAAGAAGACTCTCCAGTTCGAGATATCGATCTATGGAATCTCTGACACGCTCAATAAGAGATTCGACATCTCGCTTCCCAAGTGACGAATTCTTACGAAAGTTTACCGCGGAGAGTTCAAGTATACTTCTGGAAAAGAAGAAATCAGGGGAGACGTTGAGGGCATCAGCGAGGAGGATAAGATGCTCACTGTCGGGCATCATAAGCCCATTTTCGTATTTGCTAATGGCGGATTTGGAAAGGCGTTTGCCCAGCCTTTTGACAAGAGCATCCATCGAAAGACCGGCCATGACCCTGGCTGCTTTGAGCCGTTGTCCGAAAGTCTCAGACATATTCATTTTTTATCTCCCTTCTTGTTAACAAATATAAGTAATAAAACTTGAATTGTCTACCATGATGGAGTATTTTTGTCGATGCTTTGTTGAACAAATTTCATATGGAAAAAGAGGTTTTTACCAGGCTTTTTTAAGCAGGGAGAGTTTTTCTATACGGTTAAGTACCCCAGCACAGGTTTCCCAATCTTCTGTCTGGTCCATCTTGCTGTATCGTTCATCAAAGGGATTGATCTTTGGCAGTCGGTCCAGTTCTTGTTGAACTTTTTCTTTTTCACCCAGGGCTATATCAATCCAGACATCTTCCAGGACGTCCGGAATTTGACCGAATAATTTATAAATATCCTCTAGGCGCTGGGCAAGCACTTCATGAACCCGGTCTTCTATGGAGTCCTGGTACCTGAGATTTAATATTTTCACCGAAGCCCGTTTTTGTCCTATTCGTTGTATCCGGCCTTTGCGCTGTTCAAGCCTCGTGGGGTTCCAGGGCAAGTCTATGTTGATGAGGGTCCCCAGGCTTTGAAGGTTAAGGCCTTCACTAGCCGCATCGGTGCCAACCAGGATGGTAAGCTCATAGTTTTTAACCATCCGCTTAAGCTCTTCCCGGTCCTTTCGCAAAATTCTGTTACCCTGAATCAGCAAGGACTTTCCTGAACCTGCATAGAGTCCGATGGGTTGATCGGGGAAGTGCTGTGCAATATGGGTAGCCACCCAGTATGCCGTATCGTAATATTGGGAAAATAGAATACAGCCTTCCTGTGCCCATCCTTTGGTTTGTAAATATTCAAGGATGACCCCTAATTTTGGGTCCCCTTCTGAGAATTGTAAATAAAATTTACATCGCTCAAGGATTGCTTTCTCTTCTTGAGTTAAAGGGTATAAGGCCGAAAGGGTTTGGTTATCAGTATCCTGATATGCTTCATCTCCTTCATAGTCCTCTGATTCCTCTGAAAGTCCATTCCCGGAGGTCCCTAACATGGCTTCTACGGTTTTTCGTCCAGCTTCCATGGAACTGCCAATCCGCCGTAAAAGAAGGGTTTTTAGGAAGCCGGCGGCATGGATTCGTTTTGCAAGCAATTTACAAAATTCTTCCGCCGATTCGTAGGCTTCATTGAGATATCCGACAAGAGGAATCGGTTCCGTTTCACCATATAATTCTATGCCGATGGGTACAAGATAGGGTTCTTTTGTGGCTGGATTGATGGTATTTTCCAAATATGCCCTGGTTCTGCGAATAATACTGCGCACAAAGGGTGTATGCTGGTCAAAAAAGACCCTGCAAAGGTTACTGGCCCATGTTCTTGCGGCAAGCCTCAGTGCTTGAAACGCGAGGTTGTAGACCGGCCGTTCTTCAGTCAGATTTTTATCCTTGCGTAGACGTTTTGCATCGGGACTTTCCCAGGATGGCGGGAAAGGGTTTTTTACCCAGGGCCAGATATCAGAGGGGTCTTCAGGCACAGTAATTTCACCGAGTATGGGTGGCAAAGCCTTGTCCGGATCGAGCCAATAGCTTCCTATATCACCTAAGACATGAGGATTATTCTGGGATAAGAGGTAGAGCAGGTCCCAGGCTTCTATGGGGTGTAATTGTACCGGCGTAGCGGTAGCCAACACCATGCTGGTTGTTTTGGAAGCGAGCTTAAAAAGAAATGCATAGAGCCTGTTGCATTCTTCATCGGGATTTCTAATACCGGGTCCCCGTTCAGCAGGATCGGGTAGTTTCCTTCTCCGAGCCCGATGGGCTTCATCGACAATAACACAGGACCATTCACGGTTAAGAAGACAGGCGGTTGTTTCCGGGCTGTGAATCACCAATCCCTGAGAGATAAGCCCAATTTTGCGAGGACAGGCAAGGAGGGGTTCTTTCCCGCTCGGCGGGTATTCATAGCCCCCTTCATCAATCCAGCATGAACCATTCCAACGGGCGCTGGGAACCTGTAAGAGGTCCCAGAGTTCGTTCTGCCATTGTTCCATGAGTGTTTTAGGCAGGAGGACCAAAACCGGCTTTTCTGAGGTTAACGCAATAAGCTGGGCAAGCATGCCCAGTTGGACTGTTTTTCCCAATCCTACCTGATCTGCCAATACAAACCGGGCTCCGTAGGCCTGGTGAGCCCTCCAAGCCTGGGTTACAAAATACTTTTGATGCGGCCAGAGTCCAAATTGTTCCCGGTATACCGGCGCTTCTACGGCAACACTGCCCGGATCCAGCGCTTGTTCCCATTCCTCGAACGAAAGCTCCTTGCGTATCGATAGCCGCTCTATCTCCTGAACAACCGCCATGGCCAGGGGCATCGCCAGGGGATGTTCCCAGAGGCGATTAAATTCTCCCTGAACCCAGTCACAGGCTTCCGGGCTGTCATCTTCCCATACAAGCTCATAGTTCAAGGCCCAGCCTGCTAATGTTTCGTTGGCACTGCCCAGAAAACTGGTACGGCGGCCATCCTGATAGGTGATAACTCCGGCTTTACCATGAATAAGGCCAAAAGCCTTATCCGGCAGTACCCTAACCTCCAATTTTGCCGTTCCCTGTCCGGAAAGCAAACGGGCGAGCCGTGTAAGTCTCTCTGTTCCGGCCCTGGCAAGGTCTTCCGGGTCATGCTTAAAAAAGGAAAGCCGCTGAGCCTGGTCCCGGGCCGCCGCTGCTGCGGCTTCCACATCTTCAGCTCGAATATCCGAGTTACAGATGATGCGAATCGTCCCTTGGACCTGCTCCAGCGCTTCCCCGGCAAGTTCAAAGAGGGAAGAGTCAAAATAGCCGGCAATTCTGTCATAGCCAATAGCCCCAGTAAGACGGGTCTCCAGAAAACGCTTCCCCGGCATGGACCGGGAACGCTGAAAGACATGACGGTAAATCATAGGGCTGAATCCTTGGTTTTATACCGCTGTTTCGGACTTGTGGGCTTGTCGGGCTCAGTAAGTTCAAGCTTACCTGATGCTATAAGCGGCTCGAGAATATCTTTACGGAAATATTCGCGATGCTTTAATCCAAGCATAGCTTGGATTTCTTCTCTTGAGCGGGGAGTTCTGCAGAATTCAAGAATCCTTCTCGTTCGTTCTGCTTCAGCTTGCTCGGTAGATTGCCCGGTAGCTTGCCCGGCAGCTTGCGGGGTATTTGCTATCAGCGTCCGAACTCTCTCTGCTCTCATCCCGGGCTCTCCTCTAATTTATGTTATCGGGAACCCACATAGTCGTTGCGGACGAGGCCTGAGAGGAGCTGTGCCATGGCGGCATCCTCTTTCCAGTGGGTAAGGGCACTGACATTGCGGGAGGCCGCAAAGTAGTCTAACAGGTTGATGATGTCCTCCCGCCTCGTCCAGTAGTCTTGCCGTTCAGCCTTGAGGTAATTCATGCCCTCCCGTGGGTTTTCGGTACGGACTGACTCATACACGGCAAAGAGGAGCTCCCGTACGAGGCTTTCTGAAAATGCACCGGCCCCTCTGTCACTACTATTCTGGCTGGATGCTAGGTACATGCGCTTGAACTCGCTGGGGGTGCGGAAGCGGGCATGGTTGGCTTCGCTGTCCCCGAGCATGAATTTGTATTCCGCTACCCCAAAGCCCCGGGCCAGTTCCTGGTAGGCCCCATGGCGGGCTTCCCCATGCCGCTCAAGCTCAAGCCCCGAAAGATAGAGCCGTTCGATGGCTTCCAGGTTGCGCCAGGTATACTGGGAAATTCCCTGGGGAATGCGGTAGTTGGTGGCGATGCTCACGGCCCGGTCGATGATCTTTTCAAATTCGCTTGCTTCGTTTTTGGCGCGGGCTCGGAAGAGCTCATAGCGGATGTCCATATCCTCGATGCTGGAAAAGCCCGTCAGCACCCGCAAGGCCGCCGCATAGGCCGCAAGCTGGTAGTCCGTATCGCCAAACTGGGGCTGGAGATTGTCGTCGATAGCCTTCATGCTGTCGAACTGGCGCTTTACCTCATCCTCCACCTGGGGATAGAGCTCATCGAGCCAGGCCCTGCGCTCGCCAAGGCGCTTGCGGAGCACGAGGCACACGGTTCCCTGGACATAGTTGCCTTCCTTAAGGCCGCTTGAGGTTTCGGTACCGATGGTCCAGGCGGCGGTAACCTGCAAACCCGCAGCCCAAAGGATCATGCCCAGGTCTGCCCAGACTCCTGCATCCTGATGGGTGAACATGACAAGCTGGAGGCCATTGTCGCTCATGTGGCGGGCCAGGTTGGAGTAGATGTCCACCATGCTTTTCTTAAAATCCTCGTCGGCACCGCGGACCGCGAGGGCGGCGCGGCTGTCGGCATACCAGTCGGGAAAGAGCTTAGGGAGGTGCTTTTCGTACCAGGCAAGAAAGAAGTCCGCGAGCTCATGGTAGTTCACCGCATCGGCATAGGGCGGGTCCGTAATCCACAGGTCGGCGGTATAGGTTACATCCCGGGCGTCGAGCACAGCATTTATATGATCTCTTTTTACTAATGAAGCAGTAAAATTTGTTTGTTCATTAAAAAAAGAAATTAGGGCCTACTGAAAATGTCTAAAAATGATATTTCAAAACTTTTTTACGTTAAAATGGGTTTAATTTAGTATACTAAAACTTTCAAATATGATTTATGAGGTTTAAAACCAAGTAAAAATAAAAAGCGCATAAAAAGATCCCTCAGGATCTTTTCACAGTTGGTCAGCAATACACATACCATGATTGCTGTTTCACTAGTTTCGCGTAATTTTTCATAGATTGTACCAAGACCAAACTTTCGTTTCATATATCCAAAGCCACCTTCAATCGCTTGTCGAATGGCTTCGTCAAGTCTTTGAATCTTTCGTAGCTGTCGTACTATCTTTTTATTCTCTAATGTTTCTTTAATCGGTCTGCCTAAGGGTGGTCCAGACAATCGTATTCCTCGAGCTTCACAATAGGCTCGGTTTGCTCGTGTCCGATATATTTTATCGGCATGCACCGATTCCGGATATCGACCACATCGCCTCTTATATTTTTCTATTTGTGTTGGCAAATCTTCTTGTTCGTTATAGGGTTCCCATTGTAATCGATCTATAAAAATCATCCCGTGTTCGGTCATCGATGCTGATAGTTTTGCTCCGAATTCAAAGGCCGCTTTTGCTTTACCTCGGGCTATTGGTCGTACATGGGGTTGACTGATACTGACGATTTTTCCCGATATCGAATGGGTCTTTCCCTTATACATCTGTACCTGTTGCCGGTAAACCTCATGTATCACGATAAGATCACGTCGCTGTTTTGCACTCAACGTTGTACTGGGAACCTTGTTTTGTAATTCATTGATAGTCCGTAAATTACGTCGTATGTATTGGAGTTGGGTCCGAATCGCTCTGCGTATTTCTTTTTTTGTTCTTCGTCGCCCTCGTATAAAATTGAGATATTTGATACGGGCCTGTTTTCTATAGGTTCGTGGTTTTATGGTGAGCTCACTCGCTTCATATAACGTATCAATTATCTTTTCTGTTTTCCTTCGCGCTTCATCCAATAAAGTGACATCATGGGGATGCCGGATATCCTGGGGGACGCACGTGGCATCTATAATGAGTTGCCCTCGATTTCCATGATCATGGTCATCCTTTTGGTTTTCTTTGTTCTGTTTTTTTTCAGATTCTGCTTCTACCTGTTCTTGATACCGTTTCGCTATCAACTCATTTATCTGTGCTATTGCATCAGGTCCAAGCCGTTTTCGAAAATGAACCATCATGCTTGGATCAAAGGGTTTTTCATCTTTGTAAGATTCATATCCTAAAAAATATTGCAGGTAATGGTTCTCTCGTATTGTTTCTACCGTTTCTTCATCTGTTAATTGTAATTTCTCTTTTATCAATAATGATCCCAAGGCGAGCCGTACGGTCTTGGCTGTTCTTCCAATTCGTTTTGAAAAACATTTTTTATATTCAGCTTCTATCTCTTCCCATGGAATAATTGCGGCTAATCGTACCCATCGATTATCTTCTCGTAAATGTCCTCCGAAGGGTACATAAAAGTCTTCAAACTCAGGTACCTGTTCCTTTTCCTTATACATCGTTACCCCATAGTAAAGTGCACGCTTTTTAAGGCCTTACCCCTTTCTTCCGTGCACTTCTTATTGAGATTATCTCTGTATTTGCTTCTTTTGTAAAGAGTTGTTTGTTTTTCAGGAAGCCCAAATTATGCTCTTAACACCAAAATTAAAGAGTGTATTTAAAGCTTGATTTGAAAAAGTATTCCTAGTATTACCTGGGCCTTTTGAAAAATGTGGATTCCAGGCACAAAGTTTACTATCGTTGTCACAAATATATCCTAAAAATAGCATATTTGCAACTTTCAGTAATTTATTTTGAAATTTTAAATTTTCCATCAACAACCCATGCACCAATAACTGCCGCGGGTTAAAGAGGTGGTGCCAGTGGGTCCAGCCGCGTTCGCGGATAGGCTGTTCTGTATTGTAACCTGGAGTAATTTTTTTTGACGGGATGTAGCCCTTCTCCTGCCACTCGGCAAAGCGTTCTGTAAGGAGCGCAAGGACTTTGCGTTCCCGTTCAAGGTCTGCTTCGGTAACGGCCTTGTAGATCCGCTCCCCTTCCGGTGTTACCCAGCGGACACAGTAGAGCCGTTCCTGAAAGACATCATCGGGCCGGGGCACCAGGTCTTCGTTTTCCCAGAGCCTGAGTCCATAGATGGTTTCCCCATTCGGACCCCGGCGGTCCCCCCGGAGGGAGGCGATGGGGTAGGTGCGGCTCGGGTCTTCCGGGTCTACCAGGGCAGACTTTTGAACGGTGCCTTGTTTTGCGGCCTTCATTTGTGCCTCGCTGGCTCCTGTTACAATGTCAATGTCGTACCCTTGCCGCTCGTCGTTGCGGCGGAGCACCGCTACGACACGGTATTTTTCGCTGATCACCCAGCTCGGAGCCAGGGGCACCCAGAGCCCTGTAGCAGGACAGCGGGCTTCCACACAATAGAGGTAGGCATCGGCCCGGTTGCCCTGGCCATCGTGTTCGATGCCCCAGGCGGTAATCTGTTCATCAACTTTGCGCCAGACTTCTTCCTGGGCCTTGCGGACCTCCTCCTGAACTTCTGTGCCGCCCCCAATTAAGTTGATAGCGCCCCAGGTGAGGAGCACCGCCACGGGATTGAGGTCAGAGCCGTAGGCCTCAAGACCCAGCCGGGCGGCCTCAAAGGGGACCGAGCCGCCCCCGCAGAAACAGTCCCCGACTCGGGCCAGGTGCCCAAAGGCTTTTTGGGAAAGCTCGGCAAAGAGCTCTTGTAGGTTCTGTGCCCGTGTCCCCAGGTGGCGATTGATTTCCTCCCAGGTTGTTGGGCTTGGGCCGTCGATTTCTTCCGGGCGGCAGCAGTAGGTTAATTTTTCTTCATAGGGGAGCCGGGCAAAGGCGAGTTTTTCGAGGCTTTCTTTTTGGTCAGCAGTCACCCCGCTTGCCCAGGCGGGCTTTCCCCCCCTAAGCTCGATAAGGCCTGCATATTCTTCCGGCTTTAAGCTTTGCGCAATGCCGGAAGCTCCCAGGGCTTTGGTTTTGCGCCGCCAGAGGCCGTCTTCATCCATGGTGAGGATCTTGTAAAAGATTTCCCGGTCTTGCTCAGGCTTGTCCGAGGCGGGCATGAGGAGAGCGAGGATAGCCGCCCGTACCAGGACGAGGGGCTTCCGGCCCCACCACTTGCCGAGCCCCGTCAGGGTCTGGCCTGAACCGGCCTTGCGTTCCTTGTAACTTTCCGCCGAAAGACGGGCAATGGGGAATTGGGTTTCTATAAAAGGGGTGTAACGCATGGGGGAGTCCTTTATGATAAAAAAGTGTGTATCCTATCAAGTGTTGCTTTTACTTCCGGATCCAGTTCATCAGGCTGGGCCTTTTCCGCAAAGCGGTAGTATTCTCCCTTTCTGATTTGTACAGGAAGCTGTAGTTCTTTGTAGTACCGCTCCAGTATTTTTGCCAACCAGTCATCGGAAATTTTAGTGGTTTTCCAAAAATCATGGTTTTTATCCCGGAGCGCCGCTGGTATGGTCTCATCCTGGATTATCTGCCTTAGGGTATCGATAGTGGTGGATTCGAACAGTTCCATGGCATTGGCCGCTGGCTCCCCAAAGTACCGATACAAAATGTCTGGCAAGGGTAGATAACATTCAATCTCGTTCCGTTGTAATTGCAGGTGCTCTAAACCAGGGGGAAACTCAAAGTTTCGCCCCAGGTTGTCGGTGAGGAGCAGTCCTTTCAAGTCTGGAACTTCTTCTTGTAACCCTGTAAAATGGCTCCTGCATTTGTCCAGATTGTTTGTATTGATAAATATGACCCAGGCTCGTTCCAATGCTTGTGCCCCCGGGTGTCTTAGGACTTTTGCAAAGGCTTTTAACAAAGCCAGGTCTGTGCTTCCTTCGAGATACAGGATCCTTTTCTGCTCTTCCGCTAAAAGATAATCCTTTGCAGGAATTTCTAGGAGAGCCTTTTTTAACTCCCTTGCTTTTGCTTTTCTGATGGGGTGGGGGTTCCGGACAAAAGCAATAACGGTATCATCATGTTCAAAAGCCAGGTCTAACATAGCCTCTGAATGGGTTGCAATGAGTAATTGGGTACCCTTTTCATTTGTTTGTTGTACCAGGGCACGATACAACCCCTGTTGCCTAAGGTACTCGAGATGGGCATCGGGTTCATCGAGCATTAAAACCGTGTGGGGCTGGTAAAACAGATAGCTGTAGAGCAGCAAAAATTGCTGGAACCCCCGTCCGCTGGTACTCAAATCCATCACAGGTTTTTTTCCTTCCTGTATGGAACAGGTGATAATACTGGTTGCCTGGTTATATTCAGGAGTTAAGAGTTCTGCACCAAAGCCTTCCTGTACTGTGTTGCAGAGCAGTTCCCAGGAACTACGATTGGTATCATAAATTTTCCATATCAGATTTCTTAAAACTTCTGCGGTACGACCTTCGCCGATGCGCCGGCGAATGCTTCCTTCTTCCAGCCGTTCTTCAAAGGCCGAGAGGCCCGACATGGGTGGGAGGTATGCCATGGTTTCATTTAGGGCTAATTGCAGGTCCTTTATCGTCCCAATGCCTTCTACCGGCCGGGCATACAGGGATTCTGGGTTTGCATAGTAAAATTGCAAAGCTGCTTTCCAGCTTTTTTCTTGTGTAAAGCCTTCCAATTGAATGATCATATAAACGGTACTGTTTTCACCTGTACCGGAACGGGTGTGTATGTCATGCCAAAGTAGCTTTGCTTCCGGAATAGGAATGGCATACAAATCCTGCCGGTTAATGGTAACGCCCTTTCGTTCCTTTGCTTTGCTGGAGGCTTTTTGGTCCCACCATTTCCGCAGGGCTATATCCCATAGGGTCAAAGCCTGGAGCAGGGTCGTTTTTCCCGAATTATTAGGCCCCACAAGGATCGTAACCTGGCCAAGGGGTATAGCAAGTTTTTCAAAGGTCTTAAAATTGGTTAACTCAATGCGCTGTATCATTTAGTCAGCCCCGTCAAACAAGGTTGGTTCAAGGATAGGGCGTTTTCGTATAATAGGAGCCGATACCGGGTTTTCACACAGTGCAAAGCGTACGGCCTTACGCCAGCCCCGGTTGCGGCCTGCAAAAGCCTGCCCCGTGGCCGCATTGGTCATGGTATAGAGCCACCAGCGTTCTTCTGGTGACAGTCCCTGCCAGTTATGTACTGCATTCTGAACATCATTTAAGGTGGCATCTTCTATGGCCCATAAGAGGAGCAGCAATTCCTTGCCAAAGCTAGCAGAAAGAAGGGTGGTGCCGCCACGAATTAGCCATTTACCACTAGCTAAGCCTTGAGCCGTAAGCCGTCGGTTGAATTCTGCCTTAACTGGATCGGCTATTTCCTTAAAATAATCCCGCCTTATGATCGTTTTAAGGTCCCGGTGCTCATTAGGTATGTCTGCATCGTCGGGTATATCGCCTTTCCATTCAAAATGCTCCACAACCTTTATGGGGCTGTCTTCTTTTGTGCTGGCAGGAAAGTGAACCGCAAAAAAATGGGCTTGCTGTTCCGGATCAAAACCAAAACCGGGAAAACGGGGCTTCACTGCCGGACCTCGCTCGTAAAGTCATAGGGAATTTTGTCCTTATTGGTCCAATCCAGAAAGTCCTGACCCCGGGAAAAGTGGATCCGTTGGATCGTGAGGCCGATATTCACAGTTCCCGCATAATTGCTGACAAGTTCCAGAATATCTTTTATATCTTCTCCACTTTTACGGATACCCTCCGGAGCGGTATAGTTAAATTCCTCACCTCCGGTTTCCGGGAGTTCAAAGTAAATGGTAAGGCCCTCTGCCTCTCCGCTATGTTCAATGAGTCTTGTAACTACCTGCCAGGCTTCGCTTGTTGCTATGTTTTGGAACCGCTTTGTTTTCCAGGTGAGTGGTTTTGCGGGGTCTACTGCGGTACGTTCCTGTTGGGTTACGTCCCGGCTGAGGATCTCGCTTTCTATGTCATCTTTTTTTGCGAGAGCCTGTATGACCCGGCAACTGCGGGGAATGGGGAAAGGTCCTGCGTAGGGGACACCCCTGGTGCGGGGGTCAGACCCATCGGTGGTATAAAAAATTGGTACTTGTGGTGCGGAAACAAACTCTATGTACCGTTCTCCGGCTTGTTCAAAGATCCTGCTTTTTAAGCTGACTTTGTTTTTCCAAACCACCGGCCTAGCTTCATGGTTTGGGTCATTTTCATCGATACAAACAAAGGTGAGCTTTAAGTCATCTGTTTCAAAGGCACTATAATTGGGAACCGGAGAGCTGGCAGTGGTGGGTATAATGTCCCCAATTTCATAGAGCACCTTGGTGCCCCCAATAGGGCGTATTTCCAGGATTGCTTTGCCGGTGTTTTCATCCCGGTTTTTAACAATGACGCTTATGCCGGTAGGTTCCTTGGGGAACGGGCCTTTTCGGACATACTCCCCTTCTTCCCGCCATTTGCCGGTACGTACCGCATGTCCCTTTATGTCATCGAGCAGTCGGGGAAGATGCAATTGCCAGTTTGTTTTGCTGGCGGCCCGGGCTTTTACATCCTTCCAGCGTACCGGGTTTTGGTTGTCAAAGAGCCGTTCTTCTACCTTTCCAATCCAGGCATCCAGATTTTTTGTATCATCACTGAATTTACGGGCATTAAGCAGGGCTGAGCGAATCTGGCTTTCCCCCTCATAGTTGTTATTGTCAAAGTTGAACCGTATGATTTCTTTCCGCAGTCTGTCTGCGGAGGGGTATACTACGGTGCTGTAGGTTTGTTGAATGGCACTCCTCAGGTTGATTAAAATCCTGTCCTTACTTTTTTTTGCCTCAATTCGCTGGGGATCCCGTTCAGAAAGTCTTTCACTATCCTGTTCAGCCAGGATGGTTTCGATAGCCTTGAGCAACGCGGCATTTTTCAGAACCTCTGTCATGGTATCCCGATCGCCGGTTAAAAAGAGAATCCGGTTCTTATATTCAAGCTGTTCATAGAGCCGAATAAAATCGGGGTGTAAGGGTATTTGATCCTGACCTTGAACCTGGTAGGGTTCGGTTACCACAAGAATGGTCTTATCCTGTTCCGGTTGCACTTCTTGCCATAGGGGAAGCACAAGGCAAGCCTGGTAAACATCCCCCAGAGTAGGCTTAAATAAACTGCTGAGATATTCCTTTAACTCTTTGATTCTTGTTTCTTGTGTATAGGATTCGACATAGCTGTGCAGGGTTGCCGCCAGGTTTCGTACATTCTTAAAATATAAGCGGCCATCGGTGGAAACATGAAGGTACCAGGCGCTTGTCGGGAGCTGTTCCAGGACATCGGTTTTTAGCCTAGAAATATCATAATCGGGCCTGCAAAGCCATGCAATGAGTTCGCTGTCCCTGAGTCCCAGTTCGGGATTCTGGGCTGTAGAAAGGGAAGCCACATAGAGCAGTTTGGCCGCATCCTGGGCTTGGGTGCCGCCGCCAAGTTTGGCATCCAATGCTTCTGCATGGGAAGTCCCATGGTTGGCAATATCAAGGCGAACCGCTTCATTAAGGTTTGGGTTGATGGTAGAAAATTCGCTGAAAATTTCCTGATTATTCAGGTCGATATCATAGGGATGAATCAGCTCAAGCTGTTTCGCCCGTTCTGTTTCCCAGAGATTGGATACCACAGCCCGCATTAAACGCAGTAAGCCCCGGGTCTGCTGAAATCCAGGATTTGCCTTAAACCTGCCATAGAGGTCCCTTAAGGCATAATGGAAGGGATAGGATTCCCGAATTAAGGCGGCAAATGAGGCTGATGATTGGGCAGTGAGTTCCATGTGTTTTGCCTGCTCAACCGCTTCGGCATAGCGGCATGCAACCCTGTCAATTTCTGCAATACCAGGGAGGCTTTCAAATAACCGGGTTCTGAGAATATGAAAGATTTCATCTCCCTGGGTTGCTACCGGTTCAATGGGGACAATACTGCGTTGGGTCTCCTGCCTAAGGTTCTCGAGGGCCTGATTAATGAAACCAGAGCCTTCAGCGTAAGCCGTTGCTGATAGGTCTGAAATAACAATAACCACATTCGCCAGTTCTGCCTTATTGGCGGCCACTAATAAATTGGACAATGCGGTTGCAGTGACATCCGCCAAATTGGAAGCCCCAATCTGTATGGAACGGGCATTGTCAAAATAGGGTGGCAGTTCATCTAATAAAATAATAACCGGCTCCCCCTGTAACAGGCTAATCCAGGACGTAACTCCCGGTGCTTTAAGGGGGGTGTAATGGTCCTTAAAGAGCTCCTCTTTCCCCAATTGCTTGGCCAGGGCTCCCCAAAGGCCATAGGGATAGTCCGATTCGCGGCCATCAAACCCAATGACGGTATACTTTTTAAGCGGATCCGGTAGTTTTAAACCAAGGTTTTGTCGTAATTCAGGATAACGGGCCAATAAACCAAGGACAATCATGCTATGGGTTTTACCGCCGCCCATGGCCTGGGATAACAGATACGCCGAGGGTTGATCATGGGTGCTTGAAAGGCGGTCAAAGCTTTTTTGAATGAGCAATTTCATGCCCGAAGTAACAAAATTCTCACTCAAAAATTGCTTTGCAGAATTTTCATCAAAATGATGATTTAAAAAATCACTTAGATTAAGGACCGTGTCTCTCCGGTTCCTATCGAACACGGAGGCTCTGGGTTTGCAGTTTGTAAATAAATTCATAATAGGTTATTATTAGTCACTTCTGTAATTAAGGCAATAGGTAACTATGGTTCATCAATTTATGCGAACGGAGCTGATTCTGGGCTCCGAGGCTTTGCAGGTACTTAAAGAGAGCCGGGTAGCGGTCTTTGGTCTGGGCGGGGTAGGGGGGATGGCTGCGGAAGCCCTGGCCCGGTCAGGGGTTGGCCGCTTACTCCTCGTCGATTTTGATGTGGTCTCCATCACCAATCTGAACCGGCAGGTCATTGCCCTACATTCTACTATAGGAAAACCAAAGGCTCAGGTGATGCAGGAACGGATTCTGGACATTAATCCCCAAGCCCAGGTCGAGGCCCGGCAGGAAACCTATACCCCGGCAAGGGCCGAAAGCTTTTTTTCTAGCCCCATCGATTATGTGGTCGATGCCATCGATATGGTCAGCGCCAAGATCGACCTCATTCTGCGTTCCCAGGCCCGGGGAATTCCGATAATCAGCTCCATGGGAACCGGAAACAAGTTGGACCCCTCAAAGCTGGAAGTGGCTGATATTTATGAAACGAGTACCTGTCCCCTGGCCAGGGTGCTCAGACGGGAACTGAAAAAGCGGGGAGTACGGTCCCTCACGGTGGTCTATTCCCGGGAAAGCCCGGTAGTACTCCAGAATGGGGAGCGGGCCTTTACCGAAACGGATAACCCGGGGAAACACCTTCCCGGCAGTACGGCTTTTGTGCCCCCTGCGGCGGGGCTTCTTATCGCTTCCTGGGTGGTCCGGGACCTGGTACACCGCCGGGTAAACAAGGATTTCGGTCTTTCATAAGGCCTTTAATAAAGCGGGTTTACTCCGGTACTCCGGAAAAGAGGAACATCAAAATGCTCTGTACAAATAAAGAAACTGGGTTTAGAATAGGTTAATACTTATTTACTGGAAGTAACTATGAGTGGATTGCCCCTGCGAAGTGCTGATATCCGGGAACGGAATGTCAAAATTATACTGGGTCTCCTAAGACAGCGCAAGTACCTTTCCCAATCAGAGGTCGTGAGCCTCACCGGACTCAGGGCTCCCACTATTTTTCGCATTTTTACAGACCTCGAAAAACAGGGGCTTATCAGGCCGGTGCAGCTAGCCCGGTATGAGGAGGCTCAGGCTGGTCAAACTGCTGGGGAGGAAAAAAAAGGGCGAAAACCCCAGTATTTCGAAGTGGTCCCGGAAGCCTTTTATAGTATCGGGATTGATTTCTGGTCCCGCTCTGCCACCCTGGCTCTCAGTGATTTTTCAGGGGAAATCCGTTATGTTGATGAAGGGCTGTTCCCCGAAGATCTGGACGCAGACACCCTGGTCGCTGCCCTCCATGGGTTAATTGAGCGGGCTCTGGAGATTTGTAAAATCGATATCTCCCGGCTTCTGGGCTTTGGTATCGGAGCGCCGGGCCGGATTGACCTGGATCAGGGGCTCATTCTTTCCTATCCCCGCATTAGGGGGCTTATCAATTTTCCGTTGGTTGCCAGATTGCAGGAACGCTATGCAGTTCCTGTGTACCTCCATAACAACGCAAGCCTGGCAGCCCTGGCCGAACTCAAGTATGGCGAAGCCCGGGGTTCGAAAAGCCTCTTTGCGTTTCTCGTCCGCTCCGGGGTTGGCGGGGCCTATATTGAAAATACCCAACCCTTTACGGTCCTTGGTAAAACTGCCCTCGAAGTGGGCCACCTTTCCTTTAACTGTGAAGGGCCCCACTGTACCTGTGGCGGCCAGGGCTGCCTGGAAGCCTATATCGCTGAGGATGCTATCCTGAATCGGATACAAAAGGTTGCCCCCGGGACTGGGCTGGCAGATCTGGAGACGGTGCTCGATAGCCCCCTAGGTTCCCGTATTCAGGCAGGACTGGATGAACCCCTTCATATGTTTGAACTGGCGGTCCGCAATATTCACACCCTCTTTTCTCCGGAAAGCTATCTTATTATCAGCCGCTTCCCCGGTTATGCCCGGCTCCTTAAAGAAGCCTTGGAAACACGGCTTTCCGATTTGGTTCACCGAGCCCAGGATCCTATCAAAATCGTATCCGATGTCTATGATTCCCGTCGCATCGGTCGCGGTGCCACCGACCTCGTGATTGAACAGTTCCTGAAAGAACCGCAGAGACCAATATAAGATGCATAAATAAGCTTCCTGTATTTAACCGTTTTTTTCAGTTGTTGCTTTCCCAAAAATAATATTAAAGTGTACAATCAACATACGAAAAAGATACAGGGCATCGTAAAGCCATCGTAAATGATAATCTTAAAAATGCATGGTGAGGGCGACTTTTATGAAAAAAATCACAGGAGTTCTATTCCTGCTTACCCTAAGCATAGTATCTGTGTACGCTGATACATCATTCTTTGATTTACTTGACTATAGTATAAAGCTGTGGGATGCAACTGTGCCATGGGTCCGCCTTGGGACCGCTCCTATCCAAGAAGCTTATGATCCGGCCCCTATCCTGCAGGACATTGCCCGCGATATGGAACTTGCAGGCCGGTATAAGGAATTCGAATATCTTTTTAACTTTGTAGAGAATATACGATCTGGTACCAGTCATACATTTAGGATTATCAATGAGAATCCTCCAAGTCCTGGTTTCTGGCCTGCCATGGGAAATCAGTCAGAATATGCCATAGTAATTAGTTCTGAAGATCTGGAGTATCTCCAACAGGAGCCATATCTGCTCAGAGCTTCCTTACTTCGGGCCATTTCAACACTATATTATATAAATGTAGAGAGATATCCCGCAGTATGGAAAAACGACCGTAATCCCCTCTATGAGTTTTCTGCATTTATGACTGGCAATCATATAGAATCGATATATCTGCGAGAAATTGTTCCCTTTAATAAACTGTCTTCCATAGCAAAAGATTGGCATGAGTGGCTTCTGAATTCTGCACAGTATGATAATCTTGAAGATGTGGCCCTACATTGTTATAGCACCCAAATGAGCCTTGCCTATTATTATATCCGGGAGCTGATGAATCTTTCTAATTATAATCAGGTGTTTAATCTGTATAAAAGTATGTATGAAATAAATCCTCAAATGCTTACGGATATGTTCCAGATCATTTATGGTCTAGGGTATAAAAATCAGCAGATGATACATACGGGGTCCTATGTAAGGACGATGTTGATGGTGTATCCCTGGGTTCTGCTTGCTCTACAATCAGTCATTCCTGCTTCTAATACAGATTTCCAGCAATATCATAACGCCGTATTTGAAAAATTACGGATCATACAAAATATGTATATGTATATGGAGCCCTTTGTTCTTAAGGCCCGGCAGCACTTCCTTAACGGTTTTACATATAGGCTGCCCGATCAGACTATGACTGCTTATCTTGCTTCTGAAACATCGTCTGTAACACAAAAAACGCTTCCCCTTCGGCCTGAAACAGTAAAAATAAGCTGGTATGGAACGTATAATGATTATGGTTATACCGATTTTATAGGTTTTTTACCTATGAAAGAAAAAGAAGCCCTTGCAACCAAAGCCTATCGATTCTCGTATAATAATAAAAATGAACTTATTGCTATCGAATCTGTATATAAGGGAAAATTATATCAGGATGAGGATTTCTTTGATGCTGCACAAGTTGAAATTGTACGGGATGAAACTGGTGAACGATGGTATTGGAAAAATGCAAAGGGTAAGCTTATAAACAATTCAGATGGATTTGCCATCTTATACATACGAAACAAAACGGATGGGCAATATCTTGAGTTTTATGCCAGTGATGGCCGAAGAATTGTCAACGAAAATGGTATGTGGAGCATAAAACAGTCCAGAGTTCCGGGTGGTTATGAATACTATTATCTGGATGGATCAGGACGGAATAGCACCTCCTATTTTGGTTACTCCATGGTACGTATTATCAAACAGGGTAACAGCTATGATATTCGTTATTTTGGAATTGATGGAAAACCAGCACTTGCACAGTCTATAGGGGTCCATAGAGTTTTGGAGAACATTATCCAAGGGGCAACAAGTTTTAAATTGGAAACAAGCTTTTATGATACAACATTACAGCCATGTATGAAAAAAGGTGACCTTTGGATGGAAAGGAACACCATAAGCAGGGATAAAATAGTATATGAAATTCTGGATCAAAAGGGTAATCCAGCCCTATGTGTATATGGTTTTTCCATAATATTTTATTCCCTTGTTAATGGCCTCAACGTAAAAACGGTATATGCTGATGTGGCTGGAAAAGAGGTAAATACAATGACAGGGTTTAGCAGAGAGCTCTATAGCTATAATGCTGATGGGAATGTTACAGAAACCCTTTTATTTGCCAGTAACAATAAACCTGCCGCTAATTTAGAGGGTATACATAAAAAGGTTATGAAATACGATAAAAATGGATTTCTTGAAGAGTTATATTATTATGATACAAACAATAAGCCTGCTAATGATATAACTGGTGCAGCACGGATTCGATGGATCAATGATGAAGAGGGTACTATTCTGGAAGTGGATGCATGGAATGCCAATGGCATCAAATTAACAAATCATATCCAGATAGATCTGTAAGGTTTTTAAGTCCCCAGGATCCCTTGTTTTCAATCATGTTACTCGATGCTAATGGAAACAGAATGAGCTCACTTTTCTAAACCCATCCCTTGTCCCCCTACATGGAGAGGGGGGTAACGAGCCGGCTGGAAGGGTAGGTCTCTCTGTACGCTGGCACCTCAGCTGCTTTTTTATAATGTGTTTCTGCTCGTTTCGATACTTCGGGATCAATATCATTATCGGCTGTTTGAAAGCTGTTACTCTCTTGACATTTTTATTGACAACTGTGGGTTTCCATGTTTTACTTACTTAGTGAAAGTAAACAAAGGAGGTTCGGTATGAAACGAACGCTAGGATTGATAGGTATCCTTTTACTGGCAACATCTTTTTTTTCTATGGCAGAAGGACAGAAAGATGCCGGTTCCAAGGAAGTAGTGCTTAAATGGCCCTGCATCTGGGTTGGCAAGGATTCCAAGGCTGCGGAAGTGGAAAAACTGGTTAACGAATTTAATGCAGCTAATGCAGGGAAAATCCGGGTAGAAATTGAGCCCCAGCCCGATTATGATGGATACGAACAGAAGATTCGTACCTCTATTGCCGCAGGCATTGTCCCTGATATTTTTACCCTGAAACTGAATCCAACCACCGCTGAGTATTACAAATCTGACCTCCTTTTGGATTTCTCCAAGGAAATTACCAGCGACTGGAAGGCTTCCTTTAAGGCAGGCACCCTGGAACAGGCTACCATCAATGGGGTCATGAAATCGATTCCCTATGAAATTGCCATCACCCCCATCTGGTATAATGAGGCCCTCCTGAAAAAAGTGGGTGTTACCTATCCCAAGACAGTCAATGAAATGTGGACCGTCTTTGAAAAGCTCAAGGCCGCAGGTATTACCCCCGCAAGCCAGATGACTGGTGGTACCAATGCCTGGACCAGCATGCTCTGGTTCTCCCATTTTGCCGCATCTCTCGGCGGC
Organism: Gracilinema caldarium DSM 7334; assembly: GCF_000219725.1. Classification (GTDB taxonomy): domain Bacteria; phylum Spirochaetota; class Spirochaetia; order Treponematales; family Breznakiellaceae; genus Gracilinema; species Gracilinema caldarium. The sequence goes on along the minus strand of NC_015732.1, from coordinate 2,330,436 downwards.
CCCAAAGTCTGGGATAAACCCCTTACCGACCCAGTTTTTGTCCAGGCCGCGGCCCTGCTCAAGAAAATGTATGAAAATGGAAATACGACCCCCGATGCAGTGGGCGGCGATGCGGGTGTGGCTGGCGGTCATTTCCTGGCTGGCCGGACTGCGCTCTTTACCAATGGCCCCTGGTATATTGGTCGGGTCCAGAAAGAAGCCCCCGAGGTTTTTGCCAATGCGAAAGTGGCTCCCGCCCCTGCCGCTGGAACCTATAAAAATGCCATGATTGGTTTCCTCCAAGCAAATATTGCCGCAGGTAATACCAAGGATCCCGCTAAGAAGGCCGCCCAGATTGCATTCCTAAAATGGATGACCAAGCCTGAAAACGTAAAGCGGATTGCCCTTTCCTCTGGGGCCATGTTCGCTGTCTCCTTTGACCTGACCGATGCGGATGCGGTGGATCCCCTGATGAAGCAGTTCTACGATCTATCCAACAAATCTGCCTTTAACGTGATGCACCTGGAAGGCGCCCGGGGCGCTGAGGTCGTCGCCGAATTTGGCCAGCAGTTAGCCAAGATGGCCCTCGGCCAGGCTACTCCGGAAGAATTTATGAAAGCTGTGGCAGCCAAGGAGAAACGGTAATATGAGACGAGGCGGGAGCACCTTCTCTGGCCGTCATAGACTGGGGATCGGGATATTTCTCGCTCCCGTCTTGATCTTGTATGGGGCCTTTTTTCTGTATCCTTTGTTTTTCATCAGTATAACCAGCTTGATGGAATGGACCGGCATATCAAAAGCTCAGTTTGTAGGTTTTGCAAACTACAAAAAGCTTTTTTCCGACAGCACCTTTACCTTGGGAATTCGGAACAACTTTATCTGGGCCTTTGCTTCCGGTTTTATCCAAATACCCCTGGCTACCCTGGTAGCCCTTATATTAGCCCGCAAGCCTCCCCTGTGGAAATTCCTGCGGACCCTCTACTTTCTTCCCAATGTTATATCAGCGGTGGCCCTGGCCATGCTCTGGAAGGCTATTTATAATCCCACCTATGGGCTTTTAAATGGGCTCCTTGCACTGGTGGGCATGAAGGGCCACAACTGGCTCGGGGACACCGCCACCGCCCTGACTGCCGTAATCGCCCAGTCGGTCCTTTATATCGGCTACTTTATGATCATCATCCTGGCGGCGATCAGCAATATTCCAGACAGCCTCTATGAAGCCGCCGAGATTGACGGCGCTTCGGTGATTCAGCAAACCTTCAGGATTACCCTCCCTACGATTACCGGGACCCTGGTGACCAGCATCACCCTGGCTATGGCCTATGGTATGCGCCATTTCGAGGCCACCTTCCTTATGACCGGCGGCGGCCCAGCCTATGCCACCACCACCATGGGCATACAGCTCTACAATAAAATGGATGCCTTCCGGTATGGGGAGGCAAGCGCCATCGGAGCCATACTGATATTGCTTGGGACCGTTCTTATTGTACTGATCCGTTCCCTGCTTTCTAAAAATGATCCCATGGCGGAGGCTGCCCAATGAAAGCGAATTCACTACAGCAGATAAACACAATGAAACAGCGCCCCCTTCAGCGGATTATAGCTCTTGCGGGTACCATCGGCGTTATAACCGTCCTTGCATTCTTTTTCCTCATTGCAGCCTTTCCGCTCGTCTGGCTTTTTATTTCTTCATTAAAAACCAACCTGGAATTGCAAGTCTCTCCCTTTACCTTACCCAAGGTTTTACAGTGGACTAACTATGAAAACGCCCTTAAGCTGGCAAACCTACCATCCCTGTTTCTCCATTCAATCTACGTTGCTTTTGGTGCGGTGCTATTAAACCTCCTTGTAACAAGCATGGCCGGCTTTGTCCTTGCAAGAGAACAATTCCGGGGCAGGGAACTGATATATACCCTGCTCACCGCCGGGGTTTTGGTGCCTATTATTTCCTTTATGGTTCCCTATTTTACCCTCATTACCCGCCTTAAGCTCTATGACCGCCTCCTCGCCCTCATCATCGTCTATGGGTCCATCAATATACCCGTATCGATATTCCTGGTAACTGCTTTTATGCGATCCATTCCAAAGGAAATGGAAGAAGCGGCGGTCATCGATGGTTGTTCATTTCTTCAGCGCTATACAAAAATTGTACTGCCCCTGGCTCAGACGGGGCTCGTTACGGCGGGAACCTTCTGCTTTATCTATGCCTGGAATGAGTTTATTATGGCCCTTCTGCTCACAAGCTCTTCCGCCAGCCGTACCCTGCAGTTGGGTATCCGCTTTTTTACCAGCCAATTCGTGACGGATTATACCTCCATGTATGCCGCCATTATGATATCGATCATTCCCAGCATTGCCCTGTATACGATGCTTCATAACCGGATCATTTCCGGGCTGACCGCCGGTGCGGTCAAAGGATAGGATGAACATGAAACAACATATTACCCTCGGTGTGGTCTGCCTGGCACGGAAGACCTATGACTGGAAAACCGCAGGGGAAATCTGGAAAAAGCTCCGGCAGGACCTGTCTCAACTGGAACAGGTAACCCTCGTTACTCCGGAAGATCTGGTTATCGAAGTAGAGGAAGCGGAAAAGGCTGCGGAACTGCTCGCAGAAAAACGGGTTGATGCGGTGGCCATTATTTCCGGCACCTTTCATCTGGGGCATCTGGCACTGGTGATTGCAAAACAGGTGAAAAAGCCCATACTGCTCTGGGCCCTGCCGGAACTGCCCTATGATGGTGGAAAAATCCGGCTCAATTCAGTGTGCGGGGCCAATTTGAATGCCTCGAACCTGTACAAGGGTGGTATCCGGAATTACCGAGTGGTGGTTCGGCCCGACATGGACCAGGACTGGCTCGATGCAATCCGGGTCAGGATAGCCCTTTCGACCGCCCGGGTCGGGATTATCGGGTACCGGGCCCACGGTTTCTTTAACCTGAGCACCGCCGACCTGGCTCTCTATAATCAGCTTGGCGTGCTGGTGGACCATTTTGAATTGGATGAGGTATTTAGTTACCCGGTGCCTGACTCAGAGGTAGCCCGCCGTAAGGAACAGCTGCAACAGGTCTTTGATGTTTCTGGAATTACCGGTGACCAGCTTGATAAGGTGGCAGCCCTCTCGGCTAAGCTGGATGCCTTTTTGACTGCCAAGCGGCTGACAGCTCTGGCTATCCGGTGCTGGCCCGAATTTGCCGCCACCTATGGCATCAGTCCCTGTGCCGCCATGAGCCTCCTCCAGGCGGAGGACCGGATCCTGGCCTGCGAGGGGGATGTGGAAGGAGCTCTCTCCATGCTGGCCCACCGGGCGGTTGGGGCTGAAACTCCCTTCCTGTTCGATTTTTCCCAGATCGATCTGGAACAGAACTTTGCCCTGTTCTGGCACTGCGGTGTGGCCCCCTGCAACCTCTGGGATGGCCGCTGTGTCCGGTCCTTGGATACCTATTTTGCCGGCGGCAAGGGCGTTACTGCGGACTTTGTACTAAAAAGCGGTGACCTTTCAATCCTCCGGCTCGATTCCTGCGATGGCAAGTTCCGGCTCCTTCTGGATACCGCCAGAGCTGTACCCATGGACAAGCTCCTTAAAGGCACCTATATGAAGGTTGTGTTCGAACGGAAGGTTGAAGATGTACTCGCAACAGTGGTAAATAACGGCATCGCCCATCATGCCTCGGTGGTGTATGGCACCTATGTTAAACCCTTTGAAATCCTGGCTCACATAGAAGGTTGGGAGATTGTAAAATAAAAAATAAAGCAAAGGGCATTTGCTATTTTTATTGATGAATTAATTCGCCTTTATATGAGACGCCTCTAAAATGCTTATGGAGTTATGAGAGGCGCCTTTTAATATCCTTTCTGTCTATTTCTTCCCTGTAATCCTTTTCAGTGATGCTTCCTCTGGTTCGGTACAGGGGGAAGCCTGGCCTGATCGGGCTGCTTCCAGGGTTTTTCTCATTAAAGCAAAGGTTTTAGGCGTAATGGGGTACAGAATGGCCAGTATAGTGCCAAGTCCGATAAAAAGGAGGGGACCAAAGACGAAAATGTACCGAATCCCCTGGATTGCTGAGGCTGACTGCTGGGTTGCCCCGGCACTGTACCCGATAGCCTGCAATAAAACGCCAAAAAACCAGAGGGTTACTGCCTGGACCAGTTTCCTGCAGAGCGTAAATACCCCAGCCACACTGCCTGCCCGTTCAATATGGTTGGTAAGCTCATCCGCATCGGAGGATTCGGGCAGCATTGCCCAGGGCATGGCCACCACAGGAGACAGTCCCAGGCCGAGCAAGGCCGAGGAGGCGAGAATCAATATGGTGGGACTTGCAGGAGTCAGGGTGATAAAAAAGATTGCCACCAGGAAGACAATCCCCGCGCCGATGGCATAGGATCTTCCCTTGCCGATACGATTTGCGATGGTGATGTGCAGGGGCAGGGAAAGGAGTTGGAAAATCAGTATGGAGCCGAGACAGAGGGTATAAATATTCCCCCGGCCAATATAGTAGGTCACAAAATACACAAAGGATGCGGACAAAATATCCAGGGCAGTGTAGCCCAGAAGGTACATCCCGATGTGAAGTCTGAAGGAACGGCAGGAAATGAGACTTCGGAGATCCTTAAAGGATTGTATAAGCCCCGCATTATGCTGAGCCTTTCGGGCTGTTGGAATATCCTCTTCCCAGGTTCCCAGGAATACAATAATCCAGGGCAGGGCATAGAGGAGTCCAAAGATGAGGCCTACCATGAAAAAGCCCTGGGAGGGGTTGTCCCGGTATACATTTTTAACAAGGAAGCCCGGTATAGTCCCTGCTATGAGGGCTGAGAGCTGAGAAAATAACATCCGGGCACCGGACAGCCGGGCCCGTTCCCGATAGTCGCCGCTCATTTCGGTGGGCAGGGACGAGTAGGGGACCATAACAATCGTGTAGACCGTACAGAACAGAACGTAGCTGAAGAGGTAATAGAAAAAGGTTGCCAGTTGGTTTTCAAAGCGCAGGGTGAGCCAGAGCATCCAAAAGCTTAAGAACACAGGAATAATACTGACTAAAAAGTAAACCCTGCGGCGGCCGAAGCGGGACTTGGTGCGATCCGAAATGAGCCCCATGAGGGGGTCTGAAATGGCATCCCAGGCTTTGCCAACCAATACAACCAGCCCTGCGAGCAGGGGCGAAAGGCCCACCACATCGGTAAGAAAATAGATAAACAGGGTCGAAATAATTAAAAAGGACCCGCCGCCGTAGATGTCTCCCATACCATAGGATATCAGAGCTCCGATCCCAAGCCGTTTTTTCTGTTCTGCCATAGAGAGTCTCCTTTAGATATTTACCTATATTGCACCACTATGTTTTTACCCCGAATACCGGGATAGGCACCTTTTTGCATAAGCGGTTTTCGTTCAGGGTGGGCTAAAAGCCACTTATTTTTCATAAAAAGGCATTGAGCTTCGGTTCCCGGTGTTCGCTGTTCCAGGATTGTTTCAGAGAGGGGGGTATTGGTGCCCCGGGGGAGGATGATGAGGCTTTTAAAGCCCCCATCCTGTACACGGCAGGGCGAAAAATGGAGCGTTCTAGGATATAATTCTATGGCGTCTCCCTTTTTTAGATACAGGCCAATCACCTGGCTTGAATCATACTGCCAGTCGGGATCTATATCTTCCCATTTTCCCAGAAGCAAGACCTGGTCTGTCAAGGCGATTAATACTTCCGGCGATTTATGATATTCAAGACCGTTAAGGCTCATATTGGGCCCTACCACAAAACCAACCTGTATGGAAATTGCTCCGAATATCTGGTCATAGAGCTCCTTGCCCGGCAGGGCCTCCAGTTCAGGAACTGATGCTACATATTGGTTTTCTTCGAGCCCGTCGGGAACAAGAGGGTTGGCTTGTTCAAGGATGGCCCCCATATGGGGGTGCTTAAAAGTTCTGCCGAATGGGGCAAAGTGGTCGTCTTCTGCAGTAATAAAGTTAAGTCCAGGATTCAGTGTTCGTAGGGTTTCGATAGTCATTTTGTGGTTCCTTATTTGGATATATCCTGTACCGTAATCGCATCGGTCTTGCTTACGGGCCGGCTGGGATACAGGGCTTCACAGGTTGTAAGAGCTTCCCGGAAGAGGGCTTCCCATGCAGTACCGGCGCGATAAAAGACCGGTGGCTCCCCCAGATACGCCCGCACGGTACAGCTCATACCCGCCGGTCCGGGGCTGTGAAAGGTTTCGCCGCTCCAGAGATGACACCATATCCCCGGAGGCAGGTGAAGTTTTCGTTCATTCCTTGCCGGCTCTAACACAGGGGCCACCAGGAGGTCGGGACCTAACAGGTACTGGTCCTTGATATGCCAGGCTTCCGAATCCTCTTCATAATGCAGGAATAGGGGCCTCATAACCGGGATACCCCTTTCAGCGTTTTCTACTACCAGGGTCCTAAGGTAGGGCAACAATGCACGATGCAGATGCCCCATCCGAGCCAGGTGGGCCAGGGTCTCTTGATCTGAGTCGAATTGCCAGTTGTCCCGGGGTCTGTTTCCCTCATGGCCCCGCATGACCGGAGTTAAAGATGCCAGTTCGGCCCAGCGCATAAAGAGTTCCTTGGTGCGCTTCATACCGAAGAGGGTTGTATACCCGCCGATGTCACTATGGTGGAGTCCATGACCGGACATGGCCAGGGACAGGGCCGCCGGAATAATCGACGGAAGCCCGTCATCCTCGGACCAGTCCACATTCTGGTCCCCTGCCCACATGAGGGGGCACCATTTCTGCGAACCGGGCCCGCCGGCCCGCATAAAATACACAATTTGTCCCTGTTTTTCAGGGTGGTCCTGATACCACTCCTGGACCGCCTCATAGTTACAGCGGGCCCAGAGGGCAGGCCACTCATTATGGGCCAGCTCTGCTGAACGGCCCGAATAGAGCACCGTATCGGTGGGCAGGTACTCGCCAAAGTCAACCATCCAGCCGGATAACCCGAAATCAAGCAAGTTGTGTTTAATAACCCCTTTGAACCACCGGAATGCTTCGGGATTCGTAAGGTCCACTATTCCTGCATAAAATTCGCCGAAATCCACCAGGTACGTGCGGCCCTCCCCATTTTTTGCCAGGTACCCCTGCGGTTCGGCTTCCTGAAACAGGGAATGGTCCTGCAAAACATAGGGATTAATGTACCCTAGGAACCGGACCCCATCCCGATTCCAGGTTTTTATGGCCCGGTCCAAACCTGGATACCGTTCCTGGTCCCAGACCCAATTCCAGCGCAGTCGCTGGCCGAAACTGGTTATCCGGATTCCCTCCCAGTCCTGGGCCCAGATCCCAACCACAGGAACGTGAGCCTTTCGGGCCACGGCAAGTTTATGCTCGCAGGTTTCGGTTCCCCCCTGAACGCCGAGGATTACCCCCTCCATCACCCAATCGGGAAGCATACCCTGGCGGCCAAAGTAGGCCGATTGATCCTGAATGGTTTCGACCATGCTAGGTTTAAGTCCGAATACAAAACGGGAAGGCAGGTCCCAGAAATACAATTCATGGTGATCAGGAGCAGAAAAATCAAAGACCGAATAGGCAGGACAGTCCGCATAGCACCACAGATGCCGGGAACTTACAAAGCTTGTTTGGGGGAAAAAGGTCCAGTAATAGTCACCGCCGGCCCCTTCAGCCACATCGGCAAGCCAGGTAACATAGCTTTTCTTGTTTCTCCCTACACCCTGTTCGCTGGTCCACAGGGGAAAGGCTCTGCCGCGGAGGTTCAAGTAGCTAAACTGTTCGCCGCAGCCATAGACCTGTTCATTGGTTTGGGCTGAAAAATGGAAGCGCCACCGATTGGGCTTATATTGTGGGGCTTGGCCGGTTTCTGTCTCGGTTGTACAGGAAAGCTCAAGCCGATCAGACACCACAGCCGCCTGGAGGATCAGGTTGTAATGACTTTTTCTGCCATGATAAATTGAACAGCCCTGGCTAAAGCGAATTACCAGACGGTTTGGCTCAGACTCGAGCAAATCCCAATCCTGCAAACCTACTAGCTCTTTAAGCCGTTCAGAAATATGAAAATTACCCCGGAACATACGGTAGTTTCCGGTACCTCTGCCAGCATAGACAAAGGGCTGTTCCGGCGAGTGGGCGAAAATTTCTTCGCCCTTAAAGAGCAGTCTCAGATTTTTCTTATCAGTGATGATGTGCAGGGGCTCTTGGTTTGGGGTCATTGGATACTCCATGATTTACTTACACTAAGTAAGTAAATCATGGTTTCACCGACCCGTCAATCAATTTTTACAGATTTAAAAAGCAGGGCAGGACCAGCGGTCAGTCTCGTTTCAGGCAGGGGAATTTCGTCATAGCGGCCCAGGTTATTCCAGTAGGTATAGCCGAAGTTACCCGCATTCTGTACCCCTAAAAGCTGACGCAGGACATAATCATTGTTGTAATATTTCCGGTCATAGGCCACATTCATGTAAAAGGCCTGCATATAGGGCCGGATAATCACCTGGTTCCGGGCAATAGTCATGGCCCGCAGGGTCCCCAGATAGTAAATACGGTAGGGTCGCAGTTCCGGCGGATTGTTAGCCAAAAAGGTCTGCTCAAAATGGCTCGGATAATACATGGGACAGATGACATCTACGTAGCGGGAAAGAACCTCGACCTCCTGGCCGGTCCGGGCGCCGGTGCGATACCAGCCGTTTGCTCCATAGATATCGATGGATATGGGTGCATCCACATGGCTTCGTACATAACGCAAAAAGGAAAGAATGGCGCTTTCCATATCCATACCCGCATCTCGCCAACGGAAACGGGCCTGGCTCAGGTTAAGGCCATCGGTGGGAAAACGGATATAATCAAACTGAATCTCATCAAAACCCCGCTGGTGCAATTCCTGGGAAATATTGGCAATATAGGCCCAGACCTCTTCCGAGTAGGGGTCCACCCATTTTTCATCATAGTCCGTACGGGTCCCATCGGCATTTTCGTAATAGCCCTGCCAGGGACTGTTCAGAACCGAATCCCAAACCGCGTACTTACCCCCTTCCTTTTTATACAGTTCCGGGTCTTTGAACACCACCACCCGGGCCACCAGATATGCCCCATGGGCCTTCATGGTAGAAACAAACTGCTCTAGATTAATCGGATTAAACACTCTGCCTTTGGCGGTAATTTCAGGATTCTGCGGAGCAAACCGAAGCCGGCCGTAATCATCCTTCATATCAATGACCACCATGTTAAGTTTTTTGCTGTCCAGAATCTGCACATAGCGGTTCAGGGCCTTCTGATCCAGCGCGTGGTTCACCGGCAGGTACAGGCCTTCCCGGTTCAAGGCGGTCTTTAAAAAGGGCTTCCCATTGTTCTGTCCAAAGGGTTCCTGCAGGAGCCATAATTCGGATAGGCTAACCGGTACAGCCCCAGAGCTCTTCCATATTGATGATGGGATAAAGGCGGCGGTCATGAGCCTTTCCGGGATGAGCGCTTCCGCTTTTCGCAGTGCCGCCATCATCTGGTCCGTGGTAGGTATGGCCTTTGCTGATTCTGAATCGGTGTTAGCCGTATCTGGTAAAGAAAAACGAGCCAGATTCCCCTGCTGAATATATAAAAGACTGTTATTCAGCCGTAAAAGCCCATCCTGGGCTTTAAAATCATCCCCACCCTTATACAGCAGGTTAAAAGATTTGGTTTCCCAATTAAGTTCATACAGCCGCTCCCGAAACGTCTGAAGGGCAAAAATGCGAGTTCTTCCGGAACTGGTATCTGCCAGAATATCCGCCACCTCATCGGGGTTTTCTGTCGTCTCATGCAATTCCAGGCCCTGGTTCAAGGGTATCCATTTTTGTGTCCCAGGGGTTTTCGCTGAACCTGAGTTCCCCCCTGCCGGTTCGGTGGACTTTAACGCAAGGGCATAGACTCCATAAATTCCATGGGTTGCAAAAACCACGGGCCCATTCAAATCAGCCACCGCCACCGCCTTTAGCCCATTGGTTTTAGCCGGAGGCATCCCCAGATTCTTCCAGGATATTCCCCCATCCCGGGAAAGAAATACCCCATCTTTGGTAGCCGTAACCAGCATCGTCGGGTCAGAAAGATTATATTCCAGGTCCTTAAGATCCTGTATTTGCTGGATAAATTGTTTTTTCCCCTGAACAATCTCTTTAAGCACCTTTATCGGGAGCCCCTGGTTCCGCTCCTCCCAATTGGTCAGGTCCCGGGAAAACCATATTCCCCGGTCCGTAAGCAGATAGTACCCCTGAGGAGAGGACAGTATTTTTTTTATCAAGCCGCCGGACCACAGCAGAACCGGAGCGTTATTTTCTGAAAGCCGGTACAGCCCCCCAGTGGTACCAAGCAGGAGACTCTGATAGGGTCCGGCTTCCCGGATGATGGTCCCCTTTAGACCTGTTTGGGCCTCTAAGGACAGCACTGAAATAAAACCAAATAGAACGAGAAACTTCCGCATAACCCTACCATATCCTAAAAGAAGCCTTTTGTGTAGCTCGGCGCCTGTACAAAGCCATGCGACCATTTTATACTGAATACCAGAGAGGAGGCCATTGATGGGAGATCGCAAGAAAAGTGTCACGAAGACCATAGGAATTCTTACCTCCGGCGGGGATTGCCCCGGCCTTAACGCCGCCATCCGGGGCGTGTGCCGGGCAGCCTATGACCGCTATAACATGAGCATCATTGGGATCGCTAATGGGTACCGTGGATTGATCGATGGTGACGCTCGACTCCTGAGGCCTGAAGATTTTTCTGGTATTCTAACCCGGGGCGGTACCATTCTTGGAACTAGTAGGGAAAAGCCCTTTAAGTCCCGAAATGGCGAGTATGATGCCGATGTGGGACAGGACAAGGTAGAAGTAATTAAAGAAAATTATAAAAAGTTAAATCTGGACTGTCTTGTGGTCCTGGGCGGAAATGGAACCAATACTACGGGGTATCTGCTTTCCCAGGAAGGACTGAATGTGATCGGTCTCCCCAAAACGATAGATAACGATATTGTCGGCACCGATATGACCTTTGGCTTCCATTCTGCCGTATCAATCGCCACCGAAGCCATCGACCGCCTGCATTCCACCGCCCATAGCCATAACCGGGTCATGGTGATTGAACTTATGGGGCATAAGGCGGGCTGGCTCTCCCTGTATGCAGGGGTCGCTGGCGGCGGGGACATTATCCTTATCCCTGAGATTCCCTATGATATCGATGCCATAGGCCGGCACCTCTTAAAGCGGGCTCGGGACGGCAAGAGCTTCTCCATAGTGGTTGTAGCCGAAGGGGCCCAGTCGGTAGAAGAAGCAAAAATGGATAAGAAGGAACGGAAAAAGTACCGTGAAAAGACCGCAAAGCCTTCCATCGGCTACCGGGTAGCCCGGGAAATTGAAGCAGAAACGGGAATGGAAACCCGGGTTACCGTTTTAGGTTACCTCCAGCGGGGCGGTATACCCAGCGCCTGGGACCGGGTCCTGGCCACCACCTTTGGAACCGCCGCTGCGGAACTCCTTGCCCGGGGTGAATACGGCAAAATGGTCAGCCTTAAGGGTAATGAAGTAGGTTCAGTAGACCTGAGCGAGCCCGCAGGGCGGGTTAAAACGGTTCCCGAAGACCACTACATGATCGACACCGCCCGATCAGTTGGTACCTGTCTGGGTAATGAATAGGATAAAGTAATTGTGGCAACATAAAAACAACAGTTATTAGCAGGTATTAACAGGCCCCTTTGTTGTACTACCCTTAGTCTCTTGCAAGAGGGAAAGACGCGCTGAATTGATATACTGTCATATTTCCAGGCATAGTATCTGAAAGAATAGAACCGCCCACACGGCTAACCAGTCCCTTGATAATACCTTTACCCTCTCCTCCTCTGTTTGCACCAGGTTGGTAGAGAGGTGCTTGTTCGTAAACCGTGTCGACTACGCTGTACCCTGTGGTGATTTCTTCGTAATCAAGTAAAAGCTGTGTTTCCTTTTGTTCAATGTTAAGTTTGATAATAGGAAACATTTCCTGTGAATGTTTTAAGGTATTGGTAATGAGTTCATTTACAATGAGAGCCATCGATGTGGCCATCTCTTTGGAAAGCACAAGGGTTTCATCAATCTCTAATGAAAGTTCGAGACTTCCTCTCCCTTCAATCCAGAGCTGTCGTAAAGTTCGCACTACAGAGATGAAATAGGAAGGGGCAGAGACCATGGCATCGATAGATTGGGTATCCCAAATAGAGCTTAAATGAATAAGGCCCTGGAATCGTTGTTCCAATTGTTCTTTATACTCTGTAGATAATTCCTCTGAAGTACCAATGAGATAGGGGAATATCCCAAGCATAAATTGTAAATTGTTATGAGTGCGATGTCGTAGCTCCCGTAACAGTAATTCCTGTTCTTTTGCATAATTTGCAATCCTTTGTAATAATTCATACTGATACAGACTACGGGAACAGAATTGTATCATTCGCTCGATACTGCAGAGTATACTGGGGCTTGGTTGCCGTTCGAAGACGAGCGATAACATTCCCTGAAATCCATGGCCCTCACCGAAGGAAAACTGAAACCATGATAAGTCAGAAATCTCATCCTTTGCTTCGGTCTCTATGGCTTTTTTTGCTTCCAATCCTCTTGGGCCATAAAGCTGTTCTAAATCCTCGTTATATTGATTTTTATAACGAATGTAGAGGCCTTCAAAGGGTAGTAATTGCCTGATTGCTTGTTCTAGAATGATAAAAATTTGAGCTGGTTTTTCGCAGCTATATAACCTTGCATAGAGCTGCCGTTCAACCGATAGCACATGCAATTCTTCGAACATCGATCAATGAGTATAGGGCAATGGTTTTGGTTCAGCGATTGCATAGCCCTGGGCATAATCCACACCTATCCGATGCAGCCGCTCCACAATAGAGGGATTTCGTGCAAATTCTGCAATAGTTTTTAAGCCGATAACATGCCCCATCGAATTGATGGATTCTACCATTGTGAAGTTGATGAGGCTTTCATCAATATTCTGGACTATAGAACCATCAATCTTCAGGTAGTCTACTGGTAAGTTTTTAAGATAATTAAAGGATGAAAAGCCAGAACCAAAATCGTCTAGGGAAAAGGTAAAGCCATGGCTTTTCAGTTTTTCGATAAAGCGGATAGCATAGGAAAGATTCTGAATCGCTGAGGTTTCGGTAATTTCCAAACAGAAGTTACCCGGGCTTGCCCCATATTTATTTATGATGTTAATAGCAAAATCGATGAAGGTTTCGTCAAGTAAGGTCGCTCCTGAGAGATTAACAGAAAAAAGCCGCTGAACCAGCTCATGGTTCTGGGTTTTTAATTGGACCCAGGCTTTTATGGTTGTTTCAAAAACCCATCGGTCAATGGTAGAAATAAGGCCATACCGTTCAGCGGAAGGGATAAAGGCGCCGGGGCTGACAATGGAACCATCATCGCTTTCCATGCGGATAAGGATTTCCAGTTTAGGATGTATCCCTGGAAGCGGCCTTATTGGCTCAATGAGCTGATACCAGAGTCTGAATTTATTGGACTCTAAAGCTTGGTTTATTTTACTTACCCACTCCATTTGACCCCGGCGGAGTATGTATTTTTCTTCATCCCGCTGGAATACTCGGATACGATTGCCCCCCTCCTCCTTTGCAATATAGCAGGCATCGTCTGCTGCAGCCATAACCATGTGAATATCTATATCTTCGCCACTTAAAGGAACCAGACCTATACTAAGGGTAATAGGAAATAAGTTATTCTGCCAAATAAATTTATGATTCTGGACTGCCTCTTGCAGACGCTGAGCTACCTGCAGTGCATTCTCCAGAACGCAGTCCTTCAGAACCACCGCAAACTCATCTCCTCCCAGTCTGGCAGCGATATCATTTCGTTGGGTGAGGGTCTGAATATAGGTGGCTACCTGACGAAGCAGTTCATCCCCTGCCAAGGTACCACAGGTATCATTGACAATTTTAAAGCGATCTACGTCTAATTGAAGAAGGGTGTGAGTGCCACCATACCGAACTAGTTCTTCCAATATGGCCTGCAATTTATTAGCAAAATCTTCCCGATTACCCAGCCCTGTTAATTTATCATGACTGGTTTGGTAGTCCACTGTTGCAGAAAGCTTTCTCAGCTCGGTAACGTCTCTGAAGGCAATGACGTAACCTTCTACTTCATTTCCTGCCTGGTGTATTTTTGTAATTGCCCCATCTAACACAAAGGATTGTCCCAGCCGCCCCTTAAGGATCACATCGTGAAATTTATTAGAAATCTCTCCTTCGGGAAGCATAGATGGAAGTATAGGATTCAGGGTTTTTGAATCTATCATTGAAATCATTTGATGTAATGGTTTGCCCTGGCACTCTTCCTCGTTCCATCCACTTAGATGAGAAGCTACAGGGTTTATAAAAAGTACTGCTAAATCATTGTCTACCGCGATAAGTCCATCATTTACACTGTGCAAAATCGCTGAAAAAAGCCGTTCTTGTCTTTTTATGTGTTGTTCTGAGTTGAATTTATAGAGTGCAATATCGATAGCGGTATAGAGTTCCCGTTCTTTAAAGGGTTTCAGTATATATCCATAGGGTTCTGCAGTTTTTGCCCGCTCCAGGGTTCGGTCATCTATATAGGCGGTTAAAAAAACAATAGGAATTCTCAGGTCTTGTTTAATTATTTTAGCCGCTTCTATGCCATCCATGGGACCGTTGAGCATGATATCCATCAATATGATATCTGGGCTGTGGAGTTTTGCCTTTTCTATAGCATCCACACCTTCAGAACAGGTTTCGCAAATGGTATAACCAAAACGTTCGAGACGGCGTTGGAGGTCAAGGGCAATTATTTTTTCATCTTCAACAATCAGAACCCGTTCATTAGCCATATTGGTCTAAGTATAATGTAATTGTAACATAGGTCAAGGTATTTTCTGGCTGAGTTTTTTAAGAATTTCTTGAGCTCGGGCCTCTGGTGGTTCAATTTCAGCGTCAATAATGAGGTTTGCCAGGTCCCGATAGAGCTGAGATCTACGTACATGTAGGTTGCGGTGTGTGGTTTCCGGATTTTCGGTTTTCAGGAAGGGAGGAAGGTCACCACTGCGCTCTGCGGTATACCAAATCCGTTCCCAGGCTGTCTGGGAAGATAATTCTAAATAAATAATAAAGCCTGTTTGTTGTAACAGTGTTATAGCCTTAAAATTATCGACTATTCCACCGCCAGTTGCAACGATAATTGGCTTAGCAAGATAGCTAGTATCTTTATTATTAATAAGCTGCAGAAGTTTCTGTACAGCTTCTAACTCAGCGTTTCGAAAAATCTGTTCTCCCTCATTGAACAGCTCTCTGGGAGATTTCCCATAAATCCGAGTAATTTCATTGTCTAGATCAAAAAAGGTGCCTGAGATTAAGTTTGCGAGGGCTCTTCCGGTGCTTGTTTTCCCAGAATGCTTAGGCCCAACTAATATTATGATTGATGGTATGTGGTATTGTTCCATAGACCCTAGAGTAATTGTTTTGCTACAATAGGCAAGGGGGTACTACAAATTGCAGGGGCCTATTTATTTAATTAGTATTGTCGGTATTTCAGTTTTACCTGTAGTAATAACAGGCCTTTATATAAAGTATACATTTCCCTCGATAAAAATAGGATTTATGCTTTCTACTATGGCTATTGGATGTCTTTCTCTGTTTATTGGTAGTATGTTCCAGCTTTTACTTCCAATGAACACAAACACCACTATTCTTTCACTGCTCTACAGTGTTTTGGTTCGGAATGCTTTTACTGAAGAATTGGGGCGACTTATTACATTTTGGCTTATTTTAGTAATTCTTCCCATTATGGGGCAATCTAGAACCATACCACAAACATTCACAATGTATGCTTCTCGAGACATAATGATTTACAGAGGTGTTTTAGCTGGCTTCGTGTTTGCAATGATAGAAAACATTTCCTATGGTTTACTGAATCTTCAGCTAGTCATTATCCGTACCATAACTTCCGCACCACTTCATGCTGCATGTTCAGCAAGGATAGCCCTAGTGGTATATTATGGATGGTCTCTTGGTACAGCCAGCCAAAAATCCAAGAATATAGGTAAAGCTCTTTTTTACGGAATAAGTGCTATTTTAATTCATGGATTCTATAATCTATTATTACTTTTTTCCGCAGCATTTGCAGTCATTCCGATAGCAATTGCTTGTATCGCCCTTATATCGGTTCTTGCCCTTACAAAAATAGACCGAAAGGATACCATTTCTCAATGAACCTCTATGATACGATACTAAAAAGTTGAAGTTTGATAATCGGTATACTTGACTTAAATTTAGATATTTGTTATGGTTCAGTAGCTTACGACGCAGGGTAGAGCAGTTGGCAGCTCGTCGGGCTCATAACCCGGAGGTCGCAGGTTCGAGTCCTGCCCCTGCTAAATAATTAAAAATAGCCCCTACAAGAAGCTTTTTGAAGGGACTTCTAAAAATTATGGTTTTTAGAAACCTACCATGAGCTTGCATCCAAATCTTATAAGCATGTGCTTAGGTGTCTCTTAAAATTTAACCGAGTGATACACTTTTTTTGTAGCTCTGCAATGCAAAAATCGCAGTAAAATCATGACAAATCCGGGTAAAAGGGTTTTTCTCACAGTATCTTGCCTCGGGACACTGCCTATGGTGGTTGCTGGTCTGGCAAGGTGCTGACGACAGGGTACTGACATATGCAGTACAGGATGAATTATCGTACGATAGCTTCAGATGCTGTATACCCCTCCTTTGTATATACTTTTCTAGGGTTGTTAGGGTCTAGAACGCGCTCTCCCTTATAATAAAAAACATAGCGGTATGTCCCCGGAGCCAAGGGAAGCATCATTTCATAATGTCCAGGGCGAATTTCATGCAATTCATACATAAAAGGATCCCAGTTATTAAAGCTCCCTGCCACAGTAACTCGCTGGCCTGATTCTCCATCAAACACAAACCGAAGATTTCCTGATGGTGCAGTATACACGATGGGCTTTTTTTCAATATCCAGTGGGTACTCCTCAGGCAGCTTTACAATAGACTGCACTATTCCTGTAGAAGGATCCATACGGAAGTTGGGATTATTGGGATCTGCTATCCAGAGTCCATCGATGATAAGCCGATAGGAAAGCTCCTTCATATGTTCGGGGAATTCATAGACATAGAATAAAATCCCCGAATCTACATAAACAGGATTAGTATTGGTCGGTTTCTTTTTCGTACTTGTATTTTGAGTCTCGAGGGTAATTTCGTTTGCTACCTTCATTAATTTCTTAAACCAATGAACGGTTCCGAAGCCTTCATGAGCAAAGGCTACTCCTACTCGTCGAGTGCTCGACGGAAAGGTGAAGATGATTGCATCCTCAAAAATTTCTGGTGCCCCGGCATTTTTTATGGATAAAAGGTGGTCAACGAATCGAAAAGATTCCATGTCAAGGCTGAATAGGGTAGTTTGGAAGATGATGAGCAAAAAGATTAGCACAAAGCGTTTCATATGTTCTTTACAATTATCGGACAATGCTTCAATATCTTGAGTATGCCCTCTTTGCAGGATTTACAGGAATTTAAAGCCTCATTAAAGAACATAGGTCGAGAGCCTTTTGTCCTCCAAGAATCAGGGGAAGGCTATGATGATCTTCCTCTGCCTGATACGGAACCGATCCCAATTGAACTAAGTACAAGCGAAGATGCCCCTTCTGAAGTTTCATCTGAAGTTGCTTCGATGGCTTCACTTAGTCCATCCAACCAGGTTGATGAAGTTGATTTTTCTTTAGATGATCTTGAAAAACCATCTACTACTTCTTCGACCACCGAAGAAGATTTTGACTTCGGTAGTTTCCTGGATTCTATCAGCGAAGAAGCCCTCACGGAGCCGAAGAATACAGAAGACGAATCTGTATTGGATACTGGTTTGCCGCAAACTCTTTCTGATCAAACTGAGCATGTGGATGTACCAGAGAATATGGACTTTTCGGTTCCTGATGATTTATTGCAAGGTTTTTCTGAAGAAATTGAAGAAAGCCGTTCAGAGCAGGATTCTAAATTGATACATACACCTCAAGAATCTGTTGTTGAGGAAACATTAGCAGGCGATGATGAAGGAACAACAGAACAAGTTTCAGATATTCTCGATCTAGAAAGCTCAGGAGGAGAAGAACTTGGTTTTGAAGAAACCCAAGAGACCACAGAACTATCACAAAATCCTACAACTTCATCAAAATTAGAGGAATTTGACTTTTCCATTCCAGAATTTGAAGGATCCTTTCCCGAAACAAGCCCTGATACATTACCTCCTTCTTCATCAAGTACTTTTGGGGATCTTGGTTCTCTTGGGGGATCAGAAGTCAGTGAATATGATGAATTTTCTCTTGGATCTGAATCGTTTCAAGAAATCCATAATGACAATGAAGATATCACTAATAAACTTGATGTATCTCAAGGAGGGCTTTCTGGTGTAGAGGATTTTTCTTTATCAGGTATTGATGAGCTCTTTATGCAGACTAAAGAGCCTGCCTCGATAGAAAAAGCTTCTGAGGCTTCAGGTAAAAAAGGGAATATTCCAATCCCCATTGTAGAAGAAATAACCCTCTCTGAAGAAGATTTTAAAAAGCTTGAACAAACTCTCACGTCGTATCCTCTTAATCTTAGAATTGCTTGTGAGGAGTTGATCGCTGAGCAGGCAATACTGCCTGAACAGCTTAGTACCCTGATAAAAATGCTCATTCGTGGTTCTTCTGCAAAGGAAACAGCATCTTTTGCTAGTAAGATATTAGGACGAAGTATTCCAATCCCTAAAAGCTTTGAAAAAAAGACAGGCGAAGCACTAGAGGCTGAACAAGCTAGTTTTGCTTATATTTTCCGCCATAGGATGTTGCCTATTCTAGAATTATTTACCTTTATTGTACTCCTTACAGCATCGATTTTTTATTTGAGTTTTGAGTTTATTTACACTCCGTTAAAGGCTGAATCAATTTATAAAAAGGGTTTTGAACGTATTGATGCAGGAGATTACCAACGCGCCAATGAACGATTTTTTGAGGCCTTTAATCTATGGCGAAAAAAGTCTTGGTTTTTTAAGTACGCTCAAAAATTTAGGGATAAACGACAATACATCTATGCAGAGCAGAAATACGAAGAACTTTTACGTTATTATCCCCGGGATAAAAAGGGCGCTCTGGAATTTGCACACTTTGAAGCAACATATCTGAATAACTATGTTAAAGCAGATAGAATTTTGAGAAACCATATACTTGATTATGCTATTGACGATAAGGATGGTTTACTTGCCTTAGGGGATGTTAACCTTGCTTGGGGAGATATGGAACCAGTTCGTTATGAAGAGGCAAGAAAAGCCTTTGCCCGTTATATGGAACGTTATGGAAAGGAAGATCCCGTTCTTGAACGAATGCTAAAGTATTTTATCCGTACTGATAATTTAGCAGAAGTACTACCTTTGCAAGTCTATTTTATGGAGTCAAAGAAGCGGAAAATTAGTGGAGCAACCCTCGCTGAAATGGGGGGATATCTGCTAGATAAAAAATTACAGGATGTTAAAGGGGTTCCAGATAAAAATATTAGCAGAATTGAAGGTTTACGAGAGGTTCTTGAACGAGCAATTAAAACTGATAGAAATATTCCGGAAGGATACTATCATCTTGCAAGGTATTTTTCCAAATTTGGTAAACCTGTTGATGAACAGGCAATGCTTGAAAAGGCTCTTTCAGTTTTCGATACTGCCCCAGAGCTTTCATCACGCAGAATTGGGTACCATATCGATACCTATCGTCGTTATGCTCTACTACTTCGCAATAATCGGGAATTTATAACCGCTCAGGCTCAATTGGTTGCTGGATTGAAAGTTTATGAGGATGCTGTGCAACGTCGAATATTGGCACGTTCATCCGAATTTGGTAGACTGTATGCTGATCTTGCAGATATAGAATATTTTAGTGCTGGAAATTATGAAAGTGCTTTACAGCACTATATGTCATCCCTTGAAAATGGGTGGGCCCCTGCAGAAGTCCAATATCGTATTGGTGTCATACATTATACTAATAAAAACTGGGCTGAGGCCTTAGAAAAATTTTTTATTACATCCCTCGAATTTCCTCTGAATCGTCGTTTATTGTTGGCCCTTGGTAATGCAACATATATGCGGGGCGATTATCATGCGGCTCAGGGATATTACAATCGTCTTCTTGATATTCTTGAAACAGAACGATCCCGATTCCCAATGTTGGTTCCAAATGATAGGCCTGACCATATGGAATTAGTGGAACGCCTTATGATGGCCCGGAACAATCTAGCTGTTACCTTAGAAAGCCTAGCAGAGGTCACAGGTGATAATAAACTTCGTTCCCAAGCCCTTGCTCTGTATGCCGAATCCTCAAGAGCGTGGGACCTCATTACAAGGGATCCAAAACGTATGGTTCGTTCAGGATCTAAGAACCTTGCGTTTCTAAATACTCGAAATAGTTTGTATCCGATTAAAAACTATGAAAGGCAAATATACAGTCCTATAGATAAGGACGTCCTTGAGCCATCTTTATGGGAGGAGTTACTTGAAAAATGATAAGATGAAAATAAGCTGAGTTAAAGCAGAAGCGTAAAACAATTAATTGGGCGATATTGGATTTGAACCAATGACTTCTACCGTGTGAAGGTAGCACTCTCCCGCTGAGTTAATCGCCCTAACGATTGCCCCTTTTAGAGTATCGCCAGCATGACACTTTCCTTCTGGTTTAAAACCCTATTAGAGGACTTTCTTATCTGTGGAACAGATACTAGCACCAGAGAGGTCTATCTGTCAAGGTAATTCAGTAGTTCAAAAATATAGTTAAATTTGAATATCTCGTGTCTACAAAAGTAGACTTTATGGTTATTATACTTGTTGAAGTTTTTAGCATATATTATATATGTATATATGGTAAAAAGAGATGTGATCTGTATTTATAGTTTTTATGAAATTGGCATGAAAATTGCATGCTTTAAATAAGTTTGTTGTAAAAGGATATGTTTTAATATGATACTTGCAAACACTGTAGATGAGATTAAAACAGAAATATTTAGAAAATCTATACACTTTTTAATTGCGATAGTTCCTAGTCTTGCTATAATCAGTACTACGGGAACTCTTGTACTACTAGTGCTTGGTGTGATTCTGTATTCTTATGCAGAAACATTACGTTTATCCGGTGTTGTAGTTCCTTTTATTTCTCAAGTAACATTCATGGCAGCACGAAAACGTGACCAGGGGCGCTTCGTTTTAGGTCCTGTAACGCTTGGTATAGGGGCAATGCTTGCATTGTTGTTATATCCAGCACCGGCTTCATCTATAGCAATTTATGCATTAGCCTTTGGTGATGGTTTAGCCAGTCTTATCGGTAAGGTTTTTGGGAAAATAAGGCCACTCATTTTAATGGGTAAAAGTATAGAAGGATCTCTTGCCTGTTTTTTTGCGGTGTTTTTAATAACCTATAGGATTTCAAAATCTATTTCTCTGTCTTTTTTTACAGCAATTGCTGCAACACTCATTGAAATATTCCCTCTTAAAGACTTTGACAATATTATAATGCCCATCGGTGTGGGGTTTATCGTTTGGTTCTTACAACCATAAATAGTATTGATGCAGATGTTTACAATACATCCATGTCCCTAATCCGAGTGCTGGTGCACCTATCATCAGTTCGATATAGGAGTCTGCATGAAGGATGAAATCTCTTCCCACTAAAACAAATAAAATACCAATACTAACAAATAAATAATCTTTACTACTTTTATTTTTGATTGATATGAAAAAACTAAGGATCGTAATGCTTAAGATTGTTGCTTCGATAAAGAAGAACATTTCCGCAAAACCAAAACGGGGTGTGAGAGCCGAATCCCAATTCATGCTGTCTATAGGTACTCCAGAGGCTAGCGCCAAACAAATTGCAGCATTTAAGAGAAGTAGTATGCCATAGCGTTGCATTTCAAGACCCGCAGCATAATTACTTGCTAGAAATAAAGAAAAAAGACCAAAAAAGCGACTAAATAACAGTATCTTGCCAGCAAAAATGGAATAGGTTAATGACGTGTTATAATAACTAATTAATGGGATTGCCATACGGCTTATTTCGAAAGAAAGAGATAATATAAAATTGGCAAAAAATAAAATTTCTGGCGCATGGGTTTTTTCAAAAAGAACATATATAATAATAATTCCTGAAAGACTATAGATCATACAAAAAAGTATTGAAAACAAGGGGGTAAACCTATTTATTGAAGTAAAAGGTTCAATGAGAATATGCGTAAAGCCAAAGGAACGGCCCATAGCTTGTTTTCCAATCTGTGGAAAAATAGAAAAGGTTTGAATTACAAAAAGAACAGATACTACAAGCATGAGAGAAGCCCAAAAGATCCCTAAGAGAAGCAGACGATTTCTACCAGATAATGTCATATAATAACCATAGCTTACTATAAGGCTATACTCAAGACCATAAAATAGATGCCGATAAAAAACATAAGGAGCATCAGATGTATAAACAAAGATTTACTATAGTTGCTATTGGTTTGGGACTCAGTCTTGCTTGTACGCTCTGGGCTGGAGATGTGGCAACCTTTATGGATTTAGGCTTTTCCATGGATGGCAGATATTATGCTTTCGGTCAGTATGGAATAGAATCGGGTACCTTAAAACCTTGGGCAGATATCTTTGTGGTGGATGTTCCTAAGAACAATTTCGTTAGTGGTGGTCGTTTGTCCTATGTCCATTCAGCACCAATTATACAAGGACAAGATGGAAGTGGAGCTCTGTACTCTTTGCTTTCAAGTAATGGCTCTCTTTTTAGTAAATATGGTATAGATTTCCTGAGGCAAAGTCGTCCCCTCTATCTTTCAATGGACTCGAAGGCTGGATCCAGCAGCAACAATACCTCGATTGAATTTCGTGACTTTGAAACAGGAGATTCCTATGTAGCCAATATTGTAAGCCTTGTAGAAGGATCAGGTGATAATATCCAATCTTCATTTTTCATCAATCTGGAATGTACTAAAAATGATGGAAGCAAAAAAAAATACGTAGTAGGAACTCCCCAACTGAAACGTCCTGCTGTACAATCCTACCGTATCTGCAGGGTTATGATTGCTCCCAAAGATGGTTCCATGATTTTCGTAATTGAGATGACGAAAAAGGCAATTTCCGGCTCTGATATTCGCTATATGGTAGAAGCTCTTCGGCTTTAAGTTGCACCGGGACCATAGATCCAGTCCCGGCTTTGCATTTGATATAAATAGTTAAAATAAAGTGGGTCATGTAGTACCGCCTCTATCGAGATGGTTTCGGCGGGTTTTGGTGAAAAACTATCCTTTAGCATAGTTTCAACATCTGAGATGCAAATGTCCTTTTGCCAAGCGGAAAGTTGGCTTACCGGTGAAGATACTGAACGGGTATGGCGGCTCTGAGGTTTTTCAAGTTCTGGTTTTAGGTAATAATGAAGTTTATCAAGCTCAGCGGTGACCAGTATTGTCCCATGATGAAAAGATCGATCCGCTTTTTCTCGAAAGGCAGAACCAGAAATCTTTTTTCCATGCAAAAGAATGTCGTGCCGATTATTAATTTCTACAGGAAATCCTAAGTTCTGTAAAGCCCGTTGAATCAAGATAAGATTATTGTCTCTGTTAAAGAATTTCTTTGAACTCATAAAGGTAAAACAAAGGTTCCCTAGGTCATGCCAGACAGTACCACCACCGCTTTGTCTTCGAGCAAGGGGGATTCCATCAACTTGAAGTGCCTTGAGATTACATTCGATCTCAGGGTCCTGAAATCTACCTATTACTACTGTATAGGTATTACGCCAGAGAAATAATAATGCTTCTTGAGGATCAAGATGCTCAAAGAGGTAATTTTCAAGAGCAAGATTTTCATAAATGTTATTAGAAAGAGAAAAAATAACTCTCTTTCGCTGTATACTGGATTCCATCGAGCTGAAATTGCTACTTATGTGTATTGGAACTTATAGGACGAAATACCTGGGTTACTAGCCCATCATCTTCTTTAAGAACTCGCATAAAGACAATTGGTTCCATGCTCAGCCCTCTCCAGAGTCCCTCCTTCTGTACTTCCAACGCCATGGCAGTAAAAAGTTCTTTGTTTGGGAATTCTCTGAGTTGGGCAAAAAGATACAACCCCTTTGGAATAGAACAATGTTCTACTTCTTGAATTTCATTCGTTTGTATACCTGTAAAAAGGATGGGACCAAGAAACTGGTTTATATCAGGTTCTATAGCTTTACAAGCCTCTTTATCAAGAGAAAAACAGGCGATTTGTTCTTCATAATATATCGGTTGGATAAAGGGATCATCCATCACATTTCGTGAATACATAAAAGGCGCACGAAGGTCTAGAGTATAAATGCTGAGACTCATACTCTAATAGTAGCAGGTTAATCTAAGTTTTTAAAGTAGATGATGCATCGATATATTAAAGCATGTTGCTTCGTGCTGCTTGTACTCATATGCAAGGAGAGCCTATGAAATTGATGAAATTCTTGTACTGGCAGCATCAAGGGAATCTTAAAAAAACCTTTATTATAGCAGGCATTACATTCCTTATTTCATGCAAACCTGAGGTGGTACTCGAAAATGTTATTTCTTTTGATACGACCATGCCGGTGTTTTTAGCTGTTAAGGCTCTTTCATCGACCCAGATCGCCTTTGATTTTTCTGTCCCTGTGACTGCCTCGTCGGTTCATTTTGATCCTCCTGTTGAAATAGACCATATCGAAGGGGGGCAGCGACTTATTGTTACTGTAAAGAGTCCATTACCTGAAGGGTACCCTTTTGTTGCAGAACTCCTGGTGGCTGATGAAAAGAAAAATACCTTGAGCGTGCTGACTCCCTTCCGTGCCCGGAATGATCGGCTGCCTTCGCTACGGATTAATGAAGTTCGTACCGAATATAGCAAACCAAAGGTAGAGTATATCGAACTATACATCGGTTCTGCTGGTAATCTGGGGGCTCTATCAGTTATTACCGCCCTTAATGGTGTGGGAAAACCTATATATGAGTTTCCCCCTGTTGAAGTCACCCAGGGTGAATACATAGTTCTCCATTTAAGAACTATAGAAGAAGGTTGTCGTGATGAATTGGATGATGATCTTTCCCGATCTGCTGGTACCGAAACCTCACCCCAAGTCCGGGATCTTTGGATACAAGGAAATGAAGAACGGCTCAGAAAAACCGATGGTATTGCTTTAGTTAATCAAGATAATGATATTTTAGATGCGGTATTCTTCAGTGAGTATACAAGTGGTGATTGGCTTAAACAGGAACTTATACAATTCAGTACATTTTTAGCGGGTCCGAAAGCCTGGATAAAAAAGGATGGACAGCCGGGAACCCTGTTACCTCAAGATTCCTGTGGAAGTTCTACTACTACAACGACCCGAACTATTTGTCGGGATGAATTGATGGTTGATTCCAACAGTGCCCGGGATTGGTATGTAACAGTAACGGGTGGTGCTACACCGGGTTTTCCAAACCGTTCAGATCGATATTCAGAGACTGCGAAAACTGTAATCATAAATAAAAAGAACAAAAAATAATATTCATGATGTACTCTATTTCAAGATTGAAACAATAGGGATATTCAGTACATTGAATATCCCTATAATGAAAATTGCTTACAAAAATTATAAAAATAAAAGGAATTTATTCTTTGTATTATTCTGTTTTAGATAGTTACTAATTATATAAGATCCTTAAACAGGTTTTCGAGTTCATGTTTTGGTAAAGCCCCTACCCGTTGCCGTATCACATTCCCATCCTTCATAACAAGCAAGGTTGGGATGGAAACGATACCAAAACGGTTGGCTAATTCACTGTCTTCATCTACATTAACTTTGCCAACCTTAAGTTTACCCGCATATTGAGAAGCAATCTGGTCGATAAGGGGGGCTAACATTTTACAGGGCATACACCATTCTGCCCAAAAATCTATTAAGACGGGAGTGGTTGACTGCATAACCTCTGTATCAAAATTTGCTGAGGTCAGGGTAACTTCTGCGCTCATGGGGGGCTCCTTGTTATTGATGATTCGAGGCGTGGTAAAGGGTATAACCCTTATGGGCCGCTAGCTATATACTACATAAATACAATAAAAAAGGCAAAGGTTTTTCTGCAAGATCTGAAACATGCAATAGACTAGGACCATGTCTGTACCAAGGTAAAGAAATAGGGTATAGTCTGGCTCCTATGGTGACACTATTTATTCAAATTCTTTTTACGATTTTTGTTGTCGTTGATCCCTTTGGTATTGTTCCCATGTATATTGGTCTTACGGCTCGGCTCACGGCAGAAGAAAAAAAGCGGACTATTAAGCGAGCCCTCATTACAGCATTTCTTATTTTGACTCTTTTCATTATAGCCGGAAAATGGGTACTCCTTATTTTAAATGTACATCCCGGATCTTTTTTTATCGCTGGTGGTATTATGTTATTTATTGTCTCTTTGGAAATGTTGTTTGGTCAGGCAAATCGATCCAAGGTTTCAAATAATGAAAGGCCAAGCGAAGAAGATGAGGATGAACGTACTTCTGTGGCAATTTTCCCTCTTGCTATTCCAATGCTCGCAGGTCCTGGCGCGATCACCACTATCTTGCTTTTCACAAGCTCTCAGTATCCACTCTATATCATAGTCCCCATGCTCTTTGTAGCTGTATTGTGTACACTTCTTGTTACAGGTTTCTCTATGGGAGCTTCAGAATTAATATTAAAAGCCCTGGGACGAACCGGTGTTTCGGTTATCGAGCGGATTATGGGTTTGCTCCTGTCAGGAATGTCAATCCAGTTTGTCTATGATGGGCTCGTAAAACTTGGAATTATTATGAAGGTTGTTCAATGAAGGCGATAGAATTGCTGGCCCCCGCAGGGTCTCCAGAAGCTTTGGATGCAGCTATTAATGAAGGTGCCGATGCGGTCTATTTAGGTCTGAAAAACTTTAATGCTCGGCTTAGAACCAGTAACTTTGCCTATTCTCAATTCGAAGGGGCGGTAAAAAGTCTACATCGGATGGGTAAAAAAATCTATGTTACGGTCAATACTGTCTTTGAACAACGGGAAGCTGACCGAATGTACCAATTTCTAAAATATCTTGCGACTATAGAACCAGATGGTATCATTGTTCAAGATCTTGGTGTAAGCCGCATGGTTCGCCAATGTTTTCCGACCTTAAAACTCCATGCATCAACTCAAATGAATATATCCAGCGCTCGTGGGGCTAATGTACTTTCTCGTCAGGGCTTCAGTCGGGTTGTTTTAAGCCGCGAGCTCTATCTGGAAGAAATACGCACCATTCGTGAACGGACGACGGTAGAATTGGAAGTTTTTGTTCATGGCGCCCTCTGTGTAAGTGAATCAGGTCTTTGTCTCTTTTCGAGTTACTTGGGAGGTAAATCGGCTAATCGCGGTATGTGTACCCAGGCGTGTCGGAGACTTTACCGGGTTAATGAAGAATCTGGCTATTATTTCAGCCCTGCAGACTTGCAGTTGCTCGATCAGGTACCAGCCTTGGCCGATATGGGTATTGCTTCTCTTAAAATTGAAGGCCGTATGAAAAGTGCCGAATATGTGGGTACGGTCGTTTCTGCCTATCGGCATCTCTTGGATAATATAGAGGGTGACCAGGAAAAGGCGTTAGCCGAAGCAAAAGCCATATTAAAGCATGATTTCGCCCGGCCAAAGACTTCCTTTTATATGGAAGCCCAGGGATCTTCTGCATGGCTCGATCCAAACCAGGCTGGGGGAACGGGCATTCCCCTCGGAAAAATAATCAAAGTGAAGGGTGGCGAAACCGAGCGCCGGGGTATGCTGGGTAAAACAGCTATTACTATCGAAGTAGGGGATTCTATCAGACTTCATAAAAAAGATGATTCAGACCGGCAATCTCATAAAATTAACTTTGTGGAAACCACTGAAGATGGGGTTTGGATTTCTATTCCTGACACCTTTGATGTAGGTGATTCGGTCTATATCATTCAGACCAGGGCAATGACCAAACGTTATCCATCAGTGCTTCCTAAGGATTTGAGCCCGTTTCGACGGATGCCAGGTCGAGAAACTGCGCCCCCTGTACAGCTACCTAAACCTGAAAAGCAAGACAAGGACAAGTTTCCCGAAGGCATCTATGTTGCCGTATCCCGCATCGAAGATTTATATATTGTACAGTCGGTAAAACCCGTGCGGGTTATGCTTTCATATACCAGAGCTGTTGCTCAAACTATTCTAGATCGAAAGGAAGGTTTACCGTTTTCTAAAAACGAGCTTATACTGGTTTTTGACCCTTATTATCCTGAAGCCCTAGATAGCATCATTTCCGAAGAAATTCCCCAGTTACTTGCTGTAGGATACCGACAGTTTGTGGTTAATAACATAGCGCATCTATCCTTATTCAGAGGCACCGATGCACAGCTTATTGCAGGGCCTTACTTGTATACTTTTAATAGCTGGTCATTTGCTCAGATCCATGACATGGGATTTCTTTATAAGGTAAGTCCCCTGGAAAACAACCGACAAAATCTGGAACGAACAGTGTGTGAGGATCTGCGACCCTTCACTTTTGTCACCCTCTTTGCGTATCCAGCTCTATTCCGTATCAGGGCGGACCTTTCCAAGATATACCGATTCCAATATTTCTCAGACGGAAAGGATGAAAATTTCAGGCTTCTCAGTTCTCCTGAGGGGAGTTTTGTGTTACCAGAGAAACCCCTTTCGATCATTGATAAAGAGACCTTTCTCAAGGATGCCGGCTTCAGACGATTTATCCTGGACTTTTCCGGTCCACCCCTGAAAAAGGTCGACTATAAGGATGTTATGGTAGCTCTAAAAGCGGGTAAAAGTCTTCCTCAGACTACCAGATTTAATTGGAAGGATGGTTTTTATGCTAATCCCGATGAAGGTCCTAAAAAACCATCGTCTCTACCATCGCATCCTCGGCAATCTCGGAAGCCACAAGATCGTTAGGAATCAGGTCTTCCTGTCCCACATCGGCATCGGAAGTCTGTCCTTCAAGATCAGTTTCCTGAGAAGTCGATTTTTTATCTGAAAATTCCGGCCGGAACTCGACGTGCTCGGCAACGATAACGATCTTTGCGTGGGGTTTCCCATCAGTTCCCTGCCAACGTTCCTGTTTAAGTCTACCCACAACCCGTACCCCTCGGCCTTTATGGCCAAGGTTATAGCAGTTTTCTGCCAGCTTAGACCAGGTTTCGACATCGAAAAAGCTCACTTCCTTCTCAAAACCCGTGTCTTGTTTATAAAAACGGTTCGATGCCAGGCTGAAGGTACAGACAGGGGTGCCTTTGGCGGTGGAACGAAGTAAGGGATCCCGTACCAGGTTCCCTTCTATCAATATGGAATTTAAATTGTTCATCGGTGCCTCCCGATTGTAAAGGATAGGGACCTGTATCGGTCCCTCATATTCATCTTTTGTACAAGTTTTTAAGCTATCTCTGCTTTAATGGGTGAGAAAAAAAACAAAAAAATTGAGCTATTCAGAAAGCAGTTTAATGATATAGAGCTGAATATAGAGTTTTAATGATTCCTGGGCTGGTAGTTTTTGTAAGTTAGGTGTATTTACCAATGCTTCTGCTAAATTGGAAATTCTATCTGCCGTAAAGTGAGCATGCTTTAGGCTTCGGATGGTCCTGCGAAGATAATCTCTAATGAGGGAGTTAACATCTTCTGTCAAGTTGTTTTTTGCTTCCACATTGATGAGCCTATTCCAGTGGTCACGCAGTTCATCCATATACGAATCCAGGGTGTGTCCTTCGGGGATGAGGCTGCTTCTGGCTTTAAGGGCTACTTCACGTAGCTCTTTTCGGTGATCTTTTTGTTTAACCCCAGAATTATTCCTTTCATCAGTTTCAATTTCCTCTAGGTCATGCTGAGGAGCAACTGTTGATACATTTTTTTTCACCTTTTTTAATTTTTTTCTTTGCTGTTTAAAAAAAGCAATGATTGATGAAATGATAGGTAGTGAATACCAAAAGGGGAGTAGAACCTTCACATCAGTAAGTAGATCCTTTTGTTTCAATAAGAGAAGTTCACTTAATGGTACCAAAGACCCTTTATAAAAAAGCCTGGTATGTTCTGGTATCCCATGCTCACCGTTTTCAAACTCTGTATGTACTAGATATAATTTTTTATCATTCAGAAGTGCCGACAAAGGTGGAGAAAGCCGGTCTATGAGTTCCCAGAGTTCCTGTTCAAAGGCTTCTTCATTTTGCATGGCCGGTTCTGTTTCATAGTTTTGCATAAGCCGATACCAGCGCTGGGATATGGCAGTTTTTACTTTGGGACGTACTTCTCCTAGTAGTTTAAAACAGAGCACGAGCATTTTGTTTTTTTTAATAAACCATTTTTCGCCCGTATGTCCCAGGACAATGAGCAAATCTGGAAGCGTTTCCTTAGCTTCAGTAGTGGTTGTTTTTGCTTTTAAATAGTGTTCTAAGGCTTCTTGGGTATACTGTCCAAGAAGGGGTACTCCTTTGGTATCAGTAAAGCGAATTATTTCATCAAGGGTATAGAAAAATGGAGCTTTTTCGAGTTGTAATTCCAGATTTCGAAACGCTGTTTCCGCTTCCTTTTCCCGGGTTACCTTACCTTTAAAATAGTTATTGTATACTTCGACGATGAGAACCGCCTGTAATGCGGCTATATCCTCCGGAAGCCGGTCATTTTTCTTCTTAATATCGTTTTTTATCTGGGTACAAAGGTACGCCCAAAAGGGATAAATAAAGTCTCCGGAATTTTCCATGTCACGGATTGCATCAAAGGGCCGGACCAGAAGGTGATTTAAGGTATCCCGTAACTGGGTTTCCTTACCATGAAAAGCAGGAGCCAATTTATGTTGCAAATATTCTTTATTGTTATGACTCCTCAGATAATGTCGCACTTTGAGGAGGGCAATTTCTAACAATCTTTTTTGTATCATCGGGGAGAGGAGGAGCGCTGAACCGCTATTATCAGGAAAGGTTAGTTTCAGAATAGGAGGGTTATCCTGGGGAGGCTGTGCAATGAGATTGGGAAGATCATATTCAATATTGATATTACGAATTTGATGAGCGGGGACTACTATGCCAAGGCTGCTTTCATCGGGAAAGGGCAGTTCTGCCGATTCATCAATATTTTTATAAGCCTGTTGAATTACATCAATATAAAATTGATGAATTGCGATGACGGTACCAGCTTCATCGGTGATAAGCTCAATCTTTCCCTGTTCCGCCAGTTTCGAAAGTTCTGCCCATACCTTTCTGCCCGTATCCTGTGACCAATAGGCCAGATCCGCCCGTTCAGCCTCATAATGCTTGGCGTATTTTTCCAGAAATTGTAAAAACACCGCCACACTTACCTGGGGGATGCGGTTTTTGTTGGCGTACAATCGTAATATCGTAAACAGGTCTGTGCCAGAATTCATATCTTCTATCATAACCGGAATCGGGCAAAAGGACAATCATTTTAGTGATTTCTATGGTCTTTGCGCTTTATGATAGCTATAATCCATAAAAGGAACTTCTGAAAACCATGGTTATTTTATTGAAGTTTCATTAAACATGACAAGGAGCGATAGTTATATGTGTGGAATAGTTGGTTACTGCGGTCCTAAAAGTGTAACGCCCATCCTGCTTGATGGGTTGAAACGGCTTGAATACCGGGGTTATGATTCGGCGGGTATTGCAGTAGAAGGAAGCGATGCAATAAAGGTCATTAAGCGAACCGGTAAGATTCAGGATCTCAGGGCAATCGTATCGGTTAACCTTGAAGGGCATTGCGGTATCGGACATACCCGATGGGCTACCCATGGAGGAGTAACGGATATCAATGCCCATCCTCATCTGGATGCAAGCGGAAAAATTGCGGTAGTACATAACGGCATTATCGAAAACTATACTGCCCTTAAGGCAAGCCTTGAAAAACAGGGTGTTCATTTTGTCAGCGAAACAGACAGCGAAGTGCTTCCCCACCTGATTGCCTATTATTACCAGGGCGACCTGGAAAAGGCGGTCCGCCAGGCCCTCAGGCAGGTAAAAGGCACCTATGGTATTGCGGTCATCCACCTGGATGAGCCCGGCCGGATTGTGGGTGCCCGTTATGGGTCTCCCCTGGTCATCGGTGTGGGAGACGGTGAGATGCTTCTTGCTTCGGATGTTACTGCCATGATTGCCCATACCAAACAGGTTGTCTATCTCGAAGACGGAGAACTGGTGTCTTTAACAAAGGATACCTACACCATTACCGATTTGAATGATCAGCAGGTTGATAAGCAGGTTGATGAAATTCAGTGGGACCTGGAGGCTATCGAAAAAGAAGGCTTTGCCTGTTTTATGGAAAAGGAGATTTTTGAACAGCCCGAATCGATTGCCAGGACCTTAAGCGGACGCCTGGATCTTGAATATGCTACCGGTAAACTTGGGGGCCTTAATATGACCAGCCGGGAACTGCTTGCGGTAAAACGGATAAAAATCGTTGCCGCCGGCACGAGCTGGCATGCAGGGCTTGTTGGTGCATACCTCATCGAAACCCTGGCTCGTATCCCTGCCAGTGCGGAACTTTCCAGTGAGCTCCGGTACCGGAACTCGGTGGTCGAGCCTGATACCATCTACTTCGCGGTAACCCAGTCCGGTGAAACCGCCGATACCCTCTATGCTATGCGGGAACTGAAACGGAAAGGTGCCCGGGTTCTGGGTATCTGCAATGTGGTAGGCTCTACCATAGCCCGGGAATCCGACGGCGGGGTGTATACCCATGCTGGGCCTGAGATTGCGGTGGCCTCTACCAAGGCCTTTACCAGTCAGCTGGCGGTTTTCTATGTCTTTGCATTGCTGATGGCCCGGATGCGGGATATGTCAGTTTCAGCGGGCCAGCGTTTTGTAAAAGAGCTTCAGGGAATACCGGAAAAGGTCCGGGAGGTGCTGAAACAGCGGGACCATATTCAGGCCCTGGCAAAAAAATATTACAAGGCCCGGGATTTTCTGTTTCTTGGCCGGGGGCTTGAGTACCCAGTTGCGTTAGAGGGTGCCCTCAAACTTAAGGAAATCTCCTATATCCATGCGGAAGGCTATTCGGCGGGAGAAATTAAACATGGGCCCATCGCCCTTGTTAATGAGGAAACTCCTTCGGTATTCCTCGTTCCCCGGGATTACTTACGGGAAAAGGTTATATCCAACATGAAGGAAATTAAAGCCCGTAAGGGGCCTATTATTGCCCTGTGCACCGAGGGTGATGCGGAAGTGGCAGCCATTGCCGACGATATTATTCCGGTTCCAGCGGTGGATGAGCTCTTTTATCCCTTTATCTTGATTATTCCCCTCCAGCTCTTTGCCTATTTCTGTGCTCTGGAACTGGGCCGTGATGTGGATCAGCCGCGGAATCTGGCAAAAAGTGTTACCGTAGAGTAAGCTTTTCGGTATGAGGATCCGAACTTGTCTCCTGATGAGCCTTATCATCATTACTGGTTACTTAGCTGCCTGTTCTCCAGCGGGTTTTATATCCTCTGGTACTGAGCAGGGCGGGACAGCTCAGGTTCGGATATTTCAGGGTTATATTGATGAAGGTCAGGGGTGGAATTACAAAGAGGTCTCCTCTGTGGTGCAGGGGGGGCTCCTGGTCCGGGGGACGGCCCCGGTACGGGGCCTTCCCGGCTTTGGACGGAATGCCATTCCTGCCCTGAAGGGGACCTATCTTGTCCAAAGCCGGGACAGGAGCCCCCCTGTGGTGGTGCAGGTCTGGTTAAGCCAGGAATGGCTCTACTTTAAGAGCGGGCTCTGGACCGCCGAAGCTCCCCTGTCAGCAGAGGTCAACCGGCAATGGCGGCTGGCAGAAGTCGCATGGGCGGCAGAAGCTGTGGTGGCGGCAGCCAGAGTGACGGCGGCAGAGCGGAATGAGGATGAGCGCCTTGTTACAGGGGTGCTTCGGGCCTTTGAACTAAAAGACCCCGGCCCCGGGGGCTCCCGATGGACCTTGCTGGTACTGGAACTGCCTTACCATGAGCATACTGCAGGAGGGGATACTGCTTCAGCGGATGTGGTGCGCACCGGGACCATTAGTTCGGATGCCGCTGATAGAGAAAATTCGGTCTTTTTACGAAGGTTTTATCAGAATCTGCTGAACCGATTGAGCTATTTTCTCGGAAATGCCCGGCGGGTAGAAGATGTGAGCCTGCCAGCCTTGGTGGGGCTGTAATAAGGCTGTGACGATGCCGTAACAAGGGGGCTTCGTATAGGGCCTGCTTTTATGAGGCTCTTCTATAATTCTGATTCCCGCAGACCATACTGTTCCTTTTCGTGTTTGTCTTCTTCTCCCGCCGGTTCAATATGGACCACAATGTCATAGACCCCTTCTACCGAGTTCTTTATCGCCCTTTCTACCTGGTTTGCAATATGATGGGCATCCCGGACCTTCATTTCCGGGTCTACTTCGATATCAATATCGATATCCCAAAGGCCGGCAATGCGGCGCATTCGGGTTCTGTGGGGATTGATGGTGCCGGGAACGGAACGCACAGCATTAAAGACGGCCGTATATATTGCCGTATCAGAACTTCCGTCCATCAACTCCATATTGGCTTCTAAAAAGATACTTACCGCAGACCGGATAACCCAGAGGCCAACGAGGCTGGCGATAATGGGATCGATGATTCCCTGGTGGAGCACAATGGAAAGACCCACCCCTACAAGGACCCCGGACGAAATCACCACATCCCCTACCATGTTTTTCCCATTGGCTTGTAACATGGCTGAGCCTGCCTTTTTACCGAAATAATATTGGGACCAGGCTAATCCTAATTTTCCCAGAATAGAAAAGAGGGTCACCCCAAGGGCCAGAGGTGAGGGAATATCGGGACTGGTTCCCGAGAAGAGATTGGTCAGCGCATGAATAATGAGCTGACCGCCGGCAAAAAAGAGTATAAAGGCGAGTATGGTGGTCGCAATTGTCTCTGCCCGGCCATGCCCCCAGGGGTGTTCCGCATCGGCAGGCTGGGCAATGATACCTGCAACGATGAGGGACATCAGGGCAATAAAAACATCGGTGGATGAATCAATTCCGTCACCCACAACGGCAAGACTGCCTGCTATAAGGCCGATAATAATTTTGAGCAGGGCCAGCAGGGCATTGCCAGCCATGGCAATAATAGAAGCGGTTTTTATCAACCTGGCTTTTGTCGCATTCATCATCCCAGTATGGACTAAAAGACCGGGTTATAGCAATCAAACTTTTAAGGGTGTAAAGCTTTCTGCTTCTTTTCGTTTGCTCAGCAGGGCTATCCGCATCCCAATCTGATCAAGATTATCTGTTTTTAAGGTATACTTGAAAATATCCCCATTACATCGATCCTTATAGAGGGCTTCTTTTTCAATGTAGAGACGGTTTTTCCCTTTTTGGGTCCAATGTACAAGAGTAATGTTGCCCCCGTCCAGCTCAATAGCGGTAATCCCATGCTTGCCGGTAGCACAGCCGGAATTAAAGAGACAGGGGACCAGGAGTGCATCGGTACTATACAGGCTGTGGGAAATTTCCTTTTTTTTGCCGTTCTTGCTGATCCGCTCTAATTCGCTACGGTATAAATCGATGAGAGCTTTAATCTGTGTTCGATGTTCC
Organism: Gracilinema caldarium DSM 7334; assembly: GCF_000219725.1. Taxonomy (GTDB): domain Bacteria; phylum Spirochaetota; class Spirochaetia; order Treponematales; family Breznakiellaceae; genus Gracilinema; species Gracilinema caldarium. Next base: position 2,294,868 of record NC_015732.1, on the reverse strand, counting down.
AGATCAGCTACCGCATATTCCCGAAGCAATTCTTCGATGGACCAACGGAGACTATCATATTTAGAAAGGGATTCAAAGAGGGGCCTATGGGTATGCCCGGTGATGGCGATGATACCCATATTTCGGGCTGCCCGATAAATTTTTCGCTCTGTAGAAAAGCGCCGTTTTGAATGATGAGCTATACTAGCGTTTTTAATGTGTAAGGGTTTTGCCATATACCGGACAATAAATTCAGAAATATAGTCAAAACTACTGAATAGTTTGGATGCCTGGTGTCCATGAAAAATGGATATGACTATTTCGTCCTTTACTAAATTGAGGGCATGGAGCAATGGATAGGGATATTCCTTTTCTCTGATCAGCGCCAGATCATGGTTCCCTACAATTTTCCGTAACCGCCCCACCTGGGCAAAACGATTGAAGATGCTGTAGAGCTTGGGCCATGCCTTCTGAATGCTTGGTAAATCAAACTTGTTCAGATCCTCTATGTCACCATTAAGAATAAGAATAAAATTATTATCAAGATAATACTGTTCCAGAGCTGTCTCGAGAATTGTCTGGTTAGGTTTAAGATCATCCCGGGTACCACCATCACCCATGTGGAGATCGCTCAAAATGACATAGCGTTGTGTGGTTTTCAGAGGCTCCTGGGGAGCCTGTTTTATCATGCTTTGAAAGGAAAGATAAAAATCTTTAAAACTCATACTAAAAACATATTTGAGATAGATGAATATTCGGTTAGCAGAAGGTAAATAATTGGTAAAAAATGCGAATAACTAAGAAGGGATCTCGCAAAATACCCGGGGATGCGTCCCCGGGGCAGTCATTAAACGGAAAAGGTATTAAAGAGGCACAAAACTGATTTTTACTCAGTCTTCTTCTTCGTTCCAATGACCTATTTTACGGATTTTCTGATTTCGGTACCGGACCAGCACCGCCGGAGGCCGATTGCAGAGATCCTCCAGGTCCCGGACCAGTACCTTCTTTATGTTCATGGCCGTAGCGTCCGGATCGGTGTGGGCGCCACCCTCAGGTTCGGGAATGATTCCATTAACAATCTTAAAGTCCAGCAGATCGTTGCTCGTAATACGGAGCATGGCCGCCGCATCCTTGGCCCGGCTTGCATCCCGAAGTAGGATACTCGCGCATCCTTCAGGACTTATGACGGAGTAAACTGCGTTTTCAAGCATATAAATCTTATCGCCCACACTAATGCCCAGGGCACCGCCTGAACCGCCTTCTCCGATAATGACACTGATAATGGGTGTTTTCAATTGGCTGAATTCCATGAGATTTCTAGCGATAGCTTCGCCGATACCCCGTTCTTCAGCTCCGAGTCCGGGGTAAGCCCCTGAGGTATCCACGAAGGTGATGATAGGGCGATGGAATTTTTCAGCCTCTTTGGCTAAGCGCAGGGCTTTTCGGTACCCCTCAGGATTGGCCATTCCATGGTTTCGCTTCATGTTTTCCTTAAGGGAACGGCCCTTCTGGTTTGCGATGATGGTTACCGGTTGGCCGTTCAGAAACCCTAACCCTCCTACTATCGCCGCATCATCACCGAAATAACGGTCACCGTGGAGTTCGATAAAGTTATCGAAAATGCGGGTTATGTAGTCCAGTGCATAGGGCCGGTCCGGATGCCGGGCCAGTTCTACCCGGCGCCAGGCCATTTCGGTTTTTGAAGCCGCTTTGACCTTTGATTCAAGCAAGGCCAGCTCATCGCTTACATCAATACCGGAAGCTTCTGCCAGTTTTTTAAGCTCTTCGATCTTTTTCGTAATGGATGTGGTGTGGCTCATGATCAGGCTCCTTCTTTGCAAGACCGGTACGGTTTATGAAGGTCGATGAGCAGCGAGAGCAGGTGCCGCTGTTCCTGTCTTCGGGCGATGATGTCGACAAAGCCCTTATCCTGCTGAAATTCAGCCCGCTGGAAACCCTCGGGAAGTTTTTGCCGGATAGTCCCTTCGATAACCCTGGGGCCAGCAAAACCGATGAGGGCTCCCGGTTCGGCAATGATCACATCGGCCAGCATTGCAAAACTGGCGGTTACACCCCCTGTGGTGGGATCACAGAGGACCACAAAATAGGGTACTTCTGCCTTGGCAAGTTCTGCCACGGCGCTAGATGTCTTGGCCATCTGCATGAGGGAGAAAATCCCTTCTTGCATACGGGCACCCCCTGAGGTGGTGTAGATAATAACCGGTTTCTTTTCTTCTGCTCCCCGTAAGAGGGCCCGGCTTACCTTTTCGCCTACTACGGAACCCATGGAGCCTCCCATAAAGTTAAAGGACATGATCCCCAGAATCGCTGGTTTGCCTTCTATAGTGCAGGTGCCGGTAATAACCGCCTCCTTCATGCGGGCCTTTGCTTCCGCTTCGGAGAGTTTTTCTTCATAGCCTTCTAAATCGATGGGATTTAAGGACCTGAGATTAGCAGAAAATTCCTGAAATGATCCCTTGTCAGCCAGATAGGCAATCCGTTCAGCTGGCTCCATGCGATAATGGTAGCCGCAAGATGGGCAGGTTTTCAGGGCCGCTTCGATGCTGGCCGCATCATGGACGGTACCACAGGATGGACAAGGTGTATCAGTGGACATGTTCCACCTCCTTTTCTATTTCACCATAGTAGGCCGTACCAAATTGCCCCGAACGAAAGGTTGTATGATTGATGATCCACCGTTGCTGGGCAGTGTTGGTTTTAATACCCTCTATAACTAATTCCTGGAGCGCCCGATTCATACGGGCGAGAGCCCGTTCGCGGGTCGGCCCGTGAACGATGAGTTTTGCTACCATAGCGTCATAGTGGGGTGGAACGGTACAGCCGTTATACAGGAACGAATCGAAGCGGACACCGGGTCCACCAGGGACATCCAGACGGGTAACCTTACCAGGGCTTAATGCGTTGATGCGGCACTCAATGGACCAGCCATGTAAGTGCACTGAATCCGGGGCAATTTCCAAACGGCCTTCGGTACAGGCCAGAATCTGCTGGCGAATGATATCTACGCCGGTAACAAATTCACTGACCGGATGTTCTACCTGAATGCGGGCGTTTACTTCCATAAAATAGAATTCTTTGCCGGATACGAGAAATTCGATAGTCCCCGCTCCGCGGTATTTTAACTCTCTGAACATGCGCACAGCCCCTTCGGCCATACGCCGGCGCATGTCGTCATCGACCCCTGGAGAAGGACTCTCTTCTATCAATTTCTGATGTCGTTTCTGTACTGAACAGTCTCGTTCGCCTAGGACAAGCACAGTACCGTTACCATCGGCGATAATCTGGAGTTCTACATGTCGGGGGTTTTCAAGGTATCGTTCAATAAAGACCGTGCCATCTGCAAAATTTGCCAGGGCTTCCCGGCTTGCAATGGCCAGATTTTCCGGCAGTTCCGCAGCTGATCGGACAATACGCATCCCCTTGCCGCCACCCCCTGCGGCTGCCTTAATAATAACTGGGAAGCCGAGCTTTTCTGCTGCAGCGACTGCAGCCTGAGGGTCTGAAACGGCTCCTTCGGTCCCAGGCGTTATGGGGAGTCCATATTTTTTTGCCGTATTGCGGGCCTGGACCTTATCCCCCAGTAGATCAATTACATCCGGATCGGGGCCGATAAAGATGAGCCCCTCTTTCTGCACCGCCCGGGCAAAATCGGCATTCTCCGACAGGAACCCTACACCGGGGTGTATGGCCTGACATCCTGTGCGAAGTGCTGCCATAATGAGGTTTTCCTTAACCAGGTAGCTTTTTGCCGATGGCGGCGGCCCTATGCACACTGCCTGGTCAGCAAGCTTTACATGGAGATTTTCCTTGTCTGCCGTAGAATAGACCGCAACGGTCTCTATTCCCATTTCCCGGCAAGTTCGGATGACCCGGACAGCAATTTCTCCCCGGTTTGCAATAAGTAGACGTTTAATCACCGAACTTGCTCCTACAGTCGTTTCACTTCAAAAAGGGCCTGGCCATATTCCACCATGGCACCATTCTCAGCTTTGATGGTAAGAATTTCGCAGTCAAACTCTGCTTCCAGGTGGTTCATCATCTTCATCGCTTCCAGAATACAGAGGGTTTGTCCTGCTTTAACCTTGGTTCCTACTTCCACAAAGGGCGGTGCATCGGGGGACGCAGACCGGTAAAAGGTAGCAACAATAGGACTTGTAATAACCTCGCCGGTTGCAGCAGGGCTCCCTGCATTGACCGGGAGACCCAGGTGAACCGCATGTTCCGCTGCGGTGGTATGATCTGATGCTGCATTGACCATACTGGTACTGCCTGCTGCGACCGTACCAACTGCACCTACTGCCGGAACGGCGGTACTGCCAGCATTACCATTGCCGCGAATTGCCCCCTCTTTCCGAAGTACCAGGTGCAGGGATCCATCATTAAGTTCCAGTTCAGCTAGCTGGCTGGAGCCAAATTTTTCTACCAAAGTAATAAGGGTTTTATCGTCCATTTCAGTCTCCTGTATTGTCTGAGTTTAGATTGTTGATGGATCTACATCGGCTTCATAATCGACGCCAGCAACATCAAACCCATGGGCTTCGAGGAAATCGTGCTTAAAGCCTTCTACATCTGCCAGGGTAAAGAGGTTTTCCTCCGTAATGGCTTCCATCCGAGCCTTGGTTTCCCTCTGTACGTCATCCCTCATTTCCCAATCATCGATGCGGATCCGCTGGGCATCGTCGGTAGGTACCTTGTTGGGATTAAGGGCTGCTTCAGCGGTATAGAGTCGGTCTTTATAAAGCCGTACCAGCTGTTCAATACAGCCTTCGTGAAGTCCCTTTTCTTTCATCACCTTAAAGAGGGCTGAAATATACAGGGGAATAATGGGAATGACGGCGCTCGCCCGGGTTACGAGGGCTTTGTTAACTGACACCCATGCGGCTCCGCCGGTTTTGGAAAGCCGCTCATGGAGCAGGTGACTCGTTTTTTCAAGATGTTCCTTGGCTTTGCCAATGGTACCGTTTTTGTAGATCGGCCAGGAAAGCTCTGGTCCTATATAGGTGTACGCCAGGGTCCGTACCTGGGGAGCCAAAACTCCGGCAGACTGCAGAGCATCGATCCAAAGTTCCCAGTCTTCGCCTCCCATCACTTTGACCGTATGGGCAATTTCCTCCTCAGTGGCGGGCTCTGCACTAGCTATGGAAATTTTTCCCGTGAGCATATCCATGGTTTTGCCTGAATAGGCCTGCCCGATGGGTTTAATCACCGACCGATACATGACCCCGTCCCGGGGATCGGTCCGGACCGGAGAAGCGAGGGAGTAGATGACCAGATCCACCTGGGCGGGAATATCCGCCTTGGCAGCTACTTCCCGAATGGCGGCAATTGCCTGATCCTTCATTTCGTTGGAGAAGGCATCTCCGTCCAAGGTTTTTGAAATAAGCCCCGCCTTGGCAGCCTCTGTATCAAAGGCCAGGTTATCATACCAGCCCGGAGTGCCTGGTTTCGTGGAACTTCCTGCTTTTTCAAAAGAAATACCTACCGTCGCAGCGCCATAGCCAAAGGCCGCTCCAATACGGCTTGCAAGGCCATAGCCGGTGGAACAGCCGATAACTAAAGCCAGCTTTGGAGCTCCCTTTGTATTTGAAAGACCTGCCATATGCTGGCGGACGTACTCAATCTGATTTTGAACCATCTTTGCACAGCCCTTGGGGTGGCTGTTTAGACAGATGTTGTTTCTGATCATTGGTTTAATTTGCACAATCTGCTCCTTTGCTCTTCAAGTGCAGGATTTTCAGCCTGCGGCTCATGTAATCAGCGGCTTATGTAACCTGCGGTACATTTAGCCTGCGGTACATTTAGCCTGCGGTACATTTAGCCTGCGGCGCTGCCTACCAGGCAGAGCCATTCTGCCTCCGCAGCCAGTTCGTTGCCCACATAGGCCTTGCCGGCCTGTTTAATCATTTTGCCGGAGACCCGCAGGTTTTCAATTTCGAGGCGGACCTCCTCGTTGGGTCGGACCTGCCGGCGGAATTTTGCCTTGTCTACCGTGGCCAGGAAGAAGAGGGCATCCCCGCCGAGAACGCCCGCCTTCCGCAGACCTGCGCCGCCGGCCTGGGCCATGGTTTCGATAAGGATGACCCCGGGCACCACCGGGTACTGGGGAAAATGTCCTGCAAAGAAAAATTCCGTATCCTTAAAGACATGGCGGGCAATGATCCGTTGCTCCGTAATTTCATCGATGACATCGACAAAAAGAAAGGGACTGCGGTGGGGCAGAAGCTGTTCGATTTCGTTCATCAATAATACCTCTTAAAAACTACAACACCGTTGTGACCGCCGAATCCGAGGGAGCCCGAGGCCGCAACGTTAATCGTTCCGTATTGAACCTGGTTGGGCACATAATCCAGATCACATTCTGGATCAGGGTTTTCCAGGTTGATGGTTGGAGGATAGAAGCCTTCTGTTATGGCCAGTATGCAGGCGATTGCTTCGAGCCCGCCGCCGCCGGCGATGCAGTGGCCAGTCATGCTCTTGGTACTGGAAACCTTCATTTTATAGGCATGTTCCCCAAAGGCAATCTTGATCATCTTGGTCTCTGTAGGATCGTTAATTTCCGTACTGGTCCCGTGGGCATTGTAATACTGGACTTCTTCGGGTTTGACCTCCGCATCTTCCAGAGCCGCCTTGATCGCCCGGGCACCCCCTTCGCCAGAGGGATCCGGGGCAGTGATGTGATAGGCATCTGCGGTAGCCCCATAACCGGCAAATTCAGCCAGGATTTTTGCACCCCGCGCTTTTGCGTGTTCTTCACTTTCCAGAATTAAAATCCCCGCTCCTTCGCCCATGACAAAGCCGTCCCGGTCTGCGTCAAAGGGCCGGCTCGCCTTCTCCGGCTCATGATTCCGCTTGGTCGACAGGGCCTTAAGCATCTGAAACCCGCCGATAGCAAAGGGTACGATAGCCGCTTCTGTGCCCCCTGAGATCACCACATCGCAGCGGCCTGAACGGATCAGATCCAGGGCTTGCCCCAGGGCATCGGTGCCGGATGCACAGGCCGTAACCTGGGTAAAGGCGGGGCCCTTGGTGCCATAGATCATGGAAATATTGCCCGCCGCTTCGTTATTAATCATGAGGGGAACCGTGAGGGGCAGCATCCGCCGGGGGCCCGAAGTAATCATCTTGCGAAAGGATTCTTCCACCACTTCCCAGCCGCCAATACCGTTCCCAAGGACAATACCGGTTTTTTCCGGATTGCAGGCTAACCGGGGCTTGCCTTCTTCCCCCCCATCGGCGGAACGGCTCTCCACAAGCCCTGCCTGTTCCAGAGCCTGGGCGGCGGCGGCCACAGCAAACTGGGTGAACCGGGCCATCTTCCGGGCATCCTTTTTATCAATCCAGCGGGTAGGGTCAAAGTTTTTTACCTCCGCTGCGATTTGGACATCAAATTCGCTTGCGTCGAAGAGGGTGATGGGGCCGACGCCGCTTTTCCCCGCCTTGAGGCTGGCGCTGAACTCTGCTACTGAATTGCCGATGGGGGAAATAGCCCCCATCCCGGTAACCACAACTTTCCTGTTCATAGTGTACTCCGTTTATATAAACATGCCGCCATCGACGGCGATAACCTGACCGGTTATATAGCTTGCCCTATCCGATGCAAGGAAGAGGGCCATGTTGGCAATATCAGTGGGGGACCCCAGCCGTTTTAAGGGGATGTGGTCCATCAATTTTTCCTTGGCTGCTTCGGGAATCGCATCAGTCATATCGGTGACAATATAGCCCGGTGCAATCGCATTGACCCGAACGCCCCGGCTGGCTACTTCCTGAGCTAAGCTTTTGGTTACTCCGATGAGTCCCGCCTTGCTGGCTGCATAGTTAGCCTGGCCGCCGTTTCCATGGATCCCCACCACACTGGACATGTTGATGATGGAACCTGACTTCCGGCGGATCATCTCCCGGCCTACGGTACGGGCAATAAGAAAGGCTGCGGTCAGATTGATGTCCAGCACCTTCTGGAAATCCTCAAGGCTCATCCGGAATGCCAGGCCGTCTTTGGTGATCCCTGCGTTGTTCACGAGGATATCAAAGCCCCCTGCCTCTTTTTGGGCTTTTTCTATAATCGCTTCAACCTCTGTTACTTTTGATAAATCCGCCGTTACCCAATGAAGGAGGCCCCCGGCTTTTTCCTTCATATTCTGCAGATCTTCTGGCTCGCGGGTGCTTAAGCCCCAGACCTCTGCTCCTTCTGCGAGAAAACTTTCCAGAATTGCCCGTCCTATTCCCCGGGATGCTCCGGTAACAAGGGCTTTTTTGCCTTCCAGTTCCAATTTTTTTTCCATCTTGTGCTCCTTCGTTCTGTTTGTCCGGGGACTCACTAAAAACTGTCAGCTTTTAGAAGTCCCTACCTGTATAAAGTTGCAGTTCAATGCTGTGGGGTATCAGCCTGCAGCGCAGCGATAAATGCTTGAATATCTGCGCTTGTTCCTGCCCCGTAGACCGGAATTGCACTGCCTGAATCTTTCCAGAGTCCCTGTAATACCTTGCCGGGGCCTGTCTCAAGCACTGCATCGAGACCAAGCGCGGCAAGCTGGGCCTCTTCGCTGGTCCAGCGGACCGGTTCGGTTATTTGCCGTAGGGCCAATTTTTTTGCTTCCATACCGGAATGCACCTGTTTTCCCGTTACATTGGAAAAAAGAGGAATGGTCGGATTGGAAAAACTGGTTCCCTCCAGAACCGGGGCAAAATCTTCCAGAGCATCCGCCACAAGGGGAGAGTGGAAGGGCCCTGCGACCTGCAGCCGGATAACCCGCCGGGCTCCGGCCGCTTTGAATCGCTCTTCTGCCTGGTCGAGGGCACTGGCAGTACCGGCTACTACTACCTGTTTAGGACTGTTAAAGTTCGCCGCATACAGATCCGGAAGACCTCCCTGTTTCCATTCAGCAATCAGGGCTTCTACCTGTTCACCGGGTAAACCGAGGACCGCTGCCATGCCCGGAGCCGAACCAGCCTCTGCAGAAGCTAAGCGGTCTGCGACCTTCTGCATGGCTTTCCCCCGGGCGGTAACCAGCTTAAAGCAGTCTTCGTAGCTTACCACCCCCGTGCAGGCCAGGGCTGCATATTCACCAAGGCTGAAGCCCGCACAGGCAATGGGCTCAACTCCCTGTTCCCGCAGCACCGAGGCGGCGGCCAGGTTCGCCAGGGTAATGGTCGGCTGGCTTATGTCGGTCCGTTTTAACTCCTCCGCAGTGGCGTTTTCGAGAAGGGCTTTCAGGTCTATGCCCGCCGCCTCGGAGGCAACCGCAAAGAGATCCTGTACCGACCGGCTGGCCTTGTACAGATCCAGGGCCATCTGGGGATATTGGGCTCCTTGTCCGGGAAATACAAAGGCAATTCGTTTCTTGGTTACCATACGATCAGGTTTCCTCCATAGGTAAGCCCTGCGCCAAAGCCCAGGGTCATAATGAGATCTCCCTTTTTAAGGCCTCCGGCCCGGTTAAGTTCATCCAGTGCTATGGGAACTGAGGCCGCAGAAGTGTTGGCATATTCTTCGATATTGAGGAAAAATTTCTCTTCCGGAATGCCCAACCGTTTTGCAGCGGCTTGCACAATGCGGGCATTTGCCTGGTGAGGTACAATACGAGTAAGGTCTTCTACAGAAAGTCCCTCTTCTTTGAGAAGCTGTTCCATCGTATCGGTCACCGCTTTTACGGCAAAGTTATACACCGCCCGGCCGTTCATCTCGATATGGGGCGGCTGGTCCAGGGTTTCACCCTGTTTATAGGGATTTCTCGTGCCGCCCCGGCGCATGATAAGGTAGTCTCCTCCTGACCCATCGGCCCCTAAAATGGAACGAAGCAAACCCCGTTTCCCCGGTCCGCTGGAAGGAGCATCGGTTTTATCGATAATCACCGCACCAGCCCCGTCACCAAAAAGAACGCAGGTACTGCGGTCTTTCCAGTCAGTTATTTTAGAGAGAATTTCTGCTCCGATCACCAGGGCTCGCTTCCGGTCCTGCCTGATACTCAGCATTCCCGCCGCAGTTTCCACACCGTAGATAAAGCCGGTGCAACCTGCGACCACATCCATGGCGGCGGCCTTTTTCGCACCGAGTCTGTCCTGGACTAAGCATGCAGTCGATGGAAACCCGAAAAAGTCTGGGCTTGCGGTTGCCACAATAATTGCATCGAGGCTTTCTACAGCCGCTTCTACAGAACCTCCCAGGCTTTTGTCCTGGTCTACAAGCATTTGCAGAGCTTCCCGGGCAGCTGCTACTGCCAGGTCGCTTGTTGCGGTTAGTTCATCCGCGATATGCCGGTTCCCAATTCCTGTATGAGAACGAATCCATTCATCAGAGGTATCTAAGGTTTTAGCGAGTTCATCGTTGGTTATGCGGTGTGGGGGAACTGCCCTTCCGGTTGCTACAATTTCAAATGCCATGGTTGCTCCTTAAAATGACAAAAAATGTTTTAAGTGTCATTTTATATATGCTATCATAACAAAAATAGTAAAAATGTCAATGATGATATTAAAAAAAAAGGCTGTCTCCGAAAGCAGACAGCCTTTTTCTTATAGAGTCTTTTCATACAAGCCTGAGGGGACTTAAAAAAACTACGTTTTAAGAAACACCTCCAAACGTTTACAGTACCTGCAGTATTTCATCAACCTGTTAGAGCTCCTTCCATCTTCTGCAGGCGTGGTAGTGGCCGTTCCCGGTTTCCTGCAGTTCAGGCTCGGGCAATTCGGCACAGTCCTTTGTTGCATAGGGACAGCGGGTATGGAAGCGGCACCCTGATGGAATATTGGCCGGACTGGGGATTTCACCGGATATGGGAAGTTCCTTTATCAGGTGAACCTTGCCTGGTTCTGGTTCCGGTACTGCTTCGATCAGGGCCTTGGTATAGGGATGGAGAGGATTATCAATAATATCGCCTGCTTTGCCCATCTCTACTATTTTACCGAGGTACATGACGGCGATCCGGTCGGTAAAATAACGGGCCGTAGAAAGATCATGGGTAATATAAAGATAGGTAAGCCCCAAATGACGCTGAACATCCTTCATCATATGAAGTATTTCTGCTCTGGTCGAAAGGTCGATCATAGAAACCGGCTCATCGGCGACAAGGAGCGATGGATTCAGAATGAGGGTCCGGGCGGTAGCAACCCGCTGTCGCTGACCCCCTGAAAGCATGTGGGGCCATCGGGTCATGAATTCCTCAGGAGGATTCAATTTGACTTCTTCCAAAGCCTTAATGATCATTTCCTGTCGTTTTTCATGGCTTGCTTTAATCTTATGGATAAGAAGGGGCTCTTCCAGCACATCCTTAATCTTGAATCGCGGATTCATGGATGCATAGGGATCCTGAAATATCATCTGGACCTTAGTCCGGTATGTTCCGGTTTCCTTTTTCCCCAGATGGGTGACATCCTGACCATCGAACCAGATTGAGCCACCGGTGGGCTCCAGCAGTTTCATAATGAGTTTTCCGGTAGTTGTCTTTCCAGATCCGGATTCACCAATAAGGCCAAATATTTCCCCCCGGGCAATAGAGAAGGAAATGCCATCTACTGCACGGATAAGGCGTTGCTTTTTCTGACCTGTTAAAGCCTGGGTAAAGGTCTGATGGGGCCAAAAATGTTTTTGGAGGTTTTCTACCTTAAGAATAATATCCTGTTGTTCTGCCATTTACTTGCCCCCCTTGCAATGCCAGCATGCAACAAAATGTCCGCTTTCAATTTCCACAAGCGGCGGTTCTTCTTCCCGGCATATATCCATTACCCGATGACAGCGGGGATTAAAACGGCAGCCCTTGGGCGGATTGATAAGATCCGGCGGTGTACCCGGTATGTATTGGAGGTTTTCTACTTCCTGATGCAGTCGTGGTGTAGCCAGAAGCAGCTTTTCTGTATAGGGATGAGCCGGTCCCTGTTTACCGTAAATCTGTTCGTTGCTTCCCAGTTCTACGATTTTTCCTGCATACATAACACACATTCGATCAGAAACCTCTGCTTCCAAGGCCAGATCGTGGGTAATAAAGATAAAGGAAAGGTCAAACTGCTGTTTGAGTTTCTTTAAAAGATTGATGATCTGAGCCTGAACAATAACATCCAGAGCTGTTGTGGGTTCATCAAGGATAACGAGCTTTGGTTTTAGAAAGAGGGCAGTAGCAATAATGACCCGCTGTTTCATGCCCCCGGATAATTCATGGGGATAACGGTTCATAACTTCGGCAGGGAGCCCCACATGATTAAGATATTCTTTAATCAGTTCCTCCGCTTCATTCTTTTCCATCGTTTGATGTTCCTGCAGGGTTTCCATCATCTGCCTTCCGATCGTGTAAACCGGCGTTAGGCAGTTCATGGCTCCCTGGAACACCATGGCGATTTGTGTCCAGCGAACTTTTTTTCGGACATCCTTATCAGCCATAGGTAGTATATCCGTACCGTTGATAAGGATCCTGCCCCCCTCATAACGGCCAGGGGGTGTGGGCATCCTGAGGAGGCTTGTCCCCAGGCTGGTTTTGCCGCAGCCCGATTCTCCCGCCAGGCCGATGGTTTCACCGGGATACAAGTTGAATGAAATATCATCAATAGCCCGTACCGCACCTTTCGAGGTGTGATAGTACATTTTTAGGTTTTCCACCAGTAACAAGCTTTCCATTGTGGTCCTTCTTCCGGTTCTTAGTTACCGAGTTCTCAGTTTTGGATGCAGAATTCTGTCCATGGCAAACCCAAGGAATGCAAAGGTCATGCCCATGATTGCAATAGCCAGTCCTGGGGGAATAACCCACCACCAGAGCCCATTGAGGATGGCATTTCCGAGCATGGCATCATGCAGAATTTGGCCCCAGGTAACAATCGAGGCGTCTCCCAAACCCAGCAGGGATACGGAAGATTCATACACGATGGCACTGGGTACAGAGAGCGCCATGGATGCAAAGGAATAGGGGATGAGAAGGGGGGCCATATGGTTAAATATGATTCTCCGGTGTCCTGCCCCTAATGCCCGAGCGGCTTCTATGTAGGTTTCCTCTTTAATCTGGAATGCCATGGAGCGGACCGTCATAACCGATCCCGGCCAGAAGAAGATCACCATAACCGCTATGAGAAACCAGATGCTGGGCTTAAATACGGCGGATACCACGATCAGAACCGGCAACAAGGGAATTGAGACAAAAATCTGGTAGATGAATTGCATGATGGTATCAACAATACCGCCAAAATAGGCCGATATGATACCGTAAAAAACCCCGATAAGGACTGCAACAGCAGAAGTAAAAAGTCCAATAAAGAGGGCCCATTTCAGTCCAGCCACAAGACCGGAGAAAATATCCCGCTTTATATTGTCGGTTCCCAGAATGCCCGATACAGAGCCGGTTACAACGAGCCGGGTATCTTCCATTGCATACTGTTCCTGATTCAGCACCTGGGCTTTTATAATAAACCGGTATTCACCCTTGAGGGGTTCAAAACCAGCGGCCATACCTTCTCTTGCTGTATTAAAAAGGATTTCCGTACTGCGAATAGTCCCTGCAGAAACCCTGGATAGATTTTCCGATGTTTCATGGAGTTTTAGAAATGCAAAGAGGCTGTTTTTACTGTCATTGTTAAGGGAGAATCGTATTTCGGTAAGGTCTTCGTTTTCAACATACTGTCGAGATACATCGATTGTGGTACCGTCGGGCCGTTCTACCATAACGGTGAGGGGCACAGAACCCTTAATGGTGCTATGTACAATAATGTCGAGGGGCGCTTTATCAGCGGTAAATCGATAGGTAAAGCTGTCCTGGACAAAAAGAGTACCTTCCTCATCGGTTATGGTTTCCCTATAGCCTTTATTCAGATGCAGGGTTCGGGCGGCTTTTTTTGCGGTGAACAAATTAGTCCATACAGGGGCCGCATTGGTTGGATTATCCTGCCAATAGGTAATATCCCGCCAGCGGGTATTGGCTTCTTTAAAAGGAAGCAGGGTGTTTTCAAATATGGTTACAAGGAGAAATAACACAAGAAGTGCAAGGCCAACAAGTCCAGAGCCCTCCCTTCTGAATTCGGTCCAGAAATCCTGGAACCAAAACCCAAGATCCTTTATGTTCATGCTTTGCCTCCGACTTTGATGCGGGGATCGAGGAAGCCATAGGTCAGGTCCAGAATAACCAGCCCGGCTTGATATAAAGCGATTGTTATGGCCAGGTCTCCCATTAAAACAGGAATATCATTCTGTTGTACCGCAATCCAGTACAGATTCCCTAAACCGGGCCAGGAAAATATGCCTTCAAAAATAATGGATCCTGATATGGAACCGAGCAGAGAAAGCAGTGACATGGTGATAAGGGGTGGAGCGGCGGTCCTCAGGGTATGCCCTAACAGTACACTGTTTTCGGGAATTCCCCGAGCCCTGGCGGCCATGATATAATCTTCCTGCAGGATTCCCAGAACAATGTTCCGAACTACAAAAGCCAATCCCCAGAAGCCGATAAGCACCAGGGTGAGCATGGGAAGGGCTGTGTGCCAGATGACATCAAGAATATACATAATACCTTCCGGCGCTGGGACTGAGTGGATCCCGCTGGAAGGGAATATTTTCACCGTGTAAACAAAGAACATGATAAGAATCATGGCAAGCCACCAGGTAGGCATGCCATATACAATCATGGTGATGAGGCTGGTGGTTTTATCGAGACTGCCTCCGGGTTTTTGTGCTTTTTTTAGGCCTAGAAAAATACCAATCAGTAGTTCGAACACCGCTGCTACGGTAAAGAGAATAAGGGATCGTGGAATTGCTTCGGCAATTATGGTTAGCACATCCCGTTCACCCCGGGATGATTTTATAATGGTAGATTTTCCAAATTTAAAGGTGATGGTGTCGATTGCCCGATACACGATCCGTTCCCAGATGGGTCTGTCGAGCTTGTAGGTTTTAATTAACTTTTCACGCCGTTCATTTTGAAATTTTTGCAGAGCACTGGTACTGACGTTTTTTAACCGCATCGATTCCAGCCGAACCTGTTCTTCGATCTGGGACCTCATGGTGGTCTCTAGAACCGAGTTGAACAGGGCGGACATGATAAAAATTAAAAGCGCATACATGAATAAGCCTTTTATTATGCGCTTGGTGGCAAACCACTTGTACATATAAACCTCTTTGAGACTGCCTTTGTATAGCCTTGATATAGAGGAAGGGGTCTAAAAGATGCCCCCTTCCTTGTAAGAGAGCTGTTTTATCCTGTTAGAGGTCAAACAGCCCGATCAAACTTAAGGTAACAGTACCAAAGAGGTGGGCACCACAGAGGGAGCTTCAGTGCTGAAGGCAGACTGCAGTACAAGGGTATAGTTCCCTTCTTTGAGTCCACTCATATCCTTAGCAGGAATAACGACCTGGAATGCACCGTCTTTCACATGCTTTGCGGTATAAACCTTTTCAGTACCATCAGCGAGGACCAGGGTAGCGGTAACCTTTGCTTTATTGTCCGCTGGAGATGCTGTATCCGCCGGATACAGGACTGCGGAAACCGCTACATCAATGGTTACATCCTTTGCCTTTGAAGCTGTTGCAGGAACCTTTACTTCATCGATCCGGGTAAGGGTGGTCTTGAGCTTATTGGGCCAGTAATCAGCTTTGTAGGGATAACTGTCCCGGAATGCAGACAGCTCTACATAGTTGGCATTGTAGTCCACCTTGCTGATAAAGAAGGGACCGTTAGAGATGTAAGCATTGCCATAGGTATCGATGAATTTGATTGCCGCATTGTAGCGGGCTACCGCTTCTTCGGGCTTTACCCACTGCTTAATGGGATCCGGTACGTATTTGGCTTCCACAAATTCCTGAAGCTTTGCCTTGATATCTGCGACACAGGTGGGGTTAATCACATCCACTTCGGTAAAGGCGGGGTCGGAGCTGAAGGAATAGACAGTGCCGCTCATAGAGCCTTCGACCACAAGTTTAGCCAGGGCTTCGGTGATTTCCCAGGAGACCAGGGTCTGTCGGCCGGGATTACCAGCTTTCGGGGAGGGAACCCCATTGGCTGCTACACGGGCAGCATCCATGGGCCAGTTAAAGTCATAGTAGTTGGTAAAAGACCCATCCTTGTTAACCACACCACCTTTACTGATGGGAAGGAAGGCCTGATACTGGGATGCATAGGCCTCATCGTAATAGAGGTCGTCTTCGCTGTCCTTGTTGGCCCATTCAGCAACAAATGCAGAAGCATACATCAGGTCTGCAATAGTGACAGGCTGGCCGGAATGCCATTTGCCATAGATATAGGTTGAGGTGGCTTCCGAGTAGGCGGTTATATTGTCGTTCTTGACATAATCATACTTACCGTCCCCTACATCCTTATACTCTATACCGGATTCCCACTGTTTTGTTTTGGAATTGTAAATGGTTGCTTCCTTGGGAACGGAAATTTTCCCAACTAGTTTCCCCTCAGGACCGGCTTCTATCTTGGTAATAACCTTTTTTTCATCCCATTTAACCCGGAGGGGTGTGTCGGCCGCATCGTTGGGAGCTTCGAAGGTAGAAAGATCGGTACAGGCTTCGACAATGGCTGCACTGTAAGCATCAGAGAAGCCATCAACACCAACAGGGTCCCAGGCGCTCATGAAAAGACCACCCCGGGCAGAATACTGGGTAACCCGCAGAACCTTTTCGCCCTTGTCGTTGGGTTTGACATCGGCGGAGCGAACCGACCAGTTATTAAGACCGTCCCCCAGACCGTAGAGCATACGACTGTTAAAGCGGCCCTTGTTGGCCACATAGTACTGCATCTGGCTTACGAGGTAAATGCGGACTGCGTCCTCAAGCCCCAGTTTAGTAGCCTTAAGATTGTCGGTCCAATATTCATCGCTGGTGAGGAACCAGCCGTTATAGCTCTTCTGTGCCAGCCGGTCAATTTCATCGTTCTTATAATTCCAGAAACCTTCGGTTGCACCACCGGGCATATAGCCGTAATAGGGTGCATACATCTGGGAAATGGTAACATCCCACCAGCGTCGGGTGGCACCGGCACCCCAGCCTTCAGTGTACATGGTCCATTCATAGTCTGCAGGATCGCCGCCATACACCAGTTTACTTGCCTTGGATCGGTCATAGAGCAGCCGTTCGACTTTTAAACCGGCTTTTTCAAGCTGATCCGCAATGTAGTTACCTGCGGGGAGCCGGCCTGAAGGATCATCCACCCGGATAACGAAGCGGATCGTGACGGGTTTGCCTTCGTAGGTCCAGAATTGACCGTATTTCAACAGTTTTCCCTTGTTTTCCGGGAGGACTGCGGCGGCTTCCATGGCTTTCGTAATATCTTCGATAGCCTTCTTTTCATTACCCTGGGCAGTCATGCCAAGGTTTGCCGCAACGAGGTTGTATTTATAGGTTCCGGGCTGACCAGGCGTCATGGGGGTCATCATCGGTTCACCGGTGCCCTGCAGGACTTCGTCGACCAGCTTTTTCCGGTCAATGAGCCAGTTCAAAGCATAGCGAATTTCACGGATCGCTAAAGGATTAAAGACCTTTTTTCCGTCCTTCGTGGTATGAACATAGGGTGCCTGATTGGGAATGGGGTTGGTTAAGAGTGACCATGATCCTGAAGGAACCGCATACACATCAAGTTTGGCTAAATCGTTCTGATCTATACCTTTATAGGTACTTCCGTTCAAGCCGGTAAAGAATACATCGGTTTTGCCTTCTGCAGTATCTTTAATTGCAACGGTTTGGTCCATGACCACATTATAGATAACCTTGTCTACAATGGGTCCCAGTTCTTTGCTACCCCCGGCGGTTCCACCGCCGCCACCAGAGCATGCTGCCAATAGGGCTACTGAAGCACCCAGGGCTGCGAACAACCTTTTCTTCATGAGATCCTCCTGTGAAACAATGCAGTTTCTAGTTCTATAATTTTGGATAGCTAATGCAACCGTATGAATATGCATTTTATTTTGTATCAATAGCAACGAAATGTAAAGAAATCATAAGTATATTCGGTTGTTTTTAGCCCATGACAAATCTGAGAATATGTATCATAATCCAGGTATGAGCGATCGTTTTAAAAAATTTAATTCTGGGCGGGCTAACTTTTTTTTAGTCGCTTTTATAGCTCTAGTACTTGCTGGAGCGGTACTTAAAATAACAGCTACGGTGGTATTACCCTTTATCATAGCCATCCTGCTCGCATTTATTCTCGATCCCTTAGTACGGGCTTTAGAAAAGGTTTATATACCCCGTGTTGTAGCAATTGTTATCGTTATAGCAGGTATAGGTTTGGGGCTCTATATAGCGGGACTTATACTGTTCAGTTCCGGAAAGACTATATTATCCCAATATCCCCGGTATGAAAAACGGTTTCTTGAGATTTATAGTTGGATCGCAGGGCTTTTTGGGCTGCCCTATGACGAACACCGTACGTTTATCGACAACCTTTGGGGACAATTAGGTGTTCGTAACCAGATTCGGAATTATACATTTTCTATCACTAATGGATTTATCGATTTTTTGAAAAGTCTTGTAATGGTACTTCTTTTTATAGTCTTTTTACTGCTCGAATCAGCCCATCTGGAAGAAAAAGTAGCCATTGCATTTGAACATCGTTTTTCTGGAAGAATAAAAAGTATAGTTGAAGCCGTAGTATTACAGGTGAGCCGATATCTCACCATCAAATTTTTTATTTCTCTTGGGACAGGCATTTTTGTTGCCCTAGGACTAGCCCTACTTAAGGTTGATTTCTGGCTCATTTGGGGTGTCATTTCATTTATTCTGAATTTTATTCCTACTATCGGGAGTATTGCCGCAAGTACAGGGGTAACCCTTTTTTCGCTCCTTCAGTTCTGGCCCCATGGCTGGCCGGTAGTTGGAGCCTTTTTGGTGATGTTGCTCGTTAATTTTGTGGTTGGCAATATTCTTGAACCTCAGATACAGGGAGAAAATCTGGGACTTTCACCCTTCATCGTTCTTGTATCCTTACTGGCCTGGGGGTGGCTCTGGGGCTTTGCCGGCCTTGTTCTGGCTGTTCCCATGACGGTAATCGTTAAAATTATTTGTGAACATGTACCAATCTTGGAGCCTGTAGCGATCCTTATCGGTTCTTATAAGGATCTGCAAAAATATAAGACCCCTGGTCAAAAATTGCTTGTTAAAGTACAGGTTGATGAACACAAATTTCAGGAGGAACCAGCTCAACATGATTGATGAACAAAGTCTATCCTTTCGCCGTATTCCCTTGTATGAACGGCTCTATACCCAATTAGATGAATTGATTTCTCTAAAATCACCCAACCTCATTGCTGGTATGGCAACCATGGCAGCCCTTCTCCATGCAAAACTTTCCCATCATTTCTGGACAGGATTTTATTTTGTCGCAGGGGAGGATGAACTCCATGTGGGTCCATATCAGGGATCGGTAGCCTGTCAGATCCTAAAGGGGAGGGGGGTATGCCTTGCCTGTGTGCGAACAGGGGAGCCAGTTATAGTACCCGATGTAGAAGCCTTCCCTGGACATATAGCCTGTGACTCCCGTTCAAAAAGCGAAATCGTCATCCCCCTTAAAAAGAATGGCAAGGTTGTAGCGGTTCTGGATATTGATTCGGATAAACTAGCCCAGTTTGATGCAGGAGATGCGGAGCATCTGCAGAAAATAGTAAACCTGCTGATACCTTTGATTGAGAGTTTCCCAGGCTAACGGGGAAAGTTTTTAAGATATTGCCTACTATCGTCGTCTGGTATTTTTTTTAGAAAGAGAACCTATTTTGGACTATACTGTAAAGTATGCCCTCTAGAGGGCAGAAAAGGGGGAATCTTATGAAACGGTTGCTTTTCATTTTTCTTCTCATGGTGTTGAGTGTCGGTTTTCTTATGGCACAATCGGTTCCTAAACGAGTGCTAACCCAGGCAAAACTGGACAAATTTCTTGCAGATCTGCCAAAGATTACGAAGGATCTCGATAAATTTACAGATAAGTATGACCAGGAGTTTGGAATGGACTCTCCTGAAATGGCCGAGGCTTTCAGTCAATTAACTGTCCCCGATGTGGCTGCCATGTTTAAAGCCATTCAGGCAGATGCTCAGGTCAAAGCTCTTCTGGCAAAATACGGCTGGAATGATTTTTGGGAAGTCTACGGAGCAGTGCTTTCAGGTTATTTTATCCTTTTGTTCGAAGACATGGCTGCCCGGATGAATTCTGCAGAATTTACCAAGTCCTTAGAAAAAAGCAAGGCTAACTATAATAAGGACGACTACCAGCTTGTAAAGAAAAATCAGACGAAGATACAGGAAGCCTTTGAATCCTTAGAGGATGAATAAAAGGCGCGTCTATAATACAATGGGTAACCCACTCCCCCTCCTGGAACTTGCTGTGATGAGAAGGGGAGCTTCTGGTGTACAATAGGCTTATTTGTTTTTCTTTAATAACGCAGCAAAGGGATTGTAGGTATCCTGGGGGTCTTCATCGGCCATATATTGTTTGGAAACCGCCTCTTCTTCAGCAGAACTTGCTGGCTTAAGGCTAATACGCCTTCGGATTTCATCAACTTCCAGTATCTTAACCATTAAGGTCTGACCTAGCTTGACTGCACCCTTTACATTGTTGTACTTGTCGCCGCTTCGCAGTTCAGAAACGTGTATCAACCCGTCTAGACCTGGCTCCAGGGATACAAAAGCTCCATAATCGGTAATGCGGATTACCTTGCCGGTATGTTTTGATCCAATGGGGTACTTCTTTGCTGCCTCTGTCCAGGGATCGGCCGAGAGGCTTTTCATGCTGAGGGTGATCCGTTCGGTTTGCCAATCAATTTTGATAATTTCTGCCCGTATTTCCTGTCCAGACTGCAAAACCTCGTTTATGTTTGCTACCCGTTCCCGGCTTATTTCTGAGACTGGAATGAGTCCTTGTATCCCACCTAAGTCTACAAAGGCACCAAAATCCTGCACCGATGCGATGGTGCCGGTAATAATACTGTGTTCCTTAAGGATTTCCTTAAGTTTAGCAATTTTTTCTGCCTGCAGGGCCTCTTCTATAGCCCGGTTAGATACGATAAGATTCCGGCCATTATCTTTATATTCTTGTATGAGAAAGGTGAGATGCTTCCCGACCCAGTTGGAACCTTCTTCTGACCGTTTTATTCCCATCTGGGAATAGGGGCAAAAGGCTCTGGTCTCACCAATTGCTACCTCGTAACCTCCCTTAATTTCTTTTTCTACCACACCTTCAACAGGAATATGGTTCTTGTAAGCTTCTTCGAGTATAGATAAATCAGCCTTTTCGCCGCTAATTCGGGTCGTGAAATGAAGTTCTCCGTTCTGAGCCTTCAAAAAGAAGGCCTTTATTGTATCCCCTTCTTTCAGGGTTAGTTCGCCGTTTTTATCAAGCAACTCGGCCTTTTCTAAAATACCTTCGCTTTTTCCATTAAGCTCTAAAAACACCGTATCATTTGAAATAGAAACAATTCTGCTTTCTATCATCTGTCCTGGCTGGAATTGGATCTTCCGGCTGTCCATAGAATTCATATAATCCGCAAAACTAGTGGATCCTTGATTTCCTTCACGTTTCGCCATTCTTCTGCTGCTCCCTTATGAGTTTAATAAAATGAAAGTATAGCAGAAAAATCAGAACACCGTAATACGGTAGTACTAAACATTTTTAAATAACTTTTCATAATTAAAATAGTTAATAATCCTTGAAAAACACTATAAAAATAGTATATTTACACAGTAGGTGTATAAAATGTGTAATCTAAAAGGGGAAATCCTAGCTGATAGTACCAAAGACCGGATTCTCGCGGCTGCCCAGAGTATTTTAAAACAGCGTGGAGCTGATGCCCTTACTATGGAAAGTACTGCAGAACTGGCTGGGGTAAGCCGTAAAACGGTATATAATCACTTTCAGAATCGTTTCAAACTGTTTGATGCGGCCGTCGCCCATTGGATGCGGCATGTTCTTGATGGGGTTGAAGCTATAGCTGCAAATCGGGAACTCCCTTTTATTGAAAAATTAAATGCCATTGTAGATCGTGGATTTCGAGATCTTCGTGAAGGTGGACGAATTATTGGTCGACCTCAGCGAGAACGACTGGATCCCGCAGAGTTGGATTTGCGAAAAAGTCTACAAACATCATTGAAACAGCTTATTAAAACGATTGTACTCGATGCGGACCGTTCGGGTTATATCCGGAATGATTTTACTGCAGAACAGATCACATGGATTATCATCAATATTATTACGGGAATTATGGCTCTAGATCCTATAGAAGAGAATAATTTTACTAAAGCTGAACTACTGCAAGATGCTCTACGCGCTGTAATTTTAGGTGTGTTGAGCCCCGTGGGGCTTGAGGTTATGCAAGGATCCGCTTTGCTTTCTGGAAAGGCGGGCTTAGATAACCCTTGATAGTTCTCCGGGGGGGCACAATGACTACCATTAATCATTACAAAGCGATCGTGTTTATTATCTTACGTTGGGCAGTACCGTTTCTCATTCTGATTGGAGCCTTTGTTGTGAGCCAGCAGTTGGGTAAAATGAGCAGAATTGCACAACATCAAAATCCTATACCGGTTCGGGTGATGCAACCTGAGTTTGGAGATCTGGTGCGTACGTTAACTATAAATGGCTATGTAGAATCGGAGACAATAGTTACAGTGCTGCCCCTGGTGTCGGGTGTACTCCAGGAGCTTACTGTTGATGTTGGAGACCGGGTAAAACGGGACCAGATTATTGCCCGTATAGATCCTGAACGGTTCTTACTGCAATTGAAACAGGCAGAGACGGCATATCTTTCAACTAAGTCCACCTATGAGCGGATTTCCCAATTGTACAAAGCCGACGCTACCAGTACTCTCAATTTTGAACAAGCTAAGGCTCAATATGAGACCTATCAATCCCAATATGAATTAGCCAAATTACAGCTTGAATATACCAGAATTAAAAGTCCTATGGATGGGGTAGTATTACAGCGGCATCTCAGCGTAGGATCCCTAGCTGTGCCAGAGCGGCCCTTACTTACCATAGCGGATCTGAACAATCTGCTGATTCGTTGTCAGATTCCAGAACATTATTATACACTTTTTCTGGAATCCTGGCAGGATGGAAGTTCAAAGCTCAGAATTTCGATTCGACGAAGTGATGGACTTATCTTGTCTGGTAAGTTGCGCAGTGTCAGCCCCTATATCAAGATAGAAACTAAAAACTTTGAAGCAGTTATTTCAGTCGCCTCCGGTGTTGAAGACCTACGTCCGGGAATGTTTGTGACGAACACCTTTGAATTATCCCGGATTCGGGATGTATATACGCTCCCATTCTCCGCTCTGGCTGGAGGAAACCGTCTCTGGTATGTGGAAGATGGCCGAGCAAAA
Organism: Gracilinema caldarium DSM 7334; assembly: GCF_000219725.1. GTDB lineage: Bacteria > Spirochaetota > Spirochaetia > Treponematales > Breznakiellaceae > Gracilinema > Gracilinema caldarium. The sequence goes on along the minus strand of NC_015732.1, from coordinate 2,271,599 downwards.
CGGTCGGAAATTACAATAACTGAAAGTAATGATGCCTTCTTTGTTGTTACTCCTGAATGGAAAGAACGGGATGTGATTGTGGAAGGCTGGTATTTCCTGAGAGAAGGCAGTCCTGTGGTTGTAAATCCATGATACTCTCTGACTTTTCGGTTAAACATCCTGCAATTATTGTGATCCTTTTAGCCGGTCTCTTTGTGTTTGCCATGCTCGCTCTGGGGGCTCTCAATACGGAGATGATACCCCCGGTTACCATGCCGAAGGCCATTATCATTACCCGACTTCCCGGTGCAGGAGCCAGGGAAATGGAACGGGATGTTACCCGGGTAATTGAAAACCAGATGGCAACCCTGCCAGGACTTTCAGAACTGAGTTCATCAAGCTATGCGTCTTATTCTTCGGTTACCTTGTCTTTTAACGCTTCGGTAAACGTCCGGGACAAACTTCCCCAAATTCGGGAACTATTGAACGGTATACTCGATGAACTTCCGGAAAATATTGATGGAGCCCCGGTCATCTATATTATGGAGGCTGGCTCCTTCCTGCCTATTTTCTCGGTACGCATTGACAGCTCCATGGATCTGGAACAGCTGACTACTTTTCTTGAAGAACGCCTTGAGCCAGATCTCGCTCGAATTGATGGGGTCTCAAAAATAAACCTGGTGGGGGGTATTCACCAGGAAGCTCGCATTACCTTGAGGCTTGATGATCTGGTATCCCGGAGACTTTCAGCGCTCCAGGTGTACCAGGCCCTTCAGTATAATAATCGAAATATTCCCGCTGGCGCTGCCCAGTTTCGAGAACGGGAATTATCATTTACTGCAGCAGGCGCACTGGAAAATCTGGAGGATCTTGTAAACCTTACAGTGGGCTTTGTAGATACTACCCCCATTTACCTCAAAGATGTGGCCACGGTTTCTCTGGTTCAGGAAAAGCAGGAATTTCGTGTCCGGTCAGGAGGTAAAAACTATGTGATGGTCGATATTTTAAAGCGGGATGAAGGGAACACCCTCAAGATTGCAGGGGAAGCAAAAAAGGTTCTCGATGAAGTTCGAGAGGAGACCAACGGAACCGTCACCTATCAGATCATTAGTGATCAGAGTGAGACAACCCGCCAGTCCTTGAAAACGGTTGTTTTCTCAGCTGTAAGCGGTCTTCTTTTAACCATTTTAGTCATTTTACTAGTACTGCACAACTTTCGGGCCACCCTTATTATTAGTCTCTCCATTCCCCTATCTATCCTTTTTGCCATCCTTGGGCTCTTTGCTGCAGGCCGCTCTCTGAATCTGCTCTCCCTGTCAGGTATGACTGTGGCAATCGGTATGATTGTGGATAACTCGATTGTTGTTCTGGAAACGACCTACCGGAAGTTTATGCAGAGCAGAGATCGTAAAGACGCAGCCCGAAAAGGAGCCGATGAACTGGGATCGGCGGTGTTAGCTTCTACATTGACCAGTATCTGCGTTTTTGCGCCGCTCCTCTTTTTAAAGGGTATCATCGGGATTATCATGAATGACCTATCCCTGGCAATTATCTTTGCCCTGGCGGCCAGTGCCCTTGTGGCGGTTGTGGTGGTTCCCTGGTTATCTTCTCTTATATTAGCCGATGAAGACACCCTGAAACGTCCCCTCATAGTTACTCGTATCGAAAAGGCCATAGACCGGGTACTGGAATGGCTCGAAGGTCTCTATCGCAAGTTGTTAACTTGGGTTTTAGCCCATGAACTGTTTACGATAGTTCTCTCCATGGCTCTTCTAGTGGGGTCGCTCTTCTTTATCAGTGCCCTTAAAATCAGCTTTCTGCCGCCGACGGACACCGGTGAGATTGAACTCTATATTCAGACGCCCCTGGGCTATTCTCTCGATAATACCACCGCCAAGGTTGATGAACTGGACCGTCGGGTGCAGGCCTTAGTCCCGGAACTGGAAGCTGCTGTGTACTATGTGGGGGCCAGCAGTTCTGTCACGGTTTCCGGTTCTCCAAACCTGGCCTACGGCAAGCTCAGGCTTGTACCGAACGAGAAGCGGAAACGAACCGTACAGGAACTTATTCCCCATTTGCAGAAAACCCTCTCGGAATCTATCCCCGATGTGGATGTTACAGTCCTGAATGGCGGCTTTGACGCTCTCCTTGCCTTAGGTACCGGCGGACAGGGATTTCAGATGGAAATCTATGGATCAGACCTGGAAGCGGTGACTACAACTGCCAGTCTGGTCCAGTCCATACTGGACAAGGACACCGATGTATTTAAGACTGAGCTGTCGGTGAGGAGTGATGCAGAACAACTCTATATGGATTTAAGTCAGCTTTATATGGGGAGCCTCGGGGTTACCCCTTATGAGGCAGGTATCACAAGCCGTATTCTTTTTTCTGGTATGAAATCGGGGAAGCTCAAGCTAGGAACAAAGGATTACACCCTCAGGCTTACTTCCGATGCAGCAGACAGGCCCATCAACCAGGACCTTCTGAATCAAATTACCCTGAAAACCCAGGATGGCCGGCTCATCAGTTTTTCGGCCTTTTCCAGCCTGGACGCCCGGCAAAGCCTTTCCTGTATTGATCGGAAAAACAGGACCTTTTCTGTGGAAGTTCGAGGCTATTTAAAATCGGAGGACCAATCGGGGGTAAGCCGCCGAACCCTTGCTGCCCTGGAATCGATGAAACTGCCCCTGGGGATCAAGTACCGGACCGCCGGCACGAGCGCTCTAATTGGTGAATCCCTCTCAAGCCTCAGTCTTATGCTGCTCATCAGTATCTTCCTTATTTACTCAGTCATGGTCATTCAATTTGAACGGTTCGTACAGCCCCTCATTATCATGGCATCGATCCCTTTCTGCCTCATCGGAGTAGTCTTTGGGCTTCTCATCTTTAATTCAGGCCTTTCTATAATTGCCATGCTGGCTATTATTGCCCTGGGGGGTACCGTTGTGAATAATGCTATCGTCATGGTGGATTATACGAACCAGCTCCGCACTGGGGGTGTGCAGGACCTTCGCACTGCCATCATCGATGGGGCCGCAACCCGGCTCAGGCCTATTCTGATGACCGCCATGACTACCCTTTTTGGTGTTTTGCCGATGGCGCTGGCCCACGGTAATGGGTCTGAAGTCTATGCTCCCCTAGGACAGGCCATTTTTGGTGGACTTTTCACGAGTACCCTGATAACACTACTTATTATTCCAATCCTTTATGAACGCTTGGAAGGGCGTGTTATTAATGTTCATGGTTAATTTACTCAGCCAACTCTAAATCGGAGCATGTTCCAGGAATATGCCGAAAGATGCACTGCGAAGCTGGATGCAGCAGCATCCTTCGGTGTTACCTGCCGGGGTTTAACCCGATCCGGGTGTTCAAAATCGTTACAGGCATTCAGGTCGGGCCCATCGAGAATCTGGTGTTCTAGGAAGGAAAGTTTTCCGAAGGATCTGAAGTCAAGGTCCAGATGAAGTGGTTCTTTGCTCCGGTTCAGCACAAAGACGGTGAGCTCAGCCTTTTCTTCATTATAAACGGTAGCTGAATGTACCAGAGGAGCGGCATCATAGCTCTTGGTTCCTTGCTGGTCACCGCGGATGAGGGGGTGCAGAACCGTGCCCATACCGTAATGGGCTGCCATGGCAAAGGGATAGAAGGTTGTCTGACGCAGTACCCTGCCGCCCTTTTCAGTAAAGATCGGTGCAATGACATTGACCAGTTGAGCAAGGGCTGCCATCTGAACCCGGTCAGCATTGTTGATCAGGGTGATAAGCATGCCCCCCACAACCAGCGCATCGAGAAGGGAATACCGGTCTTCCAGGATTGCTGGAGCCTGTTCCCAGGGCTGGAGTTTTACCTGCTTCATATACCAGACATTCCATTCATCAAAGGAAAGCATCATGGTCTTTTTGCTGCGTACCTTTGCTTTTACATAGTCGGCGGTAGCGGCTACACTGCGGATAAACCGATCCATATCAATATAGGAAGCAAGAAAATCATCATTGTCACCGAGGTTTTCATAGTACCGGTGGAGGGAAATGAAATCTGCCTGCTCATAGGTATATTCAAGGACCGTGCGGTCCCATTCGGGGAATGTGGGCATTCCTGGCCCCGAACTGCCGGCAACAACCAGTTTTAGGTCCGGATCGATCCATTTCATAATTTTGGCGGTTTCTCTGGCTTTTTTTCCATAATCATCGGCTTCCAGATGACAGATTTGCCAGGGACCGTCCATTTCATTACCCAGACACCATACCTTGATATTGTGGGGCTTCTGGTGCCCATACTTGATGCGCAGATCGCTCCAATAGGAACCTGAAGGATGATTGCAATATTCAACAAGATTGCCCGCTTCCTGAGGCGTGCCGGTTCCGAGATTTACTGCCGCCATGACCTCTGTTTGAGCTTTTCTACACCAGTCGACAAATTCATCAATCCCAAATTCATTGGTTTCTATAGATTTCCAGGATAACTCAAGCCGTCGTTTTCGCTGATCCTTAGGCCCTATGCCATCGACCCAATTATAACCGGAAACAAAATTGCCTCCCGGATATCGCACAATCTTTACTCCCAGTTCTTGTACAAGCTCCAATACATCGGTTCTGAAGCCCTGTTCATCTGCATTGGGGTGTCCGGGCTCATAAATACCTGAATAAACTGCCCGTCCCAGATGCTCAATAAAGGAACCATAAATGTTTTTATCTACCGATGCGATCCGGTAATCCTTATCAACGATGATTGTAGCTTTTGCCATCCACCTGCTCCTAACACTGATGTACTTGAGGTGCTTCTAAAAACAGATAGTGTCTTTAGAGATATCCTATAATAACCTGAAGCAAAGATTATGTCAAACATTAAATATGATATGTATCAGTATTAGTGAATGCTTTTCCAGTGCCCATTGTCCTAATAAGTAACATTTGTTATTCTTGTAAAGATATGGAATCCCATGAACCCTATGTAATTGTCAACACGCTTGAAAACCAGGATATCATTCTAGCGCTGGGATCAGAAATACGGCTCTCTATCATCAACCTATTGATTGATAAAAAATTGAATATTAATGAAATCGCCCAGGCTCTGAAGCTTCCCCAATCTACGGTGGCCACCAATGTGGCTGTTCTTGAGAAGGCTGGCCTTTTGCATACTGAACTGATCAGTGCAAAGAAGGGGAATCAGAAACGCTGTACCACTGCATATAAAGAAATTCTGGTCCAATTTCGTTCACCTCAACAGGTACAGGAATCGGCAATCGAGGTGGAAATGCCGATTGGTCTTTATACGGCCTTTCATGTCTCTCCTCCCTGCGGCTTGTGTTCCCCAACGGGTATTGTTGGCTACCTGGATGTCCCTGATTCGTTTCTCAACCCTGAACGGATGGCTGCAGGGCTTCTCTGGTTTGAAACCGGTTATGTGGAATATCAATTTCCCAATAACAGCCTTTATACTGAGAAGCCGGTACAGGCCCTTGAGTTGAGTGCAGAACTGTCTTCCGAAACACCGGGGACCAACAGCAATTGGAAGTCTGATATCACCCTTTGGGTTAATTCCATAGAAATTGGTACCTGGACAAGCCCCGGCGACTTTGGGGATCGGCGAGGGAAATATACCCCCGACTGGTGGAAGCTGGAAGGTTCTCAATATGGTCTGTTACCAAAATGGCGAATTACCGATACAGGCTCCTATGTGGATGATGTGTTGATATCCTCTGTAACCTTACAGGACCTGCATCTCAACGATCATCATTCAATACGCGTTCGAATCGGGGTTAAAGAGGATGCGCTTCATCCCGGTGGGATAAACATTTTTGGACGTGGTTTTGGTGATTATAATCAGGCAATCCTGCTCAAGCTCTATTTGTAAATCAAAGGGGAAGTCATGCCCACAGGGAACCAATGCCTGCATGCCACCAATTGGGGCCATTCCCCGCATCGGCCCTGTGTGTTATCGTTTTGCGGGTCTGAAAAATCCAAAAAGACTGCCGCAGAAACCTCCCACGATGTGGGCAAATTCTGATATATTATTACTTGTAAAAGAATTAAAAATTTCACGGCCCAGATAAAGGGTTAATACCAGAATAAAGGTGAGGGGGATTTCGCCCTGTCTGAAGTTGGTAAATGAGGCCAGCAGTATCATCATGAATACCACCCCGCTGGCACCGAGCAGGGCCGTGGGAAGTAAAAATGCATTAAGAATTCCCGTTACAAAAGCGGTTACCGCAATCATAAAAAACAAAGAAAGGGAGCCATAGGTTTCTTCGAGAATTGGTCCGATGAGCAGAATGAATGAAAAATTAGATATCAGATGGGTCCAGTTGGCATGTCCAATCACATGGGTAAAAATCCTGACCCAATTAACAATATCCCGGGGATTAAACTGATGTTTCCCCGGCACCATGAAAAGGGATGTGGTCAGGCTCGGAAGCAGGGTCTGGCTTAAGATGAGTACAAGGGCGCTCGTAAATGCATAGGTTAATACGGTGGGTGCATTGTACTTAATATGCATGATATACCTACCTTACAACTATTTCTATGGGACAATGATCTGAACCGGTAACTTCCGGCCTAATGATTGATCTTTGTACTTCAGGCTGAAAAGCCTCGTTGACACAATGGTAGTCAATACGCCAGCCTATGTTCCGTTCCCGGGCTCTCGTACGGTAGGACCACCAGGTATAATGGCCCCCTTCACCAGGATGTTCAGCCCGGAAGGTATCCACATAACCCGCAAAAAGGAATTTGGTCATCCATGCCCGTTCTTCCGGCAGGTAGCCCGGATTTTCCTCATTGTCTTCCGGACGGGCCAGGTCTATGGGGGTATGGGCTATATTATAGTCTCCACAGAGAATGATATTTTTCCCCGACTGGACAAGCTTGTTACAGGTTTCCAGCATGGCGTCACAGAATGCGAGCTTGTAATCCAGCCGCGCTCCTGCTTCCTGGGAATTGGGAAAATAGGCGCTGATAAGGGTAAAACGATCGAAATCGGCAATAAGGACCCGGCCTTCATCATCAAAATCCTTAATTCCCATGGTCCGTATGTTCAAGGGTTCAATTCTTGAGTAGATAGCAGTACCCGAATATCCGGCTTTCTTGGCAGAAGCCCAGTAGGATTTGTAGGGTTTCCCTTCCGCATCAACAGGTTCAAGCAGTTCCGGCGAGAGCTGTCCTGGATGGGCCTTGGTTTCCTGAATACATACCACATCGGCCGATTCATCCCGCATCCATTGAACAAATCCTTTTTTTTCCACCGCCCGCAGGCCATTCACGTTCCAGGAAAGTATACGCATTGTGATTGAACTATAGGAAAAAAAAGATGTCTCCGCAAGGGTTTTGGTAACGAGGTATTTGTAGCCAAGGCAGGCAAACCCTGGGCACGCCTGGTACCCCTTGAAAAAAAGCGGAACGAGTCCCTGGTCGATATCATGATGGACCAGGGGATGACTTTTTTAAACCATTGCCAGAGGATGAATTACAGGCATGGGAATCATGACCTATTTACTTGATACCTGTACACTGCTCTGGTGGTGGTCAGATCCTGGACGCCTCTCACCACGGGTTTTGTCCCTTATTAAGGATCGGGAGAACCCTTGTCTTGTGAGTGTGGCCTCAGCCTGGGAAGTAGCAACGAAATATCGTATAGGCAAGTATCCTCAAGGATTTCTGGTTATCACTGACTGGGAGCAACGAGTATGGGAAGATGGATTCATTGAGTTCCCCATCAGTTGGTCACATGCTCTTAAAGCTGGATCCTTACCCGGAGAACATCGGGACCCCTTTGATCGGATGATTGCGGCCCAGGCTATAATATCAAACATCTCTGTCCTCACCTGTGATTCTGCCATAGCTGGGCTCGGAGCAATGACTGTTTGGTAAGGCTTTACCAGGGAAGTGGATGTCCTTTCCATTCATCAACCCGTTGTATTATCATCTTTTTTTAGCTATCTTTATTGATAGAATAATGAGGGGATGATGGATGTCTAAACGCATGAGTTTGGGTACCCTTTTAAAGCCAAAACAGGAACAGAAACTGCAGGAACCAGAGCAATACCAGGTGGTACTGCTTAATGATGACTATACCACCATGGACTTTGTAGTTGCTGTTTTAATAATGGTGTTTCACAAGGATGAGATGGAAGCCCAACGGATCATGCTGGATGTTCATAAAAAGGGCAGGGGGGTGGTTGGAATGTATCCCTGGGATATAGCGATCACCAAGGCTGAGCAGGTGCACAGTCTAGCCCGGCAATCCGAATTCCCCCTTCGTTGTGTTGTAGAAAAAGCTTAAGCTTAAGAGGAGTTTTGTATGCAAATCAGCCGCCATGTGCAGGCTATAATCAATGCCGCTTATAATGAAGCCAAGGTTCGGAATCACGAATATTTAACCCCCGAACATGTGCTTTATGCCGCCCTGGCCTTTGAGGAGGTTCAGCAGGTTCTGCTCGCCTGCGGTGCGGATCTGAACCAGATAAAAAGCGGTATGGAAAACTATTTTGAGCAGAAAGTTCCGGTGGTCCAGAACATGGAACCTACCCAGACGGTGGGGTTTCAGAGCGTACTTGAACGGGCGGTACTCCAAAGCCAATCGGCCCAAAAAAAAGAACTCGATGTGGCTGATATTCTCGTGTCCCTCTATGATGAGGAGCGTAATTACTGTGCCTATTATCTGCGTAAAGCCGGTGTAAAACGGATTGACCTTCTTGAGGTGCTTTCCCATGGGATCCGTTTTGGGGATGAATCGGAAGAGGAGGGGGATAATGGGGACCCAGCCGCTTCAGGCTCATGGAAAGAAAAAAATGAAGAGAACGGAGAAGATGCAGAGGCTGATAGCGGTATCGAGGCTGAACCGCGCATGCGGCCGGCCCGTAAGAGTGCCCTAGAGCGGTTTACTACTGACCTGACTGCCCTGGCTCGGGAGGGCAAGCTCGAGCCTGTGATTGGCCGGGAACACGAACTGGATCGAACGGTCCAGGTCCTGTGCCGCCGCCTGAAAAATAATCCCATCCATGTGGGGGATTCCGGTGTGGGGAAAACCGCCATTACCGAGGGGCTTGCCCAGCGAATTGTGGCAGGCAATGTGCCGCCGACCTTGAGGGGATTTTCAATCTACGCTTTGGACATGGGTGCCCTTGTGGCAGGAACCAAGTACCGGGGTGATTTTGAGGAACGAATTAAGAAGGTGGTGGATGAAATCCTGAAAAAAGAAAAGGCCATCCTTTTTATTGATGAAATTCACACCCTGGTGGGTGCCGGTGCGACTTCAGGGGGCTCCCTGGATGCCTCGAATTTACTGAAACCTGCGCTGACCTCAGGCAAGATTCGCTGTATTGGCTCCACAACCCACGAAGAATACACCAAGTATTTCGATAAGGACCGGGCGCTTTCGCGCCGGTTCCAGAAAATTGATATAAACGAGCCCAGTGAGGCCGATGCGATTGCGATTCTTAAGGGGCTCCGGCACAAATATGAAGAATTCCACCGCGTTCGCTATACCGATGCGGCCCTCGAAACGGCGGTGCGCCTCTCTGCCCAGTTTATCACCGAGCGGCGTCTTCCCGATAAGGCCATCGATGTGATCGATGAGGCCGGTGCCTTTGCCCGGATCCAGGCCTTTAAGGCTCGGGAAAATCAGGATGCAGAGACAGCGGGGGAAGTCCGGGTAGACACCAATGTCCCCACCACCGCAGAATCTCAGGCAGAGGCCCAGACAGATACAGAGGCAGCCTTTGCCCCTGAAAACCTGGATGCTCTGCCTATTATAGAGATTGATGTTCCTCAGATCGAAACTGTGGTAGCCCGGATTGCCCGGATTCCCGAACGCACGGTTGGAGAAAATGAAAAGGATAAGCTCCGGTTCCTCGAAAGCCGCCTCAAGGAGCGAATCTTCGGCCAGGATGCGGCGGTCGAAGCCGTCGTTCGGGCGGTAAAACGATCCCGGGCTGGATTCCGTGCTCCCAATAAGCCCATTGCCAATTTCCTCTTTGTTGGTCCTACGGGGGTAGGTAAAACTGAGCTCGCCCGGAGTCTGGCGGATGTGTTGGGCATTGCCATGCATCGCTTTGATATGAGTGAATATCAGGAAAAGCATACCGTGAGCAGGCTTATTGGGTCTCCTCCCGGGTATGTGGGATATGAAGAGGGCGGGCTCTTAACCGATGCGGTTCGCAAGCAGCCCCATGCGGTGGTTCTGCTGGACGAAATAGAAAAGGCCCATCCGGATATCTTCAACATACTTTTACAGATTATGGACTATGCTACATTGACCGACAACAACGGCAGAAAAGCCGACTTCCGCAATGTGGTGCTTATCATGACCAGCAATGCCGGTGCCCGGGATATCGGCAAAAGCCTCATTGGTTTTGGGGAACGGATCCTCGATGAGGCGGTGGTGGATGGGGCGGTAGAGCGGATCTTTACCCCCGAATTCCGAAACCGCCTGGATGCGGTGGTCCGCTTTGGCCACCTGAACCAGGACATTGTGGCATCCATAGTCCGCAAGGAATTGGACGCCTTCAGGATGCAGTTGGCTGAAAAGCAGGTTGTGCTGGAAGTGACCGAGACCTGTATCATGCAGCTTGCTAAGGATGGATACAGTCGTGAATTCGGCGCACGCAATGTGAGCAGACTAATAGAAGATAAAATTAAGAGCTTCTTTGTAGATGAGGTCCTCTTTGGCCGGCTTGCCTCTGGCGGAGTGGCCCGCGCAGACTGGTCCAACGGTGCATACCGTATCGAGGTGGTTTCCTAAATGGGGTATTGGCGCGGGCCCGGTCCGGACCCGCATTTTCCCTATCTGACCGAGGAAGAACGCTTTACCTTTCCCGATCCCGAACACTGTGACGACTGGATTGTGGCTGTCGGGGGCAACCTTTCACCGGGGATGCTCCTCTCTGCCTATGAACAGGGAATATTCCCCTGGTACAATCCGGAGGACCCCCTCATCTGGCAATCTCCCGATCCCCGCTTTGTGATTTATCCTGAGACCCTCCATATCTCTGAATCGATGCGAAAAATCTTTAAAAAAGGAATGTTTACCATCCGGTTCGATACCAATTTCGAAGAGGTCATTCACGGTTGCGGTTCTGTTCCGAGGCCTGGTCAGGGAGGTACCTGGATAACCGATGATATTATAGAAGCCTATACAAGGTTGCACCATCTCGGCTGGGCTCACAGTGCGGAAGCCTATCTCGAAGGGGAGCTGGTAGGCGGCTGTTATGGGTTACGGCTCGGGAACGTATTCTGCGGTGAATCCATGTTTGCCCGGTATCCGAACGCCTCCAAAGCGGCCTTTTTAACACTTGCAAAAAACCTATTCGAGGATGGACTGGACTTTATAGATTGCCAGGTACCCACCCCGCATCTCCAGAGTTTAGGCGGTCAGGAACTGGACCGCAGCTCCTTCTTACAACTTTTACAAAAGGCCCTTTCAGTGAGGGAGATACTCGGCCGGGATACGGCGGACCGGCGCGGTTCCTGGGCTGACCGCTATACAGAAATACAATAGCCTTTCAGCGTCCCTCATGGTACAATAAATACATGCGGAAAAACTGGTTAAGTCTCGTGTTACTTATCATCTTTAGTATCGCCCTCACCATTACGACGGGCTTAAATATTATGCTTATCGGGAAAAGCCGGGAGGTACTAGGTAGATCGGTATTGAGGAATCCAGGGACACTCAAAACAGTAAAAAAGCACCTTATAGCCATATTGCCAGCAATTTCAGATCCCTTTTTCATTAACCTGTATTATGGGATTCAACAGGGAGCTACCAAAGAGTCAGCAGGATTGGAACTGTTAACCTATTCCTCAGATGTAGAGGTCAGCCAATCCTTCCTTTCCGCTGAAGCCTACCGTTTATTTGACATTGCCCTGCGTTCAAAACCCGATGGGATACTTATGTATTTTCCTCCGGGAAGCGATATAAAAGGCTTTACTGACAAGGCCAGGGAAAAACTGGTCCCTTTTGTACCTATTGCTATGGACCAGCCAGTACAGGGAATCCCGGCCCTCGTAACAAGCGATTCCTTTATCCAGGGATCGGAAGCGGTAAGTACTGCCCTGGGTCTTCTCGGAAAAGATGCACGAATCGGTGTTATTTTGCCTGCAGGGAATCCCAATTCCTTTATTATCTCAGAAGAACCCTTCCTTAATGGGGCCATTTTTGAATTGAACAGAAAACAGATGGGGAAGATTGTAACCGCTGAACGGGAAGAGGAGAATATACTTGGTGGGGAAGCGGTCTGTACTAGCATGATTGAACGCTACCCTGAATTGAACTGTTTTATCTGCACCAATGCCCGCAGTACAGTTAGTGCTGCCCAGGTTATCATTGACCGAGGCCTGGTAGGTAAAATTGTGATCATTGGTGCCGATGAGGACCTGGATGTGGCACGGCTGCTTGAAAAGGGAATAATTCAGGCAACCATCGTACGGGATGCCATTAAGATGGGAGAGACCGCAGTACTCGCCCTTTCACAAGAGGGCATAACTTCTCAATTTGCACCTATCAGTAAGGTTTCTACGTATACAAAATATGGAAAGGCAACAAAATGATGCGACATCGCCTGCGGAACAGGATTGTGCTTAACTCTCTGGTTATACTCTTTATTCTTTCAATTGTTACAATATATACAGGAATTGCGTCTCTGGAGCTTGCTAAAAGTTTCGATCTTCTCTTACAGAATAATCTGGTTCTTAAGAATATCCGGAAGAATCTGGATGAAACCCAGAATAATCTTACCGCATACCTCCGAGCTAAAAATTCTGAATCCCTTAAAGACTATATCAGGTTTGCCTCCGATCTGCAGGTTCTGGCGGGCAAACTGAATCGGGAAATAAAGGATGATCAGCTCTTTTTACTGGAACGCAATCTGGCTGTTCTTCTAGACAATTACCTGGCTTCCACTGAAAACGCAGTGCAAGCAAAACGGGGCCGCAATGTCAGTAGTTATGTGAGCCAGTATGATGAAGCAAAAAAAATAGAAGGGCTTATTAAATTTTTGCTTGATAAAATGAACACCATCTATCTGGACGAAGCCCTTACATCCTTTATGGGATACCGGACTAATATCAATCTGGTTCTTTTTCTCAACCTACTGCTCATTGTTCTGGCATTTCTCGTAAGTTCTATCTTTATGATGCGGTATTCTTCGATCCTTACAGAACCTCTGGAACATCTTTCTGAGACGGTGAAGGCGGTAGAACGGGGTGATTATTCCTATAATCTGCCCCCCTACGAAGAGGATGATGAAATTGGTACGTTAAATCAGGCTTTTAAACGTATGCAGAAAAGCATTCAGAATGCCTTTGAAGAACTTAATAAAAAAGCTGAACTGGAGAAACTACTGCTCGAACAGAAAATGCAAATGCTCGACTATCAGCATAAATTGAAAGATGCGGAACTCCTGGCACTCCAGACCCAGATAAATCCCCATTTTCTCTATAATACCCTTTCTGCAGGCTGGCAGTTGGCCCTGGCCGAACATGATGAGACCACTGCGGAATTTCTTGAAAAATTAGCTGAGTTTATCCGCTATGTTCTTAGGCCAACAAACCGTTTCGTCCCTATCTCGGAAGAACTAGATTGTGTGAGTAAATATATCTGGCTTCTGAAGCTTCGTTTCGCCGAACGCTACCAATTTGCTATTCAGGTTGATGAACGGGCACTCTCTTATGAGACTCCTGCCCTCGTATTACAACCTCTTATTGAAAATGCCATTACCCACGGACTGCATGACCTTGAACAGGGTGGTACGGTAACCATCTCGGTAAGTTTGGATGAAAACACACGACAAATACTGCTCGCTGTTGCGGATACAGGCAAGGGAATGAAAAAAGAAGATATCGAAGAAGCCATGAAGGCCGCCAAGTTGGATGATACCGCAGAACATAGCGGTATCGGGCTCTTTAACGTTATTCGGCGAGTCACCCTTTCTACAGCCGGCAGGGGCCGGGTTTCGATAGAAAGTACGGAAGGGCAGGGGAGTAAGGTTATTCTCTATATTCCCATGGAGCTGCATGGATGAAACGAGTTCTTATTGTAGATGATGAACAACCGATTGTTATAGGGTTAACCCTGCTTTTTAAACGATATTTCTCTGAGGATTTTACCGTTGTAGGCAGTGCCTCTTCGGGGCGTGATGCGATAGAAAAAGCCCGGGAATTATCTCCGGACATTTTGCTCATGGATGTACAGATGCCAGGCATTTCCGGCCTGGAAGCGATTAAAACCATTGCAGGTCAGGGAAATCCCAAGGCGTTTATTCTCATCACAGCCTATGAACGTTTTGATATTGCCCGGGAAGCCCTGAGTTTGGGGGTATGTGATTATATTTTAAAACCCGTATCCAGGGAGCGGCTGGAAACAGCTCTGCAGTCCGCTACCCAGTATCTAGAACGGAGCAGAGAACTGGAAAAGCTCAGGCTCACATTAACTGAACAGGATCATCAATTAGCGCCCCTGATAAGAGATGCTTTTTTTTATCGAATAAAACATGGCTTAGAGTATGGACGGGAATTGTTTCTGATTAAAAAGGCCCTGAATCTGCAAACTGAGTGGGCTGTGATTCTTATTGCCTTTATTCGGTCCTCAGAGGATGAGCCATTACAAAGTCTTTTTAAAAGGCTTGCTGAGTATATCCAGTATAAAACCGAGGCTATCGGGGGCAGCCTTGAGGAAAACCAGTATTTGCCCATTGTAGTACCATTGAAGCATAAGGATGCCAATCTCCTTATGGATTGGATAGGCCGTTTTGAAACTGCCTTTGCTTTAGAAATACATCTGGGCCATATTGCCCTGTATCCCGGTGAGATCTTTCCTTTAGAGAATTTAACTCCTTCATGGAAATCCGCTTTGGCCCGTTATGTGCATCAAGGTAACATAAAAGAAGGAGACGAGCAGTTGCTCTGGCCCTTGAGTCTTGACCGGGAACTTATGATTGCACTTATGGATTCCAACTTAGGACAAGTACAACGGTTATATGAAGAAATTCTTAGCCGAATTCTTGCGAGGGGTATCAGTGAAACCCATAGTCTCTATCGGTTCCTCAGCATCCTTACCATGATTGTGGTACAAGTCTCTGAAAAGGCTTCGATTGCTGAACATGAAACTAAGGTATTACTCAATTACGAAGAGTTCCTGACACGCTGGAATGGGGGGCTGCTTTCCGCGTTTATTGAAAAAGCTCAAGATACTCTCAGAAGAATTATTGATAAGGCCAGAGAAAAGAAAAGCTTTTCTCCCACCTTAAAACGGGCTTTATTATACATGGAAAATCATTTTGCAGAGCCCATCAGTCTCGAACAGGTAGCGGATATGCTGGGGATTGCTCCCGCCAGCTTGTCCCGACTTTTTTCTGAAGAATTAGGGAATGGTTTTGCTCGAACATTGATTGAATACCGGTTAAAAAAAGCAAAGGAGCTTCTTGCTCAGGGTACTGTTTCGGTACGGGAAGTGAGTGTCGCCTGTGGGTATCAGGATCCAAACTATTTTACCCGCCTTTTTAAAAATTGGATTGGTATGACTCCCACTGAATATATGGATTTTCTAAAACAAAATCCTGAAGGAGTAGAGACGAAATGAAAAGAATACTCTTTGCCAGTGTGGTCGTATTTGTTGCTATCATCATGTCTGTTTCATGTACCAGAACTAATACCAACGGTGAAGGTTATAAACCTATCATTGGATTATCCCTTGATTCTCTTGTAGTAGAACGCTGGCGCCGGGATGTGGATAGCTTTACCAGGGCTGCTACAGATCTGGATGCGACAGTAAAACTACGGGTTGCTAATCAGGATGCGGATACCCAGATAGCCCAAATCAAGAACCTTGTAGATTCAGGCATTGATGTGCTGGTTGTTATTCCGAATCATGCGGATAAGTTGACAGAAGTCTGTCGTATGGTGGAGCGAAAAGGTATACCAGTTATTAGTTACGACCGTCTGGTGAATCGTGCGAATGTGGATCTCTATATTTCCTTTGATAATGTGCAGGTTGGGTACCTCATGGCTCATACCGCTCTTATGGCAAGACCAAAGGGAAACTATATTATTATAAACGGTGCAATCACTGACAATAATGCTTATATGATTAATCGAGGTTACCATGAAGTTCTGGGTCCCCAGATCGCCACAGGAACTATCCAACTGGTAAAGGAAATATGGCCTTCGGACTGGATCAGTGATGAGGTAAAATCCCGGTTTGAAATGCTCCTTTCGGAAGAGAAAAATATCGATGTAGTTCTTTGTGGCAATGATATGCTGGCAGAAACGGTGATTGGAGTGCTTTCTGAAAACAGAATGCTGGGCAAAACCCTGGTATTGGGGCAGGATGCGGAACTTTCAGCATGTCAGCGGGTTGCTGAAGAGAGTCAGTATGCAACCATTTATAAACCAATTGAAAAATTATCGTTAAAAGCTGCTGCCCTGGCGGTAATGCTAGCAAAGGGTGAAAAACTTCCCGCCACCGAAACTATTAATGATGGATTGTATGAAGTTCCCTATGTAAAACTGGAACCAATACTGGTTACCAAAGAGAGCTTGGAGGC
Organism: Gracilinema caldarium DSM 7334; assembly: GCF_000219725.1. GTDB lineage: Bacteria > Spirochaetota > Spirochaetia > Treponematales > Breznakiellaceae > Gracilinema > Gracilinema caldarium. Next base: position 2,255,086 of record NC_015732.1, on the reverse strand, counting down.
TACAGTTATAAAGGATGGTTTCCATCAGCGTGAAGATGTTTTCAGAAATGTCTCAAATCATTAATCCATAATAAAGAAGCACCTCGTTTGCATGCGAATAGGACATTATTGACCAGATTTAATGTTAAAAAAGTGCTATTACTAAAGAAACTTATAAAAACTTAAAAAATACTAGCATAATGTAAATTCTTTCTTGCTGCAGGATGTAGTAAATCGAGGGACACTAATGCTCGGTAGGGGTAGTAAGATCTGCCTGCCACTGCAGTTCCTAGTAACTGCAGAGAAAAAGTCCCAATGTAGGAGGAAGCAATGAAACTCGTACGTGGTTTGTTCATTGCACTGCTTTCTGTAGCCGTTATTGGCGGCGTCTTCGCAAGCGGCCAAGGTGAAGCCGGAAAAACCCAGGTTGGTATCGTTCTCCCAACCAAGGATGAGCCCCGCTGGATTCAGGACCAGACCCGGTTCATGGATGCCCTGAAAGCTGCTGGTTTTACTGCAAACGTTCTTTTTAGCCAGGGTGATTCCGCAAAGGAAAAGGCCAACGTAGAAGCCCTTATCAGCCAGGGAATTAAAGTTCTTGTTATTTGCCCCCATGATGGTACTGCTGCAGCTGCCGCTGCAGAAGCTGCTGCCAAGGCTGGTGTAAAGGTCATTTCCTATGACCGCCTCATCCGGGATACCACCGCTGTAGACTACTATGTAACCTTTGACAGCTTCCAGGTTGGTGCTGCTTGGGGTGACTATCTCAATTCCAAGGTCCCCGCTGGCTCTAAAAATAATAACCTGTATATCTATGCCGGTGCTGCTTCCGACAACAATGCCTTTATCTTCTTCGAAGGCGCATGGAGCAAGCTCCAGCCCAAGATTGCCGATGGTACCTATATCGTCCGCAACTCCGATAAGGCAGTGGCTCTGAAAGACAAGGCAAAGCTCACCCGGGATGAAATGGCCCAGATTATCGGCCAGGTTACCACCAACTGGAATTTTAACGATGCAAAGAGCAAAGCCGAAGCTAACCTGACCGCTGTTGGTCCTGAAGCCAAAGGCACCGTATATATTTGTGCTCCCAATGATGGTACCGCCCGGGCAATCGCCGATGCTTTCGCTGCTGACAAGGCTGTTACCAAGTACTATATCACCGGACAGGATGCTGAAATTGCTTCTATCCAGTACATTATCGATGGCAAGCAGTCCATGACCGTTCTTAAAGACGTTCGCACCCTGGTTCAGGATGCTATCAATGCAGCGATAGCCTATATGAAGGGCCAGACTCCTCCTGTTACCTCCTACTACAACAATGGTAAGAAGGATGTTCCTGCAAAACCCACCGCTATCGTGACCGTAACCAAAGAAAATGTAAAGAAAGAAATCATCGATTCCGGTTACTGGACAGCTGACAAGTTCACCGGTCTTAATAAATAACTAAAAATGCTCGCAGGACTGTACAAGCTATGGGCTGTACAGTCCAAGAAATGTACAGCCCCTTAGGCTGAAAAATGTCTGGGAATGTGGTTGTCCGGATCCCTTGGGTTCCGGACAATCCATTTATCAGTCCTTTAATTTTTTGTAAGCAGGTACTGCAATGAGCGAATCCATATTGGAAATGCAGCATATCACCAAGACATTCCCGGGTGTTCGGGCTTTAAGTGATGTTACCTTTTCGGTTAAGAAAGGTGAAATCCACTGTCTGGTTGGTGAGAATGGAGCTGGCAAATCAACCTTGATGAAAATATTAAGCGGAGTATATCCGCACCATGAGTTTGAAGGGAAGATTCTTTTTGATGGCAAAGAAGTAAAATTTAATGGCATTCATGACAGTGAAAGCGCTGGAATAGGCATCATTTATCAGGAACTGGCTTTAGTTCCCGAGATGATGGTCTATGAAAATGTACTCTTAGGACATGAAATCCGCAGAGGGATTTCGATAGATGTCCATGAGATGATCAAAGAAACAGAACATCTTTTGGAACGGGTTCACTTAAAAGTAAACCCTACTACCAAGATAAAAGATTTGGGTATCGGAAAACAGCAATTGGTTGAGATTGCGAAAGCCCTCAGTAAAAATGTAAAACTACTCATTCTCGATGAACCTACTGCAGCACTTAATGAAGATGACTGCGAAAACCTATTGAATATCATACGGGAACTCAAGAGTCAGGGTGTAACCTGTATTATGATTTCCCATAAATTAAAGGAAGTTCTCAGTATTGCAGATACCATTACGGTCCTGCGGGATGGTAAAACCATCTGCACGATGGATCGTGAAAAGGATAAGGTGAACGAACAGGTGCTTATTAAGCACATGGTTGGCCGATCCATAGAAAATATATATCCCAAACGGAATTCCCGCATTTGGGATGATTTAGTACTGGAAGTAAAAGACTGGACTGCCTTTGATCCAAAATTAGGGCGCCATGTTCTTAAAAATGTCAACTTTAAGATTCGCCGTGGCGAAATTGTTGGCCTTGCAGGCCTCATGGGCTCAGGCCGAACCGAATTAGCCCGAAGCCTCTTCGGAAATCCTGATGGCTATGAAATTACCGGTGAACTTATTTTTAAAGGCAAATCACAGCGTTTTAACCATCCCTCTGAGGCAATCGCTGCGGGCCTGGCCTATGCTTCTGAGGACCGCAAACGAAACGGCCTGGTACTTATTCAGCCGATTCGGACCAATATTACCATGGCAAACCTGGAAGAAGTTGCAACAAAACAGGGTGTAATCATTGATGAAAAAGAAATCCAGGTGGCGTCTGAATATGTAAAGGATATCACCATCAAAACACCGAGTATTCAGCAGCTGGTGGTGAATCTTTCCGGTGGAAACCAGCAGAAAGTATCAATAGCCAAATGGCTTTTTGCAAAACCGGATCTACTGATTCTGGATGAACCTACCCGGGGTATTGATGTGGGTGCAAAATATGAAATCTATACCCTGATGAATGAATTAGTCGCCAGAGGTATGAGTATCCTGATGATTTCATCTGAACTACCGGAGGTTCTCGGGATGAGTGATAGAGTCTATGTAGTGGCGAACGGACAAATAAGAGGCGAATTGCCAATCAGTGAAGCTACCCAGGAACGGGTAATGGAACTTGCTACTCAGTATTAGGAGGATAAAATGGCATATAAAGAAATTAGAACCATGCTCCGCAGAAATCTGCGGGAATATGCAATGTATATAGCACTCGTAGCTATTATGATCATTTTCAGTATATTAACTAATGGTAATTTCCTCTCATCGCGAAATATCGCCAACCTGCTTAACCAGACCGGTTATATCGCTGTTCTGGCAGTTGGAATGACCTTGATTATTGTTATTCGGCATATTGATCTTTCGGTGGGCTTCTTGGCTGGTTTTATTGGAGCCGTCGCTGCAGTGCTCATGACCCAGGTACATCTGAATACCTGGTTATCTATTCTGCTGGTGCTGGTCCTTGGTGCTGCTGCTGGTTTTGTGATCGGTTTCCCTGTGGCAACCCTAGGGATACCTGCTTTTGTTTCTTCTCTTGCTGGTTGGCTTATTTACCGCGGTGCCCTCATGCTAACCACTGCTGCTACAGGTACTATTATAATTCCCAACGAAGACTTTAATGCACTTGGAAACGGCTATATCCCTGAGCTGTTTCCCTTTGATAATTTTTTACCCGGGCTCCATAAAACAACACTATTCATAGGCCTTTTAGCCATACTGTTTATGGTCGTTAGTCAGATTTTAGATCGGAAACGGAAGCAGGAATATCATTTTGATGTGCTCTCAATGCCTATGTTTATCCTGAAACTCCTTTTATTATCCCTGGTTATAGCCTATATTACCTGGATCCTGGCTGGTTTTAACGGTCTATCCTGGACCTTTGTCATCATGATGGTTGTGGTTTTTGTCTATGACTTTTTGGCAAGGAAAACCGTTCTCGGCCGCCATATTTTCGCTGTAGGTGGTAACCCCGAAGCGGCGGAACTTTCCGGTATTAATGTCAAGAAGATTACCCTCTTTGTTTTTGCCTCCATGGGGTTACTTTCAGCCCTTGCGGGTATTCTCTTTACCGCCCGGCTTAAATCCGCCACTCCCCAGGCAGGTACCCTCTTTGAGCTGGACGCTATAGCCGCTTGTTATATTGGCGGTGTTTCAGCCTCTGGTGGTATCGGTTCTATTACGGGATCCCTTATTGGTGCCCTGGTGTATATGTCCCTGATGAACGGGATGAACCTGATGGGTACCGATATATCTTTGCAATACATTATTCGCGGTCTTGTCCTGGTTGGCGCAGTTATTTTTGATGTAACTTCCCGGAAGAGGAAAGTATAACCAATAATACACAGACGCCTTAATAGGTTTAGAAGGCCCACAGTGTAAATGAGGCACTTAGGCGGTTAGAGTTATATCAAACGGGATGGTCAGGCTGCAGGCTTTCGATCATCCCTTTTTTTTAAGATGGTTTGCAAGGCGGGAAGGATAGGTGATGAAACGTTCTTTAATGACTATTATGGTGTTGAGTTTTGGTCTTCTCTCTATCATCAATGTAAGCCTATTAACCCTTGGAATTAGCCTGAGAACCGGATCGGATATTCAAAAATTAAACAGGGATGATACGCTGCAATTGGTTCAGTCAAAAGCAGATACCCTGCAGAAATTGCTGGAAAAACTTCAGGTTCAGCTAAAATTACTTGCAAGCGAAACAATTAATGATGAGAATGCGGTTGAGAAATTACAATATTATAAAAAAAGGGTTTCTTCGGAAATTTTAGGCATATTTTATACCAACAATGAAGGACTGACGGTCAACGATTTACGGGCTCGGTATCCTTCTCGTAATAGTGACTTTGTTCAACGGATAAAGTCCGGTGAAGATTTTGTCATTGGTAAGGCAGAAATCAACCAAAATTGGGGGATCCCGATAGTCGTGATGGTGCAAGCCATTAAGGACTCGAATGGTCGACTTACGGGAATGCTCGGTTTCCAGATAAAGCTTTCGACCCTTTCTGTTATTGCTGAACAGCTAAAGGTTCATAAAAGTGGTTATGGATGGCTCGTGGACTCAGAGGGGATGATACTAGCCCATCCGAATGAAAGTCTGGTGATGGATCTGAATATTAATGATGCCGATAGCAGGGGGTTTAAGGGCTTATCCCAGCTCAGTGTCTCTCTACTTAACAACCAAAGTGGCTCTGGAACCTATACAGATAATTTTAAGAAATCGTATCTCTGTTTTTACACTGAGGTCGACCCTATATCAAAATGGAAACTCATTATATCGGTTCCTGTGGTAGAAATTAATGATATCGTGAATAAAACATTGATGTTTAGTGTTGTATTATCGGTTGTATCATTTTTGTTTACCATTATGCTTTCTATTCTAATTGCCCGTTCAATTACAAAACATATAAAGAAGACAGTTGTAGCCTTTAAGGATCTCGCCCAAGGCAACGCAGACTTAACACAACGATTTACGGTTCATGGTTCTGATGAGATTGCTGATCTGGTGCATCACGTCAATGCTTTCCTCGAAAATATGCAGGCTCTTGTACGGGGGTTAAAGCAGACTCAACAAAATCTTTCAAAGGTTGGAATGGCTCTTGAACAGGAAAGCAAAGAAACTGCGCAGGTCGCCGAACATATTAATAAAACAGTAGAGACCGTACAGAATAAGTGTATTGAACAGGTTAACAGTACCGATGAAGCCATGAGTGCCGCAACGGAAATCACAAAAAACATCGAAAGTCTAAATGGCCTTATTAAACACCAAACTCAAAGCATAGAACAGGCTTCGGCTGCGGTAGAAGAAATGATCGGAAACATTGCTTCTGTTACCGGTACTGTCGAAAAGATGGCCCAGCAGTTTATCGACATTCACCGGGCAACTGAACATGGTTCAGAAACTCAGCGTGAAGTTGCTGAACATATTGCTGAAGTATCTGATCAATCGAAAGCGCTGATAGAAGCCAACGAGGCTATAGCAGCTATTGCAAGTCAGACAAATTTACTTGCAATGAATGCAGCCATAGAAGCCGCCCATGCGGGAGATGCCGGTAAAGGGTTTGCCGTGGTAGCAGAAGAAATCAGACGGCTTGCAGAAACCGCCAGTGAACAATCTAAAACGATTGGTGCAAACCTGGCAAAAATGGGATCCATTATAGAAGAGGTTGTTGAGTCTTCAGCCCAATCGGTCCAAGCCTATAATACTTTGGTCGGACATATTGATGCAACAGGTAGTCTGGTGATGCAGATTCAACAGGCCATGGAGGAACAAAAGCAGGGTTCAAGCCAGATTCTGGATGCCCTTGGTGCAATGAAAGACATTACAAGTCAGGTGTATGGTTCTTCAGGTGAAATGTCTACCGGCATGATTGTTATCCGTGATGAGATTGGGCATCTCCATGAATCAGCCTTTGAAATCAGAACCTTAATGGCTCAGGTGGTACTGGAAACAAAAGAAATAGAAGAAACAACCCATGTAGTACTTAATTCCAGTAAGCAAACTATCGAGAACCTTGCCACGATGGATAGTTATATTGGCTGTTTTATTACCGGCGATGAGACTGCCTGTGATAAATAAAACATCCTACTTTATGGCACAAACCGATACCCAAGTCCCCGGACGGTCTGGATGTGATAGGGAACCGGTTCAGTGTCGCCGATTTTTTTACGGAGCCATGCGATGTGGACATCGACGGTGCGGGTTGTGGTTTCGGTTTCATAACCCCAGACCTCGTCGAGTAGCGTGTCCCGACTGATAATTTCATCGGGATGACGGGTTAGAAACGCAAGCAATTTATATTCCTGAGCGGACAGGTTTTGTATAACACCCCGACTTTCTACGGTCCCCTTCTGAAAATCGACGGTAAAATGGGTATAGGTTTCTACTCCACCTGGTCTATCTTGATTGCTGCGGACGCCTGCAATGTAGTCTGGGTCAGCCTGTCCTTTTTGGTTTTGGTTATATACTATTTCATTGAGGTGATTTTGAGACCTTCGCAAGAGTGCTTCGATTCTGGCGAGTAGTTCGTTCATGTCGAAGGGTTTACAAAGGTAATCATCAGCCCCCAGCTTAAGTCCCAGCACCCGGTCGATAATCTGACTGCGGGCGGTGAGCATTAAAATAGGGGTATTTAGCCCTAATGCCCGAAGATCCCGGCAAATATCGTAACCGCTTTTTTCTGGTAGCATTACATCCAGGATGATAAGATCATAGAAACCAGTTTTTGCCTTACTAAAACCGGAACATCCATCTTTGGCAGTGTCGCAGGAATACCCCTCAGCTATGAGTCTATCTGAGATCGTCAGAATGAGTCCTGGTTCATCCTCTATAAGGAGTAGTCTATTACGATTATTCATGGGGTGCCTCTTTACTGAGCAGGCTGATGTGATCTGGTATGGGTAGTTTGATGATAAACATAGTTCCAAGTTCACCAAAAATTTCACAGCTCACTGTACCACCATGGGTTTCGATAATTCTGCGGACTACGTTGAGCCCAAGGCCACTTCCTGGAATCTGCTTAGACTTTGCAACGGAACCTCGGTAAAAAGCCTCAAAAATATGTTTCCGTTCCTGCCGGCTAATTCCCGGACCATGATCTCGGACCGAAATAATTGCCCATGTATGATTCTCTTTCCTGAGGTCTATACCCAGAAATAATCCTTCACGGGCATGTTTTATGGCGTTACTAATGAGATTTCCCAGGGCCAGACTCAGGGTTTGCATATCACCATTAACATATACCGGATGGGGGGTAATACATTCTACTCTGAACTCAGCTTCTACAAGCTGTTGTTTATAGAGATCTAACACTGAATGAATCAGGTCCTGCAGGTTCAATCTGGTGAACTCCAGCGGCCGATGGCTGGAAAGTCTGGAATAGATTAAGAAGCGGTCCACCATGGTGGCCAATTTTTTGCTTTCTTCCAGGATCATGGTACCGTATTGTTGTGTCCTCTGGGGGTCAGTAATGATCCCAGATGCAAGGTTATCTGCTCCGGAGCCAATCACCGCCACCGGTGTTTTAAGTTCGTGGGTAACGGTAGCAATAAAGTCCTGTTGACGTTCTGCTAGTTCCTGATTCCTTCGGACGGCAATAGTAAGGGCAATTAATGCAAAGGCTAAAAGGACCAGGGTTCCCAGACTGATGATTGTATTTCGAACTATGAACATGTTCACCACTGCCTTGAGGGAACCCGACTTGTGAACCGCTTCAAGAACCCAACGGGCTCTTTCAGTTCTGTCCCGTTGTTCCGGTGGCCGCCGGTCAAAAAATACTTCTGCTACACGGTCTGGATTTTCCTGATTCCTTGCACTTTGTCGGCGCATTTGCAAGATCGTCATTGCTGGTACTGTCTCAAAACCAGGATCTCTCATATCGGGTAAACTATTAAAAAGAAATAAATAATCCGGTTTCAGAAGCGGATACCGTATGTCGGGATTCGCAAAAAGCATATGAGAATCCGTGTTTGAAGATTCATAGACCACGTTCTTTTCTACTGTATCAACAATTCTGAAATAATAATCATTTTTTCCAAACAGATATTGCTCTGCCAGGGCTGGAATCAGTTTTTGTTCCAATATTTCATTATTAACCCTGATCAGCATTGTAAAGCGTTTGCCTGAATCTCCGGGGCGAAGGGGAAACATGAAAAGAGATGGATCTTGTATGTCAATCGTTACCTGAAGAAAGCTGCTGTCTTTCCATTGCCAAACCACTGGAACAGCAGAAGCTGTCCGTTCATCAATATAAAGGATATAAAGGTCAGAAATGATATCCGGGCTCTGTGCATAGCTTTGCCAGGCTTCCCACCGTTTTGAAAATTCATCGGTGTGCCCCTTGGCAAGGCTTTGGGAGATCTCGTCTCCATCCATATCAAAAACAATGGGAATAATACCCAGTTCATTTTGAATGGCGTTTCCTAACTGAGTGGCCGTTGCATGAAGTCCCTGTATCAGCCGGTATCGTTCACGGATGCCCAGATCCTGCACCCATTGGAGCTGATTGATCGCTAGCAGCATAAGTAATGGTATGAGAGCTCCGGTTATAATCAGAGACCAATATCGTTTAAGAAACCTCATAGTTTTATTGTAACAAAGGACGTGAACTTCTGTCATAGATTGATGAGCCGGTGTCCTCTCTTTTTACAATTTTAACATGGGGTTTTACATCTCCTTAACCATACCGCCGAAACATTGTTGTATTGTTAATGCCGTAAGGAGAAAAAACCTATGCCAAATATAAGTCCTATCTTTCAGGATGAATCGCATCAGTCACCAGGAACTGGTCGAAAATCCACGATTCTCTGGTTTATCATCCTGGGGACTGTCATAGTTATTGGTATTACAGGTTTGGCACTCCCGAGTTTTAATGCTGTAAAGCCGCAGACTACTACTGTTGTAGGAAAAAATCTCTCTATAACAGCAGTAGAAAAGAAAACTATACGGGATATTGTTTCTGTTTCGGGTGTTCTAGAGCTTTCTAAAAAAGAGATTATCACCTCCCCTGGAGACGGGGTTATCGATCAGCTCTATGTACAGGAAGGTGATCAGGTAGCCGCTGGGCAGGTATTGCTTCAGATTAAAACATCTGATCTGAAATCTCAATTACAGAGTAAGCAATTATCTCTGGAAAAATTAAACTACCAAATTGAACAATCTCAGGTTATTCAGGAATTTACCCGTAAACAGTATGCTATAGAAATCGCCGCTGCGAAACGATCTATAGAAGATGCTCAACGTGAACTTGATAAAGTTAAAGCATTAAAGGATAAAAGCCTTGCTTCTGAACAGGATCTATTATCAGCACAGTTAACATTACAGAGTGCTCAAGATACTCTAGCTAAGGCTCAGATTAATCAAGATCAGGCTGAAGCAAACTATCAGTTGAATTTAAAAAATTCTTTGGCAGATCGTACCATTTTAGAAAAGGATATTAGGGACTTAAAAGATGAGATCACCGCCTATACGGTTCGCACGAGCCGGGGCGGCACGGTTTACAGTCTTTCGGTAGAATCTGGCGGTACTGTAAGCGCCTATGAAGAACTAGCAGTGGTGGCTAATGCTGGTGATAGCCGTGCCGCCCTGGATGTGCCGGAGACAAGAATAGGATCCATAACGAAGGGGCTACCGGTGACTATATACATTGGAGAAACTAATTATCCCGCACAGGTAGAAACCATTGCACCTACTGCTACGAGTTCTTCCAGTTCTTCTGGCTCAGTTGTTCTAGTTACTGCAGCCTTTAAGTCTAAACCTGAAAAGCCTACTATTGGAGCTTCTGTGTCTGGAGAAATTGTTGCAGGAACGATTACAGATGCCCTGGTGTTACCCCGGGGCCCCTACCTATCCAGTGGGAACTATAGCAATGTTTATGTGGTCTCTAATGGAGTAGCTAAAAAAGCAACCGTAAAGTTTGGTGTGGCCGATGGAGCATATATTCAGGTAACTTCAGGTCTTAATGAAGGTGATCGGGTCATTATTTCGGACTATCGTGATTTTATCCATCTGGATTCTTTCCCGGTAGAAGAAACTAAATAAAGAAGTATCGTCAGAGGGGTGCACAGTATCTGAATGTCTGGAATGTTGTGCCTCGTATATGTAACGAGAAGGAGTTTGTATGCTGCAGTTATCCAATATTACTAAGGCCTGGAATACAGGTACAAGACAAGTGGTGGGACTGAGGAACATCAACTTGGATATTGAGCGGGGTGAATTTGTGACCATTATGGGACCTTCTGGTTCTGGAAAATCCACCTTGCTGCATATTATTGGATTATTAGATTCGCCATCCGATGGTGTTTACCGTATTGAAGGGCGAGATGTAATGGGGCTTCGGGATGTTGAACTTTCCCGAATTCGAAACAGGCATTTTGGTTTTGTATTTCAGAAATTTCATCTTTTGCCAGAACTTACTGCAATGGAAAATGTGATGCTTCCTATGGGATATGCTGGGGTCTCTTTAACGCAACGGAAACTACGAGCTCAGGAGCTTCTTGAACGGATGGGGCTTTCCCACAGGCTTCATGCTCGGCCAACTACCCTATCGGGTGGTGAGCAGCAGCGGGTTGCCATAGCCCGTTCATTAGCCAATGATCCGGGTTTTTTATTAGCTGACGAACCGACAGGTAACTTGCCTTCTGATCAAGGCGCTGAAATTATGGAAATTCTGCATCAGCTGAATCAGGAAGGTATGACCATTGTTATGGTAACCCATGATGAAACATTAGGGGCCCAGGGATCTCGAACGGTGAAACTTAAGGATGGAGGTATCGAACAGATTGTGGAGCGTGAGCCATGGACAAATTTAAATTGAGTTGGCGACAAATCAGGATCCATTGGGGCGACTCTCTTTTGGCTGTTATGGGTATTGCTTTGGCGACAGCCATTCTTGCGGGGATTATCTCACTTATCGGTTCTTACAATAAGGTATTTGATCGATTTACTCAACAACCTCAGGCCCGGCAAATTACGGTTAAGGGACAGTTCCAGGCTATGGGGACCGGTGAAGCGGCGGTACGAATTGATACAACTGCCAGTGAGCCGGTGCGTTTTAATCTCCAGGATGTGCCCAGGATTCTCGAAGATAATCCTGATATCATTGCGTCCTATCAGGCACGGTATATGAGGTTTACCACAACTACGTTTGGTGGCGGTGCGGCTGCAGGTTCAGGACCTGGAGCTGGTCCCGGTGGGGTAGGAGGCTTTGAGCCCCCTGAGCTGATGGGTGTAAACCAGGATACTGCCATGCAGGTTGTTGATACCCCCCTTCTAGAACAGGTTCAAGGATATATGGCGAGTGCTTCCTTTTTTACTGCCTATGAGCTTAAGGTTCAGGAAGGAATCCTTTTTGATGACCGCGATGTAACCCAGAGTAATGCGGTAGCGGTCGTTGGAGCTGAGTTGGCTAAAAAACTTTATGCTGATAAACAGGTACTGAATAAGAAAATTCGATTAAATGGTAGAATATATACAATTGTTGGTGTGCTTGTCCCCTATGCTTACAGTACCGAGGGCTTACCGGTTTCTTTTGATGAATTAATATTCGTGCCAACGAGAGAAGGCACAGCTCGGACTGGTGGTGCCGGTGGAGGGGCGAATGCGATCTTTTTTGGTCGCGTAGGGGAACTCTCCTTTACCGCCCGGAAGGGAGCGGATATTGCGATGGTGTCCCGTAATTTAGAGGCTTTCTATACTAAACTATATGGTGCAAATAAGGTCGTCGCCGAAACTCAGATTAGTAAAATTAAAAAAGATTTGGATAAACGGCTTAAAATCCTTTCTCTTTTAGCCCTCATGGCCAGTGCTGTTGGAATAGCAGCATCGATAAATATTTTTAATTTGATGATTGGCCGGGTATCCCGAAGAACCCGATCTATTGCGATTCAGCGGTCTCTGGGTGCTACATCAAGGAGTATGCTGATACAGACCCTTATAGAAACCCTTATTTTGGGAATGATAGGTTCGGTAATTGGTTTTGTCCTTTCTTTTCCAATTGCCAAAATTGTGCAAAGTATTTTGGAAAAAAGTCAGCTTCGGGGGATGGTATTACCGCAACGATTTGATCTTTCTTTCGAGGTTTCGGTTATGGCAATCGTCATTGCCTGTCTTTTTGCTGTTCCTGCGGCTTTTACGGCTGCCAATACAGACATTGTCGATGCACTACGTGAGGAATAAGGAAGAATTCCATGAATATGTCTTTATCAATTTCCGGTCATACGTTCCGTCGGTTTCTTCTCGTTTTAGTGGTTATTGTAGGAACCGCTGCGTTAGCCCTTTCCTATGCTATTTCTGCCCAATTGGACCGGCTTGTTACGGTAGCAGTTCAGAGTAGTGGACGGAGAGTTATCATAGCCAATGCTAACCTGGAAGCCGATGCTTCCCTTGATTGGCAAACTCCCCTTGTTTTGATTCCCCAAGATAAACAGACTTTCTTGGATGCAAATGTGGGGTTTAAGGCAGTTTCCATTATTAATCAATTGCCCTGGCGGCAAATAGAGGTTTCCGGAGTTGCCTATCGTCCTGGTACTGTGCTAGGTTCCGATGAACAATATGCAGATATCATGGGTCTCAGGTTTGCGGCGGGTAGTTTCTTTGCTGCCTCTGATGTTACCAATCGATCCCGGGTAGCCGTATTGTCTGAGCGGGCTGCTACACTTCTTTATGGTTCCAGTCAGCATGCGGTAGGAAAAACCTTTCGGGGAGACCGGAATATTTTCGTGCAACGGCAGGTTGGAGGCACCCCAAATCGGGTTGAATCTTCCTATGATTCCTATACTATTGTAGGAGTTTTTAGGGATGTGACCGCTTTTGAGCGAGATGTCTATGGAGTGCCCGATTATATTGTACCCTATACGGTCATGTTCCCTGCTGATATCCCCATCATGCCCTTTGCCAGGACCTTTGTAGGGCGCACGGTAGATGTCCGTCCCCTGGAAGGGATTACCGCAGGGTTACGCAGTTACCTGAGTCAGACAAAAAAACTAGAGACTGTAAAAATCGCTGTATGGGAGGGGTCTCTAGAACGGGGAGGAGCCTCGTCAGTGGAACAGGTTAGGTCTTCCCTTCAGGGATTGTCCCTTATTACAGAACTCTTTGGTCTTGCCATTTTAATTGTCGCAGCCTTTGGTGTTGTTTCAAGCATGATGGCTGAAGCTGCAGAACGACGACGGGAAATGGCTATAAAGCGAGCGTTGGGAAATACCATTTTCAAGGTTACCCTGGAACTTATAATAAATAGCCTTAAACTCACTGTTTTGGGGGGTATCATTGGTTTTGGTCTGTCCCTTGTAATACAAGGTTTTAGTAAGAATTACTTACATCCTTTTCTTGAAGCACTTCAGATGAATGGTACCGATTTGACCGCATCGCTCTTTGAGCCGCGAAGTCTCTTGGCTCCGGTGATTGCGGTATTGCTTTCGGGATTGTTCTCCTTCCTTCCGGCAATGAAGTCCGCTTCTGCATCAATTGTCGATGGCTTAAAGGAATAGGTTATGAAGATAAACATACAGCTGGGTATTGTCCTTTTGCTTAGTTTCTTTTTACTTCAAATTCCAGAACTTTTTGCCTTTGATACATTGGACGATCTTGTATCACGGGCTGTTGCACAAAATCTTGATGTTGCCAAAGCTGAATTAACTATACAAAATAAAGCGGCTCAGCTTAAGGCAGAGCCAGCGTGGCGTTCCAGTTCATTAGAATTAACGACAACTATTTCTGATGCTTTTAGTACTACTACCGAAACGAGTACAACTGAAGGAACGACCTTTGGAGGAAATCTTGTAGTTCCTTTGACGTACTGGTTTGCTTTAGGCGCAACAAGTACCTTTACCGATGAGGGAAACCTTACATCGAATCTTTCCGCTACAATTACTCCCTTAGCCCAATCAAATTCGAAGGCAACCATAGACTATCGCTCGAGCCTTCAGACCTATAGGAGTACCCTCCGAACAGCGGTATTAGACTTCCGAGCTCTCCTACGGTCTTTGTTAGTGAGTAAAAAGGAAGCAGCCTATAGAGAAGCGGAATTACAAGCCGCTACAGCCGAATATGAGCAAACCCAGGTTCTTTCTACTCAGGGGGATGCTTCTCAGGCAGAATTGCTCGATTCTCTAGTTACCATGACCCAAGCTCGGTTAGAATATGAAACAGCGGTTGCAAAGTATCAAACCGTTCATCAATCCATAGCCCAATATTTAGGTATTGATGAATCGGAAATTCCTGATTTAGAACAACTTAGTAATTCTGAACCAGAAATATCCGAATTCCTTTTACATGACATTATGGATAGGTCGACCTATCTTTCAATAAACGATACCTATGTAACAGCCACTTTGGATGCTGAATCGAGTCAGATTGATGCACGGACTGCTCAACCAAAACCTGATATTACCTTAAAAGGTACCCTATCACCAACTGCTAAGAGCTGGTCAGCTTCGGCTTCGCTAAAAGTACCGATGGATTTGCTTTATTGGGAAGAAGCTCGGATTGCAACAAATTTAGCTGCGATTAAGGAAAAAAAAGTTCAGCTTACTAGTCAGACAGTTTTACAGGAATATGAACAAAAGGTACGAGAACTCAATCGACTTTTAGACAGTTGGAAGAAAACGATAACAGCGTATGAATCAGCAAAAATAGTATATAAACAAATAGAGACCCTTGCTCATTTTGGACAAAAGTCTAGAATTGATATGCTGAATGGTTATGCAGATGTTCTGTATTCTACCTGGCAGGTTGCCAGTGCAGAAAAAGCCTTTCGGGATGCTCTGGATGCACTTTCGACGCGATTTGTATTTACGAAAACCAATCTTTCTAACAGAGACGAAAAACGTCCATAAGGACTAAGGTTAGCATTTCGCCCTGTTGGTTAAATTTCGCCAATATTGTCGAATATTCATAAAATTCTCTAAACTTGTTAATTTTTACATTTTTGTAAAATCTTCCGATATAATAAATAACATTACTTTAGCATGATTCTTGTTTTTTATTATTGGCACGAATATTGCTATGTATTAGTAGGTGTCTTTATTGGGAGATTATATGCATGTACGTAAAGTTCTTTCTTTCACTTCGCTGGCCATGTTGGCACTCTTTATTGCCAGCTGTGATCTTTTTACTGCAGGGCTTGGCGCTAAGGTAGACTTGGAACCGCCCTTAGCTAAAATTATAGCACCTACACCGAATAGCTATGTTAATGGAGAATCCTTTTCCGTATCCGGTACAGCAAGCGATGATAATGGTATTACAAGCCTTACCATCCGTGTAAAAGATACCTCAGGAAACGTAGTTAAAACTACAACGGTTACACCGAATACAAATGGCAATTGGAGTAGCACCTTTACGACAAAAAAAGCATCGGACCCCTCAGATGCACTCAATGATGGACAATATACTATTGATGTAACCGTTTCTGATGGAAAAGGTAAAACCCAGAATACGTTTACTTCAGTAATAATCGATACGATTCCTCCCACCGTATTAGTTACAAGCCCCTTGAGCAAAACTGGATCCCAATACACCGATGCAATTGATGTTAAAGGTGAAGTGTATGATGCTACCACTGTGAAAGACGTAAAAGTATCATTGTTAAAAGCAGATGGTTCTATCCTTGCTGGACCAGTAACTGCAGATGGGACCAATACCTGGACTACTCGGTTTGAACTGAAAGATAAAATAGCTGGTCTCCAAGACAACGAAACCTATTATTATAATGTTGCTGTTACTGATGCCGCAGGCAATAGTAATACCTATTACTATCACCGTGTTGATATATTGGAATCAAAAAATGATGTAAACCCCAATGCCTATTTCCCCGCCATGGATGAGATTGGTAAAATTGATCAGCTTGGGATTAAAGGTGCAACATCGGGTATAACTGCAGCAACTTTATCTAAAAAACGATTATCCTCCGTCCCCAATTTTGGAAGCTTTATCTATGAAGCTGAACCACAGATTGATTTTCAGTTCACTAATATTGATGTTTTAAAAGATGCGGAAAAAAATCTGCTACCTCCAAAATCCAAGGTGAGCGGTATTGTTACGCCTCCTGCAGACACCGGCGCTATCGATAAATATGATGCAGATTCAATAAAGATAGAAATTTATGACTATAATGAACATCTCATCAGTACCCTTTTAGGAAATGATGCCCATGTTACCTTGCTTTCTATTGGCAATTCGGTAAACTTTTCTTTTGCACTCGTCGATAACGCAGGTTCAGATTTGCCACCAGCAAAATATAAGTTAAAGATGTATGCAAAAACAGATCAGAATACTACAGGCCATACCAATTTCTTCGAACTTATGATCGATGCTGAAGCTCCTTATTTCGAAGAAACCAGCATTGATGCAAATAACATGTTTAGGAATGCTCCTTTTACCATGAGTTTTGATGGCAGTCACTCAACACAGATTGCAAAAATAGAAATTTATCAGGCAAAGGGAAGTGAGCTGTTCCCATCAACCCCGAATGAAACGATTACTGCTGGTCTTCCTGCTTCAAACTTTACTAATAAAAAAAGTGGATCTTTACCTTATGGGGTAGCAACGGAGGGATTGTATAAATACCAGGCAGTACTTACAACAGTAGGCGGGAAAACGGCAACGTTACTCCGTTCTGTATATTATGACACCACCCCGCCCAATGTGGAAATTACTAGTTTTAATAAATATGCTACAGCAAACAAGGTGAATAAAACTGTTACCTTTAATGCCATAGCCGGGGACCTCTATGGTGTTGAGGGCGTGAAATATTTCATCAGTACCAATGGCAGCAATGCGCCGGCCTATGATGCGACGGTAGGTGGAGCCATTGTGCAGGTGCTTGCCGGGCAGAGTATCGACACTACGACCTTGACCGATGGTACAACCTACTACCTGTGGGTAGTGGCGAAGGATAAGGCGGGGAACGAAGGACATGCCGCAGCCCAGCAGTTTGTGGTAGACCAGAGTACGGATAAGCCGGTGGTAACCTTTACGTCGGTGGACCCGACTGTAATAACGGAAGATAAAATTAGAGACACTACAACTAATCCGATTACTATTAAGAATCTTCTAGTTTCGGGCGGAAAGATCTCTGGAACCATTACGGATGACGACGGGCTACCTGATACTGCGACGTTGTATATAGATAAAAATAAGGATGGAGACTTTACCGATTCAGGTGAAGCAATAAGCCTTGATCTCGCTGGTTCTAATCTTACTAAGAGCTTTTCTTTAGATATAAGTGATCCAGACGTAAGTGTTCTATCTGAAGGCACCTACCGTTTTTATATTGATGTAGCGGATACAGCTGATGGCGAACACAATGCATCCATGACGCCGATATGGTTTGCCTATGATACCGCGGTGCCAACGGTAGTGTTTAATCCGAAGGCGACCGACGATAATGCTGTTGGCCCCTACCGGAATGGGGACTTCACCGTGCAGGGTACGGTTCTAGATGCGAACGGTATCAGCAAGGTCGAGTTCAGCTTTGATAACGGGACCACTTGGGAGAACTTTAACATAACTGCAGATCCTGGTGAGAATAAAGCCTGGACGAAGACAATTACCGCCGCAAGCAATAACGGCGAAAAGACCCTGGTGGTCCGGGCCACGGATAAGTTTGGGCGAAAAAATCAGAGCAGTGCTGTAACGGTATGGATTGATACTATAGCACCAACAGTATCAATTACTAATCCTGGTTCCTTTGTTGCCGGACTAACTGTTACAGTTGCCGGTACAAGCAGTGACAGTACCGGAGGTAGTGGCATACAAAAAATTCGCTATCGAGTTGATGGAGGAACCTGGCAAGAGGATGTGCTAGGTACTACCAATTGGCTTGCTACCCTCGATTTAGATACGGACGGTGCAGGCGATGATAGTGGATTAAGTGAAGGCCTTCACACTATTGAAGCCCAAGCGATTGACAATGCGGGGAACCTAAGCTCTGTAAAAAGTATAACCCTAATGGTAGATCAGAATGTACCTACTATCACAAATATTACAATTGATGGTTCTGTGTTTAACGATGATACTACCGAATACCGTACTTCAAGTTTTTCCCTTGGTGGAACTGCCGTTGATACCAATGGAGTAGCTTCGGTTTCTATTACCCAGAAAAAAGAAGGGGGTACAACTACAGTTGATATACCAGTGACCTTAGGTTCAGGTACTACTACGAAAACTTGGTCTGCCGCTAACATTACATTACCTGAAGAAGGGTCGTTTATATACACCATAACAGTTACCGATGTGGCCAATCGGAGCACCAGTGTAGTACGTAAGGTAAGCAGGGATACCCAAAAGCCCGTTGCCCCAAGCATAACGAATCCTGGTAATACATGGCTTTTCGGATCTACCTATGAAATTAAAGGTACCGCAAGCGATGTGGGCTCTGCGGGTATTGGTACTGTGTACTATGTTATTGGACCAGTCACAGGTTTTACACCACCTGCAGATCTAGGGAGCTGGACCCCTGCCAATGGGAAGGAAAGTTGGAGTGATACAATAAATCTGACTGGTCTTGGCGTCGGTGAAAAGAAGCTCTTTGTAAAAGCTGTCGATAAGGCTGGCAATATTTCTGACCAAACAGAATTGATCTTTGGAATTGATCAAAATACCCCAGTAATTACTTTGAATACCCCTTCGGGGAACCTGGCTAATGCTGCAATAACCTTTACCGGGACTGCAAGTGATGATTACCTGGTGGATCACATAACGGTGGCTGAGAAAAAGCCCGGTAATATAAACTTTACCGATATTGGAACTGCTGAGTACAACAGTGGAACCGGCGATTGGAACTATAACCGAAATATCACGGGACTATCCGATGGCATTTACGAGTATCGTTTCACTGTATTCGATAAAGCAAATAAGCCCTCATCGGTAACAAAAACAATCACCATTGATACTACATCACCGGTAGTAAGTTTTAATCAACCTGCGCCGTACATCAATCTGAGTGGGACAGTCTATGGAAATGGCCTTATGACCTTTTCCGGATCTGCCAGCGACACCAATGGCCTTGGATCTCTTTTCTATCGGGTTGGTGGTGGTTCATGGCAACCGGTGGGATCCGATCCCTACACGACCTTTACGTTTACAGTTGATACAACTGCATACTCTGATAAAGCCGATCTAACCGTAGAGGTCAGGGGCATCGATAAGGCTGGAAACAGTGGTATAGCCACCTATACCATCAGGGTAGATCAGGACACGGATAAACCGGAACTTACCATTGGTAGTCCCGCTGAAGGTGCTACCGTAGCAAGTCAAACCATCACCATTAGCGGTACCCTTACCGATGATGATGGGCTTAATTCTGAGACACTTTACTATCGGCTTAGTGCAGATAATGGAACTACCTGGTCCCCTGACTGGACCCAGATACCCGCTTCAAACCTTTCTGGTTCCAGTACCAGTAAGACCCTCAGTAGTTTTTCCTTTACTAACAGTATTGATGGTGCAAAGATCCTGCAGATTAAGATATCCGATATTAACGGAAAGGTTAACACCAAAACCATTGCCTTTACCCAGGATGCGGGTGCTCCAACCATAAGTGGTATTAGTCCTGCAACGACAGGGTATCGAAACGCAGATTTCATGGTAAGCGGAACTGCTACTGATACAACTGGTACGGTAGCAGCGGTTCGATATAAGGTCGTTAAAGATGGTGCTACAGTGGTGGTAAACTGGACCCCCTGTACTCTTACGAATCCCAATACCCCAAGTACTTCCTTTAATACCAACCTTATCCCCACTGCAAGTGGTACCGGTATCTATCAGGTTACCCTCGAGACAGAAGATAATGCGGGCAATAAACGGCAGGAAAGCTATGCCTATACGGTAGACCGGACTGCCCCTACAGGAAGCTTTACCAGCCCTGGAGTAGGAAGCACAACTAACAACATCATCACCCTTTCAGGGACCAGTACCGATAACTATGGTGTTCAGGCCCTTCGGCTTGCCATTGTGAAGGGTGGTGCTGAGGTTGCGAATCTTGGTTCACCTACCGGCACTACCGAGTGGACCCTCAGCTTTGATACCCGAAATTATGATGAGACTACCTACGCAACCCTTATAAGCGGCAGCCTCTATGAAATAACCCTTAGACTCATTGTAACCGATGTGGCAGGTAATAACACCAATGTTGATCGGACCTTCCGCATAGATCAGAGTACCGATGTGCCTCAAATAAGCTTTACTACCCAACAAAATACGTTCCTTTCTGATTCAAAGGTCTATGGAACTGCCAGCGATGATGATGGAATTGCATCTGTCGAGGTCAGTACCGATAATGGTATAAGCTGGATAAGCCTTACAGCGCCCACAGGAGGATGGGGTACTACGGCGAACTGGAACTACGACCTTGGAGCAAATGATGGTACCTATACCCTCATTGTCCGGGTTACCGATACCTCAAGTCCCGCTATTACGGGATTGAGTTCTGCCGCTACCTTTAAGGTTGACCGGGAAGCCCCTGATGGCACCTTCACTGCCCCTGATGCAAACAGCAAACTTAAGGCCAGTGAACTCGTGTTCACAGGAACCTACGGAGATGAAAATGGTGTATCAAAGGTAGAACTTAAAATCGATTCTACCGACTTTACCAGTGGTACTGTCCTTGCTACCATGTCGAATGGTTCAGGCAGTATCAGTGGTACCTGGTCTTATACCTTCACTACTATACCAGACGGGACACGAACTATATATGCCCGTATTACCGACGCGGCGGGTCGGACAACACTGGTGAGCCGAACTGTTGTGGTAGATACTACGGGACCTGTGGTGTCCATCATCGATCCTGTGGAATTAAGCAGTGTCTACGGTAAGGTAACCATCCGGGGAAGTGCGGAAGATGCTACGACTCAAGTTCGGAATATTAAAATAGGAATTGGTAAGACTGTAAACGAAACGAACTATGAGGGTAGCCCCTGGTATCCTGCTACTGGAACGGTAAGCTGGTCCTATACCTTCAATAACATCAATGCCTATGCCAATACCACCTATGCGGTTGATATTGGAGACACTGATGGGGATGGTATTCAGGATGCTGGTGAAACATGGCTTAACATTTGGCGGATGAAAGTATATATCCGGGCGGAGGATACCGCAGGTTTGTCTGGGACTGGAAATATTGCCTATGTATCCTCCTATACCCTGGAAATTGATCCCAACCGTGACCGGCCTGAGGTAACTATTTTGGATCCCGACGATGGTGCTACGGTTGGTGGTTACAAACGGATCTTTGGTATTGCCCAGGACGGACAGTCCATCTGGAAGGTTCAGATTGCCTTTGATATAAACAACGATGGGGACTTTACCGACGTGGATGATAAGTGGCCCAGTATCTCTGGCTTTAACCCGCCCTCGGTAGATGAAAATGATAGTTCCACTACTGCCTGGTATGTGGTGAATGGAACCACAAGCTGGTACCAGACCATCAATCTCTATGGAGAATTCAACCCAACGGGCACCGCAACAACGAAGACCATCAAATTTAAGGTACGGGCCTGGGACTATAAGACTACTCCTGGCGATGGAATCCCCGGAATCGAAGTAATCCGGACCATCACCTTTGATAAGACGGTACCGCAATACGCTGACCTCTCCCATGAAACGAATAGTACCGTGGGTGGAAGTTTTACTATCACTGGTTATGTACGGGACGAAAGCGGCTTGCAGAGTATCATCTTTAAGCACGAAGGTCCCCGAATTTCCAGTCAGGAACTAATTGGAGCCCCTGCTGGCGGACCCCGGGCAGTACTGGTGAATAGCGGAGAACCTGGCTATGTGGCGGGCTACCAGACCTACCGGATCGAAGTCCCGATTAATACAACTGAAGCAGGGCTCTTCCCCAATTCATCTGGAATTATGGCTGTAGCCTTTGATGCCATCGATACGAGCGGTTTCCACAGTATCCAGAGTCTCAGTTTTAATGTGGATAATATTCAGCCCACGAATCTGACCTATACGGCTGGCACAGAAATCATTGGGAGCCAGGCAGAAGTCCAAGGTACGGTGAAGGATACAGGCGTGATCTCCGGCATTAAGCAGGTAGTGGTCTACCTGCAACAGGGTACGAGTGTACTTCGTCTTAAAGGAACCGGAGTTGCAACGCTTCCCTTTAGCGGAGTCCTTGATCTTAATGATCCTACTTACGATGATTACCGAATTGTTATTGATAACCGCCTGGAAGATGGTAACGACAGCGGTTCTGCTGGTGATAAGGACGGCTATGCAGAGTGGCTTACCATTAGCGGAGGATCTTACCAATGGGCGGCCCAGTTCAATTCAACCTTAGTAGCAGATGGCAAGGTAGAAGTTCACTATGTAGCCTACGACTTTGCGGGGAATAATGTGAGCGGTTCGACCAATGCCTATGTGGCCAATCATAAGCCAATTATTACATCCATCGTACTTGGTACTGATCTGAATGGAGACGGGGATGTGCTTGATGCGAACGAACAGACCAGCCCCATCTCAAATGGTTATGGTGCCACGAACTTTACCGCTCGAGGCAATAAACTTTACTTTAAGATAAATTCTACCGGCGGAAATGGAACTATACGCTACTCCGTAAAATATGGCGTAACTGAATACAACAGCAACTTAACTTCTAGTGAGGTTACAATAGATACAAGTGGCTTTGTTGATAGTAGCAGTTCAAATGACCGTACATTTACTATACTGGTCTATGATAGTACCACCAGCGATGATGGTGACCCCACTGATGAGCTGAGTGGTACCATTACCGTGGGCCTTACCATCGATAACGTGGACGAGGTGGCCCCAACGGCGAGACTGAACCAACTGTCCGCAACTGATGTAAAGGACTACAATGCCAGTGATCGATCTGTATGGAAGGGCCATATAGAACCCTGGGACCAGAGCCCCTGGGATAATCAGAACTCAGGCTTTAACAAGACCAACGAAGTCTTTGGTAACGATGCGGACGTAAGTGGGACCATTGTGTTCAGTGGTGAAGCCTCTGACAACCAGCGGATTTCTGCCCTCTATATATGGATCGATTTAAATGGAAATGGTGTGGTTGATGGCACTGAAGAACAACAGGTTGCAGAATTCAGTAGCAGCAACAATGGGCTCGTGGCCAGAACAAATACCCTGGGAACCTGGAGTGCCACCAGTCAGAGTCTGAGCCTGGAGTCAGGGCATACTGTAAGCTGGAAATTCGAGTGGGATAGTAGCACGGTAAATGGGGTAGCCAGGAGCAATGTGCGCATCCGGGTCCGGGCTGAAGATGCAAAGGCAGGGTCTCCCAATAGTTCTATACAAACCCCGACCAGCCCTAATGATACAACAAGCCTTACCGGCGGCTTTAACATTATGAAAGTGGATGTGGTGCCGTATATTACCGATGTAGTAACGCTCCTCAACACTTTGCTCGGCAGCGACTACAACAGAAGCGCTGACGGTAAATACCCGGTATGGGTTAAGACAACAGGCACCGCAAGTTATGAAACAATCACAGTAAAGGGCTTTAATCTCGCGCCGACTACTCTTACTGGAGCCTTAAGTGATATCCGCATTTCCAAAGATCCTGACGCCTATGACGCGACTTACACAACAAAACAGGGAACAGGATTGACCGCTGTAATAGTTACCGCGAACCGGGAACTTACAGTAACACTTGCCACAGGAGGAAGCGGATACCTGACAATAATAGCAAACGGAATTCCAAGCTTGAACAGCATCAACAACGACACTCTACCCACCAATGCCATGGTTACTCCGCTCCTGCAAACTTCTCTCAATGATGATGTATATTTATCAGTCTGGGACTACAATCCGCTAAGGCTTAACGCATCTGCTCCGCGTGCGAAAAACGCTGTATATCCTTCCATGGCAATGAGCGGAAACACTCCACAATTTGCCTATGTTAACAACTCGGAAGGCTATGGTCTTGCGCAGTATTGGGACGGAACAAGCGAAATTAAAATATATGAAAACTGGGACTTGTTTACCTTTACCTCGCTTGCGCTTAATACTGACAATAATCGGGCTGCGCTTTATGACATCAATGTAGTTCAGCTGGGAACCGATTTTATCGGTGATAAAGGTGGTATTATGGTTAATCTATACTACAATCCGCCAAACACAACTTGGAATGGCACCACCTATTTTTACCGTGATTACAATGTTTGGTTAGATAATCTTTACAAATCCGGAAATCTTGCCGTTCTTGACCGCTACCAATATCCTACTGTTAAGCTAGTTGGCAACAGCTCTTTAAGCCATGTGTTCTACTCTACTTACGACTCAATAGATGACAGGATTATTTTCCGTTACTTTAAAACGGGAACCAACCAGACCAGTGTCGGCGGCGGAGTACCGGCAAATGCGACCAAAGTAACCGATACTGCTACTAACCTTTATGTTAATAATACCGAAATTATTCAAAGCAATCAAAATGGTACCTGGCCTGTTTACACTGATAACGAAACCAATAACCGTAGATTTAACCAGAATAATAATGCTGGTAATACCAACGCGGGACAATACATCGGCACCGGTACCAATCTAGGCATCTACTCCGCGGTAGTAGGTGTTAGTACTGGCGCTAGCACGGCTCGTGCTGTGCTTATTTACTACTCAGGAACAACGCTCTATTACATTTACGCCACAAATGACGCCAATACAACATGGTCAACACCGGTGTCGCTTGACACAAATTGCGGCGGTGCTTTTGTATCGGTTGTTGTCGATAAAGACAGTCATGTGCATATCGCGTATCAGGATTCTTTCAATGGTGATGTTGTGTATATCTATATACCAACATACAACGATCCCACTACAAGGAAACGCGTTATCGTGGATTCATACTTGACAGTCGGTGATAAATTAACGCTTACCGTCCCGACAAACAGCAATACACCATATATTTCTTACAAAGGTGTCGGGAATACAGCCAAGATTGCCTGGTACAAAGGAACTCCGGATATTGCAACACTTACTGATGGTGTTGTTGACTCATCAGGCAAGCTTAATGGCAAGTGGGAGGTTCAAATACTACCATACAGGATTATTGACAGTGATACTAACAGATTCAATGTCGGTGTTGGTACAAATGGCTTGCCAGTTGTAGGATATTGCAACAATATTCCCGGTGCAAAGGGGGTGGAATATCTTACTGCATTAGCAGAATTAAATGAATAATTCAGATCAACAATAGACACACTAGATTTAAGCGCCTCCCACGAGGCGCACCTGAAACACCGAAAGGAATAGAAATTGAATAAACAAACCATACGGTCAACCAGAAAAAAAGAGCCACGATCTACAAACCAGAGGGGCAAGCAACCAGGCCTGCCTGCCCTTGTGCTAGGAATCTTGTTGCTTTTAGCAGGCGTATTCTATGGCGGACTTTGGGTATATGGCCGTTCAGTCAGCCTTATACATGTTCCCACAGAGCTTGCAAGTTCGCTCAGTCCCTGGTGGGCCGGCTTTAAAAAGCAGGTGGTCGTTCAAGGTTCTATAGAACAGGCTCCCTGGTATCTCAGGCTCAGCAATCGGGATAGGTCTTTTATAGAAGTTCGGCCCTTCAATGTAGAGCGTAAAGGTCTTATTACAGGAAACAGTCTATTCCCACAAAAGGATATACAAGATATCTATATAATGGACCCTTATGTTTTCTTAGTTCCCTACCAGAGCGAGGGGGAAACTGGTTTACAAGCAATAACCAACACAATGGTTCATACCATCAACAATAAATCACTAGCTGACTGGCTTGCAAAAATTTATAGCCCTGGCCCCTTTGTTATCCTTATAAACGGTGGTAACGACGATGATTTCTTTGCCTTTCTAACGGTGCTCTATTCGGGCCTTTCGGCGGATAAAGGGGATTCCTTGCCCCAGCTTTTTGTACAGGCCTATGAAACAAAGGACCCTACTGTTTTAGGTTTTGCTCAGGGGAGTACAGTAACTTTCGACCTAACATCCCCTTTCTTTTCTAGTGGTCCCGGAAGAGTCCTCCTCACAGCCCTTGCAGACTTACAAGATGCTGGGTATATGCCTTCCCAATGGCAATATTATACACAGGGTGATCTAGAAAATCAGATGGATATTGTAAAAGAGACTATGGTTTTATTTGGCCCCTATAGCTATAAAAAGACAAATTATACAACCCGACTTCTTGCCTGGCGAGTGAAATTAGTAACCGATATACAGGGGGCTAAACCACTATTTCCCCTTAGGCTTATCAACCTAAGCCCCTTTGGCAACCATATTTTAAAAACTGATACAGCCCTTTTTGATTATATGAAAACAAAGGAAGCTCTGAGGACTTTAAACGAAAAAACACCCTTTCTTGCTATTTCCTTCGATGCCCCCCTGCTTAACAGGGACCATCGCATGTTCTTAGACAGTATTATCAGGAGTACCGTGGTTCCCTGCAATATAGGAACTGAAAAAACTTCTACCCTAAGGGCGGAATGGCTTTCAGCTTTCAGAGCCTTACTAAAAAACCAAGCAAAAAAATAACCAGCCCATCACCCACAGTCATCCCTGTAACTGTGGCCTTCACCATCTCTCCTACTATTTTTCTTGTATTTGTAGCGCTATTGCATAGACTATACAATGGGAGGCTTGCTCATGAACATTAAGACTAAATTTACCATCAGCATCCTCTTGGTGCTTGTCCTTGGTTTTGGCATTACCCTTCTGGTGAACCAGATGAATCTATCCAATACAATGAAAAAACAAATCCATGAAAAGATGGGCCTTACGGTCTATAAATATATACAGGACTTTAATCGCTACACCGACAGCCAGCTTGCTACCGCCAGGACCCTTGGAAAAATCGGCGGCATCGTCGGAGAATCCCTGCGGGACAAAAAAGGCATGAGCCCCGAAGGGGCCATCAACCTCTTGCTGTCGACCTTAGGATTCCAACCCCTGGCGGGCGGAGGGCTCTTTTATGATAAGGGCGTTATCCCCGGATATGAATTTTTTGGACCCTATGCATCATACAGCGATGGAAAGTTTCAGCTCGATGAGACGTACATCGGGCTTCCTGAAAAACAAACAACTCTTTACAAAAGAAGCAAATACAGAGATAATCTCAATAAGAAGTGCACGGAAGAAAGGGGTAAGGCCTTAAAAAGCGTGCACTTTACTATGGGGTAACGATGTATAAGGAAAAGGAACAGGTACCTGAGTTTGAAGACTTTTATGTACCCTTCGGAGGACATTTACGAGAAGATAATCGATGGGTACGATTAGCCGCAATTATTCCATGGGAAGAGATAGAAGCTGAATATAAAAAATGTTTTTCAAAACGAATTGGAAGAACAGCCAAGACCGTACGGCTCGCCTTGGGATCATTATTGATAAAAGAGAAATTACAATTAACAGATGAAGAAACGGTAGAAACAATACGAGAGAACCATTACCTGCAATATTTTTTAGGATATGAATCTTACAAAGATGAAAAACCCTTTGATCCAAGCATGATGGTTCATTTTCGAAAACGGCTTGGACCTGATGCAATAGCACAGATAAATGAGTTGATAGCGAAACGGTATCAAGAACAGGTAGAAGCAGAATCTGAAAAAAAACAGAACAAAGAAAACCAAAAGGATGACCATGATCATGGAAATCGAGGGCAACTCATTATAGATGCCACGTGCGTCCCCCAGGATATCCGGCATCCCCATGATGTCACTTTATTGGATGAAGCGCGAAGGAAAACAGAAAAGATAATTGATACGTTATATGAAGCGAGTGAGCTCACCATAAAACCACGAACCTATAGAAAACAGGCCCGTATCAAATATCTCAATTTTATACGAGGGCGACGAAGAACAAAAAAAGAAATACGCAGAGCGATTCGGACCCAACTCCAATACATACGACGTAATTTACGGACTATCAATGAATTACAAAACAAGGTTCCCAGTACAACGTTGAGTGCAAAACAGCGACGTGATCTTATCGTGATACATGAGGTTTACCGGCAACAGGTACAGATGTATAAGGGAAAGACCCATTCGATATCGGGAAAAATCGTCAGTATCAGTCAACCCCATGTACGACCAATAGCCCGAGGTAAAGCAAAAGCGGCCTTTGAATTCGGAGCAAAACTATCAGCATCGATGACCGAACACGGGATGATTTTTATAGATCGATTACAATGGGAACCCTATAACGAACAAGAAGATTTGCCAACACAAATAGAAAAATATAAGAGGCGATGTGGTCGATATCCGGAATCGGTGCATGCCGATAAAATATATCGGACACGAGCAAACCGAGCCTATTGTGAAGCTCGAGGAATACGATTGTCTGGACCACCCTTAGGCAGACCGATTAAAGAAACATTAGAGAATAAAAAGATAGTACGACAGCTACGAAAGATTCAAAGACTTGACGAAGCCATTCGACAAGCGATTGAAGGTGGCTTTGGATATATGAAACGAAAGTTTGGTCTTGGTACAATCTATGAAAAATTACGCGAAACTAGTGAAACAGCAATTATGGTATGTGTATTGCTGACCAACTGTGAAAAAATCCTGAGGGATCTTTTTATGCGCTTTTTATTTTTACTTGGTTTTAAACCTCATAAATCATATTTGAAAGTTTTAGTATACTAAATTAAACCCATTTTAACGTAAAAAAGTTTTGAAATATCATTTTTAGACATTTTCAGTAGGCCCTACATCAACTATAATTATGTGGTCGAAGACTGGTACACCTCAGCCCTGCCCCTGAACCATGACCGGAAAACCCCACTGCCTAAGGAATATATTATTACTGAACCCTACCTCTACCTCTTACAGGGACAAACGTTAGCCGATATACCCCCAGAAAAACGAACCAGTTCCATCTATATTACGGTGGACTGTCCTATGGTGGATACAAATAACCGCATTCTTGGGGTTGCTACGGCGGACCTGACCCTGGGTTTTCTGGAAACATTGCTTAAGGATGTAAAAATAACCGAGCATTCCCAGCTTTTCCTGTTAGACCCCGCAACGGGTCGTTATCTGTATGCTCAGAATCAGGAATATATCTTCCAACCCTACCGAAAGGATTCTGCAGACGATGCCCAGAAACCAGCATTCCTGTCCTGGGTCACAAAACTGAACCAAAGTCTGCCCGCAGGGACTATTGACCGTATAGAGCGGATTGAAATTAACGGCAGTTCCCACACCATATATTACGGATACACCAATTTTGGTTATCTTTTCACCTTCGCCATCCCCGATAAAGAAGCATTCCGGGATCTGGATATGGCCATGGTTCAATTCAGGATTGCAAGTATTCTCGTATCCTTGGTGATTATTGTGGTTCTTCTTATCCTTATTAACAGCATAACTGTACCAATTCTCACCATTATAGGTCAGGCTAACACCATAGCCCAGGGAAAACTCTTTAATCATATTGATGAACATAGCGCTGGCAGAAGCGACGAGATTGGCGATTTGGCACGGTCTTTGCAAAATATGACCGAGGAGCTTTCTAAAATCGTCAGCCAGGTACGGCAAGCATCTAATGATATCGTATTTGCCAGCCGGGATTTGAGTAACTCAGCGCAGAACTTATCCTCAGGCACTTCGGAACAGGCTTCGGTGGCAGAAGAAGTCGCTTCGTCAGTAGAACAAATGGCATCAAATATTGCGATGACCGCAGACCATGCAAAGGAAACGGACCTCATTGCACGGTCTGCCGCTGAACGGGCTATACAGAGCAAGGAAGCAGTTCAGAATGCTATTCTGGTTATGAATAAAATAGCAGAAAAGGTTTTGGTAATAGAAGAAATTGCCCGACAAACAGACCTTTTAGCATTAAATGCAGCCATAGAAGCCGCCAGGGCTGGTGAACATGGCAAGGGCTTTGCCGTTGTGGCCCAAGAAGTGAGAAGACTTGCAGAACGGAGCAAGAATGCGGCCACCGAAATAATTGCCCTGTCCCAAGAGACCGCTTCTGTTTCATCAGAAACAGGTAGAATTCTCGAGGCCCTGGTGCCGGACATACAAAAGACGGCCCGGCTTATTCAGGAAATTAGCCGGGCTGCGATAGAACAGAGCGCAGGAGTCGGTCAAATAAACAATGCCATGACTCAGCTTGATCAGGTGGTCCAGCAAAATGCCGCCATGGCAGAAGAAATCGCCTCTACCTCTGAATCCCTGGCCGACATGGCCCGGGACCTGCAAAGCTTAATGGACTTCTTTAAGCTACAGGCTGACACATAAGTACACCTGCTCCAGGAATAATAAAAAGAGTTTCGTGTATAGACGAAACTCTTTAATTTTATTATACTAGTTTCGTCTGCAGACGAAGCTTATAGTGGTGTAACATGGAAATTAAACGAAGTAGCTATATAAACACTATTTTCCCCTATTTTGATACGCCAGTTATAAAAGTATTAACTGGTATGCGGCGGGTTGGTAAAAGTACGCTTATTCTACAACTTATAAGGCTGTTGCAGGATAAGGGTACAGATTCCGATGCAATTCTCTATATCAACAAGGAGTTGCTTGAGTGGGATTTTATAACCTCTTATATGGAGCTATATAAATTTGTAAAAGGCTTTTTCTTAGATAAACACTATGCAAAACGATATGTATTTATTGATGAAATACAGGAGATATCTGGTTGGGAAAAAGCTATAGCCAGTCTGTTTTCTGAATCCTTTGCCGATATAACAATCACTGGTTCCAATGCACATTTGCTTGCATCGGATCTTGCCACATTACTCTCAGGCAGATACATAGAATTTAAGGTATATCCGCTAACATTTAAAGAATTTTGTGCATTTCACCAGAGGTCTGATAATACAGTAAAGGAACAATTTTCTTTGTTTCTGCGTTATGGGGGGCTTCCAGGCATTCATGCTTTTGAATTATCCGATAGTGCTGTGTTTACTTACTTACATGGAATATATAGTACTATAGTTTTAAAAGATGTGATTCAACGTAATGATATTAAAGATCCTGCTTTGCTGGATCATGTGATTAAGTATGTATTTGATAACTGTGGCAACATTACCTCTGTAAAAAGAATTTCTGATTATCTTAAAGCCCAAAAACTCACAGCCTCGGTGGATAAGGTGCTGAACTATATTCATTACCTGGAAAAGGCTTTTCTTGTATATGAAACTCAAAGATACGATATTAAAGGACTTCGATTTTTAGAATTGTATAGCAAATATTACGCCGGTGACATAGGTTTACGCCATGGTCTATTAGGCTATAAAGATAGAGATATAAATGGATTGCTTGAAAATATTGTATACCTTGAATTGCTACAAAGGGGATATTCTGTCCATATTGGTAAATTCGATACTATGGAGGTTGATTTTATTGCGGAAAAGCAGAATGAAAAACATTATTTCCAAGTATGCTATCTTTTACCTAATGAAGAAGTGATTAACCGTGAGTTTAGACCTCTAGAGCGGATACAGGATAGTTATCCGAAGTACATTCTTAGCCTGGATGAATTCCAGGCTATAGAACGTAACGGCATAAAAACAATCAACCTTATAGATTTCCTTTTAGCTGTTTGAACTGCTGGGGAAATAGGGCTTAAGGGTCTGGGCTAGTGCAGAGATGCTCCTGGTCTGGAGCCAGAGGCGGCCTGGGCCTCGGAAACGGCAGACGAGGCCTTCACCGGAAGCCATGGAAGAAAAAAGTCCCCGGGATGCGGTTTGAATGGTGTAGCTAAGGCTTGCATCAAAGGCAACCATGTTGCCCGTGTCTACCACATATTCGTCCCCTGCATTCAGTTGTTTTTCGATGATAGCCCCATAGGAAGCGAGCCACAAGTCGCCAGAGCCGCTTATTTTTTGCAAGAAAAGCCCTTCACCCGAAACAAGAGCTTTAAGGGATCCCTGGGAAGATAGCTGTAGATGGGTAGACCCTGCCAGGTATGCACCGCTTTGAGCAAAAATAGTTTCGTCCCGCAGGGGCAGGTGCAGAATATCCCCAGGATAGGATGGGGCAAGGATTAACTCGTCTCCCGAGGTCCCAGCAGTATATTCAGAAGCAAAGAGGCTTTCGCCTCCCATCATAGCCCCAAGGGTTCCGAATACCCCCTTGCCGCTGGTTTTTGCCTTAAGCTCCATGGTGCCGCTCATGCTGATCATCGCCCCGGCTTCTGCCCGAACCTGCTCCCCAGCCTCGAAAATAAGCCTCAGTACACTGAATACAGGTCGCTGTTCAATAGAAAATTTCATCAATCTGTCTCCTAATAATTAATTTACAGTAAAGTATAATGCATTCGGACCTGAAATACATTGCTAGGACTTCATACCCTGAAATCGTTGTATGTGGGGCTTTATTTACTCTGCACATGCAGAAAATTCCATATTGTCCTATCTTCCTGACCGATGCGCCAAAAAGCGATATTATTAATACCCTGGGTATAATAGAGCTCTGCCCGCTGATGAACAGAACGATGGTCTTCATAAAAGACTTTAACTTTTATCAATTCGCTATATTCAAAATAAACACTGCCATCGACTCGGGAAGTTTCCTGGATGCCCTTTTCTTCCATCAATTTAGAAAGACTGGAAAAACGATAGGCCCGAGATGGGTTTATTTCGCCCCAGGCGCGGCCATAAAAGGGTATGCCCATGACAAGCTTTTTATTTCCAATGGTTTTTAAGGCGTAGTCAGCTACCTTTTCACACCACGTTAGAGAAGCTACGGAGCCCGGGGTACTGCCGCTCCAATGTTCGTCATAGGCCATGATGATAATCCGGTCAGCCACCTGGGCAATTTGTTCGTAATTATAGGCTTCGGCCACTTTTTTTGTTCGTGCTGGCAGGGCAATACTGAGGGTCTTTTTCCCTATTTGGCTTTTAATAGAGCGAAGAAAACTGATAAAATTATCCTTGTCATCGGTGAGTACAGCTTCAAAATCGATCTGGACACCGTCAAAGTTTTGTGCGGCCTCTGCAATCTGGGTGATAAGACTGGATCGCACCGGATAGGCCGGATTCAGGCAGAAATGGGTTAGGGCATAGTTCCCCAGTTCTGCTACCACAAGGTGTACCTTGCCGGTATAGCCGGAGAGCTTACTTCGTTTAGGTATTCCCTTCAGTTTCCCCGTACTGCTGATGCTTGCACTAAAAAGGGCTACATCCGACACAGGCCAGGCGAGATCCAGGGCCGATTCTTCACCAGCCTGCACGTAGCCCCAAATTTCCCGGAAGGTGACCGGTTCAGGTTTACCAGAAATGGGGGGCTCTTCGCGGATGAGTTTTACCGGAATCGGCTCTGTCTGAACTGTCTGAAACTCTTCCTGTGGGGATGCTGGTGCCGGTTGCACTATAGGGGCGGACGAAACTTGACTTGCTTGCAGAGGCGGGGTGGGATCATGAGTCGGATCTGGGGCGAGGGTGTTCGTTGGAGGCGGATTAGCAGCGGGCAATGTTTGCGAAGATGCGCAGGACAAAAGTACCATGACAGCCAAAAGACCCATCAATATACTGTTTATACATTTATATTGTTTCATATCCTCAGTATAGCATAGGCTTTGAGGGAAAAGCATCACTTGACAGTGAAAATTTAATCTATAAAATATTATAGGTTTACATACCATCCGGGCACAAAAAATGCTTAAGGATGTAAAAATACAGGAGTGAGATATGTGGAGTTTTAACACCGCCGCAGGGGCAACTACATTTTCGGCTTGGGGCATCTGGTTCTTAGTGCTGGCTGCTCTCTTTGGGTTTAATGAAGTTTCTAGACGCTTTAAATGGTTTGGTTTTTTTAGCTTTTTTATACTGCCAATTCTTCTTACTCTGGTTTGGATATTTATCATCCCTGAACAGACCTATACTGACTGGTTTCACCTGGCAAAGGTGTATTCAGCTACGGCTGGAAGTATCATTTTCTGGCTCATCCGATTTGTTGAAAAAAAAGATCCCTCAGGGAACGTGGTATGGCGGCTTCGGGATAAGAAGTGGGTGCTCACCCTCCCTGCGCTTATTCTGGCCATAAATATCCTCGAAGCAGTCACTCGGGACTTTCAGGTTGGGATGAGTTTCTTTGGATCCAATTCAGGTCCTATCGAAGGGGAAGTTACCGGCGTGCTGGGCGGCCCCTGGAATTTTATGAATGGCATCGCGGGTATTCTGAACATCATCACCATTACCGGCTGGTTTGGTATTGTGATCCGGAAGGAAACTGAACAAGATAAGAGCCGGGATATGCTCTGGCCTGATATGCTGTGGTTCTGGATTATTGCCTATGATCTCTGGAACTTTACCTATGTATATAACTGCCTGCCAACCCATTCCTGGTATGCCGGCTTTGCCCTCCTGCTTGCGGCTACCCTTTGTGCCTTTACCTTAGGGAAGGGTGCATGGTTACAGCATCGGGCGGCTACTTTAGCCATCTGGTGTATGTTTGCACAGACTTTTCCCATGTTTCAGGATCAGGGCTTAGCAATGGTTGTTTCAACTTATAACCCTGCAATCTATACCTTCTGGGGAGCCCTGTCGCTGGCGAGCAATGTGGCAGTCTTTATCTATATGATATATAAGGTTATAAAGACAAAACGGAACCCCTATCTGGGTGAGCTGTATACGGACCTGAAGGCTTATAAGGCTATTAAAGCCCTGGCTGAATAAGTCCTTCTTACAAATACCGTTTTGGCTCTCCGCCCACCACTGAGGCGTAGAGCTCTACAAAGCCCTTGGCGGTGCTGGAAGCAATTTTGCCGAGGAGTACCTCTTCGACCTGGAAAAAGCCCACCTCTGCAGACATGGTTACATCGATGCGGATGGGCTTTTCTGTCCCTGCGGTAAGTTTTACCGTTTCAATAGAATTGGCTGAATACTTGTGAATGTCTCCTACCCGCGGTTCGTGGGCTAAGGCCATGGGGATGCGGGCCCGGCCCTTTTCCATGTCGCAGCCGTCGGCAATGAGAATGATTCCCGCTTCCAAGGAATGGATTTTGCGGCCTGCCATATGGCCCACAATACCTTCGATTGCCAGGGACCGGGTTACGACCCGCTTTTGTATGTCCTGAGGATAGAGCACCTGTAAGATCCTATCGATGATGGGGTAGGCCAGGTAACAGCTGTGGAGTTCATGGTCCTGCCTGCCAATAGTCATTCCCAGATCATGGAGAAAAGAAGCCAGAAGGACCGCTACGAGGCTTTCTTCGAAGGTTCCCGCTTCTTCTGCTTCGAGGCTGGTTCGGATCCCGGCCTGTTTTAAGAGGCCCATCATAATTGTTGCATTCAGGGCTACGGTCCGCATGTGGACCGGGCCGTGATCATTGTAACCTAGCCGTTTTATAGAGACTGTATTGGCATACTCCTGCATTGCGTGA
This sequence comes from Gracilinema caldarium DSM 7334, assembly GCF_000219725.1. Taxonomy (GTDB): domain Bacteria; phylum Spirochaetota; class Spirochaetia; order Treponematales; family Breznakiellaceae; genus Gracilinema; species Gracilinema caldarium. The sequence goes on along the minus strand of NC_015732.1, from coordinate 2,219,330 downwards.
ATTTCATCATCTTCAAGGAGTATTTGGGTAGCCTTAAGGGGTATACCTTTGCCGATTAATTCTTCTACGGTGGCCAGGAGCTTTTTATCCATGGCCAATTCTTTTGGTGATTTCATATAGTAAATATACTAAACTTCAGGGGCATGGGCGAGCAGGAAATCCTCTGCTTCTTTGCTCCACAAATTATGGTGCCGTTCGCAAATTGTTGCTAATTCAGCATAAAATGGATCCGATTTTCCCCGCTCGGCAAAGTCGCTGATGGCGACAAGATCCAGCTTCTTATGGGTATAGATGAGTTTCTTCCCGCCAGGTATTTTATCAAGATTGATGACTGTCTCTGGTACAGCATTTAAGCCGCCTACATGGGTAATCATAAAAACCGGATTTAGCATGCCCGCCGCCATCATGTTAAGGGATTCAATCATATCCTCTGTGTTGCCACCACTGGTTCCAACGAGGTGATGGGATTCGTAGTGGACATTGTAGAAATTAAGCATGGCAGAAAAGGTTGGGTCCGTAGGACCTGCAAAGAAATTCAAGCATCCATCTTGTCCTAAAAGCCGGTCTCCCATTTCTACGACAGGTTTCACAGGAGCGAATACAAAAACATCATCGTAGAATTTACCCTTATTAAGTTCTTTAAGGTACGCAACGGGATCTGCTATGTCTTTGGTATTTACATAGATGAGTTCTACCCCCTGTTTGTTTGCTTCTTCCACTGTGAGAAGTTGTGCAGCCCGTGCAAGTCGGGATTCATCAATATCAGTTACTACCACCCGAGAGGGTCTTCGGCTGTTATGGATTGCATAGTCGATCGCTCCTAATCCCATAGGACCGACACCTGCTAAAAGCGCAAGGGCTCCCCCTTCTTTTATGCCCATTTCATGTACATAGGAACCGGGTTTAGTGTGATATTGGGCATGAAAGGCGCCGACAATACAGGACACCGGTTCTGAGAGGGAGCCCATGTAAAAATTATCAGCCTTATATTCCAAAAGACAATTCATTTCCATAACCTCATTGGGGATTATAATATACGTGGCATCTCCCCCGATATATTCATAGGAATAGCCCGGTGCCCAAAGGGTCCCCTGATAATTCAAGGCGGGTTGAATTGCAAATTGAGATCCTTCCTTATATTTGCCTGCCCATTTTTTCCCAACCTTTTCAATAACGCCGCAAAATTCGTGTCCCACAATTATTGGATTTATAGTCAGGTTATGCCGAACCCGTTTGTGTTTTTCACCTTGCATTGCCAGCTTATGGGTAGACATACAAATAGAATCAGACGCAACCCGGGCGAGAATTTCATCATCCTGTAGTGCAGGAAGTTCAAATTCATCCAGCCGTAAATCGTTAACGCCGTAAAGGCGAACCGCCTTCGTTTTCATAGTACCTCCTTTGGATTGTAGGGACCTCAAAAAACTTTAGCTTTTAAGTCCCTTGTAGTTAATGTCTTAGTCTTTGTTTCCTTCAATTTGATGAATCCAGGCTTGTCGGTAATCCGCTAGCTCAGGAAGTGCTGTCTTGGGAACCTCCTGATACTGTACCGTAAAGTCGTCCTTGAGTGCCTCTAGACTTTTGTCGGTTAGGGCCATCTTTGCGGTCATAGCAGCTCCAAAGGCTGTGGCCTCTGCAATATCAGTAAGGGCTAAAGGATTTTCAGGTAAAGCTGCTGAAAGCATAACATTGTAAGCTTCATTTTTACGGAACCCCCCTTCAGTGAAGATTTCCTGACCTTTGTACATGCCTGTCCGATCCAGCGCGGTCAGAGTCTGCATAACCAGGGAAATCCTGAGCACTGCTATCCCCCGTTCATAATCACTAAAACAGGGTGGAATTGCTGTACCGGTTAGAATATCCCCGTAGTGATAGGCTTTTCCCTTTTCAATAACCCGAGGGTGGGACCCTGGAAATTGTCCTGAACCAGCAGTGAGTTCTGGAAGTAGAAAGGTGTCTTTTCGGGCAAGCAACGTCTGATACAGTTTTTGTCGGTAGGGTGGTATATCCTGCCGTTGATGTAATTCCTGCAGTACTTTTAACCAGGTTTCAAATTCATAGCCACCAAGAAATATGGCTGTTTTTACCGGAGTTCCAAAGGCTGACTGGTTAAAAAAAACTACCTTTCCTAGTTCCTCTTCGTTAAATCCATAACTGGTGACCGGATTCATGATAACACACCAGGTGCCAGTAGAATTAAGAACAAATCCTTGTCGTCCTTTTTTTGCAAAATGGGGAAGCAAGGATGCATTAGAATCATGGATACCCATGGTGACTATGGTTTTTGTTGAAAGCCCTGTTTTTCGAGCAATCTCTGGGGTAATGGTTCCCAGTATATCCCAGGAATGCTTAAGTTCCCGAGGCAATAGGCTGGTGATGCCTAACCCTTGAGCTACACTGGACCAGGCAGCTTTTGTCCAGTCCCATAGGTAAGTATGACAACCCACATAGGTGTTTTCTGCACCAACGACGCCAGTAAACCTATACCCCCAGTACTGGGGATAGTTCAGGATATAAACTGTATTTTGAAATGCTTCAGGAAACTGTTTTTGGGCAAAAAAGATACCCTTTGCTGGATTTATGAGGGCTTTGAAATAGGGAGTCCCCGTTTTTGCCTGGAGCTCTTCTGGCATTCCGAATCGGGCATAAAATTCTTGATGAAAGGCTTCTCCCGGTTCATGGGTATAATAGACACAGGGAACCGACGGTTTACCATCAGGGCCTACACAAACAAAGGTAGCCCCATGGGTCGTTATAGCAATTGCTCTGATAGGATATTTGGCGGCAGCATGTTGTAATTCAGTGATGAACCAATCTTCGATGGCGGCCAGGTCATGGGTCTGGCAATTGTTTACCGGTACTGGATCAAAGGTACGGTAATGGGCCTCGAGCTGATGCAATTGTTCATCGTAAATAGCTACCTTTTTGTTAGTCATTCCTATATCAATCACCGCAATGGCATACTCCATAACGTACCTCCTAATGAAGCATGACCTGGCCGCCAGTTACTGGGACTGCCTGGCCGGTTTCATAAACCTGTTCAATAATGTAAAAAAGAGCCCGGAGTACATCAGGCCCGGTACAACCCCGTTTCATAGGTATTTTGGCCTCATAAAAAGCACGAACATCGGTGACTGTTTTGGCTCCCAGGACCTTACCTGTCTGAAGATATTGAACAAAGAGACCCTTCTGTGGATCTGACCAGAGGGGGCCATCAAAAAAATTACCGGGACAAATGGCATTTACCTTAATGTTATATTCCACCAGTTCCATAGCAAAACTTTGTACTAGGCCGATGCCGCCAAATTTACTTCCCGCATAGGCTCCATTCTTATTTGAACCTTCTAAACCGGATTTGGAATTAATCTGAATAATATCTGTATACCACTCTGGGGCTGTTAATGCCTGGCATCGCATTACCTGAGCCACATATTTAGTTACCAGAAAAAAAGCTGTATAATTAACATCGGTCACCAGCTTAAATGCGGCAAGTTCCTGATCTAAAACACTCCCCGCTTTCAGAATACCGGCGTTACTTACACAAATATCGAGGCCACCAGCTTGTTCTACAATGTGGGCAACCATTTCCTGAACAGAGGTCTCCTCGGCCACATTACAGGCAACTGGTAGGGCTACGGTTCTGCCATAGTGGGTATTGAGTCGATTTGCCAAAGTCTGGGCACCATTATAATTCAAATCTGCAATAAAGACTAAAGCTCCTGCACCGACGAGCCCTTGAACAAGTTCCTCTCCAAATCCCTGGGCACCACCGGTTATCAGGGCAACTTTCCTTTCTGCAATCCGAATACGACTCTGGAATAATTGTTCATAGCTTGACATGGACTTTGTTTGAGATGAAATCTCAAGTGGTTGTGTGTCGAGACGCTGTATCCGATCCCTGCAACGATCCAAGTCCCAGTCTACCCAGAAGGTGTATATATTCGAAGTAGTTTGTACCTGTATACATGAAGGCAATTGTTGTGATATTCCATGTGTTTGAAGTGCATCCACACCGGAAGGACTGTGTTCAAAAATCCAGGATTTACATGTTTCTGAGGCGATTTTTGCTGCCATCTCTTCATGTATATCTTCACCCTGCATAGCTGGCCGCACATCAATATGACATTCTGTTTCTACCAGTGTATTTCCGGGTAAAACCACCACACTTTGTCCTGTCGCATGCAGATAGAGACCTCTTAGTATGGGCGCAATAATTTGCATCAATCTATTCATAGCGATAGACCTCCAGTTGCTTTTCTTGAATAATGCGGCGGGCACTCTCCTCTGGATGCTGGCGATCAAAGCTTTGACCAATCTTGGCATAGGCGGCGATCCGTTTTGCGAGTGAGAGTCCCGCTAATGGATTTTCTGGATGAAAAAGGCCATAGTGAATATTGATGGATGCCAGTCGTTCATGGGCTATGAGCGCCCAGGTGCTATCTACCAAGTGGTGGAACGCAGGTAGAAGGACCTCAGGACAGGTAAAAGACTGACGGGAACTGTTTATATCTACTCCAGAAATTTCCATAAAATTATATTGTTTACAGAGATTCTGCACTCTTTGAAGTTGTTCTTTCGTGTTTCGTGGTGGCATATAGGTTACTGCCTGGTAGCCTAATCGTTGTAATTCCTGAAAAAGTTCATCCAAATAGGCATCTTCAAAGTGTTCAGCCTTTTTATCTCCCGTAGGCGAATCTTTTACATCACCCAGATATGCATAAGCAGGAATCCCACCAATGGATCGAGCAAAATCTACAACCTGTTTTGCGGGTATACATTCTGAGTCATCGGGTTGGATAAACACATCGGGCAGAAAGTCTGTTTTTAATAAACCAATAAGGTCGAAAAGATAGTGGGGATTGGTTCTGTCGCCAAGTAACATCGTGAGTTTAGGTGATGGCTTAATTCCAAATTGAGAACCCAAGGCTCCCACAAGGGCTGGTCCTGCTTCGAATTCCTCAATGAGCAAGCGGGCTACAGCAGCCATCAAATGCCGTTCGGTAACACTTCCTCCTGTATGGGCTTGAGAGAGGGGGAGTATGTGTTTTTCAAAAGAAAGGTTTTTTAGGCCCACGTGGCTGAGCTTTGTATTGATCCGTTCTACCATGGCTCGGTTCCGTTTATTCCGGACTTCCTGAAGGGGCTGTAAAAAGTTCCGAACCTTACCGTAGGCTTGTCGCGGAATACCCTGAACAGTCATGTACACAAGACCTTGAGAATCGGGATTGTTTATTTTCCGCTCTGCAAAAGGGCCGGGATTTCCATCAGGGCCGTACTTAAAATTGACCCGGACTTCAAAGCCAACACAGCCTCCTATACCAAGGATTTCACAGGCCGTGAGCATTTCTTCCGCTGCTCCCAGAGAGTCATGATCCACTGAACCGGCTGCTTCGAGCCCCGATTCCCATGCCTTAAGCGCTGCCATGGCAGGTGTATAGGGGCTAAAGCTATATATCGTATGAATGTGATTGTTTACTTCACCGTTTGTTTGCGGCACCCATTGTTCTCCCTGTTCTAAGAATACCTTCTGAATATAGTGCCGCAACGCTTGTAGCCGTTCCATGGACCCACAGGCCGGATCGTTGATGCGTTCTTTCATCACTGCTTACACCCCAAGTCGGTTCCGGCGCAGAATCTCACCGATACTTTGTACTGTGGTTGGTACATGCCCCTTTAAGGGCAGAAGCCGTTCGTGGATGGTATCGATAATCCATTCTTTTTGAGGGAAGTAAAGATGTTCCATTTCTGCTGCCGGAGTAATCCAGTTCCGGCTGCCAACCACCGCCACCGGTCCATCAAGATAATCAAACGCGAGGGTCTGTACATTGCTAGCCACGGTGTGCAGAAAAGACCCTCGTTCTACCGCATCGCTGGCTAACACAAGCTTTCCAGTTTTTTTCACCGATTCAATGATAACTTCATAATTTAGAGGATTGATAAATCGCAAATCTATAATTTCTGCTTCCAGACCCCATCGTTCTTGCAATATCCGGGCTGCTTCAAGAGCTTTATATAAGGTTGCCCCAAGGGTTGCGATGGTTATATCTTTCCCCTGTTTGCGAATGGCGGGCTCGCCTTCGGGAATCTCATAGTAAGCTTGGGGTACACCATTCTTTTCAAACTGTTCGCTAACATCATATAGCAGTTGGCTTTCGAAGAAAATGACTGGATCAGTGCCCCGTAGTGCAAGATTCATCATGCCCTTGGCGTCATAGGGTGTGGCGGGGAACATGATTTTTAGCCCTGGAATGTGAGCCACTAGGGCAGACCAGTCCTGGCTGTGCTGGGCTCCATATTTATTGCCAACCGAAACACGGATAACTAAGGGCATTTTTAAAAGTCCCGCTGACATAGCCTGCCATTTTGCTGCCTGGTTAAAAATTTCATCTCCCGCTCGGCCCATAAAATCGCAGTACATAAGTTCAACCACCGCCCGGCCTCCCGAAAGGGCATAGCCTACACCGGCGCCGACTATAGCTCCTTCCGAAATAGGACTGTTAAAGAGCCTGTGATAAGGAAGTAGTTCGGTAAGTCCCCGATATACCGCAAAGGCTCCGCCCCAGTCTCGGTTTTCTTCGCCCCAGGCTGCCATGGTGGGATCTATGGTACAACGATATGCCAGGGCTTCAAAAAGGGCATCACGGTATTGAAAGGCCTTGTTCTTGGGTACAGGTTTACCCTCGCTGTCAAAGCCATAACGATATTTCCCCTGCAGGGCTTTGACCCGTGGATTTTCATTAAGATTTTGGAGGAGCTCTGCCGACCGATCCTCCATTTTATCAACCCTACTGTGAGAATACATGACAGATTCGATAAATTGACCTGAAACCCGTTCTGATATAGTATCGTTGGTCGCTAGTTTTACCACTTCGAGCAGTTTCTCCTGGATAGTTTCCCGCTGGGTCTCCAGTTCTTCCTTGGTACAGAGCCCGTTCGTTATAAGATAATTTCCATAGGCTTCTATTGCATCGGCTTCTTGCCAGAGTTTAATTTCTTCCTGGGTCCGATAGCTGGAAGCATCGGAAGGTGAGTGGCCAGATATACGATAGGTGAGGGTATCGAGCAAAACCGGGCCTTTTCCTGCGAGGAGTAATTCTTTTTTCCGGGCAATAGCCTCAGCTACCGCAAGGGGGTTATACCCATCGACCCGCTCACTGTGCATGTTCTCAGGATTCACTCCCGCTCCTACTCGTGCTAAGACTTGGTACCCCATGGTCTCCCCCATGGTTTGTCCACCCATACCGTAGAAATTATTAAAGAAATTAAAAAGAATTGGCGGAGCACCGCCCACATCTTCAGGCCAGAGGTTCCGATACTGATCCATAGAAGCAAGCATCATCGCTTCCCATACGGGACCACAACCCATGGAGGCATCTCCGATATTGGCGATCACAATACCCGGCTTTCTGTTTATCCGCTTATAGAGGGCCGCTCCTGTGGCAATATCCGCTGAGCCGCCTACAATGGCATTGTTCGGCATGGATCCAAAGGGGGTAAAGAAGGCGTGCATAGATCCACCCAAACCACGGTTAAATCCGGCTTTGCGGGCGAAAATTTCTGCCAGCGTTCCGTAGAGTACAAAATTTTCCGCCAGGTCTTTTATGTTCCTATAGGGGACCTTTTCTGCGATCGACAGGGTGTCACCATTTAAAAAATCTTTCATAATATGTTCAAGTGAAACCTCATCCAATTGCCAGATAGCAGAATAGCATTTGGCAAGTATTTCTCCATGACTACGGTGGCTGCCAAATATGAAGTCATCAATTGTCAGGTTGATGCACTGGCCAACCGCAGCGGCTTCTTGTCCGATGGAAAGATGAGCTGGCCCTTTATGGTTATATTCTATACCGTTCCAAGATCCCATGGTCTTAAACGAATTGAGCATGCTCTCAAATTCGCGAATGGTTACCATGTCATACCAAACCCTGAGTAGCCGTTTCTTTCCATAGGTTGCCACTTCTTTTTGAATATCCGATCTATACTGATTAACCGGAATATCCTTAATTTTGATAACCTGGGCTTTCCGTACCTCCCCAGGGTTAATCAATAATGATTTTGGCATAGTGCTTACTCCTTATATAGTATTGCGCTTATCTGATTAGGCTTACATCGTCCACACAACTTCACGGATTATTTCACTGACCGTAGGATGGGGAAAAATAAGTTCTTGAACATCCTTTATCCGCAGTTCCTGTTCAATGAGAGCCGCTGCACCCCAAATAAACTCAGAGGCATAAGCCCCTACTGCATGTACTCCAAGGATCCTTCCAGTGGTTGCATCAGCAATAACCTTGCAAGCTCCCGGTGCAGCAAAGCTGTTCTCAGCGGAAAAACGGCCGGATATTCGCATGGGCAGACTTGCCTTTGTTATCGAAAATCCTCTTTCCACTGCCTCTTGTTCGGTAATTCCAACGCCGGCCGCTTCGGGTATGCCATAGATTGCCCAGGGAATGGCATCATAACGCATGCGATTATTCCGTGGTGTCTCATTCTTACCCTCAAGACGGTCGAGATAGGTCAGAATGTCCGAGACCGCAACTTCGCCCATCCGATATGCTGTATGGGCTAATAGACTTTTCCCCGTTACATCTCCGGCAGCCCAAACTCCTGGTACATTAGTACGCATACGGTCATCCACAAGGATCCCCTGACGACGTATATCTAGACATACTCGCTCGGCCCCCCAACCTGAAAGTTGTGGCCGCCGGCCCACAGCCATGAGGATTAACTCAGACTCAATCTGGTCTTCTCTGCCGTCCAGATTCTTATACCAGACCCGACTTCCTTCTATTTTTTCCACCCGGCATCCCAGATGGAAGTCCACCCCTTTCATAGCCCGCCGCAAAATCGGCGCCTGTTCCCGATCCATAAAAGGTACAATCTCATCCATCATCTCAATTACTGTCACCTTACTTCCCAAAGCAGCAAAGAGGGACGCAAACTCGACACCAATAACCCCACCGCCGATAATAGTGAGGGATGTGGGAACCTTTGTCGTTTCTAAAAGCCCGGTAGAATCAAGAATGTGTGGATTGTTTTGTACCCCCGGTATTGGTGGCAGTACAGGTACGGAACCTGTGGAAATAAGCACTGTCCGTCCAGTTGTTTCCTGAACCGTACCATCTTGCAGAGTAATGCGAACTCGTGCCCCTGCATCACCCTTTGGGGCTGAAACCAGTTCACCGGTTCCTTCCATAACAGTGACCTTGTAGTTATTCATCATCCCCGCAATACCTGCACGGAGCTTACTCACCACTTCAGTTTTCCATGCTTGAATAGCTTGCCAATCATAGGTAGTTCTCTCACAGTGAATACCAAATCGATCTGCTTCCAGTGCATGAACATAGAGTTTTGCGGAGTTTAAAAGGGTCTTTGTGGGGATGCACCCCACATTCAGGCAAGTACCACCGAGAAAGGACTTTTCGATTAAAAGGACCTTTTTCCCACCATGGCCTAACCGTTCAGCGGAGAGATAACCCGCAGGACCGCCACCGATAATTACTACATCATACATGGCTATATCTCCTTCATCGGGCGAGCCAGAGATCAACCTGACTGATGCCATCACAGAGGGCTTTAAGGAATCGGGCTGCTGGAGCTCCGTCAACTACCTGGTGATTAATCGTAAGACTTAATCCGATATGGGGTACAAACTGTATTTCGCTTGGTTCGAGAGCCCCATTAAGGGTCCCCGCTTGTGCAAGTGGTTTAAGCTCCACTCCACATACGCCAAGAATTGCAACTTCCGGTATATTGATGACCGGAGTAAAGCTTTCAATGCCCAAATTGCCTAGGTTTGTTACTGTGAAGGTCGATCCAGACAATTCATCGGGGGTGATAGTCCCCTGTTGGCAGGCTGACGCAAGCCGCTTTGCTTCTGCTGAAATTTGAACCAGGCTGAGTTGATCCGCATTACGAATCACCGGGACCATAAGACCCCGGGGGGTATCTACCGCCATGCCAAGATGAACCTGTTTGTAGGTGATGAGGGTGTCATCGTTTTTATGAGCATTCATAAAAGGATAGAGAGGTAAGATTCGGGATACCATAAACAACACTAGATCGTTAAGGGTAATACCAGAAAGTCCTAAATCCGGTTGAGAGGTTTTAAAACGCTGCCGCAAATCGAGCATTCGATCTACACGGGCGTGGCTGTTGAGCGTAAATTGGGCAGTACTCGATAGAGACTCGAGCATCCGGTCTGCAATGAGCTTTCGTATGCCTTTGATGGGTTCCTCGGTGATAGCAGAGGCAGCCCCTCCTCGAATTACTGCCCCCATGGCCTGAGGCTCTTGTGTCTTTTCTGTACTATTTTGATCATGCATTCCCCCCTCTGCGAGGCCTGTTTTCAAATCTGCGGTTCGAATTCTAGATCCGATTCCAGATCCTTCTGTTGGCAATAAGTCTGCTGTACCACCTTCTGCTACGGCGGCCCGGGCAGCGGCGGTTAAGGGTTGCCGATATTCCAGAATTGACTGCACATCCCGTTCAATTATTCTGCCGCCAGGTCCTGTACCTGAAACTCCTGTAAGGTCCAGGGCTGCCCGGGCCGCCAGGTTCCGTGCTCGGGGAGATACTGGCATGGAGCCGTCAATGGGCTGTTCTGTGTTGAGTGTTTCCTGGTCAGCGATAGTTTTTTCTGTGATACCTTGAGCATTTGCCAGTATTGTTTGCCAATCCTCGCCGGCTTCTCCTATAATAGCAATAGGTTGCAGAACCGGTACATCATCCCCTGCTTCATGTAAGGTTTTTAAGAGCGTCCCCTTCGCACCAGCTACAACTTCGAAGGTTGCCTTATCCGTTTCTACATCACAGAGGGGAGTATCTTCCAATACTTCATCTCCTTCTTTCTTATTCCAACCGACAATGATACAGGATTCAACCGTATTACCTTGTCGTGGCATAATAACGATATGGGCCATTATTCCTCCTTATGTTACTTGCACCGATATAGAAGCTTCCTGCAATTCCGTAATCGCCTGGGAACTGAGGTTGCGATCCGTTATAATAAGCGCTACTTCCTGCAAGGGAAGCACACTAACAAAACCAACTTTTCCGTACTTGCTCGAGTCGGCAACCAAAATGGTCTGTTCTGCATGGGCTTTCATGGCTTTTACAATCTCTCCACCTTCTACAAGGTGCGTTGTCATTCCACGATGCAGGCTAAAACCATCGGTTCCGACAAAAGCAAGACGCACATTCAGCCGGCTGATTGTTTCTAGCGTTATTGGTCCTACTAATGATTCCGTAGGGCGCCGAAATTCACCGCCTGTCATAGTGATTTGTAAAGCTGGATTCATACGGGCATAAGAAAAAACGAGCGTAGAGTTGGTAACAATATGCACATCCCGTTTACCTACCAGATAACGGGCGATGAGTGCTGTGGTAGTTCCTGCCTCGATCATAATCACATCACCATCTTGAACCAGCTCGGCCGCAGCCCTGGCGATTGCCTGTTTTTCTTCTGTATGAAGCCGTTGTCGTTCAAGAATATCTCGATGATATGCTGGAGCCGCTCCACCTCGAGTTCGCTGAAGCCATCCCTTTTCTTCGAGGCCTTTCAAATCCGATCTGATTGTTACTTCCGATAACTGTAACTCTGTTGCCAAATCAGTAACCGATATTGAGCCCAGTTGTGAGAGTTTATCGAGAATTAATCGTTCTCTTTCATTTAAACTTTCATTCATATTTCTATCCTTTTTCGAAAAGATTATGAAATCTTTTCAAATATATTATGAAATATATAAAAACGCAAGGGTTGAAAAAGCTTTTTTAACCTTTTTTTGTCATATAAACAGTCTTTAATATCTACTATGTTTATGCTACAGTCTGCCCATGAGGGTTCCCTATTTACTTGCTCCCATGGCAGCCCTAAGTCACCGGGCTCTGCGTCAGCTTATTGATGAATTTGGTGGCTGCGATGAATATTTTTCTGAAATGCTCAGTGCCCCATCCCTTTTGGCAGCCAATCCATTAGAAATCTATTATCTTGATAACGGCCCAGTGCCGGATAAACTGGTGTATCAGCTGGTGGGCTCCGATGCGGACACCCTTACGAAAGCCGCTGAACTTCTGGATGTCCGGGAATGCCGGGGAATTGACCTCAATATGGGCTGTTCCGCACCGGAAATTGTCCGCATCGGAGCCGGTGTCTGGTGGATGGACCATCCCGACGAAGCCTTTTCCCTAGTAGGCCGCCTCAGACATGCAATTCGCCACCACCGGTTCAGTGTAAAATTGCGGCTTGGTTCCGACGATAATCTGGACCGCCTGGTGAGCTTCTGCCAGGGGCTTGAACGGGAAGGTGTGGACCTCATTACCCTCCATCCGCGGACCAGCAAGGAAAAGCTCAAGCGCCGCGCGCGGTGGACCGCCGTGGATGTAGTGAAGAAGGCCCTGACTATTCCTGTGGCTGGCAATGGGGATATAGAAGACGCATCTCAGCTGGTCCACCGCGCGAAAGGCGGCTGTGACGCTGTAATGGTAGGCAGAGCTGCGGTAAAGGCCCCCTGGATTTTTGCCCAAGCCCGATCGCTGGAAGGTCTGCGGGAGCCCCTACCTGCCATCGATCTTCTGGCTGTGGCGGACCGTTTCCTTGGGCTTTTAGAACAGTACCAGCCCCCGGAGTATTTTGAAAGCCGGGCAAAGAAGTTTTTCCTGTATTTCTGCGACAATCTTACCTGGGCTCACCATGTACGGACCCTTCTAGGGCGGGAACGGGATCGTCGCGGCATGATTGGTGTGCTGGAGGATTACTTTGCCCAGGACGGCCGGGATCGGTACATCCCGGCTTTCTCTGGTCAAAATCTGACAGGTACAAATCTGACAGTTTTGTGATGGCGCGGCTGTTTTAAACCTGTAAGGCCTGGCGGAAATTGGCGATAACCTGGTCCACCGCAGGCCGGGCATCTACATCAACTAAAAGACCCTTCTTCCGGTAGTAGTCGATGAGGGGCGCGGTCTGGGCCCGGTAGACCTCGAGCCGTTTCTGGATTGCTTCTGCCTTATCGTCGTCCCGGGTATACAGCTCGCCGCCGCACAGGTCGCAGATTCCTTCCTTTTTGGGTTTGTTAAAGAGAATATGATAATTAGCACCGCAGTTCTTGCAGACCCGGCGTCCCGAAAGCCGTTCAATCACCGCTGAGTCGGGAATGTCGAAATTTACCACCCGGTCTACCTTGGAAAAGCCTTCCAGGGCTTCTGCCTGAGCAATGGTCCGGGGGAATCCATCCAGGATGTATCCCTTTTGGGCATCGGCTTGGGCGAGCCGTTCCCTGACGAGGGCGATGGTGGTTTCATCATCCACCAGCTTACCCGCATCGATGATTTCCTTAACCTTAAGGCCAAGGGCGGTTTTATTGGCTATGGCGGCTCTGAAAATGGCCCCGGTTGATATGTGGGGAATTTGCAGGAACTCCACCGCCTTTGCGGCCAGGGTTCCCTTGCCTGCTCCGGGAGGTCCGAGAAAAACTAGCTTCATGGGTTTGCTCCTATTTGCACCCATATTGCACTAAATATATCGATAACGCAAGGGTTGCAGAAAAAAAGCCGCAGCTTACATAGTAAGGTGCGGCTTGGAAAGGTGGGTAGTGAGAACCTCATTAACCTAAGGCGACGTCTAGGGTCATCATCACCGCAAACCCAAGCATGAGGCCCAGGGTCGCGATGTGCTCATTTCCTTCCCGGCGGGATTCGGGAATTACTTCCTCGGCTACTACATAAATCATCGCTCCTGCGGCAAAGGCGAGGGCGTAAGGCAGAATGGGATGCATAACCGTTACCAGGGCTGCCCCGGCTACGCCGGCAAAGGGCTCTACAATACCTGATAGCTGTCCATACCAGAAAGCCTTACGTCGGGTAAGCCCATCCCGGCGAAGGGGGATGGAAACTGCAGCGCCTTCAGGAAAGTTCTGTAGTCCGATGCCGATGGCAAGGGCTACTGCACCGGCCAGGCCTGCAGAGGGAATCCCGGCGGCGACAGCCCCAAAACCCACACCGACTGCCAGTCCTTCAGGTATATTATGGAGGGTAATGGCGAGGACTAGGAGAATAGACCGTTGCCAATTGGTTTTTATACCCTCTGCTTCACTCCGGTCATATTCGATATGCAGGTGGGGGAGCAGCCGGTCGACAACCCGGAGAAAGAGGCCCCCCAGAAGAAAACCCAACACTGCGGGTATCCATGGGATGCCACCCATAGACTCAGAAAGTTCTATCGAAGGAGCAAGCAGGGACCAGAAACTGGCCGCAATCATGACACCTCCGGCAAAACCGAGCATGGCATCCAACACTTTTCTGTTAATCGATTTAAAAAAGAATACCGTACCGGCTCCAAGCGCAGTTACCCCATAGGTAAAGAGCGTGGCTACCAGAGCTTGTGGTACGGCACTTAAAGAAGCTAACCATTCCATATACTTAAATATATGAAAAAAGCAGGGATCAGGGCAAGGTAATATCTCATAGCCAGGGGTCTCTCAAAATATAACCGAGTATTTAGATGTGCCCTTGATTGACATCATGGGATGGGAAAATTAAACTAGGACTAACATAAACATCCTGGTTATTCAGGGGGGGGACAATGTTTATAAAATGGATCATTAAGCTTTTTAAAGCATTAAATTCGAATCAAAACCCGAAGGAGATTGCATCCGGTGTTGCCTTTGGTGTTTGGTTAGCTCTGTTGCCATCACAAAATCTCTTATGGCTTCTTATTTTTTGCTTAGTATTTTTTCTGCGAACAAATTTGGGCATAATGTTTATAGTTATAGCCCTATGTAAGCCCTTAGCTTTTATATGTGACCCCGTTTTGCATACCCTGGGTTACGCTGTCCTTACTCATAAAAGTTTCTATGCTTTTTTTACCAAGCTATATAATGTTCCCTTTCTATTTTTAACTCGTTTTAATAATACGATTGTATGCGGCGCGTTTCTTGTGGGGTTGTTTTTATGGATCCCGTTATTTTTAGTATTCACCTTTCTAGTTAAGAAGTATAGGGATACTTTCATGGTCATGATTCAAAACAGCAAAATTTATAAGGCTTTTATGAAAAGCCCGCTCATTTCTACTTTCTATAATCTTGCAAAAAAAACTAAGGATATTTCTTCAGCCCTTTAACGGATATCTGCAAGGAGTGATACATGGCTCAGAAGATAAAAATTCCTTCTCTTTTTAAAAAACCTCTTAAGGAGAAGGTTTTTCAACATAAGGTTCTTAAGAAAATATATATTAAAGCGGATGTTGATTTTATTAACCAATTATTCTTTAAAAATGAGAACGGTTATTATCAACTTAAAGATACTATTTCTCAAGCCGATGCGAATCGCCTTAAAAAAATTGCAGATGCAGTTAAAAAAAACAAAGGGGTGATTGATCCAGTACGAATAGGAATATTGTTGTTCCTTTTAGGTACTGTAGTGGTGTTTTCCCTTTTTTTTAAAAACTCTTTAGCAAAAACCATGATAGAAAGGGGGCTTGAAAGTATTTTTAATGCAAAGGTGGAAGCCCAAGGTGTTCAGGTGGGATTGGTTAAAGCCCATATCAGCTTAAACAGGCTGGTGATAGCAAGTGATACTGAGCCATTTAAGAATCTTGTAGAATTTGGAAAAACAGAAGTACGTTTATTAACCTCCGAGTTGTTCAGAGGAAAAATTATTATTCAAAACATTGAGTGCCAAAATATTCAGTGGGGCACAGATCGTAAGACTGATGGCCGTTTAAAAAAGAGAACCGACTCGAGCATCCCAAAGCAACCTAAAGATAACAAATTAGTGCAGAATTTATTGGATTTTTCAAATATACCGGTAGAGCGGATTATTGAAGAACAGACTGCAAATCTTAAAAGCTTGCAATTATATAATGATTTAAATACCGAAATTGAAAAATCAAAATTAAAATGGGAAACTACTTTACAAGAAAGCAAAAATGATATCGAAGTTGTGAAAAATAACATTGATGAAGTTAAAAAGATTAATGTTGCTTCGATAAAAAGCTTCAACGAAGCCCAGGAGGCTTATAATAAAGTTAATGCCCTCTATCCCATGGTACAGGATTTACAAGTAAAAACTTCACAGATTAATAAGGATATTACTGCTGAATATAAAAATATTGAGCTAAAATCAAAAGAAGCAAAGGATAGTATTACCAAGGATATTGACTATCTTAAATCATTTCTTAATTTCTCTAATGGAAAAACAACAGGAATTGTTGGCCAAATAGTATCAGCTTATTTAGAAGAAAAACTGGGGAAATTGTATGTATATGCAATGAAGGGGCTTGAACTATCTAAAAATATAAAGACTAATAAGGATGAAAAAAAAGTTAAAAAAGTTGAACCGCAAAGGAAAGGTTATTCGGTTTATTTCCCAACCAAGAATTATCCAAGATTGTTAATTGAAAATATAGGATTTTCTACAAAGGACAGTAAAACAAAGGTATCAAATATAGGATGGATAAAAGATATTTCTAATGATCCTGATGTATGGGGAAAGCCAGTCACCATGTTATTTAATCAAACCCATGATTCCAAGTCATTTTTAATTAATGGTTATATTGATGGAAGAACGAACAGCGAAAATAGTTTGAGCGCTACAATAGAGATGCAGGGCTATCCCTTTACGATTGATGAGGGATTAGATTCTATAGGTTTAAAATCTATTACAGGTACTTATGCTGTAAAGAATACTTTTGCAGTTAAACAAGAAGGTAGTGTTATTGGTTCTGCAGACGTGAGTACTCATTCTGCCCATATTGAAACAGCAGATCCTAATCATATTGTTGCCAAAGGGCTTGTCAAAGCTTTTCATGAAACACCGGTAATTTCATTGCATGTTGAATATGTTATTCATCAAAATCGTACTATTTCGATGAATATAGGTTCTAATCTCGATACTGTGCTGGCAAATGCATTTTCAAAAATATTTAATGAAATGACTCAAGAAGCTGAAGTTCAGCTTACTCAAGCTTTCTATAATAAATTGGAACCGGAACTGAAGAAAAACAAGGAAGTTTCTGAAGCGTACAAGCTGCTTAATATAGATTCTCTTGAAAAAATTAAAGATGTAAAGGCTTTAGAAGATACGCTTACTGCAAAGAAAAAAGAACTCGATAGTTATAGTAATAAAATGAAAAATCAGGCAGCCGATAAAATAAAAGATCAAGTAAAGGATCAAATTAAAGAAATACCAAAAATCCCCAAATTTTAATTAACGGCATCTCTAAAAAGAGCTTGTCTCAAATTTGGTGAAACTAGCAATGAGTCTTGGCGGGTGTATATGAAAAAACGATGTAAAGGACAGCTTACTGCTCTGTCATACCAATGATACACGCCGATCCCTTTGACCGCATCCTCATCTCCCAGGCCAGGGCAGAAGCATTGCTGTTTCTAACCCATGATGCAAAGCTGACTGCATATGGAGACGAAGTTCGGCTGGTATAAAGCCTTAAAATAAAAGCAGTCCCGTACCATTCTCGAGCTACGGGACAGTTCTACGGGTGTGTTATCAACTGCAGCCGGTGGTACTACCGCAGGTGTCGCATTTGAGACAGGTGCCGTTGCGGACCAGGGTGAAGTAGCCGCAGACGGGGCAGGGATCCCCTTCGTAGCCCTTAACCCGGGCTTGGGCGATTTTGATGGCCTGCTCTGCCTCTAGTTTCGCCTTGGAGGATTTCTGTACATCCACAAGGCCCGCTGATCCTGCGGTTTCGGTGTTTTGAAACCCCGTCGAGGCAGTTGCCCCGGTTCCATTCTTTCTGTCGCGTATAGCCGCCTCAGGCTGTGCCTGTTCGCCCTCTTCTGCCTCTACTGGTACAGTGGCTGGCCGGTGGGGTCTGAATCCTGCGCTGACCATGGTATGGCCATTCCCGTTATCGCTCTTGGTGCCGGTAGCCAGGAGGTCCTCCGGTTTTACCTGTGCCAGGTCGGTGCGGCGCAGGTAGCTGATGGCCAGATCCCGGAAAATATAGTCGATCACACTGGTGGCCATCTTTACATAGTCATGGCCCTGGACCATGCCGTTAGGTTCGAAGCGGCTGAAGGTAAAGGCATCTACATATTCTTCAAGGGGTACACCGTACTGGAGGCCCAGGGAGACGGCGATGGCAAAGCTGTTCATTAAGCTTCGGAAGGCGGCCCCTTCCTTGTGCATATCCAGGAATATTTCACCAAGGCTGCCATCTTCATATTCACCGGTCCGGATAAAGATGGAGTGGCCCCCGATTTTCGCTTTCTGGGTATACCCGGTGCGGCGGTTCGGCAGGGGTTTCCGTACGCCCCGCAGGTCCCACTTGTTGGTTAAGCGCTTGCCTTCGGGGCTCAGGATGGCACCGGCCATGTCGGCTTTTGCAGTGCCGGCGCGGGCGGGACCTGCGGTGTCTGCACCACTGTCCAGGTCCTTCTGCAGGGCCAGGAGGGTATCTGCCAGGGGGTCAGTGCCCGGTGCAAAGGATGAAAGGGGCTGGGACAGCTTGGACCCGTCCCGGTAGAGCGCGACGGCCTTGATTGCCCGGCGCCAGGAGAGCATGTAGGCCCCCTTAACGTCTTCATAGGTGGCACTGTTCGGCATGTTGATGGTCTTGGAAATTGCGCCTGAAATAAAGGGCTGGGTTGCAGCCATCATCTCGATATGGGCAGTCCAGGAAATGGACCGTTTGCCGTTTTTACCCGAAGGGGTAGCGGTATCAAAGACCTTGAGGTGTTCTGGTTTGAGGGTAGGGGATCCTTCGACCCCCATGGTTCCGCAGGCAAAGGTTTCTGCCGCATCAATTTCTTCAGCGGTGAATCCCAGGTGCTTGAGGAGACTGAAACCCGGGAGGGCCCAGGTAGCCTCAGGAATTTTGAGGGTCTGTTCCACAAAGTCCCTGCCGATAATCCAGGGGCTGAAAATCGATTCCAGGGAGAAGGCAGTTTTTACCGCCTCTTCTACCTTGGCAAGGACCTCATCGGTAAAGCCCCTGGCTTTCAGGGTTTCCAGGGACACCCCCGGTGCATCCTTCAGGGTCTTGTGTCCCAGGGCATAGGCGACTACTTCTTCGATTTCTGCCGGGGCGTAGCCCAGAGCTTTCAGGGCAGGAGGGACCGACTGGTTGATGATCTTAAAGTAACCGCCGCCGGCAAGTTTTTTGAATTTAACCAGGGCAAAGTCCGGCTCAATGCCGGTGGTGTCGCAGTCCATGAGGAGCCCGATGGTTCCCGTCGGCGCGATCGCGGTAACCTGGGCATTCCGGTAACCGAACTGATTTCCCAGTTCCAGGGCTTCGTCCCAGCATTTCCGTGCCGCGGCGAGGAGATCTGCAGGGCAGGATTCGGCATCGATACCGACGGGAATTGTATGGAGACCTTCATATTCTTCCGGTTTTGCATTATATGCCGCCCGGCGGTGATTCCGGATGACCCGGAGCATGGCTTCCCGGTTTTCCGGATAGCGGAGGAAGGTGCCAAATTCCTTGGCCATCAGGGCGGACTGTTTATAGGCTTCGCCGGAAAGCATGGCTGACAGGGCTCCCGCCACCGCCCGGCCTTCCCTGGAGTCGTAGGCCAGGCCCATCACCATGAGGAGGCTTCCCAGGTTGGCATAACCGAGGCCTAGGGTCCGGTATTCATAAGAAAGTTTGGCAATCTGGGGTGAGGGAAACTGGGCCATAACTACAGAAATTTCGAGCACCATGGTCCAGATCCGGATCGCGTGGAGATATCCATCAATATGAAAGGTTCCTGTTTCCGGATTATAGAGGGTCAGCAGGTTGATGGATGCCAGGTTGCAGGCCGTATCATCGAGGAACATGTATTCCGAACAGGGGTTGGATGCGCGGATTTCTCCTCCCGCGGGACAGGTGTGCCAGTCGTTAATCGTGGTATGGAACTGGAGCCCCGGGTCGGCACATTGCCATGCAGAACGGGCAACCTGGTCCCAGATCTTGCGGGCCTTAACGGTCTTAACCATGGTTTTATCGGTCCGGCCGGTGAGCTGCCAGTCCGCATCATCCAGGACCGCCTGCATGAAGGCATCCGTAACCCGGAGGCTGTTGTTGGAGGACTGACCCGATACGGTGTTGTAGGCCTCATCATCCCAGGCGGTGGAAAAAACCGCAGGATTGACCGTATCGTCCCCCTGTTCGAGGCGCCGGAGGAGCTGGTACAGGTAGGTTGGAGGAATCTGGTCCCGGAGGGCAGCGCGGAGGGCTGCAGCCAGTTCATGATTTTTGAGGGCGTTAAAGCGGTCTTCATCGGGCCCCCGGAAGCTCTGAACTGCCTTTTTTACCCCATCCAGGTGTTTTTTTATGATGACCGAACCGGTTGCCATAGCGGCTACCTTGTGTTCTTCTTCGGCCTTCCAGTCGATGTATTTTTCCACGTCCGGATGGTCCGCATCCAGGGTGACCATCTTGGCCGCCCGCCGGGTGGTGCCACCGGACTTTATGGCCGAGGCGGACCGGTCGCCGATTTTCAGAAATGAAAGGAGCCCCGAAGATACCCCGCCGCCGGAGAGCCGTTCATTGGCGCCGCGGATTTTGGAAAAATTGGATCCCGTTCCGGAGCCGTACTTAAAGAGCCGGGCTTCCCGGGTGATGAGGTCCATAATGCCCCCTTCGTTTACGAGGTCATCTTCTATGGAAAGGATAAAACAGGCGTGGGGCTGGGGCCGTTTGTAGGCCGAATCGGACTTTTTCAGTTTCCCTTCGGTGGGATCGAAGTAATAGTGCCCCTGAGCCGGTCCGTCGATGCCGTAGACCGCATAGAGTCCCGTGTTAAACCACTGGGGGCTGTTGGGGGCTGCCATCTGGTGGGCCAGCATGTAACAGAGTTCGTCATAAAAGGCCTTGGCATCCTCATCACTGTCAAAGTAATGAGACTGGCGGCCCCAATCCATCCAGGTGTAGGCCAGCCGGTGAAAGACCTGCCGGGCATCGTGTTCGGATCCATCTAGGGGGATGCTGTCCCCTGGATCTGTCCTCTGGGAGCTTTTCTCTTTCTTTTTGGGGACCCAGTGTTTCCATTCCAGGGCTTTGTCAGCGGGAACCCCGGCTTTCCTGAAATATTTCTGGGCAATGATATCGGTGGCAATTTGGCTCCAAAAAGAGGGAACTATGACCGTCTCTTCGGAAAAAATGAGGCGGCCATCGGGGTTTCGGATTTCACTTTTTCGTTTTTCCCAGGTTATGCCCTCATAGGGGCCCGATTCTGCTGTGGTAAAGAGACGATCAATTTTCATATTCTACTTCCTCTACTGGTAGCGTTTATTGTAGTAATACATACACCATATAAAGGGGTGTTGGCAAGAGAGATTTTCAAAGGTTTTATATATATCATTGTTTTAGTATTTAAACATTAATTAAAATGGATTACCGGTAAAATAACCTGCTTTAGGCTTTTCATTTTCCCTGGATTCGCCGTACAATACTATTATGGAAACAGACAACCGGAGCCAGGTGGACCTGATACGGGAAGCTTTTTATTATCAGAGCCGCTTTGATGGTACTACCATGGTGTTCAAGATTGATTTCCCTGTTACCGAGGACCAACAGTTTAAATATCTCATGAAAGACCTGGCCCTGCTGGCACAGACGGGGATCCGCATTGTCATTGTGCCTGGTGCTAAGGAATGGATTGATGCGGTTCTAAAAGAATATGATATTGAATCTGTCTATGAAGGTTCAGTTCGAATCACTACTGAAGACGCAATACCTTTTGTAAAAATGGCAGCCTTTGAGGTTGCCACCCGCTATATGACCGAACTGTCTGCAAGCCGAGTTGATGCAGTGATTGGCAATTTTGTCCGGGCTCGAGGGATTGGAGTTGTTAATGGCAGAGATTTTGCACATTCTGGTATGGTAGATAAAATACAGATAGAAAGTCTTAAAAAATTGATGGATCTAGGTATGGTGCCAATCTTGCCTTGTATCGGATGGAGTCCTGCAGGAAAGCCCTATAATTTACCCAGCGATGAAATTGCCCTTGCTGCTTGTCAGGCCTTGGGAGCGGTTAAGTTTTTTATTGTATCCAACAGGCCTGGAATATCTACAGAAACTTGTAGTATTCCCGAATCGGTCGTTTCTGGTTCATCAAACCGAATTGCAAGACTCACCCCTCAGGAAGCAGAAGAAATTATAAAGCTCAATGAAAAAAAAGCAGATGAACCGGCCTTAAAAGAACTAGCCCTGGCAATCCGAGCCTCACGCCTTGGAGTAGAACGGGTGCATATTGTTAACAGCCGGGAAGAAGGGGCGGTCCTGAGGGAACTCTTTTCTAACCTGGGCGTGGGTACCATGGTGTATGCCGATGAATATGAATCTATCCGGCCCCTGCAAGCTTCGGATGTGGCTGAGGTACTTCGGCTCATGGGCCCCCTTATGGAAAAGGGTATTCTCTTACAAAGGAATGCTGAACAGATTCTGGAAAGAAAGGATGATTATGTGGTGTATGAAGTAGACGGCTCGGTTCATGCCTGCGGGGCCCTTCACGATTGGGGAGAAGCCCAGGGGGAAATTGCCGCATTGGCAACGGATCCCCACTATACAGATCTTGGGCTAGGTCGCCGAATAGTTGGGTACCTGATAGACCGGGCCCGGAAACGGTCTTTCCGTAGGGTTTTTGTACTCACAACCCGAACCCATGATTGGTTTGAATATTTAGGGTTCCGTGAAATTCCTGTAGGAGAACTTCCGGAAAAAAAACGAAAGGTATATAATCAGGAACGGAGAAGCAAAGTTTTTGCCCTGGATTTATGAGCAGAAGCAGAACCTATACAGCCCTTGTACTCCAGGTGCGGCAAAGCGGTGAACAGAACCGAGAAGCGATCTTTTTTACTCTGGAAGAGGGTATACTGCGGGCCACACTTTTTGGAGGTCCGAAAAGTAAACTTCGATCCTATGTATCCCCCTTTCATCAGGGTAAGCTCTGGATCTACGAGGATCCGGTTAGGAACACTAAAAAAATAACTGATTTTGATGTACAATTCTGGCGGCCCACCCTTCGGGAATCCTATGCAAAACTTATGGCAGGTTCAACCATGTTGGAAATTGTTATTGCAAGCCAGGGAGGAGGTGGCACCTGGAAAGAAGCCTTTGAACTAACCACTGAGAGTATCGAAGTGTTGAATAGGATAACCGAAGCTAGTATTCCTATACTTATTACTTATTTTGTATGGAATTGGTTAAACCTGATGGGCATCCTTCCTGAATTAGACCAGTGTGAACGTTGTGCTTGCACAGTCCGAGCGGATGAAGTAGTATGGTACTCTTCTTCGGAACAACAGGTGCTATGCGATTTCTGTGCAGAACCGGTGAAGAAAACAATACAGACAGGGCTTTTCCCGATAAACGGGGGTGGGCGTCGGTGGATTTCCAGAATATTGGAACTTCCAGCCAGTCAGGTAGAGCGTTACCGTGTGGATGAGGCTACCCAGACACAAGTACAACATTTAGGTACAGCACTCCTGCAACAGACCCTTGGAACTCCCGTTCGCTATTGGGAAATCTTGTAAGACAGTCAGAAGGAGGACTCTAGTATCTATGAGAGCTGTAGACATTATCATGAAAAAACGTTCCGGCGAGGAACTGTCTAGAGAAGAAATAGAATTTTTAATTGGCGGCTATGTGGCAGGCACCATTCCGGATTACCAGGTTTCCGCCTGGGCTATGGCAGTCTACTTTCAGGGGATGACCCCCGCAGAGACGGGCGTGCTCACCGAGGTGATGCTGAAATCTGGTAACGTAATCGACCTTTCGGGCATTTCCGGCCCCTTTGTAGATAAGCATTCAACAGGCGGCGTCGGCGATAAAACAAGTCTGATATTGGCTCCCCTTGTAGCAAGTCTCGGTATTAAGGATCCCATGATGTCCGGTCGAGCCCTGGGTCACACTGGGGGTACTCTGGATAAACTTGAATCTATACCCGGGTATCGAACCAATCTTACGGTAGAAGAATTCCGTGAAATTATCCAGAAAGATGGTTTTGCCATGACCGGCCAGACCAAAGAAATAGCGCCTGCAGACCGGCTGCTCTATGCCCTCCGGGACGTAACTGCCACGGTAGAATCCATTCCCCTCATTACTGCCAGCATTCTTTCCAAAAAAGTCGCCGAAGGTGCCGAAGGCCTGGTGTTCGATGTTAAATATGGTTCCGGGGCATTCATGAAAGACCCTGAGGATGGGGAAAAACTTGCCCGATCCCTCGTCAACACCGGGGCTGCCATGGGGAAACGGATTATTGCCCTGCTCACCGACATGAATGAACCCCTGGGTAACATGATGGGCAATTTCCTGGAAGTAGAAGAATCCCTGGATTGTCTTGAAGGAAAGGGACCCAAAGACCTCATGGAAGTTACCCTGGAATTAGCGGCCCGGATGGTTGTTTTGGGCGGCAAGGCTAAGACCGCTCAAGAAGGACGGGCTATGTGTGAAGCAGCCCTGGCCAGCGGCAAACCACGCGAGCTTTTCCTTAACAACGTCCGTAGTCAGGGAGGCAACCCTGACCAGCTTTTGGAACTTCGGGGCAGGTATCGTTCTCCCTTCTCCATGGAAATCCGTGCGCCCCGTTCCGGTTATATCAGCCATATCGATGCCTATCAGATTGGACTCGCCGGGGTACACCTGGGTGTGGGCCGGAACAGGACCGAAGATGTAGTGAGCCCCACAGCGGGTATTCAATTCCATAAACGGTATGGCGATTTAGTCCAGTCTGGTGATATAGTAATGACTGTCTGGGGCAAATCGGATCAAAGCCTTAAGGATGCAAAACCCCTGATTGAAGGGGCCCTGCAGATCCAAGATTCGAAGCCTGCCCTGCGAACATTGATACGCAAGGAAATTGCCTCTTGATGAATTGGGAAAAGAAAGAAATCTCCGCAGACCAGGTTAAGGATATTGCAAACCGATATGGCTGTGATCTCCTCACTGCATCCATACTGGTTCGCCGGGATATTACCTCTGGGGAAGCTGTCCGTTATTTTTTAGAATCCGATGTTCGCCATCTCAGAAATCCCTTTCTGCTCTCTGGTATGGAAGATGCGGTGGAGCGGATCCTCGCCGCAAAGGAAGAGGGAGAACGGGTTCTTGTGTTTGGCGACCGGGACGTGGACGGTATCACCAGTACGAGCCTCCTGGTACGGCACCTGAAACAACTCGGCATCGATGTGCGCTGGCAGGTACCCCAGGGGGATGATGCCTATGGGCTTTCAGTCGAAGCGGTACAGCAATTTGCCGCCGATTACGGCACCCTTATTATTACCGTAGACTGCGGCATCTCAAATATAGAAGAAATTCGCGCTGCCCTGGACCTGGGCATCGATGTCATTGTGGTGGACCATCATAACCCACAGGAAGTCCTGCCTGAGGCCTATGTGATCATCAATCCTAAACTCAAAAACTCCCCCTACCCCTTCCGGGACCTCTGCGGCTGTGGGGTAACCTATAAGCTCGTGTCAGCCCTCCGGTTCGCCCAAAAGAGCGAACTCTTCGGGCAGAACATCTGCCTCCTCACGACGCGACCTACCAATGATGCGTTTGTGGTCGAAGCGGTTCAGCTCAGAAACCTGGTCGAGGTAGGCCGGCTCACCGAGACGATTATTCCCGGCATGGTACATCTTGAACAGACCCGGCTGCTCCCCTTTCTCAAGGATCAGCAGATTTTTACATGGGACGGGGCTCTGCAGAAAAAGGCCTTTGCAAAAATGTTCGGCACCGCCATCGAAGTGTACATGCTGGACATCGCCCCGGAAATCGGCAAGGTGCTTCCCGCAGTGGCCGGCAAAAGTCTCCTCCGCATCAAGGAACTTTCCAGGATTGCCAAATACGCCGAGAAAAGCGCCACCGAACTTGATGTATTCATCAACCTTTTTGTATCCTTTGTACAAAAAAAGGAAGCCTGGTACGGCGAAGAGGACCAACAGGACCTCCAGCTTGCCGCCCTGGGAACCATTGCGGACCTGATGCCCCTGCGGGACGAAAACCGCATCATCGTACGGTCAGGCCTTGCGGCCATGGAAACCAAGGCCCGGAGCGGAGTCTCGGATCTGCTCTTTAAACAGGGCCTTGCAGGCAGGCACCTTAATGCAACCGACCTGGCCTGGCAGTTATGCCCGGTGATTAATGCAGCAGGCCGGATGGGTAAACCCGACCGGGCAGTCCGTCTCCTCCTCGAAGATGACCCGGTTACACGGGAAGCCCTGGCCAACGAAGTGCTCGAGATGAACGAAAGCCGGAAAAAACTGGGCACCGATATATGGAACATTGTAGAGCCTATGGCCCAGGCAAGCCTGGAGGCCTATTCGAACAACCTGGCCATTGCCTTCGGCCCGGAAATTCACCGGGGGGTAACAGGCATCATGGCCAGTAAAATGGTGAACCGTTTTAAGGTTCCCTCCCTGGTAGTAGCCTTTAACGGCGAAAATACGGTCACCGGTTCTCTCCGCTCAAGCCGGGGCTACGACCTGCGATCCCTTCTGGAACAATGTTCGGACCTCTTTCTGGATTGGGGGGGGCACGATTTTGCGGCGGGCTTCAGTATGCACAAATCTAACTGGGAAGCCTTTCTGGAACGGCTGAAGCTGATAGCCGCTGCCATGGAACTGGGGGATTCAGAGGACGAAGAGCTTATACAAATTGATGCTGAACTGCCCTTGAAATATATGACTGCTGATCTCCTCAAGCTGGTAGATCTTTTTGAACCCTATGGGGAAGATAACAATCCCCTTACCTTTATGGCAAAAAAGGTAAAAATCATTGATATTTCCCTCATGGGTAAAAATGAAGCAAAACACGTTAAACTTACCATAGATACGGGCACCTATAAGTGGCCCGCGGTTTACTGGCAGGCCGCAGAGAAGGTAAAACGGGAATTTGACCTGAATGATATGGTCGATATGGTGTTTCGGGTAAACCGGAATTATTTTAACGGGAATGAGACCCCTCAGCTTATCATACGGGACATAAAACGGACTGGTACATGGGAAGAAGAACAGGCATTGTAAATAAAAGGGGCTTCTCAAAGGCTTTTATAGTTTTTATCACGATAATCCTCTTGGGACTCCTGCTTGGTTCTGGAACTTTTCAGACCCAGGAAGCTCAGGTTTTGGTGTTTCCGGATCATCTGATTCCTGGGTCCCCAGTCTCGGTCATAGTGGCTATTCCCGCACCTGTTCAAAGCGCCGAAAACCTTACTAGCCCGCCTGATAGCTCGCCAACGGATAACCTGCCGACGGCAGAATCGCCGCATGGGGGCTCGCCGAATCTCAGATCCCTGAGGGCTGGCGAACTCGTTCCGCTTCAGGCTATTCTTAGCAACAGGAAGAATAAAACTATACAATCGGCTCCCTTTTTTTATGTTGATGAAGTTCACCAGGCAGATAAAATCTATACCATTGTCATGGCAACCCTGGTTATACCCAATACCTATGATGAAACATCGGTCAATCTTGAAATACAGCGGGAAAAAACAGTGGGCATTGGGCGAGTAGCTTCCAGTCCAGCTTCCGGCACCGGAACAATCAGCGCAGCCTTTATGACCGTCGCCCTGCCGGGGCGGCAAAGCCTCCCCGTCGATCCCAGAACCTTTACTACCGAAACCATAAGCCTAGGACAGGAAAATACGGACATAAAAACCAAACCGGATCCCCAAAAAGCAGCTGAATCGGCTGAACTCTGGAAACTGCTTACCACAAGCAGCTCCGGACTGTATACCATGGGAGGCTTTGCCGCCCCTGTCGATTCGAATCGTCGTACTAGTTTTTTTGGAGACCGTCGGGTATACCAGTACACCAATGGCAGTTCCGAACGAAGCATTCATGGTGGTATCGATTTTGGTGTTCCCCGGGGTACGGTGGTACGAGCTACTGCTCCGGGCCTGGTGCTGATGGCCCGCTTTCGGATTGTTACAGGCAATACGGTAGTGCTCCAGCATGCTCCGGGGGTTTATTCCCTCTATTATCATATGGATTCCCTTTCAGTAACCGAGGGTATCCAGGTCGATAGTGGCACCGAACTGGGAAAGTCCGGATCTACAGGCCTTTCCACAGGACCTCACCTGCACTGGGAGTTCCGTATTCAGGGAGAATTTGCCGATCCGGATTTAATGGTAAGCCTTGCACCGCTTGACAAGGAACGCATTTTACGTAAAATACTTGAAAAGTTAAACATTTTTTCGACAGAGCCTTCTCAAAATTAAAGTTGTGAGAAGGTTTTTATACTGACCGGACGGCGGAAGGGAGGTGAGTTACAGTGGCCCATATTGTCGTGGATGACAACGAGATGCTGGAAAAGGCGATCAAACGGTTTAAACGTATGGTTGAAAAAGAGGGTATCATTCGGGAATATAAGAAACGGGAATACTATGAAAAACCTTCCACCATCCTCAACCGGAAAAAGAAGGCTATTCAGCGCAAGCTGATGAAAAAAAACCGCAAGGGTAAGTCTGAATACTAAAAAAAAGAGCCGCCATCAGGGCGGCTTTTTTATTGCTTGCCATCCATTTAATGATTTACTAGGCTCATATTATGAAGTTTGTTTACAGATTGATGAAATCATGGGTACTTGTTTCATCATGGTTGGTACTCCTTCTTTCCTGTAGTACCTTAAATAGTAGTCCCGTCTTGCAAGCCGGTTATAACCGGAGTTGGCATCTCGATGTGCCCTACTTAATTTGGCAGAATCAGGGGCCACTTCGATACACCTCAGGCCAAATCAGCAACCCGCCTCTTCTTTTTTGGGCTATCGAGGTAAGTCTGGATAATCCGGCTATCCAGATTGTGGTAGGTCCAGACCCTCTATCTTATGGGGTGGTGCCAGCTATCAAGGTATCGAGTTTTGCCCATCAATATGACTGCGTTGCAGCAATAAATGGAAATCCCTTTGATAAAGTATCAGACAGGGAAGGTGAACCAAGACAGGTTGTTGGTATTGCCATACAAGAGGGGTTTATCATCGCAGATCCAGTTTCTCGTTATTGGGCACTTTTTATCAGCAGAGATCAAAGTGCCCACATAGTGCATCAAGAGAGCCTGCGTTCCCCTGAGGGTACTATTGATTATGAAATCCTGAAAACAGTCCGTTTTGCACTAGGTGGCTTTTTTCTGGTACTCAACAATGGCACCCCAATTACTGGCAAAGCCATCCGTCATCCTCGAAGTGCAGTCGGTGTGAGCCAGGATGGAAAAAAACTGTATCTTCTCGCCATTGATGGTCGTCGCAAGGATAGTATTGGTGCAACTGAAGATGAAACCGGCCAGATCCTTTCTGCCCTGGGAGCCTGGGATGGCCTTATCCTGGATGGAGGCGGCTCCACCAGCCTCGTACTTCGTAACCAGGCTGGAAAGCTGGAAGTTCTGAATCACCCTCTACACGAGGGAATCCTGAACCGGGAACGGGCAGTAGCAACCTGTCTCGGTATCAGGGTACTTGATAAGCCATAGGAAACCCGGTTCTTTCGCTCAGGATCCCAGGTATTGTTCTGCAACCATTGCAAGGGTGCGGTAAATCCAGCTTCGTTTGGCATCATCTTGCTCCAAGAGGGTAAAGCGGAAGCCCGGCTGTTGACTTACAAACCCCGATAAGGGAACCACACAGATGCCGGTTGCAGCAAGAAGCCAATAGACAAAGCGTTTATCCGGTGCCACCGATTCAGTTTTTTTGGCAATAAAGTCCTCAAGGCCCTTATCCTGTACGGTTAAACGCCGCTCCTCTTTCTGGTCATCAAAAAAGACATCCCGGTCAAAAAGAGCAGTAGCATAAAGGGCGCCCCGGGGCTGAATAAGCCTGACGCCCTTCCGGCTTGCAAAGGCCGCTGCGGCCTCTTCGGCCCGCTGTTGAAACATTCGGCTCCGCCGCTCCAGATGGGCCGGATAACGGGGATCACCCATAATGTCAGGGATGCAGAGCTGGGGCAAGGTAGTGGAGCATACCTCAAGCCGTTTTGCATCAAGTAAACTCTGGATATACCGGCTAAATTGGGGGTCCACATGACGGTTATATACCTCAATCCATCCGGAACGAGCCCCGGGCCAGGGAATTTCTTTTGAGATGGATCGTAAGGCCAGCCCAGGAACATCATCAATTACCTGGGAGAGGGCGGCTGTTTTATTGCCCGGAAAGACTATATTTGCATAGGTTTCATCGGCAATGATAAAAAGACCATAGGTCTTTGCAATCCGGACAAATTCCTTAAGCACCTCGATGGGATACACTGCTCCGGTAGGATTATCAGGGTTGATGAGCAAAAGCCCCGCAATGGCATCGTTATATTTTACTTTTAACTCCACGTCCTCCATATCGGGCATCCAGTTTTGTTCTGGATCGAGGCGGTACGTCAGGTGGTCATAGCCAGAATGAGCTGCCTCAGCAGAAGAGAGGGTGGAGTAGGCTGGCGACGGCCCCAGGACCCGAGCTTCCCGGCGCAGAAAACCAAACACCTTGGCAACCGCATCGCCGAGACCATTAAAAAAGATGATGTCCTCTGCACATACCGGAGCACAAGGACTTGCTAAGGCCTCGAGAGGATTCTGTTCTGCCCGCTGGTTTACCAGGTTTGCGAGGAATTCCCTCGTTTCCCAGATCCCTTCTGTATCTGAGTAGGCGTAGGAACGATCATCCATGACCCGGTTCCGGACGAGTTCCTTAATCCAGGGCTCAATGGATTCGCCCTTTTTAACCGGATCACCGATGTTTTCCCATGTAATGGGAATATTCCACCGGCCCAGTTCCCTGGCAAAGCCGACAATTTCACGAATCTCGTACCGTAACTGATTCGCCCCCGGATGTACCATATCCCTTCTCATACAAGCTCCTTTGGGCTTCCTAAGCCCGGCCGGAAAACCTCGTTGCAATAATAGCAGGTGAATCGCTTCGAGCGGTTCACCTGCAAGTCAGGGATTGTACTTTTATCTGTCCAGGTGCTAGGACATAAAAAAAGCCGCAATCCCCGTTATGGAGGATCACGGCCCTGATAGTATGTAATATCAGCTAACCGCGACCCTCCGGGATAGCGGCTGCTGCTGCGAGACTGATAGAATTGGTTATACAAT
Source organism: Gracilinema caldarium DSM 7334 (assembly GCF_000219725.1). Lineage (GTDB taxonomy): Bacteria > Spirochaetota > Spirochaetia > Treponematales > Breznakiellaceae > Gracilinema > Gracilinema caldarium. The sequence continues at coordinate 2,188,322 of NC_015732.1, read as the reverse complement.
AACGTATAAACATGCAAATAGTATGCAAGAAAATGCAGAATTGGTCAAGTAATTGGTGCGCAGCTTTCTCGTTCAATAAGGGTAACTGGCACCAGTACCCGGGGGGGTACCTTTTCACCATTTAAAAACCTTTTCATTATCTCGGCGGCCTTTTTGCCAATTGCCTGCCGATCCTGGCGGAAGGTTGTTAAGGGTGGATGAGAAAAACTGGCCCAGAGGTTATCATCAAAACTAATAATGGAAATATCCTTAGGAATACGTAAGCCTAAATCCCTGCAGGCATTCATAACACCCATAGACATGATGTCGCTCGCACAAAATATGGCTGTTGGTTTTTCTTTGTTTTTCCATAACTCTATCATGGCTTTATAGCCCGACTCACTGTTCCAGAAGTCTGAAACTACAATAAACTCGCTTTTTATGGGTAATTGTCGTGAAACAAGTCCCGCTTTATACCCTTCGAGCCGTTCATAGCCAGCGGCAGCCACACTATTTTGAGGTCCAGCAATATGTGCGATTGACCGGTGGCCTAAAGCATATAAATACTGTACCGCTTCTACAGCGGGACGTATATTCTCTGAAGTTACGGTACATATATCAGGAAATACAATATTTGATGATATACAAGGTATATCACTTTTGGTAACTTCAAGAATTTCCGTATCACTTGCATCGGCGTTGACGATAAGAACCCCATCTACATGGCGGTACCGGCAATGTTCCAGCAGACTCATTTTCCGGCCACCCAGGTTCCGGGCAATAAAAATGAGTTCATAACCAACGGCTTCCATTTCCTGCTTAAAAGCATTGATGATGCTTGCAAACAAAGGGTGTTCGATACCAACACCTAACTCATCTTCTTCGTAAATAAGTCCAATAAGCCATGATTTCCGGGTAACCAAACCCTTAGCACTTGAATTGGGTATATACCCTAGTTCTTTTGCAACATTTATTATTTTTTCCTTGGTTTTTTGGCCAATATCACTCTGGTTATTGAGTGCTTTGGAGACCGTAGGGGCTGAGTAACCGGTAATCCTAGCAATATCGTAAATAGTAACCATAATTATGCTATAGTATAGTATATATTTAGATTTTTCAAAACGCAATCGATTTCGATTAATAGTTTTAACATTTATAATCAAATCCCCTGGAAACAACAGAGCTCATTATGTATCCCCCAGCTAGCTAAGAGCCGTCGGACAGGTCCGGCAAACTGCTAGCGAGTATTGATGCTTCCCAATACAAACCCCTTGAGCGGGCCTCCATTCACCGTTACAATAGGCTATCTATGACCGATTTTGTGCATCTCCATGTCCACTCAGACTACTCTCTCCTCGACGGAGCGGCGTCGGTAAAAAGCCTTATTACCAAGGCAAAAGCCCTAGGCATGAAGCATCTGGCGCTGACCGATCATGGCAACATGTTCGGGGTGCTCAAATTTTTCAAGGAATGCAAAGCCGCTGAGATTAACCCCATTATCGGCAGTGAATTCTATATGACTCCAGGGTCCCGGTTTGATAAAAAGGGCTCTGAAACGGGCAACAAATATTACCACCTGGTACTCTTGGCTACCGATGAAACAGGGTACCGAAATCTGATGAAACTCTCATCCCTTTCCTATACAGAAGGATTCTATTATAAACCCCGGATTGATGAGGAACTCCTGGTCCGCTACCATGAGGGGCTCATCGGCCTCTCTGCCTGTCTGGGCGGTGAAATCCCGAGTCTCCTCCTAGAAGGAAAAGCCGAGGAAGCCCTGAATCGAGCCCGCCGTCTGAGGGATATCCTAGGGGATGACAACTTTTACCTTGAACTGCAGGACCATGGACTTCCGGAACAAAAAAAGGTTAATCCGCTCCTGGTGGAACTTTCCAAGCGGACCGGTATTCCGCTCGTGGTTACCAATGATATTCACTACCTGGATAAGGAAGATGCGGTCGCCCAGGATATACTCCTCTGTATCTCCACCAATAAAAAGCGGAACGAGCTATCCCGGATGCGCTTTGAAACCAGCGAGTTCTATCTGAAAAGCGGTGATGAGATGGCAGCCCTGTTCCCGGAATACCCCGAAGCCATTCTGAATACCGTAAGAATCGCCGAGCGGTGCCACACTTCCATTCCACTTCCGGGACCCATGCTTCCCGACTTTGAGCTTCCCCCGCCCTTTACCAATGGCGCCGATTATATCAGGCACCTCACCTATGAGGGTCTTAAAAAACGATATCCGGAAATTACCGAAGAAATTAAAAAACGGGCCGACTACGAACTGGATATCATAATTAAAATGGATTTTGTCGGCTACTTCCTAATCGTAGCAGACTTTATCAACTGGGCCAAAGAACACGATATTCCGGTCGGTCCGGGAAGGGGTTCCGGTGCAGGGTCCATCGTTGCCTATGCAATGCGGATTACCGACATCGATCCCCTGAAATACAATCTGCTTTTTGAACGGTTCCTCAACCCCGAACGGGTGTCCATGCCTGACTTTGATGTGGACTTCTGCTTCGAACGGCGGGGAGAGGTTATCGATTATGTTACCCAAAAGTATGGCCGCGAACGGGTAGGACAAATCATCACCTTTGGAACCCTTAAAGCCAAAGCAGTCATAAAAGATGTGGCCCGAGCACTGGACATCCCCCTGGAGGAATCCAACCGGATTGCAAAGCTCATCCCCGAAGACCCGAAGATGACCCTGGCCAAGGCCTTTGAACAGGAACCGGAGCTTGCAAAACTTGCAGAGGACCCGCGATACCAGGAACTCTTTGCCATAGCCAAGAGACTCGAAAATAAAAACCGCCATTCGTCCCTCCATGCGGCGGGTATCGTTATCGGAAAAACTGAACTTACCGACTATGTACCCCTCTATCGGGACGCCAAAACCGGTACGGTAGCAACCCAGTTTACCATGGACCAGATTGAGGAATGCGGCCTCGTTAAAATGGACTTTCTGGGGCTAAAAACCCTCACCCTCATTAAAAACACCGAAAACCTGATCCGCAAACGGGGCGGGGAATATGCCAATTTTGATGCAAACTCGGTCAGCGAAACCGATCCTGCCACCTATAAGCTCTTGGGAGAAGGCCAGAGCACCTGTGTATTCCAGTTTGAATCATCTGGCATGCAGAGCATCCTGAAACAGGCAAAGCCCAATAAGATTGAGGACCTCATCGCCCTGAACGCCCTCTACCGGCCGGGCCCCATGGCATATATACCCCAGTTTGTCGATTCCAAATGGGGCCGTCGGCCCATTGAGTATCCGGACCCATGCCTGGAATCGATCCTTAAGGAAACCTATGGGGTCATTGTCTACCAGGAACAGGTTATGCAGGTCGCCCAGATCATCGGCGGTTACAGCCTGGGACAGGCGGATCTGCTCCGGCGGGCCATGGGAAAAAAAAAGCCTGAAGTCATGGTGAAAGAAAAGGCTCGCTTTATCGAAGGGGCAAAAAAGAAGGGGTTTTCCGAAGCCGATGCGGACCGCATCTTTGAAATACTCGTTCCCTTTGCAGGGTACGGCTTTAACAAAAGTCATGCCGCGGCCTATTCGGTTGTTGCCTATCGAACGGCCTACCTCAAAGCCAATTTCCCCGCCGAATTTATGGCCGCCAACCTGACCAACGAAATTACCAGTACAGACAAGCTCCCCGAATATATTGATGAAAGCCGCCGGATGGGCCTCACCATAGAGCCGCCGGACATCAACCGTTCAGATAAATATTTTACGGTAGTAGAAGGCAAAATCATTTACGGCCTATTGGGGATTAAGGGACTTGGTGATGCCGCCGCCGATGAAATTGTGAACCAGCGCAGTATCGCCGGCCCCTATAAAGATTTCATGGACTTTCTTGACCGGGTGGATATAAAAACGGTCGGGAAAAAGGTTATTGAACTGCTGATTAAAACAGGAGCCTTCGACAGGTTTGGGCAGAGCCGCCCTATGCTTCTAGCCAACCTGGAACGAGCGGTAGAATATGCCCAAAACAAAAAGGATGATAAAAAATTCGGCCAGTCAAGTCTTTTCGAAGAGTCGGGAGAAAAGGAATATCCTGACTTTGAATTTGAGAGTGCACCGGATTGGGACAAGCAGGAACAGCTCGCAATAGAAAAGGAACTGATCGGCTTTTATTTTTCCGGCCACCCCATGGATGATTACCGGCAGACCTGGGAACGGTCGGTAACCCTGGACCTGGCCCACCCGGAACGGTCGAGTCCCGATAAGGAATATGTAATTGTCGGACAGATTAAATCCCTGCGGCCCTTCCAGGCAAAAAACGGCAAATGGATGGGATTTTCCTCCCTGGCTGATTTTAACGGACAGATAGATCTAACCCTCTTTTCCGATGTCTGGGAAAAATATAAGGATAAACTTCATATTGATGAAATTGTAGCCCTTAAAGGCAAGGTAGACCGTTCCCGGGGCGAAAAGATCAGCTTTATCGTAAGTGAAATGCTCGATATCCAGAATCTGACAGAAAAATCGTACCGGGAAGTTCATATCCGGCTCAGGGCCGATGCGGCCCAGCAGGAAGAGAATCTCTACCCCCTGCGGGACCATCTCTTTGAACATTCAGGGTCCTGTGCGGTTTTTATTCATATCCCCGTACCGGGGGGCGAATCGGTGGTACGAACTGCAACCCAGATCACCAGCAGTGCGGACCAATGGGCCCTGGAGTCCATTGGCATGCTGCCAGGTGTGGCAGAGGTCTGGCGGGAATAGGCAGGTTTAGCCTTCGACCTGATTTTTACCGCCCCTTTTAGCGTTATAAAGGTTTGTGTCAGCCTTGTTTACTAGAGTTTCATAGCTTTCATCTTTTTGTGCTTGAACAACTCCAGCTGAAATTGTAATGCCTAAGTCTTTCGTTTCGAATCGCAGTTGTGCGACGGTACTTCGAATCTTTTCTGCTACTACCTTGGCAGCTGAGAGGCCAGTTTCAGGCAGAAGTATGAGAAATTCTTCGCCTCCATACCGACCGGCCACATCGGATTTTCGGATATTCGCCATAATTGCATGGGCAACCGACTGGATAACCACGTCTCCAGTTCGGTGACCAAAGGTGTCGTTAACATGCTTAAAATTATCTATATCTAGCATGATGACCGACAACGGTCGTCCATAGCGGGACACTTTGGCATGTTCTTCTTCGAGGCGTTCAAAAATAAAGCGATGGTTATATAAACCTGTTAGTCCATCGGTTACGGCCATAAGCTCTAGACGCTTTTTGTATTGGAAGGACCGTACATTTATCTTAATGCGGGAAAGCAAGGATGCTGCATCGAAGGGTTTATGAATATAATCATCTGCACCGGCCAGTAATACGGTTGAGATGGACTTTTCACCAGTAAACTGGGACATACTGATAATAATCGCATTGGGTTGGCGTGAACGAAGTTCAGCTATTACTTTATCACCTGTCAATTCAGGCAATACTATATCAATTAGGTACAAATCATATATACTAGTAGTATGTAATAAATCTCCCGGTTTAATATAAAAATCAACAAAGCGGAACCCATTCATATCGAGTATACGATGAATAACCTTTAAAATTATAGGAGAATCATCAAGAATCGCTATTTTCATGTCCCGCATAAAACGAGACAGTTCATCTTCTGCTGAAAGGGTTGCAAAAAAATGTTTAAAATAATCTTCATTTACGTCTGTTTTTAAAATATAATCAACGACTCCAAGGCTAAAAAGCCGTTCCCGTAATTCCAAGGAGTCGCTCGAAGTAACTACAACCACTGGTATGTCCTGTTTTGTTGCTTGTGGAAGATCTAATATAAATGATTCTGCATCCCCATCATTAAATTCCAAGGCTGTTATAATTAAATCAATATTATGTTTTGCAATAAAGGATAGGGCATCATGTTTCGTTGCAACACTATGGACCGAATGACCACAGCGAAGAACGATTTCCTGCATAATTTTCCTGAACAATTCACTTCTATCAATATGTAAAATTTGCAACATTTTTAACCCTCGTCTTACCTAATACTATAACGCATTTTGTATGAGGTGAAAAGAAGGGCCTCGACTAATGACTAAGCTTTTAGTATGCTTACGGTTAAGGAGGAACCTATGGGCATACTCATGCGTATATTAGCTTCATGCACCACGGTATACATGGTTCTGCTCTTTATCAGAATCATGTTGACCTGGTTTAATAGTCCCCTTTCGTTCAATCGATCTACCGAGCTGTTAAGCCGTATTACCGATCCTTATCTACACTGGTTCCGCCGTTTCCCTCAACTACGAACTGAGGTACTGGATTTTTCCCCTGTAGCTGCCCTGGCGGTACTGGCCCTGGTAAACAATATTTTCCTTACCATCGCAGTGTATGGTCGAATCACACTAGGTATTATCCTTTCGATGCTTGTGACTAGTCTGTGGTCTGCTGTTGCCTTTGTATTGAGTTTTTTTATAGTTATCTTAGCTGTGCGTTTTGTTGCTTATATTCTGGGAAGTAACAACGTCCATCCCATCTGGCGTGCTATCGATACCTTATCTAAACCAGTACTGTACCGGATAAATAGGATCATATTCAGGGACCGGCTCGTTACCTATACCACAGGACTGCTCACCACGGTAGTTGTTCTGCTTATACTCCGCATCGTTGGTGGAATCCTGGTTAATCTCCTTTCCAATCTGCTTATTCGTCTTCCTATTTAATAGGTATATCTGCTAAGGAGTACCAGTGTTCCTCAAGGAGATACATACTCCCATTCATCATCTGAAAGGGGCTGGCAGTCAGACCTGTCAGGCGCTTGCTAGACTCGGTATCAGAGATATCGCTTCCCTATTAAGCTATTACCCCAGAGACTGGGAGGATCGGAGCCGTATTATACCCCTTTCTCAATGGAACAAGGCAAAACAGGTTTATACGGTAGTCACAGTCTTAGCCCATGAATGGTTTGGCTATCCCAAAAAAACACTCAAAGTCCATATAGAAGATGACACGGCCCGGGCTGAACTCATCTGTTTTAACCGCCCCTTTTTAGAAAAACAGCTTGAGGTAGGCAAAAGCTATCTAGTCTGGGGGCAGTTTTCATACCGCTTTGGAAGCCTCCAATCATCGAGTTTTGAATTTGAGCATGCAGACAGGGTTCAAAAGACTGCTGAATTTCTCTTCTTACCAATCTATCCACTTACCGCCGGGCTTTCCCAAAAAATACTCAGACGTCTTGTCTATCAAGCTCTTCAATTATACGGAAAAAGTCTCGAAGATGAACTCCCTGGATCAGTGCTACAGCAACAAGCTTTATTGGACAAAACAAAGGCCCTGGGGGCCATTCATTTTCCTAAGAATAAAGATGAACTCGAAGCCGCTCAACGACGCATAAAATACGAAGAGCTTTTTTATCTCGAAGTTCTTATTGGCCGTAGGGCCCTGGAACGGCAGAATACCCTCAGGCGGACTCCGGCTCCAGCCCAAGGCCAAACGCAGGCCCAAAGCCAAGAATTGGAAGACAAACTCAGCCCCCTGCAGAAACGTCTGGCAGAACGGCTTCCCTTTGAACTCACCAAAGGGCAAATCAATGCTATTACAGAAATTAATAGAGATATGTCAGGTCCCCATTCCATGGCTCGGCTTCTACAGGGAGACGTCGGTTCCGGGAAAACCCTGGTCTCTTTTATGGCTGCCCTCAGAGCCCTTGAAGAGGGCGGACAAACGGCGCTGCTTGCTCCAACCGAACTTTTGGCTCGACAGCATGCAGAAAATGCTGCGAAAATTCTTGAACCCCTGGGTGTATCGGTAGCTTTTTTAACGGGAAATGTAAAAGCCGCAGGTCGAAGCGCCCTCCTTAAGGCATTGGCCGCCGGTAACATACATCTTGTCATTGGTACCCATGCCCTCTTTTCTGCCGGCTTACAGTATCATAAACTCAGGCTCGTTATTATTGATGAACAGCATCGCTTTGGAGTCCTTCAGCGCAGTGCGATTCTGGCCAAGGGGGATAATCCGGACCTCCTTATGATGAGTGCTACCCCCATCCCCCGAACCCTTGCTCTTACTGTCTTTGGCGATCTGGATGTATCAGTCATTTCGGATCTTCCTCCTGGACGAAAACCGGTAAAAACCCATTTGGCTCGACAATCGAATGAACAAAAAGTGTACGATTTCGTTCGCAAAGAACTACAGGCAGGGCATCAGGCATATTTTGTATATCCTCTTATAGAAGGGGATTCGGACCGGTCAGACCAGAACAATCTGAAAAATGCAGAGGCTATGGCCAAACGTTTATCTCAAGAGGTTTTTCCAGAATATAACGTTGCACTGGTTCATTCCCGGCTTGATGAAGAGCAAAAACGCCTGACGATGAATGCATTTCGTACAGGGCAAATTCAAATTCTCGTTGCAACCAGTGTGGTAGAAGTAGGAGTTGATGTCCCTAATGCAACCTGTATGGTGGTGGAACATGCTGAACGGTTCGGACTCTCTGCATTGCATCAGCTTCGAGGCCGGGTTGGCCGGGGCCCCGCTCAGGCCTACTGTTTTCTCGTTTACTCAGACAGGCTCACCGAAGACGGAAAACAGCGGCTCAAAGTCATGCTTGAGCATAACGACGGCTTCCGTATAGCCGAAGAGGACCTCAAGCTGCGGGGCCCCGGCCAGATAGCCGGTATTGAACAATCCGGTTATCTGAGTCTGGGACTGGCTGACCCGATTTTGGATGCTTCACTCTTAGAAACAGCCCGTGGGGATGCCTTTACGATTCTTAAGCAGGACCCGGGATTATTAGAACCGGGACACATCGTCATTAGGCAGGTATTAGAACGGGCATCCCCCTTCACTCAAGTTGCACTTTAAATATGATAAGAAGACCAAGTTGTTATCTGCTAGATTTAGTATTAGCTTTGGGTTATATCCATAATATTACCAACCTTCTGGTTATAAAGGGAGTATATTAATGAACAATCCGGTTATCGTGATGCATGGTTTTACCCATGAACAGATGATTTCCATTATGCGTGCTGCCAAGGCTGCGGCTAAAGAAGCGGGGGTTGATCCCCTGTCGATAGCTTTTTCTTCATCGACCCCGACCAATATGGAATGGAAGCTTAAGGACCTGATTGCAGAGGTCCGGGAAGAACACGAATATATGAAGAAGAACCCGCCTAATGGCGGGCGGGTCGTCTAAAAATAGGTAGGAGAGACTTTACGCACCGGGCAGGTTCTGCAGAGGTATCTGAAGCTTTTTCGCACTGAGCGTAGCCTGCCCGTTTCCGGCAATCACCGCATAGCAAGCCTGGTCCAGAGAAGCTGCCAGGGTCTCCGCGGCCTGGCGCAACCGGGCCTGATCCATGGTAACGATCATTTCGAGCTTTTGTTTCCGCATCCAGTCTTCTATGCCGGTAAGATACCGCATAAAATCTGCAAAGCCCTTATCTGGGTTAGTCCGGGGGCGTGTTTCCTTTGCAAAGGCTCCGATGAGGGCTTTCTCGAGCTCGTGGCCGTCCGGTAACATAGCAAGGGTCTTTCGCAGGGCTCCGGGCAAGGCTTCCAAAGACCTTGCCGGGTTAGGATCCCGATACGTGGCCATAATAAAGACCGGTTCAAGTCCGTCAGGATAGGCAAAGGCCCCGTAGGCCCCTCCCTTCATACGGATATCCTCCCAGAGCATACCCGTAGAAAGCCAATGAGAAAGAACAATTTCAGCAGCCTGGGCGGCACTGGCAAAGGGGCTCGCGGGTAAAGCCAGGGCAGCAAAACCTACCTGCAGGGCTCCCGACTGGTACACTGCCTTTGATTCCCCATGCTGCCATGCCATTTGTGTAAGGTTGTTTCTAACAGGCTTTGGCCCGGTAAAGACGCTACACTGGTTTTTAAGAGCGGTCAAGGCCGCTTCAACACCCTCTTTCTGGGCAGTTACATTTACCAATATACCGCTCTTTGCCAAAAGCTCATTTCTCACCTCAAAAAGTCTCTGGGCCACCATATCGATTGGCATTTCAGACAAACTATGAGTAAACTCAAGTTGTGGAATTCCATTCCAGAGATCATCAATATAACGGGACCGGCTAAAACTGCGGGATATATAGGAGATTGCATATTGATGTCCGCTTGGGGCTACTGAAGCATCCATATCATTTTTATATTCGGTTACCAGATCTTTGAGCCGTCTGAGATCGGTAAAGTCTGCTCTCTGTATAAGGGGTACTATCAGATCCAGGGCATGGTTAAGTTTTTCCTGCAGGGTTTTCATCCTAAAAATTAGCCAGTCCCTGCCCCGGAGGTGATACACACCGCTAGGAGTAGCAATGGTGTCTGAAGTTCCTGGCGCCGAGGATGAGGTATGCAGGAGCCCATAAAAACTACCCACATGCCGGGCCATTCTGCTTGAAAGCACATCGTAGGGGATGTCAGGCAGACCTAGTGATGGAATAGTACGTGCTAAAAGAGGAAGCCAGCGATATTGCTCTTCCGTAAGTACATCGACTGGGAGGGCTATATCAATATAGACAATACCATTGGTAAACAGTTCATGACTCAGCAGGGGGATACCACCCAGGTCATGCAGGACGCGGGGGACAGATTCAGCGTCAGGGATCAGGTCTTTACGGGAAATATGGGGCAGCTTGGCCAGAGCTTCCGGAGTATCAGGTGACTCTTGAATTGCCTTAAGGCGCCGATTCTGTTCCAACAGGGCTGTTTTTTCTGAGTCAGAAAGGTTTGCCAAAAGACGGTCCAGTTCGGCTCTGGTCTCCGCCTCCAGGGCTTCCGAAAGACCGACCTGGGGGTCCACAGAGACAAGACAGCGGTGGGGATTCTGCAGGAGATACCGTTCTATGAGATTTTCGAAATACCGTGGGTTTTCCTCAAGATGCTCCGTAATGGCCCGAAAGTTCTTTTCAAACAGAAGGGTATTCCAGGGGACTTTGCCATGAATCCAGGATCGGAGCACCCGGCGCATCCAGACAAGGGAAAAGGGACCTCCTGCCCGGCGGATTTCCTGATTGCTGAAACGCATACCGAAGAGGGCTCCTTCAATTTCTTCAGGAGGTATGCCCTGGTCCACCAGATTTTGCAGTGTAGACAGGATAAGCCGTTCTACAGCCTTTTTATTTTGTTGGTCCACTTCCCGGAGCCCCGCGGTAAACACGAGCTGTCGTAATTCACCCTCCAGGCCCGTAGCGGGGGCAATCGATTCACCCACGCCCGATTCCACTAGGGCTTTATGGAGGGGCGAACCATCATGACCAAGGAGTATCTCCGTGAGTGCGGCCAGGGCCAGGGCGTCCTCTCCATTGGTACTATCCCCCAAGACCCAGGAGAGGAGGACCGTCGACTTCTGACTTGCATCAGTGGCTGGATAGGGCACGGAAAGCTCTCTGCTCTGGGTCCACCTCTGGGCCTGGGGGATAGCCGCTACGGGCCGGCCCGGCTCAAGGTTCGCGAAAATCTGCTCTGAAAGGAAAGTGAGTTGTTCCTCGGTAGGAATATTACCGCAGAGTACAATCTTGCAGTTTGCAGGGTTGTAATGTTCCCGGTGAAATGCCTTAAGATCCTCCCAGCTCAGCCGGGGTATTTCCCGTGGGTCGCCCCCTGAGTCAAAGGCATAGGGTGTATCGGGAAGCACGGACCGGAAGGCCCAATCGGCGGCAATAGGATCCACCGAAGAATAGTTTCCCTTCATCTCATTGTACACCACACCGGTCCGTTCGAGCCGCAAAGCACCGGTGCGCTCATCCTTCTGAAGCTCCAACCGGTGCCCCTCCTGCTGGAAAATCCATTCATCAAGGAGGGGATGAAATACGGCATCTCCATACACTGACATCAAATTAAAATAATCCTGCCGGTTGGTGGTTGCCGCGGGGTACACGGTTTTGTCAGGGAAGGTCAGGGCATTGAGAAAGGTCTGGAGGCTTCCCTGGGCCAATACGATAAAGGTGTCCTTGAGGGGATATTTTTGGGATCCGCATAATACTGAATGCTCCAGTATGTGGGCCACCCCGCTAGAATCAGCGGGAATAGTCGGGAAGGTAAAGGCAAAGAGATTTTCCTCATCATCATTATAGATATGAAAGACTTCGGCTCCAGTCTCTCTGTGCCGGGCCCAAATGCCAACAGCCTGCAATTCGGTTAATTCTATGCAATCTATAATTTCAAAACCCGCAATGTGGTCTCCCACGTGAAATTGAGATTCTATCAAACATGACTCCTTGTAATTAATATCGATCTGTTTTTACATGGGCTTACTATACTATATAAAAACGTCCTGGTCATCGGTGAGCCGTATGGTGCCTGTTTCTCTCCCTTGGCGGAACCAGGAAAGGAAATCCTGCACTACCGCCTCGGTATCTTTACGGGGCACCGGACCCAGAAGTTCTCGTTCTTCTTCGATAATGGCCCGCCGGTTGGCAGAAAGGTTGCTTTTAATTTTATCAATAAACTCGGGCTTCTGGCCTTTTAAGAGCAGGGCAATATCTCGGTCTTCCATGGTTCTGAGCTTTTCCTGCAGGGCCCGATCCTCACAGCGGATGACATCATCCAGGGTATAGATTTTCTCCTTAATTTCCCGGGACAGATCAGGACTAACAGCTTCCAGATTTTCCAGGATTTCATCCCCCAGGGAAGGATCTGTATAGCGGAGGATGGCCGCCAGGGCCGATTTGCCATCAATCTCGGTGGTTTCGGTTCTTCCAATTTTGTGAGCCTTTTCCCGCAACACTTCTGCTACCTTTTCCACTACCTCGGGGCTTGTCTTGCTCATTTTTGCAAGCCGCTTTACAAGCTCGAGCCGCCGAGATCCCGGAAGCAGTTTGATGTACTCCGCTGCTTTCTGGGGACTTAACCGTGAGAGCACGAGAGCCAAAACCGGAGTCGTTTCGTCTTTTAACAGAAAGGAAATTTGTTCCCCCGTAAAATCCTCGAGGAACTGAAAGGGGTTTTCTATCGCTTCTGGGACAGCCTGGCGTAAAAGTTTTTCACCCTGTTCTGATCCAAAGGCTGCATGGAGCAGTTCCCTGGCTGCATCGATTCCTCCCCGTTCTTTTTTAAGATGCCCCGTGGATGCCAGGGCTTCTGAAAAGATGGCCCGGAATTCCGCAAGAATTGCTTCCCCTTCTTCCTTGGATACTGTCTTAATGAGGGCAATTTCTTTGGTTATAGCCTCAATCTGCTCCGGATCCAGCTTGGAAAGAATTTGAGAAGCCTCGTTCTGGCCGATCACAATGAGTAGTTTGGCAACCTTGCGGTACTTCGATTCCTTGCCTGACCCGGGAACAGTAGTTTCAGCTCCGCTAGCCTGGCTTTTTCCGGTGCTAACTGTTTTAACCAAGCCAGGTCTATCCTGAGCTGTAAAGGGAGAAGCGCGCTGCTCTGAAAGAGTCCCTTCCAGGGCTACCTGTATGATGCCAGATTGCCCCGGAATTTGTTGCTTGCTATCGGGCTTTTCCTGGTCTAGTTTGTATGCAGGCCTGGAATCGGCAGCTTTTACCTCGGGTTTTACAACCTTCGCCCTGGTGTTTTTTGTACCTGTATCTCCAGCCTTGGTTGGGTCAGTCTCAGTCAGGGGAGACATCTTATTTTTCAAGTATGCCGCAAGCCGCCGCTGATCCGCCGGTCGTTTCTGCTCTGCCATGGATTACCGGGGATCGATAGCTTTAATATACTGGAGCCGCTCATACTGTTCATTCCCCGGATTAGACCGGCGGGACAGGGTGCCACGGAAGGCATCTACCGAATCATATCCCAGAGTATCCAGCATGGCAGCCATTTCATCTCCTATTTTGCTAAGCACCGACCAACCTCCTGCATTGAGCACCGAACAGAGCTGCACCGTCTGAGCCCCCGCAGCGAGGAACTTAAGGGCCGTTTCCGCAGAATGAATACCTGTCCCGCCTACTAATTCACACCCCACCACACCGTACAGATTAGACACCCAGCGGAGGCTTTCGTGGTATTCCTGGGGGCTGCTTTTTGCAGGACCGGAGATTACCGTCCTATTCTTAAGATCAAAATCGAATCGATAGAGCCGGTTAAAGAGAATCACCGCCTTCGCCCCCGCACCGGCAAGACGTTCAACAATCGCAAAGGGATTAGTAAAATAGGGACTCAGTTTGACCGAAATAGGTAATGAGGTCCGGACTGATACATTGCGAACGATGCTCACCACCAGGTCTTCTATTTCTTTCGATGTGGTTTTCGGTGACTGGGGGAAGGGTGCAATATTTAATTCTATCGCCTTTGCACCGGCCCCTTCAATCTGTTCGGCAAAATCGAGCCAAATCTCATCGTGAATACAATTAATGCTCGCGATTATCGGAACCGAGCCAGCAACAGCCACTGCATCCTGAATCAATCTAATATATTCACCACTGCCCCATCCCGAGGCAAAGGCATTCATCATAGCCTGGGCTTCGGGATTTGCTTCCAGTTGTTCGGCAGGAATCGTCGCAAGGTCTTTAAGAATCTGTTCTTCAAAAAGAGATTTTAGAACAACCGCCCCCGCACCGGCATCCACAGCCTTTTTAATAGAATCTTTATGGGCGGTTATATTGCTTGCTGCTACTACCAAAGGATTCCGTATCGGAAGTCCCACATAGGTTGATGAAAGTTGTGCCATCAGTTGCCTCCTGTTGCTCAAGATGCCGAAACCGCCCACAGGGCGGGAAATTCTTCAGTACACAGTATAGGACGAGTTCTATGTATTGGCAAGAAGCCGACTCCATGCGACAATACAAAAGGGCTGGAAAAGTCCCTCTTGGATTTTGCAACAACCTATTGTAGGAGGTTCATATGTCACAGGTTACCGCGGGTGTAGCAGCCTGGCGAGATGAAACTATCGGTGCTGCCGCTGTTAAGGCCTTGCTAAAAAACGGTTTCGATGCGGTCTATGTTTCAAATGTAGAGGAAGCAGCTCAACGGGTAATGTCGTATATCGAAAAGGGAAAAACCATCGGCTTTGGCGGCTCCACGACGATTAAAGCGATGGGCATTCCCGAGAAAGCTCAGGAACTTGGGGCCATCCTTTTGGACCACAATGCACCGGGCCTGACAGCCGAAAAAAAACTGGAAATTCTTCGCAGCCAGCTTACCTGCGATGTGTTTATATCCAGTTCGAATGCAGTTACCCTGGAAGGTTATCTTGTTAATGTTGATGGCAATGGTAACCGGGTGGCGGCCCTCACCTTTGGTCCTAAGAAAACCGTGGTGGTAGTGGGAACCAATAAAATTGTCCGGAATTTGCAGGAAGCCCAGGAAAGAATGGAAACCATTGCTTCGCCGATGAACAATAAGCGCCTGGATAAGCCCAATCCCTGTGTAAAGACCGGGCTCTGCCAGGATTGTGCCCTGGAAACCCGCATTTGCCGGGCCTACCAGGTTCTGCGGCGGCGGCCATCCCTTTCAGATTTTACTGTCATCGTAGTAGGTGCTTCCCTCGGCTTCTAAAATGCAAGGTCCCCTGCTATATTATACAGGGGACCATTGGTTTGCATATGAGTGGTTGCAGTGGCAGCCGGTGCGGCGCCGCTACATTGCGTATCTATGAGTTACGGCTACCGGCGGGCTTAATAGTCGGATGTTCCGGGTCCCGCTTGGCAAAGTCATAGGCCCGGCGGGCGGCCTCTGCGGGGAGGGTGGCATAGGCGCAGTAATCCCTCACTTCGATTGCATCGACGAGCCGCCCGGGGACACCCCCTGCCCGCATCAGCAGACCTGCTACATCCCGGGCGGATACCCCATGCCGGCGGCCAACGCCAATATAGACCCGGTCTCCGGCCGCCCGCCGGTGGGGCCCTTCGCTGGAACGGAAAGCACCATTGCGACCATCCCGTTCACGGAAAGAATTGCGGGTATCGCCGCCGAAGCGGTCGCTGAAGCGGCCTGAACTGCGGCCCCGATCGGAGCCCCGGTCAGTGCCCCGAACCGGACGGTCTTGAAGTTCGACAATCGGTCCATATCGGGAAGGATCCAGTTCATTGCCATAGGCAGCGGCAACGAGGGCTTCTATAGCCCGTCGCTCACCGAGGGTTTGTATCAGTTCATCCGCAACAAGCGAGCGGGGATCATTGGCTGGGAAAAGGGAAGCCGATGAGCCGGTCGGCAGTGCATCAATCTGAAAGCCTTCGCCCTGCTCGGATCCCATCTGGTCACCCAGCCCCTGTACGGCGGCTATAATTTTCTGGATGACCCGTTTCTGGCTGGCGGTCATGACCGCGGGCACCGAGGGGATGGGCATTTTCTGAATCGGCGAACCCAATACTTTTTCCATACTGCGGGAAAGCTGGGTAATGCGGCCCCGGGCGGCGGGAAGCACAAAGCTGATGGCAATGCCCCGGCGGCCAGCCCGGCCGGTTCGGCCGATACGGTGCACATAGGTTTCCCGGTCATTCGGGAGGTCCCAGTTGATCACATGGGTGAGCCGTTCCACATCGATACCCCGGGCGGCAACGTCGGTGGCCACGAGAATTGTGGTCATCCGGGAGCGGAAACGGCGCAGAGTCCGTTCGCGGCCTTCCTGGGACAGGTCCCCGTGAATGGCTTC
Source organism: Gracilinema caldarium DSM 7334 (assembly GCF_000219725.1). Lineage (GTDB taxonomy): Bacteria > Spirochaetota > Spirochaetia > Treponematales > Breznakiellaceae > Gracilinema > Gracilinema caldarium. The sequence goes on along the minus strand of NC_015732.1, from coordinate 2,171,831 downwards.
GGCGCCATAGCCATTTTCCACGAGCCGGCGGGCCAGTTCATCGGTTTCAGCCTTGGTAGCGCAAAAGACAAGACCGTAAAAATCGTCCGCCCCATCGATAATGCGCCGCAGAGCTTCGAGCCGGTCTTCTTTGCGGAGGAGAAGGTAATACTGGTCGACAGCGGGTTTTTCTTCCAGAGAAGCCTTATCCTCTACGATATCAAACTCACCGATATGGCGTTTGACCAGAGCCAGTATCGCATCAGGCATGGTAGCGGAAAAAAGGGCAACCCGGCGGTCGCTTTTTGTCTTGGAAAGGATCGCTTCCACATCCTCAAAAAAGCCCATATCGAGCATTTCGTCCGCTTCATCAAGAATAAACCAGTCTACCTCGGAAAGATCCAGAGAACCCCGGTCCAGATGGTCCATAACACGGCCCGGGGTGCCGACGACGATTTCCACGCCATGGTTTAGATCCCGGAGCTGGGGACCGATGGAAGCACCGCCATAGACAGCGGCAATCCGTGGGAAGGGCCCACCAGCAAGGGACTTAATTTCCTGGGCGACCTGCAGGGCAAGTTCCCGGGTCGGGGTAAGAATAAGGGCCTTGGGTTTTTGGGATGGAGTTGTAAGCCGTTCCACCAGGGGGATACCGAAGGCGGCGGTCTTGCCGGTGCCGGTCCTGGCCTTGGCAATAAGGTGCCCTTCATCGGCCAAAAGCCGGGGCAGAGCCAGTGCCTGGATGGAGCTGGGAGCGATGAAACCCTTTGCCTTTACAGCAGAGAGCACCCGTTCGGATAAACCGAAATCGTCAAAGGTGAGAGTATTTGTCGTTGTCATGTACGTCCTTGGCGCAAATTCCCGACGGAGCGCTGGGTAGGCCAATAGACAAGTAGATGGATTACAGGACTATTAACGCTTACTGCGGGATTTAACGCAAAAATATGATAACCCATAGTACTATATGCAACCTATTCATGTCTAGTGGGCTGAGGTAACGGCCAAGCAGTATGGCATACAGAAGTGCGTGCAGAAAACCAAAAAAACAAGGGGGAAAGCATAATGGGCATCAAACAAAAAGATGCCGGAGAGCAGTCGATCACCGAGCAGATGATGAGCCAAGTCGATTATTCAATCGAAGCACTGATTGACCAGGGCCTGGCGGAAACGGGACTCAGCTATCTCTTTCCCTACCAGCGCCTCGTGATTGCCAATATCCTTGAGGCGGCCCGTACTGCGGGGATCCCTTTTATTGGCCGGAACGCAGTGGAACAAACCCACCTGGTGGATCTCGAGGAAGGGGGCCACGAAATTCAGATTGATGGTGCGTCGGCTGATGAGACGCTGGTTGCTGGTACGCCGGCTGATACTGACCAGGAAACCTGGTCAGGTTATGGGCGGCAAATCGTGATTCTGCCCACCGGTGCAGGGAAATCCCTCTGTTTCCAGCTGCCCGCCCGGATCCTTGCCTGGCCTACCCTCGTTATTTTTCCCATTCTGGCACTCATGGCGGATCAGGAACGGCGCCTTCGCAGTCAGGGGACACCGGTGGTCCTGCTTCGGGGGAACCAGACAGAGGCAGAACGGGCAGAGATTGCAAGGATCCTGCAACGCCCTGCAAATACCTTTATCATTGCAAACCCGGAGGTTCTGAAAATTGCTCCGGTCAGGCGGATGCTTAAAGATGCCCAGATTGCTCACATTGTTATTGATGAAGCCCACTGTGTGAGCCAGTGGGGGGAGAGTTTTCGGCCTGCCTATCTTGAACTTGGGGAGATACTGGCGGATCTCAAGGCACCCCTTCTTACAGCCTTTACCGCCACTGCAAGCCCCCAGATTCTCGAAAAGATCCGTCACTACATCTTTCATGATGGAGAAGCCCATCTGGTCATGGGGAACCCTGACCGTCCGAATATCAGCTATCGAATTATCCGGACCCTGGCAAAAGAAGCGGCTCTGCGGCACCTCTTACGGGTGCTTCAGCGGCCGGCTATTGTATTCTGCAGTTCCCGGTCCCGGACAGAACAGTTGGCCCGGTCACTTCGGCATACCCTGGGGAGCAGAGATATCTACTTCTACCATGCGGGACTTGAACGGGAAGAAAAACGGGCTGTCGAAGATTGGTTTTTCTCGAGCAGCATAGGGGTTCTGGTTGCAACCTGCGCCTATGGGATGGGAGTAGATAAAAGTAACATCCGCACGGTGATACATTTTGATTGCCCCGACCTGGTAGAAGCCTACCTGCAGGAAGCGGGCCGGGCTGGCCGGGACGGGAAGCCCTCAACAGCAGTTCTGCTCTGGGGACCGGAAGATGCAATGCGTACCGGCCCTATGGCTGAATACGGTAACAATATGGAACAGTGCAGGCGGGAACAGCTCTTGGCCCAGCTCACGGGTATCGGTCCGGGGGAGATCAAAGGTTCACAGGTCTCAGTCGGCCCTGAATGCACTGCGGTACAGGACGAGGCATCCCATACCGCTGAGTATGGTTCAGGCCCGGCGACCTGTACGGGGGATGAACATTCCTGCGATATCTGTTCCGGCACAGCCCAAAAAACCTGGCGGGAAGCACAGGCCCTGGTACGGCTCATCCACCGGAATCCCCGTTTTTTTACCCTGAACGAAGCTGCAGACTGGGTATCGAAACAAGAACATCTTGATCTTTCCCGGGAAGAAGCTCGACGGGCCTTCCTGGCGCTCTTACAAAAAGGCACCCTGCGATATAGTAAAAATCCCCTCTGGAAGGGGACCCTAGCAGTTTGTCGGACTTGTCCAACAGGTTCCTAATAGCTGGTATATCAGGGACCATGGTGGCCGGTGTATCGGATATCCTGGCGGCTCGAACATTGGGGACTCACGGTTGCACTCAACCATAAGTCCCATCAATCTTCGACTTCCGGTTCAGCGGGAGCCTTGGTTTCAGGCTTCGTTTTAGCGGGCTTTTTTGGTGAGGCCATCATGGAAAATGACTTAGGGCGGCTGTAGAGCCGGGCGACATAAAAAACCAGAAAGAAATACATAACAAGAACAACCGTAACGCCCAGCACTTCCCAGGAAGTGAGCACCCTGGGTAATAATTGTAACAGTTCCTGCAGGTTCATGATGTACCTAACTTGCTACATGAATACATGTAATAATTCCGGCACTTTAGCTTTTGCTATAGCTATAAAAGCTTCAAAGGCCTGAATGAGAAGTCCGAAACTTAAACCAGACACTATAGAAGCAAGTAGTTCGGTCCGCCGTTCCCGTTCTTCGGTAACCGATCCCCATCGGGAAATAATTTCCACTAATATAAGCATTAGGACAATAAAGAGTGCGAGGGAGGCGGAGTAATAGAGCATTCCCTGGGATCTGACATATCGATAAAAAGCATCGGACACAAAGAAGATAAGCGATGAAAGGATACCCCGCCAATAGGATACCATGTACTGCCGTTTATGTACGCCCTGACCAGCCATGGATAAGGTGAGAATTGAAAGAATTACCACGATGGTGCCCAGAGATACCCCTGAGAAAAGGGAACTGTCTAAGGTTTTATCCAGGGTACTGAGGGTTAGCTCTGCCTTCGAAACCACCGGATCAAAGGGATGCAAGGTAGCCTGCATGAGGGCAAGGATGCCAATAATCAGAAGAATCACAATAAAGACAAGCATAAGTTGGGACAAAAATCGTTCAAGACGGGTCTTGGGGCGTTTTTGAGTCATTAGGGTTACTCCGTTATAAGAAAATGAAATCGTTTCTTATCCAATACAGTAATGGTTCGCCCTTCGATTTTCAAGATTCCCTCTGCAGCCATTTCAGACAATTCCCGGGAAAGACTGGGCCGGGCTACCGAAAGATATTCCGCTAATTTTTCCTTAGGGAAAGGTAGTGTATAGGTTGTACCATCGAGCCTGTGGGCAAGAAAAACCGCAATCCGCTTGCGAAGGCTCGAAAATTCAAGGAGTTTAAATTTTTCTGCAAAAAGAGACAGTTTTCCGCCAATCTCAGTGAGAAAATTGATGAGGAACTGCCGGTCTTTTTGGCAAAGGTCAAGTATGGTTTCCAGAGGCAAAACCAGCATTCTGCAGTCTGACTCAGCTAACACTGTAACCGGAAGAACTTGACAGGGAGCAAAGAGGATGGCAGGGGCAATCGGATCTGGAGCTTCTATGGTCTCTATGACAACAGATTTACCATTTTCATGTTCCATAACCGCCTGTACCGAGCCTTCCAATAAAAGATGCAGTTCGTTATAACGGCTCCCGGCGGCCAAAACCAAGGACCCTTTCGGCTTTAAGATAATTCGACAGGGAACCCCCTTCATAAGTTCCTTAAGAGTAAGGACATCCATCCCACGGCAAAGGGATGATACTGAAAAATGGAGTAAATCCTGTTTATCCATAATTAGGACCCTTGGCCACACAATGGGGTAAATCTGTGAGGGAATCTATCACAAGGTCAGGCAGGAGGTCTTTACAGAGGGGATTATCTTCTCGGAGTCGTAAAGATTTCTTATCCCCTGCAAAGAGGGCTGCTCGCATGCCTACATTTTTTGCACCAAATACATCATTAAGCATATCGTTGCCCACATAGAGACATTCATCAACCTGATATCCTTTTGATCTTACTTCATCCAGTACGATCTTGAATAATTCAGGATCCGGTTTAGCCCTGCCATGGATATATGAATATGCAATAAAAGCTTCGGTAAAACCTAACTCAATTGGGTCTGCTCCCCAAAAAGCTTTGAAAAGGAGGGGCGTATAAAACTGGGCATTCGATACAATACCGAGTTCGAATCCTTTTTCTAGTAATGTGCGTATGCAGTTCAGAGCTCCTGGCATAGGTGTAACCGGATTATGTTCCAATTCGTAACGGAGTGCATACTCAGCCCCAGATAGGTTCTCTGGTTTATCCTGATAGGCTTCCCAGATTTCTTCTACCCGCACTTCAGGATAGGGTGTTACTGCATAAGCAGTAAGATGCCGCTCCAGCACGGCTTTACGGAAATAAGCCGCTTCCTGTTCATAACAGGTCAAAACTGAGTCAGGTTCTGGACATTTAAAGAGTGGCGGGCCTTCGGTACCAATATCGCCCGCGGCGGAAGAAAACAGGGTACCATAAATATCAAAGAGGATGACCCTAATATCTGAGAGAGGGCCATTAAGCTGAATATTGACCTTAGAACCACCCTGAGAGTGCTTGATTATTCGGCTTGAACGGTAGGGCTCGAATTGTAGGGGAAGGCATTGTGGGGGAACAACCGCAGTTGCTTTGGATAATTTCTGAATTAACGACACCAGATGAGTTTCCTGACGCAGTTTTTCCATTGGGGTTAACCTATGTAAATTCATTGGGGCTCTGCCTTTGAGAAGGCCTGTGAATCAGAGCCGGGGAGTGACAAATGACTTCCTTTGTGGATAATACCAACAGGATACAGCTTAAGAGGGTCCAGAAAGAGATCCAGAAGTACACTTTTTGAAAGACGATGTTGAACGGGGGTTGCAGTAATCTTTGTATAGGCCATCTGAAGCTGATTGAGTGCATGTTCCATACTATAATGAAGTAAAACCAGTTCTTTATTAGCCTGAATGATATCCTCATGGGTATTCATGTCCCAGCTTGCCAGGGTTGCCAAAAAGGGATTAATATCGATGATATCCTGTCGGGCTATCGCATTGGATGCTACCATTTCGAGAATGTCCATCTGGAATTCCTCATCGAGCTTGCCAAAGTCAAAGACCTCCTGAGAGAAGATATCATCGGTTAGTGTTTTAAGGGTATGACATTCTATTTCAAGACCAAAGGCTGTACAGGTTTCTATTAACACCTGTTCCAGTTTTTTCCTGAGGAGTGGCGGCGATAAATAAGCCATAGGAATAAGGAGCCCGTCGTACATGTGGGGGAACTGGATACCATCCCGCTCAAAGTCTGAGCAGATTTGGCCAATCCGTCGTCCTAGAACTGGCAGATCCGCAGTCCAGGGTTCGAGAAAGGAAAAACCAAAGCCTTCTTTTACCGAAGTGGTTACAACAGCCTGAGCACTTCCCATAATATCGGCAATACCTTCATGAAGACCCACCTCAAATTCAACCGGGAGATTTAATTCGTGGGCGACCCGCTTCCAGAATTCATAGTAGGGAAGATCAGGGCTTGTTGCTGTGGGAGGTAGGGTTATGGCGATGCTTGTACCCTTTGGTAAAAAGAGCGAAAGGAGGAGTGCTTCCCCAATATTTTTTCTCCGTATAGCCCGTACAGGATAGACAAAACGCCGCCGTGCAAGTCCTTTGGTGTACTGCAAAGGAAGCACCGCGTTGGGTAAAAAATGAAGACCCTCTTTTTTAAGGCCTGCTCGATGCAGGAACGAATAATCCCTGCGGTTAATCACTCCATAGTGACAGTTTTCAGGATAATTCTGGTCCGTATTGTAAACATCAGGTCTGAAATCTTCCGCAAAATCATGATTATGAAGCAGGAGGTTCACTCCCTGCTTCTGAAGCAGACTTAACGCAGGCAGTAGCAATCGATTTTTACGCAAGAGAGGATTATGCACATGGAGCACATCTGCGAGCCTTCCCCAATGGTTCAGCATGGCGTTTTGTATATTCTGAGCGAGGGATTCAGGGGTATCTTCGGCAGAACCAGGCGCTGTACGCACTGAATCATAGGCGAGAAGGGGTAACACAGCCGTAGGAATATGTAACGTTTCAACGGGGGCTTCACCAACAATGATAAGAACCTGGTAACCCGCTTTCGAAAGTAATTCTGCCTGATGATGGAGTACTAAGGAAACACCGCCCCGGAGCAGGTGGTAATGAAGCAAAGCTATATACATCAGATGCTCCTTCTAGTTCCTATTGTAAAGCAAAGGAATTATTATTACAATAAAACTTAAAAAAATCAAAAATACAGAAAGTCTCCCCCTATTAATCGATCAATAGTATGGTATATTATTAAAAACAAGGCGATGCACAATTTACTTCAACGACTTACTGATACTTTTTTCTGGTTATTCAGCAGAGGAAAGCTAAAACGGACTCTTTTTGGAGCCTTTAGTGTATTACTTGCTTTTGTGTTTGCCGTATCCTGGTTTATTTCAGCCCGGGGATTACGGGCCTTTTCCGATGCGAGTATTCAGGATCTTGCAGAACGTTCTTCCCGGCTTGTGTTTGAGCAATTTTCTGCTTATCTAGAAAATACTATTACCTTGCTTGAGACAGACCGTATTCTTTTCGAGATTGATCCAGACCTCGGCCCTGAAACTCTCCTTCGCCTTTTTAAGAAAGAACTTGAATCTTTTCGGGAACTGCATATCATTGCCGCTGGTTTTAACGATGGCGAATATGCTGAGGTTCAACGAATGGAGGATGGTAGCATCCGCTATGGCAGGGCAGGAAAAGAGACCGGTGGTGATCTCCTTTGGTTTTATACAACCCAAGACGGTGCTGAAATGGAACACGCTCGTCGTCCTGACTACGATCCACGAAAACGGCCCTGGTATCAGAATGCAATTGCTGCAGGGCACATAACTTTTTCAGAGCCCTATCATCTTGTTTCAACAGGTAATCAAGTAATTGCTGCAAGCCTTCCCCTCTATAAGAATAATGGAACAGTTCGCGGGGTAATAACAGTTGATATTCTCTTGGATGATATTACGAAACGATTGAATATTCTTGCACATGAATTTTCAGGATATGTTATTATCCGGAACAAAGAGGGAAAGGTACTCATTAATGCTAATCAGGGAAAACCGGAACTGTATACCTTTTTTCCTGAAGTAGCAGATACTACCAGAACACTTTATATTCAGGGTGAACCCTATCGGTTTATAACCCTAGAGTATCAAGGTCGAATCAAAACATCCTGGCTGGTAACAGTAGCCCTACCGGAAACAGCATTCAGAACCCAGCTCGTAACAATGCTGTCGAATCTTTTAGTTGTCTATATTGTTGCTCTTATCGTGTTTTTTATTATTGTGTATGGGATTGTAACCGCAGTAAATACACCCATTCGTACATTTACTGAGTTGTTAAGCCGTCTCAGTTTCGAATCTCAGCAAACGCTCAACTTCTCTCCAGAAGAGGAAAGGTTACTCAATTCAATTGCCCAAAGAAAAACTGAGCTTGGTTCTCTGGCTCGATCGTTCCGAAACCTGTTTTTACAACTTGAGTCTACCCTTCATTCTCTTAAACAGTCTCTCACAGATAAGGATATTCTCCTTAAAGAGGTCCATCATCGGGTAAAAAATAACCTGCAGGTAATTGTAAGTCTCTTGCATCTGGAAGCAGATGGTCTTGAGGATGAACATACACGAAATATTCTTGTTGAGCTGGAAGAAAAGGTCTACGCCATGTCTATGGTGCATGAAACAGTCTATACTTCCGGCTCTTTGAGCACAGTCCCTATGGCCGCATATCTCTCCCGATTATCAGAAAATCTTGCATCTTACCATTCGTTGCTGATTCCTATTTTTATATCAGTGGATGCAGATGATGTACAATTACCGCTCGAAAGGGCTATTCCCTGTGCGCTCATTATTGTGGAACTGGTGACAAATGCTTTTAAGTATGCCTTTTCTGGAAAATCTGAGGGGCATATTACCATAGGTCTTCATGTTCAAGATGACTTTTTTATTCTTGCTGTGCAGGATGATGGCTGTGGCTTTCATCCAAAGCATACTGGAACGGCGCAGAATGGAACAGGGACCGGCAGTATCATTCTAGAGGCATTGACCAGTCAGATTAGGGGAACCCTGAGCCTTGAGACAGGACCTAGTGGAACTACGGTAAAGATTCATTTTCCTTTTTCATCATCTTGACCGCTTAATTGTAGGTTTCTCCCAGGTTTTCATCAATCTTACCCCCAATTCTTGCCTTTTTAAGCAAATTTTATCATATTTTAGGCAAGGCAATTACTTTTAAAGAGGTTTATATGTCAGAACAGGGAATTGTTCCTATTGAGCAAATACTTCCAAATAAACTATATCTGGTAGCCCTCATGGGCCGTCCTATTTTCCCCGGTATTTTTACACCCATCATGATCGGTAATCCCGCCGATGTAAAAGTAGTGGATGAAGCCATGGTAGGTGACGGACTCATTGGGCTTGTCATGTTACAAAATGAGACCGAAAGCCCAACTATCGACGACCTCTACAAGGTTGGAACGGTAGCGAAAATTGTTAAAAAGATTAACCTTCCCGATGGTGGAGTGAACATATTCATCTCCACCATGAAACGGTTCAGAATAAAAAAGGCTCTGAATGAGGCAAACCCCATAGTAGCCGCAGTCGAGTACCTGGAAGATGAAGAAGATGATACCAGCGAAGTTAAGGCTCTGACCCGGGCGCTCATCAGCGAGATGAAACAGGTCTCGGAAAATAACCCCCTCTTTTCTGAAGAAATGCGGCTTAACATGATCAATATCGATCATCCGGGAAAAATCGCCGATTTTATCGCAAGCATCCTCAATATTGATAAGATTGAACAACAGCGTATTCTGGAAATTCTTAATGTCCGCAAACGGATGGAGCAGGTGCTGGTCTTTATAAAAAAGGAACAGGAACTTCTAAAAATACAAAAGAAAATACAAAATGAAATAAATGAAAAAATAGAAAAAAGTCAGCGTGAATATTTTCTGCGGGAAGAGCTCAAGGCTATTAAAAAAGAGCTTGGAATGACCACCGATGCTAAGAGCAGTGAATACCAGAAATTCAGGGATAAGCTTTACCAGCTCCATTTGGAACCTGATATTTTGGAGGTCATAGACCAGGAACTGGAAAAATTCAGCCTTATGGACCCCAACTCCAGTGAATTTATCGTCACCCGAAATTATCTTGACACGGTGTTAAATCTTCCCTGGGATGCGGTGAGCGGCAAACCCCTGGATATGGAATATGCCCGAAAGGTTCTTGAAGAAGATCATTATGGCCTTAAGGATGTCAAGGATCGAATCATGGAATTCCTTGCGGTTCGTAAACTCAGGCAGGATACCAAGGGTACTATTCTCTGCCTTGTGGGGCCTCCTGGAGTTGGTAAAACCAGTGTAGGCCGGTCCATTGCCCGGGCGCTGAATAAACAGTTTTTCCGTTTCTCCGTAGGCGGTATGCGGGATGAAGCGGAAATTAAAGGCCACCGGAGGACCTATGTGGGAGCCATGCCGGGGAAAATTATTCAGGGCCTCAAACTGGTAAAGACCAAGGATCCGGTTTTTATGATTGATGAGATCGATAAAATGGGCTCCAGTTACCAGGGGGATCCCTCCAGTGCCCTGTTGGAAGTATTGGATCCGGAACAGAATTATGCCTTTCGGGACCACTACCTGGACCTCCCCTTTGATGTTTCTCAAGTTTTCTTTATTGTTACAGCCAATACCCTGGATACTATCCCCGGCCCGCTTCTGGACCGTATGGAAGTAATACAGATTCCAGGTTACATCGACCTGGAAAAACTTGAAATAGCAAAACAATATCTTATTCCTAAGAGCCTTGAAAAGAACGGCCTCCAGCCGAACCAAGTTCGTTATACCAGGGATGCATTGCTCTATATCGCTAACGGCTATGCCCGGGAAGCGGGGGTTCGTAACTTTGAGAAGAACCTCGACAAGATTCACCGAAAGCTGGCAAAACACATCCTGGATACTATACCTGATTATATGGACCGTCTGCATGATCAGCGCTTAAAGCACATGAGCAAGGTCCTGAAAGTTGATGAGGAAGAGCTCAGACATAAGGAAGAACATCCAGTCAAGTTGTTCCCCACCGAACGACAGGTGGGGGATATGACGGTGAATATCCAATATCCAACCTTCGAGGATAAAAATAATCCTGAAAAACCCAAAAAGCGGTCTATATATAAGCTTAAGGAAGAAGAAAAATTTGTCATCGATAAATCATCGGTCGAAAAATACCTTGGTAAGCCTGTTTTTGCCGATGAGGATATTAAGCGGGCAGATAGGCCTGGAATGGCCATAGGTCTTGCCTGGACCAGCATGGGCGGGGACACCCTTATTATCGAAGCGGTGGCTACCCCTGGTAAAGAAGGGCTTACTCTGACAGGCAAGATGGGTGAGGTGATGAAGGAAAGTGCCACCATTGCGTATACTTATACGAGGAAGCTGGTTTCAGAGAAATATGGTATTGGACAGGAATGGTTTGAGAAAAACCATATTCATCTCCATATCCCCGAAGGGGCAACCCCCAAGGATGGACCCTCCGCAGGAATTACCATGGCCACCGCCCTTATTTCTCTGGTAACCAATCGTACCATAATGGACCGGATTGTGATGACCGGTGAACTGAGCCTTACCGGCCAGGTTCTTCCCATTGGCGGCTTAAAAGAAAAAACCATAGCAGCTCAGCGTAATAAGGCTAAGCATATTATTATTCCTAAAAAGAATCTGCGGGATCTGGATGAAATTCCGGAACATGTCAAAAAAGGCCTCGAGTTTCATCCCGTCGAACGGTACGAAGAGGTACTCGCTCTGGTACTGCCGGACAAATAGGGTCCAAGCCGGTGTATCAGCATGCAAAACTCCGGGCCTTTGAGAATCAGCTCAAGGCCCTTTTTAATGAAGTGGACCATCAGCTGGAAGACCGTTGGGGAAATCTGTACTCGGTGCATCCGAATCGACCCCGGCGGGGTGAAACCGCAGACCCTGAAATGGATGGGCTTTTTGAGGTAGCCCCCGATTTTACTCCAGGCATTGGCTCGGAAATGGGACGGGGCTATATAATCAATCTTCGGGTAGCGACCCTGGATCGACTGGACAGCGGTCAGTATGAAGCCCTTATGCAGGAAGCAGCGGATATGGTAAAGCGCCTCCTGCCCCGTTATTTCCCTGAACGGGACCTGCGGGTAGTGAGGGATGGTAAAAGGTTTAAAATTATTGGGGATTTTTCTCTGGGTTTTGCATAGAAAAGAATCTGCGATCAACAACTACTTGTAGATTAATGAAACTTATTACATAATAGTAGTATGAAGAGCTTTTTTAATAGTACACCTGTTTCTGCTGAAGAACTTGCCAGAAAAACGAGCCTGTTACGTCGGGTTTTATTAGTATTGCTTATTATACTTCCAATAGCTTTTATAACTGACTTTCTTGCTGGGGATTTGATTAATTCTGGATTTGAAGGGGTGGTGTTTTTCTTCATGGTTATTGCCTTTATTGCCTTGCATAAGGGTAACTATATAAGGGCGAGCCGAATAACAATAGTTGCTACCGGTGTTTTATTATTCCTTATGTCAATGGTGATCAGTGAAACACCAAGTACAGCTCAATTATTTCGTAATGTAGCCTATTATACTCTGGTACTTGCACTTACTATGCTCTTTAATTTTTCTAACCTTGTAGCATACATCATTGTTAGTATCGGAACCCTTGGTCTTATCCTGTTTTCATTGGTCCGACTTCTCCCTGCAGGTATAGCTCTCGGAGTAATTCTGAACCAGCTTGTGTTAAGTTTAGTTATATATGGGTTGCTAAGTTATTTCCTTATTATGGCAGCTTCTATTTCTAACAAATTCGCTACTGAACTTGAAGAAAAACGTAAAATACTTACGGAAAAAATGGACAGGCTAAACCATATTGTTACTGGAGCTTTAAAAAATTTTGATTCTTTTGGTAATCTTTCGGTTCGTATGGATGAAATACGAAGATTAGTTTCTGATACTAGTTCTGCTATTGCGAAGATAGAAAACCAGATTCATAATTTGGAACAAAATACCAATGAATCTGCAGTGGCTGTAGAAGTGATCGCCCATCGTATTACTGATCTAAATCAAAGTATCGAGAATGAATCTACTGCCCAAATTGAATCCTCAGCTTCTATCAATGAAATGGTCGCTTCTATAAAAAATGTAGCAGAATCTGCAGCCCGTCGTCGTACCGCTATGGAAAAGCTCACCGGAACAACCGATAACGGCATGGAACGGCTTAATAGTCTTTTAGGGTATATTGCAAAAATTGAAGGCAGTATAGGTTCTATTCAACAGATGGTTGCAGTTATCAATGCTATAGCTGGGTCGACTAATCTTCTTTCCATGAATGCAGCCATAGAAGCGGCCCATGCGGGTGATGCGGGCCGGGGATTTGCGGTGGTAGCTGATGAAATCCGTAATCTAGCAGATACAACCGGTAAAAATGCTAAAGAGATTGGCCGCCAGCTGAAAGAAGTCATCCAGATTATTAAGACTGCCGCTGAGGAAAGCGATATTACCAGAACTGCATTCCAAGAAATACGTCAAGAAATAGGTAGTGTTATTGATGCATTCAATGAGATTACGACCGCTACTGAAGAATTAGCGGAAGGAGGACGCCAAATTCTTGAGGCATTACAAACGCTCAGTGATATGTCTAGTCAGTTAAAATCTGGTGGAACAGAAATTGCGGCCGCAGAAGAAAACCTTGTAAAGCTACAAGAAAAAACCCGGGCCTCCCTTGCTGATCTGCAGAAGGATACCCAGATTATTAAAGAGAAGGATGAGGCTATTCTAAGCTCAGTGAATGATGTTACAGAGCTCAGTGAAGAAAGCAAAGCCCATGCAGAACAGCTTCATGAAAAAATCCGGGAGTTGCAATAAAGGGATTTGCTCAGGGTCCTCTAAAAATTTAGCTGAGCTTTTAAAGTTTTTAAACTTTTTAAAGCGCCTATATTTGTGTTGTAGGCTGAGCTCCATAGTGCCGTCATGGTATCATCATGGGAGCTCAGCCCTTATTGTTTACCCTTCCAAGGCCTGTTCCAGATCGGCGAGTATGTCCCGAATGTCTTCGAGTCCTATGGAAAGCCGTACGAGATCTGGACTTAAGCCTGCAGCTCGTTGCTGGTCTTCAGAAAGCTGAGAATGGGAAGTGCTGGCCGGGTGCAGTGCCAGAGATTTGGCATCCCCCACATTGGCAAGATGAGAAAAAAGCTTAAGCCGGTCAATAAACCGTTCCCCTGCGGCCTTCCCTCCCTTAACACCGAAGACCACCATACCGCCAAAACCCCTGCTCAAGTATTTTGAAGCCACCGGGTAGCTGGGATCCTCCGCAAGGCCTGGATAACGTACCCAGGCTACCTGTTTATGGTTTTGCAGGAAACGGGCTGCTTCCAGGGCATTTTCACAATGGCGGGGCATTCTGAGGTGAAGGGTTTCAATTCCCTGGATAAAGAGCCATGCGTTATCCGGTGAAAGACAGGCCCCCAGATTTCGTAAGGGTACTGTTCTGAACCGCAGGGCAAAGGCAATCTTTTTCAGTTCCGGTGGCAGGTCCAGAGCCCAGCGGAGGCCATGATAGTTTTTATCGGGTTGGGTAAAGAGGGCAAATTTTGGATCAGCCCAGTCAAAGGTTCCACCATCAGTTACGATGCCGCCGATGGCTGTTCCGTGTCCTCCCATCCATTTGGTGAGGGAGTTAATGACGATATCTGCTCCATGCTCAATGGTTCTGAGCAGATAGGGGGTAGTGAAGGTCCCATCGACCACGAGGGGAAGATGGTGCCGGTGGGCAATCTTTGCAATGGCTGCAATATCAGCCACATCCAGGGACGGATTCCCGATGGTCTCAACATAGATCAGTCGAGATTTTTCGGTAATAGCTTCTTCAAAACTTTTAGGATTCCGTATATCGGCCCAACGGGTGGTGATCCCCAGGTCAGGCAGAATGGCATCGAACATGGTGTAGGTGCCGCCATAGAGGTTGCTCGCCGAAACGATTTCATCTCCAGCCCTGGCTATGGTGATGATGGTATTAAATATGGCCGCAGTTCCCGATGCTACCGATACCGATGCGGCACCACCTTCCAGTTCGCTTACCATGGCTTCCAGCATGTCATTGGTGGGATTTCCGAGCCGAGAATAAATATTCCCGAATTCCTTTAAGGCGAATAGATTTGCTGCATGTTCAGCATTCTTGAACACAAAGGAACTGGTTCGGTACACCGCCGGTGCCCGCGAAAGGGTAGTGGGGTCCGGTTTTTGTCCCCCATGGACCGCCTGGGTACCAAAATAAGGACCTAACTGTGATGCTGTTGCCATAGATAACCTCCTGGTTAAAGCTGACTTTAATAGTAATATACGATGCAGAGTACATGATGAAAAGAGGGGCAAATGAAAAATGCAACAAAAAATACAAAAAATTGTCTATAATATAAGGTATGCCCCATAAAAAACACGACGATACATTTTACACCCTGGATAATAGCGCTATCTTTATGGCCGCCATAGCTGGAGCCTCCGGCCCCTTTGTATTCAGATTTTATGGGGAACTGGATGCTCCCATTGTTGTTCCTGCCCTGCAGGATGCGGTGGATGCGCTCTATCCCCGGTTTCCCTATTTTTTTGTGAGGCTGCGCAGTGGCGTATTCTGGCATTACCTGGATCCGGTTACCAAACCACCCCGAGTGGAAAAAGAACTCCGGTACCCCTGTGCCACCATGCCGCCAGGTGCTGACCGGCCTGCGGTCCGTATTTTTGCCTATGGCAGACGAATAGCGGTGGAATTTCATCATGTGATCACCGATGGCGCCGGGGCGATTGCATTTATGCGGGCCCTTACGGTGGAATATCTGCGCAGAATTGGGATCGGCACCGATGTTAAAGACCTGATTCTTACAGAAGCAGGAATAAAACATCCCCGGGAACCGGTAGAGAGCGAAGAAGCAGAGGATGGTTATAATAAATATTTCCGCCCCACCGCGACAGTCCCTGATAAAACCGGTCAGGCCTTTACTATTCCCGGTTCCCGTATGTTCATTGCCTATCGGGAAACCTTAGGTTCCATGGAGGTTCAGCAGATTCTGGCTGTAGCGAAGAGCTTTAAGGTTTCTCTTACTGAGTTTTTAACCGCAGCTTATATAGATGTCCTGCAGGATATGTATGAAGCCCTGCCCCGGCGGGAACAAAGAAGGGCAAAAAAAATCATCTCTGTTCAGGTTCCAGTTAATTTACGAAAAATATATCCTTCTAAATCCCTGCGAAATTTTTTTCTCTTTGTAGCTCCCCATATTGATGTACGGCTCGGTCACTGGACCTTTGAGGAAATTCTGCGGCGGGTGCATCACCAGATGCAGTTAGGGCTCGAAGAAAAGGAATTGGTTCGCCAATTAAAGCGGAATGTGGGAGGAGAACGGAATCCCTTTGGTAAAATAGTGTTTCTGCCCATTAAAACCTTGGTTCTGCGTATTATCAATGCCACCATCGGTGTTGGTGCCTATTCCGGTTCCCTGTCGAATGTAGGGATTGTTGAACTGCCTGAGCCCTTTAGTTCCCATGTGATACGCTATAGCTTTATCCCATCAAGGGCGCGAACCACTGGAGCCAATGTGGGGGTCCTTACCTGGCAGAACCGGCTCTATATCAACATTGGCAGTATGGTTCGGAATACAGATTTTGAACGCCGCTTTTTCTCCAAAATTTCATCCTTTGGAATCGATGTCTTTATTATTAGCAGTCATGATGAAGGAGATGTAAACCTATGAGACATTGTCCCTTTTGTTTAGTCATTGTACGGGAAACCGATGAACGGTGTCCGCTCTGTGGAAAACCAACCCTGGAAGGAGAATTACAGCGTTTAGAAACCCAGCATATTCCGGGAACAGCAGAATATCCAACCTTCAGGTCCGGTAAACAACGTGATACAGAAGAAAGAGAATCCTCTGATATGAGGATTAACAGTAAAATTGCGGTAGAGCTTATCTCGGTTTTTTCTGGTATTGCCCTGGTTGTAACAATTCTTGCCAATCTCTTTGCTGAACATAAAGTTTCCTGGTCCCTGTATGCAGGAATTGGAATTCTTATGCTGTGGCTTGTTATTTGTATTCCCCTTATTCTTAGAAAATATCCCTGGCTTATTTTTGCTGTATTGGGACCCAGTATGCCGCTCCTCATTTTTGTGCTTGATGTACTCGATGGTCATATTACCTGGTACCTGTGTTATGGATTACCGATTACGCTCCTTGTGGAATTGTGCATCACCTTGGCTTCTCTCTTTATCGGTATCTCCCAGAGAAAGGGCCTTAATGTGTTTGCCATCCTTTTACTAGCTGTGACGGTGTTTTGTCTTGGGCTTGAAACCATCATCGATGTAAATCTGATGCATCGGCTCACCCTCGACTGGTCGGTCATTGTATCCTTTGCATGTGTTCCTATGGCAGGACTTCTATTCTATCTTCATTACCGGATTATGCAAAAAGCTTCTTTAAAAAAACTGTTTCGACTTTAGCAAGCCTATGAATAATAAAATGAGCCTATAGGTATCATATAAGTAGCATAAGGGCTTTACTTTTTTTTCTGCTTAGGATATAGTAGCCCATACTTTGTATGTATGGATACTCCGGAAGGAAGGTTTGTTATGTCACGGACTTGCGATATTTGTGGAAAACACACGGTAACTGGAAACAAGGTTAGCCATGCAAAAAATCATAGCCGCCGCACCTGGAAACCCAACCTAGTGAAGGTAAAGACTGAAATCCAGGGTACTACTATAACCCTTAAGCTCTGCACCCGCTGCCTTAAGAGTGACTATGTTACCAAGAAGGTCTAAGGTTTCCATAACTTGGACAAAGCATCAGTCTGCATATTGTCTGGCTGAAAGCTGAAAAGACCGCCATGAAAAGGCGGTCTTTTTTTCTATTACCGTGCCCTTAAAGATTTTGTTACGGAAGGGATAGCTTCAGCCCATCATAAGCTGGTGCAACCCTATCTAACCCGAACCCCTGTTCTTGGATATATGTCTCTACAGCACTATGGGAATAATCATGACACAGGTGGGTAAGAAAAACTTGCTGTGGCTTAAGTTGCCGGATAATTTCGAAGGCTTCGTCAAAACTGAAATGGGTTGGATGTGGTCGTTTTCGAAGGGCTCCTATAATGAGTATATCCAGGTTATCAAGCATCGCGTATGATGCAGGGGGTATTGAGCTCACATCTGTAAGGTAAGCGATCCGATAGTGCTGTTCCTCAATAAGCCAACCCAGTATGGAAAGCCGGCCATGAAACACTGGTATAGGATATATGATAAGGTTACCCAGCGTAATGTGATGTATTGGGTCTAAGCCCCTTTTTAGATTTAAGTCTGGATCTTGTTGGGCTAAGTCTTGTGAGTCTGAGGTACAGCTCTTATTATTCTCTTCATTATTTTCAGTGCTGACAATGATGGGGATAATTTGCGGCTTACCACCACCAATCTGGGTTTCCCTGAACACATAACTGAAGCGTTCTTTCATTTCGGTTATGGTCGGCCTATTTCCATAGACCGGCAAGGGTCTCTGACAGCTTAAGGGGCGGATGTCATCCAGGCCATGGAGATGGTCCGCATGGGCATGGGTTAATAGAATGGCATCGAGCCGTTGTATATGAGCACGGATTGCCTGGAGCCGGAATTCCGGTCCCGTATCAATGACAACCGTTTCGCCTGTCGTACTTTGAATATACAAAGAAGCTCGATAGCGTTGATCCCTTTTATCACTGGATGTACAGACTGGGCAGGTACAGCCTACAACCGGAACCCCATGACTGGTGCCGGTTCCAAGAAATTCGATGATCATATGCCTTTGTTGTATCAGGCCTGGACTAGAGCGTCAACCTAAAAGCAGTGCAGCGATCCCTCAGGCCATTGTTTTCTTGAAACAGTGGTCTCTCCATTACAGCCTTGAGCAGCCTGCTTTTATTAGTTACTATTATTACATGGCTGATGCAGAATTGGTGCGAGTCCTGGATTATATCTTAAATCGTTCTGATGAAAATTCGATTGAAGCTGTCGCGGCGGCGGTGGTCCGCAGAAAGCGGGACCTGGCTATGTTCGGCTCGGCGGGCCTCCCGGACCCGAAGGCCTGGGCCCACAAGGTGGCTGCGGAGGTAAATGTCAATGCAAGTCTTGTGGGAATCCGCCAGACCGTACGGAATATGGTCGCGGAAATGCTCAAGCGGGAGGCCCCTGAATTAAGCGATACCGAACGAGACGAACTTTTGAATGCCTGGGTGCCCCTGCGGACCACCGCCGCCGGCAGCACCGAAGACTATGGCAGTGACGGAAGCCCTGGTCATGGTGAAGCCTATGACAGCGGTGAAATATCAGGGAAACGGGGAAAATCGATGGGCCGGGGAAAAACAGGAACTTCCAGGCAAAAATTGCTGCCACCTGATGTGCTTGCCACGATGGTTCATCAATTTATAGCCTATTCTTCGGGAACCATGCCGGCTCAAGAAGAACGGCAGTTGAGAGCAGAACTGGGAGCGTGGCCGGAACGGTACTGGGAAGCTTTCCCTCAGGTTATCAGATCCCTCATCACTGAGTACCTTAATGGAACTCTTGATGATGGAGCGTTTTCTCAAAAGTTGATGGCCAGCATTCAGATTGCTACAGGCACATAGGGAGTGAATAGCATGTTAGAAGCTGAGGCGATTGTATTGCCATTCAGGGATTTCGAACGGGTTTCAGGGGCAGAGCTGGAAGAACAAAAACACTGGGTTGCAGACTACCGTGGCTTGGATTTGTTGTACGAATTCCCTGTTGCAGTGATGGTTTTTAATGTTCATCGCCAGATTGTGTACATCAATGCCAAGGCAAAATCTTTTTTAGCAGATCCACATGGAGATCCCTTTGGATTGAGACCTGGCGAAGCCTTTGGGTGTATTCACGCTCGTGAAACAGCGGGCGGTTGTGGTACGGCAAAATTCTGCCGTTTCTGCGGTGCTGCTCAGGGAATAGCCAGTGCCCTTTCCGGAGCCATAGACCTTCAGCAGTGCCAGATTGACCGTACCCGTTCTCAGCACCATGACCAGCTGGACCTATTGGTCTGGACCAAGCCCTTTATTACCCATAACCAGGTCTTTATTCTTGCGGCTCTGATTGATATTTCTGCGGAACAGCGGCGGGACACCTTTGAGCGTATTTTTCTGCATGATATTTTAAATACCGCATCATCGATACAGTCGGTGTTATACCTCATCGATGATAAAGAAAGTGGTGTCCGGGAATACCTGGATCTGGCTAAGATTGCGGCGGAACAGCTTACTGAAGAAATTCAGACCCACCGGAGCATTTGGGATGCGGAACATGGCAGTTTATCTGTGAATGCATCGGTTGTATCGGTCAGTTCTTTGTTGCAAAAAGTGGGGACCCTCTATAATTACATGGCGGAAGAACGGGGAATTCAGGTTGTGATAACTCCCTGTGGGGAGAAAAAAATCATCAGTGATGAGGTCCTCTTAAAACGGGTTGTGTCTAACCTTGTTAAAAATGCCATCGAAGCCTGTAAGACGGGGGATGTGGTTGAACTGCGCTGTTTTCCTAAGTCTGATGCGGTGATCATTCAAATAAAAAATCCCGCAGTTATCAGCGAAGAAGTCCAGGCAAATATCTTTAAGCGCGCCTATTCAACGAAAGCAAAGGGAAGGGGCTGGGGTACCTATGCGGCCCGTCTTTTTGTTGAGGACTATCTGGGGGGCCGCATTAGTTATGTAAGCAACCCTGAACAGGGTACCATCTTTACGATTCAGCTTCCTGACGACCCCGTGTTTCCCCCTGGGACAAATTCTTAATCCGTGAAATCTCATCCCGAATTGCCGCGGCCTGTTCAAATTCAAGCCGTTTCGCGTGTTCCAGCATCTCTGCTTCCAGGGCTTTCATTAACTGCTGCCGTTGGGCAGGGATGAGTATATTGTAGGATTTTTTCAGAACTTCCACCGAGGTAACCGCCGCAGCCTTTTCTTCTTCCTGGTGCCGCACGAGAATATCCGCAATAGCCTTCTTTACGGTGGCGGGGGTAATGCCGTGGGCTTCGTTGTAGGCCATTTGAATGCTTCGCCGCCGTTCGGTTTCTGCGATGGCCGCTTTCATAGCGTCGCTCATCCGGTCCGCATACATAATGACCTTTCCCGCTGCGTTCCGTGCTGCCCGGCCAATAATCTGAATGAGGCTGGTAACAGACCTGAGAAAGCCAATTTTATCCGCGTCCAGGATGGCAATAAAGGAAACCTCAGGCAGGTCAATCCCTTCCCGAAGGAGGTTGATGCCCACCAGGACATCAAAGTCCCCCTGCCGCAACTGGGTGAGTATTTCCACCCTTTCGATGGTTTCTACTTCGCTGTGAATATACCGGACCCGGAGCCCCAGGCCGCTCAGGTAGTCTGTTAAATCCTCGGCCATCTTCTTGGTTAAGGTTAAGACCAGGGACCGTTCGCCGTTACTGATACGCTGACGGATTTCGGCATAAATGTCTTCCATCTGGCCATCGCTGGGCCGCACTTCGATTTCCGGATCCAGTAATCCTGTGGGTCGTATTACCTGTTCTACCACTTGGGTCGATTGTTCCAGTTCGGTGGGTCCCGGTGTTGCGGAGACAAAGATGGTAGCCCCAAGGCGCTCCACAAATTCATCGTACCGGAGGGGCCGGTTATCCAGGGCGGAAGGCAGGCGGAAACCGTAGTCCACAAGGCTCTGTTTACGGGACCGGTCGCCGGCATACATTGCCCCGATCTGTGGCAGGGTTACATGACTTTCATCGATAAAGGTAAGATGGTCCTTGGGAAAATAATCGATAAGCGTATCCGGTGGTTCGCCGGGGCCCCGGCCTGCCAGGGGGGCTGAATAGTTTTCTATCCCCGGGCAGTAGCCCATTTCGGTGAGCATCTCAATATCGTATTCTACCCGGGTTTTGAGCCGTTCTGCTTCCAGGAGTTTGCCTGTGCTTTGCAAAAACTCATAGCGCTCTGCCAGTTCAGCTTTAATTTTTTCCAGGGCCCGGTCAATCATATCCTGGGGCATGACAAACTGCTTGGCCGGATAGATGAGTGCCCGGTCCAGTTCTTCCAGCACCTGGCCGGAAATGGGATCGAAGCGGCGGATCCGGCTCACCATGTCCCAGTCGAGCTCGATCCGGTAGGCTTCTTCCAGATATGCGGGGTAGATTTCCAGGGTATCCCCCCTTCGGCGGAAGCGGCCCCGATCCAGCACCGCATCGTTCCGTTCATATTGCAGTTCTACAAAGCGCCGCATGAGGGCATTGGTATCGATGGTTTCTCCTACCGCTACCGTGGCGGTCATTTTTCGGTACACTTCGGGGGTAGCAAGGCCGTAAATGCAGGATACGGTGGCCACGATAATCACGTCCTGCCGTTCCATGAGACTTCGGGTAGCCGAAAGCCGCATCCGTTCAATCTCATCGTTTATTGAAGCATCCTTTTCTATATAGAGGTCCCGGCTTGCCACATAGGCTTCGGGCTGATAGTAATCGTAGTAGGATACAAAATATTCGACCGCGTTATGGGGGAAAAACCCCTTAAATTCCCGATATAATTGGGCCGCCAGGGTTTTGTTATGGCTGATGACCAGGGTCGGTTTTTGAACCTGTTCGATAATTTTTGCCATCGTAAAGGTTTTACCAGAACCGGTAACTCCCTTCAGGGTCTGGTACTGGTCCCCGGCTAAAACCCCCTGGGCCAGAGTCTGAATAGCCTTTGGCTGATCTCCTGCGGGCTCATAGGGCGCTACAACGTGGAATGGTCGCATGCATGTAGTATGGGCCTGTACGCAGAATTTTGCAAGGGGTACTATACGAATGTTTAGGTCTGATTGTAGATGAATATTTTTAAAATAGTAAGGTATATAGTATATTAGTTTTATGAAAATAATAGTGATTATTATTGCTGGTGTTGTAATCAGTTCTTGCGTGGCTCACGAAACGGCTGCAGAAATGGCTGTCGGAATGGCTGTTAAGGAGAAGGAGGCCTGTATGATACAAAAAAAAGCTGACGAAGCAAATATTTGTGTAGTGCCGGACGAAGTGTTACGGAAGACCCTGAGCCCTGAACAATATGCGGTGGCTGTTCAAGGTGGAACCGAGAGGCCCTTTGCCAATGCATACTGGAATAATCATGAGGAAGGCATTTATGTTGATGTAATTGATAGAACACCCCTCTTTTCATCAAACTCGAAATACGATTCCGGTACGGGATGGCCAAGCTTCTGGGAACCTTTGGATAAAAATGCTCTTGTATTTATAGAAGATACTTCCTTTGGTATGCACCGGGTGGAAGTTCGATCCAAATCTTCCGGAGCCCACCTGGGTCATGTATTTACCGATGGCCCAGAGCCAACAGGTCTCAGGTATTGCATGAATTCTGCTTCTCTTCGTTTTATTCCCAAATCGGAACTGGAAGCAGCTGGGTTAGGGGAATATCTAAAGCAATTTAAAAAATAGGCCTTGCACCAGAGGAATCGATTGTGATACAAAGAAAGTATGTTCACTATATTTACAAACCATCCCGGGGAGTTTGCCGCATTGGGGACCTCTCTCTGCTGGACAGTCACAGCCCTTGCCTTTGAGAATGCAGCGAAACGAATCGGCTCTTTAGCCTTGAATATTTTGCGCCTTGCGGTGGCTCTTTTTATTTTTATGACTATCAATCTGGCGCTGCATGGTCAGCCAGTTCCTCTGGATGCGGGGGAGCAAGTTTGGTTTTGGCTCACTTTGTCGGGGCTGGTGGGTTTTGTCTTCGGTGATATCTTTTTATTTCAATCCTATATCGATATTGGAGCACGAACCGCACAAATAATTTTTGTTTCCTCCCCGCTTATAACAGCTCTGCTGGGTTTCCTATTGCTTGGAGAGCAGATACGTCCCCTTGGTATCTTGGGGATGTTTGTTGTAGTTGGGGCTATTATCTGGGTTATTGTAGGGAAAGGTCATATTGAAGCTGGGAAGGGTTCCCAGAGTGCCCAGGATGATCACCCACTTGCATATCAGCGGAACCATCCTCACCGCCTTCGGGGTATCGTGTTTGCCTTCTTGGGTGCCCTGGGGCAAAGTGGAGGACTGATTCTTTCAAAAATCGGAGCCCCCCACTATGATCCCCTGAGGGCTACAGAAATCCGGGTTATTGCAGGGTTTATTGGCTTTATTGTTATGGCGCTCATCTTGGGCAGATTAAAGGAACCGGTACAAGCCCTTGCAAATCGTCGAGCCCTGAGGTCCCTCAGTATCGGTGCTTTTTTTGGTCCCTTCCTGGGAGTAAGCCTGGGACTTTTCGCTGTGCAACGAGCCCCTGCAGGTATTGCCGCCACCTTAATGGGACTCACTCCCATCCTCATCGTATTCCCCTCGGTCTTACTTTATAAAGAACGACTTACCCTGCGGGAAGTTCTGGGAGCACTTATTGCCGTTTCTGGACTGGCTCTGCTTTTTGTGTTTTGAGAGGAGGTACTTATGTTCTTTTTTGAGAGGGATTTAAAATCAGTTAAGCTTGATGCAACGTCTGAGCGTACAATCAAGGCTTATGGGGGCAATCTCATGGCTTCAGAAATGCATTTTGCCCCCGGAGGGGTAGGGGCTCTGCACAGTCATCCCCATGAACAGATTGTCTATGTACTGGAAGGGGAAGCTGATTTCACCCTGGGGAATGAAACACGCCGCATTTCTCGGGGCGATTCAATATATGTGGCCCCGAATGTTATACACGGAGTGGTAGCAGTTACCGAGTTTAAAGCTCTGGATGTTTTCAGTCCCCAGCGTCAAGATTTTTTAAGCTCTAAATAATGCCAGAGGATTCCTCACTGCTCCCACCCTTGTTAGAGGAAACTTCCAAAGGGGCCAGTTTGACTGAGATTATTAAAAACTTACAAGTCCGACAGGCTCCTAGGGCATTTAAATTTTAAATACTCATCTCGGTTTATTATGGATGGAGGTCCCTATGGCTGCCTATGCATCTGTGCCGGCAATAATCCCCAAGCCGGCGTTTTACCAGGAAACCGGAGACAGGCTGTATGCCGCTACCCTGACCCTCGACGGCGATTCGTTTTTTCTGCCCCAGCTCCGGGCTCTTCGGGATGAAATTATAACAGCCTTTGGCGAGACGGTTCTGAGTCCCTTAAGTTCTGCTGAGGAATTCGCCTACTTCGAACAGCAGACCCATGACGAAACTCCCCTCTGGGGTGCCAATTTCAGACGGGATGCCGCTCCTACGATTGCCCTTCATATTCATCAGGTTGATGAACGAAGCTGGGTGGAGCAGGCCCGCATGCACGGTTCAGAGCTCGCGGATGGTGTTGGAGCAGTGGTCTGGGGAGCCTATCTGCTTACAATTTCCCCTTCTGGAATAGAAATGGTAATTCCTCGCACAGCAGGACGCAACACCATGGTAGAAAGCGCCGCTGCAGCCTTCGCGACCCTGATGCAGCTGCTCCACCTGGGATGGGACGGCTGGCGTTTCAAGCTTCCGGTCTGTACCATTGTGGACAGACCAGCACTTGCATGGCGGGGGCTCATGATAGATTCTGCCCGTCACTTTGTGCCGGTTCCTGAACTTAAAAAAATCCTCAGCATGGCCTGGCTTTATAAGCTGAACCGCTTTCACTGGCACCTTACCGATGACCAGGGCTGGCGACTGGAGCTTGTAACCCTGCCAGAAGCCACTGGTTCCGGTTCCACAAGACCCGGCGGCGATCCGAACCGGAACGGCTATTATACCCAGGAAGAGGTCCGGGATATTGTGGCCTTTGCAGGGGATCGGGGAATTACGGTGATTCCCGAACTGGACCTGCCCGGCCATGTCCAGGCAATCCTGGCAGGACACCCGGAGTTTGCCTGTACACCGGGGCCCCATTATGTTCGGACCGAATGGGGCATTTCGGAGGATGTACTCTGTATGGGAAACCCCGCCGCCCTAAATTTTGCCCTGAAAGCCTGGGATGAGGTCTGCGAACTCTTTCCGGGCCCCTATGTCCATATCGGCGGTGATGAAGTGCCCACCACCCGGTGGGAAAGCTGTCCGAAATGCGCTGCAAAAAAAGCAGAGCTGGGTCTTACAGACTGGATCGATCTGCATGGTTATTTTGTGGCAACCATTGCAGAGCACCTGAGCAAAAAGGGAAAAATAGTCTTTGGATGGGATGAGGTGCTCGACTCATCAATCCCGAACCTGGCCAATGTGGTTCACTGGCGGGCCTGGATCCCAGAACAGTCGACTAAGGCCCTTTCTCAAGGCCGCTGGCTTGTCCGCAGTCCTTATTTTCCCTATTACCTAGATTTTGTGCAAACCGATGATCGCAGTATAAGCCCTGGGCTTGCCTACCGTAATCCCGATGCCGCGAGCCTCCGCCGCATCTATGAGTACGACCCCTTTGAGGAAATTGAACCGGATATCCCTGAGTCTGTATCGGGAACGGAAACGGCCCAGTGCAGTGCATCGGGAAGAGAAGCGTACCTGGAAGGTGTACCGGAACAAGATGCAGGCCAGGGGAGAGCGCTTGAAAATGCATCCCTGGACCGAAGCGGTCGTTTCCTGGGCATACAGGCTAACGCCTGGACCGAATACATCCGGGATGGCCGGCGGCTTGAATACATGCTCTTTCCCCGGCTCCTTGCTCTGGCAGAGACCGCCTGGAACGGCAGAACCCGCAGTTCCTATGAGGACTTCCTTCGGCGGCTGGAGGCTGGGCACTGCGGTTCGAGCCGGGGAATTTTTGCCCAGCGGGGCATCAATTTTTGCCCCCTGTATAAAGACTGAGCGCCCCTTTTGTATACCTCTTTTTTGGGGTATAATGGTGGTATGGTGATGGTAAACTTCTAAAAACTGCACCCTTTAGAAGTTTCCAATAATCTCTTTGCGAGGAGGTTCGTCATTATGGAAACCCAAGGAACAAGTGCCCTGAAAGAGGGGGAAAAGTTTACCATTGCAGACTGGAAAAAATGGCCCCTCAATGAACGCTGGGAACTCATTGATGGTGTCGCTTATGCCATGAGTCCCGCGCCCCGGGTTCCCCATCAGGACAAGGTCCTTAATCTAGCTCGGCAGTTAGGAAATTTTCTGGAAGGCAAGCCCTGTAAAGTCTTTATTGCCCCCTTGGATGTATTTTTAATGGATGACTCCGATACGGGAGAAACGGTGGTGCAGCCCGATGTGCTTGCCCTCTGCGATGCCAGTAAAATTCATGAAGATGGGATTCATGGTGCTCCCGACTTTGTGGCAGAGGTCCTTTCGGAAACAACGGCCCATAAGGATTTTGGGGTAAAACGGAATCTCTATGAACAGGTTGGTGTGCGGGAATACTGGATTATTCATTCCGATACCGGCGCGGTGTATCAATATGTACTGCAGAATGGTCGTTTTGGACCCCTGAAGGAATACCGCAGGGGGGAGGCGGTTCCCAGCGCAGTCTTTCCCGAATTTTCCTGGATCTGTCCCTAACAGGAAATTGCTGCCATCCCTTGCCCCATAGGAGTCCTTTCTGTATACTGCTTTTCTGTGAGGTAGAGCCCGGTTGTAGCTCTTTCTGACATGGCGGGATCTGCCGTTTTTACTACCTTTTCAGGATGGATACCGATGAATGCAGCACTTGAAACCTTAAAAGAACGGGGCTTTTTTCAGCAATGTACCGATGTAGAGGGGCTTTCCAAAGTTATGGATGAGGGGCCCATCACCTTTTATGTGGGAACCGATCCCACAGGGCCAAGTCTGCATATCGGGCATATGGTGCCCTTTTTTGCCTTTAAACACATGATCGCCGCCGGACACCGGGGTATAGCACTTATCGGTGGCGGTACAGCTCGTATCGGGGACCCCTCGGGAAAAACCGAAATGCGAAAAATGCTGTCCTATGAACAGCTCGATGCCAATGCGGAATCGATCAGCGCCCAGCTGAACCGCTTTCTGGGCGGCTTTGACGGTATACATGCCCTTACGGATAATAACAAGCACTGGCTTTCGGACCTTAATTATATCGATTTTCTCCGGGACATAGGACGGCATTTTTCGGTAAACCGGATGCTCAGTTTCGAAGCCTACCGGATGCGGATGGAAACAGGCCTTTCCTTTATTGAGTTTAACTATCAGCTTCTCCAGAGCTATGACTTTCTCGAGCTGTACCGCCGCCACGACTGCCGCCTCCAGATTGGAGGCGACGACCAGTGGGGTAATATTGTGGCGGGTATCGAGCTGATCCGCCGGGTCGAAGGGGCTGAATGTTTCGGCCTTACCTTCCCCCTGGTGACCACCGCGGATGGCAAGAAGATGGGTAAAACTGAAAAGGGTGCTCTCTTCCTGGATCCGGCCATCACGAGTCCCTATGATTTCTTCCAGTACTGGCGGAATGTTCAGGATGCGGATATAGAACGGTTCCTCTTAATGTTTACTTTCCTCCCTGTAGCGGAAATCCGCTCCCTTGTTGCTCCCGGGAAAAACCCGAACGAAGCCAAGGAACGGCTTGCCTACGAGGTTACCGCCCTGATCCACGGCAAGGAAGAGGCAGATAAGGCCCTCGCTGGAGCCCGGGCCGCCTTTGGCGGCGGCGGCGATAAAAGTGCCATGCCCAGTGTAGAACTACCCCGGGCAAAATTCGAGGCAGGCTACCCGGTGGTGGACCTCTTTTTTGATGCCGGCCTGGCCCCGACGAAAAGCGAGGCCCGGCGGCTCGTCCAGCAGGGCGGTGCTTTTGTGTCGGCAGGTCTGCCCCATGGCTCCGGGGCAGACCTGGAAGCGATTACCGACGTAGCGGATCTCATCAATCTAGATCGAATTAAGGATAATGAACTTATCCTCCGGGCCGGCAAAAAGCGGTACTGCCGGGTGGTCCTCAGCTAGCAGCTTATTTGTACACTGTCACTTCCCAGGGAGCCAGGCGGGTGTCGTAGCCGATTGGACTAGCTTTCTTTTTCACCTTCATATCTGCGATAAGCGAGCACCTCATCATCAATACAAGAGCTTAGTAATTCGATGGAACCGGTCTGCAGGGCCGGTTCTTTTTTTCGTAACCCTATAAGGGCCTTACACCAGGATAAGAGGGATTCCAGGTCCTGTATCTGGGCTACCACATTTCGTTCCTTGTAATCAGGATTGACGGGCAGCCAGGGTTTTCCTTCGGTAAAGCCTGCGCTGGGGGCGTCGGTCCACTACATGGAGGGGCCGGGAGCGATCCCGGATGGGATGGAAAGGATAGTACTTTATCCCCAGGGGATCCTATAGGTCCTTTCGGTGGATTCCTTTCAGATCGCCGACCCCATCCCCATTGGTGTCTAAAAAACTGCGAGGATAGATC
This sequence comes from Gracilinema caldarium DSM 7334, assembly GCF_000219725.1. Taxonomy (GTDB): domain Bacteria; phylum Spirochaetota; class Spirochaetia; order Treponematales; family Breznakiellaceae; genus Gracilinema; species Gracilinema caldarium. Next base: position 2,142,860 of record NC_015732.1, on the reverse strand, counting down.
TGGTAAATGGGTCCCAGCTTCCACCAGGGGAGGGTATGTAAGGTTGATGTCATGGCAGGATCCTTTTGGAGACGTGTTGTTACTCTATTGTCTAATTTTGTTGCATTACCTGCAACAAAGTAGGTTTATAATCAAAAAAGAATGTTGGGGTATATTGATGAATAGAGCAGAAAATAAGGCCACAAGGCTCTTACAAATTGAAAATCTTCTTTTAGCTCATCCAGAAGGACTTACCCAAGCAGAAATTGCAAGGAAACTCCAGGTGGATCGTTCAACGATTAATAGGGATCTCATGGATCTACCAGCTTCTATTTATATTGATGATATTGATGGTGGTAAACTAAAAATAGATAGAAGTGCAAGTCTTATCAATCTCAATTTAACCCTGCATGAAGCAATGGCTTTGCATCTTGCAAGCAGGCTTCTGGCCACCCGTATGGATCGTAAGAATCCCCATACCGCATCGGCGTTAAGAAAATTAAGTCTATCGATGCGGCGATGGGCTGATCAAATAGGTCATCATGTGAGTATTGCTGCTGACATGATGGATGACGATTCTCAGAAAGATGATCCCAACTATGTTCGCGTCATGGAACTCTTAACAGAAGGTTGGGCAAATCATCGAAAAGTTAAAATCTGGCACCGCAGTGAAAAGATGGGTAAAACCTTTATGTATCTTGTTAGCCCTTACTTCATTGAACCCTATGCAATTGGACAAACAACCCAGCTCATCTGTTTAAGCGAACCGCCAGGAACACTACGGACCTATAAGGTTGAACGAATTGAACGGGCAGAAAAAACAAATGAACCCTATACTATTCCAAAGGATTTTGATCCTCGCTCCCTCTTAGCTGAAGCCTGGGGAATCTGGTACACCGATGAAGAACCCCAAAGGATACTACTGCGCTTTACGCCACGGGTTGCCTATCGGGTGAAAGAAAGTCTGTGGCATCCTACCCAAATTATAACAGAACAGGATAATGGCTCGCTCTTATGGGAAGCTGAGATTGCAGAACCACAGGAAATGCTTCCCTGGATCCGGGGCTGGGGTGCAGACTGCGAAGTACTAGAGCCAAAGTACCTGCGGGAGACCCTTGAACGAGAAGTGAGGAAGCTTGCAAAACTTTATGGAATTGGGAATATTAGCGGACCGAAGTCATCCTTTTTTGCCCATCGTCGAGAGGGTGAAGACCGCGAAGACTGGCAGCCCCTCATCGAACATCTGAAAAAAACAGCGGAAATGGCGCGCGATTTCTGCGCTGATGCCAATATCGCAGAACTGGCGTATATCGCGGGGCTGATTCACGATCTGGGTAAATATTCCGACGCGTTTCAAAAACGGCTGGAAGGGACAGGTCCGCGGGTGGAGCATTCAACCGCTGGAGCAAAAGAACTCAAGGCATTGCTCAAAGGGACGCCGCAGGAAGTATTCGCTCACTTACTGGTGTATCCCATTATGGGACATCACACAGGCTTGCCCGATTACGGCAATGAAACCGACCTGGAGGGCGGAACTGTTTGCGCGCGCTTGAAAAACCAACTGCCCGATTACAGCGCGTACAAGAGCGAAGTAGATTTGTACACACTTTCGTTCCCGAAACGCTTGAATATTCAGCCGCTGCGCCTGCGGGTGTTCCCCGATAAGCCTACGAAAGATTATTTTGGGTTTTCGCTTTCTTTTCTGGTGCGCATGATTTACTCTGCACTTGTGGACGCCGACTTTCAGGAAACCGAAACCTACATGAAAGGCTCAAAGCCGCGCGGCGGATATGACGACATCACAACCCTGCGAGATAAGATGGGCGCGTACCTGAAGCAGTTTGAAAATCCAAGCAGTGACATCAACCACAAGCGCAATGAGATACTGCAAGCCTGTATCGCAAAAGGCATGAATGAAAAGCCTGGATTTTTCTCGCTCACTGTACCCACTGGCGGCGGCAAGACGCTGGCTTCAATGGCATTTGCACTGCATCACGCCGCCGAGCATGGCTTGAAGCGCGTCATCTACGTCATCCCGTTTACCACCATTATCGAGCAAAATGCCAAGGTGTTCAAAACCATCTTCGGTGAAGGGCAGGTGCTGGAGCATCACTCCAACTTTGACTGGGAGGGCAAGAAGCGCGACAACCCCGATGACCGCACCAACAGCGCGCTTGCCAAACTCAAACTGGCGGCGGAAAACTGGGATATTCCCATTGTAGTCACGACCAACGTACAGTTCTTTGAGTCGCTGTTTGCCAACAGGTCATCCCGCTGCCGTAAACTGCACAACATCGCCAAAAGCGTGATTATCTTCGACGAAGCCCAAATGCTGCCGCGGGAGTACATGCGCCCTGCGATGGCGGCTGTATGGGAACTGGTGACGAACTACGGTGCGAGCGCGGTCTTTTGCACCGCCACCCAGCCTGGGCTGGAACGCTTTTTACCCGAAAATGCCGAAGTGCGGGAACTCGCACCAAACCCGCATGAGTTGTTCAACTTCTACAAGCGAGTGGAAGTAAAGTATGTGGGGACGCTTCCCGACGAGGACCTGATCACCCGCTTGAACGCGCACGAGCAAGCCCTGTGCATCGTCAACACCCGCCGCCACGCCAGCGGACTTTTCAGTGGCTTGGAAGGCGAGGGGAATTTTCACCTTTCGACGTTGATGTGTCCTGCCCACCGCCGCACCAAACTGGAAGAAATCAAAGAACGCCTATCAAGCGGAAAACCCTGCCGTGTGGTTTCGACCACGGTGATGGAAGCGGGCATTGACCTAGACTTTCCCGTTGGCTACCGCGCTCTCTCGGGGCTGGATTCCATCAATCAGGCGGCGGGACGTGTGAACCGTGAGATGCGGCGCGGCGTGAGCGAGATGTTCGTCTTCGAGCCGAAGTCAGAGTTTATCAAAAAAACGCCCTCATTCCTGAAACAATCGGCAGAAGTCACCCGCATGGTCTTGCGCGACCACGCCGCAGAGCCGATTTCCATTCCTGTAATCAGTGCATTTTTTGAGCGGCTGTATGATCTGCAAGACCCGAACATCTCGTTCGATGTCAAGCGCATTATGGAATGTTTCGACAGCGCAGACGCCAGGTTCAAGTACGAGACCGCGGCGCGGGAATTCCAAATTATTGAAGATTCGACCGAGACGGTGATTATCCCCTACAATGAAGAAGCACAAAGTCTGATTGAAGAGTTGAAAAGCACTGACTATCCATTTTTTACCCTGCGGAAACTTCAGCCCTACACGGTTTCGATTTTCACGACCGAGTTCGACAAACTCAGTTCAAAAGGAGTGATTTTGACCATTGACGACACGTATTACGTTCTTAACCCTGATTACATGAAAGAATATTATGATTTTGATAAAGGACTTATAATACCTGAAAATGGAGGTGGTGATGGTTTACTGTTTTAAGATTTTAAAAGAGACTCTGAAACAAATCCTAAAAAAATCTTGTATAAGGAGGTTGTATTAATGGGATATGGCATAACCATCCGTGTACAGGGCCCATATGCCCTGTTTACCCGTCCTGAAATGAAAGTGGAGCGTGTCAGTTACGACGTCATCACTCCGTCGGCGGCGCGTGGTATTCTCGAGGCAGTCTATTGGAAACCTGCTATCCGCTGGGTGATAGATACAATCCACGTCCTGCGCGACATCGAGTTTACCAATATTCGCCGTAACGAGGTGAGCGATAAGGCTTCGGTGGATAATGTTTTACAGGTGATGAATGGCACAAACAAACCGCTCTACATCGCCACCACTGAAACCCGCCAACAGCGCGCCGCAATGGTCTTGAAGAATGTGGATTATGTCATCGAAGCCCACTTCGAGTTAACCGAAAAGATCGGTTCTGGTGAAACAGAGGAAAAGCATTACAATATTATTTTACGTCGTCTTCGGCAGGGACAGCACTTTCACGCCCCCTGCCTGGGGACCCGCGAGTTCCCCGCCACAGTGACCACCATCGAGGACAGGAACAACATCCCCAAAAGCCCGATGAAGGGCAAGCGCGATTTCGGCTGGATGCTCTATGATCTGGATTTTTCCAATCCGCGCGACATCAAGCCGATGTTTTATCACGCCATCATGCAAGACGGGATTATAGACGTACGTGAACTAGCCAAGGAGGTGCGGCGATGATTTTGCAGGCACTTTATAATTACTATAAGATTTTGCTGGATGACCCTGAAGTCGAGATTGCGGCTCCTGGCTACAGTGCGGCAAACGTAAGTTTTGCGCTTAACCTTTCTTCAAACGGCGATTTGCTGGATATCATACCACTTACGACCAAGTCTCCCGATGGTAAAAAGGAACGTAACTTCCGCCGTATGATTGTGCCTGAACAAGTAAAGAAATCATCGGGGATTGTGGCTAATTTTCTTTGCGATACCGTTCCGTATGTGCTAGGAATTTCAGAGAAAGAAGCCAAAGACCCGAAATACGCAGAAAAGCGGTTTGAAGCTTTTCGTGATTTTAACATTGAAATTTTGTCCCATGCAAATAGTGATGCTGCTCGCGCCGTTGTCGCTTTCTTACAAAAACATAACCCCCAAAAAGCTCAACAACACCCTGTAATTGCTCAACAATTGGAAGGTTTGCTTGAAGGCGGTAGTTTAATATTTCAGCTGCAAGGTAAAGATGTGATTCAGGATCCAGAAGTCAGACGTGCATGGGAAGATTACAAACTTGGTCAGGAAGCCGTCGAAATGCAATGTTTAGTGACAGGCAAAATTGAACCAATTGCCAGACTGCATCCAAGTATCAAACGGGTGCGTGGAGCTCAACCGACAGGTGCGTCGTTGGTCAGTTTTAATGAACGGGCTTACGAGTCTTATAACCGTTTGAAGGGACAAGGGTTAAACTCACCCGTTAGTCAGCGTGTGGCTTCAGGCTACGGTGTAGCGCTTAACTATCTCCTATCAGAACAAAATCCCAATCGACCCATTTTTCTTGGCGACACCACCGTTGTTTACTGGGCAGACACAGCCGATAAACGCTACTCAGACGCCTTCTACGCCCTTCTGAATCCAGAGTACCAGCAGGTGGAAGACGTAGCCGCCGAAGAGACAAAAGAGAAGCGAAAACGCGACAAAGAAGGCGAAAGGACCCTGGGTGAGGTGGCTGAGTCGGTGCAACATGGAAAAGCGATAGACCTAGCCGCATTGAGCAAAGAGTTGGATAAGGACACACGTTTCTATGTGCTTGGATTGGCTTCCAATGTATCGCGACTGGCAATACGCTTTTTTCTCACCGAACCCTTTGGTGTGTTTGCCGAGCGCATCATGCAGCATTATGAAGATTTGAAAATCGTGAAGGAATATGCCAATCAGTCTGATTATATCTCCCCTTATCGTATCCTTGCAGAGTGTGTTTCACCCAAAGTGACACGGCGGGACGATGAAGTTAAACAGTCTTGGTCGCTGCTGGGCGGGGCGTTCATGCGGGCAATTCTCACGGGTGCGCCCTACCCCGAAGGTTTGTACGCCGCCTTCATCAACCGCATCCGCCACGACACGGATGAAACCAACGACGAGGGCAGAAGGCGCAGCGTCAAAATTAACTACATTCGCGCTGCCTACATAAAGGCGCATCTCATACGTAAGTTTCGCCGACAAGGCGATAACAATAATTATAAGGAGGCTCTACAGATGTCACTAAATGAAAGTTATGATCATCCCGCATATGTGTTGGGGCGATTATTCGCATGGCTAGAAAAAGCGCAGGCTGAAGCTATTGGACAAAACATAAATGCCACAATAAAGGATCGCTACTTTACCTCTGCTTGTGCAACCCCAGCAAGTGTTTTCCCAACATTGTTACGGCTTTCCAATCACTGGACAGGAAAAGCTGAGTATGGTGGAACGCTTGATAAAAATATCCAGGCTCTATTGGGAAAATTAGAAGCACAACCATTTCCACAACGGTTTACACTCGAAGAACAGGGGGTATTTATCCTGGGATACTACCATCAACGCTCAGCGTTTTACCCAAAAAAGGATAGTAATGGAGGTGAATAATGCGAATTGATATCTAATAAAGATAACAATCTGTAATTGTTTATTACTCTGTTAGAGTAATAGAAATATGAATATTATGAATGAAGGAGAAGTAATTATGGCTGGTATTTCTAATCGTTACGAGTTTGTTCTTTTTTATGATGTAGAAAATGGAAATCCGAATGGAGACCCCGATGCGGGTAACATGCCGCGCATTGACCCCGAAACAGGGTATGGTATTGTTACTGACGTATGTCTAAAACGAAAAATTCGAAACTATGTGGAAATGGTTAAAGGTGATGCACCAGGTTATAGAATTTACATAAAGGAAGGGATTCCTTTAAACCAAAATCATGCAGAAGCTTATTTAGCATTGCAATTGAACCCTGGTGATAAAAATGTTAAAATTGATGATATACAACGTGCTCGTGCTTGGATTTGCGCCAATTTTTTTGATGTTCGTACCTTTGGGGCAGTGATGACTACCGGAGATAACTGTGGCCAGGTTCGTGGCCCAGTTCAAATCAACTTTTCTCGTAGTATCGACCCGATTGTACAACAAGAAGTAACAATTACTCGACAAACTGTCACACGTATTGAAGAAGCAGAAAAAGAACGTACCATGGGACGTAAACACATCGTCCCCTATGGTTTATACCGAGCCGAAGGATATATCTCTGCCAGACTCGCCAATGATCCAAGCAAAGGAACAGGATTTTCAGAAGAAGATTTACAACTATTCTGGGATGCCCTAATCAATATGTTCGAGCATGACAGGTCTGCTGCACGAGGAAAAATGGCTACTCGAAAATTATTTGTATTTAAGCATGATTCTGAATTAGGAAACGCGCCTGCTCATGTACTTTTTGATTTAATTACTGCTAATAAAAAGAATAATTCGATTGTTCCTAGAAGTTTTAATGATTACCAAATTTTAGTTGATGAAACTAAAGTGCCCGAGGGAATTACATTAATAAAAATGCTTTAATTTTAATCCCCTTTCTTTATGGAAGGGGATGAGGAGAATTGATTATGCCCACTGAATATACTGCCGAAGATTTATTACATATTTCAGGGATCCAGCACTTTCTCTTCTGCAGACGTCAGTGGGCCCTTATTTATATTGAAAACCAGTGGCAAGACAACCAATTTACTTTTGAAGGACATTTATTACATGAACGGGTGGATGATCCTTATATTTCAGAAAGCCGAAAGAATGTTTTTATTAGTCGATCAGTGCCAGTGGCATCCTATACATTAGGTATAACTGGCATTTGTGATATGGTCGAGTTTATGCAAGATAAGGATGGTGTTTATATATCTGATAAGGGAACAACCTATAGACCATACCCTATAGAATATAAAAGAGGTAAGCCCAAGCGAGAACCGGTTGATGAAGTTCAACTCTGTGCACAGGCCATGTGTCTTGAAGAAATGCTTTCGACATCAATTTCTGAAGGGTCTATCTACTATGGACAAACCAGACATCGAGAGCCAGTAGTGTTTTCAGCAGAATTAAGATCTCTTGTTAAAGATCTTGCAGAAGAGATGCATGCTTATTGCAAACGAAAATATACACCTAAGGTAAAGCCAACAAAAGCCTGTAAGTCATGTTCTCTACAGGATATTTGTTTGCCCGATATTTTGAATAAGCGCGAGTCTGTAAGTACCTATATCAACAATTATATAGAGGACTTAAAAAATGAAAAAACTTCTTAACACCATTTACATTACAAGTCCTGATGTTTTTGTTGCTCTGGATGGCGAAACGATTGTAATTAAAAAGGAAGAAACTGTAGGAACCAAGATCCCCCTTCATAATATTGAAAACATAGTATGTTTTAATTATATAGGGGTAAGTCCAGCATTAATGAAAGCCTGTGTTGATAAAAATATTGGGCTTTGTTTTTTAACACCCTATGGCAAATTTCAGGCTCGTATTATTGGTCCTGTGCATGGAAATGTTCTATTGCGTAAAAAGCAATACGCAGTTTCAGAAGCTATAAAAGAAAGCCTGCCCTATTGTAAAGCCTTTCTTTTAGGGAAGATTGGAAACTGTAGAAAAGTTTTGGAGCGGGCTTTACGGGACCATGAAATGGTTGTAAATACTAAGAAAATTAAAGAAGCATCAGATTTTTTAAAAGAAGTGTTGCGAATGATTCCTGATTGTAACAATCTATCAGATTTATTTGCCTTTGAAGGCAGTGCCGCCAGAGCTTATTTTGGAGTATTTAATGAATTAATTCTACAACAAAAGGAAGATTTTTTGTTTACTGATCGATCACGAAGACCACCAATGGATAATATGAACGCGCTATTATCGTTTCTATATACACTGCTTGCTTATGAGGTTGCGTCAGCTTTAGAAACGGTGGGGCTCGATCCTTATGTAGGCTTTTTACATCAAGATAGACCAGGAAGAATTTCCCTTGCCTTGGATATTATGGAAGAACTTCGTCCTGTTTTAGCAGATAGACTGGCCCTGTCTTTAGTAAATAGAAAGCAAATAACAGGTTCTGGTTTTATTAAAAAAGAAAGCGGTGGAGTTCTTATGGATGAGGAAACACGGAAAACCGTGTTACAGAGCTGGCAGGAGAAAAAGCAGGAAACACTGACACATCCCTATTTAAAAGAGTTAATACCATATGGTTTACTACCTTACGTTCAGTCTATGCTTTTAGCAAAGAGTTTACGAAATGATATTGATGGATATCCGCCATTTTTCTGGAACTGATGGGAGTTTTCTGATTATGATGGTTCTAATTACTTATGATGTTAATACTGAAACACCTGAAGGCCGTCGGCGGCTTCGACAAGTAGCAAAGGTGTGTGAAAATTATGGTCAAAGGGTACAACATTCAGTTTTTGAATGTGTCATTGATACTATGTTGTTAAAGAAAATACAACATCAACTTGCAAAAATTATCGATAAAGAAAATGATAGCATACGGTATTATTATTTGGGTGATAATTATAAATACAAAGTCGAGCATATAGGTGTTAATCATAGTTTTGATATAGAAGGACCATTGCTTTTTTAAACTGTAGTTCTTTGACATGATGAGGGAAGGATTTTCTGCGAAACCTATGCTCACATCAAAATATATATAGGTTCGCAGTTTTATGATACACTATTTAAACAATGCTGTAGAGTTTTTAGAGGTTATGAATATTACTCTTAGGTAAAAAATTAGGCATATTTACATATTTAGCGTATTATTATATAAATACCACTATATTTAGCTGTCGCTCCCCGCTCGGGGGGCGTGGATTGAAACTCGTAACCTTTTTACCGCTCGCCCAGCCCTTGGACGTCGCTCCCCGCTCGGGGGGCGTGGATTGAAACTATCAGCAAGGCGGCCTTCACGAGTGAACAAGATCGTCGCTCCCCGCTCGGGGGGCGTGGATTGAAACAGCATCCCGGCGGCTATGGAACCGACCGTGGTGCCGGTCGCTCCCCGCTCGGGGGGCGTGGATTGAAACTTTGGATTTCAACTAATGCTAAAAATCTAAATCGGTCGCTCCCCGCTCGGGGGGCGTGGATTGAAACAACAAAAAATGTCACGTTAACTGTTGCCAAATATTGTCGCTCCCCGCTCGGGGGGCGTGGATTGAAACGTACGCCGCAAGTCGCACTCGTAGTCCTCAAGGTGTCGCTCCCCGCTCGGGGGGCGTGGATTGAAACTCCAAAAAATAAATCATTGCAGGATATAGAGGTAGGTCGCTCCCCGCTCGGGGGGCGTGGATTGAAACCTGAATAGTACCTTTCATAACGCCCTCCATTGCCCGTCGCTCCCCGCTCGGGGGGCGTGGATTGAAACTTTTGGATTGCCGGCCGCTGCGCCGGTAATCCAGCGTCGCTCCCCGCTCGGGGGGCGTGGATTGAAACCCTCTGGAAACCTTTATACTGCAACGACATAGCACGTCGCTCCCCGCTCGGGGGGCGTGGATTGAAACACAAAAAATGTCACGTTAACTGTTGCCAAATATTGTCGCTCCCCGCTCGGGGGGCGTGGATTGAAACATTAACCGTACTTAACATATGTATAGTATACTATGTCGCTCCCCGCTCGGGGGGCGTGGATTGAAACATACACCTGCGCTATGTCGTTGCATTATAAAGGCGTCGCTCCCCGCTCGGGGGGCGTGGATTGAAACGTTGTTATCGTTAGGCATACGCCCTCCTACGCCCGTCGCTCCCCGCTCGGGGGGCGTGGATTGAAACGTTGTTATCGTTAGGCATACGCCCTCCTACGCCCGTCGCTCCCCGCTCGGGGGGCGTGGATTGAAACGCCGGTTAATTGATTGTTTAGCAATATATGATTTTGTCGCTCCCCGCTCGGGGGGCGTGGATTGAAACTTCATACAGTAGGTGTATACTTTTTTATACACCTGGTCGCTCCCCGCTCGGGGGGCGTGGATTGAAACAACCAATGCTAAAAAGCTAAATCGTTATCCCGCCGTCGCTCCCCGCTCGGGGGGCGTGGATTGAAACTTTTTGGATTGCCGGCCGCTGCGCCGGTAATCCAGGTCGCTCCCCGCTCGGGGGGCGTGGATTGAAACGAATGGGGTGGTGACTGGGACCCCAAAAACGAATGTCGCTCCCCGCTCGGGGGGCGTGGATTGAAACGCAACGGAGGGATTGCTCCTCCTAAAAAACTGGGTCGCTCCCCGCTCGGGGGGCGTGGATTGAAACGACGGTGTCGTGATATGGACGACAGATAAGTATCAGTCGCTCCCCGCTCGGGGGGCGTGGATTGAAACTGGCTGTATCTTGGGCTGAGCCTGGCGCCCAGCAGGTCGCTCCCCGCTCGGGGGGCGTGGATTGAAACGCCCCAATGAACACGCCTGGAGCCCCGGAAGGGTTGTCGCTCCCCGCTCGGGGGGCGTGGATTGAAACTGGCCTTATCTATCAGCGCGTTTTCCACCACAGCATGTCGCTCCCCGCTCGGGGGGCGTGGATTGAAACACCCAGCGAGCAGCTGGGCACCATTAAAATTTCCGTCGCTCCCCGCTCGGGGGGCGTGGATTGAAACGCCTTTGTTGAATGAAAAAGCCTAACAACTGCTTGTCGCTCCCCGCTCGGGGGGCGTGGATTGAAACACGACCACTACACGGATAATTTGCAAGGAGGAAAGTGTCGCTCCCCGCTCGGGGGGCGTGGATTGAAACATTAACTGATGAACAGTTAATGGAAAAAGCAAGGGTCGCTCCCCGCTCGGGGGGCGTGGATTGAAACTTCCAAAAGATGTTCAGTGGGCCCGTGTGTGGGAGTCGCTCCCCGCTCGGGGGGCGTGGATTGAAACAATCCAGTATATAGCGACGATAATTTAGTTTTATGTCGCTCCCCGCTCGGGGGGCGTGGATTGAAACATAGATTGTGTAGGCAATATAAAGTGAAACCACGGTCGCTCCCCGCTCGGGGGGCGTGGATTGAAACATCGTCTCCGTACGATGGATGGAAACTTATATAAGTCGCTCCCCGCTCGGGGGGCGTGGATTGAAACCCAACTCGGGTAAGGAGAGGAGAAGAGTATGCTAGTCGCTCCCCGCTCGGGGGGCGTGGATTGAAACGAGGTTGGGAAGGACTATTACGTCTATCTCGTCGGTCGCTCCCCGCTCGGGGGGCGTGGATTGAAACATTAACTGATGAACAGTTAATGGAAAAAGCAAGGCACGTCGCTCCCCGCTCGGGGGGCGTGGATTGAAACGCCGAAGCCATAAAGGTTAGGACAGACGTTGTCTTGTCGCTCCCCGCTCGGGGGGCGTGGATTGAAACAGACCAGGAGACCCAAGAATAAATCGCAAAGGACGTCGGGCCTACTGAAAATGTCTAAAAATGATATTTCAAAACTTTTTTACGTTAAAATGGGTTTAATTTAGTATACTAAAACTTTCAAATATGATTTATGAGGTTTAAAACCAAGTAAAAATAAAAAGCGCATAAAAAGATCCCTCAGGATTTTTTCACAGTTGGTCAGCAATACACATACCATAATTGCTGTTTCACTAGTTTCGCGTAATTTTTCATAGATTGTACCAAGACCAAACTTTCGTTTCATATATCCAAAGCCACCTTCAATCGCTTGTCGAATGGCTTCGTCAAGTCTTTGAATCTTTCGTAGCTGTCGTACTATCTTTTTATTCTCTAATGTTTCTTTAATCGGTCTGCCTAAGGGTGGTCCAGACAATCGTATTCCTCGAGCTTCACAATAGGCTCGGTTTGCTCGTGTCCGATATATTTTATCGGCATGCACCGATTCCGGATATCGACCACATCGCCTCTTATATTTTTCTATTTGTGTTGGCAAATCTTCTTGTTCGTTATAGGGTTCCCATTGTAATCGATCTATAAAAATCATCCCGTGTTCGGTCATCGATGCTGATAGTTTTGCTCCGAATTCAAAGGCCGCTTTTGCTTTACCTCGGGCTATTGGTCGTACATGGGGTTGACTGATACTGACGATTTTTCCCGATATCGAATGGGTCTTTCCCTTATACATCTGTACCTGTTGCCGGTAAACCTCATGTATCACGATAAGATCACGTCGCTGTTTTGCACTCAACGTTGTACTGGGAACCTTGTTTTGTAATTCATTGATAGTCCGTAAATTACGTCGTATGTATTGGAGTTGGGTCCGAATCGCTCTGCGTATTTCTTTTTTTGTTCTTCGTCGCCCTCGTATAAAATTGAGATATTTGATACGGGCCTGTTTTCTATAGGTTCGTGGTTTTATGGTGAGCTCACTCGCTTCATATAACGTATCAATTATCTTTTCTGTTTTCCTTCGCGCTTCATCCAATAAAGTGACATCATGGGGATGCCGGATATCCTGGGGGACGCACGTGGCATCTATAATGAGTTGCCCTCGATTTCCATGATCATGGTCATCCTTTTGGTTTTCTTTGTTCTGTTTTTTTTCAGATTCTGCTTCTACCTGTTCTTGATACCGTTTCGCTATCAACTCATTTATCTTTGCTATTGCATCAGGTCCAAGCCGTTTTCGAAAATGAACCATCATGCTTGGATCAAAGGGTTTTTCATCTTTGTAAGATTCATATCCTAAAAAATATTGCAGGTAATGGTTCTCTCGTATTGTTTCTACCGTTTCTTCATCTGTTAATTGTAATTTCTCTTTTATCAATAATGATCCCAAGGCGAGCCGTACGGTCTTGGCTGTTCTTCCAATTCGTTTTGAAAAACATTTTTTATATTCAGCTTCTATCTCTTCCCATGGAATAATTGCGGCTAATCGTACCCATCGATTATCTTCTCGTAAATGTCCTCCGAAGGGTACATAAAAGTCTTCAAACTCAGGTACCTGTTCCTTTTCCTTATACATCGTTACCCCATAGTAAAGTGCACGCTTTTTAAGGCCTTACCCCTTTCTTCCGTGCACTTCTTATTGAGATTATCTCTGTATTTGCTTCTTTTGTAAAGAGTTGTTTGTTTTTCAGGAAGCCCGACGTCGCTCCCCGCTCGGGGGGCGTGGATTGAAACCTAGTGAAGTATCTGCGCTCAAGGCAAAGAATGGTGTCGCTCCCCGCTCGGGGGGCGTGGATTGAAACTTGCGTCGATTGGAAAAACGGCGGCGGACCTTGGTCGCTCCCCGCTCGGGGGGCGTGGATTGAAACATACACTCCGTATAAATCCTGCAATGCAACCAATGGTCGCTCCCCGCTCGGGGGGCGTGGATTGAAACTCAAGCAATTACAAAAAGCTAAATCGTTATCCTGTCGTCGCTCCCCGCTCGGGGGGCGTGGATTGAAACAACACTACGGACGCGGTTAACTCCAGATGGCGCCGTCGCTCCCCGCTCGGGGGGCGTGGATTGAAACGCAAAAGGTACAAAGTGAAGCCCAAAGAATTACGTCGCTCCCCGCTCGGGGGGCGTGGATTGAAACGCAAAAGGTACAAAGTGAAGCCCAAAGAATTACAGTCGCTCCCCGCTCGGGGGGCGTGGATTGAAACACATTCTTTCTGCCCCGTGGAATGCCGCTTGGTTGTCGCTCCCCGCTCGGGGGGCGTGGATTGAAACGCATCGATCTGCTTTGATACTGCTTGCTCGTCAGGTCGCTCCCCGCTCGGGGGGCGTGGATTGAAACGCAAAAAGTACAAAGTGAAGCCCAAAGAATTACAGGTCGCTCCCCGCTCGGGGGGCGTGGATTGAAACTAAGTAGAAAAGCAAGTCCTGTAAAGTCCATTCTTGTCGCTCCCCGCTCGGGGGGCGTGGATTGAAACATCGGCAACTATGTAATACCGATACTATATATTAGTCGCTCCCCGCTCGGGGGGCGTGGATTGAAACGTCCGAAACTACTAAACCACGTTTCTGATAAAAAGTCGCTCCCCGCTCGGGGGGCGTGGATTGAAACATCAGCTATACTTAACGTATGTATAGCATGCTATGGTCGCTCCCCGCTCGGGGGGCGTGGATTGAAACGCAAAAGGTACAAAGTGAAGCCCAAAGAATTACAGTCGCTCCCCGCTCGGGGGGCGTGGATTGAAACGCATCGATCTGCTTTGATACTGCTTGCTCGTCAGGTCGCTCCCCGCTCGGGGGGCGTGGATTGAAACGCAAAAAGTACAAAGTGAAGCCCAAAGAATTACAGGTCGCTCCCCGCTCGGGGGGCGTGGATTGAAACAGGATGCGCCGTTGATAAGCTTGAGCTATCGATGGTCGCTCCCCGCTCGGGGGGCGTGGATTGAAACACTCCTTTCAGCGCCTACTATGTAGGCGCTGAACCGTCGCTCCCCGCTCGGGGGGCGTGGATTGAAACCCTAGGTTTGATACGATACCGCTTGCATAGCCGGTCGCTCCCCGCTCGGGGGGCGTGGATTGAAACCCGCAAACAAGCCTTGCGGGAATATGAGGAATATCTTGTCGCTCCCCGCTCGGGGGGCGTGGATTGAAACTATCGGCAAGCAAGGCAATGCTTGCCGATAAAGTGTCGCTCCCCGCTCGGGGGGCGTGGATTGAAACAAGCGAGGCTTGTGCATACCGACAACCGGAGCAAGTCGCTCCCCGCTCGGGGGGCGTGGATTGAAACCGTCAATAAGCCATAACACTCCTTCGTCGTTAATGTCGCTCCCCGCTCGGGGGGCGTGGATTGAAACATTTAAGACAATGAAGTCGTCCATATAACGTATGTCGCTCCCCGCTCGGGGGGCGTGGATTGAAACGCATCGATCTGCTTTGATACTGCTTGCTCGTCAGGTCGCTCCCCGCTCGGGGGGCGTGGATTGAAACGCAAAAAGTACAAAGTGAAGCCCAAAGAATTACAGGTCGCTCCCCGCTCGGGGGGCGTGGATTGAAACTAAGTAGAAAAGCAAGTCCTGTAAAGTCCATTCTTGTCGCTCCCCGCTCGGGGGGCGTGGATTGAAACATCGGCAACTATGTAATACCGATACTATATATTAGTCGCTCCCCGCTCGGGGGGCGTGGATTGAAACGTCCGAAACTACTAAACCACGTTTCTGATAAAAAGTCGCTCCCCGCTCGGGGGGCGTGGATTGAAACATCAGCTATACTTAACGTATGTATAGCATGCTATGGTCGCTCCCCGCTCGGGGGGCGTGGATTGAAACGCAAAAGGTACAAAGTGAAGCCCAAAGAATTACAGTCGCTCCCCGCTCGGGGGGCGTGGATTGAAACGCATCGATCTGCTTTGATACTGCTTGCTCGTCAGGTCGCTCCCCGCTCGGGGGGCGTGGATTGAAACGCAAAAAGTACAAAGTGAAGCCCAAAGAATTACAGGTCGCTCCCCGCTCGGGGGGCGTGGATTGAAACAGGATGCGCCGTTGATAAGCTTGAGCTATCGATGGTCGCTCCCCGCTCGGGGGGGCGTGGATTGAAACACTCCTTTCAGCGCCTACTATGTAGGCGCTGAACCGTCGCTCCCCGCTCGGGGGGCGTGGATTGAAACCCTAGGTTTGATACGATACCGCTTGCATAGCCGGTCGCTCCCCGCTCGGGGGGCGTGGATTGAAACCCGCAAACAAGCCTTGCGGGAATATGAGGAATATCTTGTCGCTCCCCGCTCGGGGGGCGTGGATTGAAACTATCGGCAAGCAAGGCAATGCTTGCCGATAAAGTGTCGCTCCCCGCTCGGGGGGCGTGGATTGAAACAAGCGAGGCTTGTGCATACCGACAACCGGAGCAAGTCGCTCCCCGCTCGGGGGGCGTGGATTGAAACGCTTGCCGATAAAGTGCTAAGGGAGTGTAGGGACGTCGCTCCCCGCTCGGGGGGCGTGGATTGAAACAGGATGCGCCGTTGATAAGCTTGAGCTATCGATGGTCGCTCCCCGCTCGGGGGGCGTGGATTGAAACACTCCTTTCAGCGCCTACTATGTAGGCGCTGAACCGTCGCTCCCCGCTCGGGGGGCGTGGATTGAAACATACACCTATGCTATGTCGTTGCGGTATAAAGGTTGTCGCTCCCCGCTCGGGGGGCGTGGATTGAAACAACAATTCCCTAGGTTTTACCTTATACTGTCTACATGTCGCTCCCCGCTCGGGGGGCGTGGATTGAAACTTCATACATCTTAACATTTATTATTAAGGTGTATAGTCGCTCCCCGCTCGGGGGGCGTGGATTGAAACCATACGGTACCGTCATACTCCGCCGATACTACCGGTCGCTCCCCGCTCGGGGGGCGTGGATTGAAACATAAACAAGATCAGCCGATATTACCTCAACTGTTCGTCGCTCCCCGCTCGGGGGGCGTGGATTGAAACCGTCAATAAGCCATAACACTCCTTCGTCGTTAATGTCGCTCCCCGCTCGGGGGGCGTGGATTGAAACATTTAAGACAATGAAGTCGTCCATATAACGTATGTCGCTCCCCGCTCGGGGGGCGTGGATTGAAACATCGGACCGGTCCTTGCATGCCGATAAAACTTTAGTCGCTCCCCGCTCGGGGGGCGTGGATTGAAACTTCTCAATCAATCAATCTATCAATGATTGATTGAGTCGCTCCCCGCTCGGGGGGCGTGGATTGAAACTCTGTAAGCTCAATTTCATTGGACTAGCGGCCCTGGTGCAACAACTGCGGCCGGAAGGCCCCTTCGACGGGAGCTACTATGTGTTCTGTGGGAAATCGAGGCGGGTACTGAAAATCCTTTATTGGGATTGTACGGGATTTTATCTATGGCAAAAACGACTTGAAAATGAACAGTTTCCCTGGCCTCGAAGTGGCGAAGAACTTGATGAAATCACTCGGCAGCATATCAGACTGTTACTCCAAGGAACTGATATCTGGAAAGTCCACAAAGCATTACCCTATCGTATTGCAGGATAAAAAGCATTAGACACAAATTCGTCGATATGCTAGACTGCGGTCATGGGAGTCGTAGCAGAATTACCCAATGATGTTGCAGCATTAAAGAACATCATTCGGGAACTTAATGCAAAATTCTTATGGACAGAAGAAAAGCTACGATCCCTTGTGCGTCGATCCTTTAGATCAAATAAAGAAAAGTATACTACTGATAGAAGAACTCCACGAACTTCCGGCAGCTGACCGGACCTGTCCCTGCTGTGGTAGTGAACGGCCAGAGATTGGTGAAGAGCGCAGCACTGAATACGACCTAATACCTGCCCATGTAGTGAAAATTGTCCATGTGAGAAAGAAATATGGCCCCTGTCGCTGTGAGGCCTTTGAAGCATCGAAATAAATAACCTATACAACCGAAGCCGAACGAGAAGCATTACTTCCTTATCATTTTAATCTTGCAAGCTATACTACACCATCAATGGGATGTAATTGACGATTACAATCAGACAAAAAAAGCCAGCGGCGTATTTCCGCTGGCATGCCAGCATTGGCTTGCCCGAAGACAAATCCGGGAGTCTACTGGCTACGGATGAGCCCACAGCTCATTCCGATTAAATAGTCGTCTAAAATTCCTCATGTGTCAATACTTCTTGCAAAATCGCACTTGAAATTTAATAGACAAGGCATCCTACCTGGCCTAAACAACGAGTTGGGCTAATTCAGCTTTATACTGAACGAGCAAATTGTCAAGAATCACTGGTTTCATGTGCAATGCTTCAGAGTGCACCTCGGGATAAGTTTCCCGTACTAGCTCTAGTGGTGTTCCCCCCTTGTAGTGATTGTAACGCTGATATTAGTACGTCTTTGCTCCTGGTGGAATCAGATGGTGTCGTGCTTGACCACACCGCTCCATCACATGGGTAAAAATCGTAACCTTGCGGTAGGCTTTATCCCATGCGCTCGTGCATCCTGAACCAGCTTTAACCGCAGTTCATACTGGTCTTCTTAAAAAATCCGTTGGATTTGCGTAGGCCAGGGGGTACCTTGTCTGTTTACATACCAAACACTCTGGTCTGGCAGCTTTCTTTGACAAATTGTTTAGTTGGTTTTATACTCCATAATAAAAGAGGTGCAATATGTTCCAGCCAGAACATTTAACCGAAGAAATTAATTTGCTCGAGGATGAACATGAAAAACGGTTTAATTTTCCTGCGAATCTCATGTTTGCTCCTGACGATCCTGTGCTGGTAGCAAAACGTCTTCGGCAAGCCCTTGCAGAAGGAGTCCCGTGGGATACAGATAAAGAGTGGTATGAATCTCTTCCCCAGTGGTTCCGAGAACAGTATGATAAAGGCGAAATACTTATATAAAATAAAAGCTAGTAGAGTTAACCATAAGCAGTGATATAGCCAATAGTTGAGCAGCATGATTCTGCCTATAATGATTGGCATTTAAAAAAGAAAAGGCCCTAGCAAAGCTGAAAACTATCTTGAAACTAACCGTTTGGTCTGCGCGAGATCCTCAGGCCCTGAAAATATTGTGCTCTGTATCCGGCTGTTTGGTTAGGATCGTTTTAACATGTGCTTGTCCTTTTTCGAGATCTTTTTGAGATACAAAAATAAATGATGGAGTTTTTTCTGGAAAAACAAAATTGTCTGTTGTTAATTCTAAGATTTCATCATAAACGTACTCGGAACAAATATACAGGCCCAGAGCATCCAGAACCAAAGTCAATTCCTTTATAGCGACAATAGTAGTTTGAATTTGCTGAACAACTTCATTTCCCAGGACTCCTCGTGCATAGGCAAGGAATATATCCCAACTATCATTAAAGTATACCAAATGATTCGTGTATAAAATCCCTATATATTGATGAATAACGAGTTCTATAGTTGCTTTACCCCATTCTACTTTTTTTAAAGAAATATACCCCTGATCAGTGTAGTATTTTCTAATAGATTTTGTTAAATCATCATTAATGATGTCTATGTCTATAATCCAGGATGGATACCTACATTTTGCATTACTGGTAAGTTCACAACCTGTTCTCATACTCAGGTTTTGTAGCCACCCATAGGGGTCACGTATCGGTTCCTTATGTACAAAAAAATACATACAGTCGGTAGCCATAGGTGTAGTATAGGTACATAGAATACGGCCTGTAAAGCTCTTTATAGACCCTCTCAGTTTTATAGGGTATAAAATATGTACAAAGAGGGTAGTATGGGGTTCACAAGAAATATGGATACCATTACTAAAGCGGCGGCTTTCATACAACAGGTCTATACTGATGGGGGGAATATCCTTGTGTTAACCGGGGCTGGTATATCCACTGAAAGTGGTATCCCTGATTTTCGAAGTCCGGGCACAGGATTATGGGAAAGGATGAACCCCATGGAGGTTTTATCTCTTCCGGTGCTGGAGGCGCATCCTCAGCAGTTTTATAAAACAGGCTTTCGTCTGCTCATGGAAATGCGCTCAGCAGAACCTAATCAGGCCCACCTCATATTAGCAAAAATGGAGGAGGAAGGGTACATTCAGGGAATCATTACCCAGAATATTGATAACCTGCACCATAAAGCTGGCTCCAAACAGGTTTGGGAAGTCCATGGTAACACTCGAGATGCCAACTGCATCCGCTGTGGTCGCGTTTTCCCTATAGAAGAGCTTGAATCTTGCCTTGCAGAAGGTACAATACCACCCCGCTGTAAAAAATGTGGAGGTATCATTCGGCCCTCAGTAGTGCTTTTTGGAGATCCCATGCCTAGGGTCTATCAGGAAGCCATGACAGCGGTAAAAAAGGCGGAGCTCCTCATTATAGTAGGGTCATCTCTCTCGGTATATCCTGTAGCCTATCTCCCAGAGTTGGCGAAACAATGTATCATCATCAATCTGACACCCACTGAATTTGATGTTCGGGCCAAACTCGTTATTCATGAAAAGGCTAGTACCGCCCTCTTGGGCATTTATGAGATGATTAAAAATAGTTAGTAGATAGGGCTGACTGCGTTTTATACCTACCCTTGCCAAAACCTTCCATCTCAGTAACAATGATCCCATGGGATTCGTGTGGGTTGTTCAGGCGACAGGGAATCCCCGCTTTCCGGTGCGTATTACCATTGAACAGGATGGAAAGGTGCTCTTCGCGGTCCGGGCCCAGGATGCCTGGCCTGGTCAGCGGGGGAATGTGTTTTGTATCCGCGATGGAACAACGGTGGATGAATTGGACCTCTTTACCACCATCGATCGGGTACCGGTCATCAATTTTAATCAGTTCGGGAAAAGCCTGCGGATTACCCTGGACCGGCCCTTAAAAAACGTTGTGAGTTTTTAATCCTGGATAAACCCTATAAAAATAAATACGGCAGTTACGAACAAATCTTTTTTAAAACCCAAACCGCCCAACGGGAACATAAGTCCCGTTCCCGGCTCTCCCTGCACCCGACCAAGACTCCCTTTTCGGTGGTGGAACGAAAGACCTTTCAGAACTTGCTTACTGATTTTTCCCGTATTGCTATGCTCCACCAGGTTCTGCGGGACCTGGAAAGTCTGCCCCATCCGGCCCTGGTAATCGAGGCTGATTATGGCGATTTTCTTAACCCGGAAAAGCTCGAACATTCCTATAAGTCCAGTTACTGTTACCGTCTTCTGGCGGAACTGCAGGCTATGCACCCAAAACTTCCCATCATCTTTGCCCGAACCTGAAAGGAAGCTAACCTCTGGACCTACGGTTTTTTCCGGGCAGTTTATCAAAAGTTTGTTCAGGAAGAGGCGAACGAAAGGGTAGAGCTTGCCGCAGAGCCGGTGGCGCCCTATGTGGCGGATCTCCGGCTGGAACAGCGAATCCTGGAGCTCCTGCGGGGTAGTGGTACGACCTCGGAGGCTGTCAATAATCCTGAGGCCCAGTAGAAAGGCGCAGGTTTTACTGACATCCGGGATACCCTGGGTGATGTGGACGATGCGCATCTTAAGCGGGCTCTCCAGAGCCTGCGCAAACGAGGCCTGGTACAAGCCGCGGGGCGAGGCACAGCACGGCGCTGGTTTTCATCAACCTGTAGTAGCAAAAAAGAAACATAAGACGAATCCTGGCTGCCCCATATAAAAAATCGCCGTAACAATTTCTTGACCGATTGCATTGAAAGTGCTTTGTCAATAGTATACTCATATGAAAACAGAGCGGCTTACTAAAATCATAACATTGATAGTCTTTAGTTCTCTTGTTGTTTCATCAATTTATGTAATCGTTCGGATGATTGTAACCGCTATTGGCGGCTCTTTCCCTGAAGATCGTCCAGAAAGTGATTATGTATTGATGTTGCTGCAATGCCTGCTGGGTATTTTTATGATGTTACTGCCAGGTATTTTAGCACATCGAGTTAGCATTAAAGTGCCCCATTTTATGCATATCGCGTTTATTATATTTTTGTATTGTGCAATTTATCTTGGCGAAGTGAGGGATTTTTATAATACCGTACCTAATTGGGACACCATATTACATACCTTTAGTGGCTTTATGCTTGGCGCTCTCGGCTTTTCCTTTGTGGTAATACTGAATAATTCAGATCGGGTACCGGTTAACCTCAGCCCCTTATTTGTTGCTCTCTTTGCTTTCTGTTTTGCGTTGAGTCTCGGTGTGTTCTGGGAACTCTATGAATACCTTTTCGATGGCCTTTTAAACTTGAATATGCAAAAGACAAGACTTCCGAATGGAACCTTGCTCATTGGTCATGCCGCATTGACCGATACCATGAAAGACCTTTTTGTTGATGCCATCGGCGCTTTTGTTATTGCTAGTATCGGATTTATTTCTCTGAAATATCAAAAGGGTTGGATCGAAAAAATGCAGATACACTTACAGCGGAAAGCCTAAGGCAGAGCATAGTTATTTACCCTTTTGATGGAGATGTATTAGTACTTGACAACATGTAGTACATGCAATAATACTTGTATTACAAGAAGTATAGTATAATGTAAAAGTTGCAATTTATGATGCCATGGTGATAGGGGGATTTGTGTCCAAGGCTGATGAGATTTATCTATGGCTTAAAGAACAATTTGCAAGGGATGCAATTTCGATTGGGGATCGTCTGCCCTCAGAACCGGAACTGGCCAGGCAATTTTCTACTTCCCGGCCACTGGTTCGACAGGCTTTGGCCCGGCTTGTACATGAAAGTCTGGTGGAAACCCGGCAGGGCAAAGGTTCATACCGCAGTGCCAGACTCAGCGACCATACTGAGGCTGTAAGTTCAGATATTGCAGTAGTTTTACCAAATCTATCCGATTATATATATCCTGAACTTGTTGAAGCCGCTGGAACCGCGATTCGAAAAGGGGGCTTTCAGGCCCTTTTTGCCTGTTCAGAAGGCTCAGCAGAAGTTGAATCAGAAATTCTTACTCAGTTTTTTACGCGAAACATAGGAGGACTCATCATTTCTCCTATCTGTCCTGGCCCCAACCAGATCCTTCCGAATCTGGCTTTGTTGCATCATATTAAAACCGCAGGTGTCCCGATCCTACTCTTAGATCATGAAGCTAGTGGGTTTTCGAGTCTTTTCCTAGATGATTACGAAGCGGGACGCCAGGCGGCCCGTTACCTCTATGAGCGGGGTCATCGACACTGTACCGTCTGTTGGAGGGAGGGGCACCGCCCCTTTTATTTTCGAGCTCAAGGCTATATTGATGAACTTAAGCATCTCAATAATCCTCGGGATCCAGTTTATATTGATGAACTCCTCCTCCCCAATGGACCTGAGGCTGGCTGGTACAAGCTCATGCGGGAATATGTACTGCAGAGACAGGGCAGTACATATCATGCTGCAACTAGGGGGCAGCTTAATAAATCCCAGAGTCAGCTACCACTCGCTGTCTTCTGTGCTAATGATACGATGGCCCTGGCGCTCCGACGTATCGCCCTGGAGCTTGGTTTGCAAATTCCTCAGGATCTTTCCCTTATCGGTTTTGATGATTCTCCCCTGGTTAGGCTCAGAGAAATAGATCTTACCAGTTTCCGCTACCCCTCCCGGTATCTGGGAGAACGGGCGGTTGACCTGCTTTTTGACCAGATTACAAACCGGACCTTTGGTCCCTGCTATACTATTAAAATTATGCCTCCCCTTATCGAACGTAGTTCAGTATGGAGTGAGCTAATGAAGGAGCCATTATGAATAAGCCCTGGGAACAGCCTGAATTGATCAGCCAAAACCGTCTCCCCATGCGAAGCCCCTTATTTCCCTTCCCTTCCGAAGAAGCGGCTCAACTTGATGCCCGACTGGGACCCCGGGGAAGGGCAGAAAGCCCCTCGCTCCTACCTGGAAATACCCCCTGGGTCCTCAGCCTCGATGGTACCTGGTCTTTTTATCTTGCCCCAAATCCCGACTCCGCCCTGACACTCCTGCAACAGGCTGGATTCAGCACTGCTCTGTTGCGTGGTGCTGATGGTCCAGCCGCTGAAAAGCCCATGGCAGGTGAGACCATTTCCTGGACCACTATCCAAGTCCCCGGGACCTGGTCCTGCCAGGGTTTTGATAAGCCCCACTATACCAATGTCCTTATGCCCTTTGACGCCATACCCCCTGAAGCTCCCCGGGAAAATCCTACGGGCATCTATCAAAGGACCTTTGCGGTGCCCGCAGACTGGCAGGGGAGGCGGGTGGTCCTGCATGTGGGCAGTGCGGAAAGTTTCCTCGCCGTTTTTGTAAATGGAAGCGAAGTTGGTTTTTCCAAGGATTCCCGCCTCCCTGCGGAATTCGACCTTACGGGCTTTTTACAGCCGGGGGAAAACACCCTGACCCTGATGGTGGTCCGCTATTCCGACTCAAGCTACATCGAGGACCAGGACCAGTGGTGGCTCGGAGGCCTTCACCGGCGGGTCTATCTCTATAGTACCGCCATGGCCTATATTCAGGATATGGATGTCCGTCCCATCCTGCCTCATGCGGAACCGGTTTCCCGGGGGGTGGCTGTTTATACACCAAAACCGCAGGTTACGCCGTCCGAGGATTCCCAGGCAAACAGTTTCCGGGCTGAAAGCCCCCAAGCTGACCGTCCCCAGGCTGAAAGTCCCCGTATCGAGGTGACCGTAAAGCTCGCCTTTGCTCACAAGGATCACAAGGAAAAGAATGCTGCTGAAGAGGGCGGGGCTGGGAAGGGCTACCGCATCCAGCTCAGGCTCTATGATCCCCAGGGAAAGGCTCTGGAACTGCCTGAGCCCTTCATCAATATGGAACTGATTCCCGACTATCGGTCCAACCGTTATGAGTGTACCGCCGCTCTGCCGGTTCCGGCGCCGGAACTCTGGTCCGCCGAGACCCCCCGGCTCTATACCCTTACGGCGTCGCTCCTGGACAGCGGTGGCCAGCTTATCGAAGCGACGGGGCTCAGGCTTGGCTGGCGCAGTGTGGAAATTCGGGACCGTCAGCTTTTGGTGAACGGCAGGCGGGTTTTCTTTAAGGGGGTGAACCGGCATGAGCATGATGAACGGACCGGCAAAACCATCAGTCTCGAATCGATGCTCGAGGATATCAGGCTCATGAAACAGCATAACATCAATGCGGTGCGGACGAGCCACTACCCCAATGATGAGGTTTGGTACGAACTGTGCGACGAGTTTGGCCTCTATGTTATTGATGAGGCGAACATCGAGAGTCATGGATATTACGATAGTCTCTGCCGGGACCGGCGCTGGCTTTTAGCCTTTACCGACCGGGTAAGCCGTATGGCAATCCGGGACAAGAATCATCCTTCGGTGATTATCTGGTCCCTGGGGAATGAGTCCGGTTATGGGTCGAACCATGATGCAGCGGCGGGCTGGCTCCGCTCCTTTGATCCCCATAGGCCCCTGCATTACGAGGGGGCCTGCCGGCCCGATTGGACCCAGGGGCCCCATCCCCTTGATACCGCAGGCCGGGGAACCCTTGCGACGGACATCGTCAGCGCCATGTATCCGACCATTTCCTGGCTTGCCGAATGGGATCGCAGTACCACCGATTACCGGCCCAACATTATGTGTGAATTTTCCCACGCCATGGGAAACTCGAACGGTAGCCTCTCCGATTATTGGAATGTCATTTTGCAGAGTCGGGGACTCCAGGGGGGCTTTATCTGGGAATGGGTGGACCACGGCTTGTTGGTCGGCCCGGGGGGTGCCAATACCCCCGCCAATCAGGTGCCGCCGGGACCCAACGCGGGGCCGGTCCATGGCGAGGCCGGGCATGGTAAGGCCTGGCGTTACGGGGGCGATTTTGGGGACAGGCCGTCGGACCTCGATTTTATTGCCGATGGGCTGGTGTTCCCGGACCGGACGCTCAAGCCCGTTATGGCCGAAGTTGCCTATCTCTGGCGGTCGGTGAAGGTCTATCGGACCCTGCCGGCCTGGTATCATACCAGGACCATCCGGGATGGCAGTTCACCCCAGGTGCCTGCCGCGCCAGGATTGGGCAGGCTGTTTATTGAAAACGCCCATGATTTCATCGACCTGTCATATCTGGAATTGCACTGGTCCCTGGTGAGCGGCGACCCGGGCCTCGAGGACCCGGTATTGCTCCGGGGTACCCAGGCTTTGCCGGCGGTGAAGCCCGGCGAAATTGTGGCCCTGCAGATAGCACTGCCAGAGCCGCTCTCCGAAGCGGGTAAGGCTCTCCGGGATGCTATGGCCAGGGCCGAAACGGTTCTGCACTGCGACTTTGTGCTGAAATCGGCCACAACGTGGGCTCAGGCGGGCCATGTGGTAAGCCGGGAAAGCCTTATTGTAAGCCCCGCTAGCGGTTGCTTTGCCGGCAATTCGACCGCTGGCGGTGTCGAAGGGGGCCGTATCAGCGGCGCTTCGCCGTTCCCGGTAAGCTCTGGCGGCATCACCGGCGATGCCGCCGCCCTGCAGGCCCGGCCTCGCGGGACCGCTCTGGATAGGACCACAGGGGGCGGGCAGTTCAGGGCTGGTTTCACCAAAGAGGGGTTCCTTGCGTCCCTTACCGATGCACATGGCCGGGAATATATAAAACAGCCTCTGGTGCCCCACCTGTACCGGGTGCCTACCCAGAACGACGGCCTTAAAAACTTTATGAAACTGCGGGGAAAAAAGGACTTTGCCTTTTATTATGAAAACAAGGTGATGTACCGCTGGCTCGATGCGGGGCTTTCAGAACTCCGCTTCGAAGCCCTGAGCCAGGATGCTGACCGGGGGCTTTACATTTGCAAAGTAATGACTGCCAGTGGGCTCGATGCGGGCCGCTATATCACCCAATGGGTACAGGAAGACGATAGGCTGCTCCGGGGCCGATTCACCTTTGACTTGAATCCAGAACTCGGCGAACTCGGCCGGGTAGGCTTGCAAGGGGCCCTAGAACCGCTGACATGGTCCCCATCCAGTCCAGCGGTGGAATGGTTCGGTCTCGGCCCCCAGGAAGCTTACGCTGACCGGAAAGCCGGTGCCCACCTGGGCCGGTGGCGGGCCTCTCTGGCGGACCTGGTTACCCCCTATATGCTTCCCCAGGAAAATGGGAACCGGCATGGTACTCGCTGGCTCAGGCTTAAAGGCAAGCAGGGCGAAGACCTTTGTATTGCCGGTACTGCCCCCTTTGATTTTTCAGTAAGCCCCTATTCGGACCAGGAACTTTGGGAAGCCCGTCACTGGGATGCACTGCCGGAATTCAGCGTCGCCTGTGGCCGAGGCCTCTATCTGAATCTGGACCTCGCCCAGCGCGGTGTGGGAACCGCAACCTGCGGCCCCGATACTTTAGACCAGTACCGGGTGTATCCGGCTTTGTATCAGGGAGAGTTCTGGTTTATGCTGGAATAGTCTTGAACCTTGTTTCCTGGGTGATCTCCTAGAAATAACCAGGTTGGAACCACCCAGGAAACAATGAAAGCCTACTCTTGTATGAGGATCTGTAGTACTATCTTCTGTCTTTTCTTTGGTTTTGTAGTAGTAACTTACTCAATTTATTCCCAGTAGTTAATATTGCTTCGGCATTGATACTACGAGCATGTCAGCACTTTCAAGAATCTGTTTCTTCCAAAGAAAGCATCTTATAGTCGGATACTCTTCTTTTTTAACCAGTATTTCGGGCTCATTATAGTTATCTCGTTGATAAGCTCTCAACCTGCATAACCAAATCAAAATAAGAAGTATTACTTCCCTATTTCTTGGATCATGCAAGGTTATGCCATCGACAAGATATAATTTAAGGTTATGCAACATTTGATAATATCTCACTTAATTTTAATTAATACCTAATACATGCTAAGTACTATAATATAGCATTTCTTAATTATTTTTTTTTTAGAATTCTTTAAAAACTAATAGGCTCGTAAAAGGAGTAGGGTCATGTTAAATAAGCAATGTATACAGAGGATAATTGGTGTAATAATTAGTACTGGTCTGATGTTTTTATTAAGTACCTGTATAAGTACGTACAAACTGCAAAATGAAATCACTTCCTCTAGTAATGTTATTCCTTCTATAACCTCATCAAACAATTTTCGTTCTGAATTTACTGTCCCACCTGAGCCCGTAGGCGTCGGTTATGAAGATTCCGTCCCTATACCAGAGGGAATACCTGCATATGTAGATTATGGAGCCACTAATCAAAGAGGCTTAGCATCTATGGCAACTCTAGAGACTAATGCTGGAGTCAGGGTCCTTGCGGGTATGCTTTCTATCTGGGCACCGCGACCAGCAGCAGACGGTAAGGTTTATGTGGATGCGGGAGTTACTACAAATGCCGAAGGGCCTTTCACTGCAATTACCCCCTCAGTTTGGAGTGGTATTCCTGGGGACTCAACTGATGGTACAATTTTAGATAGAGCAATACACGATGCCAATATCGCTTATGTTGAGAAAATTACGTTAGCCCGTACTGCAGAACAAGAGCTTGCCGCTTACCTTGATGATAGGCGAGGCAAAAGTATCAGTATATCTGATGCTTTAGGACCACTCGCAAAGGTTTGGCTTGAAGGAACACGGCAGTGGACGACAATTACAGGGATTCCTTCAGATGCAAAGAGTGTTAAATATGATGATAAAGGTGTAAATCGCGGGATAAGCTCCGATAAGGGCAATACAGATCTTGGTAAGGCAGTAGATCTTTTAAACATTAATAGTGTAGATGCCTCAACAGAGCCGGCTAAGCGCTACTATAAATATGCAAGGCCTTATAGATGGAGTAAAAAGGTAATAGTTGCTCCCTCCCTTGTGCCTGCTCAAAGTTCTTCCCCCTCCACTGATGGTGGCTTCCCAAGTGGTCATGTTGCTGAAGCTTGGCGCGATGCCCTGACTGTTGCATGGCTTATTCCGCAGCGATTTCAAGAAATGGTAACTCGTGCTTATGTAATGGGTGAGAATAGAATGCTTGCAGGGGTTCACTCTCCCCTGGATGTGATAGGCGGTCGAATCTTAGCACTTGCTCAAGTAGCTTACAACATGAATAAAAGCGAGAATATGGCTTTAGCTGCTGAAGCCTATATGCAAACTCAAAAATGGCTTATGACAAAGGTAGGGGCTTCAAATTTTAATCAGTTGTATGAGTATGCCCATACCACGGATTTATCTAAGGATCCTTATGCAGATCGTAGGCTAAATAAAATTACCTGTGAACGGCTTTTTGCACCAGGTTTTACTAGAATAAATATCTTACAGAAAGCGGCTACGGTACCGAAAGGTGCTGAAGTATTACTTTCAACACGGTTTCCTTACCTTACTGATACTCAGAGAAGGGCTGTACTTAAATCAACTGCTTATCCTGCAGGTTATCCTATTATGGATGATACGGAAGGGTGGGGAAGGATAAATCTTTTTTCTGCAGCCGATGGATACGGAGCTTTCGATGGGGATGTTGATGTAACAATGAATGCCTCCCTTGGTGGATTTAATTCCAAAGATTCTTGGCGTAACAATATCACCGGTAAGGGTAAGTTAACAAAACGGGGGACTGGAATTCTGGAACTCTGGGGAACTAACAGCTATACAGGGGGGACTGTCGTTATCGATGGTGTTCTGCGTGTATGCAACCAAAAAGCTTTAGGTTCTGGGGATGTATTTTTGAAAGGAGGAACGATCGAAGGTACTTCTTTTTCAGAAGTAGAGATATTGGGCTCCTATGTCCAAACGGGGGGTGTTTTGAAAATTAATCTTGATGATCATGGTAATGGCCAATTTCTTGTTAAAGGAACTGTTTTCATAACGAATGGAAAACTCAGTATAAAGTTCACAGGCAAGGCACCTGCTCAAGGTACTCTACTCAACGTGATTATTACGGATAACTTGCTTGGTCATTTTGATGAAGCGGTTGTAGAGGGGTATCCTCGAAGCCGCGTTCTCTATACCTCCAAAGGGCTAAGCATACTAGTAGAGTAATTAATAATGAAAGTTGCATGTTGTCATCTTCATACTGTTCTGAAATGTGTGACAACTATTCTAGGATAAAGTCGATATCCCATCTATGCAGTAGGTTCAATGATACGAAATGTAAGTTTTCTTGACAGGCTGTTATGAATGATATACCATTATATATCAACAAGGAATAAATTAATAGGTGTCATATATATGGATCAAACATTATGGCCTTTGTACCAAAAAATTTACAATCAACTAGTTAACGATATAAAATCTGGAAAATATCTCCCTGGAGCAAGGTTACCATCGGAAAAAGAGCTGTCTGATCAATATGGAGTGAGCAGAATAACCAGTAAAAAAGCGTTAGAAAAGTTAGAGGATGCGGGGCTTATAGAACGGGTGGCTGGCAAGGGATCTTTTGTCAGGAATGTAGAATTATCTGATAAAAAATCTTCCAGTTCATCTTTGAGTACGGATTCTTTGATAGGAGTTATTTTAGCTGACTTTGCAGATTCTTTTGGAACCAGATTACTGTATTGGATTGAAAGCCGTTGTCGAGAGTTAGGATATTCAATTGTTTTACGTAGATCTCAGGATGATAAGAGTCTAGAAGAGCAATCGATCCAAGAATTGCTGCGTTTAGGGGTTAAGGGCATTATAATTATGCCAGTGCATGGAGAATTTTATAGCGAAACTATACTTCGTTTGATTTTGGATAAATTTCCGCTTGTTTTTGTGGATCGACAACTAGAAGGTCTTGAAGCTTCGTTTGTAGGGACCGATTGCGTGGCTGCCGCACAACGGGGTGTAGATTACCTCTTTGAATTAGGGCACCGTTCTATTTCATTTATATCACCTAAAAGTACTCATACATCCACAATCGAAGCGCGGTTAGATGGCTTTGTTCGGAGTCATGCAGAACATGGAATTGCGATCGATAGAGATATTTTAATGACCGATTTGGAAATGATTGTGAGTCTAGATTATGTAAAAATAAAGCATGAGAAAGATATCCTCCGAGTCCAAGAATTCTTATCTTCCCATAAAGAAATTAGTGCAGTGGTTGCCGACGAATTTAATGTTGCATTGGTAGTTCATGAAGCTGCGCGAAGAATTGGGCTGGACGTCCCCGGGGATCTTTCGATTCTTTGTTTCGATTATCCCTATTTTTCGCCAGGACCAATTTTATATACCCATATTCGGCAATACGAAGATAGGATGGGTTCTATCGCTGCGGAGATGATTGTAAAAAAGATTAACGAAAATGGACCAGTAGAAAAAATACTTCTTCCCTTTGATCTGGTATATGGGCTTTCAACTGCTAGTATAACATGATATAATATGTATTATTAAATATTATTTAATTGACAGATGATATGACATGTGATAATATGTAGCTACGGTTGATGATGTAATATATACATGCCTGTGATTTCCAATTCATTCGCCGTCTGAATACTATTACACGGGAGTTTCCTGGGCTAAGTATTCAGATTTTTTGTTCCCCTCCAAATTTTTAATTAAATGGTGATCCCTGACACTTAAAAATTAAAAATCCGAGGGGAACAGAACAAATAGGAGGAAAGGATGAAAAGAATCATTTCTATCGTCATGGTACTCATTGTTGGCGGAGCACTGGTATTTGCCAGTGGTCAAAAGGAAACTGGGGACGGAACACAATCTACAAAGCCCGAAAAGATTGTATATTGGACTTCTATGACCCCGCCAGAATCAATAGTTTTAAAAGAGATGGTAGATACCTATAATAAAACTCATTCTGGTGTGATTGTTGAATTTGTTCAGGTCCCTGGTTCTGAAACAGATATCTCAAAATTAATGACCGCAGTTCGGGGTGGCACTGGACCGGATGTGTATCAGCTTGATAGATTCACCGTAGCACAGCGGGCAGCGGCAGGGGTTCTAGAAGATCTTACGGCGATGGTACAGAAAAATGATGCTAATCTTTCTTCCAAGTATCTTCCTTTTGCGTGGGCCGAAACTCAGTACAAAGGTCGTACCTATGCCCTCCCCTTTGATACGGATGCCAGGGTCTTATATTATAATAAAGACATGATCAAAGCAGCAGGCTTTGATCCAGAAATATTTAATCCAAAGAATGGCCCCCTCACTATAGATCAAATTAAGCAGATTGCTCAGAAGATTGATAAGACCGACGCGAACGGAAACTATACCCAGGTTGGGTTTATTCCCTACGATACTACTTATTCGCAGGGGTGGCATTATACCTGGGGGTTTGTGTTTGGCGGCAAATTTGCTGATCTTAATGCCATGAAAGTTACCCCCACCAATCCTGGTGTGGTAAAGGCTTTTCAGTTTATGAAAGACTGGGCAGCTATGATGGGACCACAGAAAGTTCAGACGTTTATTAGTACCTATGCTCCTCCAAATCCTCCACCGGAACAGCATCCCTTTTTAATCGGTAAAGTTTCGATGATGGTTTCTGGCGATTGGGTATTGAATTCAATTAAGCAATATGCTCCTAACTTGAATTATGGTGTTACCTATATACCTATTCCAGAAAAAGGTGCGTCTCCTCAAACATGGTCAGGTGGTTGGTCGTTTGTAATTCCTAAGGGGTCAAAACATGTGGCGGCGGCTTATGATTTTATTTCCTGGATGGCAGGTCCCGAAGGTCAGAAGATGTATATAATTGGTACTTCTCACATGCCTACATATAAGGCTCTGGTAGATGATGATGCGCTTTACGAGGGTGATCATAAATTCTTTAAACAGCTTTTAACGAATTCTAATAGCCGGCCACCCCTCCCTGTAGGAGGATTGTATTGGGATGCCTTGACTCAAGCACAGAACGCGGTAACCTTGAAGCAAGCGGATCCAGTACAAGTTTTACAACAAGCCTATGATACAGTACAGCCCCAGTTGGATCAGGTAAAATAAAAATAAAAAAGGTGATAAGGATATCAGGGACCTTATCGCCTTTAAATTAAAAGGAGAAATCGGGATGAGCCAATCATCGCGCCGAAATATACGGAATGGGCTGATTTTTGTTAGTCCATGGATCTTAGGTTTTATAGTGTTTCAAATCTATCCAATAGTATATTCTCTTTGGTTAAGTTTTACCCGTTACTCAGGCTTTGGGAAACCTATCATTATTGGCTTTCAGAATTTTCATCACCTTTTTAAAGATCCTCTCTTCTGGAAATCCGCGTATAATACACTTTATTATACCATATTAGCGGTTCCTATTGGAGTAGTTGTGGCAATAGTACTTGCCCTCGCTATGAATCAAAAAATTAAAGAAGTTGCAATTTATCGTGCTATACTTTATATCCCTTCCATATTACCGATCTTTGCTCTTTCGTTTGTTTGGGTTGTCTTTTCAAATCCCCGTTTTGGACTTCTTAATTTGATTGGGCAAAAAATAGGTCTACCAATAATCGATTGGATTGGAGATGCCAGATGGAATAAATTATCACTTGTATTACTTGCTCAGCTGGGAGCAGGGGGGCCAGCGCTTATTTTTTTAGCGGGTATTAGGGCTATTCCTTCTGAGCTTTTTGATTCTGCACAAATTGATGGAGCAAATGTGTTTCAACGATTTTTTAATATTACCCTTCCCCTGATTACACCCATAATTTTATACGATATCATTCTTGGTTTAAGTCACGGGCTTCAGATATTTACCCAAGCGTATATTATAACCGGTGGAGGTAGTAGTGGATCCAATACTGCGGGTCCTGATAACTCGCTTCTTTTCTATGTCTTCTATGTGTATAAATCTGCTTTCCAGTATACCCAAATGGGGTACGCTTCGGCCTTGGTATGGATATTTTTTATCATTAGTATGGGGATCGCCCTTATGGTATTTCGATGGGCAAAGGCCTGGGTTAATTATGATGTCGAATAGGAGAAATGATTGTGGTGAATAATACAGCAATAAGGACAAAGAACATATCTCGGCCAAGTAGAATATCCATCAAAAAAGTCTTTGTTACCAGGATTTTGCCAAGAGTAATTTTAGTAGTCATGAGCCTGGTGTATATCACTCCGCTCTACTGGATGGTAGTTACATCTCTTAAGGGCTCTCAAGAATTAACTGCCTTTCCTCCAACTATTTTCCCCCATACCTTAGTATGGAAAAATTATATTGATGCGTTGGAATACATTCCCTTTATACGGTATTTTATCAATTCCCTTATCCTTACCACGGGAGCAACCATCGGTGCGGTTATTTCTAACTCCCTGATTGCTTATGGCTTTTCAAGGATTGAATGGAAAGGACGAGAAGTGCTTTTTTATGTAGCTATATCAACCATGTTCATTCCGTTCCCGGTTACCCTGGTCGCTCTTTTTGATATTTTTGCTAAATTACGCTGGATCAATACATATCTTCCCTTAATTGTCCCTGCTTTTTTTGGACAGGCTTTTTATATGTTTCTGATACGTCAGTTCTTAATGGGTGTCCCTAAGGAAATATCTGACGCGGCAAGAATCGACGGAGCTAATGAGTTTTTAATTTTCTCTAAAGTCATAATCCCTCTTATGAAACCTGCCATAGCAGTGGTTGCTATTTTTACTGCAGTAAATGCATGGAATGATTTCTTAACACCTCTTATTTATCTACAGACCCCTGCGATGTATCCCCTTTCTATTGGTTTACAATTTTTTAGGGCCGAACATACGGTCGCTTTCAGTCTTCTTATGGCGGCGTCTACCATGGTTGTTATCCCTGTGATTGTACTCTTTCTGTGTTTCCAAAGATTCTTTGTAGAGGGTATCACCATGGGAGCTGTAAAAGGGTAATGATACATTTAAGGATTAAGGACGGCACATAATGCTACTACGAAAGGTTGATTTACGAATACGGCAGTATATACATTTTTTAAAAGGGCTCCGGTATACAGTGTTAGAACGGCCTGCTTTTGAGGTTTTTGAAACCGAAAAGGTCTATCGAAAGCCCCCTGTGGTAGATACCTGGAAACCGATTCAGTTTCCCTACCCCTACGGTAAGGAATGGACCACCTATTGGTTTAGAACTTTTTTTACAGTGCCTGAATCGGCTCGAGGCAAAGAGATTTTTTTGCAGGCCACCCCAAATGCCGATTCTCTAGTGTTTATTAATGGGAAAGCAACTGGGGCCATCAATCCCTTTCACGATGAGATTCGATTATCTCCCTCTGGAATGCAAGGAACTCAGTATGAGATACACCTGGAGTCCTATGCGGGACACAAGTACCCCGGAGAACATCCCTTCCAGGGTGAATCGGTGATCCTTACTTTGGGAGCCCATATCGATGACTACCCTAATATTTTCCGTCATGCGGCATTAACTGCTAAGAATCAAAACGTCTATGCCCTGTACCACGATGTACGTATTCTGTTTGATCTTGCCCAAAACCTGGATGAAAATTCGTTACGGAAAAATCGTATTCTTCAGGAGCTCTACCGAGGATTAATGAAAATTCGTTTTACAGCCCGGGACGATGAATTAGAAGATCAGGTGCAAAGAGCTCGGGAGATAATTACACCGCTTTTATTAGAAAAAAACAGTAGAACATCGCCAGAAATATTTTTAGTAGGCCATGCTCATATAGATCACGCCTGGTTATGGCCTATTTGGGAAACTGAACGAAAGGTAGCCCGTACCTTTGCCAACATGGCCCATTTTGCTGAAGAATTTGAAGAGTTTGTGTTTGTTCAATCCCAACCTGCTCAGCTGGAAATTATACAACGGGAGTATCCAGATATTTTTGCATCCGTAAAAGCAGCCTTTGAACGAGGCCAATGGGAGCCCAATGGGGGTATGTGGGTAGAGGCAGATTGCAATTTAAGCGGTGGCGAATCTTTGATTCGGCAGTTCCTGGTGGGAAAGCAGGCGAGCCAGAAACTTTTAGGCTACGAGGGAGATACCTTATGGCTTCCAGATGTATTCGGCTACTCCGCGGCGCTTCCACAAATTTTAAAGGGTTGTGAAATAGAGTATTTTGTAACCAGCAAGATTAACTGGAATGATACGACCCGGTTCCCCTACGATACATTCATCTGGCGTGGTCTTGATGGTACAGGCCTTAAAACCCATTACATTACCAGTCGAGCTAATGGTTACAATGGAAAGGTAACCCCTACCGATTTGATGGATGCATGGAACCATATCCAACATAAAGAAGTGCAGGAAGCTGTTATCAAACCCATTGGCGAAGGGGATGGAGGTGGAGGTACCACTCGAGCGGACTTAGAAGCTGCCCGGCGACTAAAGGATCTTGAGGGAGTACCTAAGTCCAGGTGGAGTCGAGTATCTTCTGCATTAGCCACCGTATTTGAAAAAGCAAGGGATCTACCCGAATGGAGGGGCGAGTTATATCTGGAATTACATAGAGGGACCTATACGACCCAGGCACGAACAAAACGGAACAATCGTAAAATGGAATTTGCCCTCAGGGAAATCGAATTTCTCTATTCATTTTTATATATAATCGATCAGAAATCGCTTCTGTTCTACCCTCGGGAAGAATTGTTGGATTGCTGGAAACGCTTATTGACCAACCAATTCCATGATATCATTCCCGGTTCATCAATTAATAGGGTTTATAAGGATGCGGAAATAGAGTATGAACGGATACGGAAAACAGCCGAATTTTTACTACGGAAGGGTGCGGAGGCTTTGCTTGTTAAATTAGAAAATTCTAATATGACGTATGCTCTTGCTGAGTACCATGAAGTAGATGATCAAAATGTTAGTGGAAACCAGATTGCGGCGATTTTAGTTCTAAATTCCTTATCATGGGAACGGACTACTGATGTTGTTCTTCCTTTACCTGAGATATTGAAAGGACAATTTCAGAGTCTTCGTACAGCTAAAGGTCTTGTTCCAATTCAAGAAAGCCGCAATATTCTTGACCAGATAGAACTGCATGC
Source organism: Gracilinema caldarium DSM 7334 (assembly GCF_000219725.1). Classification (GTDB taxonomy): domain Bacteria; phylum Spirochaetota; class Spirochaetia; order Treponematales; family Breznakiellaceae; genus Gracilinema; species Gracilinema caldarium. The sequence continues at coordinate 2,106,372 of NC_015732.1, read as the reverse complement.
TGTGGTCACCATGCCACCAATGGGAGCGATAGTATTTGTCCTTGAGGAATGCCCCTTAAAGGTTATGAATACCATCCCATTCCAATATCGAGGGAAACACCTATTAACCCCATATTACGAGGTTGAGTTCAATGAAACAAAGGGGATTATCCATCTGGTTGACCGGCAAACCAAGAGGGAATTTGTGGAAAGCGGCAAAGTTTTTAATTCATTTGTGGGAGCGGAAGATCTACCAATCCTATGGGACGCATGGGATATCGATGCGGATTGGGTGGAAAGTCAGGAAATTGAGAATAGGCTTATTGCTTCAGAACTAATATCTATAGGTTTCCTATTCATCCAGATACGAAATAAATATCGTATTGGCAGACAATCCACGCTTACCCAGGATGTGTATTTTTATGCCCATAATAGACGTATCGATTTTGTGACATTGATTGATTGGCATGAAAGTCATAGGCTTTTAAAGGTTGCATTCCCTGTCAATCTCTACACTACCCAAGTCCGGTGTGAAGTCCAATACGGTCATGTATTCCGGTCTACCCATAATAACCTCCCCCAAGATCGGGCCCAATTTGAATTTTGTGCCCATAAGTGGATTAGCCTGGAAGAAAACGGTGCATCAGTAGCCTTACTCAACGATTGTAAGTATGGTTATGATGTCGATGGTACGGTGATGCGGCTTACTCTTCTACGTTCTCCTAAAGCCCCTGACAGAGAAGCTGATATGGGATTACATCAAGTAACCTATTCAATTCTTCCATTTTGTGGGCCCTTCTCTGTCGAAACAACTGTTCATGCAGCATACGACCTTAATCAGCCCTGCAATGTCTTTGGACTAAAAAAAATGAGTACACCCCCTTTGAAAAATAAGCAAATTAAAGAATGGCTATCAGTTTTTTCAGTAGATACGCCTCAAGTCATTATAGAGACTGTTAAAATGGCTGAAGATGGAAACGACATTATTTTACGGTTGTATGAGGCTTCAGGTGGTGCTTGTTTTGCTAATTTAGATTGCCTTGGTTCTATCGAATTGGCAGTAGAAACTAATATGCTTGAACGAAACCCAATTCCTTTGGATTTCGAGGAACATAGCGTGCACCTGTCATTTCGAGCATTCGAAATTAAAACTGTTCGTCTTAAGTTAACATATGTTAGTTTAAGCTGACTTAATCAGCACTAACAAAGTAAGGTCGTCTCGGGGTGGCTCGCCGGTAAGGAAGGCTCTAAACTGTTCAAGAATATAATCTCGTACTGCGGCGGCTCCGGCTTTTGCAGGAGCTTGAGAGAGAGCCGCCCTGATCCGGTCATTCCCAAAATCTTCACCGGCAGCATTTTTTGCTTCAACAAGACAATCTGAATAAACAAGCAAAGTATCACCACTGTGGATGGGAAAGCGGAGGCTTCGGTATCCTTCGGAGAGGCCTTCGAGGCCGATAAAGCGGCCCCGGCTTTCACCCTGTCGGGATTCCACCGCTTTAACCACTCCAGTACGACCTGAACGATATAGCAGATCAGGGTGACCCGCATTAACATATTCTACCCGGTCATCGGTGAAACGGAGCAATATGCCCGTAAGGTAGTTTTCAATGTTCCCCTTTTCTGAGATAAGTTTTTCATCAATTTTAGTCATGACTTCACCAAGAGGTATGTCCCGGCCATCCTTAAACTGGCGGTACACAATGGATTTCGCAAGCATCGCAACAAGTCCTGAAGCAATACCATGGCCGGATACATCAAAAAGACCTACACCCAGCAGGCTATTTCCATCAATATAAAAGTCGTAGAGGTCTCCTGAAACTCCCGACATCGGTTCAAAGGCATAGGCCACATCCCAACCCTCGAGGGTGGGCAGGAAGGCGGGATAAAAACTTTTTTGGACAAATTCCGCCATCTTAAGGTCCCGCTGAGCCCGGTAATTGGCTTCCTCCAAGGCAGAATTAACCTGTTGTAGCTGCATATTGGCCTGAGACAGTTCTTCGGTCCGTTCCTTAACCTTGTTTTCCAGATGCAGATTCAGGTCCTCTGCCTCGTTACGGGCACGGGCAAAGCGTCCTGCAAGGAGAAAAAGAAAACTTAGGAGTACAATTTGCCAGCCAAAACCGGTGATGTAGGGGAAGTTATAGAGTTTCATAACTTCGTGGAGGAAAATATCGAGCAGGGCGGTCACTACCATCGGTGAAAAGCCAAGGAGCAGGGGGAGCGCATCGGGGTCTTTTTTGATAAGCCCAGCAACCGGTATATACACCACATATGCTAAAGGCGGCAGCAGGAAGAGCTGGGTTACGAGGCGGATTTCACGGAGGGTACTGTAATTAGAACTAAACAGGATGATTCCGACGGGGATAATCAATAATAACATCCTTACCCAAAATACCCAGCGGGGATCCGTTTCCCTCAGGTAGTCCCTAACAAAGCCGCAGAGCTTAAAGAGCATGAAAAAGAGCACCAGGTTGATGAATTTCTGGAAGTTGATATAACTGAGCCACAGCGGAGGCATGCCGGGAAGCTCGGTGATAAAAAAATTTGAGAGATAAAAAACACTGAGCAGATTCAGCAGGGCAAATGAAAAATTTTCTTTATCCTTTTTTCTTCTAAAGTACAAAATAAAATGATAGATCGATATGATGAGCATAATCGACGCAAACATCAGGTTCGCTGTGGAATTCCAGAAGTTTTCCCAGCGAGCGGCAAGAACCGTATCCTGCCGTAATCCTATAAAGGGGCGTGAGGCAAGGGATCCCTCTCCATCTACCCAGATATGAATGAGAATCGTTATTGGTTTATGAAACTCAATTGCTTCTGGGGGAATCGTATATTCTCGGGAAACGTTCCAGTAGCTAAAATAATTCGGTGGATTCCGCCCAGTGCTGCCAACAAAGATACCATTTACCCAGGTCTGGTCGGTCATGGTTACCCGGCCAAGGAAAAGCCCCAGTGATTGCGGAGAATAAAAGTTGATAGCAGGAAAATCCCCCCGTATCCAGATATAGCCCTTTTTACCAGGAAGGAGATGTTCCAGGTTAGAAAGGGCGGCCTCATCCAGGGTGGTAAACTGTAACTGCCGTTCCTGCAGAGGATTTTTATGGATTTCGACTAGACTCTGAACGGTATCAACAGCCCAATACCATTGTTGTGCCCTAAGGCTAGATAGAAGAGGTACATCTGCGGCGGCTAACTGGTTGGGTTGAATAAAAAGGCATAAGGCAAGTATGTCAAACAAAGAATGAATGCTTTTCGACATCGCTGCCAATCTAAACTGCTTAAACCACCGCATCGGTCACCTCCAACATGATCTTGAACTAAAATTTTTTACTTACTTTGTGAATGCTTTGCCAAAGTTTCTTGCACTTGTTTTTCATTGTAAAGTAAGAGCAATATAAAACCGATGACGCAGAATGCAAGGGCAAAGATGGTTGTAAGCCGTACTCCAGTTACACCTACTACTTCGTCTGATCCTAAATAATCAGCCCCAATTTTAACAATAGATGGCAGTAATGCTGCACCAATAGATTGACCCATTTTTGACATAAAGGTTCTGAAGCCAAAGAACACTCCCGCTTTATACATTCCCGTCTCTATTGCATAGGCTTCTGCCATATCAGAAATCATAGCGTTTGGTAGAATCCCAAAAATAGCAAGTGGTATGGCGGCTATGAGGGCTGCAATAAGAGCCTGAATCATTGGTGGTACGGGCAGATACCCAAAGAGGGCACAGAAGATAAAGAGCAGACCAAAAAGTCCAAAGGCAATCATGAGAAGTCGTTTACGTCCTACAATTCTTGCAATAAAGTTAACAGGGATATAGAAAGCAAAACTGATGAAAAACATGATTAGAAAGAGACTTGAGTAAGCTTCTTTGGGAAGTCCAAGGAGGACGGTTATATAATACATGAGTCCATTGTTGATAAAATACAGGCTGATCCAATAGGCAAAGTCCGAAAGGGTAAAGCGAAAAAAATTCCGATCCTTAATAACATTCCCAATGGAAGTAAAGAAGCCGTCATCGCAGGGCACCGATTCGGTATAGCGATTTTCATCAATAATGATGATAGGTAGGATCATCAATATAAAAGAAACCAGAGCGAACACTCCTTGGGCAGTCTGAAAAGCCTGGAGCGGCGACATCCCCTGGGCTTGTAACATACCTTGCAGTGCGGGAGCCTGGGCCCCAATCATGGCACCCAATGCCCAGGTAATAGAAATCATCGTAGAAAGTTCTAGCCGTTCATTACTGTTATGACCCAGTTCACTCATCCAGGCGAAGAAGGGAGTTACATACATGGTCATAAAGAAATAGAAAAGCGTGACCGTAACAAACAACCAGATGCCATTAGCTGTAATGTTAGCCTGAGTCCCAGTACCGAAGGGTGCCACAAAGACCAAAATTGAAAAAAGCGCAAAGGGCAAAACCGAAACAGCCATAAAAAAGCGTCGGCGGCCGATGTTCGATTTGTTCTTATCGGAAAACACGGCGATAAGGGGGTCGGTTATAGCATCCCATATACGGCCAAAGGCGAGAATAAGCCCAATGACGGTAAGAAATCCTACAACATAACCTTGATGAATCATTTTGGGAAACAGGGCTGTTCCACCTTCCTGAGGTGGCAAATAAAAGTAATTTAAAAAATTAGCCGCCCCATAGCTTGCTAATGACCATCCAAGCTGGCCTAATGCATAGACGATTTTTTTCCCGAAGGGGAGTGACTCCACGGTGTGAACCTGTGCAGTACTAGTTCTGTTACTCATTTTGTTCCTCCTTGCCCTGCTAATTCAACTGCCCGGTAGGCTCCCGAATAGAGTCCCGTTTTATTGGCGGATAGGATGCAGGAATTCATCAAATGTAACCCCTCGTAGTCTTCGACTAGAAATTTGAGCATGATCTCCGCCTCTCTGGGATCACTACATTCAAAGGTGCCGTCACCCAATTCAGCTGACCGAATTGCGCCCCATGCTTCATGTCCTCCAACCCGTCGGACCAGTAGTTTCGGTACTGGATAGAAGGCTAATTCACTTGGCTTAGTCACGAGGAGGTCACTGGCGCGCATGAGGATGTTCGTGGTGTAAACAGCCTGGAAAATGTCGGAATGCATAAAAAGATGGATGCCCGAAATCGAATTCTGCAGGGCTTGTTTTGCGAAGGTCCGGGTATCGCTCCAATGGTTGATGTATTTCGTGGCTGCTTGGAGTTCGGGAATGTCAGAAAGAAGACCACTCAAAACCGATTGATGGTCCCCCACATTAATGAGTATGGCAACCTTACCACGCTTTTCGAGAGGAAGAAGTGCCCGGATGAGCCTGGCATAGAGTTCCCGCTGTGCCCCTGCACCGCCGACAGAGAGGAGTATCCGTAGGGGCTGTAAGGTTGCCAGACGTTTTAAGCGTTCCGCTGTATCCTGTTCTAGATTGGCAACCAGCTCATGGTCAATGTAATGACCAGTGTAGACAAGGCTTCCAGGATCCATAAAGCGAGGTATGTTTTTACCAGCCATACCCCGTAACATTTTGTAGCCAAACCAGGCGGAGGGAGATTGTACGCAATGGATTGCTCCTTCGGAGAGGTGTAAAGCCATAGGCCAGTTATCGGGGATAACGTTGACGACCCGTTCCATACCGCTGTGTATCGCTGCCTGGGCGGGCCATACATGGGTTGCTACATAAGGAACCTGTTTTGGAAGCAGTTTGCAGGGAGTAGCCATAAGCTCAGTTATTTTTTGATCCGCCGCATTGTAACTCAGCTTCCTGAAACCCTCTGAATTTAGAGGCTCCCAATATAGGCTGTTAAAAAGTGCATATTTCTGTGATAAGCGGGATCCCAGGGAGTAGAGACTATTGAGATGGGCAATAATTTTTCCTCCGGTAGTATCCTTAAAAGAATGCAGGTCGAACCAGTATGGATTTTTACCTAGGGCTCGAGCAGCACTGGCAATTGCAATAGAAATTCGGTAATGTCCAAAACCCATCCGGATATTTCCTACCACAAGGGCATTCGGATCTGAAGCAAGGTTGCTTTGTTTCCAGTCTCCCTCTACAGTAATACTGGTATCCTGAACCATCAATTGCTCAATTCCCATAGGCTCAAGACTGTCAACCTTCCGGGATACTAAACGAAATTCCTTTTGGGTATCATCTCCGAATTTTTTGATGTAGGCAGTTTTCTGCCGTTCTGCCTTTTGGACAATCCCTGGCGCTATAGGATTGCCGAAAATAACACTGGACTTATCCATCCTCATTTCTCCTAGCAAATTTGACCTGACCTCAGGTTCAATGTGAGTGCCCATGGTCAGAAATCTAATATCATTCATATTCTGAATGATATTAAATATTTTAAACCCATTTGCCAAATCCGTCAACAAAATATATACTATACTCATGGGTTATAAGGATATTCATAAAGAACGGATCCGGCGATATTTTCTGGATGCGGCAAAGGACATTATTGTTACCGAAGGTGTTTCGGCAGTAACTAGCAAGAAAGTAGGGGAGCGGGCTGCTTATTCCTATGCAAGTATTTATAACTATTTTGAAAACCAGAATGCTCTTATTTGTGAAGCGGTGGAAGAGCTTGCAAAAGAATGCGCTCAATGGGTCGCAGACAATCTTAATGCTGTTCTTGCTGGGCAATTCCCGAATTTTCGTTTTTGGTTACCCTATGAACCAGGTCATGCTTACAGCCCTTTTCCTGCAGATTTAGTAATTCCTTTCGAAAAAAGAATAACTAAACATAAATCAATAGAAGACCGAATATTAGCTTTGGCTTTCTTAATGATTGAATATAATGGTAGGAACCCTAACCGATATGAGCCATTTCTTTCAACAGAAATAGATTTTCGTTACTTTATTAAACGAGACGGGCATCACTTTTTTCATCCCGCTTATGCGTTGCTTCTTACAGAATTAGAAAAACTTGAGAGATTTACTCAGGAAAAGCGTCGACTTATTGCGGACATTATGGTATATATCTTCCATTCAAAGATGCATTTTTATATTCGTTATGGTGCTCCAGAAAGTCTGGAAGCCCTGCATCGGGAAGTTGCCCAGGAGGTCCGCTTTCTCTTATGGCCCTGACTCATATCGAAAAACTGATAGCCAAGGCTGTCCTCGATTACCGCCTGTTGGAAGCGGGGGACAGGATTTTACTCGGTGCTTCCGGTGGCAAGGATTCTACCACCTTAGCCTGGGCGCTGGGCCGCCGCAAAAAGTGGAACGCCCCGGCCTTTGAAATAGAAGCATTGCGAATTGCCAGTGACGTGCCGGGGGGTGGTATGCCAGGGGCGGCGGCCCAGCGCTTGGCCGCACTGTACGAGGAATGGGGCATACCGCTTTATACCATGGAGGTGCCAATTGTGGAGCGCCTTAAACCCGGCCAGCGGATGAGCTGTTATTGGTGTTCCACCCAACGGCGGACTGAACTTTTACGGTATGCTATGGCCCATGGATTTAACAAAATAGCTCTGGGACATCATCTGGATGATGTCCTGGCGACCCTGCTCATGAATATGACAAAAAAGGGCGAACTGGCTACCATGCCGCCCCGGCTAAAGTATGATAAATACCCCGTAGAAATTATCCGGCCCCTGGTGCTGGTAAGCGAAGAAACCATCCGAGGTTTTGCCCGGGAAATGGGATGGCTCCAGATTACCTGCAGCTGCGGTTATGGTGATGATGGAGAACGGAAGGAATATCAACGCCGTTTAGATGTACTCACTGCAGGTTCGGTGGATGCCAAACGGCTCATGCTGAAAAGTCTTTCTAATATAAAGGAAGATTATCTGGCATAGAGTAAGCAAGGGATGCTGGTCCCTTACTTAACAGCCCTTATTGTATTTTATAATAGCCAAGCCTTTTTTCTGCGGCCTCGAAAGCAACGGTTACAATCCAGTTCATCACAAAATAGAACACTCCCGCAATGAAAATGGGTAGTGTAGAAAACTGGCGGGCCGATGCATTCTGGGCGACCCGGAATAATTCTGCCACCCCTATCGTCTGGGCTAAAGCTGTGTCTTTTACCAAGGTGATGACCTCATTTCCCATGGCGGGAAGAATTCGCCGGACTACCTGGGGCAGAATGATTTTAAAAAGTGTTTGTGTTCTGGTGAGTCCCAATACCTTGGCGGCTTCCCACTGGCCTTTAGGGATTGCATCGATGCCACCGCGGTAAATTTCTGCAAAATAGGCGGCATAGTTTACTGCAAAGGCGATAATGACCGCGGTAAAGCGGTCATAGGAAATGCCAAAAAGATAATAGGGCGCAAAATAGACAAAGATAAGCTGGAGTATCAGCGGGGTTCCCCGCATCACTAGGACATAGAGGCTGACCGGTGCGCGGAGTAGTTTCGATTTAGAGCGGCGGGCGAGGGCAACCGGCAGAGCCAGGGGGATTGAAAAGAGTAGGGTAAGAAAAAATACCGAAAGGGAAACCATGGTTCCCGAAAGCATCTGACCAAGAATTTGCCGCATCCGCCTGCCACCTCATCAAAATAAATAAGGCTGTTTGACCCCTTAATCTCGTTGTCCAAACAGCCTTGGATATGCGTTTCGTGTTATTTACCGACTACAGAAATATCGGAGCCGAACCACTGGGTGGTGATGTTGGCGAGGGTCCCATCCTGAGCCATGGCTTCCAGGCTTGTCTGCACTGCATCCCGCAACGCCAGGTCGTTTTTGCGGAAACCAACCCCATAGTCCTCCGCAGACAGGGATTCAGCGAGAACCCGATAATCCTTGCCGGCCCGTTTAATGTTATCGTTGGCTACAATCAGGTCCATAATGACCGCGTCTACTCCGCCGATCTCCAGGTCCATGAGGGCAGTCAGATTATCCTTAAACTCAACCACATTTTTTAGGCTTGCTTTAAAATCGGCGGCGCTATTCAAGGCTTCTGCCGCAGAGGAACCGGCTTGCAGTCCGATGGTTTTGCCCTTCAGGTCTGCCAGGGTCTGGTAGGGTGCAGACTTTTTAACCACTAAAACCTGGGCATTTTTAAGGTAGGGCTTGGTAAAGGCCATGTTTTTAGCCCGTTCTTCGGTGATGGTAAAGCCGTTCCAGATACAATCAATTTTTCCGGTGTTAAGCTCCTGCTCCTTGGCATTCCAGTCGATGGGCTGAAGCACCAGCTCTACACCGAGCCGTTTTGCCACTTCTTTTGCCAGGTCGATATCATAGCCGACAATTTCATTATTTTCATTGCGGTATCCCATGGGCGGGAAGGCGTCGTCCAGCCCGAGGACCAGTTTGCCCCTAGACTTGATAGTCTGAAGCGATGTGTCCTTGCCGGAACCATCGTTCTTTGTAGCCTTGCTGCAGCTAGTCAGGCTCAGGGCAACAATTGCCAGAACGGTGAGGGATACAGAAATAATCCGTTTCATCTCATACTCCTTAGTATTGATGCTGGGCATTATGCAGTAAATAGGGTGCTCTGGCAAGGCAAGGGTGAAAAATCGGGCCCCTCATGTAAGGAGGCTGAACCGTCCCTGCACCGTATAGACAGGTCCGCCCCGCTGTAATACGGATGAAAAAAGAGTTACATAGGATATTTCCCCTCGGGCCTGCAGGGGAATTTGGCGCTCCGCAGGTTCAAGATGGATGGGACTGCGGCCTGCGCGAGCTACGGTAATATGGGGAGTAAAGGGCCGGCGGGATGGTTCATACTCAGTGATGTGGGCTTGTTCTTTTATTGCTAAGAGTTCCTGTTCCAGTGCCGCGGCGAGACTGGTCACCCCATCCTTTCCGTCACCGAGGCCTACAGCCAATACCGATGCGGGCTTACGGGGCGGGAAGGTATAAATACCCTGGGCACTGACCGGGATGCCTGAACTATAGGACTGGCCCTTTTGCCAGAGTTCTATTGTTTTTTCCAAGGCAGAAAGTATATCGGGAACCCCCGCTTCAGGCACGGTGCCTAAAAAAGCCAGGGTAAGGTGCTGGTTTTCTCTGCTGGTCCAGCGAAACTCCTGGTGGGCCTTTTTTAGGCCCGCCAGGTCCTGTTCCAGTTCTTGTAAAAATGATTCGGGTAATTCCAGGGCAATAAATAATCGAAGGTCCATAGGCCTATTCAATACATCCTATTTTTCGGTTTCGGTCATGCCGCTGACAAATTGTTTTTGCATCGCCACCACCACAATAACCGGCGGTATCAAGGCCAGCATGGTGGTAGCCAAAATAATCTGCCATTCTGCCTGGGCATCTCCGACCGCCAGCATACGGTTAATACCTATAAGCAGGGTATAGTACTTTTCTTTTGTTGTGATAAGCAGGGGCCACAGATATTGGTTCCATCCATAAATGAACTGAATGACAAACATGGAAGCAATCGGCGTTCTTGTTATGGGAACAAGAATGTGTCTGAAAAAGTTCATTGCAGAAGCCCCGTCTATAGCTGCCGCTTCGGCAATTTCCCGGGGAACTGATTTAAAGAACTGCCGGAAAAGGAACACCGCCGTGGCCGACACGGTCATGGGTAGAATGAGCCCCCAGTAACTGTTCAGCATTCCCAAATCCGAAATGACCTTATAGGTTGGCATAATTCGGACTTCTACGGGGAGCATAAGGGTGATAAAAATAGTCCAGAAAATAAAATCCTTCAGGGCAAAATCAAAATAAACAATAGCAAAGGCTGCCATGAGGGAAATAATAATTTTACCTAACGAAATACCCAGGGCCATGATTGTAGAGTTTTTTACCATTGTGGCCGCGTTCGCCCCCAGGTTTTTAGCGCCTTCAAAAAAAGCTCTTCCGTAATTTACGGCAAACTGGTCCCCGGGTAACACAGACATGGGGGCATCCAGAATATCTGCAAGACGCTGGGTCGATCCGGCAAAGACGATCCAGATGGGAAATACAATGATAAAAATGGCGAGGATTAATATAAGGTGGGGAAAGGCTCGGCGAAATAGGGATCTATCTACCATGATGGTCTCCTAGTATTCCACTTTCCGTTCCACAAAGCGGAACTGGAGGGCACTCAGAATTATGACGATGAGCATTAAAATTACCGATTGGGCGGCGGAGCTTCCCAGATCCAGATTGATGACCCCATCCTTATATACCTTATAGACCAGTATGTTTGTAGCCTGGTTTGGCCCCCCGGAGGTTACCTGGTGAATAATCGGGAAGGTTTCAAAGAAGGCATAGACCAAATTCATCACTAATAAATAAAAGGTGGTTGGTGAAAGAAGGGGAAAGATGACCCGCCAAAAACGGGTAAAGGGGCCGCCCCCGTCTATGGCGGCTGCTTCTATAAGGGAGAGGGGAACATTTTGCAGTCCTGCAAGAAAAAAGACAAAATTATAAGAGATCTGCTTCCAGGTCGAAGCCAGGGTTACCAGAAAGAGGGCCTGGCCGCTTTTCACCAGATAGTTCCAATCGATCCCCATTTTTTTTAACTGATACGATACGATACCGACCGTAGGGTTAAAAAGGAACATCCATAAAACACCGGCTACCATGGTGGATACCGCATAGGGCCACACCAGCATGGTGGTATAAAAGGTTTTTCCCCAAATATGTTTATTTGCTTGTACTGCCAGGAATAGAGAAATGGAAAGGGCAGAAAAGGCAACCAGTATGGCAAACTTAAAGGAGAGTACCAGAGAATCCAAGTACTGGGGATTCTGAAATAGCTTGATGTAATTTTCGAGGCCCACAAAAACTAAAGAAATTCCGAACGCATCCTGTATAAAAAGTGACTGATACAGGGCCATAAAGGCTGGCCAGAAAAAAAAGATGACCACAATGATCATTTGGGGGAACACAAGAACATAGGGAAGGGTCTTATTGTGAAAGGCATATTGCTTGGTCATGGTAAATCCTTAATAACACCGAAAGGCTGCAAGCCTTTTGCCTGCAGCCTCTCTTCTGTAAAGTCTCGTAAGTTTTATTTATTCATCCGTTCAAATTCACGAAGTTTCTCATTGCCCAGCTTAACCATTGTATCCAGTCCATCCTTTGCGGACACTTTACCATCCAGCATGGCTTCAAACTGTTCATCCACAATAGTTCTAATTTGTGGCATAAAACCGAAGCGAAGCCCCATGGTGTTTTGAGTTGGGGCTTTATTCAAAAGCTGTTTAATGGCTACTTCCGGACCGGGATTGTCATTATAATAGCCCTGCTTCTTCGTAAGTTCATAAGCCGCAGTGGTAATGGGCAGGTATCCAGTCTGCTGATGCCAGAAAGCCTGGGTTTCAGGTTTGGAAAGGAAACTGAAGAACTTGGCTACGGCCTTGTACACCTTCTGGTCCTTCTGGGTCATGACCCAGAGGCTGGCACCGCCGATAATAGAGTTCTGGGGAGCTCCTTTTACATCGGGGTAGTAGGGCAGCATGGCCACACCAAAGTCAAACTTGCAAGTTGCCTTCATCGATCCATAGCCGCCGATGGATTCAAAATGGAGGGGAACCGTGCCGGACGTGAACAGGGAGTTTGCTTTGTTTTCACGTCCGCCATATTTAAATACCCCTTCTTTGGCCATTTGAACTAAATTTTCGAAATGCTTTACATGAAGCGGGCTATTGAATACCAATTGAGTATCCAATCCGTCAAACCCATTCGATTTGGTTCCCATGGGCACATTATGCCATGCAGAGAAATTTTCAACATGTACCCAGCCTACCCAGTTTGTACTGAACCCAGCTTCATACCCAGCGGCTTTCAGCTTTCGGGCTACATCAAAGAATTCAGGCCAGGTCTTTGGTGGTTTGTCAGGATCGAGCCCGGCTTTCCGGAAGGCATCCTTGTTGTAATACATAACCGCGGTGGAGGAGTTAAAGGGCATGGAAAGCATTTCACCCTTAGAGGTTGAATAGTAGCTTGTTATGGTCGGTATATATGCCTTTGGATCAAAGGGCTCTTTTTGTTCTTTCATGAGCTGATAGACCGGTTTTATAGCCCCTTTGGCGCTCATCATTGTGGCGGTTCCGACTTCATAGACCTGTAAAATGGCTGGCGGAGTCCCGGACCGGAACGCGGCAATACCCGCATTCATGGTATCTGCGTAGCTACCCTTATAAACGGGAGTCACTACATATTCGCTCTGGCTTTTATTGAACATGTCACAGATCTGGGCGGTGATTTCCCCGTTTTTTCCACCCATAGCATGCCAGAACTCGATCGTTGTCTGGGCAAACAGGGTGCTTGCCAGCCCTGCGAGTACCGCAACAAGGTACATCTTTTTCATACACCACTCCTTTATTGTAACGGATCTTTTTAAGAGCCCTAGCTCCCTCTGGTATCTGCAAAATTAAGCTTACGCCCGATTAGGAAAATTCGCAAGGAAAATCATTTTTTCTTGGTTATCTCATTCTGATGTTTCTTTATAAAGAAGTGGTTAAAGCTCGGTCAGTATCCTGTTAATTCAGAGCTGCGAGTATCCGATCCGGCATATCGGTGATAAAGCCGATGGCTCCCCAGTCTCTCAACTGGTGGGCTACTGTTGCATCGTTCACGGTCCAAACCTGGGTCATCCGTCCCTCCTGCCGTTCTTGTGCAATAGCTTCGGTCGTCACCATGGAAAATCGTGGATGCCAGGCTTCATGGCCTCTAGTTCCAGAAGATTCCGGAAGCAATTGAGCTATGAGTCCTGTTGTGTAAGCCGGGCTTGCTTCTTCTACCAGGAAGCCTACGGGTATGGCCGGTTTTATAGCCTTGAACCGCTGCAATGTCGGGGGATTAAAAGAAGATATAATGACATTACGGTCCATTTCATAGCGATCGATACAATTGGCTACAAGGGCTTCAATTCCATTATCGTTTTCTGCTTCATCCCTACCATTTTCCCTGCAATAGGGCGCTTTTATTTCGATATTGATAATAAAATCCAGGGGCGCCCCTTCCTTAACGAGAGAAAATACTTCTTCCAGTGTGGGAATCATGGTGAAGGGGTAGTGGGGGATATGACCATTCAAAGGTTCCGCCATCGGGGAAAATTGGGCGGCCGCATTCAGTTCCCGCAGTTCCGCAAAGAGCAGGTCCTTGACGGCCCCTGTCCCATCGGTTGTACCATCGACGGTAAAATCATGAATGATGACCAGTTCCCGGTCAGCAGAGAGTTGTACATCCAGTTCTATACCCTGGGCTCCCTGTTGAATCGCCAGCTCAAAGGCTGGTATCGTATTCATCGGTGCATAGGCCCGGCTTCCCCGGTGGCCATATACGAGGGTTCTTCCTTCAAGGAAGGCCTCAGTAACATAGCTAGTTTGCTGTTTCATCATTATTCTCCCAGATATTCCTGAATAAGATGTAATTTTAAATTCCGTAATTGTTCCGAAATGGAAACTTTATAAATGTGAGGATTGAGAATCCGCTTATAACTACCATCAAAGTGGTCCAATCCAAGGCGTACCCGTTGTTGAATCGATTTAAGGGTTGGATGGTCTGTTACTAGGTTTCCCTTTTTCATACGAGGTTTTAATAACTGCTCTATATCGCCTTGGGGTGTGTAATGGAAATGACGGTAGTCTGCCGCAGGATGCCAGAAGGCCTGTTCTATGCCTTTTCTAATAATATCGGTTGTAGCCCCAGGATCGTGGACAAGTTTCTGATCTAAAGTCATCACATCTGCATCGGCCATTCCATCAGAGCTGTATAATCGCCATACTTGTTTAACCCCAGGATTGGTTGTTTTTTCAGGATTGTCCGAAAATTTAATGGTAGGCTGAAGTTCTCCACCGACAATTTCCCGGGCTGCCAGTTTATACACTCCGGTAAAAGCCGCTTCAGTGCCACCGGTAACCATATTGGTACCCACACCCCAGCTGTCTATGGGGGCCTTGGCAGCGGTCAGGGTCTGAATAATTGATTCATCCAGATCGTTGGAAACCGCAATGGTTGCCTGTTTCAGACCCGCCGCATCGAGGGCTTTACGGACCTCTACCGATAGATAGTGAATATCTCCTGAATCGAGGCGAACGCCGAATTTTTTCCCCTGGGCAGCCAGTTTTTTCCCAACTTTTATGGCATTTTTAATACCGCTGTCCAGGGTGTCATAGGTATCAATTAAAAAGACGGTTCTATCTGGATAGGTGTCTGCATAGGCTTCAAAGGCTTCTTCTTCAGAAGGAAAGGACATGATCCAGGAATGGGCCATGGTTCCCATAACGGGGATACCAAAGGTCTTTCCTGCAAGGACATTGGATGTGCCGCTTGCCCCGCCGATATAGGCCGCCCGGGAAGCAGACATGGCTCCATCCGGGCCCTGGGCGCGGCGAAGGCCGAATTCCATGATAGTTCCCTTGCCCGAAGCCAGGTAAACCCGGGCGGTCTTTGTTGCAATCAGGCTTTGAAAATTAATGGTGTTGAGTAACATGCCCTCGATAATTTGGGCTTCGATAAGGTTTGCATCGATACGTATAAGGGGTTCTTGGGGAAATACAATGGTGCCCTCATCCATCGCCCAGACATCGCCGGAAAACCGAAAATGGCGCAGATATTCAAGAAAATCCTTATCAAAATAGGAAAGACTCTCGAGGTATTCCAGATCTTCGGCAGAAAAGCGAAATGAAGCTAGTTTATCTAAAAAGGTCTCTAGCCCTGCAAAAACGGAAAAACCGCCATTAAAGGGCTGGCGGCGGAAAAACATGTCAAACACAGCCCGGTGGTTCATGCCCCGTTTCCAGTATCCCTGGGCCATAGTGAGTTCGTAAAAGTCTGTAAAAAGGGCTGATTGAGGGCAAAAGCCTGTTTCCTGCATGGAGCTCACTCCTTTTTTATAGGAAATTCTAAAAACTCAGTTCATTCAAAGTGATGAAAGCAACCCCTGCGTTTTTCATCTCTTTCATAGCTTGCTGTATTGAATCTGCGGGATAATCCACACCTCGGACTGCTTCGGATATCACCGAAACAGTAAAGCCAATACGTCGAGCATCGAGGGCACTGTATTTAACACAATAATCGGTAGCCAGTCCTGTCAGGTAGAGGCTGGTGATCTCAAGGTTCTTCAGGTAACCTTCGAGGCCTGTGGGTGTGATATGGTCATTTTCAAAAAAGGCTGAATAGGAATCCAGGTAGGACCTAAAACCCTTACGGATCATCAATCTAATAGGATTCTGATTAAGTTCAGAATGCAGTTCCGCTCCCCAGCTCCCCTGCACGCAATGATCGGGCCACATGCCCTGTTCGCCTCCTGCAGTTGCAGGGCTTGATGCAAAGGAACAATGTCCTTGGGGGTGCCAATCCTGAGTTGCTACGATTGGTGCGTGATGCTTATCGAATTTGCTGGCTAGATGATTAATGATTGGAATAATCTCATTACCTCCAGGGACTGCAAGGGCTCCCGGTTGTGAGAGCGTACCGTCTTTCGTCCGATAGGACGGGCAGAAGTCGTTCTGGACATCTATGATGAGCAGGGCAGCATGGGCAAAATCTATGGCCATAGGCTCCTCCAACAAGAATGTAACCTATGGTACTCCAAAATACAGTGCTCTACAAGCGTTTTATTAGGATTAAAAAAGTCAGATGGGTACATTACAACCCTATCAGATACTTTGAAGTTCTTCTATTGCTTCTTCGTCATCTTTTTCTGAATGTTCGATGACGTCAGTTTGAAACTGCTTATATTCATGAAACAGAAAGTCTCTGAACAAATCCGATGGTAATGGTTTACTGATTAAATAGCCCTGAATGACATCACAACCCCGACGTTTCAGAGCTTCGAGTTGTTCTATAGTTTCTACCCCTTCTGCGACAGAGACCAGTCCAAAGGACCGGGCCATGGAAACTACCGCCAGAGCGATGGTGCCGTTCTGCTGTATCGATTTATCTAAACGGTCTGCCGAGAATGGAGGCACATCATTCTGTAGATGGTCCACAAAGGATTTATCGATTTTAAGGCTGTCAATTGGTAGTGCATCTAGATAGCGCAGGGATGAGTAGCCTGTCCCAAAATCATCTATAGCAAAGCACACTCCGAGCTTCTTCAGGTCATTCATGATGTCTGAAACCCGTTGAGCATCCCGGATAAAAAGTGATTCCGTTACTTCCAGCTTTAAGAGCTGTGGATCCAAATCGCTAACCCTTAGAGCTTCTTCGGTTTGTTTAATGATATGTCCCCGTTCAAATTGCCTTTGGGATACATTTACTGAGACCTGAATCGGCTTTCCTGCTTGCTTCCACTCTTTTGCATCCTTGCATGCCTGAATAAGCGCCCAGCCCCCGAGGGGAATGATAAGCCCTGTTTCCTCTGCCACATCTATGAATTGGCTTGGAGGAATAATTTCATCATTTACAGTTTTAATTCGAATGAGTGCTTCAGCTCCGATAATCCCGTTGAACTTTCCTGCTTCAGCACTACCCGATGAAACCTGTGGTTGATAGTAGAGCACGAGCCGGTTTTCATCAATTGCTTTCCTGATTGTGGTTTCTACTTCGATCCGCTGTCTGCTTGAAATGCCAGAAGCTCCTGAGGCGAATCGGTATTGCCCACGGCCCTGTTCCTTTGCATCATACATGGCCGCATCGGCATTTTTTACTAGTTCTTGGATGGTTGCACCATCGTAGGGATAGAGGGCAATACCAATACTTGATCCAATATATATTTCCCTATCTTTAATAAAAAAAGGTTCCCGAAGGGCACTGATTATTTTTTTTGCAACCAGAGCTGTATCGATACTTTTATGTACCTCTTCTAAAATTATGACAAATTCATCTCCTCCAAGCCGACACACTGTATCGGCTTCCCGCACCTGGGATTTTATCCGATGGGCTGTAAGGATGAGTAGTTCATCTCCTGCCTGGTGGCCAAAGCCATCGTTTACATCCTTAAAATGATCAAGATCCATGTAAAGCAATGCAAACCGATTTTTATCCCGTTGCGCTCGGCTTAATACCTGGTCGAGCCTATCCATGAAAAGGGCCCGGTTTGGCAGTCCTGTAAGTGAGTCATAGAATGCTAGATTGTTGAGTTTTTCCTGAGTCTGTTTCAGTTGAGTAATATCAATATAAAAAGCTACATATTTACAAGGCTTCCCTTCTAAATTCTTAAGTGTATTAATGCTGAGCCAAAAAGGTAAAAGGGTTCCATCTTTTTTTCTATTCCAGATTTCTCCTTCCCACTTGCCATGATCGATAATAGCATTCCAGAGTGCTCTATAATATTCAGGTGGGTGCATGCCCGATGCAAATAAAGAAGGGTACTGTCCTATAAGCTCTTCTTCAGAAAAACCAGTCATTTCATATATGGCAGGATTTGTTTCCAGAATACGGCCGTGTAGATCTGTAATAAGAATGCCTTCACTGGTGTTATCAAGAATTTTTTTATAATTAAGTAGAATTGTATTAGCTGCACGAAGACTTTCGGTTCGTTCCTGAATTTCTTGTTCCAGGAATGCCGCAGTATTTTTTTCAAAGACAAGAAGACGACGTGATGATCCATAATTAACAAATATTACAGAACTTAACAAAAGGGCAAGAATAAAAAATAAAGTTAATGAACGGAAGCCATTCCAAAATAAGTCTCGAGATATGGTAATTGAAGCAAGTAAGGGTTTATCAGAGAGCAAGACAGGTATAGAAGCTATTATAGTTATAGCGGTCGAACTGAATGTTATTTGTGGTACCACATCTGAATTTTCTGCCTTGTACAAATTGACCTTTGTCCCTGATAATTTGGAAATAACAGCCTCGAGTTCTGTATCAAGTATTTTGCCGAAAACAAAATACCCTGCCGGTGGCCCTGATAGGTTGCTTTTTACAATAGTCTTGATAGCTACCAGATAAGGACTTTCATCGATGATTAACAATCCATGACAATCTTTTTGTAATGGGGTTGGGAGCTCATCGGGAATAGCTAATGGTCGCGCTTGATCAGCAAAAAACGAAAAATAGAGTTTTCCTTTTAGTGTGTAAATTCCTACAAAATTGAATCCTAAATTTTGTATGGATTCATCAGTAAAATTGATGGAAGAGAATTCGGGATTGGAACCATTCATAAAATTCCAAGTATCATCCCATTGGCTGTAATCGGCAGTTATTGACGCAATTTGATCAAACTGATATTCAAGAATTGTTAGAACCCGTTCCTTTGCTTGTTGAGCTGCTTTCTTTTCGAGGCGGAAAAACTGTCCAGTACTTACTATTGCTAAAATAAAGAGCAATAGAGTTAGCCCAAAGGTACTTAAAAATAGTGTACGGGTTGCATGGATAATCCCTTGGGAGTGTACTTTATGCATACTAAGATTATAGGTTAGGAACAATAAAAATTCAAAATTTGAGACCCCTGATTAGTTTTTTGTACTTCAATCTTGCTGGGAATCCGGTTTTTCATCTCTCCCACATGGGATATGAGCCCCACCATACGGTGATCCCGGATTTCATCCAGTATGGTCAAGGCCCGATCGAGGCTCACTTCATCTAAACTGCCAAATCCTTCGTCTATAAATACTGCATCCAGCCGTACTGCCCCAGAGCGGGACTGGATGGAATCGGCCAGTCCAAGGGCAAGGCTTATGGATGCCATAAAGGTTTCACCCCCCGAAAGGGTCGCGCAGGGGCGGGTCTTGCCGGTATATGCATCAAAGACCGCCAGATCGAGTCCTGCCATGGCTCGGCTGCTATCGCCTTCCGGGTTCAGAATAATCGAGTAGCGGCCTTCACTCATCCGCTCAAGCCGGCGATTGGCATAGGCGGTTACTTCCTGCAGGTACAGGCTCAGGAGCCAAGAATCGAAGGGCCATCGTTTGGGGTTGTTGCCGCTTAAGTCATCCGCCAGAGCACGATAGGCGTCCCATGTTTTATTAAGGCTGTTGAATTTTTCCAGAGCTTCCTGGTAACGCTGTCGGTCCTGTTCCAGGATATGGTATTTGCCTTGCAACATCTGCCTCGTTGCATCGATCTGTTGTCGTTCCTGTTCAATGTCAGATAGCTGAGTCTTAAGATGTTCCACCGTGTTTCCGGCCCTGTCGGTTGCTCCTTCTCGGCGCAGTTGTTCCAGGGTCCTGCGGGTCTCCTCTTCCTGGTGCTGGAGCCGCATATACGCATCGTTCCAGGCTCGTTCTGTGGCGGTATAGTCTGCTTCTTGTTCCGGTGTAAGCAGGGCTTGTTTGAGGTCCTCAGGACTTGCAAAGGAAAGCTGTTCCGCCTTTGCAGCAAGTGCCTGTTGGTTGCGAAGCAGTGCCTCTTCATAGGCATGCCATCGCTTTGCAGTTTCTTCCTGTCGTTGCAGTGCCTGAGCCCGTGCTATGTACAGCTGTTGTTTCCGTTGTTCATAGGCAGCAAGGTCCTTGTCTATGGTTTCGAGGCGGCTTGTAAGGCGGTTCAGGGCTAAACCGATGGTATCGGTTTTCCACTTATCCAGGAACTGTTGCAGGCGGCCTTTCAGTTCATCAATCTGGTGGATCAGTTCCGTTTCCTGTTTCCGATTCTGTTCCAGTTTTGTTGAGAGGCTTACCTCCTGCTGTTGCTTTTCCTGTAAGGATCGGTTGATCTGGGGGAGAGCAATGCTTTCCTTGCGGGCCTGCTGGAGGGCTCGTTCAATTGATTCGGCTATGGTGGAGTTGTTCCGTATATCTTCCTGAACCTCAGCTACGGTCGGTATGCTTTGTATGTTTGCGGTACTTCGTACCATAAAGGGTTGATGCTGATGCTGTGTCAACAGTGTTTGCAGGGTAGTGCACAGTTCCTGGTAGCGCTTTGCAAGCACTTCAAGATCCCGAGCCTGGATTTCGATGTTCAGCCCTTTGTTGCGCAGTTCGGTGCGGACTTCGGTTCTCCGATCCTGGAGTGTCTGCTGTTCCCTTTTCAGGGTTTCCAGTTCGATATCCAGATAGTCTAAGGGAGCTGGAGCGCGGGCTGGCAGGGGGTGGTGGGACGAACCACAGACAGGGCATGGATCCCCTTCGTGCAGGGTAGCGGCCAGCCGGGCGGCTATGATCTCCTGATCCCGCCGTTTCTTTAGTTCTTCTTTCTGGCTCAGTTCAGATGCCAGGCTGGGAAGTCTGCTTTCGATCCGGCTGAGTTCGGTTTCAAGATCTTGCAATGCTTCCCGGGCTTTTTCCACTTCCGGTTTTTTTTGTCCCCAGCTTTGGGCTACCTGCAGGAGATTTCTCAGCTGTTCCATAACAGCCAGGCTGAGGCTCTTCTGTTCCTGCAGGGCCCGTTCTTCCCCTGAAGCCTGTTCACAGGTATCCCGTCGGACCATGAGCTGGGTAATTTCATTGCGAAGGGCCGGCAGGGTTTGTTCTGCCGCAGTAATTTCTGAACGGAGCCCCACAAGCCGGTTTGTAAACTGCATGAGCCGTTGTTCTTCTTCTGTTGCCTGAGTAAGAGCGCCTTTCTGTTCCCTTAAACCGGCAGCTTCCTGGGTAAGCGCTTCAATCTCAGTTTTTTTACGTTCTAATGCTTCATATTGATTGATGGCTGTCTCGACCTGGGTTTTAGCCTGTTCCGCTTCTTCCTTGAGGTGTTTTCCCTGTTGTTCTAGTTCACGTTCCTGAAATACCAGTTCCTGGGCTGGTTTGGCCCGAAGGTTTCGCTCGAGGGCCTTGATTATCCGGTCTATTTCTGGCTTTTTTGATTCAAGAAGTAGCTTTTCCTGGACGATGGCTTCGAGCCGCTTGTGCAGGTCTGCTGTCTGTTGAGCCCTGCTGAGTTGTTCGCTTAATGTTTTGATTCGATCCACTAGTTCGCGGTCTTTTTGGTCCAGTTCCGTGAGAGTTTTCTGAATTTGCTGGGTTTCCCGCTCATATGCAGCCTCGTTATAGCGGCTCGAAGCTTCTTCCAGGGCTTGCCGGGCGGTCTTAAGTTGGACTTCGGCTTCCTTTTTTTTATCCATTGCCAATTCACGGATCGCTGCGGCTTCATCGACCGGAAACAGTTTCCGCAACACTTCCCGTCGAGCCTGGGAATTCTGCTGGAGAAACTGAGCGA
This sequence comes from Gracilinema caldarium DSM 7334, assembly GCF_000219725.1. Lineage (GTDB taxonomy): Bacteria > Spirochaetota > Spirochaetia > Treponematales > Breznakiellaceae > Gracilinema > Gracilinema caldarium. The sequence goes on along the minus strand of NC_015732.1, from coordinate 2,084,514 downwards.
ACTCACCCTGAGGGAGGAGTACTATCTTTGCGAATTCCTCTGCTGAAAGTCCGAGCAGTTGGATGATTTTTTCATCGGCCTCGCTTTTTCGTGCAGAAAGACTCTGTTTCTCACCGGATTCGGTAATCCGGTACAGCACTGCATTTTCTTCCTCCGTTGTGGTGCCGGTACCCCGCTTTTTAAGCCGTTCCATTTTGGGGCTCCGTTGTACCAGGTAAATCCGGTTTCCCAGGGAAAATTCAAGCTCTACCCAGCAGTCCTCATCGAGGCCTGCAAAGTCTGATCGAATTTTTGTCTCCAGGTTTTTACGATTTCCGGGTAATTTCCCATAGAGGGCAAAGCAGATCGCATCAAAGATGGTGGTTTTACCCGAACCGGTTTTTCCTGAAATAAGAAAAATATCGTCCAGTTGGGTAAAGTCTATTTCGGTCAGCCCTGCGAAGGGGCCGATGTTCAACATGCGGAGTTTACAGGGTCTCATGTCTGCATTGCTCCAAAAGGGTGGTAAAGAGGTTCAGTTTACCCTGGTCTACAGAGCCATAAAGGGTTTCCTCAAAGGCTTTAAAGTCATCAAGGGTGCTGCGGCGGCGTTCAGTTCCAGCGCCAAGCCCCTGCGGCAGGGCTCCCTGCATCGCAGCCCGTTCCGTGAGCAGTGTCCGGAAGCCCCTGTTCTGTTTGACTGAAAGAATCAGGGGGTACCGGTGTTCTAGAATCCGTTGGACATTCTCTACCAGGTGTTCATCGGTGAGTTCCACTTCAAGATATGACTTCGCAAGTTCTGTATTGACAGGTGCTTGCATGAGCTCCGTAAAAGAAGCCTCAATCCGGCGAACCGGATGCAGCGGCTGTAGTGGTATGGGCGTAACGCGTACGGTAGCTGGATTTTCTGTAGCTGGATTTCCTGTTAATTCCACCGAAAGGCATACCTTTTCCTGGTCCGCTTCGCCAAAGCTGTAGGCTAATGGGCTTCCTGCGTACCAAGCGTTCTCTTGAGATCTTACCTTCTGGCAGCGGTGCAGATGCCCCAGGGCTACATAGCTAAAACCAGCGAACTGCGATACATCAACCTGTTCGGCAGTCCCGATAAAAAGTCGCTCCGATTCACTTTCTGTGCCGCCCTGAGTAAAGAGGTGGGCCACTAAAACTGACTGGTGAATTCCCTGGTTTTCCAAAGCACGCCTCGCTGATTCGAGCCGCATACTTGCTTCGGCAACCAGTTCCTTTTGGGTACGCAGTCCCCGTGGTTCTGCCTCTTGGCCTTCTGCAGTCGGGGCGTCTTTCTGATGTGCTTCCGTATCAGTTCTTGTCCGCTCCAATGATCCCGGATACAGAAAGGGAAGCAGGAATATCGCACAGCGTTCCTGTCCATCATCGAGCAGGATTGGGTTAAAGGCAAGATTCGGATCTGAGACAATATGGATATTCATGGACTGAAAGAGCTCGCGCCCAAAGGCAAGCCGATCCGGCGAGTCATGGTTCCCCGCTATCATACAAACTGCCAGATCCGGGAAGCGGCTGTGCAGCATATTCAGAAAGGATCCGAAAAGACTAACCGCCTCTACCGACGGGATAGACCGGTCATAGATATCCCCGGCCAGGATGAGGGCTCGATACTGGTCCGCCCCAAGGATATCGAGAACCTGATTCAGCACATAATGCTGGTCTTCGATAAGGGATTGTTCATGAAAGAGGCGGCCTAGGTGCAGATCCGCCAGGTGCAGCAGTTTCATGACATTTAATCTACGGGGCTGGTCGGTATCGGTCAAGGCCCAACTATGCTATAATAAAACTATGAGTGAAGCTGAAGGTCCGACCCTGCTTACTGAGCTAGTTTATCTCTCCATTAAGGATGTGGGTAAGGCTATTGATGTTAAAAAATTAGAAAGTCCTGTGCTGTATGCCCGTCTAGCGGGTAAAAAAATGGGCAGTCCTTTACCATTGCGCAAGGATACCCCTACATCCCTTGCTCTGCCTCAGCCCATATGGTTTGCCTTTGAGGATGTCGAAGCTGAAGGTCTTGGTCGGGTGTATCCATCAGCCAAGGTTTATAATGATGGGGCTGTCACGATCCTCCTGCGGGGGAAGGGGCGTTTCACCCTGGATGAGCTAGGTCCCCTTTCCCATTCACCACTTATAAAAAGCCAGGGTTATGTCTATAGTTTCGAAGATTTTGCAAATCGGCTTTTTGGCAGACTCCTGGATGCTATTGGAGATGCCATTATCGATCCGACGGAACGATCGACCCTGCAGGAAGAGCATTATCTGGCCTACTGTTTTCTGGATTACCCTGAGCCGCCAACCCAATTCATAGAGCATAACAGGCAGCAATGTGCATCACTGCTCATCGGTGAAATTGCCGAAGATGCACTGCATGAGTCCCAGATCCAGGCTGCATTGGCTCAGCCCTTTTCCTACCGGCCCGATGACCTTGCTATTTTTGATATGGATCATTGTCTTATTTTTGATCATCACCAGGATTATGAAGATATTCTTCTTATTATGGAGCATGCCAATTACCGGCTTCTGGAACTTCGTGCCCTGGACCGGCTCCTGGACGTACGGCTCGATGAGGCAGAACGGGATCTTACTGTATATGGTATAGAAAAGAACAAAAAGTCCAGTGGCAGGATTAAGCTCCGGGGCAGGACTCCTCAGCGAAAGTTTGCCCGTATCCAGGCCCTACGGTTCGAAGCGCTTTTTATACTCGAGAATCTGGAAAATTCTTCTAAAATTATCGGTGATTATTTCCTAGGTCAGATTTATACCCGGCTCTGTGAAATTTTTAATACTGAGGGTTGGAGCCGATCCGTAGAGCGGCGGCTCGATGTGCTGTCTTCAGTCTATGAAATGGTTAAAACTGATTCGGCTGAGCGGCGTACCCTTGTACTAGAAATAGTATTTATTATAGTATGTATCGTCCTGCCCCTCTTACAAATCTGGCAGGCATTGATTTTAAAATAATCGAGGCTTAATACGAACTGGAAAAAAACACTCTACTCAGTCTGGGTTGGCGAGGTTCTGGCTATAGCAGGTTTTGGAACCTCTACACCGATTATTCCCTTTTTTCTCGCCGATCTTGGAATTACGGACCCCCAATCGGTGAAACTGTATACGGGACTGCTTCAATCCCTTCCTGCTGTAAGCATGATGGTTATGGCGCCTATCTGGGGAAGTCTCGCGGATCAGTATGGCCGAAAACCCATGCTTTTGCGCGCCATGTTCGGCGGCGCGGTGATTCTCTTGCTCCAGGGCCTTGTAACTGACCCCAGACAGCTATTGGTGCTCAGAACAGTCCAGGGCATGCTGACCGGAACCGTTGGTGCTGCAACAGTCCTGGTAGCTTCCGTATCTCCCGAAGAGGAACGAGGCTATTCCCTAGGGCTGTTGCAGATGGCTATATTTCTCGGTAATTCTCTGGGTCCCCTCTTTGGCGGTTTAATATCTGACAACTTCGGTCACCGCTGGAATTTCTTTGCCACCTCACTGCTGCTCCTCCTGGGGGGACTCATTGTGAGCTTTTTTGCCTCCGACGATTTTACTCCTCCGCTGGAACGCAAAACTTTTACCAAAAGCCTTATTCCCGATTTTTCATCCCTTAAAGGGAAAAACAGTAAAGCCCTCTGGACGCTTTTAGCAATTGTAGCCGCAGACCAGATCGCAGGAAGTATCACTGCTCCCTTTTTGCCCCTCTTTTTACAAACCATCTCCAGCGCATCCAGCCGGCTTGCATCGGACACCGGGCTTGTCATCGCCGCAGGGGCTATCAGCTCTTCCATAGCAGCAGTCCTGATTGGAAAAATCAGCTACCGCTTTGGGTATCGGCGAACCTTGGTGTTTTGCATGGGCGGCGCGGCCCTTTTTACTATACCGCAAGCCTTTGTTCGTTCGGTGGGTCAGCTTCTTTTCTTCAGGTTGATGAGCAGTTTTTTCATCGGCGGCAATATGCCTTCGGTAAATGCCCTCATTGCGGTAAAAACCCCCCGGGAAAAACAGGGAAGCATGTATGGCCTGCGCAGTTCTGTAGCTTCTGCAGGGGGCGCCCTGGGTCCCGCTATCGGTTCAGCTCTGGCAATTAGTTTTGGATATGCCTCTGTTTTTATTGCAACTGGAGCAGTATTAGCCTTTTCAGGAATTGCAGTACCCCTCTTTATCCGGATGCGGGAAAAACGAGAGCTGTAACAGGTTGATGAATTGCCTGTGGGCATTCATCAATCTGCTAGACAAACTTGTTATAGCTTTTCAGCATTAAAAAACTTTCAGAACTGATGACTCCTTCCACACCGGAAAGTTCTTCCGTCAGAAAGCGGACCAGGCCCCGGTTGGAATCCACCAGCACCTCCGCAATCAGGTCATAACGTCCCGATGCGATGGAAACCGACAGTACATTGGGCAGACGGGCCACTTCTTCGGCTTTTGTTTCCAGAAGCCGGGACTCGGCAACTCGCATGGCTATCAGGGCAAGTTGTTTATTATCCAAAACTTCAGGGTTAATAAGAGCCCGGATCTGCATAACATTGGCTTCCCGGAGCCGCTTAATACGGGCTCGTATGGTACCCTCCGAGAGGCCAAGTTTACGGGCTATGGTGTTGTTGTTTTCATAGCCCGCCTGTAATATGCTGATGATATTCCAATCGGTTGCGTCCAGTTCCATAATGCCAGTAACTTACAACAGCTGTTCCGCTTCCGTCCAGGGCATGTTAAAGGCCAGAGCAACCTCCTTACAGGTAAGGTGCCCTTTGTAGGTGTTCAGTCCCCGGCGGATTGCAGGGTTTTCCCGGCATGCTGCTTCCGCTCCCTTTTCGGCGATTTCTAGGCCAAAGGGCAGGGTAGTGCTGGTCAGGGCAAGCGTACTGGTAAGGGCAACCGCACCGGGCATATTGGCCACGCAGTAATGGATAATACCATCTACTTCATAAATGGGGTTATCATGGGTGGTAGGTCTGGTGGTTTCAACACAGCCCCCCTGATCAACCGCTACGTCGACAATCACGGAGCGTTTTTTCATCAATCCAAGATGTTCCCGGCGAATCAGTTTGGGGGCCCGGGCTCCCGGTATGAGGACTGCGCCGATCACCAGGTCACTTTCGGAGATGACCCTGCGGATATTTGCATCGGTAGAATAGAGGGTGGAAACCGCCCCATGAAACACATCATCCAGGTAAGCGAGGCGGCTTGCCCGGACATCCAGGATGGTTACCTCAGCGCCCATCCCCAGGGCGATTTTGGCCGCATTGGTGCCCACCACCCCGCCGCCGAGAATGGCAACCTTGCCCCGCTGAACGCCGGGAACACCTCCCAGGAGTATCCCCCTGCCGCCGAAGGGCCGTTCCAGATACTTGGCCCCTTCCTGTACGCTGAGCCGCCCTGCAATTTCGCTCATGGGGGCAAGACAGGGAAGACTGCCATCATCGAGCCGGATCGTTTCATAGGCAATAGCGGTTACCCTGTTGTGTAACAGGGCCTTGGTCTGTGACTCATCTGCCGCCAGATGCAGGTAGGTATAGAGAATCTGCCCTTCTCTGAGCAGGGGGTATTCTGATGGCTGAGGCTCCTTGACCTTTACAATCATCTGACAGAAGCCATAAATATCCTCCGGTTTTGACATGAGTATGGCTCCGGCGGCGGCATATTCAGCATCCTCAAAACCAGCTCCTTCCCCGGCTCCGTTTTGTATATAGACCTCATGTCCCCGAGCTGCATAGGCTGCCACGCAGGACGGGGTAAGTCCCACCCGGTATTCATGTTTCTTTATTTCTTTCACACAACCGATCTTCATAGGCTATCCTCCCTGAGGGTCGCATCTAAAACCTGTAGGTATTAGATGCCGTAATAAGGGTAATTATATACTAAAAACGTAGTAAAGCAAAAAAATAATACGAAAAGCGTAAATTATATGGGAATAATTAATTGTATCATGTTACATGGCTTTTAAAAAGCGAGCTGCCCCTTTGAGCAATGTAACATCAATATGAAAAACAAACGGTATTTAACGGTATTGTATTAATACAGAGAAAATAATAGAATAATTCCCCAGAGGTTGAACAAATGAAACGTTTCTTTCTTATGTTATTCTTGCTTGTGGGGGCTTCGGTACTGCTCTTTGCAAATACTGGCGGCGAATCGGATTTGACGGTGCAAATGACCTCCCTGGTACTCGAACTGGGTATTGTTATTTTTGCAGTCCGCGCTGGTGGAGCTCTGGCCGCTAAAATTGGAATGCCCTCGGTAATCGGTGAATTACTTACCGGCGTTATTATTGGTCCCTATGCATTGGGTTCTTTGCCTCTGCCTGGTTTCCCTCATGGACTCTTCCTGGCCTATGATGGCTTTGCAGTGAGTCCTGTACTCTATGCCTTTGCGACGGTAGCTTCTATTATCCTCCTTTTTTCTTCTGGATTGGAGACCGATATCGATATGTTTCTGAACTACTCCGTTGCTGGAGGGCTCATAGGCTTAGGTGGTGTGATCAGTTCCTATATATTTGGGGCTGGCTTAGGTGCCCTGTTTATGGGACAATCTTTTTTTGCTCCCAGTTCGATGTTTCTTGGTATTATGAGCACAGCCACCAGTGTTGGTATTACCGCACGGATATTGTCAGATAAAAAGAAAATGGATTCTCCCGAGGGAGTTACCATTCTTGCAGCCGCGGTCTTCGATGATGTTATCGGTATTGTGCTGTTGGCCATCGTTATGGGTGTAGTTGCAGTAATTACAGGTCATCAGGCTGGAGGGCTTTCAGCCTGGGGAATTGGGTCTATTGCATTAAAAGCCTTTGGTTTATGGCTTGGTTTTACCGCTCTTGGTTTGGTATTTGGTAAAAAGCTTGGAGAAGGGCTCAAAAAAATTGGTGGTGATGCCCACTATCCCATATTAGCCTTAGGGCTCGCTCTCATTTTAGCAGGGTTTTTTGAAATGCAGGGCCTTGCCATGATTATCGGTGCATATATCGTTGGAGTGAGTCTTTCAAAAACCGATATTGCCTATCTCATCATGGATAAAACTAAACCTCTCTACGATTTCTTTGTACCAGTTTTTTTCGCTGTGATGGGTATGATGGTAGATGTCCGTCAAATGCTGTCCCCTCCAGTGCTTGTTTTCGGTGGTGTCTATACTCTTTTTGCAATCATCGCGAAGATTATTGGTGCAGGATTACCTGCCCTCTTTTTAGGATTCAACTTCCGCGGTGCCCTGCGCATTGGTTTAGGTATGGTTCCTCGAGGAGAAGTCGCCTTGATCATTTCTGGAATTGGGCTTGCTGCAGGTGTTCTTGAACCTTCTATTTTTGGTGTCAGTATTCTTATGACCATGGTAACCAGTATCGTAGCTCCGCCTTTGCTCAACGTGGCTCTTACCAAGGGCGGCCAGGGCACGAAAAAGGAAGCCAAGGGGAATGAGACTGAAAGTATCGAAATTGTTCTTCCCACCCGTGAACTGGCTGAGCTCGTTTCATCAACCTTCCTGAGGGAATTGGAACGGGAAGGATTTTTTGTTCAGCACATGAGCATCCGGGACGAAATTAGCCATATCCGGAAGGGTGATATTTCCTTTTCCCTTGTTACCAATGATAAAACCATTCGAATTGAAACCGACCCTGTAGATGCTTCACTGGTTAAATCGATGCTTCATGAAGTCATGGTTCAACTGGACAGCAATTTTGAGAAATTAAAGGAAAGCTTTGACCCTGAAAAATTACGTCAGGAATTGCATGTGCAGACCGGCCGGAAAGATGTGGCATTCAAAAAGATATTGGATCTTAATTGTATTACCACAGAGCTTAAAGGGGACACCAAATATGAGGTTATTGAAGAATTGGTGGACCTGTTGGAGAGGGCTGGAAAAGTCAGTGATAAAAATCAATTAATGAAAGATATCATTGACCGGGAAGAACGGATGAGCACCGGTATGGAGCATGGTATCGCTCTGCCCCACGCTCGAACCGCTGGTGTGAATACACAGACCCTGGCGATCGGTATTCATAAACGGGGTATCGATTTCCAGACCATAGATGGAAGTCAGGTACACATTCTGGCTATGATCCTTACTCCCTCTGGTGAAGAGGCTCCCCATATGCAGGTTCTGGCAAGCCTGGGGGCTGTGCTAGGAGATGAAAAAACAAGAACCCTGCTGCAGCAAGCCAAGAGTGCCCAGGAAGTGTATGATCTTTTGATAAAATAAAGTATCTATCTTTTCTGAAACCCCAGGGGGAGTTCAAGCCCTGCCGATTCCAGCAGGGTTCGGTTGTGGAGCATCTCCCCTGCGGGGCCAAAATTTTACATCCTGCCGGACCGTGGCCATGAACAGCTGGTCATCGGGATGCTGAAACGCAAGGCCCAGTTTTCTCTGCAAAGAACGGATGTTGCGGCGATCCAGGAGTAGTTCATCTATTTATTTGCATTAAAATCTTTTTCTTTTATACTTGTATTAACCAAAAGAAAAGGAGATGACCTATGAAGATTGGATATAAATTAAGTATAAGCTATAGTGTAATAGCGCTTTGTATGGTTGGCATCTCTGTATTAAGCTATTCTACAATGGTGTCGCTGCTTGGTCATTTTGATGATTACGCTAAAAATATTACCATTTCTATAGATAATTTGGATCAAGCTGATAGGGACCTCTATCAATTAATTGAGGCAGAAAGAAATCTCTTGTTATTATCCCCTCAAGAGGATGCGTTTAAGAAGAGCCTCGCAAGCTGGGAAGAAAATTTTAAACAATCTCTCGACCGTTCTGAACTATATCATAAACTTGCAAAGACCTCTGAAGAACAAGAAGGATTTCAGGCTTATCTTTCAGCTCGATCTCAGTGGGAAAAGGAAGCTCGAAAGGTAATTGAATTAGCCTCATCTGCTGATCCTAAGTTGCGTTTTCAGGCTCGAGATCTTGCATTTGGAAAAGCGAAAGAGCTGTTTAGTGCTATGCGAAATGAAATTGATAAGCTTCAGGATCTAGTAAACGGAAATGCCCAAAAAATAGCTGACCAGGCTGTACATACCTTTCAGGGAGCAATTTTATTTCTTGTTTTCATCTTTTGTATAACCCTAGTTTTTATCATTGGAATAACTATTCTGATGAGCATCCATATCGGTCGGCCGATTCATTATACAACGACCGTCGCTTCTCATATTTCGTTTGGGGATATTGCTTTAGAAGATATTGATCAAAAAACCTTCCGAACTATAGCCCGCCGTAAAGATGAACTTGGTGCAACAGGGCGTGCAATGATTGATATGATTAACTATATTCAAGAAAAGGAAAAAATAGCCTTAGCTATTGCCGATGGCATTATGGATCAGGAAGTACGAATTGCAAGTGAAAAGGACCGTTTTTCTCGAGCCTTTGCAACGATGATTCATTCTCTTCAAAATAAAGCGGATATTCTTGACCAACTTGGGAAGGGAAATCTTTATGTAGAGATACCGCTTTCTTCAGCAGAAGATGCTCTAGGATTATCGATGAAAAAAATGGTGGAAAACCTTCGTTCGATTATCATCGGAATTCAGAGTGCATCACTGCAAGTTGCTCAAGGAAGTCAACAGATTGGTCAGAGTTCACAAAGTCTTTCTCAGGGAGCTACTGAACAAGCCTCGAATGCGGAAGAAATATCTTCTGCTATCGAAGAAATTGCTGCAAATATCAAACAAAATGCAGAAAATGCAATGGTAGCAGAAAAAATCGCAACCCAGGCAAGCAAGGATGTTCAAAATGGGGCAGGGGCAGTGAAAGAGACTGTTGAGGCTATGAAAGAAATTGTACAAAAAATCGGAATAATTGAAGAAATTGCCCGGCAGACCAATATGCTTTCTCTTAATGCAAGCATTGAAGCAGCCCGTGCGGGTGAACAAGGAAAAGGTTTTTCTGTAGTTGCCAAAGAGGTTGGCAAATTAGCAGATCGTTCAAAAGAAGCTACAAAGGAGATTGGAATTTTAACATCCCGCAGCGTCAGCATCGCTGAAAATGCAGGGCAGTTATTTGATAAAATTGTTCCCGGTATTCAAAAAACCAGTGAATTGGTCCAGGAAATTTCTATAGCGAGTCGAGAACAAAGTGCGGGCATTGAGCAGATTAATCAAGCGGTTATACAATTTGATACGGTAATTCAACATAATGCTGCAGCCAGTGAACAACTTGCAACTACAGCAGAAGAATTGATGACCCAATCACAACGATTACATGAAACAATTAATTATTTGCGCCTGGAAGAGAACCCCTCATCCTTTGTTATGGAAAATAAATCGAAAGTAAATATAAGCAGAGAAGCCTTACCGGTTTCCTATCAACCTCAACGGGTTAGCTCCAAACTTTCAAATGTTACAAAGCTCGAATCAACTGAGATTCGTAACAATATTGATATCCCGCTGAATTCAAATGAAGAAAATGGCAGTGGCAGAGTAATTAAAGGAGATATTTCGGTTTCTGATAGTGATTTTGAAGAATATTAAGGAGGCCTTACATGTCTGAAATAGAGGGTACATCCGCACTTAAACAGGGTGAACGCTTTACCATTGCACAGCGGAATGCCTGGCCCGGGGATGAACGCTGGGAGCTCATCGGTGGTGTGGCCTACAATATGAGCCCTGCACTGCGGGTACCTCATCAGCGGTTGACCTTACAATTTGCTGCGTCACTTTTTAATTTTCTGGAAGGGAAACCTTGCCAGCCCTTTATATCCCCCGTCGATGTATATCTGCCTGATGCATCGGCTGAAAATGAGGAGACCGTGGTTCAACCCGATGTCTTTGTGGTCTGTGATTCTGAGAAAATCAAAGACGACGGCATCCATGGCGCACCGGACTTTATTGTGGAGGTTCTCTCCGATTCCACCGCCTACAAGGATTTAACAATAAAGAAACAGGCCTATGAGCGCTCCGGTGTGCGGGAGTACTGGATTATCAATCCCGATACGGGAAGTATTTTTATCAGTCTCTTAGACCAGGGCCACTATCTGCCCATGACCGAGATCCTCAGAGGCAATCGGGCCACCAGCACCGTCCTGAATGGCTTTACCTTTACGCTGCGGTGAATAATTGGTAAAAGCCAGGCTGTCTTAATTGCGGAAAGGGAGTTTTTTAAATTTTACCGGGGGTCCTGCCTTGGTACAGTCTGGGGACCCCATGATCCCCGCCCGACAGGGATGTCGGGCTACCACATGCGCGCAGAACTCTGTTGCCAGATTTCTGCGTCAGCAGGGATGCTGAAGCACGGATGCTGCAGACAGGACCCCCAGTCCAAGGTAGAAAACCCGCCCAGGCTCCGGAACTGGTATAACTGTTTTGGTTGAAAATTAATAAATATATCGTTATAATTAACAATAAATATGTAAATTAAAATATTGTATATAATACCTGCGTATTGGGGGAGATGATGGCTGTTTTTAAGGCAGTGAATCTTTTAGATTCTATAGTTCCTATTAGCCGGTTTAATAAAGGTGAGGCAAATAAAATTTTTAAAGAAGTTAAAACGAAGGGGATAAAAATAGTTGTAAAGAATAATGCGCCGGAATGCGTTTTAATTAGCCCAAAGGAATACCAGGAAATGATGGAAAAATATGAAGACGCCTTATTACTTCTTGAGGCAAATAAAAGATTATCGCAAAAAGTGGACTATATCTCCCATGAAGACATTTTGAAAGATATGAATATTTCTGAGGATGATCTAAAGGAAATTGATGTTGATCTGGAGTAATCCATGTGGAAAATCGAATATCATCCAGAGGCAAAGATAGAACTAGAGCAATTAGATGGTTCTCAAAGAAAAATTGTATTAAAAGCAATAATTAAAGTTTCAGAGAATCCAAAACCTTTTACAGAAGGTGGATATGGAAAACCGCTAGGTAACAAAAATAATAAAAATTTAACCGGGCTTTTTAAAATTAAGCTTAAAGGTTTAGGGCTAAGATTTGTTTATAAGCTTGATACTGTTAAAAATGAGGATATTATGAGAATTATTGTTATTTCCATAAGAGAAGATAATGCGGTTTATTCTATCGCAGCAAAAAGAAATAGCTGTTAACCCCTAATTTTCATCTCTCTCCCCCTCCGCAAAAAGCCCGGAGCCTGGGCGAGTGAGAAACGGTAACAGGGGGTGGCTGGGGAAACTACGGGGACTAAGGGGACCCCGCCCGACAGGGATGTCGGGCCACTATTTTCCCGCAGAACTCTGTTGCTAGAGTTCTGCGTCAGCATGGATGCTGAAGCCAGGCCCCCCCTCCGCTGAAAGCCGGAGCCTGGGCGGGTGAGAAATGGTGCTGGGGGGTGGCGCGGAGAACATAGGGAATTAAAGGGCCCCTATGTTCGCAGTGCCAGGACCCCTCAGCAACTTGTCTACAACCCGCCCAGGCTCCGGAACCGTTATAAAGTCTGAATCAGTTCAATACTTAAGCCGGTAATATCAGCAATATCCTGTACAGCCATACCGCGGGCTTTTAACTTACGGGCGGTTTCTTTCTTGTTTTCAAGTATTCCTTCGAGTTTGCCTTCTTGCTTACCTTCAAGTTTACCTTCAAGTTTACCTTTCTGGAGTCCTTCGAGTAAACTTTTCTGTCGTATTGCTTCCCGTTCTCTCTGCAGTTCAGCCGCTAACATCGTCGGTACCTCCTTCGTTCTGGGGAGTTTATCCAGTTCTGGCGGCGCTTCCTGGCCTATGGTGTGCCATAACCACCGGACTATTTCTTTATACAAGTCAGGACTTACCTTTTCTAATATATCCACAATTTGTTCTATTGTCGAGGGATAGTCTTCTACCGTCGATGTTTCTATTAAAAACAGGGCACTTATCAGGTTTTTAAGACGCAAAAGCTCTTCCCGCTTAAATTCGTTCTCCGCAAGCTTAAAATACTGGAACTGAGGAATATAGGTCCCCCCAATCTGCGGATAGACCAGGTCTGCAAATTGTACCGGAGCAGTCCAGGGTTTTTCACCGTTGTAGAGTACCACAGGAAAAACCGGTGGAAAGCTCGTGAGCTTAGGGTTTTGCTTTCTTAAGCTGTGATAGATCTGTATGATGTACTGTAGCATCCTGAAGGCCATGAAGGGGTCGACCTTAGATTGGAACTCCAGGAGGAGCAGGAGGTATATTTCGGAACCAGAAAAGAGGGGGAGACGCCAGATAACATCAGATTCAGTTTTTTGATAGACCGGAGAAATGATAGAAGTGTCAAACAGGGATGCCTGAGAAAAATCGATATCCTTGACCCAACTTTCATGGACAAAGGACTCGAGTAACTGCTGGACGAGCTCAACATTTGTAAATAAGGTCCGGTATCCCCGGTCGTGGGACTGTTGCATGAAATAATGATAGCACTAGAGGTAAGAAGCAGGCAATCATAATTTTCCACTTGCGGGAAGGGGGCTTCATATAATTGTACTAGGGGTCCTGTCTGTGGGAAATATGGGGGACCCCCTGAATCCCCCATATTTCCCACAGACACCCCATGCTACTTTTTTCGTAAGCCCCCTTCCCACACTTTCAGCGATGGTAAACCCTTACTCCCATCCGCCGCTCAGGTTCCCTGCGGCTACCCTCGTATTTGTTTCAAAATTTCCTTATAGCTTCCCGCTTCCGTCCTTCTCCCCCCTCCGCTAAAGGGCGGAGCCTGGGCGGGTGAGAACCGGTAACAGGGGGTGTCTGGGAAAACTACGGGGATACAGGGGCCCCCGTAGTTTCCCCAGACGGGCCCCCCACTAACGGTAACATAACCAGCCCAGGCTCCGGTGCTGCCTCACCCTTGACTCGATAAAAAATAATCGATATAATAAGAGCCACTGAGAGGGAGGATTGTCCCAACCTCAAGGTGTACTTCATCTGTCCATATCAGATCCAAAGGAGTTTCCAATGGAGAAGAGAATTGGCGTTGTAGCCATCCTTATTCAAGGCCGCGAGTCGGTCGACCAGGTTAATCACATCCTCTCATCCCACAACCACATCATACAGGGAAGACTGGGCATGCCCTTTCGGGACAAGGGTGTCCAGGTTATTTCCCTCGTCGTCGAAGGAACGACAGACCAGATCGGTGCCCTTACGGGCCCCCTGGGGCGCCTGGCGGGCGTTCAGGTCAAGTCGGTTCTGACGGGATATCGGGAGGATGCCAATGAAAACACTGAACCATCTTGATGAACCGGTGGCGGCTGCGGCAAGCCACACAGGAGCAGACAGAGCCAGCTCTGTTCATCCATCAACCTTTCTGGACTATAACAAGCTTTCTGAACTGTCCCGGCTTCCCGCGCCGACCCCAGATCGGGTCGATGCAATTCTTGCAAAGGCCCGGACTTTGCAGGGTCTTACTGCGGAAGAAGCGGCGGAACTGGCGGCCATCAGCGACCCTGACCAGATGCAAGCCCTGCTGGCAACCGCAGGCTGGGTAAAGGAGCAGATTTACGGCAAGCGGATGGTCCTTTTTGCGCCCCTGTATACAGGAAATTACTGCGTTAATAATTGTGTCTATTGCGGCTTCCGTGTGGATAACCGGGATATGAAACGGGTTGTCCTTTCCATGGATGAGATTGCCCATCAGACAGAGATACTTCTTTCCCAGGGTCATAAACGGCTCCTCATTATCTGCGGCGAATCTCCAAAACAGTCGCTGGACTATACCCTTAAGGCTATCGAAACGGTTTATGCGGTACGGGTAGGTACCGCCCGGGTTCGGCGCATCAATGTGGAGCTAGCTCCTTTGGATGTAGAAGGCTTTCGGGCGCTCAAGCAGGCTCAAATCGGCACCTATGTCTGTTTTCAGGAAACCTATGACCCGGAGCTATACCGGCGGGCCCATCCGTCAGGGCCCAAGGCAGACTACCTCTACCGGCTCTATGTGATGGACCGGGCTATGGAAGGGGGCTGTGATGACATCGGCCTCGGCGCCCTCTTTGGGCTAGGTTCCTGGCGCTATGAACTGGTGGCCCTCTTGGAACATGCCCGGCACCTGGAAGAAACCTTCGGCTGGGGACCCCACACGGTGAGCGTCCCCCGCATCGAATATGCTCCGGGGGCACCCTGGGCTGAGGTGGTGCCGAACCCGGTCTCCGATGATGACTTCCGTAAAATCGTGGCCATCCTCCGTATCGCCCGGCCATCGGTGGGGATCATCCTTTCTACCCGGGAACGGACCGAATTCCGCAAGGAACTTCTGGCCTACGGGGTGAGCCAAATCTCCGCCGGTTCCCGGACCGATCCGGGGGGCTATGAGGATGAACAGAATGCACAGAAGGGCTCCGCCGAAGAGCATCAGCACCCCGCCCAGTTCGCTATCGGAGACCTGCGGGGCCTGGAAGAAACCATATCGGACCTTATCGATGACGGCTATGTACCCAGTTTCTGCACCGGCTGTTACCGAAAGGGGCGGACCGGGGCAGATTTTATGGATCTGGCAAAGCCGGGGCTTATCAAGGAGTTCTGCCTCCCCAATGGGCTCGTGTCCTTTGCGGAATACCTCTACGACTATGCAAGCCCCGCAACCCGGGAAAAGGGCCTGGCCCTCATTGAGCGGATGAAAGAGGAGGCCACCACCAAGGGTAAGGTGTACCTGGAAAAGGCCCTTAAGGAAACCGAAGCGGGAGCCCGGGACCTGTATCTATGAGTAAAGCCGCTATAAGCTCCATATTGATGAACGGAAGCGCCGATCCTGCGCAGCTTATCCGCGGTCCCGGCACCCCGCAGGCGTCTATTGCCAGTATATCCGCCGCAAGCGAGTCCGAAATCCGGGAACTGGCCCGGCTGCCTCTTGAAGAACTGAAGGCCCTAGCTCGGGCAGCCGCCGACAGGGTTCACGGCAACAAGGTCCTCCTCCGGGGCCTTATCGAAGTAACCAATCACTGTGCCATGGACTGCCTTTATTGCGGCATCCGGCGGAGCAACACAAGGGCGGTCCGGTACCGGCTGAGCCATGAAGAACTGGCTGCGACCATAGCGGCGGGGCGGCGGGCCGGCTTTATGACCTTTGTGCTGCAGGGGGGCGAAGACCCGGCCCTTGCGGGGGATGGCCTTCTGCGCCTGGCCGAAACCGCCCGGACCGCCGCCGGGCCGGAGGCTGCCATTACCTTGAGCTTCGGTATCAGAAGCCGCCGCCAGTATGAGGAACTGAAGGCGGCGGGGGCTGACCGCTACCTGATGCGGTTCGAGACCGCCGATCCGGAACTGCACCGCTATCTCCGGAACGGCCTCAGCCTGGAACAGCGGCTTAAGGCTCTTGAGGATGTCCGGGCGGCGGGGCTCCAGCTCGGTTCCGGTTTCATGACAGGCCTGCCCGGCGAGACCGGGGAGACCCTCATCAACAATGTACTCCTTGCCCAGCGCCTCGGAATGGAGATGGGTGGGGTAGGGCCCTTTATACCCCATCCGGAAACGCCCCTTCGGGATGCGGCCGGAGGTGATCTGGAACGGGCCGTCCGGGCTACGGCACTGCTCAGGCTTGCGCTTCCGGCCTGTCATATCCCGGCTACTACTGCCGCAGGGACCATCCACCCGGAAGGCCGGGAACAGATGCTCGAAGCGGGGGCCAATGTGCTCATGCCGAACATCACCCCGGTGGTGCATAAAAAACACTACCTGTTATATCCCGGTAAGATTTGTATTGATGAATCGGGCTTTCAGTGTGTGGGTTGTCTCTCGGTTCGGGTTATGGGCCGGGGACTTCGTCTCAGCTGGGAACGGGGCGATGCCCTGCCGGTGGTGACCACAGTGCGTGCAGGAGCAGTGAAGGATGAGTAAGGTTTCCATCAATAATAATGAACATAATTTTGATGAACATAACTACGATGTGCATAACTGCCCCCAAACCCAGGCGGCAATCCGTAATTTCGGCCAGGGCCAGACCCCGCCAGAGTTTATTCAGGCTCTGGCGGAAGTTAAGGAAGCGGCTCTCCGGGCCTTGCAGGATACGGAAAGGCCCTGGCCGGAGCCGGTCTTTGATTCGGTCTGTCAGGTCCTGGGAGATATCCGCGCTGGCAAGCTGGATCATCGATTCCCCCTGAACCTCGCCCAGGGTGGGGCTGGAACGAGCCTGCATATGAATATCTGCGAAGTTTTGGCGGATGAAGTGGGACAGCGGCTGGGAAGGACCGATCTGTTTCATTTCCTCGATGATGGGGCCCGATCCCAATCTACCAACGATGTGGTCAGTACCGCCGCCATTATCGTCATTTTCAGGCGCCTTCAGAGTCTCGAAAGGGCGGTCATTGATCTGCAGGAGGCTTTGGTAGCACGGGAACAGGCCTGGCGCGGTATTACCATCATGGGCCGCACCGAATGTCAGGATGCCCTTCCCATGGACCTTTCCCAGGTGGCTTCCGCCTGGGCCGGTTCTGCCGAGCGGGACCGCTGGCGCCTGGGCAAGCTCAAGGAACGAATACGGACTATTCCGCTTGGGGGAACCGCCACCGGTACAGGCCACGGCGCTTCCCCGGTTTATCTTTTTTCTGCAGAACAGCACCTGCGCCGCCTGACAGGCCTTCCCCTTCAGCGGAGCCAGAACCTGACCGATGCGGTTGCACAGCGGGATGATTTTGCGGAGGTCGCCAACGGGTTTGCCCTGGTGGGGACAAACCTGATAAAAATCTGCAGAGACCTCATGTTTTATACATCCACTGTGGTGGGGGAACTGGAACATCCCGCCCTGCAATGGGGCTCCACCGCCATGCCGGTAAAAACCAATCCGGTTCTGCTTGAATATGCCATGGGACTCGCTATTCGGGCTCAACATCGTGCAGCTTCCATTGTGCACTATACCGAGGAGGGCTTTCTTCAGCTGAATGCCTTTACCCCCTTTATGGTCGATGCCTTTATCGACGCAGGCACCGACCTTGAACGGGCCCTTACAGCCCTGTCCCGGGATCTTCTGCCCGCCCTGCAGGTGCATCCCGATCGCTGTCTAGAGAACATGCTCCAGTCCCGGGCCCTGCTCAACCTCCTCCGGAAGGATCTGCCCTACGAAAAGCTGAAAAGCCTGGCGGCCCACTGGCAGTGTGGTATCAGCGGAACAAAGGCGGGGGCACAGGAACAGGTTCATCAATATATTGATGAACTTTCCCGTCTTACCGGCCTTGACCCTTCGGTTTTGATGGAACGGCTGGCTTTTTTACTGGCCCCATGCCCAGGCTATCCGGAACTTCAATCGGAGCTTCAGGCCATGGCGCCGCAGGATCACTAGGGCCAGGCTCATCCAGAATCCTAAAAACAAGCACTTAAGGAGTGAATGGTAACCATGCAAGATAGTCCTCAGCTTTCAACTACAGCCCCGACCCTCCAGAGCCCCCTCTCTGAATCCGCTTCGATTGTGGTGGTGGGATTACGGAATGCAGGAAAGTCAAGTTTGATAAATACCCTCTTCGAAAAGGATGTTTCTATTGTATCTCCCGTTCCGGGAACTACCACAGACCCGGTAAGCCGGAAGATGGAACTGCCCGGCTGGGGCCCCGTCGCCTTTGTGGATACCGCCGGCATCGATGATGAGGGTGATTTGGGCCGGAAGCGGCTCGAAAAAACCGAGTCCCGGCTGGCGGTCGCGGCGGCCTATATCTTTGTGACTGCGGGAAACCGTCCACCGGAACCCGCCGAGGAAGCCCTGCTGAATCGCCTGCATGGTGGAGGTAAACCACTGGTACTTGCCATAACCCACGCCGATATACCCATCAATACTCACAAGCAGGATTGGCTCAATTCCCTTTCCACCAGGGGTATCCGCCATGTCCTCGTGGATAATAGTACACGGCGGGGTGGTGCGGACCTGCGCCGCTCGCTTTCAGCTCTGGCCCAGCAGGCTGTTTTTGAGGGCGGCCCCTTGGATGGCCTTGTATCCGAAGGGGACCACCTGCTCCTGGTGGTTCCCATTGACCTTGCAGCTCCCAAGGGCCGTCTCATCCAGCCCCAGGTAGAAACCATACGGAATGCCCTGGATAAGGATTGCCGCCTCACCATCGTAAAAGAGCGGGAACTCTATGAAACGTACCGGAGCTTCCGGGAACGGCCGAAGCTGGTGATCACCGACAGCCAGGTGTTTTCCAAGGTAGCCGCCGACATCGATCCAGACCAGCGCCTCACCAGTTTTTCCATCCTTTTCGCCCGTAAGAAGGGGGAGCTGGCGGCCCTTGTCCGGGGTCTGCAAAGCTTAACCCGCTTTAAGGCAGGCGGCCGGGTCTTTGTTATGGAGGCCTGTTCCCATCATCGCGGAGCCGATGATATTGCATCGGTTAAGATTCCCCGGCTTTTCGGCCGCCTCGTCACACCACATGCCCATTTTCAAACAGTCCGCCAGCTCCCCGAGGACATCACCCCCGAAGATCTGGTTATCCACTGTGCAGGTTGTATGATGACCGGTGCCGCCATGCAGCACCGGCTGAAAAGCCTGGAAGCGAAGGGAATTCCCGTGACAAACTATGGCCTCTTCCTAGCCTGGGCAAACGGCCTCTTACCCCGGGCAATCGAAATGCTTCCCGAATTTCCTGCCCTCTGGGAGGGGGTTCTGTAAATTGTTCGCAGGGCTTTCTGTGTAAAATACACATCTAACCGTACAAGCTCTTGCATGCAAGGGGCTCTTGCACTTGTTTTATAATGTTGCTATATTATGAAACATTGAATTATTAGGAGTGGCTTGTGGATACGCTCGTTATGTATATGCTTGCAGGGGCGGGCATACTGGTGTCGTGGTTCGTCAACAAACAAAAAACCATGATGGCACTTAAAAAAGCATGGAAAGCCTTTGAAGGGATACTCCCCCAGTTTATCACGGTTCTTTTTCTTGTAGCGGTTGTGCTGGCTGTTTTGGACACTGAAACAGTTTCCCAATTACTCGGTAAAGGTTCCGGTTTTATTGGTGTATTCATAGCTTCTGTTGTAGGTGCAATTACCCTTATCCCTGGTTTTGTTGCTTTTCCTGCAGCGGCTGCCCTGTTACAAAACGGTGCAGGGGCTACCCAAATGGCTGCATTCATCTCCAGTCTTATGATGGTAGGGATTGTAACCTTACCGATGGAAATACAGTATTTTGGCAAGCGAACCGCCATATTTCGTAATGTTTTTGCCTGGCTGTTTTCGTTTATAGTAGCTTATTTTGTAGGTTGGGTGGTGAGTGTATGAAAAAGATCTTACAACGATATAGTCCTGCTATGCTCGTGTCCTTGTTTTTTCTTGTCTTTCTGGTTCTTTTTCCAGTATGGAGGGATAAGGCTGTTGATTCGCTTGCTCTTCAGATAAAAACAATGTTACTGGTAATTCCTCCTATATTTATTCTGCTGGGGCTTTTAGATGTGTGGGTTCCCCGGGAACAGATGATTACATTGATGGGAGAAGGCTCCGGTTTGAAAGGGCCCATACTCGCCTTTCTGTTAGGCTCTTTTGCCGCAGGGCCCCTCTATGGTGCATTTCCCTTTGCTGCAGTTCTTATGAAAAAGGGTGCACGTTTTTCCAACATTCTTATCTTTATAGGTGCATGGTCTACAACAAAAATTCCAATGTTGCTCTTCGAAATAGCATCCCTGGGAAATCGTTTTGCCCTCTCTCGGCTTGCTATCGATGTGGTGGGTATTGTACTTATTTCCTGGTCAATTTTTACAATCTTGCCTAAACAAGAAATTAATCGCCTCTATGAGCAGGCGCAAAATATAGCTTAACAAACAAAGGAGTACATGGAAATGGCTGGATGTTGCTGCGGAGGAGATGAAAAAGTAACTTTATTGTATGCCTGTTCAGGTGCTGCAAATACGGGTCTCTTGGCAGATCAGGTAATGCGGACTCTGAACCGGGATAAGGTAGGAGCCAGCACGTGCCTGGCTGCTATGGGTGCTGATCTTTCGGGGTTTATACAATCTGCACGAAGCGCCACTAACAATATTGTACTGGACGGTTGTAAGGTGGCCTGCGGTGCAAAGATTTTTGAAAAAAACGGAATACCCTATGATCACTATGTTATGACCGATTTCGGTGTCGAAAAGGGCAAGACCCCCATTACAGGGGATCTCATCGAAGACATCTCAACCAGAATAGCAGAAAAGGTAAACGCTGATTCTGTAAAAATTTTGCAGAATTAAAAGGGGCCAAAATGGATTGCCACTGCCAGGGCTAAGAATGCTGAAGTGACCGCGAGGATTATGAGCTGAAGCTTCCATGTCCAGGCAATCCATTTTGGGTAGCTTACTACAGTAAAAGACAGGGCGATAAGGAGCAGTGCGTTAGTGGGGAAGAGCATATTGGAAAAGCCATCCCCAAAATCAAAGGCGAGTACTGTAGTCTGCCGGGTAATACGCCATCCGGTCTGAAAGTTCCGGGGAACGGGCGGTGATAAAGACAATATCCATCGCAAGGTGTACGCAGAAAATGAACCAAAGAAGGGCTTTTCTTTTCGCAGCACTATCATTAATTTGGGTTGTACCACCAGTATGAAGGGTTGAACTCCCGTGTAGCGTATTCACAGGTTTTTCTTGCATTGCAAGATGCTGGCGAATCTGTTTATCATCATGATAACTTAGGGATTTCTCTGGATGTTTTTCTATCTTTTTTGCATGAAGCATTACGAAACCCGTGGGGAACTAAAAAAATACTTATCTGAACGAGCCATTCTATACTCTGATAAAGCTTAATAGGGTGATGTAAAAAATATGTAGCGCAATAAATAGATATTTTTGTTTAAGAAACAGTGCATCAATAATGCTTTGTATGTTCTATTATATTTATATTTGTTCAATGAGTTGTTTATAAAAATCGATACCCCGATACAGATTATCGAGCGATATCCGTTCATCATGACCATGAATACGGTTCACCTCTTCCGGCAGTAGTTCCATGGGCCCAAAGCGGTACACCGCCTGGCAGAGGTCCGCATAATAGCGCGAGTCGGTTGTGGCTGTTACGAGGAAGGGTAGGGGGACTGCCTGGGGAAAGGTTGATGCAAGGGCTTGGGTTAGTTGTGGCCATCCTGGGCCTTCTTCAACAGCTGTTTCCCGGTCTGCAAGGACAGGGTTATTGGCACTAGGGTTGTTCTAAGAAAGGCACGGGTAGCAGGGCTCGTGCCTGCTAGGGTGAAAAAGAAAGGGCCTAATTGCCGAGGGTGACCAAGTACAAAGGCTTGGAGCCTTTGTTTGGCTGTTTTTTTTCTATTATAGGGGCAAGGTCCATAAAGAAACGTTCCACCGATGAGATGAGCCTGTAGGGGAACGGCTTGTGTGAAAGCCGAACCAATGCCTCGGCCAATATAGTGCCACAGCCTGCCGCTCTGCTGGTCTCAATGCATGACCCGGATTTTGCTGTACCATCAGTTCTATATCTAAAAAGCCTTTTTCTTCCACTCCGATGAGGGTAAGTGGTTTTGATACTCCGGGTATCTGGTCCAAGGCAACAATACTGCCTTCATCTAAAGTCCAAGAAAAATGAAGCTTTTGTTCTGCAAACCAGGCTGCCGCTTTCTGGGCCCCGCATGCACCGGAACGCTCTTCATCCCCTCCGAATGCAAACCAGATATCCCGATCCGGAGCAAAACCCTCGCTAACCAGAAATTCTGCCACTTCCATAGCACATGTCAAAGTGTTTTTAGTGCCAAGGGTGCCCCGGCCGTAAATAAAGTCTTCCCTTATTTCTGCACCAAAGGGGACGGTGGTCCAGAATTCCCTGTCGGCCGGTACGACGTCGTAATGTGCAAGCAAAAGTACCGGTTTATGTGTTTTCCGACTTTCTTGTTTTCCTGGCCAACGGTATATAACGCTATAAGGACTTAAAACTGTCCGCTCGGCTACTCGATGAAAAGCCTGAAAAGCGGTAACTAAAAAATTCTGGAATGAACTAAGTGCTCTTTCTGCTCGTTCTTTTTCCTGCGGGTCATGGTCTGCCTGCTCTGGCCAGCTGGTATCGATAGTGATTGCTTTACAAAATCGGTGAATTGATGTTTTAAATAGTGTGGTGTTCATAGACTGAGTATATCATAGAATAACAGAAGACAATTATTATCTTTTATTTAAAAACAGGGTCCCGGAGGAATAAGGACCCTGTAGAGTTGTCATTGTTAACGTTTATTTAAATATTTACGGATATCGATTGCTACTGCCGCAATAATGATAGCACCCTTAACAATCTGCTGCCAATATGGTGACATGTTGATGAATGTTAATCCGTAGTTAATAACAGAAAAGATAAGCACACCAACCACCATACCAGGAACAGTACCGATACCACCAGAGGTTGATACACCTCCGACGACGCAGGCTGCGATGGCATCGAGTTCGTACCCGTTACCATAATTATTGGTGGCACCACCAGTCCGGGCTGCTTCCAGGGCCCCACCCAACCCGTATAGAGCACCAGCCAGTGTATACACAATGAGCAAATTACGGACTACATTAACACCGGACACTTTTGCAGCCTCAGGGTTACCGCCAATAGCATAAATGTTTTTACCAAAGGTGGTCTTGTTATGCAGTATCCAGACAAAGAGGGCTACCAGGACTGCTATCAGTACGATATAGGGCAAGGAATAGGTACCATCGAGCCCGATATAGCCAGAACCAAGGTTGGTGAATCGTTTGTCGAGCCCGCCGATGGGTTGGGCCCCATAGGGCGGCCGGTCAAAGTAGAGGGAGTTGAGCCCGTACACTGCAACCATGGTACCCAATGTTGCAATAAAGGGTGGTACCTTTAACTTAGCTACAATAAGGCCGTTTACTAGGCCGATGAGAGCACAAACCACCATGGCCAGTATAATAGGGAGCCAGAGCGGTAGTTGTGGCAAATCTACATACATTCTTCGGGGATAATCCAGGGCTTGCAGAAGACTGGCTGAAAGAACCGCCGCGAGCCCGACCTGTCGGCCGGCAGAAAGATCCGTACCGCCGGTAATCAGGATTCCACCGACGCCCATAGCAATAATGATTCGTGTCGCGGACATGGAAAGGATGTTTCTGAAATTTTCTATGGAAAGAAAAGCTGGTTCTTTGATGGTAATACCGATCACCAGTAAAAGGAACACAAAATAAATTGCATATTGCAAACTGAAGGACGAAAAAATTTTGGTGTTAAAAGGTTTGTCGCTTTTGCTGTTAGATGCACTCATATCTGATTCTCCGATTATAAAAATTTTGCGGCTAAGCGCATTATTTCTTCCTGGGTTGCAGTTTTGCCATCAAGAATGCCTGTTACTCTCCCATCACACATGACCATAATTCTGTCTGACATTCCAAGAAGCTCTGGCATTTCTGAAGATATCATAATGATACTCTTCCCTCGTTTTGCTAAATCTGCAATGATTGAATAAATTTCATATTTTGCTCCTACATCGATACCTCGGGTAGGTTCGTCAAGAAGCAGAATATCTGGATCGGTAAGAAGCCAGCGGGCAAATAGGACCTTTTGTTGGTTACCACCGGAAAGGTCTCGAATCCTGTTTTTGGTACCCGGTGTTTTTACCCGGAGCGCATTGATCTTTTCTCGAGCATCCGCTTCGCCCTGTTTTTCATTTAAAAGACCAAGCCTGCCAATGTAGCGACGTAGATTCGCTAAAAGCATATTTTCTTTTACCGAGAGCATAGGTACAATTCCGGTAGCCCGGCGCTCTTCGGTAAGCAAGGCCATTTTGTATTCCTTTGCCCTGGAAGGACTAGTAATGGAGACCTCTTTGCTGTTAATAAGAATCTGCCCGGAAACTATGGGGCGCAATCCAAATATGGATTCGACCAGTTCAGTCCGCTTTGCGCCAACCAAACCGCCAATCCCGAAAATTTCACCGCGCCGGACGGAAAAGCTCACATCCTTAAAAGAATGATTTTCAGCGGATGTAAGGTTCTTTACTTCCAGAATAACCTCTCCTGGTACGTTTTCCCGTGGCGGGAATCGGTGTGACAGGTCCCGCCCAACCATGTATTTAATAATCTGATCGGTGGTTAATTCTTTAGCCGGGTAGGTTCCAACATGACGACCATCACGCATGATAGATACATCATCTGAAATTTGCAATATTTCTTCCATTTTATGGGAAATATATATAATCGCAACTCCTGAATTTCGAAGCCGACGAATGATTTCAAAGAGGTGTTCTACTTCATTTTCGGTTAGAGATGATGTAGGTTCATCCATTATAATCACCTTTGCGTTATAAGAAACAGCCTTTGCAATTTCTATGGATTGAACCTTTGATACGGATAGTTCCCGAACCCAAACCTTAGGATTAATATCCATCTTGAGCTCTTTAAACAACTCTACCGTGTCCTGATACATTTTTTTATGATCTACGAATTTGAAAGGACCCAATGAACGTTGCGGATATCGACCCAACCAGAGGTTTTCCATAACACTCCGATATGGAATTGGTAACAACTCCTGATGAATCATAGAAATACCTGCATCAAGGGCCTGTCGAGAATTAGCAAAACGTACGGGTTTCCCTTCTAAGATTATTTCACCAGAATCGGGTTCATAAATACCAAACAGGCATTTCATTAAGGTCGATTTTCCCGCACCATTTTCTCCCATTAAAGCATGAACCGTGCCTGGTTTAATCTGAATAGATACGTCGTCTAGTGCACGGACGCCGGGAAAAGATTTTGACATATGCCGTATTTCTAGGACGTATTGATTGTCCCCCACAACTTTCCTCCAAAAATTAATATAAGGGCAGTATCTAGATCGATACTGCCCTGCATATCAGCGAAAGGAATTATTTAAATTGTTTGTAGTTATCCTTTGTTACTTTCTGATAGGGTACCCAGACATATTTTCCGTCATCAATTTTCCAGCCGGAAGTTGCAGGGTTCTTACCCATAGCCAGTGCATAAGCTAGATCAAAAGTAGCCTTTCCCTGATTTTTAGCATCGTTAAGAACAGTACCCAAAAGGGTTCCCTGTTCCAGAGCCTGAAGCGCAGGAGCGGTTGCATCAACACCAAGAACTGGAATGTACTTATCACCAGTAAAATATCCTTCCTGGCGGAGTGCTTCGATAACACCCAGAGCCATATCGTCATTGTTGCAGAAGATCATTTCAATCTTATCACCAAATTTGGCATAGAAGGCTTTCATCTTTTCAACGGCCTTGGGGCGGTCCCAATATGCAGTATCTTCGGCAAGTTTTTCTACCTTAATGCCAGCATCGGTAACTGCTTTAATGGAATATTGGGTTCGCAGCTCTGCATCCTGGTGTCCAGGTTCACCCTTTAGCATAATATACTGGATAACTCCATCGCCATTTTTATCAGCCTTGGGATTTTTCTTCCAGTAATCAACCGCAATTTCACCCTGCATGGTACCAGACTGTTCAGCCTTAGCTCCTACATAGTAAACCTTATCCCATTTTTTCATATCCTCAGGAAGGGGTTCCCGATTAAAGAAGACAACAGGAATGTTGCGAGCCTTTGCTTTGTTAATAATTGTCGCGGCTGCAGTCCGATCTACCGGGTTAATGGCAATAGCATTCATTTTTTTGGATAAGAAAGAATCTACCTGGTCGTTTTGGGTGGGTTGGGCATTCTGTGAATCTACCATTTCAATGGTAGCTTTCCCCTTGGCATTATCCTGTATTGCGTTGCGAACATAGGACATAAAGGTGTCATCAAATTTGTAAATGGCAACACCAATTTTGGGTTGTTTGGTTGTCTGAGCAAAGGCCAGAGAACCAATGACGAGTAAGGCGGAAACGATAGCAAGCGTCTTTTTCACTTCTTTCCTCCTGATAAGAATATAAGGAACCATAAAGTTCCATTTTCTCAGAATACACCAATACTATAAATATCGAAACAGGAAGCTTTTTCTATTTACTGTATATTTTTTATATAATAAAATATGAAACGATATGAGTGTAGCATAAAAGTGATGGAATATAGCAAAATAATACTATTTTAATGCCACATTTCGGTACACTTCTTCCTCTAGATGAAAACCATCTTTAATGACTGTTTGCCGTAAGTTAGTTGCATCCACTGCAATTGGTTCGAGCTGATAGTAGGGTACCCGGTAAGAACCGTCAAAAATTGCTTTGTGAACCGTAACCCGCTCGTTTCGTGCCATATATACGGCTAGTTCTGCTGCTTTTGCAGCAATGATTTCAATGGGTTTATAGACAGTCATGGTTTGGGTTCCTTCTACGATTCTCTGACATGCTGCAAGATCCGCATCCGCACCAGCTACTGCAACTTTTTTTGCTAAACGTTTTAATGTTAAAACTCGAATTGCAGCTTCAGCGTATAAATCGTTATAAGCAAGAATTGCCTTAAAATGGATATTTTTATCTATTAAACCTGCAATGGCATCAGCTACTTCTTCTGAATTTCCTGTCGTAACCCAATAATCCTCTACTACTGTAATTCTTCCACTTTTAATTTCTGAATTAAGGATAGTAAAAATTCCTTCATGAATGGATGCTGCAATGGGATCGTTTTTTTTACCGTTAATAATAACCACAGGGCCGTTTTTAATCGTTTTTAGAATATATGCTGCCTGTAATTCACCTACCTTTATAGCATCATACGCAAGATAGAGGTCTGCTCCACCATTATGAACAAGGCGTTCATAGAGCAAAACAGGCACTCCATGTTTTTTTGCCTCCTGGACTGCCTTTGTTAAAAGATCTGGGTCGTTGGGTATAAGAACCAAAGAATTGACACCCTGATCAATAAGATATTGTAATTGGGCTTCTTGCGTTTTAGCGTTTTCTTCGCCAATCTGGACAATAACATTACCCCCATAGGTTTTGACTGATGAAATAAAAATGTCTCTATCTCTAGCCCAACGTTCTTCTATAAGCGAATCCATAAGGAAACCGATAAGGGGTTTATCTGTAGCTTGTCGTTTTTTAGATCCTTGGCAATTGAGAAATAAAGAAGAACTAAGCAGTATGGTAACCAAAAAGAATACATGTTCCTTTTTAACAATCATAGTAATATCCTCCCACACTGTTCTGCAAATTCTGATGGTGTTTGGCCAATGTGCTTTTTAAAAATTCTGCTAAAATAGTTCGAGTCTGGATATCCACAAATTGCAGCAATCTCCTTTATAGAATATTGGCCTTTGGCTAATTCTTTACAAGCCCGATCCATTCGATATTTAGTAAGATGTTCAATAAATGATTTGCCTGTTTCGGTGACTAAAAGACGTGACAAATAGGCTGGGCTTAAATCAACAGCTTGTGCTGTATCTTCAAGTGATATTTGTTTTCCATAATTTGCTTCAATAAATCGTAATGCAAGTAATATTCTTCGGTCTGAAAACGCAGTAAAGGTAGTCTGTTGGTTAACTATTTGTTGTAATCCAATAAACAATGCAGTCGCTGAATAATTTTTTAATGATATTTCTTGGATCATTTTTTTTATTAGTTGCAAAGTAAGAGTTTCTTCATGTTCATTCTTTTGTTGAAAATCCGGTAAAGATAAAAATGCTTCTAATAAAGATTGAGAAGCAATTGCTAACTGTTTTGGTGGACCTATATTATATACTAGGTCCATAGTAACTAATTTATTAGTAATATATTTTAAAATAGTATTGGTATGCTCTGTATTATTTCCTGGGATAAATAGCATTATATAAGTATTAAATAATTTTCCCGAAAGACAATTGAGATGATTTGATATTTCAGTTTGAATTGCAATGCACTCCTCATATTGTAATGATTGTCTACTAGCTATTACTGCACAATGCCCATATATCTTTTCTGATGAATTCCAGCCAAATATTTGAGCATAGGTTGTTATTTGTATTTTTGAACTATCTCCTAAAAGTAAATAAAACAAAAAAGATTCCTCTAAAATGGGACGAGCCAGCCGTAACAGTTCTAGTGCATTTACAGCCTGGTTTGTCCGTTCTTTTCTTTTTTGAATATGTAGAAGTGCATTTTTAAGAATTTTAATAAAGATATCCTGTTCGACAGGTTTAACGAGATAATTATAAACACCCAGTCCACAGGCTTCTTGGGCAATATCAAACCGTTCATAGGCAGTGAGTAAAATGGTTAAACACTCTAAACCAAGACGATCTAACTCTTTAAGCACATCTATACCACTCATCCCTGGCATACGAATATCCATAATGATAATATCTGGATGGGTTTGTTGTATTGCTTCTATAGCAACCTTTCCTGAACGAGCAGTTCCACAAATGGTAAGTTCTGGTATAAATTTAGTAATAATTACTGATAAGCCATCGAGTACTGGTTGTTCATCATCAACAAGAAAAATTTTAGCATTCATTATGTATGCTCCCTGTAGGGCAAAGAAATTATGATTCTAGTTCCTCTAGGTGTAATTGGTTCAATTTGTATGACATCCCATTCTCCAGAAAATAATCGTAACCGTTGAATAACATTTACCATACCCATGCCGCCTTCGCCATTTTTATCTAGTGTAGTTCCATGATCGGCGGCATTGAAAATTTCTGTTATGCGATTGGGACTAATACCGTTACCATTGTCTTCAATATTAATATATAATCGTTGATATTCATCAACATAAGCCTGAATTGTGAGACTTGCACTACTTGTCATATCTTTTAACCCATGACGAATAGCATTTTCCACAAGGGGTTGAATTGTCATTTTGGGAATAATTGCATGCTCTGCGGGGCTGATTATTTGCATTGAAAAATCAAATACGTCGGGAAATCGGATTGACATAAGATATAAATAAGATCTCATGCTGTCCATTTCTTCGGCTAAGGCAACCGGAATATCCAGATCTCTGAAAGAATACCGCATTAGTTTGGTAAGTTGTTCCAGATACCGGCGGGTTCGATCTGCATCTTCTACAACAGCAAGCTGGATGCCAGTATTCAAGGTGTTAAATAAAAAATGAGGATTTATTCTCGCTTGTAAAGCGGATAACTCTGCATTTTTTAAAAGGCTAGTCATTTCAAGGTTTTTCATTTGTTGTTCCATCAGTGCTCGTTCAATTTCTGCTTTGTTTTTAATTTCATTAAAGGATTGTATGATAGATTTTTTCATCAAATTAAATGCACGGGCCGTTGCCCCAATTTCGTCATCCGCTTCAACCATTAGTTCCTGTTCATCATATATACCTGAAGCAATTTGATTCGCTGCATTCCCTAAATGGATAATTGGTGCACTTATCTTGTCAGTAAAATAAAAAATAATAGATATACTAAAAAACAAAGCAACAAGAATCATACTGAGACTTAAGCTTCGTATAAGTGTTACATTTTTAGAAAATACCGAAAAGGCAGATAATTGAATTTTCATACGATCGAGCATGAGTAAATTGGTTCTTTCTTGAATTAAACTTGCTAACTCTTCTACACGTTGAAGTCTCTGAGTATATTCCGATAGATTTCTTCCTCGTTTTGATTGTACTGCATTGTTACTTGCTGAAATAAATTCTCCAATGAGTGATGCAATGTTTCGTTCTAACAGAGATTCCTGATCTGCAGAGACTTCTTTGTCTAATTGAACAGCTTTATCAGTTATTGAGCGGGAATAATGAATTACTTTACGCAAATCCTCAGAGTTTTTAGTTGCCATATATGATGAAAGGGCTGTTTGAATATAATTCACCTCCGTAAGTAGTTCCTGCATATAATAATTTTTTATAAATAGGCCTTGTACACCTTGTACAGCAGAAGTAATTGTAAACACGGTAAACAATGCTGTCATTGCAAGAATGAGAACTGGTGCAAGGGCTGTGATTACTATTTTCTTACGAATTGTACTGACTATTCTCATTTTACTGACCAGATCTGTTCCGGATATAAACTAGTTGCTCCTGGATCCTGAAAAATATTAATGCGGCTGTTTTGTATAAGCGCAATAATGCTTTCTACTGCAAGCCTTCCCCCCATTTCTGGGTTTCTAGTCACTGTGGCACCAACAACACCTTCTGAAAGTAGGGTGCGTATTGTTGGTGAATCGCCAAATCCGATAATCATTGGTTTCCCGACTCGGTCCAGGTCGATGAGTGCTTGTGCCATAGCTTCAGTATCCCTGGCTGTAGTACATATAATTATATCTAAGGGTGGATCTGTTTTAATTATGTCTTTTATGTAGGTTTCTACACCGATATGCTGATTTTTTACTGTTCGAACAAGAGCTATTGTATATGCTGATGAATCTCTAATACTATACTGTAAACCCTGAAGAAAAGATGCATTTTGGGTTGTTCCATATCCACCACCAAAGGATAATATAATGCCCACTTTTTGTGGTTCAGGAAAACGATTCCGTAGGGTACTTCCTGCTAGTTTCCCTAATTCAAATGAGTTTGTCCCTACATGTGCAATGTGTTTACCGGTTAGGGGTTCAGTTTCATAAGTAACTATGGGAATACCTTTGTTCGTTATTTCTGTAATTTCTTGATTGAATGAGCTAATTGAAGGTAATGAGATAATGAGACCATCAGGATTGATATCTCGGATAAGATGGAGCAGCTTTCTAATGTCTTCATTGCTTTGGGATTCAGAGTATTGAAATAGTTGTAACACACAGTTATTATTTATGGCTGTCTTTTGCATGTTTGAAAAGGCCTGCTCATAAAAAGAGTCCCTTTCGGGGGCATAAAGAAGTGCAACAATATGAAAAATGGGGGTTCGTGACTTATTGGGGATAGGTGCTACGGAAAGCGAATCTTGTATTGTCCGTAAAATTGATAATTGCCAAACAAGTATACCGATTAGTATCAATGCAAGGCTACCAATCAGAAAGGGCAAGCACTTTTTCATAACTTGAGCATAACCGGATTTTTTTATTCCGTCAAAGTCATCTTACCCTTGAATTCTAGTACTATTTTGTTGTATACTATAGTAGACGTAGGTTCATATGCAGGGCATCAAAAGTTTTTACGTTGCGCCGTTACCGGTTCCTCCTTACGGTAACGGCGTTTTTTTTGTCCGTTTATACACCCTATTTGTATAATTTTTTAGCAATATGAAAGTTTATGCAGTGCTATTGCATAAACTTGCAAAATAATGTATAACGCTGATGATTCCTCTTTTGTAAGGAGCCACAATGGGCGATCACCAGCAAAGATCTACGGGCCTCTATGACAGGGCCTATGAACATGATGCCTGTGGTATCGGTTTCGTCGCCGATATCAAAGGCCGAACTTCCCACGATATTCTCGAACGTGGTTTGGAAGTGTTGGAGCGGATGGAACACCGGGGAGCCGAAAGTGCTGATAATAAAACCGGTGATGGTGCAGGGGTCCTCCTGCAAATTCCCCACGATTTCTATAAAAGTCTTGTTCCCAATCTTCCTGAAAAGGGAACCTATGGAACGGGATTACTTTTTTTACCCGGGCCCCTTCATGATAAAAAAGCTGAAAAACTTCGGGATGCTATCCTTAAAGAAATAGAACATCTTGCTAAAAAATCCGGTCTTTCTCTTCTGGCTTCCCGGGATGTACCCACCAACCCTGAAGTCATCGGTATTATTGCAAAGAAGGCTGAGCCGGTGATTAAGCAGCTATTTCTTGTACCAGAAAAAAACAGTGCCCTTGAGGAACTGGAATTACGGCTCTATATTTTCCGAAAACGTTTTGAAAAGGCAATCCGCGAAACAGCTGAATTTGCCGAGGCTCAGGATACTCATTTTCCGTCTCTTTCGAGTAAAACCATTGTATATAAGGGTATGTTGATGTCCAGCCAGCTCAGGTCCTATTTTACCGAGCTGACAAACCCTGCTATTACCACGGCGGTAGCCATGGTCCATTCCCGATTCAGCACCAATACCTTCCCGGCCTGGCCGCTGGCTCAGCCCTTCCGGATTCTTGCTCACAACGGTGAAATCAACACCGTCAAGGGAAACCGCTTCTGGATGGCTGCCCGGGAAGCTCTGCTTGCTCATCCGGTGCTGGGTGAGGACCTTAAGGAAATCCTCCCTATTGTAGAACCGGGTAAGAGTGACTCCGCCAGCCTCGATAATGTGCTTGAACTGTTGGTTGTTGCTGGCCGCAGTCTCCCCCATGCGCTCATGATGCTGATCCCTGAGTCCTGGAATGATAAAAATCCTATCCCCCAGGAACTCAAGGCTTTTTATGAATACCATGCCTGTATGATGGAACCCTGGGATGGACCTGCCTCAGTTGTATTTTGCGATGGCCGCTATGTCGGGGGAACCCTGGACCGGAATGGACTCCGTCCTTCACGCTATACGATTACCAAGGAAGGCCTCATCGTTATGGGCAGTGAGACCGGTGTTCAGGATTTTGCTCCCGAAGAAGTCGCCCTTAAGGGGCGTCTAAAGCCGGGAAAACTGCTCCTGGTAGACCTGGAGGAAGGCCGCATCATTCCCGATGAGGAAGTGAAAAGGCAGATAGCCACCCAAAAAACCTATGCCGAATGGGTGAAAAAGCAGGTCCTTACCCTGGAAAAACTGCCCGAAATTGCCATCGGGAAAACGGTGATCCAGCCGGCGGATGAAACCACGGTTCTCTTCATGGAGCGGGCCTTTGGGTATACCCGGGAAGATCGGGACAACCTCCTCCTGCCTATGGCTGAGAGCGGTCAGGAACCCACCAGCTCCATGGGTACCGATACCCCTATCGCAGTGTTTTCCGAAAAGCCCCAGCGGCCCTATAACTACTTTAAGCAGGTCTTTGCCCAGGTCACCAACCCGCCCATCGACTCAATCCGGGAAGAGCTCGTTATGACCCTGACCAGTTTTGTGGGGCCCCAGCAGAATCTGCTTGAAGAAACCGAACAGCATTGCCATCGGCTTAAAATTCTCAACCCTGTCATGACCCTGGCGGATTTTGAACGTATAAAAGCCTGGCATGACCCTGCATTTAGGTATAAAACCTTAGACGCCACCTTCTATGTCCCCAGTATAGGAAGTGTTCAACCTGCTGCTGGAAAGGGACACCTGGAAACCGCCCTGGATCGCCTCGTCGATGAAGCGATAAAAGCTGTTGAGTCGGGGCATTCACTGATCATCCTTTCTGATCGTTCCGCCCTGGCCCCAGAAGCAAGCCGCTGTGCAATACCAGCTCTCCTTGCCACGGGAGCGGTGCACCATGGGCTCATTAAGGCAGGGCTGCGTATGAAAGCTTCTATTATAGTAGATTCTGCCGATCCCCGGGAGGTCATGCACTTTGCCCTGCTCTTTGGTTATGGGGCGGACCTCATTGTGCCCTATGGAGCCCTCGCATCAATTGCTGCAATCTGTAGAAGTGCCGATGCAGAGCGGGCAGGAGACTATGAACACGCTGAAAAGAATTACCTGAAGGGTATCCAGAAGGCCATCCTCAAAATAATGAGTAAAATGGGTACCAGTACGCTCCGGTCCTATCGGGGTGCTCAAATATTCGAAGCCATAGGTCTTGGTTCTGAGGTTATCGAAAAGTGTTTCCGGGGTACCACCAGCCGAATCGGCGGTGTGGGCTTTGCAGAACTTGAGGCCGAGGCAGTTGCCCGGTACCGTGAAGCCCGCTCAGCCTATGAAACCCAGCAGGGATCGAGTCCCACGGTATTTGAGAACCTACTCGCCGGAGACGGCCAATACCGCTGGCGGAAGTTCGGCGAAAAACATGCCTGGAACCCTGAGACCATCTATCTCCTCCAGTGGGCTACACGTTCTGGGGATTATAAGAAATTTAAGGAATTTACCAGCAAGGTTGATGAACTGAACCGCAGTCCCCATGTTTTGCGGGGACTCATGGATTTTGCTGAACCGGGCACTGTCAAAGGTGCACCAAAGGGACCCATCCCGCTGGAAGAAGTAGAAAGCGTTGAATCGATTATGAAGCGCTTTACGACCGGAGCCATGTCCTTCGGTTCCATATCCAAGGAAGCCCATGAAACCATTGCGATCGCAATGAACTCTATTCATGGCCGGTCCAATAGCGGTGAAGGTGGTGAAGACCCTGAACGCTTTAAGGTACGTCCCGATGGAAGTTGGGCCCGCAGTGCAATAAAACAGGTTGCCTCTGCCCGTTTTGGTGTAACTAGCGAGTATTTGGCGAATGCAGAAGAAATCCAGATTAAGATTGCCCAGGGTGCTAAGCCTGGTGAAGGGGGCCAGCTCCCCGGCCATAAGGTTGATGCCATCATTGCAAAAACCAGGCACTCGACCCCGGGGGTTACCCTCATCAGCCCGCCACCCCATCATGATATTTATTCTATCGAAGATCTGGCGGAGCTCATCTTTGACCTTAAAAATGCCAATCCCAATGCCCGGATCAGCGTTAAACTGGTATCCGAAAGCGGGGTAGGGACCATCGCCGCCGGTGTGGCCAAGGCTCATGCGGATAACATTCTTATCTCAGGTTATGACGGCGGTACCGGTGCAAGCCCCCAGAGCTCAATCCGCCATGCGGGGCTCCCCTGGGAACTGGGTCTTTCCGAAACCCATCAGACCCTGGTGCTCAATGGACTTCGGGGGCGGGTCAAGTTGATGACCGACGGTCAGCTTAAGAGCGGCCGGGACATCGTTATTGCAGGCCTCCTCGGGGCAGAGGAATTCGGCTTTGGTACGTCAACCCTTATCGTTATGGGCTGTGTGATGATGCGTAAATGCCACGAAAACACCTGCCCCATGGGGGTGGCTACCCAGGATCCGGAATTGCGAAAGAAGTTTACCGGTAAGAGTGAATATCTCATCAACTTTTTCCGTTTCCTCGCCATGGAGACCCGGGAAGTTATGGCTTCTTTGGGCTTTAGAACCTTTGATGAGCTCGTTGGCCGAACTGACCTGCTGGTTCAGCGGAAGGTGGATAAGTTCAAGGTAAACACGGTAGATCTCCGAGATATTTTAACCAAAGTGGAAGGTCCTGCGGATATCCCCGGCGGAGACGCGCGGTACTGTGTGCAGCATCAGATCCATAAAATTGATGATGTACTCGATAAAAAACTCATTGAACGCTGTTTTGCTGCCCTGGATAAAAAGGTACCCACGGCTCTGGAATTCCCCATTCATAATACCGATCGGGCCGTCGGCGCCATGCTTTCCTATGAGGTATCAAAACGCTTTGGCTCCCAGGGCTTGCCGGAAAACTTTGTGACCGTGGACTTTACCGGTTCTGCGGGCCAGAGCTTCGGCGCCTTCCTTGCTCCGGGTATTACCTTCCGTCTGAGCGGTGATGCCAATGACTATCTGGGAAAGGGGCTTTCGGGGGGACGTATCATAGTTGCACCGCCGGCAGGTTCAACCTTTAAAACCAACGAGAACATCATAGTGGGAAATACGGTGCTTTATGGTGCTACCTCTGGTGAGCTCTATGTAGCCGGTGTGGCGGGAGAACGGTTCTGTGTTCGCAATTCCGGAGCTGTGGCAGTTGTAGAAGGCACCGGTGATCATGGGGCTGAATACATGACCGGAGGCCGACTTGTTGTTCTTGGCCGGGTAGGACGGAACTTTGCCGCCGGTATGTCCGGTGGTATCGCCTATGTCATGGATCGGGATGGGGATTTCGAGTTCTTCCTGAACAAGGGTATGGTTGAGCTTTCTCATCTGGATAACGAAGAGGATGAAAATTTTGTAAAGGACATGATTCGCAAACATGTCTACTGGACCGGCAGTGAGTATGCCCGGGGTATCCTCGATTCCTGGCGGGAATATCGAACCTACTTTATCAAGGTACTGCCCCTGGAATACAAGCGGGCACTCCAACAGATGAAACTGGCGGAACTGGACCGGAAACTGTATGAAGTCCGGGAACAGGAAGACATTACAGTGAGGGCATAAAATGGGTGATCCAAAGGGATTTCTTAAGATACAACGAAAGGTTGCCGGCTACCGGCCGGTCGAAGAACGGATAAACGATTACAGCGAGGTGGAACTGCAGTTACCCGATGAAGAACGGCGGCTCCAGGCTTCCCGCTGTATGGATTGCGGTGTGCCCTTCTGTCATTGGGCATGCCCTGTGCATAATGTGATGCCTGAATGGCAGGATAAGCTGTACCGCGGTGATTGGGCAGGAGCCTGGGCTATTCTCGAAAACACCAACCCCTTCCCGGAATTTACCGGCCGGGTGTGTCCTGCCCCCTGTGAGGCATCCTGTGTGCTCGGCGCCAACGACGAACCGGTTACCATACGACAGAATGAACTTGCGGTCATCGAAAAGGCCTATGAACTGGGGCTGGTGGTTCCCCGGCCGCCTAAAAAGCGGAACGGGAAAAAGGTCGCCGTTGTAGGGGGCGGGCCCGCAGGGCTGTCAGCGGCCTATTACCTGAACCGTGCGGGCTTTACGGTTACTGTCTATGAAGCGGACCGCAAGCTCGGGGGGTATCTCCGCTATGGTATTCCCGATTTTAAGCTCAACAAGAATTTTATTGATCGGCGGGTAGCCATTATGGAAGCCGAAGGGATTGTCTTTAAGACCAACACCCGTATAGGCTCTGCCCGCTATGGCTTCGGAACCGCAGGCACCGATTCGGTCATGGTAGATCCTAAGGAACTGGAAAAAGAATTTGATTTGGTGCTGCTTACCGTTGGAGCCCGGGAGCCCCGGGACCTAACCGTTCCCGGCAGAGAACTGAAGGGTATCGTTCAGGCGTTAGATTATCTGGCCCTGCAGAATCGTTCCTGTGCACAGGAAGCCTGTGAAGATGGGGTGGAACCGATTACCGCCTTTGGTAAGCGGGTGGTGGTTATCGGCGGCGGTGATACCGGTGCCGACTGTGTCGGTACGGCTAACCGTCAGGGAGCCATCCGGGTTACCCAGATTGAAGTTTTACCGAAGCCTCCGGAGCATCGCAGTCCCAATGAACCCTGGCCGCTCTGGCCAAAGGTGCTGAAAACTTCCAGCTCCCACCTGGAAGGCTGTGAACGGCTCTGGTCGGTCAATACCAAAGCCTTTATTGGCCGGAACGGCCAGGTGGAAGCCATTCAAGCCTGTAAGGTTGAGTGGACCGAACAGGATGGCCGCTGGACCATGACAGAAATCCCCGGTTCTGACTTTGAAATCGGGGCTGACCTGGTACTGTTGGCAATGGGCTTTACCCATGTCGTTCAGGAAGGTCTTGTAAAGGATCTTAACCTTGAACTTGATGAACGGGGCAATATCCGTACCCGGGGCACCTTCCACACTTCTAATCCCAAGGTATGGGCCGCCGGGGACTCCCGCTTTGGCGCAAGCCTCGTAGTCCGGTCCATTTCCGACGGCCGATCTGCCGCAGAAGCAATTATTAAGAATTTGCAGTAAGGACCTTTAGTTAGGCAACTGTAATGAAAGCAAATGGGGATGTTCCCTTTACGTAAAAGTAAAAGGAACATCCCCCAAACAACGCAGACCTCTTAAACAGAAGTTCTTCGCAATCCTAGAACTTCACTGTTCCGCCGATTGTAAGGGCCATGGTAGCTAAATAATAGGTGGTTTGAACCTAAACTCGTAGAAGTGTCTCAGGTTTTTGCGGCTCCCTTGCATCCTTTGGATATACACGAAGTTCAAGGCCCATACCAATCCCTTCAAGGTATTCAATAAGTGTTGAAAGCTTCATATCCTTTCGCCGTTCTAATTTAGACACAGCAGTTTGGCTAAAGGACCTTACGTCAGTTTGCTTAATTCCCCGGCGCTCTCTAAGTTCAGCGAGCCGAATAGAGAGTATCTCGCGCTCAGCTTCCGCGCGGGCACGGTGAATTTGTTCAGGTGTCATAGAGGCTTCCATAGCCTTGACTGCATTCTTGATGATAGCCATTTGTCCTCCTTCAGCAGCGATAGCGCTGGATCAGCTTCTCGGCTGTTTGAATAAGCCGATCGTAAAAATCTTTCTCATTTTTACCTTTCTTGTCTCCTCCAATAAGAAGAAGCCCATGGCGTTCCTCATTAAAGTAATATAGCACCCGAAGACTATGAGCATTCGTACGGGCACGGAGT
The DNA here is from genome assembly GCF_000219725.1 of Gracilinema caldarium DSM 7334. GTDB lineage: Bacteria > Spirochaetota > Spirochaetia > Treponematales > Breznakiellaceae > Gracilinema > Gracilinema caldarium. Next base: position 2,045,805 of record NC_015732.1, on the reverse strand, counting down.
TCTTTTAGATTTTTGATGGTACTTCCCTTTAATGTATCCGCATGAGGTCGTCCAAGCTGTGGTCCGAACTCTTCAAGGAGAAGCACTTTGGTTAGGATTGCACGCTGGGCATCAAGATCCAGTGAACAGAACCACTCAAGGTACTCATCGGTAGCGTCGATATCCCACATGTAAATAATATGCTATAGAGGTAATATGATGTCAAGTTCATATTGCTTCAAATTTTTGCTTAAGCCTTGCCGGTTTTTACCATCGCTGGTTATACTCTTTTCATCAGCGGTCTGTGGCAGACCCTTATCTTTGGTAGCGAAACCTCTGCCACAGCGTATGTGTTATTTAAGAAAGACCCTGTTCACCCCATCCCCCGCCGATGGGTGCTCCCTGCAGCGGGGCCTATGCAAGAAAGCATTGTAGCGGGGCGGGGTCTATGTAACAAGGCCTCCCTGACCAGGGGAGCTTTAGGGAGCCCCCAGCGGGGTGTCATCTCAGTCACCTCAATAAGCCGTCAGCGCTGTGTAACCGCAATAAGCCGCCGCCATCAACCTCTTAAAACTTAAGGGTACCGCCGATTGTAAGGGCCATGGTTGCCAGGTAATTGGCCGTTTTCTTTCCTACCGATTGGGTCCAGAATTCATTGGGATATTGGGAAACTCCCGCCGCAGAACCGCCAATAAACCTCAAGTTTATATAGCTTTCCAATCCCTTCTGTATAACCATACCTGCACGGACTGAAGCGTCTAAAATGGAACCTTCAAACTCAAAGTCTGCTTCATTAAAGAGGGCGCTGGATGCATAAATGCCGGTCGCATCAAAGCCTGCAAAAAATAAACTGCCAAAGGGAATTCTTCCTGAAATTGCCAGGGCCGGTACGAGACCTAAGTTCTGGGATATGGCCCGCTTTGAGCCATTTACTGAAGTAAAACTGATGGAAGCATTTCGGAACTGCAGGGCTGCCCCGAGAGAAAGCTCTGCATCTCCTGGCAACAGGTCGTAAAGATAGGTAAACCGATAAAAGGGGAATCCATAGGTAATATCTACTACGTCACCTGAAGTAAAGGTTACCGTATCAATAGTGAAAGCCTCCCGGGTTGTAATCCGAGTGTTCAGTTCCAGGCTCTGATATAAAAAGCGAATCTGATGGCGGTCAAATACGGTAGCTCAGGCTGTAAGCCGTTCAAAGGGGAATAGGATCTCCTGGCCGCCTTGGGTAACAAAATTAAAGGTACTGCCCGTAGAACCTACTTTGTAGGTATGGTGCAGAATTTTAAGAGCCCCCGATTCTGCTTCAAAGGCCACCTGTACAGGCCGTTCCTGGCTGAATCCGAGGGCACTCACACAAACTAAAAGAGAAACTAACACAAAACGTTTCATATATCCTCCATGCATACAAATATACTCATGGAAGCCCCATAATGCGAACTATTTCTCCGTTCCGTCATCTGCTGCCTCTGAAGCTTTTTCCGGGGCCGGTTCACTTTTCTGGGCCTCCGCAGCTTCTTCGGCCGCAAGTTTACGATTGTAGATTAGTATTCCTAAAGCTCCTATGATGATAAAGTCAAAAAAGGTTTTCTCCAGGGCGGGGTCTACTGAAAACCCGATAATCTGTTTAGCCACTGCGTAGAGTATCATCGCAACACCGAGACTTCCGATAATCCATAATAACCAGGTTCGATTCAATTTCATGGTAGAACCATAGCAGAGATTTGCATCTTCTAAAAGGTGGTTCCGACATGAAGTTTTAGCACGGCATATTTACTTTTTAACTGGCATTGACCGGCGCCGGCGAGACCGGGTACAAGTAGGTATGATTTCTGTATCAAACATTAAAGCTATTGCCATCGACCTGGATGGGACGACCCTCAAATCGGACGGTACCATGGGAGAGCTAACCCAGGATGCCCTTCGTTCCTGTATGGCCAGGGGGATACAGGTAATCCTCTGTACCGGCCGCAGTCCCATTGCGGCAGAACCGTACCGGTCACTCTTAGGCTTAACGGGGCCTATGGTGTTTTATAACGGCGCCGCTGTTATCGACGTCCCTGCCGGAAATCTCTGTGCAGGAACCCTCTTAGCACCCGATATAGTCCAGGGCTGTATTGAAATTTCCCGCCGCAGGGACATTCATTTTCATGCCTTTTTAAGCGGTGATCGGCTTGTGTATGAACGGGAACGGGCTGAAACCGCCCTATACGAAGGCAGAACCGGTCTAAAGGGGACTTCCCTTAATATGGAAGAACTTTTCAGCTCCGGCGAAGGAAGCCTAAAGGGATGCATTAAAGGTATGTTTATTGCCGATCCGGTCATTCTAGATGCAATAGAGACAGAACTGGACAAACGATTTGATGGGCGCATCTATCGGGCCCGGAGCCATGCCGACTATCTTGAGGTTATGGCCGCCGGGGTCTCAAAAGGCCATGGCCTTGCCGTAGTCCTTCAATTGCGGGGTATACCACCAGAGGCGACAATAGCCTTTGGGGATGCGGAAAATGATCTTCCTATGGCAGATGTGGCTGGCTTTTTTATAGCCCCTGAAAATGCGATTCCGCCGGTTCGGCAGAGGGCTACCAGCGTTGTAGCTTCCAATAACAACGAAGGGCCGGGAAAATATATCTGGCAATTGCTTCAAGAATAAATTACTATTTATTACATATCTTGTTGCGCTTCCACAAAAAAGTACAGGGAGATGATATGACAGCTTGGCTTATCACCGCTGTTTATAGTATACGCGTACTGGCAGGCCTGTTTTTCAGATATGGCTCATTTCCTTTGTTGCTGATTGCCATCATACTTATGGTTTTGCAAGGCCTCTCTGCACTGGTCCTTATAAAATTGTTCAGTAAAGGATCCAGTATACAAAAGTATTTGAGGGGTATTGAACTCCTCTTTTGGATCATCCTCTCCCTCTTTTTTGGGATCGATGCCTATGTCAGCGGGGCCTCATCCTTTTCGCCCTGGGCTCTGCTTATCATTGCGCCGATCATACTGAACCCCTGCGATCCCGGCAATTATTCCTTATACGCCGCAGTGCTTCCCTCTGCTATTGGTATAGCCGAAGCTGCTGGTGCTTTTTCTGAGGGTAGGCCGCGTTATTCTCTTTTTGTATCAATCTTTTTTGCCTTTATGCTCGGATCTATAGCTAGATTGAGAGGTCTCAAGCGAAAAGCCGAACTGGATAAAGCTCTTACCCTTCAGAAAGATCGGGAACGGGAAATAATGAAAATAAAGGATGCGGAGGTGGAGATTGCTGCTCGAATCCAGCGGACTCTTTTAGTAGACCAGAAAGAAGAAGGCCCAAAGGAAGTAGAACTGGATGCCCTTACGGTGGCGTCCAGCGCCGTGGATGGGGACTTTTATGGCATCATTCCCTATAGTGATTCTGAGATTGATGTACTGGTCGGTGATGTGATGGGCAAGGGGGTCCCTGCCGCACTGGTAGGGGCCGCATTAAAGGGAGCTTTTCTCCGTCAAGCCCTTAGACTAATTGTAGAAAAGCAAGGCAGACTACCAAACCCCTTTGAACTGGTCACTGCGGTACATAAAGCTGTAGTGGACCAACTAATGGATCTAGATCGCTTTGCTACGCTTCAGTATATCCGCTTTAATGCAGTACATCTCACCATGACCTATGTGGATTGCGGACATACCCCCTTTATTCACTATGATGCTAGTCTTGGCATGTGCTGGATTATCCAGGGCAGTAATCTACCCATCGGTTTTACCGATGAACAGACCTATTATGCCTATACAATACCCCTTTCTATTGGGGATCGCATTCTTTTTTATTCCGATGGTATTAGCGAAGCATGCAACGAAAAGAAAGAGCTCTTTGGGGAAATGCGGCTTGCCGACATTGTTCGGATGAACGCCACTTTGGATCCCCGGGAGCTTCTGCGGCGCATTCTGAACACTGCCATGTTTTTTGCTTCTGCTGAAGGCTTTAAGGATGATGTAACCTGTATCGCCGTTGCGATTAAACCTATGGATATCTTCATGATTACAAAATCCAGGGACTTTTCATGCGAAAAACAGAGTCTAGAAGGTGTCCGTTCATTCATCAATCTGGTGCTTACCGAAGCCGCTATACAGACTAATAGGGATAGTATCACCGAAGCAGTGGTAGAGGGGACCGAAGCGGTTCTTCAACACATAGAATCTGCCCGGAACGCTGCCGGTTCTGATCAGCTTGCAGCATCGGAGCAATCGGGGGAAAACCAAGCTATAGATTCCCTAGAAGCACTAGATGAACTGGAGGATCTGCCCGGCAAAAAGCTCCTTCCCACCCTTATGGCTTATAGGGTGGAGTGCCGTATTACCGACGCCTGGATCCATATACGCATTCTCTACCATGGTACCAGCCTGCCCCAGAAACGAGGAAAGGAATTACCGCTTTGTAAGAACCACAGGCCTGACGCTACCTATGTAGCCAAGGGACAGGATAATCTTGCTATGGTAGGCCTTGTATTTAATCGGTAATGGTTTGACAAAAACCGTAAAATATGCCATCGTTCCGTATGCAAGCCCGCAGTATTTTTCAGAACCTGTCCCCCATAGACCATCGGTATTCCCTGTCAGAAAAGGAACTTTTTGAATCCCTTGTTCCCTGGATTTCGGAAGAGGCCTCCATTTCTGCCTGTGTCAAGGCTGAAATTGCCCTTATAAAGGCTCACCTCACCCTTCGTGGTCAGGATACCCAGGAACTGCTGACAGCCCTTAAGAAGGCTGAGTCTTCCATAGACCCTGAAACGGTCTATTCAGAAGAAGAGAAGACCCATCACAATATACGAGCTCTGGTCAACGTCCTTAAAAAGGCTGTTCCCCAAGAAGTGGCTCCCCTGGTGCATCTGGGTGCTACCAGTGTGGATATTCTGGATACCGCTCTAGCATACCGTATGAAGGGAGTAACCCAGTATGTGGTTCTGCCTTTACTGAAAAAACTTGAACTTGCCCTCTGTGACCTGGTAGAACGGGAAGCAGAAACTCCCCAGGTAGGCCGCACTCATGGACAGCATGCGGTTCCTATTACCGTAGGTTTTGCCCTTTCTGAATATGTATCCCGGCTTGGTAAATCCATTCTGGAAATTGAAAAACGATCAGTCGAACTTAAAGGAAAGCTGGCCGGCGCGGTTGGTGCCTATAATGCAACCAGTGTTCTGGTAAAGGACCCGGAACTTTTGGAACGACTCTACCTTTCTGAACTGGGGCTTGAGGCTTCTGAACATTCTACCCAGCTGGTAGAACCGGAATACCTTTTAAGGCTCCTCCTCGAATTTAATGTCGCCTTTGGCATCATCGCCAATCTGGCGGACGACCTCAGGAACCTTCAGCGGACTGAAATTGGTGAATTAAAGGAAAACTTCAGTGCTGACCAGGTGGGATCTTCTACCATGCCCCAGAAGCGGAATCCCTGGAATTCAGAACATGTAAAAAGTCTCTGGAAAGCCTTTAGTCCTCGGGTCATGACCTTCTTTATGGACCAGATCAGCGAACACCAGCGGGATTTAACCAACTCAGCCAGCCAGCGCTTTGTGGCCGATTATGTGGCAGGGTTCTGCCAGGCAGTAGCCAGGATGACCACCGTTATCAAAGGGCTCGGGGTAGATCGGGAACGGCTCCTCTATAACCTGCGGGGCGGCGCCGGCAGTGAAGGCGGCAATGCGGGCCGAGGTTCCGGCATTGTGGGAGGTGTACTGGCAGAACCTGCCTATATCCTCCTTGCAGAAACCGGCGTCTCCGATGCCCATGAAGTGATCCGCCGCATTACCTTGCAGGCTGAGCAAGAAGGACTTACCTTTGCCCAGGCTCTGGAAAAACAACCGGAAGTGCTTGTTCGGATCGGCGGTAAAATGGCTGAACTCGGCCTCGTGCCTTCTGCTTCCGATGCATTGTCCTTTTTTGAGCATCCAGAACGATATTGTGGCCTTGCTGTTCAAAAGGCCCAGCGCCTTGCGGTCAAGTACCGCTCCCTTATGTCCAGGTAATTATGGCGCCCCTCTGGGGGCGCCTTTTTTGTATACCCTAAAGGAGCATACCAATCATGTTTAAAGAAGCCTATTCGTATGACGATGTCCTCCTAGTACCAGCCTATTCGGAGGTTTTACCAAAAGAATGCGATGTCCGCACCGTCCTCTGTAGAGACATCAAACTGAATGTACCGATCATTTCAGCCGCCATGGATACGGTGACCGAAGAGCGCCTCGCTATCGCTATTGCTCTGGAAGGGGGGGCAGGGGTTATTCACAGGAACCTAAAACCAGAGGTACAAGCTCAACAGGTTGCCAATGTCAAACGGTACCTGAATTGGGTTATCGATGCGCCGGTGACGGTTACGTCGGAAGCGACTATTAAAGATGTAAGAGCATTGATGGACCGATTCAGAGTATCCGGTATGCCGGTTCTCGATGCGGATGGTCGCCTTGTGGGCATTATCACTGGTCGGGATCTCCGGTTCTGTAAGAACGATTCCCTTTCGGTCCAGGATGTGATGACCCGGGATCCGGTAGTTGAGCAGGGGGATCCATCGCCTGCGAGCGCAAGAGAAAAATTTGACAAGCACCGGATCGAAAAGCTCCCTGTGGTCGATGCCCAGGGCCGGCTTACGGGGCTCATTACCGTAAAGGATATGGAAAAACATGAGCGGTTTCCCCGGGCTGCACTGGATAAATCGGGCCGGCTCATTGTAGGGGCGGCCGTCTCTCCCCAGGATTATGATATCCGCTGTCCCCTCCTGAAACAAGCCCGGGTAGACTTCGTTGTACTCGATACAGCCCACGGGGATACGAAAAGCGTCCAGGATGCAGTCCGGGGCATAAAAGCTAAATATGGCATCCCCGTAATCGGAGGTAATGTTGCTACAAAAGAGGGTACCCGCAGGCTCATTGAAGCAGGAGCCGATGCGGTTAAGGTCGGCATCGGGCCCGGTTCCATCTGTACCACCCGGATTGTGGCCGGTGTAGGGGTCCCCCAGTTTACCGCAGTATACGAATGCGCCGAGGAAGCGGCCAAGTCCGGAATTCCTGTGATTGCCGATGGAGGCATCAAATTTTCCGGTGATATTACCAAGGCGATTGCAGCGGGAGCATCGGTGGTCATGATCGGAAACCTCTTCGCAGGCTTAAAGGAAGCTCCGGGTCGGGAAATTATTTTTGATGGCCGGATCTACAAGGAATACCGCGGTATGGGCAGTCTTGGAGCCATCAATGATGGTTCAGGAGACCGGTATCAGATTGGAAAAGATGAGACCCCCGTTCCGGAAGGAATTGAAGGTCGAGTCCCCTACAAGGGTGAACTCCGTCATTTTCTGCACCAACTCGTGGCGGGCCTGAAAAAAGGTATGGGATATTGTGGCACAAAATCTATTGACGAGTTGAAGGCTTATAAAAATTTCGTTAAGATTACCGCCGCAGGCCTCCGGGAAAGTCATGCCCATGATGTTACCATCACCCAGGAAGCGCCGAATTATTCCCGTTCCTAGGAGAAACCCATGAATGTTGTTGTTATCGGAGCCCAGTGGGGCGATGAAGGCAAGGGCAAAATCGTCGATTACCTTGCCAAGGAAGCCCAGATTATCGTCCGCTATTCCGGCGGCGCCAATGCGGGCCACACCATCGTGATCGGTGCGGATCAATATGCGCTCCATCTCATCCCTTCGGGAATTCTTTACCCCGATAAGATTGTCATCCTCGGCGCTGGAATGGTTATCGATCCCAAGGCCCTCTTTGCGGAACTGGACATGCTGAAAAGCCGGGGCATCGACACCACCGGCCGGGTCTTTATTTCCGATCGGGCTCATATTGTGCTTCCCCGGTATATCGAAATTGATAAGGAACGGGACAAGGCACGGAAAAAGCCCATCGGTACCACCGGCCGGGGTATCGGTATTACCTATGCCATGAAGGCTGAACGGGACAGCATCCGCATTGCTGATCTGGGCTGGAAAGAAAAGATTGATGAACTTGAAGAAGCGGACCGGCAATTCCTTGCCGAATACCAGGACCGACTCCAGGCTATGGCCATAGACCTTACCTCCTTCCTGGCGGGCCATAAAAATGCCCAGATCCTCTTCGAAGGCGCCCAGGGCACCCTCCTGGATCTGGACCTGGGGACCTATCCCTATGTCTCAAGCGGTATGTCCTGTGCCGCAGGGGCTGCCATAGGCGGCTGTATCGGCCCCCGAAATCTGGATAAAATCCTTGGGGTCTTTAAGGCCTATAGTACCCGGGTTGGCAACGGTCCCTTCCCCAGTGAGTTTGATCCCGAAGGGGAGGGGGAACTGGAACACTATGTACGGGAAACCGGCCGGGAATATGGAGTAACCACCGGCCGGCCCCGCCGCTGCGGCTATCTCGATCTCGTTGCCCTCCGTTATGCCTGCAGAACCAACTCCATCGATTCCCTCGTGATGACCCACCTCGATGTGTACGATACGATGGAAGAAATAAAGGCCTGTATCGCCTATCGCATCGGGGACCGGGTTGTGGAGGATTTCCCCGCTTCTATCGAAGATCTTAATGATGCGGAACCCATTCTCCGCAGTTTCCCCGGCTGGAAACAGTCCCTGAAAAACGCCCGGTCTTACCGGGACCTGCCGGAAAATGCCCGCCATTATGTAGAGTTTATTGAACGGTACTGCGAAACCCCGGTGGGGATTGTTTCGGTCGGTTATGACCGCTCAGAAACCATTATCAGGACCAGCCCGTGGACAAAATAGTCATCCTCGATTTTGGCAGCCAGACCACCCAGCTTATCGGCCGCCGCATCCGGGAGTTTGGGGTCTACACTGAAATTGTGCCGGGGGATGCCCCCCTCACCTGTACGATTCTGGATGGGGCCAAGGGTATCATCCTCTCCGGCTCCCCCTCTTCAGTCTACGAACCGGGGGCCCCCGTGCCTGACCCCGCAGTCTATAACACGGGACTCCCTTTACTGGGCATCTGTTATGGGCTTCAGCGTATGACCGCTGACCACGGGGGCCGGGTCGAACCCCTGCCAGAACGGGAGTACGGCGGCGTTAGGGTAACCCTCGAAGCCGTGGCCATACAAAATCTGCCACCCACCTCTGGGGCCGGCAAAGCCAGGGCCTTCCTTTCTAGCTTTGCCGCTAGCCTTAGCCCCGCCGCCGCCAGCCCGACCGCCAGTTCCGGTGCCGCTCCCACCCAGCGAGACAGCAGCTTTACCGCCTGGATGAGCCACGGCGATTCCCTGGCCCTGCTTGCACCGGGCTTTATACAGATTGGCACCAGCGCCCACGGCTTCCCTGCGGTCCTTATCCACGAAAGTAAACCCTGGTTCGGCCTTCAGTTCCACCCCGAAGTAACCCACTGCGAACATGGTCGGGATATCCTCAAAGCCTTTGCCCTGGATATCTGCGGTGCCGCCCCCGAATGGACCATGGAGCGCTATATCGAAGAAGTCCGGGCTAACTTGGCCCAACGGGTCGGCAGAAATCCGGTCTTGCTGCTCATATCCGGGGGCGTCGATTCCACCGTAGCAGGAGCCCTGCTTCTTAAAACCCTCGACCCCGACCAGGTCCACCTGATGTACATGGATACGGGGCTCATGCGGAAAAAGGAAACCGAAATCGTCTCGGCTAACCTGAACCGCCTCGGGGCAAAACACCTGCATATCATCCACTGTGAAAAGGACTTCCTTTCCGCCCTTTCAGGCCTTACGGACCCGGAAGAAAAACGCCGGGCCATCGGGGACCTCTTCATCCGTATTCAGGAACGGGAAGTAGGGCGCCTGGGCTTGCCCGAAACCTATTTCCTCGCCCAGGGCACCCTGTATACGGACCTGATTGAAAGCGGCAAAGGGGTCGGCAAAAAAGCCCATGTCATTAAAAGCCACCACAACGTCCGCAGCCCCCTGGTCGAAGCCAAACGGAACGCTGGCCGTATCATTGAGCCCCTGGACCGGCTCTACAAAGACGAAGTCCGTGCCCTGGGCCGCATCCTCGGCATCGATGAAGACATCGTGATGCGCCATCCCTTCCCGGGACCGGGCCTCGCGGTCCGCATCCTGGGCGAAGTCACCCGTGAAAAATGTGATATCCTGCGAGAAGCCGATGACATCTATATCCGGGAACTCAAACGCCGGGGCCTCTACGACCAGATATGGCAGGCCTTTGCGGTCCTCCTCCCCATCCGCTCGGTCGGTGTTGCCGGCGACGTCCGTAAATACGGCTGGGTACTTGCGCTCCGTGCCATCGTCAGCGAAGACGGCATGACCGCCGACGTCTACCCCTTCCCCATGAAGGACCTGCTGGAAATTTCCACCCTGATAACCAACACCGTAAAGGACATCGGCCGGGTTACCTACGATATATCATCCAAACCACCGGCCACTATTGAATGGGAATAGGTAGGGAGCCGTAGGGGGAAGTCTCCCCCTCGCTCGCCCTGCAACTGATCTGACTTTTTACACCTCAGTTCTCGGCAGGGCGAGGAGCCTCACTACCGCTGTGTTTTAGAGGCATAGCTACAAGAGCCCGTGTGCCACCATCTACTTGTGCTTTAATAGTAAAACTACCCTGTAGTTGATCAACCAGGATTTCAACCAGTTCCAATCCCAAACCTTTTTTCTGGCCTTCTGTATCTTGCATTCCGATACCATTATCCAGTACTTCGATATGGACTGACTTGGTTACTTCGATATACTTGCTTTTTACAAGAATGGCCCCAGACTCTCTTCCCGCAAAGGCATGGGCATAGCAGTTTGATAGCAGTTCACTGAGTATCAGGGAGAGAGAAACCGCCTGTTCCAGAGATAAAAAAAGATGTTGCTCTTGCAGATCAGAAAAATCTTCAGAGAGTTGGATCGGTATTGCGGGGGCTTCTTCCGGTTCAAAACTTCCCACAATGGTTTGCAGGCAATCCACCAGGGAAATTCTGGTAATGTCTTCCTGTTCATACAAAAGCCGCTGTATATGGGCAATGGCCAGTATGCGTCGGCGGCCCTGCAAGATTGCCCCTACCGTTTCAGGATTCTCGTAGTGACTGGACTGGAGCTGTAACATACTTGCCATAATCTGGAGGTTGTTGTAAACCCGGTGATAAATTTCGTGGAGCAGTGTTTCCCGTTCCTGAATCCTTGCCACAAGCTGTTCAGTAAGCCCATTAAAAGCTATGATTAGTTCATCAATTTCATCATGCTGAATGCCCCTGAGGAAAAGCGGTTTTTCAGGAGATGCCTGTCGTAATGCAAGTTGTTGTGATAATTTCTTAAGAGGATTTAAGAATTGCTTTTTAAGAAGAATATAGAGAAGTATTGAGATGGTTATGAGGGCACTTACCATGGTATAGGAAAAATTCTTAAGAACTTTAATGCCATTTTTATACATGGTTCGTTCCATGCCAAGGGTAAGCGTTCCCATGGTTTGATTATATATATCCCTTAGCTTTATAGTCATGAAAAGCTGATATCCCTGGCGTTTTATGTAATGTTCAGACAGCTGTACCCATTCTCCCGGTTCAATGGTAATGGTAAATCCCAACAGGTTACTGTAGCGCATCAGCCGGCTTTCGCTGAGCCTCCAGGCCATCCAGAGGCTTCCCATGGCAGGTCCATCCCCATCATTATGGAGGATTGACCTCCCGGCTATAAGGTACATGCTGTCTCCTTCCCGTAAGAGACCTCGTTTACCTGTAGTAATCATGTCTCCAGGTTGTATGGTTCCCAGTTGTTCAAAAGCCTCGAGTCTCTTTCCATCCGATGTATAGCTATACCTTATAGAACCATTGGTATTGAACACATAGAATGCTCCCAATCCTAAATTTTGAAAGGTAGAAATGGTGCAATTGGCAGCTTCAAAATCTTCATTTTTACCCGCCATATAATTCCAGGTATCATCCCAGTAAGCCCAATCGATAGTTATTCTATCAAATTGGACCAAGTCATCCTGGATTAGTTTTTCAATTCGCCTGCTGTGTTCAGTTATTTCGACCTCTTCCATGTTATAGAGGCTGTGAAGAAAAAAGCCCCAGGAAAGCAACATGGCAACACTAAATAATACAAAAGAAGTAATGCTAAAGATAAAAATGATTTTTTTTCGTTGACTCATGTAAAATATAGTATATATGGAAGTGTTTGTAAAAACAATTAACAAAAATTGGTTGATTAAATAGCAGAAAACTGTAATGTCTTGAGGTTTTTTGATGTGTTGTATGCATGTATTATGGAAAACTTTATGTGCCAAAAAAGTTGCTTTTTCCTTGAAAAGGGAGTACCATGGTTTCCCCTTTTGGGGATCTATCTCATAGGAGGAAATCATGAGAAAAGAGAGATTCCGGTGGTTAGGTAAGGTAGGAATTATCCTGCTGAGCCTCTTTGTCGTATTTGCCTGTGTTTCTGCACCTGACAGTACCACATTTACAAGTAGTGCCCGATCGGTGCGGGAACAGTATACCGAAACACCCCTAGAAATCACCTTCATCGAAACATCAGATGTACATGGTGTTATATTCCCCTATAACTTCATAACCGCCAAAACGATGCCAACGTCCCTGGCTCAGGTATCCACCCTGGTTTCAGAAGCACGGAATACCAAAAAGAATGTGGTACTTTTAGAAAACGGTGATTCTCTTCAGGGTCAGCCTACAGTTTACTATTACAATTTTGAAAAAATCAAAGCCCCCCATATTTGGAGCCAGGCGGTAAACTACCTTAATTATGATGCGGTTGGCGTGGGTAACCATGATATCGAAGCCGGCCACCCCGTCTATGATAAACTATATAAAGAAATTAAGGCCCCCGTCGTCTGTGCAAATATACTCAAGGAAAACGGTGAACCCTATTTTACCCCCTATAAAGTCATTATTCGCGAAGGTGTTAAAATTGCAGTTCTTGGCATGATTACACCAAGAATTCCCGACTGGCTGCCACCCCAGTTCTGGAGCGGCATGAAGTTCGAAGATATGGTTGTGTCAGCCAAAAAATGGGTCCCCATCATCATGGAAAAAGAAAAACCCGATGTGCTGGTGGGGCTCTTTCATGCCGGTGTGGATTATACCTACAGCGGTGCTAACAGAGATACGGTAAATAATGAGAATGCAAGCCAACTCGTGGCAGAACAGGTTCCCGGCTTTGATATTATTTTTGTAGGCCATGATCATGCCGGCTGGGATGGCCTGGGCTGGGATCCGGTGGCTAAGAAAAAAATCGAAGTAAGGGACAGCAACGGCAAACAGGTGTATATCTACGGCGCACTGAATAATGCCGCTAAAATTCCTGTGGTAACCCTCTCTATGCTCTGGGACAAGGAAGCACAGGTATGGAAAAAATCCATCCAAGGTGAACTTAAAGATATGAGCACCGTTCCTGCGGACACCGCCTTCATCTCCCAATTTCAATCAACCTATGATGAAATTAAAGCCTGGGTCGATCGGCCGGTAGGCAAAATGGCAGGCACCATCACAACGAAAGACTCCATGTTCGGAGACTCAGCCTTTGTAGACCTAATCCATCGAATCCAGCTGGAACTCTGTGCAGACCCAGCCATGGGACTAAAAAAGGCCGATATATCCTTTGCCGCACCATTGGCCATGAATGCCACAATACCTTCCAGTGCTGATGGAACCCTTTATGTCCGGGATATGTTCAACCTTTATGTGTATGAAAACTTCCTGTATACCATGAGCCTTACGGGTAAACAGGTAAAGGACTTTCTTGAGTACTCCTACAAATTCTGGTTCGACACCATGCCCAACGATGGAAACCACATCATTGCATTCCAGAAAGATAAGGAAGGCAAGCTTGTGCAGGATGCCCGGACCGGTGCATACCTGACCGCTACCCGTTACTATAACTATGACTCCGCCGCAGGCATTAATTATACCGTAGATATTTCCAAGCCCGCAGGAGACCGCGTAACCATTATATCCATGGCCGACGGTAGTCCCTTTGATATGAATAAAACCTACACGGTAGCCATCAACTCCTACCGAGCTCAGGGCGGCGGCGGACATCTGGAAAAAGGCGCGGGGCTCGCCAAGGCAGACATACTGGCCATGAAATATGTTACCAGCGCAACCACCAAGGACCTCCGGTACTACCTCCTGAAATGGTTCGAAAAACAGCAAGGCGCAGTAACAGTCCAGAGCCTCAACAACTGGAAAGTTATCCCCGAAGACCTGGCCGCACAAGGCAAGGCCACCGACATGCCCCTCTTATACCCATCAAAATAAAATATATTCACAAGCAAGAGCCGTAGGGGGAAGTCTCCCCCTCGCTCCAGTATACACCTGCTGTAACAGCCTTTTCCAAGGGGCCTCCTGGATGGCTCGGAGAATGACCTTATAGACCCACCCTCCCCCCCTGTGCATAATCTGTGGATAACTGCTTGCCGATAGGGCGTTTCCATGAGTATCTTATAGACATGAACTACGACAAACTTACCATAAAAGCCCAGGAGGCGCTCCAGGAGGCCTCCAGCATCGCCCAGAAAAATGACCAGACCCAGGTGGAACTGGAACATATCCTGCTTGCCCTGGTGGAGCAGGAAGGGGGCATTGTCGCACCGATAATCGAAAAAATTGGTGCTGACCCGGAACTAATTTTACAGGAAGCCCGTAAATTGGTGGCTTCCAAACCAAAGGTATACGGAGAGGCGGCCCAGCTGTACTTCTCGCCCGCCGCAAGCAAGGTCCTTGCCAAGGCAGAAGCGGAAGCCGCATCCCTTAAGGATGATTTTGTTTCCACCGAACACATCCTTATCGCCATGACCCAGGCCGAAGGCCCCGCCACGGATATACTCAGGCGGAACGGCATCACCAAAGAGGCCATCCTTTCGGCCCTGAAATCGGTCAGGGGTAACGCCCGGGTAACGGACCAGAACCCGGAAGAAAAGTACCAGGTCCTGGACAAATACTGCCGGGACCTTACCGCCCTGGCACGGCAGGAAAAACTGGACCCGGTCATTGGCCGGGATGAGGAAATCCGCCGGGTAATGCAGGTCCTCTCCCGGCGCACCAAAAACAACCCGGTCCTCATCGGTGAACCAGGGGTCGGTAAAACCGCCATTGTAGAAGGCCTCGCCCGACGCATTGTCGAAGGGGACGTCCCCGAGGGGCTTAAAAATAAACGGCTCCTCGCCCTGGACCTGGGAGCCCTGGTGGCGGGTGCAAAATTCCGCGGCGAATTCGAGGAACGCCTAAAGGCAGTTATCCATGAAGTACAGGCCGCAGAGGGAAGAATCATCCTCTTTATTGATGAACTCCATACCCTTGTGGGGGCGGGAGCCGCCGAGGGTGCCACCGATGCAAGCAACCTCCTTAAGCCTGCCCTGGCCCGGGGTGAACTTCGCTGTATCGGGGCTACTACCCTGGACGAATACCGCAAGTATATCGAAAAGGATGCGGCCCTGGAGCGGCGTTTCCAGCAGGTTTACTGCGCCGAACCTTCCGTAGAGGACACCATCGCCATCCTGCGGGGGCTTAAGGAACGCTACGAAGTGCACCATGGGGTGCGCATTAAGGATGAAGCCCTGGTGGCCGCGGCGACCCTGTCGACCCGGTATATCACCAGCCGCTTCCTCCCCGATAAGGCCATCGACCTGGTGGATGAGGCGGCGAGCCGCCTTAAGATGGAACTGGACAGCCGTCCTACCGAATTGGACAAGCTGGAACGGAAACTCCTACAGCTTTCCATAGAACGGCAGGCCCTACAGCGGGAAGACGACCCCGCTTCGGTAGAACGGCGACAGAAACTGGAAAAGGAAATCGCCGACCTCACCGCCGAACGGGACGCCATGCGGGCCCGCTGGGAAAGTGAACGGAAGGATATCCAGGAACTGCGGCTCCTGAAGCAGAGAATAGAAGAGCTTAAAATTGAGGAAGCCCGTTACGAGCGGGAGGGCAACCTGAATAAGGCCGCAGAAATTAAATACGGTCTCATCCCCGAAGCCCAGCGGAAGCTAAAGGAAATTTCCGACCGCATGGAGGCTAAACGGGGCGAGGTAAGCCTCCTCCGCGAAGAGGTGAGCGAAGAGGACATCGCCGCCGTTGTATCGAGCTGGACCGGTATTCCCGTATCCAAGATGCTTTCCAGCGAATTGCAGAAGTATCTGGAACTGGAAAAGGTTCTCGAAAAACGGGTGGTCGGTCAGGATGCGGCGGTGCAAGCCGTGGCCGATGCCATCCGGCGCAACAAGGCGGGCTTAAGCGATGCCGCCCGGCCCCTGGGGTCCTTCCTCTTCCTGGGACCCACCGGTGTAGGTAAAACCGAGCTGGCTAAGACCCTGGCAGAATTCCTCTTTAACGAGGAAAAGGCTTTGACCAGGATTGATATGAGCGAGTACGGTGAAAAACACACCGTAAGCCGCCTCATCGGTGCCCCTCCGGGCTATGTGGGCTATGAGCAGGGGGGCCAGCTTACCGAAGCGGTCCGCCGCAGGCCCTACAGTGTGGTCCTCTTCGACGAAATCGAGAAGGCCCATCCGGATGTGTTCAACGTGTTCCTCCAGATTCTGGATGATGGACGCCTGACCGACGGCCAGGGCAGGGTAGTGGACTTCAGGAACGTGATTATCATAATGACGAGCAACCTGGGTTCGGACCTGATCCTGAACGCCAGGAGCACCGAAGAGATTCGTGGTGCCCTGCAGGAACTTCTTAAGGCTTCATTTAGGCCCGAGTTCCTGAACCGGATTGATGAAACGGTCATCTTTAACCGGCTTGGACAGGCTGAGATTCACAAGATTGTGGATATCCAGCTGAATCGTCTGGCCCAACGGCTCGAGGATCGCAAGATTCGGCTCACGGTTACCGATGCGGCCAAGTCCTTCCTGGCAGAGCGGGGCTACGATCCCCTGTACGGTGCCCGGCCCCTTAAGCGGACCATCCAGGCGGAACTGGAAAATCCGCTGGCCCGGGAAATCATCTCCGGCCGCTACAAGGAAGGTTCTGAGGTGTTGGTAGACCGGAATGGAGATGGGCTTTTATTTAGATAAGGTTGTCTTCATACTTACTAAACAAACACTGTAACGCAGGAAGCGACAGCGCTTCCTGCTTTTTATTTTAGGATATGATATGTTTTAGTATGTATTATTTACTATTATTGATTGAAGGAGTACCCATGAATATTTTGAAGAAGTGGCTGGCATTGGTAATGTTGCTAATACCCCTTGAAGCATTACAACTAATCGCTCAGGAAATATTTATACATCCCTTTAGTATATTAGAAAAAATGGGAACCACCGCGAGTGTTCAAAATGATGCAGTGGGGAGCTTTATCAATCCGGCTCTAGGTGCAACAATGCCATCGCTTAGTAATCAACTTGATCTATGGGCATTTGCAGATACCAAAGAACTTACGGATATTACCCAATGGGGATATTTCTATGCGGATCCTGGCTTATTGGCGGGAGCAAATGTGTTGTCTCTTGCTGATCATTCTACTCAGATTGATTTTCACTTTGGCATTTCAGGTGGGAACCGTAGTATAGCCTTTGGATTCTCCAATGTAAGTCTTTTTAATGAGAATCATTCAATGTATGATTATTTTCATGCATTTCAGGTTGGCTTCCTTCTCAGACCAATTCCCCAAACATCCCTCGGTATAACGATTACACAAAATTATACCTCGCCAAATTGGAACCTCCTAATCGATGGTGGTTTGAGACCCTTTGGCACTAATCGCCTTACTGTCTTTGGTGCATGGTCTGCTCAAAATTCGTATACCGATCAAGACGCGCAGAAGTGGCTAGCTGGACTCAGTTTTGTGCCTGTTCGGGGCGTGGAAGTTTATGGAAAATATCTGAGCTCTGGATCTGTTGCCCTTGGATTGAACTTAAGATATGGGAATCTCGGATTAGGAAGTTCTCTTGCATCTTCACAAGAAGATTTTAGTGGTTCTCTCCAAACTGGTGTAGGCATCTCCTTTGTGAAAAACAAAGCAGGATTTGCTATGACCTCTTCTACAACCCCCAAATATTATGTAGAACTAGCCCTCGAAAACCTTTCAGCATCATCTGAGATTTTTAATAGGTATTCTTCTCTTTTTGATGTGTTAAGTACCATTGCATCAGCTAAAAATGATCCTACTGTTGGAGGGCTCATTCTGAATACAAGTTCTCTATATGCTTCGAGAAGTGATCTATGGGAATTGCGTAAAGCTCTTGAGGATTTTAAGACATCGGGTAAAAAGATTATTGCTTTTATAGAACGGCCCTCCTTCGATGTTTATGCCCTTGTGACGGTAGCAGATCGTATAGTCATGGATAACCAGGGAATATTGAATTTTGATGGCTATGTAGTAAGACGAGGATATTTTAAACATACCCTGGAAAAACTCGGGGTCGGATTTAGAGAATTACGATATTTAATTTATAAATCTGCTGCAGAATCCTATAAGCCGGGATAGTTTTTCCTCTGCAGACCGAGAACAATATGATGCTTATTTAGATAGTATTTTCACCACTACAAAAGCTTCTATTATTCATGATCGAAAAATTACCGAGGATCAATTTAATACCTTGTTAGAATCCAATTTTCTAATAAGTCCCAAGGAAGCTAAGAAATTTAATCTTGTTGATTACTTTGGAAGGGAAGAGGCAATACAGAGGGCTATCAATGAACTCTCAGGAAATGAAATGTTGATACAAATTTATGGAGATATGAAACTCAGTCTATTCCAAAAAAACACAAATTTAGTAATTGCTGCTGCTGCATTTTATAAAGCTCCTTCTATTCAACAAGATGTTTGGGCTGAACCACCTCATATAGCTATTGTATACGCTAATGGTTCCACATCTCTGGATGGGGGTATGAATGCACGATTACTTGCTAAAATTATCAATCAGCTCGGGAATGATAACAAAGTCAAGGGTATAATTCTTCGGGTTAACTCTCCAGGTGGTGATGCAGTAGCGGCGGATTATGTTGCTGAGGCTGTAAAAAAGGCAAAAGAACGAAAACCTGTTTATATATCTATGGGTTCTGTAGCTGGTTCGGGTGGGTATTGGGTTTCCATGTATGGTTCAAGAATCTATGCAACTCCCTATACCATAACTGGTTCTATTGGTGTTATTGCTTCATGGTTCTATGATGCAGGATTGAATGATAAATTAGGTCTTTCCATAGATCTTCTTAAGCGAGGCAGTCATGCGGATTTGCAGGCCGGCTTAATACTTCCTTATAGAGATTTGAATTCTCAGGAAGTTGAAGAGTATCATCAGTGGATTTTAGAGCTCTATAATGAATTTGTGAGCAAGGTAGCAGAAGGGCGAAATATGCCTCAAGAAAAGGTTGAAAGTCTCGCCCAAGGACGCATCTATGCAGGTAATGATGCAGTTAATAATGGTTTGATAGATGGAATACAAAGCCTTACTAGTACTATCAAAGCGTTAAAAGCAGCCCTTAAATTAGCTGATGATGCAGATGTAATAATCGATGAATACCCCTATCCTAATCCCTTTGCAGCCTTTTTAGCTCTGATAAACCAGACAACACTGCTTGCAAACAAACTTACTCTACATATAATAAAGTTTATAGAAGATATTCATAATCCATCTTTTACTCCACTTTCTATGTATTGTTTTTCTGAAACTGTTGCATCAAGAATTGCCAGCAATGGTACTGTTCAAGCTCTTATGCCTTTCGAAATTCTTGAAATACTTCAGGAAAATAGTCTTAAGGAGACGATGTATTTGAAAAAGTAAAAGTCTGTATTAACAATTCTGGAGCTAAAACAATAACCACCCGGCCTTCGGTAAGAAGCCGGCGGTTATTGTCTGAGGAATATAAAATAATCGCATCATCTTTACTGATAACTGGATCGGTGGGGAGTTTACCATATATTTTATCAGCTAGTATTTTAAGGGGACGATCCCCAACAAGTTCTTGAAGATAAGGGGAGATGCCGGAAGGTGTCTGCTGTAACACCTGATCTATTGTAGTATATTTCGCAATACCCCGGGTTTTTGCTATTTCTGGAGACACCATATTTCGTTCATACACAAGAGTCCCTTCAGTATCCCATACCTTTGGGAAGAGGCAAGGTCTCAAGTATGCTGAATCCTGTCGTCCGTAAATTGGAAGGCGCTCCTGAGCAAAGATGATAACGCCGGTATAAACTTTAGTAGTTTGAGTAACAAGTGGATGTGGTAGTGTCGCTGGAACATGATGACGAACTAAAAGTGCTAAAAGCTCTTGCAAGGGAACGAGAATCTTTCGATTTAAGCTATTATTAGTTAAATCTAATATAGTTGGGAATTTTGTTGCCGTTCTAACTAACTTATCTATATCTAATATTGATAGCTGACCTTGTTGAATGGCTATTTCAATAGTGGTTGTACTATCTATCGGAATAGTAAAAAGGTAAGGTGAAATAATTCTAGGAAATTCAACATCAAGTAATTCTTCACCATGGGCCCGACCGGTAGGGAGCTGTAATCCTGCTGAGTTCATGTCAAGCTTTACTGTAGAGACAATCTCCATAGTATGCCATTGCAGAACAGGCTCAATACTGAATTTGGCACTTTCTGACTGGGCCGACAATATACTGTTGAAACCTATGCATATGAATAAACTAAGGATTTCAATTTTCATATTCATGAATCATTCACCACCATTTTCTATCTTTTTTATCGGCGTTTTAAGTAGATAACCTTCACGTAGTATTGAAGAAAGTGTTAATCCATTTACTGTGGCCAAGACTTCTGGGTCAACGTCATAGGCTAATGCGATAGACCAAAGGGTCTCGCCCTTTTTAACCACATGGGTCCCCTCAAAGGCTATTGATGAGGCTGGTAAAGCAGGTCGTTCATAGGGGCCTACATTTTTTATAGCAGGTATTTTAATTTTTGCCCCCAACTTTAGGTACCGGTCTTGGATACCTGGATTTGACAGTTTGATCTGTTCAACACTGACCCCATAGTGGCGTGAAAGGGCTGACAGGGTATCCCCTGAATGAATGGTGTGGTAATAAAATAAAATAAGATTTTCATTTTTATTACGCAGAAGCTTTTCTATTGGTTCCTTATACTCCGCAGGAACTTTAAGCAGATAATTTGGGTCCGAAGGGGTGATACCGAAGTATAGCTCTGGATTTAAGGCCTTTAAAATTCCTTGTTCAATACCTGCTTTTTCTTCGAGTAACTTTACATCAGCCATTCTCCCTACTGGTATTCGTTCAATCGGGGGTGCTTCGGTCCAATCTGGCTCTAGCCCATAGTTACTCGGATTGGCAAGTATAAAAGCTATAGCAAGGAATTTAGGAACATAGTGGATGGTTTCGTTCTTTAGATGTTTTTTTTCACAGAGAACCCAGTAATCTTTTACACCAGCCTTCTGCACCGCCCGTTGTACCGCACCAAGACCCGCGTTATAGGCTGCAAGAGCTAAGGGCCAATCCTTAAAATAACGGTAATTATCCTGTAATTTTTTTAATGCTCCCTGGGTTGATTTGAGAACATCCCTCCGGTCATCCCGCCATTCATCAATAACCATACCATATCCATGGATACTATTTTTCATGAACTGCCATAACCCTACAGCACCTGATCTGCTTACCGCGGTTGGAAGAAATGCACTTTCTATCACCGGAAGATAGGCTAATTCAAGGGGCAAGTTCATTTCTTCCACCTCTTTGCGGATTAAAGGTAAATAAACCTTCCCCCGGTTCATAACAGCCTTAAGCCATTGAAGCCCAGCGGGGCTTGTATACTGTTTAATGTACTGTTGGGTAAGGAGTGCATTAAGTCCTGGAATAGATAATTCTACACCCTGCATGCCATGCCAATTTAGGGGTAGCTTATTCATTGAAACGGCGGATAATCCATTCTGGACGTATTCGGTATCGATTTTAATTCTTATAGCTGCACCGTTACTACGTACTATTTCGGTGGCAGGACTGTATTGTTCACTTTGTAGTGGATTATGTTGATGAAGGGGTTGCATCTCTGAAGCAAAGATGGAAAAATTAAGTATAATAAGAATGTTACCTACGATAATGGTTGTATATCGCATTAGAATTTTTCCCCATAATAGACCCCAGCCCATTCCCATCGTCCGTGAATTTCAGGATCGGCGGGGAAATAAATTTTTCTAAAATAAAGATACCAGGTTGTAATCCGCTGGGTCCATCCCCAGGTTTTGAGATAGGCTTCGTTGGCATTAGAACTTGCATCGACCGTATCGGCATAGCGTATCCTATTTCCCGCCATAAAATCTGACAGGTTAAATTCATCCATCCCTACAGGCTGATTCGCATCCTGTCCCCAGGATACTGCAAAAAAATTGACCTTAGCCCGGAGTCTTCTCAGTTCGCGGCTGCTACCTGAATCGAGGGCTTTTTTCACTGCACTGACCAGACTATCGAGAGATTCGAAGGTCCAATCTTTCGGTGAGTTATAATAATCTACCAATTTCATGGCATATCCCAGTGCATCGGGAAAACCCGGAATAGATGAGCTGTAATAGGGCAAAAACTTTGAATAGGTTTGAATAGCCATATCCCATTCACCGGTTTTTTCATAGGCCTGGGCCAGCATGAAATGAGCATTGCCTAAATCGATTTTTTCTGGGAATCTGGCAATAAGTTCCTTATAATATCGGATCTGGTGCTCCGGTTTTTTTTCAAGTTGTATAAGTTGTTTAAGGCATTGAAAATGGATTGATTCTCCCTTCACTAATAAGTCGGGATATTTAGTGAGGATACGGTTAAAATAGATCGCCGCTATGGGGCCTGCATCTTGCTTCATATACGCATAGGCAACCATCAAGAGGAGATAACCGTTAAAGGGATCCTTGGGATGTGAAGTTACCCAATCAGTAAGAAAATTGGTGAGTCTAGCATATTCTTGTTGGTTTAAAAGTTCATTTGCAATTTCTCTTACAATAGAGAACTGTTCTTCCCCTGGATCCATTTCGCGGTTAAGAAGCCGAAATAGTTCTTTTAATGTTTCCTGCTTTTCCTTACTACCTGTAATATAATATGAATACTGGTTAGTTGTAAGCTCACAAGAGAGTATTGTAGATAGGAAAAATATAAGAGCTAATAAATGAAAATGCTTAGGACTCATGGATTTTTTGATACTATCATAGCCACTTCCCATTGGCAAGGTTAAAGAAGAATCATTATAATACTTACAATGAACACTAAAGAAATGCAAAAGCTTGCTGGTCGTCTTTCATTTTTCATCGGCTTTTCACTTATGATTTTTGGATTGGTGCTTTTTATTGCCAGCCTTTCCGATGTCGCAAAAGTCGCAACCATTCCTGCTACCATTTTTTTACTTATCGGCGTTTTATTTGCTCTTTTTGCATTTAAATTGGATCATAGACTGCAATATATGTTTTTAGCTGCTTTTTTTATACAGGTTGGTCTTTTTTTATTGTTAACGATCCTGCATACTATACCATATCCATTTGCTAAGGTATGGCCTGCAATATCTATTTTTGCTGGAACCGCGCTCATACCTGCTGCTCGTTTCCGGACCAATCAAAGCCTTGCACGGTTTATTGTACCAGCGGTTGCATTTATTATCTTAGGTATTGTTTTATTGGTTTTTTCTTTGGATCTTGTAGCTTTCTCCTTTAAAAAGTTTATATTAACAGCATGGCCCCTTATTCTTCTATTTGCAGGTATATTATTGCTTCTTTTGTTTTTGTATCCTAAGCAGGATGACCAGGATAATAGTCATTAGTCGATCATGATTATCACCGGTGCTCTGCAGGAGCGGTACTTTTTTTTTATTGCATTGCTTCTCAGTTGTTCGTTACTTACTTGTAAAAGTGCTCCTGTACGTACAATTGATGAAACACCTATTGAACGGAAAAGTGAAAAAAGTGAAGAAAAACCTCTTAGTCTCGCGGATGAAATTCGTGGTCTCATAGAGTTAGGAACACCACCTTCGTTGCAACGGGCCCTCGATTTGCTTCGAAACAGGGATGTTGCTGATACTGAGCTCGGAAGGACTCTTTCTTCTGTCGCTCTAGCTTTCTATAAATCTGTATATCCTGCTCTTGTGATTGAATTACCTCAAATTGACGCCCCTGTTACTAGTGTATATATTAGAATTATCAAGGAAGCTGAAAAAGGAATGTATACACCTGCTCCTGCTAGTTCGGAAGATTTTTTTGAACTATTGCTTCCTTTTATTGCCTTGCTTAACGAAAAAAGAACTGAACGTTTAGCTGCAGCAATTCCAGATCTCGATAGGGCTATGGCAATAAATAGTAAGTCTATCCTTCCTTATTATTTTAAGGGAATAGTTTTAGAACGAACTGGCCAAAGGGAGCAAGCCTTTTCTTTATATTCTAAAGCCTATGAACTTTCAGCAGATTGCTATCCTGCGGCTCTGGCTCTGGCTCGTTTATTATCAGTAAAGCAACAAAATGTTGACGCTATTAATTTATTAACAGAACTACTATCACGATATCCCGAGAATTGGGCTATTAAAAGGGATTTGGCCATGCTGTATTATCAAACAGAAAATTGGTCCAGAGCTGAACCTGCATTAGCAGAATTATTACAAAAAGATCCAAAAGATAAGGATGTATTGCTTATGAGGGCTAAGGTTTTAATAGAACAAAAAAAATACCTTCAGGCAGCTCCTCTTTTAGATGCCTATGGTATGATGGATAATTCAAATGCGACCTATCTTTACTTACGAGCTCGAATTCAAGCAGAAGGTTTTCGGAATCGTGATGCGGCTCTTATCTTTTTAAGGTC
The DNA here is from genome assembly GCF_000219725.1 of Gracilinema caldarium DSM 7334. GTDB lineage: Bacteria > Spirochaetota > Spirochaetia > Treponematales > Breznakiellaceae > Gracilinema > Gracilinema caldarium. The sequence goes on along the minus strand of NC_015732.1, from coordinate 2,021,142 downwards.
TATTTTGCGAAATTCTCCATCCGATATGGACGCAACAATATATTTGGCACGGCTCCTCATAGAATCTGAACGTGAAGTGGAACAAAAAGAGGGTATAGGAATGTTGGAACTCTTACTCCGGGATATAAAAACTAATACTCATGAAATTCAAAATTCAGTTATATCAACAAATATATTAGAACTGGCGGTTATTGTGGCTATACGACAGCAAAACTGGGCACAGGCCCAAGTATATAATAACCAACTCATAGACAACCGACGCTCAACCACGGATTTAGCAAATGCAGTGCTCATTCAACAGGGTTTAAAAAAATATGATCAGGCATTACTTTTCGCCAGGGAACTCTATGATCGAGATCCTGTTAACGAACAGAATACCCTGACCTATGTACTCGCTCTTATCAATGCGGGTAAAAAAGAGGATGCTAGGCTTATCATTGACGCAAAAATTACAAGTGTAAGTTCCAGCACGCTTAAAAGCAGTTATTATTACCTGAGAAGTAAACTGAAAACCGATGAAGAATCGATTTTAAATGATCTTCGTTCAAGCCTCTTTGAAGATCCACGCAACCTTGATGCGCTCATCGCGATGCTTGAAGTATATCATCGCCGAAAGGACGAACGACGGGCCGTCTACTATCTTAAGCAGGCTCTTTCGTTGTCACCGGATAATCCAATCTTACAACCCTATAAAAAAATCTATCAGAATCAATTAAATTAAGAATTATTCTTAAAAAATATACAAAACTACTTGCTTTTATTACTGTTTGATATCAAAATATAGAGGAACTTCTCATCAACATCAAATACAAGGAGTGAACTATGGCAAGCCTAAAAGGAACCAGGACAGAAAAAAATCTGCTTACCGCCTTCGCCGGTGAATCACAGGCCCGGAACAGATACACCTACTTTGCCAGCAAGGCTAAAGAAGAGGGCTTTATACAGATTTCTTTAATATTCAGTGAAACCGCTGATCAGGAAAAGGAACATGCAAAACGGCTTTTTAAGTTTCTTGAAGGCGGCGAGGTTAAAATCGAAGCCTCTTTCCCCGCTGGCGTCATTGGAACGACCGCAGAGAATCTACTTGAAGCCGCCGGTGGTGAAAACTATGAATGGCAGACCATGTATCCCGAATTTGCAAAAATTGCCCGGGAGGAAGGATTTAGCGCTATTGCGACCGTATTCGAGTCGATTGCAGTAGCTGAAAAACAGCATGCAAAACGATATGAAAAGCTTAAGGCTAATATCGATGCCGGACAGGTCTTCAAGAAAGATAAGCCGGTTGTGTGGCGCTGTCTGAACTGTGGGTATCTCTATGAAGGTACCGAAGCACCCAAAGCCTGCCCTGCCTGTGCCCATCCCCAGGCATATTTTGAGCTGCTTGGCGAAAATTATTAGGAGGAATCAATGACCCAAATTGCACAGATCTATAAGTGTGAACTCTGTGGTAATATTGTGGAAGTGATCCATGCCGGAGAAGGTGAGTTGGTGTGCTGCGGCAAACCAATGAAGCTTCTGACTGAGAATACAACCGATGCGGCAAAGGAAAAACATGTACCGGTTATCGAAAAAACTGCGACTGGTTACAAGGTTTCGGTTGGCTCCGTTCCCCATCCAATGGAAGAAAAACACTATATTGAATGGATAGAGCTTTTAGCCGATGGAGTATCCCATCGCAAATTCCTAAAGCCCGGTGACGCCCCGGTTGCTGAGTTTACCCTATCCGCCAGGATTGTTTCTGCCCGGGAATATTGCAATTTACATGGCCTTTGGAAGGCATAATAGATTGTTAAGGAGTACACCATGAAGAAGTATGTTTGTGATGTATGCGGGTATATTTATGATCCCGCAGAAGGTGACAAGGATGGGGGCATACAGCCAGGCACACCCTTTGAATCTCTGCCCGCCGATTGGGTTTGTCCTATGTGCGGTGCCTCCAAGGATGACTTTTCACCGGTAGATTGATAGCGCCAATATTGACAAAGACGAGTCTCAGAAACTAGGCTATGGACTACTTCATAAACAATGTTGTATGAAGTAGTCTTTTTTTTATTGGAGGCAGTATGCTATCCCGCGCAGATTTTATTTTTACCATTGGTTATGACGGCCCTGCGGCTGTGGTGGACGGGCAGGCTAAGCGAAAATATGGTACACTCAGCACCAAAGAACTGGCAGAACGTGGACTTTTCAGAGCTGCCTATAGTTCTGCTATATATTCTAAGGATCCGGTTGAACTAGATTATGTAATAGAGGCATATAATAAGGCTGCACATACTCATTATGATAGGTCCTTTCCCTTCGATCGCCTTTTTGGAGTATTTCCTGTAGAAGTGAATAAGGCTATTGTTTTATAAAGCCTCTCTAAAATTCAGAAGTTATGAAAGCTATGATAGGAAAAATTGTGCCTTGACCGAGCCGGGTGCCTATGGTATTTTACGGAGAAGTCTCTTATTAAGGAAGTTACCCTATGAATACATTTGTATTGCCGCTCCTCATGGGAGCCCCTGATCAGGCTGCAGGTGCAGGTACCACCGCATCCCTTATCTCAACCTTTGTACCTTTCGGCCTTGTTATCCTTATTTTTTACTTTCTGATTATTCGACCTCAGAATAAGAAGCAGAAGGAAACCGAAAAAATGCTGGCAGCTCTTAAAAAGGGCGATAAGGTGGTTACCATTGGTGGAATCCATGGGGTGATCCAGTCAGTAAAAGAGGGTACAGTTGTCGTTAAGGTTGATGATTCTACTAAGATTGAATTCTCACGAAGCGCCATCGCTTCAGTTGTAGAAAGCGCAAAAGCAGAAAAAACAGAAGTAGTCACTGAGGAAACTAAATAACTTATATATTTCTATAGAACATTGGAGCAACGGCATGAGTAAACGGTATCGGTTCTTCATCATCCTTGCCACGGTCGCGATTGCATTTGCATTCCTTTATCCGACCCTGCGCTGGTATTTTATGGTGCCTAAGGAGGATCAAACCCTCGCATTAGGTTCCCGAGAACAGATTAAGTCCTATGCAAACAGAAAGGCACAGGCAGATATTAAGGAATTAAAGGAATTAGCGAAAAATGGTGGATATGTCCCCGATGGGCTTAGTTTTTTAATTAAAATTGCAAAGGAAAATTACAAATTAGCAAAACGTCCTGCGCCACAAAAATGGGATGCCCGGGCTGTATTATCCGCCTTTGCAGGCGAGAAGGAAGCCCTCGATGCAATCGAATCAAAGTACCGGGAAGAAATCCTAGCCCTTAAGGACCTGCATCAGAGTGCTGTTCAGCTTGGACTTGACCTATCTGGCGGTATGAGTGTGGTAATCCAGGCAAATCTGGACTCCTTAAAAGAACGCCTTGGCAGGGATTTAACCGATGCTGACAAGGAAGATGCAATGAACCGGGCCCTCGAAGTTCTTAACAGCCGTATCGATAAATTCGGTCTTACCGAACCGGTTATTCGACGTCAGGGTAATGACCAGATTTATGTAGAAATCCCTGGTGCTGCCGATCCTGAACGGATTAATTCCATCATTATGGGTAAAGGCCGCCTTGCGTTCCATATTGTTGATGATGAAGCAACCACAGCATTTAGGTCCTATTATCGGGAACATCCCAGTGATACCTTTGATGGTGAAGGGAACCTGCTCAACCCTTCTGTAATTCCTGCTGATACGGTTGTGCGCGGCTTCTATAACAAAGATAAATATGGCCTCGATACCTTTGTAGACTATATTGTAATTAAGAAAGAAGTTGGTCTTGATGGGAATCATATTAAAAATGCGCTCGTCGACCGTGATCAGATCACTGGCCGACCAGAGGTTACCTTTCTGCTCGATAGTGAAGGTGGTGAGCTCTTTTACAAATTAACCTCAGCCAATGTCAATAAATCCCTTGCAATCGTTCTCGACGATAAGGTAAAGAGCTATGCCAGGATCCAAGAACCTATTCGTGATTCAGTACGGCTTACTGGTTTTGGTGCTGATGAAGCCAATAATATCGCACTCATTCTTCGAACGGCCGCGTTACCGATTGATCTGGAAGTAGTGAATCAGCAGGCCATTGGAGCTTCCCTTGGTGAAGATACCATACGGCAGGGTCTTAATGCTCTCTTAGGCGGTATCGCAGCGGTTATGGTATTTATGCTCCTGTATTACAAAGGTGCTGGTATTAATGCCATGATCGCCCAGATTTTGAATCTCTTCCTTATGTTCAGTATCCTTTCTGCCTTTAATCTGACCCTGACGCTCCCAAGTATTGCTGGGTTTATTTTGACGATCGGTATGGCAGTCGATGCGAATGTTATTGTGTTTGAGCGTATTAAGGAAGAGCTTCGGCTTGGAAAAAGCAGGAAAGCTGCTATTGATGCAGGTTTTGACAAGGCCTTCTGGGCAATTATGGACTCTAACATCACTACCTTTATTGCAGCCCTCTTCCTGTCTCAGCTGGGTACCGGTCCTATACAGGGCTTTGCGGTCAGCCTAGCAATCGGCGTTATTTCATCCGTATTTACAGCCCTTTTTGTATCGCGGCTTATCTTTGATTTCGGTACCGATATCCTGAATCAGAAGTCGGTCTCCATCAGCTGGAGGATTAAATAGATGAAACAAATACTCAAATTTTCCAGGTTTTTTCTACCCGCTGTCATACTTTCTCTTGTCCTGATTATTTCAGGAATTGTGGGATATGTAGTATATGGCGGTTTTAACTTGGGTGTAGATTTCCAGGCAGGTCTGATTCAAGAAATTCAGTTTGCTCCTACTGCAATCAAGTTGACCTATACTGGCAAGGGAGTTGCAGGTATTTCCATGGATAAGAATAAGCTGGAGATCATTATTTCCGGCTCTGATGTTGAGAAGAGAACCTACACCTACACCTATGCTTCCTATCCGACTCTTGGCTCCATGATTGATGCCATGAGCGGTATCGAGGGTTTAGCAGTAGAGGTTGTTGCCTCCCGTGATGTCGCAACCAATACACTGGTGCAGAGTGCACAGGGTAATCCCCGGCTCGGTTCAGTTCCCTATGGGATCCATTATATAACATCTGACGTTGGCCTGATTCACATTGCAGAGGTAAGGAAAGCTCTCGCCTCGCTCGGTAATGTTTCTGTCCAGAATCTTGGTCAGCCAAAGGAAAGAAAATTCCTTATCCGTGTAGAAGATAAGGGCACCGAACAAGAATTTGCAAAGCATACTGCAGAACAGATCAGTTCAGCATTAACCAACGCCTTTGGTGAAGGCCAGGTTGCCATATCCCGCACCGACTATGTTGGAGCCCGGTTTTCCAAACATTTAACCGAACAGGCTGGGTTATTGCTGTTTCTGACCATGCTTTTAATTCTTGTGTATGTTTCTTTCCGGTTTAAGTTCCATTATGCTGCGGGTGCAGTGCTGGCAATACTACACGATGGTCTCATAATGGTTGCGTTTATTGTATGGCTCCGTATGGAATTTAATACAACCACCATTGCCGCAATTCTGACTATCCTGGGTTACTCTATCAATGATACCATCGTTATATTTGATCGTATCCGAGAAACACTAAAACTTAATCCGGATAGCAGTTTTGAGGATAACCTGAACAGGGCCATCACGGAAACACTTTCCCGTACCTTCATTACTACTATTACCACCATGTTCGCAGTGCTTTCTTTATTCCTCTTTACAACTGGTGCAATGAGAGATTTTGCATTAGCCCTGCTTATTGGTATGACCAGTGGTGTATATTCTACTATCTTTATTGCCTCGGCCTTTGTTCTATTCTGGGAAAAGAAGGTAAAAAAGGACACTATAAAAGCTGCAGTAACAGCAAGTGCAGGTCTTAAAAAGGCTTAATAGAGCTTTTGGTTTATAAGAGCCTTCAAAAATTGTAAGATTTTTCGATGGGCTAATAAATATTGATGAATAAGGGCTGTCTGAAAAGTTTTACACCTTTTTAGAGAGCCCATTTTGTTTTTAGGGAACCTCTAATAACTCAGTTAGTAATTAGGAGTCCTCAATTATAGGTGTTTGTATGGTTGTAAAAAGAGCAGTGGTCTGTGGATATTGTATGGGAGTTGAACGGGCCATTAAAAAGACCTATCAGGAATTAGAAGCCCATCCTGAACGGAAAATCCTTACCCTCGGCCCCTTAATTCATAACCCCATCACCCTTGGACAATTACAAGAAAAGGGAATATCGATTATTCATAACCATGAAGAAATTACTGACCCTGTACAAACTACCGTGATTATTCGCGCCCATGGAGTACCCCCTGAGGTTGCACAAAATATTATTAATACCGGGGCAAAACTGGTAGATGCCACCTGCCCTAAGGTGCATATAAGCCAGAAAAAAGCGGCTCAATTTGCACAGGCTGGTTACCAGGTCCTTATTGTGGGCGAACCGGAACATAGTGAGATCATTGGTATTCTCGGATATGCGCCCCATGCTATCGTAATAAAGAATCTTGAAGAAGCCCTGCAGGTTGCTCAAAGAATTAAACAACATCAAGGTGAGTATGTAAAAATAGTGCTCATGGCCCAAACAACCTTTTCAGAAATAACCTTTGAAAAGATAGTAAATACTCTTAAAGAGCTATTTCCTGATCTTATCGTAGAACATACTATTTGTAATGCCACCAGGGAACGGCAGGAAGCTCTCTATAATCTTTGCAAGGAAGTCGATGCATTATTAGTCATCGGCGGTAAAGAATCTGCGAACACCCAGAGGCTAAAGAGTATCGCAGAGGAGCAGGGCGTTCCCGTTTGGCTTATAGAAGATGAACACAAAATCCCTGAACAGATTTATGAGTTTCCTACAGTTGGCATAACCGCCGGAGCATCTACACCAAAGGAAATAATAGATCGAGTTGAATCAATACTCAAGACCGTATCACCTTAAGAGGGCCTTGTAATACCTGGTTATAGTAGTGTATGTCGTTCACCTTAATTGTATCAGTGATGTTGCATATATTGCTTGCTTTTATTACTATATCACAAGCGTAAGTCTGTACTTAAGGAGTCGGCCATGAAAGCCGTAGAACTGGAAAAAGCCTATAATCCAAAAAACTTCGAAGATCGTATATATGCCCAGTGGAAAGAATCGGGCAGTTTTCAACCTAAACCTGTAAAAGGGAAAAAGCCCTTTGTCGTTGTCATCCCTCCCCCTAATGTAACCGGTGTTCTTCATATGGGCCACGGTCTTAATAATTCACTTCAGGATATCATTGTTCGTTTCCATCGTATGAAGGGGGATCCGACCCTCTGGGTCCCTGGTACGGACCATGCGGGTATTGCTACCCAAAATGTGGTAGAAAAACGTCTGAAAAAAGAGGGGAAAACCCGGCATGATCTGGGCCGTGAAAAGTTTGTAGAAGAAACCTGGAAGGTTAAAAAGGAACACCATGAAATAATCAGCCGTCAGCTGGCTAAAATTGGAGCCAGTGTAGACTGGTCCCGGGAACGCTTTACCCTGGATGAAGGGCTGTCCCGGGCGGTTCGGGAAGTCTTTGTAACCCTCTATGAACGGGGCCTCCTCTATAAGGGAAACTACCTCGTAAACTGGTGCCCCTCCTGCGGAACCGCCCTGTCTGACGATGAAGTAGAACACGAAGACCTGGAAGGGGCCCTCTATCATATCCGGTATCCAGTGGCGGGCTCTCAGGGTAAAGCATATGTGGAGCTTGCTACCACCCGGCCTGAAACTCTGCTCGGCGATACGGCGGTGGCGGTGCATCCCGAGGACAGCCGCTATACGCACCTGGTAGGGAAAATGGTGGAGCTCCCCCTCACGGGACGTACCATCCCTGTGGTAGCCGATACATACGTAGACAAGGAATTTGGTACCGGGGTAGTAAAAATTACCCCCGCCCATGACCCCAATGACTGGGAAGTGGCTAAACGTCACAACCTGCCCCTCATCAATATACTCACTCCCGATGGAAAACTGAATGATCAGGTTCCGGCAAAATATCAGGGTAAAACAGTGAAAGAAGCCCGAACCCTTGTCTTGGAAGACCTGAAATCCGCAGGGCTCTTTGTAAGGGAAGAAAAAATAAGCCATGCTGTTGGCCACTGTTACCGTTGCCATACGGTTATTGAACCCTATCTTTCGGAGCAATGGTTTGTAAAGATGAAGCCCCTGGCGGAAAAAGCGCTGGCCGCATGGAAACGGGGTGAAATTCAATTTTTCCCACAGAAATGGGAACATACCTATGAACACTGGCTTAACAATATCCGAGACTGGTGTATCAGCCGCCAGCTTTGGTGGGGACACCGGATTCCTGCATGGTACTGCAGGCACTGCGGCAAGACCGTGGTTGCCCGGGAAGAACCCCTCGAGTGTCCCTACTGTAAATCCACCGAACTTGAGCAGGATCCGGATGTACTGGATACCTGGTTTTCCAGCTGGCTCTGGCCCTTCAGCACCCTGGGGTGGCCAAAGGACACCGCAGACTTGCGGAACTATTATCCTACCACAACCCTAGTGACCGCCTATGATATCATCTTCTTCTGGGTTGCCCGGATGATTATGGCGGGGCTTGAGTTTACCGGTCAGGTGCCCTTCCGGGATATCTATATCCATGGCCTTGTACGGGATAAGCAGGGGCGTAAAATGTCTAAGAGCCTTGGTAACGGCCTGGATCCTCTGGAGCTGGTGGATGAATTTGGAGCTGATGCTCTTAAATATACCCTGGCCTTTAACTGTGCCCAGGGCCAGGATATCCTTATTGATAAGGAATCCTTTAAGCTGGGTTCCAAATTTGCAAACAAGGTATGGAATGCCAGTCGTTATATTTTGATGAACCTGGAAGGCCGAAATCTAGTTCCAAATCCCAAACTCAATACCGTAGACCGCTGGATTTATGCACGGCTTAATCGGGCCGTTGAATCGATGTCTACAGCTTTTACAACCTATCGGTTCAACGATGCGGCTCAGACAGCCTATGAATATTTCTGGAACGACTTCTGCGACTGGTATGTGGAGGCGACGAAGATTTCTCTGAAACAGGGTGATGAAACTGAAAAGGATAGGGCTACCACGGTCCTCCTTGATGTGCTTGCTGAATCACTACGTCTGCTCCATCCGCTCCTGCCTTTTGTAACTGAAGAAATATATAGTAAACTTCCAAATGTTTCTGGGCTTCTTATTACAGCACCTTATCCAGAGTATTCAGAGACAAGACGGGCTGACGACATAGAAGCACAATTTGCAAGCCTTCAGGACCTGATTCGGCAGGTACGGACCCTTCGCAGTGAATGTACTGTACCACCGGAAAAGAAAATTAAACTTTTAGTTCGCTTCGAAATAAATTTCCCTTACCGGGAAGCTTTTATTGATGCTCAAGCTCTTGTTGCCCTGCTTGCTAATGTGGAGCACATTGAGTTTGAAGGCCTCGGAAGTGCTGGGCAGACTACTAAACCGAAAGGGACCGTTGGGCTGGTTGGCAAAGGCTTTGAAACCTTTGTGTCTATTGCCGATGCGGTCGATCAGGCGCAGCTTTTGGTAAAGTTTACCAAGGATCTGGAGAAGGATATCAAATTCCGCTCGATGCTCGAGGCTAAGCTTACTAATGCAAACTTTGTGAGTAATGCCCCGGCGGAATTGGTTGCCCAGGAACGGGCTAAGCTCGAAGATGTACAGGAGCGGATTAAGAAGTTAGAGACCTATCTTCGAGATTTAGCATAGGCAATATCATGAACACCGATGAAATGCTCCGTTTAAAGGGAATGCATATTGCACCTTACATGCAGCTGGCCACCACCCTTATTGGTAAAAGCCGGGAAGGTGGGGGTAATATGTTTCGGCATCAGATTGATACGATGGCAACCCTTATCGATTATGGTTATATTGATTCGGTGCTTCTTAAGGCATCGGTAGTTCATGATTTAATTGAAGATGTACCCGATTTTAATAGGAACCTGCTGCTTTCTATCGATTATGACAGCCCTGCGGTGTATAATCTGGTTCTTGAGGTATCCCGCAGGATTGATGAAACCAAGGCGGCTTTTCTTATCAGAATAAAGAATCAGGGATCCCATAACGCCAAGGTTCTTAAAGTTGCCGATCGGATTTCCAATATGATATCCCTGGGTTTTGTTACCAATGCCGAATTTATCGCCCGTTATACCGACGAGACTGAGCGCTTCATTTTCCCAATTGCTGAAGAAGTCAATAAGGATATGCTCGATGAGCTCAAGTCCCTTGTGGTGAGCCGTAGGGCTTTTCTTAAGAGCTGTAATTTCTGATGATGCTTCAATTTTGTGCAATCCATTACATATAGTAGAAATTATTTCTGCCGGTTGACACTTTTTTTGTTTTTGCGTACTGTTTCATTATAAAATTACCGATTTGGAGGTATATGTATGAAGATAGCAATTAATGGTTTCGGTCGTATTGGCCGGCTGGTATTCCAGGCGATTGTTGACCAGGGAATGCTCGGAAAGGACAAGATTGATGTAGTGGCGGTGGTCGATGTGGCTACCGATGCTCGGTATTTTGCATATCAGCTTAAGTATGATTCCACCCAGGGTAAGATGAAGGCTAACATTTCTTCCAAGAAAAGTGATCCTTCCCTGGCTGAAGATGATATCCTTGTAGTCAATGGCCATGAAATTAAGTGTATTATGGCTGAAAAAGAGCTGAAGAACCTGCCCTGGGGCAAGCTCGGTGTTGAATATGTTATCGAATCCACCGGTCTTTTCTGCAACGAAAAAGCCTGGGGCCACCTGGAAGCTGGAGCTAAGAAGGTTATCATCTCTGCTCCCGCCAAGAGCGCTGATGAAACCAAGAAGATCCCCACCTTTGTAATGGGTGTTAACCATGAGAAGTATGATCCTTCCAAGCACGATGTGGTGTCCAACGCTTCCTGTACCACCAACTGTCTTGCTCCGATTGTACATGTTATCATGAAGGAAGGGATTGGTATAGAAAAGGGTCTTATGACCACCATCCACTCCTATACCGCTACCCAAAAGACCGTAGACGGCGTTTCCAAGAAGGACTGGCGGGGTGGCCGCGCTGCGGCAATCAATATCATCCCCTCTACAACTGGTGCTGCTAAAGCCGTTGGTGAAGTGCTTCCCGAAACCAAGGGTAAACTTACTGGTATGTCCTTCCGCGTACCCACCCCCACTGTTTCCGTGGTGGACCTCACCTTCACCGCTGCACGGGATACCTCTATCGAAGAAATTGACAGCCTGATGAAGAAGGCCTCCGAGACCTACCTCAAGGACATCCTTGGGTACTGCAATGAAGAAGTGGTATCCACCGACTTCATCCACGATTCCCGGTCTTCTATCTATGACAGCCTGGCTACCCTCCAGAACAACCTGCCCGGCGAAAAACGCTTCTTCAAGGTTGTATCCTGGTATGACAATGAATGGGGCTACTCAAACCGCGTTGTTGGTCTGCTCCGCCACATGGCAAAAATGTAAGATCTATACACCGGTTTGATTTTATATGCAAACCGGGACTAAATTGTTGCCCCAAAACCGTACGGCCTACGGTTTTGGGGTAGGCCCCGTCCATGTAGGCCGGGGCTTTTTTATTTTATGGAGGATACCATGATTAAGACAGTGCGTGATGTAAACCTTAAAGGTAAACGGGTTGTAATGCGGGTTGATTTTAATGTGCCCATGAAGGATGGCAAAGTACAGGATGATACCCGAATTGTTGCCGCAATTCCCACCATTAAGTATGTGTTGGACCAGGGGGCCAAAAGCCTTGTTCTCATGAGCCACCTGGGAGACCCTAAAAAGGATATGAAAAAAGCAAAGGAAAAGGCTGAAAAGGATGGTAAAACCTTTGATGAGGCCGCATATATTGCTGGTAAACATCGGATGGCTCCTGTTGCAGCATATCTTTCCCAGAAACTGGGTAAACCCGTCGTTTTCGCCGGTGAAGATAGCTGCTTCGGTAAAAAGGCCTTCATCGAATCTCAACCCGAGGGTTCCATCATTATGCTGGAAAATACCCGCTTCCACAAAGAAGAGACCAGCGAAGATGCTGCAGAACGGGATAAGCTGGCAAAGGAACTTGCAAGTTATGGCGAAGTGTTTGTAAACGATGCCTTCGGTACTGCCCATCGGGATCATGCATCCACCGCATCTATTGCGAAATTTGTGCCTGTTTCGGTTGGCGGCTTCCTCATGGAAAAGGAAGTCAATTACCTGGAACCCATTGTAACCAGTCCTGTAAAACCCCTGGTGGCTATCATTGGCGGTGCTAAGGTTTCTTCTAAGATTGCGGTTCTCGAAAGCCTTCTTAAAAATGCTTCCGCCCTCGTTATTGGCGGCGGTATGGCCTATACCTTCCTGAAAGCCCAGGGTCATACGGTCGGTTCCTCCCTAGTGGAAGACGATCAGCTTGATACGGCTAAGAGCATCCTTGCCGCTGCTCAAAAAGTAGGTGCTGAGATTGTGCTTCCTGTGGATCATGTCTGTGCAGATAAATTCGATGCCAATGCAACTCCTGTCGCTATAGACAGCATCGATGTCCCCGATGGCCTTATGGGTCTCGATGTAGGACCAAAAACCCTTGCTAAGTACAGAGAAGTTCTTGCTAAGGCAAAGACCATTGTCTGGAATGGTCCGGTTGGCGTTTTTGAGTTTGAAAATTTTGCCAAGGGAACTGGCGAAGTCGCAAAGATGGTCGCTGAAGCAACTGCCCGTGGTGCTACTACGGTGGTAGGTGGTGGTGATTCGGTCGCAGCGGTTAACAAATTTGGTCTAGCCGACAAGATGAGCCATGTATCCACCGGTGGTGGAGCTTCTCTTGAATTACTGGAAGGCAAGAAGCTACCAGGCATCGAAGTTTGCCGTTAATTTACTGTAGGAGATAGGGATGCGCAATTATTTTATTGCGGGTAACTGGAAAATGCATAAAACCCGTGCCGAAGCTGCCGAGCTTGCTCAAGCCCTGGTTGCCCAATTGAAAGATGGAAAACACAAATACCTGGTTGCTCCTAGCTTTACCGCTCTGGAGACTGTTGGAAAGATTGTTGCCGGTACCAATATCATGTTAGGTGCACAGAATATGGCCGCCGAAGAACAGGGTGCCCATACTGGAGAAGTATCTGTTCTCCAGCTGAAAGATCTGGGTGTTCAGGCTGTTATTCTTGGTCATAGTGAACGCCGTCACCTCTATAAAGAAGATGATGCACTGATCAACAAAAAGGTTCGTCTCGCTCTGAAACATGGCCTTGAAGTAATTCTCTGTATCGGCGAACTTCTGGAAGAGCGGGAAGCCGGTAAAGCTGAAGCGGTTTGTGAGACTCAGACCGTCAAAGGGCTCGAGGGTGTTACTACGGAAGAACTTAAACGGGTAACTATTGCCTATGAGCCTGTCTGGGCTATTGGTACCGGTAAAACCGCTACACCGGAAGATGCAGATGCAATCCATGCTTTCGTTCGTAAGGTTATCGGAAAGCTCTATGGTGAAGCCGCTGCTCAGTCTATCTGTATCCAGTATGGTGGTTCGGTAAAACCAGAAAATGCAGCCCAGCTCATGGCAAAGCCAAATATAGATGGGGCTCTGGTTGGAGGTGCCGCCCTTAAGGCTGAAACCTTCGTACCTATTGCAAAGTTTGCATAAAAACCCTTGAATAAACAACGGCCATTCGATAGAATGGCCGTTAGCTTTATTATGGAGTGATATCGATGGGTTTAATTAATGTATTATTACTTGTTTTATTTGTAATTGTTGCAATCTTATTAATACTTATTGTACTAGTTCAAAATGAAGAGGGGGATTCTCTTGGTGGTGTTTTTGCCGGTGGCAGCAATTCTGCCTTTGGTTCCCGTTCAGGGAATGTTTTAACCAAGACCACTTCTATCCTTGGGGCCTTGTTTCTGATCCTCAGTTTTTCTCTGGCTCTTATCAACCGAACTCCCAGTGATAAGGGTGTGAAGGCGGCTGCACAACAGCTTGAAACCACAGCAAATTCTGAATGGTGGAATGATCAGACTCAAACAACAGTTCCAGCTGGAACCGAGCCTGCATCTACGAATTCTTCGAGCGGTCAGTAAAACAAGGAGGCGGCGGTGCTTCTACATGAAACATTTCCCCCAGAATTAATTAAAGTAGGACTTGAAGCAGAAGATAAAGATGAAGCATTTGAAGAACTAGTAGATCTCTTTTGTCAGGTGACCAATTCTTCTGCCCGTGATGAAATCCTCGCCGCAATCCATGACCGTGAATCTAAGATGTCTACAGGGATAAAAAAGGGAATTGCCATACCCCATGGAAAGACCAATGCAGTTGATCGAGTGTACGGTGTTCTGGGTATTTCAAAAAAGGGCGTCGACTATGAAGCCCTCGATGGTGAACCAGTATATCTGCTATTTTTAATGCTGGCACCTCAAAAGGATTCTGAAAAGCACCTCAGATTACTGAAACGCCTCGCTGAATTGTTGGATAATCCTCAATTTTACACTGATTTGGTTGCCCAAAATTCATCCCAGAGTGCCCATGGGGTTATTAAAAAGTATGAGGATGTTTTAATTGCCTTAAGTTAAAGAAGGTTGTTATGATTGAACAGGATGTTCTACAGCATCTTTTAGATATAGAAAATGAAGCATCAACGCTAGTTCTGGAAGCTCAAAAAGAAGCAGATCGAAGAATTGCAGAACAGGAAAAGGTAAGTAGAGAAGAGTACGATAAAAATTATAAATCAAAGTCTTTAGAATATGAAAAGAGCTATGTGGATGCGGTAGCTCATGTAAAAAAGAAGTATCGAGACCTTTTACAGACCTATCAAAAGGAATTAGAAGACCAACCCGTACAGTATCAGGCTTTTAATGAATTGATACAACAACTACTGTTCGGGGGAAGATTGGAATGAAAACAACCGCCGAAAGGGCCTATATTTATGCAAAAGCCTGTGGTATCATAGGTTCATCTTTTGTCGGCCCCCGTGTACGGCGCTTGCAGGATATCAATCGCTTATCAGATCTGGACCGGTTGCTTTTCCCAGATACGTATGAAGAACTCCCGGAACGGGAATTATTGGTACGTATTGAACAAAAAATAATCGCAAGAACAATCCATCAGATCAACTCGTTAGTAAATACTCAGCAACATATACCTGAATTCATTACATTGTTAATCCGTAGCTATGAATATGCAGACCTAAAATTGCTTATCTCAGCGCTTCTAGATAAAGAATCTTCCCCCCCTTCTCATACTGATCTAGGCCGGTTTACTACGGTACGTTTTAATGCCTACCCAGAATTACAAGCTATGTTGTCAGGAACCGATTTTGAATGGATACTTGCTCAAGTACCGACTAATCAGTCTGAAAATATTCGATTACATGCTGAATTGGATAAACGATATTATTCAAAGTTGTGGGAAGCCTTACGACATACTGCTGACCCAAGTTTACACTATATTAAAGAGATTATTGCTGAAGAAATTCAACTTAAAAATGTGCTGTGGGCACTACGGTTAAAACATTATTATCAATTTGATACAGCGGACATTAAAGACTTTCTACTTACTATTTATGATGGTAAACGTTCTATGGTAAAAACAGCTTTATCCTCTATTGATAAGCCTGTTGATCAATATGCTTCCTGGTCTTCTTTTGAATATGCAGCTTTATTAAATCCTGAAGAGCCGGGAACTTTCTGGCATCTTGATATTCCTTATGTGCAACGGAAGGCTGCTTTATATCTTTATAAAAAAGCCCGTATCTTTTTTCGCAGAAGCCCCTTTTCATTAAATACAACCGCATGTTTTATTAAGCTGAAGCAATTCGAAGAAGATCTGCTCATAAGCCTTGCTGAAGGTATCTCTCTCGGATTATCTGGACGAGAGGTGCTTACCATGTTGGAGGTTCTGCCGTGATTCGTCCCCGGCCCATGAAATATGTTGAGATTTATGTATTATCCCGGGATGTAGATGTGGTTATAGAGTATCTGGGCAGGAAAGAAATTCTGCATCTTTCCTTGGATGATACAAATCAAAATGTAAAGTATCAGGATAATGCTGATACGCTAGATCAATCTGAAAAAATCAAAAAGCAGCTTGAAAAGCTTGAGGATTTAGCTGGGTATCTGGAACTATTTAAACAGATACAAGCAGCTTTTTCTGGAGAACTTGCCCAGTTGCCCAGTGATCGTGATGAACAGATTCTAGAATCATTGAGTGCACGCATAGATAGTCTTAGAATTAGAGAATCTGAAAAGACTCAACAGGTTAATACTCTGGAAGAAACCCTTCATGAAGCGAGGGCTTTTGCGAACCTAAAAGCTCCATTTTCCAATTTAGATCAGCTTTCTTATCTTACCCTCCGAATTGGACATCTAGATCCACAGGGTCAAGAAGCAATCAGCAAAGTCTTAGGTGATAGGGCTGTCATAATTCCACTAAATGATGGTAATAAGGTGGTTGTTGCTTCTTCACGAAAAGGTCGCTTTGCCTTGGATACGGAACTTAAAAAGGTCTCTTTCAGGCCCCTATCAATTCCAGAAGGATTTTCTGGTGTCCCAGAAGATCTTCTTGAAGGGCTGGAAACTTCTTTACAAAATAATAAACAAGAACTTGCATCGATTCTTGCAGAAAAAAATGCTGTTTCCGATGAATTATTACCTGTTTTGCAGCGACTTTATAACAATTTTACGCTGGCTTCTCTTGTTGAAACCCTGAAAAGTTCTCTACGGGCTTCAAAAAATGCTTATTTACTTGCCGGATGGGTGCCAGCATCAGAACTTAATTCCATGGTTCGGGATCTGACTGCGCTCACCGATGGGAGATTATCGGTACGAAGCTTTAGTCCAGAGGAACGAAAAAAGGTCCTCGATGGAGAAGAAAAAGTCCCCGTATCACTGGATCATGGAAATTTTGTCCAAGGATTCCAAGGTGTTGTTTTCTCTTATGGGGCTCCTCTGTATGGGACAATTGATCCTACCCCTTTTGTCGCATTCATTTTTACCCTTTTATTTGGTATTATGTTTGGGGATGTAGGGCAAGGATTTGTACTGTTTATGCTTGGGCTTGCGACAAGCCGGAAGGGTATACAAGCTCTTAAAAGGTTCAGAATTTACTCTACGCCACTCATCGCAGTAGGCATTTCATCCATGTTAATGGGTTTTTTAGATGGAGAAGTGTTTGCTAACGAGGAATTGCTTATCCGTCCAACAAGAATTATAACCAGTGTATTAACTGGGCATCCTGTAGACAGAATTTTAACCCTTATGCCAGAAAAGGGCAGTATGGAAAAACTTTTTATCTTTTTTGGTTTCACCATTGGAGTTGGGGTGCTTATCAACTCGATTGGCCTTGTCATCAATATAATTAACCAGATTACTTTAAAGAATTATGAAAAGGCTTTTTTTGCAAAGACAGGGCTAGCAGGAGCACTCTTCTTTTGGTATGCCATTTTTATGGCCGTGAGGGTCATTCTCGGACAGTCTTTACACTGCTTTGATGTAGTAGCTCTGGCGGTGCCACCGGTGTTCATTTTTTGGGGACCGGTTCTGTATCGATTGTTAACCCGTAAAAAACCTGTTATGGAACATGGGTTTATGGTATTTTTTATGGAAGGTTTTGTTGAAATTTTAGAAACCATATCTACCTACGTTTCCAATACAGTCAGTTTTTTACGGGTAGGGGCTTTTGCTTTGTCTCATGCGGTTCTTTCTTTTATTGTATTTACCCTTTCTTCAATGGTTGCAAAACAAGCTATCGTAGGGCCTGTAATGGGGATCCTCGTGGCTGTGTTTGGAAACCTCATTATTATTGTGCTTGAGGGAATGATCGTGGCTATCCAGGTCGTTCGATTACAATATTACGAATTTTTCAGCAAATTTTTTACTGAAACCGGTATCCGTTATAAGCCATTCCGGTTCCAGAGGGAGGTTGAACAATGAAACGTTTTATTTTAATTTCAATGTTGTTGCTGTCTACTGCCATGGGTAGCTTGATGTTTGCCCAGGAAGCGCAGCAGGAACCCACAAAAACCGCTGCAGCTACCGCAAATACAACTCAATGGAAGTATATTGCCGCAGCTCTTGCGGTGGGTATCGCTTGTATTGCTGGTGGTATTGCGGTAGGTCAAATCGGAGCGGCCGCTATGGGCGCTATGAGCGAAAATCCTGAGCTTTCCGGTAAAGCTTTGCCCTATGCTGGTTTGGCTGAGGGTATTTGTCTCTGGGGATTCCTGGTCGCCCTGTTTATTCTTCTGATATAGCTTACGGACTGTGGAATACTTTTTTATTGGGGATGCGGAGCTGCTCACTGCGTTTCGCTTTATTGGTATCGATGGGGCTGCAGTTATGTCCCCTTCTGAAGCTCTTACCGCCTTTCGCCGCTGTACCCGTGGAGAAGTGGCAGATGGGTCTGTTCTACTGCCACAGGAAGCGAGCTATAAAGTACTCATTCTTACCGAAGAAGTGGTTGTATGGTTAGGAAGTGATCTTATAGATTGGCAGTTATCGGGCAGATATCCTTTAGTGGTCGAAATTCCGGGAATTATAGGCCATATAGAAGGTAGAAAAACTTTGATAGATGCCATTCGAGAAGCCATCGGTATTCACATTTAGTTTGGGAACGTTGTATGGAAGAATTACGGTCGACGGAAGCACTGGATAGAGAAATATTAGAGGATGCTCGAAAAAAGGCAGATCGTATTTTAAAGACTGCTGAGCAGACAATCCTTTCTATAAAAGAACGATGGAATGAAAAATTAAAAACTGATCTCGCAGTTCTTGAACAGGTCTATCATGATCGGACAAAAAAAACAGAAGGGGAAATAATGGCCCGGCTTCCCCTCGATAAGCATCGCCTTCGTTCCGAACGGTCGGAACGTTTATTACGACAGGCTGCCTCAGAATTTTGTGCTTCCCTGTCAAGAGATCGTATACTCTCTTTAGTACGGCAAGAATTGGCGAGTAAATATACTATTGTTTCAGGAATGGGTGGTTTTCCTGAAGAAGACAAGAGTGTTTCAGTTTCCGTTCATGGATTGCTGAAAGAAGAAGCAGATCAGTTGCTTCTTGCAGTATTACCTCATACTACAATAAACTATGCTTCCGAATGCACTTGGTCTGACAAGATTCTCTATCCAGAAATTATTTGTGAAACTGTGAATCTTCGTGTGGTGGTTTCATTTAAAGCAGTAATCGATCAGCTCTTGTTGGATAAACGTTCAGAACTTGCTGTTGCATTGCTGGGAAAGGGAGTGATCAATGATTGAAGGACGCATACACCGAGTTTCCGGCCCTATTGTTCGGGTAAAAGGGCTAGGCGGGGCTGGCCTTTTTGATGTGGTTGAGGTTGGAGAGAATAAAATAATCGGCGAAATAATTCGGATCGAAGGTGATGATGCGGTAATTCAGGTTTATGAGGATGATACAGGCCTTAAGGTTGGTTCAGTAGCCCGTTCTACAGGGCGTCCCCTTTCTGTATTGCTGGGTCCTGGTCTTATTGGAACGATTTATGATGGAATACAGCGCCCCCTCGATACACTGTATCAACAGGACGGTCCTTTCTTAAAACCAGGATCCAGGGGTGAAGCCCTGGATCTTACAAAGAAATGGGAATTTGTCCCCGAACCAGAGCTTTCCGAAAAGCTCACAAAAAAACAGGAAGTAATTGCTTCTACTGGGATGGTGCTAGGTACTATCAGGGAAACTGAAAGTATTACCTGCAAGATTATGGTTCCCCCGGAAGCCGCAGGGAGTCCTTTGGTGGAACTGGCCAGTTTAGGTGAATATACCTGCATGCAAAGCATTGCAAAGACCGCAACGGGAAAGGATATTCCAATTGCCCAATGGTGGCCCGTTCGTTTACCTCGGCCAGTAGCAAAAAAACTTGCTCCCGATACACCCCTATTAACGGGACTTAGGGTCATCGATGTGTTGTTCCCCCTTTCAAAGGGTGGTACCGCTGCAATTCCCGGTGGTTTCGGTACGGGTAAGACCATGACCCAACATGCCATTGCAAAATGGTGCGATGCAGATGTTATCGTGTACATTGGCTGTGGTGAACGGGGTAATGAAATGACCGATGTACTGACCGAATTCCCTCATCTTATCGATCCTCGCTCTGGCCGTTCTCTCATGGAACGGACCATTCTAATTGCGAATACTTCTAACATGCCTGTAGCAGCCCGAGAAGTATCAATATATACCGGTGTTACCCTGGCAGAGTTTTACCGTGATATGGGTTACCATGTCGCTATTATGGCCGATTCCACGAGCCGCTGGGCTGAGGCCCTTCGTGAGCTTTCAGGTCGTATGGAAGAAATGCCTGCAGAGGAAGGATTTCCAGCATATCTCCCCACGCGGCTGGCCGAATTTTATGAACGGGCAGGGCGGGTTAACACCTTTAGTAACCGGGAAGGTTCAGTCTCCATTATTGGTGCGGTTTCCCCGCCGGGAGGTGATTTTTCAGAGCCTGTAACCCAACATACAAAACGCTTTATTCGATGTTTCTGGGCCCTGGATCGGGAACTGGCAAATGCCCGCCATTATCCAGCGATCAGCTGGATCGATAGTTATTCTGAATACGCTGAAGAAGTACAACCCTGGTGGGAGCGGGTAAATCCGCTCTGGTCCAAATTACGCCGTTCTGCTCTGGAATTGCTGAAAAAGGAACAGCGCCTTTCAGAAATTGTGCGTCTTATTGGTCCTGATGCACTGCCGGATGACCAGAAACTCATCCTTATTACTGCAGACATTATTAAAAATGGGTTCCTTCAGCAGAACTCCTTCGATGAAATAGATATGTATTGTGTTCCGGACAAACAGATCCATATACTCGCTCTTATAGTCGAGTTCCATGAACGGGCTATGGGGATTATCAAGTTAGGGGCACCCCTTATGACGATTACAGCTCTGCCAATACGGGAAAAGCTTGCACGGCTTAAGAGCGAAATTAAAAATGATGATAAAGAAGCCTTTATTACCTTTGAACGAGAGATGCGAGACAGCCTTGAAGCTCTAGAACAGAAATACAAGACCAAGGAGGCTGTCCTATGAGGGGGATTGAATATAAACACCTGGAACGAATCGAAGGCCCTGTGGTTATTACAAAACGTAGCAAAGGCGTTGGGTTTGGTGAGGTTGTTGCGGTATATGGTCGAGACCAGAATCGACGGCTTGGGAGGGTTGTTGACCTTAGTGAGGATTGGGCCGCCATTCAGGTGTTTGGTTCAAGTACTGGGCTTTCCGCGGATGATTCCCGGGTGGAATTTCTCGACCGGCCCATGGAACTCCGGGTCGGTACGGGATTGTTAGGCCGGGTGTTTGATGGTCTTGGCCGGACTATCGATGGGTTTGGCGAAATATTTTCTTCTGATATGCGGGATATCAATGGGCTCCCCATCAATCCCTATGCGCGGGTCTATCCCAGGGACTTTATCCAGACGGGTATATCTGCGATAGATGGGATGAATACCCTTATCCGGGGGCAAAAGCTTCCTATTTTTTCTGGAAACGGTCTTCCTCATAATCGCCTGGCAGCCCAGATTGTTCGACAGTCTAAAATACGCAGTGCCGACGAATCCTTTGTGGTGGTCTTCGCCGCCATGGGCGTAAAGTATGATGTGGCCCGTTTTTTTCTGGATGATTTTGAGCGGACAGGTGTACTGGCTAATGTGGTGGTCTTTCTGTCTTTGGCGGATGCCCCGTCGATCGAGCGGCTCATTACACCCCGCTGTGCCCTTACTGCAGCGGAATATCTTGCTTATGAACAGAACATGCATGTCCTGGTTGTTATGACCGACATGACCAACTATTGCGAAGCCCTGCGGGAAGTTTCTTCCATCCGTGGAGAGGTTCCAAGCCGTAAAGGGTATCCAGGATATCTCTATTCTGATCTGGCTTCTCTCTATGAACGGGCGGGTAAAATTCAGGGATCCTCCGGTTCAATTACCCAAATTCCTATTTTAACAATGCCAAACGATGATATAAGCCATCCCATCCCCGACCTCTCTGGCTATATTACCGAAGGACAGATTGTACTCGATAGGGAACTGACTCAACGGGGAGTATATCCCCCGGTTGCGGGGCTTCCAAGTCTTTCACGGCTCATGAAAGATGGTATCGGTCCTGGTATGACCCGGGAAGATCACAAGGATGTTTCTAGCCAGCTCTTTGCAGCCTATTCACGGGTTAAGTCAGTCCGTAATTTGGCCTCCATTATTGGGGAAGAGGAATTGTCCGCATTGGACAAACACTATCTTGTCTTTGGTGAACATTTTGAGCAGGATTTTCTCTCCCAGGGAGAGTATGAAGATCGCAGTATAGAAACGACCCTTGATCTAGGATGGAAGCTTCTTAGCCTTCTGCCGCGGGAAGAGTTACTGAGAATTAAAGAGGAATTACTTCATAAATATCTAGATCCCATTATTGCTCAATCACCACAGAATCAGGAAGATCTTGACGAAGAAGATCCAGAAAAAGGGCGACTTCGCAACGCAGGAAACCGGGGGAGATAATCCATGGCACGGGAACAGATTGCACCAACTAAGAGCAATCTCATCAAAGTAAAGGAACGACTTGCAATTGCCCTAGAAGGCTATGATCTCCTTGAACAAAAACGGGAAATTCTTGTCATGGAATTGATGCAGACTGTAGAGTCCATTAAAATTCTTGAACGGGATCTGGATAAAAAAATAGCTACAGCTTATCCTGCCCTTAAAAAAATGCTTTTAGTTATGGGGAGGGAAAAGGCTGATAGGCTCAGTCGGCATAGCCGACAACGGGTTGAACTGCAGGAAAAACGGGTTATGATTGCCGGGATGAATCTGCCAAGTCTGGATGTAAAACTTTCTGACCTTGAACTTACCTATTCACCAGCGAATTCATTTGCCGAATGTGATGAAACCGTGGTAGAATTCTATGAGCTCCTCAAGATCCTTACAGAATTAGCCGCGGTGCGGACTATTGCGTGGCGATTAGCCCGGGAGGTGCGAAAGACACAACGACGGGTTAATGCTCTAGAAAAACAGGTTATTCCAACCGCCCGGGAAACTAAATCGTATATTGAGTCATCTTTGGAAGAACGGGAGCGGGAAGCTTTTTTTTCCAGTAAGCTATTAAAAAGGAAGGCTGGTAAAGAATGATGGGACCTCTCTTTTCAAATATTCTTGTTGCTGTCTCAGGTTCTGATGCATCAATCCATGCGGCTAAATATGCAATAATCATGTCCAAGCTGTATCATTGCAGACTTAGTGCTGTGTATGTGGTCGACACAGCAACGATACGACAATTAACACTGAGTAAAATTTTTATTCAAGAAGAGAGTCAAGAATATGAACAGAGCCTTGAAGCAAATGGGAACAGATATCTTTCCTTCATCACTGAATTGGCTAAGACTAAAGGTGTAAAAGTAGAAACTGAACTACGGCGTGGGGCGGTATATACTGAGATCCTTGCCGCTGCTGATGATCGGAAGATTGACCTTATTGTACTAGGTGGATGGGAAAAGGACCGGAGTGCCCGGGATATAATATCCCATTCCCATCGAGAAATTATGGTTAATGCAAAGTGCTCTGTATTTGTGGTAAAGGAACCTAATATTGATCAACTTTTTAAACAAGCCTAGGAGTTTTACTTCATGAGAATTGCCATTGTGTACGCGCAGAAGCAAAAGTCCCCTGTATCTGAAGCAATTAAAGCTCTTGCCAGAGGTATGGAATCTATGGGACACCGAATCGATTTACTTGATGCCTGGACCGATGATGGTGTTCGGCTCCCCGGTTATGAATATATTGTAATTGCCGCTGAAACGGTTTCGCTTTTTGGCGGCCGGCTCCCTGAGGCTCTGCCAAAAGTCTTGTCTAATGCCAGTTCTCTTGTGGGGAAAAAAAGTGCAGCATTTTTAGTAAAAACCACTCCTTGGACGACTAAAGCTATGACTAACCTTATGCGGGTCATGGAAAAGGAAGGCATGTTTGTGAACTGGTCTGACATTATTATCAATAGTGAACAGGCAGAGGCTCTAGGTAAACGAATTGGCGCATAAGTGGAAAATTACTATCAAATTCTCGGGTTAGAGCAATCCGCTTCAGATGAACAAATAAAACGGGCCTTTCGTGAGCGGGCAAAAAAAGTCCATCCTGATATTGCAGGGGAAGCAGGCAAGCATGAAATGCAAAAATTGCTTACTGCCTATGAGACCCTTTTGAACCAGGAACGGCGGGCAGAGTATGACCGGGCATATACCCGATTTACCAAACACTATGACTTCGATTATCGTGCTTTTTTAAAAGAACGGAAGGATGATCCCGAAAGTCAGGCAAAACTTATCTTTTTTGATCTTTTGCACCTGGAAGAAGAGGAAGCTCTTGAGGTCTGGCATGGGCTTGGTGGTCTCGATTTTCCCCTTGATGCGTATCTTGATCGGGAAGATTGGATGGACTGTTCTTTTATTCTTGCAGAAGAACTGGATAAACGAGGCCTTTATTATGAAGCTTTCATGTTACTAATTGATATCATCCGTGAAGAGCGGCGAAAGCCCTATTTTCGTCATTTTATGGATGAGGTAGATATCTTTTTAAAAAACCTGGTTCGTACCAAGCTAAACCATGCTGTTGATGATGAGCTCCTCGTAGAATGTATGGAAGAACTCATCGATTTAGGGTATTCTCGTAAAGATGAAGCTCGATGGTTGAGGATCATGGCAGAAGCTTTGGTACGCCTCGATTTACTGGCTGAAGCCAGGACTGCCCTGCAAGGAGCTCTTGAGCGTGATCCAGAGCTTCCTAATGTAGTCCTGTTAAAACGCCGGCTCGGATTGGCCGCAAAATAGGGAATTGTACATGATACGACTGAAAAACAAAGAACAGATCGCAGGTATTCGTGAATCTTGCAAAATGCTCAGCTCTATGTTTAAAGAACTAACTCCTCTTGTAGTCCCGGGAGTTGAGACAAGAGACCTTGACCAATGGGTCCAGCATTGGATAAAAAAGGCCGGTGGCAAACCTGCTTTTTTACAGTATGGTGATGATGATAATCCCTTTCCTGCGGCCCTCTGTGTATCCATAAATGAAGAAGTTATTCATGGTATTCCTTCCAAACGAAAAATTGTTCCAGGCGATTTAGTATCCCTTGATTGCGGTATTAATCTTGGGGGATATTTCAGCGACATGGCTATGACCATAGAGGTTGGCGAGGTAAGCGATGAAGCCAAACAGCTCAATCGGGTTACAAAAGAATGTTTGGATAAGGCCATTGAGCAGGCAAGATTTGGCAACCGGATACTGCAAATTGCCCGGGCTGTGTATAACCACGCCACCGGCTACGGTTATGGCGTGGTTCATCAATATTGCGGCCATGGGGTCGGTTTTTCGCCCCATGAAGACCCTCAGGTCCCAAACAATCCTCGGGGACCCAATCCACGGATGATAGAGGGGCTTGTCATTGCCATCGAACCGATGATTAATCTGGGAACCGCTGAGGTGGATGTCCTTGACGATGGCTGGACCGTTGTAACAGCGGACCGAAAAATATCCTGCCATTGGGAGCATACGGTAGCAATTTTTGAAGATCATACCGAAGTACTCACTTTATAAAACAGTGTAACCAATCCGCATAAAAAATTATTATATTTATATATAGAGAATGGAGGTTACAATGTCTCTGTACGAAAAACTCTCATCCAAGAAATTTTTTATTTTTAATTTAGTACTACTCGGCACGTTGTTTGGCTTTTCCCTTGCGTTCTTTTCCTTTTCCATAGCAAAACCGGCGGATAAACAGGTGGCTCATGCTCAGTCTGTGCAAACCCCGGTCAGCTCCGATGCTCTGGTGGTTGCAGAAAGCCTACAAAAAGCCTTCCGCTCAGTGGCTGATGCGGTATTACCGGTAGTTGTTCAGGTTAATACTGTAGAAATTCAAAAACAGCAGGTTCCCCAATTTAACGGTATTCCCTGGGAGTTTTTCTTTGGTACCCCTCAGGATAATGATCAAAAAAATCAGGAACGGGAGTATCGATCCAAGGGAGTGGGGTCCGGGATTATTGTTCGAAAGAACGGAACAACCTACTATGTTTTAACGAACAACCATGTAGCAGGTTCTGCATCTGAGATCAGTATAACCATGAATGACGGTCGGGAATTTAAGGCTAAGCTCGTCGGCAAGGATGAACGAAAAGATCTAGCCCTTATTTCATTTGAGTCCAAGGAAAACTTTCCTGTAGCAGTTCTTGGCGATTCTGATCAGGTAAAGGTTGGCGACTGGGCTATCGCAGTAGGCAGCCCTCTGGGGTTAAGTTCCTCGGTGACCATGGGCATTGTCAGTGCAGTTGGCCGGACTGGAGGACCCGCAGGAAATATTAACGACTTTATTCAGACCGATGCGGCCATTAACCAGGGTAACTCGGGTGGCGCATTGGTAAACATTCGGGGTGAGGTTATCGGCATTAATACCTGGATCGCCTCTCCTTCCGGTGGTTCTGTAGGGCTCGGTTTTTCCATCCCGGTCAATAATGTTAAACGGGCCATCGACGATTTTATTACCAAGGGACAGGTCAAGTATGGCTGGCTTGGTGTGTCCCTCATCGATGCGGATAAAGACATTGCCGCTGAGCTGGGTATTCAAAACCGGAAGGGTGCTCTGGCCTCGCAGATTTTTATTGGGTCCCCTGCAGAGAAGGGTGGTATTCAGCCTGGTGACTATATCATCAAGCTGAACGACAAAGAAGTCAGAAATCGGGATCAGCTTGTACTTGCGGTCGGTGACCTCAAGGCCGGTGAACAGGCTACCTTTGTGGTTATCCGCAACGGTAGTGAAAAAACTATTCGGGTTAAGATTGATGAACGGAAGGACGATGTGGTGGCGGACAACAGTAAATTGTGGCCCGGTATGATCGTTACGCCCATCAATGATGAAATCCGCCAAGCCTTAAAGCTTGATGCCAAGGTTAAAGGCCTCTATGTTGTAGAGGTGATTACCAAGAGTCCTGCCGCCGTTATGGGTCTTCAACGGGGAGACATTATAGTAGGCGTAAACGGTGAGAGTGCAAAGACTCTGCCAGACTTCTTCCGTCTTTTGAACGACAAGACTAAGAAGGATCTCTGGTTCGAAGTCCAGCGGGGTGAAACTACCCTGGAAACGATGAGATATAAGCGACCTTAAAGGTTGTAAAAAGTATTATATGGTGGGCACTTTTTAAAACTCGAGCAGTTGAGAAAGGTGTCTACAACTGCATAAATATAAAATTGTAAACAATCTTGAAAAATATAAGTCGAAAGGTTATATTACTAATAAACTTTTGGTTTTAAACATACTGTGAGGAGGAAGAGTTAAATGAAAAAAGGAATACGCATAATTGTTTTGTTATCCCTTGTTTTATTTGCTGTATCATGTACTACTTTTAAATTCGAGGGTGCACAGGTAACTCGGGAGATACCAAGTTATAATACGGTAGGAACCTTTGATATTTCTGTAAAGGTGCATGAATTTTTAGGTGCGTCTGGAGGTTCCAATCTTTTTAATGTCACTGCAGATAAAATGAATACAATAATTTATGATGCAATCCAGCGAGAAATTCAAAAATATACTGGTGATGCAGCGGTTAATATTTCTATAGAATATGAGGCAAATTTTATCGATTTGCTTTTAAATGGTATTACCTATGGGATTTATGCACCTGCAACGGCTCATATTAAAGGCACGATTGTAAAGTACAATAAATAATTTTGCTTTATTGAGATAGGTTGATGAGCACCATCAACCTATTTATTGTATGGTTAATATATGAATAAAAAAAATAATATTGTTATAAATTTATTTTGGCTATTTTTGTCGATTTTTATATCTTGTAGTAGTACTGAAGAACAATTGTTACGGAAGTCCTATAACGATTTATGTAAAGCGATAACTATGAATAATGTTACTGTAATAGATGACGTAGCCCCTTTTCTTTTAGAAGAAAAAAATCGACAGGCATTTCTTGCATTACAAGAACTCTGTAATTCGCATCCATCCTTCCATGTTACGATTTTGGATTCAAAACGAGCAATTATTCAACTAAGGGATCCGGCACATACAGTATTACCCTTTGAGCTTGATCAATCAGGTAGATGGTTACTTAAAGAAACCTTTCATCAGGTATATAGAATTGATTTTATCCCTGCTAACAATTAATACTATTAGGAGATACCATAAGTCTTACTCAAAATCTTAGAATTAAGCAGATTTTATTCCTATCCGAAAATTGGGTAGCCTTATTTGTATTGATTTTGTTTTTTACTTAAAAAAATCTTGATTAATGTTCAAACAATTATAGGATCGATTAGAAAAACAAATTAAGAAGGTATGCGCTTTTTGTAAAAAATATGAAAAATATTAAAAAAGGGCTTGCAATAATGTAAAAGTGGTGTTATTATCCTTTCCACGCGCTGCGCGTTAGTGTAGTGCATGCATCTGATCTGTTGCGTTGCCGATAATTCTGTTGGTGATTTTCAGCTGCAATGCATTATTACCCTATTGTGTTCAACATCTTTGGATAAGGTGTTGGTTGTTTTGTTTTTGCCATTAGCTGGAAATGGATTGCTGAACACATTCTGTGTTTGTTGGAATATTCAGTAATCAACGGTAAAAAATAAAAAAATAGCAGCAAGGTGCTTGACAAGCAAAAGCGGGATGTGATAAGTTCTCGCCTGTCGCTGCGAAAGCGACGGGAAGCTGGCACGAAAGTTGCTAGCAAATAGAAAAGCCTGAGCAGTAACGAAGTGTTATTGAGGGCGCGATGATCTTTGGTAAATGTAGGGAAGGGAAGTAGACATAGAGAAATCTATGCAGCCACTTCTGTACTGGAAGGTGCAGGAGAGAGCGTACAAGATAGAGCAGGACTCTAATGGTAATCTTTCGGGCTTCGGCCCGTAAGAAATATATCATGGAGAGTTTGATCCTGGCTCAGAACGAACGCTGGCGGCGCGTCTTAAGCATGCAAGTCGAGCGGTAAGCTGTAGCAATACAGCCTAGAGCGGCGGACTGGTGAGTAACACGTGGGTGACCTACCCTTAGGATGGGGATAGCCACTAGAAATAGTGGGTAATACCGAATGTGGTTACCGGGCTGTGGCCTGGTAAAGAAAGGAGCTTTGGCTCCGCCTGAGGATGGGCCCGCGTCCCATTAGCTCGTTGGTGAGGTAACGGCCCACCAAGGCGATGATGGGTAGCCGGCCTGAGAGGGTGAACGGCCACACTGGGACTGAGATACGGCCCAGACTCCTACGGGAGGCAGCAGCTAAGAATATTCCGCAATGGACGAAAGTCTGACGGAGCGACGCCGCGTGGATGATGAAGGCCGAAAGGTTGTAAAATCCTTTTGTCGATGAAGAATAAGCATGGGAGGGAATGCCCGTGTGATGACGTTAGTCGGCGAATAAGCCCCGGCTAATTACGTGCCAGCAGCCGCGGTAACACGTAAGGGGCGAGCGTTGTTCGGAATTATTGGGCGTAAAGGGCGCGTAGGCGGTCCTGTAAGCCCGGCGTGAAAACCTGGAGCTCAACTCCGGGCCTGCGCTGGGAACTGCGGGACTAGAGTCATGGAAGGGAAGTTGGAATTCCAGGTGTAGGGGTGAAATCTGTAGATATCTGGAAGAACACCGGTGGCGAAGGCGAACTTCTGGCCAATGACTGACGCTGAGGCGCGAAAGTGCGGGGAGCAAACAGGATTAGATACCCTGGTAGTCCGCACCATAAACGATGTACACTAGGCGTTGGGTCGAGTGACTCAGTGCCGAAGCTAACGTGATAAGTGTACCGCCTGGGGAGTATGCCCGCAAGGGTGAAACTCAAAGGAATTGACGGGGGCCCGCACAAGCGGTGGAGCATGTGGTTTAATTCGATGGTACGCGAGGAACCTTACCTGGGTTTGACATACGGGGGAAGGCGGTAGAGATATCGCCGCGTCGCAAGACGCCGCCGTACAGGTGCTGCATGGCTGTCGTCAGCTCGTGCCGTGAGGTGTTGGGTTAAGTCCCGCAACGAGCGCAACCCCTACTGCCAGTTACTAGCAGGTAAAGCTGAGGACTCTGGCGGAACTGCCGGTGACAAACCGGAGGAAGGTGGGGATGACGTCAAGTCATCATGGCCCTTATGTCCAGGGCTACACACGTGCTACAATGGTCGGTACAAAGCGAAGCAAAACCGCGAGGTAAGAGCAAAGCGCAAAAAGCCGATCGTAGTTCGGATTGAAGTCTGAAACCCGACTTCATGAAGGTGGAATCGCTAGTAATCGCGCATCAGCACGGCGCGGTGAATACGTTCCCGGGCCTTGTACACACCGCCCGTCACACCATCCGAGTTGGAGGTACCCGAAGCCGGTAGTCTAACCCGCAAGGGGGGACGCTGTCGAAGGTACGTCTAGTGAGGAGGGTGAAGTCGTAACAAGGTAGCCGTACCGGAAGGTGCGGCTGGATCACCTCCTTTCACAGTGAAAGGTAAATAATGAGGTATCGATAAGAGCCTCATGAAAAGCTTCGAAAGAAGCTCAAGCATTCCGAAAGGGATGTACAGTATTCGTATCCGGCTGGGATACGGGTACATTGCTCAGTTTTGTAGTCTACTTCTTTTCCCTTTTATTTGAATATAACGCAGGGAGACTT
Organism: Gracilinema caldarium DSM 7334; assembly: GCF_000219725.1. GTDB lineage: Bacteria > Spirochaetota > Spirochaetia > Treponematales > Breznakiellaceae > Gracilinema > Gracilinema caldarium. The sequence continues at coordinate 1,990,602 of NC_015732.1, read as the reverse complement.
GCGATATAGATAACCGTCTGAGCGGGGATATAGCTCAGCTGGCTAGAGCGGCGGCTTTGCAAGCCGTAGGTCAGGGGTTCGAATCCCCTTATCTCCAAAAGGTCTTTGAATGACAGGAAATTGGGGATTCGAAGGCCGCGCAGCGCATCGTGAATACGATGAATAGCGTGCATGGATGCACGCGTCAGCAAGCGGCCCGGCCTAGAGTGAAGTTCCGTGATGGAACTGAACGGAAGGCGAATTCCCTTATCTCCAAGACAATGGGGATTCGACGTTGGAAACGACGAGAAAACCCAAAAGATGCTGCGACCTGGAAGGGAACGCAAGCAATGGTATTTGACAGGGTGCTCACTGAGAAGAGAGCGACGAGGGAAGGGCAAGAAGAAGACGTTCTTACGGGAGTAAGAGCGGGAACGATAATATGGTCAAGCGAAGACGGGTTCATAGGTGGATGCCTAGGAGTCGCGAGGCGAAGAAGGCCGTGGTAAGCTGCGAAAAGCCAGGTGGAGGAGCACACATCCCGAGATGCCTGGATAGCCGAATGGGGTAACCCGGCAGACGAGAGTCTGTCATCCGACCGCTGAATAGATAGGCGGCGGAAGCGAAACTGGGGGAACTGAACCATCTCACGTACCCCGGGAAGAGAAATCAACAGCATCGCAAGATGCACGAGATTCCGAAAGTAGCGGCGAGCGAAATCGGAAGAGCCTAAACCAGCTTTAGCTGGGGTTGTAGGGCCGCATGGGCGCAAGCCGCGGAGGTGAAAAATCATATCTATAGTGGAACGGTTCTGGGAAGGCCGGCCAGAGAGGGTGAAAGCCCCGTAGACGAAATGGATATGACTCCGTGATGCGGTACCTGAGTACGGCGAGGCACGAGAAACCTTGTCGGAATCTGGGTCGACCACGATCCAAGGCTAAATACTCCGCGACTACCGATAGTGCAGAAGTACCGTGAGGGAAAGGCGAAAAGAACCCCGGTGAGGGGAGTGAAAGAGAACCTGAAACCATGAACCCACAACAGGTCAGAGCATCCGCAAGGGTGTGATGGCGTGCCTTTTGTAGAATGAGCCTGCGAGTTACGATAGCGAGCGAGGTTAAGGCGTGGAAGCGCCGGAGCCGGAGGGAAACCGAGTCTGAACAGGGCGCAAAGTTCGTTGTCGTAGACCCGAAGCCAAGTGATCTAGTTACGGGCAGGTTGAAGCTCAGGTAAAACTGAGTGGAGGACCGAACTCTAGTGTGATGAAAAACGCAGGGATGACCCGTGACTCGGAGTGAAAGGCTAAACAAACTTGGAAATAGCTGGCTCTCCCCGAAATGCCTTGAGGGACAGCCTCATACAAATGTGCTGGAGGTAGAGCACTGGATGGACTAGGGGGCTTCACCGCCTACCAAACCCAACCAAACTCCGAATGCCAGTACACAACGTATGGGAGTGAGACTGCGGGCGACAAGGTTCGTAGTCGAGAGGGAAACAGCCCAGACCGTCGGCTAAGGTCCCGAAATACCGCTCAGTGTAAAATGATGTGTGATTGCGAAGACAGCCAGGAGGTTGGCTTAGAAGCAGCCATTCCTTTAAAGAGTGCGTAATAGCTCACTGGTCGAGTAGTCATGCGCAGACAATGTAACGGGGCTAAGCGGTATACCGAAGCCACGGAATCTACTCGCGAGGGTAGGTTGGTAGGGGAGCATTCCACAGACCGACGAAGGTGGCCTGGAAAGGTAGCTGGAGGGAGTGGAAGAGAGAATGCAGGTATAAGTACACGAAAAGACGGGTGAGATCCCCGTCCGCCGAAAGCCTAAGGATTCCTGGGTAAAGGTCATCTGCCCAGGGTAAGTCGGCCCCTAAGGCGAGGACGAAAGTCGTAGTCGATGGGAAACTGGTGAAGATTCCAGTACCTTAGCAAGTTTCGAAGGGATGACGCATGAGGTGAAACCCGGCCGGAGACTGGTAGTTTCGGTCGAAGCACTGAGCTGGAGAGGGGCGTAGGCAAATCCGCGCTCTGAGGTGAGGTGTGACAGCGAGGCGATCTACGGAAAGCTGAAGCGGGCGTAATCACGGTGCCAAGAAATAATCTCTAAGGATAGGCTTGTTAAGACCGTACCGTAAACCGACACAGGTAGGCGGGATGAGCAATCTAAGGCGCTCGAGAGAACTCGCGTTAAGGAACTCGGCAACATGCACACGTAACTTCGGGAGAAGTGTGGCCTTTTCTGGTTTAGCAATAAGTCAGGGGAGGTAGCATAAAGCAGTCCCAGGCGACTGTTTACCAAAAACACAGGCCTCTGCGAATCAGCAATGAGACGTATAGGGGCTGACACCTGCCCGGTGCCGGAAGGTTAAGAGGAGCGGTTAGCCGCAAGGCGAAGCTGTGAATCGAAGCCCCGGTAAACGGCGGCCGTAACTATAACGGTCCTAAGGTAGCGAAATTCCTTGTCGGGTAAGTTCCGACCCGCACGAATGGTGTAACGATCTGGGAGCTGTCTCAACGCGAGACTCGGTGAAATTTAAGTACCGGTAAAGATGCCGGTTACCCGTGGTTAGACGGAAAGACCCCGTGAACCTTCACCGTAACTTATCATTGGGACTTGATTCGACATGTGTAGGATAGGTGGGAGACTAGGAAGCATGGCCGTTAGGCTGTGTGGAGTCGCCGGTGAAATACCACCCTTGTCGGATTAGGTTTCTAACGGTGCCCTTGAAGCAGGGTATCGGACAATGATAGGTGGGCGGTTTGACTGGGGCGGTCGCCTCCCAAACAGTAACGGAGGTGCGCGAAGGTCGCCTCGCGCTGGTTGGAAATCAGCGTACGAGTGTAAAGGCACAAGGCGGCTTAACTGCGAGACTGACAGGTCGAGCAGGTACGAAAGTAGGTCTTAGTGATCTGGCGGTAGCGAGTGGAAGCGCCGTCACTTAACGGATAAAAGGTACTCCGGGGATAACAGGCTGATCTTCCCCAAGAGTTCACATCGACGGGAAGGTTTGGCACCTCGATGTCGGCTCATCGCATCCTGGGGCTGGAGCAGGTCCCAAGGGTTTGGCTGTTCGCCAATTAAAGCGGTACGTGAGCTGGGTTCAGAACGTCGCGAGACAGTTCGGTCCCTATCTGCCACGGGCGATGGATGGTTGAGAGGAGCTGCTTTTAGTACGAGAGGACCGAAGTGGACGAACCTCTGGTGTACCTGTTGTTCTGCCAAGGGCAAGTGCAGGGTAGCTATGTTCGGAAGGGATAACCGCTGAAGGCATCTAAGTGGGAAGCCCACCTCAAGATGAATCATCCCTGAGGGTATAACCCTCCTAAAGGCACCAGGGAGACTACCTGGTTGATAGGCTGGAGGTCTACGTACAGTAATGTACTCAGCCGACCAGTACTAATATGCCGTGAGGCTTGACCATATTATCGTTCTAGAAGAAACCTTCTTGCCAGTCTTATAAACCCTGTCTAACAGGATAATGAACTGATGATTGTGAACAGCACCGTCGGTTCATATGTCACGATCTTTATAACCTAGTAAGTATTGCCTGGTGACCATAGTGGAGGTGTTACACCCGTTCCCATTCCGAACACGGAAGTTAAGCCCTCTAACGCCGATGATACTGCCCCTCGAAGGGGTGGGAAAGTAGGTAGTCGCCAGGCTTTTTTTTATCCTAAGGCCTCTTTAGAAAGATAATGAATTACACATAACTCTTGAAGAAATACGATTTCAATAGTAAAGTAGAGTAAGGCATATGATGAATATAGCATGAAAGGATAACCATATGACAGAAAAGGATTATCAATACCAGCTTGTAACATTTCAACTAGGCGAAGAACACTATGGCATAGATATAATGGATGTAAAAGAGATAGTTCGTCTTCAAGATATACGACCTATTCCAAATGCCCCTTCATATGTAGAAGGAATAATTAATCTTCGTGGTGAAATTATTCCAATTATTAATTTACACAAAAGGTTCCATATAAAACGAGCTGTAATAGGTGAAGATGAGGAATTATTATCAGGTTTTATCATAATCGATGTAGATGGCATGAAATTAGGGGTTGTAATTGATAAAATTGCAAGGGTTGTTACTATAGAAAACGAACAGATTCAAGCTCCGCCACAGATGCTGAGCGGTATTGGGGCTGAATATATCCAGGGTGTAATACAAAACGAGGACGGCTATTTAATTATCTTGGATATCCGCAGACTCTTTAATCCAAAAGAATTACAAAAGATTAATGAACTACGTCATTAATAATTAAAATTGAGGGATTGGATGAACATAAATGTGTACTCGCCAACAATACGGCGAAAAGAAATGGATGCCGTATTGTCTGCTTTGGTTGATGATGCCCTGGGCCCAGGTGAACTTAACGTAAGACTCCTTACTGTGGCTAAGGAATACTGTAATTATGATTATGCGGTAAGTTTCAGAAGTCCCGCTCTTGCTTTATTCTATGCCCTGAAAGCATTAAATATACCCCAACATGAAGGGGTCCTTATTTCTGCCCTTTCGCCTTTTTATTATATTCAAGTGCTCAAAGATAGTTCCCTTATGCCTATCATTGCTGATGTGGACGAACATAAAGGAAACTTAACTAAGAACACAGTATCTAAAGCCATACAGGATACAACAGTACCGGTTCGCTGTATTATTAATCATCATACCCTGGGTTATGCTCCGAATACTACTGACCTTATCGAATTAGGTATTCCTATTATCGAAGATATATCCCGAAGTTATGGAACCAATATAGGTGAGCTCAAAGTAGGATCCCTGGGGACTTTAACCCTTTTAGGTCTCGAAGAACGGGACGTTCTTACCGCTGGCGGTGGGGCGATACTGTATGCCTCTAATAGGCGTGAAGCTGCTGCTCTGAAACAGTTTGCCGAACTTCCTCCTGAATATCAGCTTCCAGATATGAATGCAGCTATGGCGGTCGTACAATTTAAAGAACATGAAAAGAATTATAGTCGAAGAAAAGAAATAGCAGAGGTCTTGCTGCAAGCTTCTTTACGGACACGGCATAAAAGATTTGTACAACTTGATGTAACAGAATATAATAATTATTCATTTCCTCTCGTATTACAAACTGGTATGAAGGATGTGATTACCTACGCACATAAAAAGGAAATCTCTGTTGAAAACGCTTTTAACGATACGGTAATAGTCAAAATGGCTGAATTACAATCATCTTGTCCAAATGCTTACTCACTTTCTTTACGCACGGTACTCTTTCCGTTGTATCCGCGTCTTTCCGGTAAGCAGATAGAAAAAATTGCGAAAGTCCTCGCTACATTGCCATAGGTATAGAAATAAGTGAGAAGGAAAGGAAGCAATGGGAAAACGTATATTGTTAATTGTAAATCTTCATAAGGCCAATGCTTCCCATTTTATGCTCGAGATACAATCCGTTTTGGAATCTAAGGGACATTCGGTCCAGCTATGTCCCTTTGAAGGAAAACCGGAAATATCACCAAATGGCGGATATGATATAGCTTTTACCCTTGGTGGGGATGGTACTGTACTCTATGCAAGCCGATGTATGGCGCCTCTTGGGATTCCCATATTCCCGATAAATATTGGAACCCTTGGATTTATTGCTGCGGTCCATCCAGCACAATGGGAACAAACCTTTGAGCTATGGCTACATAATGCAATCCCCGTATCAAAAAGACTGATGCTGGCGGTTGAACTTTGGCGAGGTAGCGATCTTATCGATACTAAATTTTGCCTTAACGATGCAGTTATTTCCGCTTCAGGTATAGCGAAGATCATACGGCTCGATGTGAGCACGGGATCTGCCAATCTGGGGCCTTTCCGTGCGGATGGGCTTATTATTGCGACTCCAACCGGTTCAACAGCCTATTCTGTCGCCGCAGGAGGTCCTATTCTTGATCCTGAATTGGAAGCCTTTATCATCAATCCTATTTGTCCCTTTACCCTATCCAATAGACCTATGGTAATCCCTGCCTATGAACAGATTATCGTAGAAGTTGAACAGGATCAACGAAGTAATGTACTCTTGACCATCGATGGTCAAGAGGTTATTCAATTGAGGGAAGACGACCAGCTTATTATGCAAAGGGCGCCATTCTCGGTTAGCATTATTGCCTCAGATCGTAAAGAATTTTACAAGGTTCTGCGTACAAAATTGAATTGGTCGGGAGGGCCCGATGCTTGAGGAACTTATTATTAAGGATTATGCACTGATAGACAAACTTTCTGTTCATTTTGATACTGGTCTCAATATAATTACCGGAGAAACTGGTGCAGGCAAATCTATTATTATTGGTGCCTTGAGTTTTCTGTTGGGTGGTAAAGCGGATATTGATATCATTCGCACCGGCTGTGAAGAAGCAAGTGTATCTGGAGTCATATCTATAAGAACAGAGAATAAGGATGTTACAGCATGGCTACTTGATAAGGATATTTCCACAGATGATGGGCATATCATAATTCGCAGAAACTTAAAAAAGTCAGGCAGAGGATCTATTTATATTCAGGATGTGCCTGTCACAAGGAATGATCTATTAGAACTCACCGCGTATCTCTTCGATATTCATGGTCAGCATGAACATCAAGCTCTTTTAAAAAAAGAGAATCACCGTCGTTATTTGGATCGTTTTGCTGGTATAGAAGAAGAAGTTCAGGCATTTACTGCCCTTTTTTTTAAATTATCTGAAAAACGTAAAGAATTCGACGCCTCTATAGAATCTGAGAAACAACGGAATGAAAAACAGGAACTTTTAACCTTTGCCATTCAGGAGATTGTTAAGGCTAATCCGAAAGTTGGAGAAATTGCAGAGCTTGAGGCAGAGGCAAAAAAACTTGCTGAATATGAAAAATTATCTGCTTTGGTTTCAAATGCCGCTGAGACCCTTTCCCATTCTGAACTTTCTGCCATACCGCTTATCAGAAAGACAAAAACTGCCCTCGAATCTGCATCGTCTATAGATCCTTCTTTATCTGTGCTTGCTCAGCGGTTTTCTGACTTGTATTATGAACTTGAGGATGCATCGGATCAATTATCCGAATATAAGGAATCTTTAAGGTTTGATGCAAACCGGCTGGAAGCAATTGAAGAGCGGCTTGCAGTTCTTTTTAAGTTACGGAAGAAGTATGGCGAAACAGAAGAAGCTATTCTTGCTTACCAAAAGCAAGCGGAAGCTGAACTCGATAGACTTTCAAAAATTGAAGAGGATCGGGCTTTATTAAAAACAATAATTTCAAAACTTGAACAGGATATCAGTCATAAAGCTTCTGAAATTACGAGCAAACGACAGAGTGCAGCGAAAATACTTGCAGATCGTATTACTTCGATCTTGAGCACTCTGGGTATGCCGAAAGCCCAGTTTGTAATACAAGTGCAAACTAAAGGTATGAATGGAAATTCCAAAATTATAGGCCCCTATGGAGCCGATGACATTGAATTTTTAATTTCAGCGAATCTTGGAGAGCCTGTTAAGGAACTATCAAAAATTGCCAGCGGCGGTGAACTTTCACGGGTTATGCTTGCAATTAAAACCGTTTTAGCCAATACTGATACTGTGGAAACCCTTGTTTTTGATGAAATAGATACCGGAATCGGTGGAGAGGTCGCCCTTTCGGTCGGGGAACATCTTGCTCAAGTTGGAAAGACGAAGCAAATTTTCTGTATTACCCATCTTGCATCAATTGCAGTCCGTGCAGATAATCATTTAAAAGTAGAAAAAAGAATAGACAGTGGGCGTACTATTACCACGCTTCGATGTTTAGAACCTTTTGAGCGTAGAGAAGAGATAGCCCGTATGTTAGCAGGGGATGCCGCAGCTAATGCCGCCCTAGCACATGCGGATGAATTATTGTTAAAATATAATAGAGGGGGAAAATAATGCCAAAGATCTCCCAAGAAGAAAGGCATCAGTATTTTGAACGAATTAAGCCATATAAAGATGCCACTGAAGCCATATTAGCCCGAGAACGAAGTATCTTATCTCTTATGCAGAAGGACCCAAATGGGATTGCCTATAAAAAATTAACATTAGCCGACGAAATGCTCAATCTTGCTTCGTATTATTTAGTGATGAACGGTATTTCTCAATCTGTTTTAGGGGTAAAAAATGAAGAGCCTTTAAATGAAGCTCGAAAAGCTCTCTACAAGTCGATTATTTATCTTGAAGAAGTTGTTACGAATTTTATAGATGTGCCCTATTTTGATTATGCAGAAAAACTTAAGGAACTGGATGGGCTTAATGCAGAACGCCGTTATGCCTTAATCCGTAAATTGGGACTTGCTATTCAGCTGGTAGAGGATGCCTATGGTGATAATACCAAATGGAAATGGGCCTTTGTTGAGCTTGAGGGACGTTTTGCAACGGTTGCTAAAAACATATTTGATCTTAAAAATGCAGTATCTAATTTTGATCCCCGATCTCCTGATTATGAAATTAGCGTATATCATATGAGAACAATTAAGCGGCTCCTTATGCAGGCTGCTGATCGATACAGAGAAAAATATGAACTTTCTACCAACCGAATTGATGATTTTAAGCAGGCAATCAATTATTTAGGTGCCCTAAAAAGAATCCATATACTTCTCGGTGAGCGGGACGAAGCAGAAACGGTAAAGAAAAAGCAAGACATTTGGTCTGCAAAACTGGATGCGGATCAAAAGAAAAAAGAATCTCCTATAATTTCCAAGAAGTAATACATGGTGGAACTTGTGTGTCTTATTTTTGTAGATCTCGTTAAATACTTGTACCCCAATTCATCAAATCTGTGATATATTTGCTTCGTAACCGTAAATTACATCAGGTTGAAGCTATTGTTAGATTTCATCACGTTTTTCCTCTTTTTATGCTTATTCTAGTTAATAATAAATTTTATAATTTGTTATAGTTGTTTTCTCGTTATCACCATCTGATGTATTTGGTATTGTTATTCAAATAAATGCTTTTCATTGTATTATACCCAAATCGAGGCGGGTCCAACACTGAAAAAGAGGATATAATAGTATCAGAAGAATCAAGTATTAAACCAACCCATTTTCTATTTGATTTATAAAATCCTATACGAAATGGCAATATTGAATTTAATATTTTATATCCCAGACTAGAATAAACTATTGCTGATGAATCTTTTAAGCAATCTGCATAATTTATCGTATAAGTGGAGTCTGCATTATACCAAACTTCGATTGCGACTCGATTCCACTTTGGTTCCTCATTATCTCCCTAAATCCCCAACTCATACCATTCTGTGCCAGCATAGATGTCGCCTCAAGAGGAGGGGGCAAGTATGCGATATAGTCAACGATTACGGAACGCAGTGTTACGGAAGGTCTTACCACCAGAGAGTCAAAACATAAGTGCAGTGAGTGCTGAGTTTGGTATAGCGATACAAACAATCCAACGATGGATAAGTGCTGCACAATCTGGTACAATAGACCGTGAGGATACACATGTTCCTCCATACCGGAAACCTTTAGCATAGAAGTTTGAGTATGTGCTAGAAGCTGCCCGATTATCTGAAGCAGACAAATGTTTGTGGTTGCGGGAACAGGGGATCCATGAAGAACATCTCACTCTCTGGGAACAGGAGCTTCGAAGCAGTATGGCGAACAAACAACAGGATCAAGCCGCAGAGCTTGCAGCACTCAAAAAAAAACTCGAATCGACCTTGGGGGTAGACGAGGACGATTAATCCGAGAAGAAGACCGCCGGCATGTTATTACCCTGATTGATGAAGCGGTAGCGGCAGGGGCCCGGCGGTGGAAGTGTTGTGAAGTGGTCGGTATCAGCATGCGGACCTTACAACGATGGCGGGCTGGACTGCTTACTGACCGCCGAAAAGGTGCACCAAAGCGGGTTGCCAACAAACTTGATGAAGTGGTTATTGCTGAAGTCATCGAAACCGCCTGTTCACCGGAGTATCGGAATGATACCTCATTACAACGACGAACTAATATCGCTGCTCCGGTTAAACGACACAGGCCACCCGAACGAGAAGCGACTGGACCAAACCAGGTCTGGAGTTGGGATATCACCTATCTTCCCCTCAACATTAAAGGTTTCTTTGTGTACGCCTATGTGTTTTTAGATATTTTGAGTAGAAAGATTGTCGGCTAGGAGATTCATAACCGAGAGACACCAGAATTAGCGAGCCAGTGTTTTGAACGAATAGTTGCACGGAATGGAGCACGGCCTCAGTACCTGCATTCTGATAATGGGAATCCTATGAAGGGGATGTCGATGCTGTTGATGCTCTATTCATTTGGGGTCATTCCTTTCTATTCGCGTCCCCGTGTATCAAATGATAATGCCTATAGTGAGGCTTTATTTAAAACCACAAAATATGTGCTTTTGCTAGTTTTTTTTATAATATCTTGCATAGAAAACATATTTAATAAAACTTCATTGTTAGAATATTCATGCAAATATCCTAACAATGCTGTCGTATAATCTTCACCGGCAAATCCTTCAATATATTTAAAAATATACTTATCCATAAATCGTCATTGTGCCGAAGGTGTCCGCAGAACATTTGCTTAACCTGCATTTCCGGCCCGAAGGGCTTAGCATGATTTGTACCGAGCGTAGCGACTAGCACAAATCATGTCAACAGGAAATGTCCAGGAAATGTCAAGTTGAAGTAGTTGTTAGGCTTCTTGAATTCAAGTCAAGATCCTAAAAATTGGTATTTTCCATAAAAAATGATGCTTATACATATCACAATCTTTTTTTTCTATAAACTCTTCAACAACGATAGCCAAGTCACTTGATGTTATATTATTAAGTTCATTACCCAATTCAGGATTTGATAATTTTGGATAACCGAGATGCCCCCATTCTGCAGTTTTCTTTAAATAGACCGAAGGATTAATCATTTCTCGATCGGTAACTTCAATGTCTGGCATAGATAAAATATCACTTTTTATTAATTCTTGTTTTTCTGCCATTATCATGGAAGTCTCAACCCATCCAGCATGAAAATCAAATTTATACTTTTTCAACAGTATTTCAAGTTCACTACTTAGGTTGGCTCCATTTTTAGGTCGTTTTCCAGAAAATACAATAGAACCAAGAGGAGATATTGCAACATCGCCATATTTTGAATTAATCATTTCGCAAGCTTTTTCTACACATATTTGATGCATTGGATCACCATGAGAAGCAACTACTATTATATTCTGAAAACCAAACTGAGCAAGATTTTGAAGGACACTATAGAGGACTTTCCTTACATCTTTAGCTCGTTGATACAGACAGCCAGGGAAGCCTTTCATTGAACCGGCAGCTACCGGTAGAATTGGCATCATAATACAATTTAAATTTGGTTTGTTTTTTTCTAGAATGTTTATTGCCTTCTTTGCCCATGTTTCACCAAGAAATATATCTGTCCCCAAAGGTAAATGATGACTATGTTCTTCAACAGGTGCTATTACTTGGAAAAAAACTGTTTCAGATCTGGGCATTTTTTCTAATTCACACCAAGAAATATCTAATAGATTTATCATATTAATACATCCTTCACTTGAACTTCTATAGTTACAGAAGGTCCCATTAGATTTTTTATCTCTCTTCCATAACCAATGATTGCTAAATGTTTTTTTTCAATATACTGGAATAGCCTCTTCCATGTGTCACCAGATGTAAAGAAAGAACCACGATGAATGATTCTGACACCTTTGCCTTCAGATAGAGAAAGGGGATATATTTCCTTTATTACATTTCCTTCAGTTGGTTTACTAGTCTTTATAAATATTTTTGATTCTTTATTATCATTTTCATCATTCATATTGTGAAGTATTAAGTGGGGTGGAATAAATGACAATCCAGAAGACATCCCCCATGCATATACTTCACTCAATCTCTCAGAAACGGCATTTTCATCAGACAAGTCCACTTCTTTATAAATACCAGACATAGACTCTAACTCTATTATCTCTGGTTCTTCTTGTTTTTCTTCGCTAAAATTATTTATCATTTGTTCAAGTCTAGCCTTGATATTATCAATATTAATTGATAAACGCTCGATCTCTTTACGTCTTCCAACTAATACATCGTATAAACAATTTTGATTAGGATGACTAGTCACTAATATTTTCTTGATTTCATCAAGAGATAGACCACAATTTTTAAATATTAGGATTTGCTGTGCAATAATAACAGAATTATCATCATAATATCGATAACCCGTATCCCAATCTACCTTGGGCCTACTGAAAATGTCTAAAAATGATATTTCAAAACTTTTTTACGTTAAAATGGGTTTAATTTAGTATACTAAAACTTTCAAATATGATTTATGAGGTTTAAAACCAAGTAAAAATAAAAAGCGCATAAAAAGATCCCTCAGGATTTTTTCACAGTTGGTCAGCAATACACATACCATAATTGCTGTTTCACTAGTTTCGCGTAATTTTTCATAGATTGTACCAAGACCAAACTTTCGTTTCATATATCCAAAGCCACCTTCAATCGCTTGTCGAATGGCTTCGTCAAGTCTTTGAATCTTTCGTAGCTGTCGTACTATCTTTTTATTCTCTAATGTTTCTTTAATCGGTCTGCCTAAGGGTGGTCCAGACAATCGTATTCCTCGAGCTTCACAATAGGCTCGGTTTGCTCGTGTCCGATATATTTTATCGGCATGCACCGATTCCGGATATCGACCACATCGCCTCTTATATTTTTCTATTTGTGTTGGCAAATCTTCTTGTTCGTTATAGGGTTCCCATTGTAATCGATCTATAAAAATCATCCCGTGTTCGGTCATCGATGCTGATAGTTTTGCTCCGAATTCAAAGGCCGCTTTTGCTTTACCTCGGGCTATTGGTCGTACATGGGGTTGACTGATACTGACGATTTTTCCCGATATCGAATGGGTCTTTCCCTTATACATCTGTACCTGTTGCCGGTAAACCTCATGTATCACGATAAGATCACGTCGCTGTTTTGCACTCAACGTTGTACTGGGAACCTTGTTTTGTAATTCATTGATAGTCCGTAAATTACGTCGTATGTATTGGAGTTGGGTCCGAATCGCTCTGCGTATTTCTTTTTTTGTTCTTCGTCGCCCTCGTATAAAATTGAGATATTTGATACGGGCCTGTTTTCTATAGGTTCGTGGTTTTATGGTGAGCTCACTCGCTTCATATAACGTATCAATTATCTTTTCTGTTTTCCTTCGCGCTTCATCCAATAAAGTGACATCATGGGGATGCCGGATATCCTGGGGGACGCACGTGGCATCTATAATGAGTTGCCCTCGATTTCCATGATCATGGTCATCCTTTTGGTTTTCTTTGTTCTGTTTTTTTTCAGATTCTGCTTCTACCTGTTCTTGATACCGTTTCGCTATCAACTCATTTATCTTTGCTATTGCATCAGGTCCAAGCCGTTTTCGAAAATGAACCATCATGCTTGGATCAAAGGGTTTTTCATCTTTGTAAGATTCATATCCTAAAAAATATTGCAGGTAATGGTTCTCTCGTATTGTTTCTACCGTTTCTTCATCTGTTAATTGTAATTTCTCTTTTATCAATAATGATCCCAAGGCGAGCCGTACGGTCTTGGCTGTTCTTCCAATTCGTTTTGAAAAACATTTTTTATATTCAGCTTCTATCTCTTCCCATGGAATAATTGCGGCTAATCGTACCCATCGATTATCTTCTCGTAAATGTCCTCCGAAGGGTACATAAAAGTCTTCAAACTCAGGTACCTGTTCCTTTCCTTATACATCGTTACCCCATAGTAAAGTGCACGCTTTTTAAGGCCTTACCCCTTTCTTCCGTGCACTTCTTATTGAGATTATCTCTGTATTTGCTTCTTTTGTAAAGAGTTGTTTGTTTTTCAGGAAGCCCTACCTTTGCAGGTTTTAACAAATTTATTTCATCATAAAAACGCAGCATTTTTTTTGAAAGCTGAGATATTGCTGCAAACTGTCCAATAGTGTACATATTTACACCTCCTCATTACAGGGTAAAGGTTCCCATAATGGGAAAGTCAATAGTAAAATTATTCTTTTGTGCCGAAGGCGTCTAGCTAACATTTACTTAACCTGCAAGGCGTCTTTACATAAAAGTGCACGTCCATAGGACCAGACGTTAGGGCGCCGAATCGAGTTGAAGCGATTGTTAGGCGCTGCAAAATAAAAACTGAATACGGTTGATCAATTTCCTTTATATTTGTCTGATTTATCTTGCTGTTATTTTAACTGTTTTCTGTGTCCATATATAGTGCTCTTTGTCATTCTCTGTTGCTTTTTCCCTCCGCAAAAAGGTTATGTTGGCATTTTCTCCTGAAGCCATACTTTCTACTATGGAAAGAAAGTGCGATTTGTTTTTGATTGTGACGCCATTAAATTCGGTTATCACATCTAGGGTCCTTAGCCCTGCCTGATCTGCCGGACCATCAATGGCGACATCGATGAGCAGCATATTTTCAATCCTGCTCTTTCCAATGGCTTCAGCCTGTCCCGGAGAAAGATCTCCGGTAATAATCCCCAGTCTTGGGATTTTCAGACTGAGACCTTGTCTTGAGAGAGCAGATCCAAGGGCACTGCCGAATTGACGAGCAAGCATTTCATCTTTGAAGTAAAAAATGAATGATGAATCATCATTTAACAACAACTTAATATACCATGGTTCATTCTTGCCCCGTGAACTATAAAACAGAGAAATATTACTAATGGAGGCTAGCGGTATCGTAAGGTTTTTAGAGCCACGACCTGATGCTTCATTTATTCCTACCCATGTAGTCTTTATCCGGATGGCTGCTGATGAAATGCTGTTTTTTTTCAGATCTAATCTGCTCTCTTGGAGAGTGAATAATGAATTGAAATATTTGGAGTACCGGAAATGGGTCTGACTCAATGCTACATTATTCAAAATGTTGCTAACCTGATCCGGCGACAGACTTGAATCCGGTTCGTACCAGTACCATTGTTCGGTACTAGGTGTTGGCCAGACCGAGTCTATATCGTCGGTCCAGATAGGGTGATTTAATAACAATACAAGTGCAAAAAGTATAAGTCCACGTTGCCTAATGAGTTTTTCAAAAATAGGAAACATAGATTTCACCTCCTCATGCTTGATAGGATTGAGCCTATCCCTAAATTTGTGTAAACGGTAATTATCCTAGCGATACCCGATCGCCATAAAAGATGCTGAATTGATGCATTGCCATACCCCAGTCTCGGATAGGCATGGTCCATTTTTTAGAGATATGTTGTAATCCCATAAATACCAGCTTTAGCGCTGCATCGGTTGTGGGAAAGCTCAACCTGTTTTTAGTGATTCTTCGGATTGAGTAATTTAACGATTCAATCGCATTCGTGGTGTAGATCACTTTGCGTATTGGTTCCGGGTATTTAAAAAAGGGCACTACTTCTGCCCAACGCATTTTCCACGATCGAGCAATCATGGGGTACTTAGTATCCCACCGTTGGGCAAATTGAGTGAGTTCCTCTTCTGCTGCAGTTTCACTTGCCGCAGTGTAAATCTTTTTAAGGTCCGCAGCTACTGCTTTCCGGTCCTTATAGGGCACGTATTTCAACGAGTTACGCACCATGTGGACCATACAGAGTTGGACTTCCGTTTTGGGGAATACCGTGGTAATCGCTTCAGGGAAGCCGCTTAAACCATCTACGGCTGCTATTAAAATATCCTGGACACCCCGATTCTTAAGCTCATTAAGCACCCGCAGCCAAAATGATGCTCCTTCTGCCTGGTCGATCCAAAGCCCTAAGAGCTCTTTTTTGCCCGTTATAGTGATGCCGAGGGCTAGATACAGGGCTTTTTTAGCTACGTTCCCATCATCTCGGACATTGAGCACAATGGCGTCGAGAAACACGATGGGGTACAAGGAATCCAGGGTCCGATTCCGCCAGGTGTCTAATAATTCTTTAACCGAATCGATTGCCCGGCTAATCAGCTCTGGGGATACATCAACCTGATATATCTCTTTGAGGTGTCCTGCAATTTCTCGGGTCGTCATCCCTCGATCGTACATGGACAGGATTTTGTCATCAAAGCCTTTAAACTCCCGTTGATGTTTGGGGACGATAGCTGGTTCAAAGGTGCCATCCCGATCTCGTGGGACCTCGATTTCTATTGGCCCCTGATCGGTTCTAAGGGTCTTTTTCGTTTTCCCGTTCCGTCGGTTAGTCGTTGGTTTTTCACCCTGGTCATGCTTTTCGTAGCCCACATGTTCAGTGAGCTCTGCTTCCATGGATCGCTCAATCAGGGCTTTATTTAATTGCTTAAGAAACCCGTCGGGACCTATGAGATCATCAGGACCCCGATACTCTTTCAATAATTCATCCAGAACTTCTTTGGTAATGGCCATACGTACTCCTTCTTGTAGTATAGCCGTTTACACAAAAATTGTTACAGGTTCTGTTAGAGCCGTCATTTTCTACTTAATTCCAAGCAATGTATTGTCTTCAATGTATTTACAATCAATACCCAAATTAATCATGTAATCTAAAAACTTTATCATTGCTGGTCTTTCGGTTCCGTAATGGGTACCACCAATTAGATTAATGTTTAGCTTCTTATTTAGCTCATGGAATTGTCTATTTCCTTCTTGGATAAACGGAACAGCCCATCGATGCTCTACTGTACCTGTAAGCAATGTATCACATCCATAATCATAGACTTGTTGAAGAAGATCAGGAAGATCACCACCACCAGCAACTACTGCTATTTTCTCTATATAATCTTTATTCTTTTCGAGTGTTAACACAGGACGTTCTAACTTCTTTTGAATAAAATCTGAAAAAACTTCAAATGAAGTTTTATTTATATGCCCAATTAATGCAGTAGGAGCGCCATAATAGTCATAAAAATACTTTTCTATAGCTATTCCACACCATTCAGCCAAACACTTCGAAGTTCCATAAATTTTATGTGTATCTAAAGGGGCATGTGCTACGTAAATTGAAATAGAATATCTTTGAAATTCTTTTAAATACTCTGATTTAATTGGTTGAAGACCTCTTTCATCTTCAAAGTAATCAAAATTATGATGTGTAACAAGTAAAGCATTCTTATATTTGCATGCTTTTTTGACAACTTCGTCAGTAATAAAAACTGATGTTAAGACAATTTCTATGTCTTTGGAGTTTTCAGTCATTAAAGCAGTTTTGTGTTTAATGAAATCATTATTAATAAAGTGTTTATTGTCATCAACAACTGCGAAATCGGTTAAATTTTCATCATTTTTAATGATGCAAAATTCATCATCCAGTCTTTTTGCTAAATCAGACAGTTTCATTAATTTTCCTCTTTGCGCCGAAGGCGTCGCTCTAACATACGCTTAACCTGCAACGCGTACATGGCGCGGTTTGTGCTAGGCGAAGCCGCAGCACATAACCGTGCCATAGCGTTATCCGGTTGAAGCGATTTTTAGCCGAAGTTCTCTATTTTCATTTCTTCAGATATTCTTAATAATTCTTTATCATTACTGACTAATGTAGAATCATTCCTTCTTGCGAGTATAGCGTAAAACATATCATATGCGGAATGATCATTTTTTATACTTTCTCCTAAAACTTCTTTCCACATATCTTTTGCAGTAAAAAAGTCATCTATCAATTCTAACCCATCATCAATGCACTGTAGACACTCTTCATGTGTTAGTATTTTGCTCTTATAATATTTCCATAATACATTAGTAATTTCAGATATATATAGTTCTGGAGCTATTACCCAAGAAGCTTTTCGGTAATAGCTCTCAAAGTAGTCTTTCTTTTCTTTTTGCAGTACGATTTGAATTGCAGCACTTACATCTAATACTATAGTCATCTATTTCTATCCTCTCGTATAAGTGCAACATCATCAATTGAATTTACTTCCTTATTTATTTCTCGAGCTTTTATTCTATCTAGTAGAGCTTTTCTTCTCTCAATATTTGGTTGCTCTAGTTGAAGTCCTTTTTCCAAAATAGATATGACTTGTTGAGCAATTGTTCTATTTTGTTTCTTGGCCCATATAGATATTTTTTTATATATGTCTTCAGGGCAATCTCGTACTTGAAGTAGTGGCATATCTATCCTCCGCATGCAATATACAGCCTTATGTATGCATTGTCAAGAAGATATTTAGCGCGCGAAAGCGCGTCCGGCTAACATTTGCTTAAGCAGTGAGCCGTAATTGGCGCGAGTTCTTGTGTAAGCAAGAACCGTGACAATAGGCGAATCTGCTTAAAGCAGTTGTTAGGTTTTTCAGAAAACTTCAGATTCTCGCTGGATGGTGCTAGTCCACTTTACTTTATTATTATCATTTTGGACTTCAATTTGTATGTTTCTTTTTCTAGCCCAGCTTGGTTCATTCGGCATTAATCTAAATCTTTGTGTTAATTGATTGTTGTCATATATTAATTTACCAGTGATAAGATCTTCATGAGAATCAATATTTATACGAAAATTTGTTTCAACAACCATACTCAAATTACTAAAAATAGGTTTTTCAAACTGAATTAGCATCGAACCTTCATTGTTAGATGGATAAGTCGATACTGAGAGAATCCCAATTGAATTATTTTTTACTATGCCACGAACTAGAAACATTTTACTTGAAATTTCTATATATCCATTTTCTAAGCGACTAATCACATACTCTGTTTCATTGGTGCCATTACTATAAACCCATTTTTCTCCTAATGCAATTTTACTGGGGTATTGAGTAATATCTAATTTTTTTTCACCAGTTCGAATAACAGCCATTTTAAATAATTCTGAGTAATAACCTTTCATTCCTTTAAAGAATATTGGAATATTAACTAAAACTGGAATCTCATAATTCTTTCCATCAATAATGATTTTGCTTTTATCGTTAGCTAGCGCACTCATTTCTCGAAACATTATTGGAAAAGAAGTTTCAGCCGAATGGCCTTCTGGATTTGTTAAACCAGCAAATTTTTTTGAAGGTGCAGAAGAACAACTTAAATAAAAATCAATCATTTCTTGATCAGCAGTTCGAAAACTCATTGAAATTGCTGGTTTGAGTTCGATAATTTCCTTTTTATATTCAATCTCGGCGAAATAAGTTTTACGAATTGTCCCATCTGAAATTATTCTATTTAATTTGTCTTGATTATTTAAGTAATCAATTTGTGTCTGATCATGCTTAGTTAAAATTACACGAATTTGCGTAGTATCAGCATCATTTATCATTGCTTCAATAGATTCATATTTTGGATGATTAAGAAAATATAGCATTATATGAATATCATTCTTTTCATAAAATATATCAAATGGATTTATAATATAACTATAAGATCCATTTGTGGTATCTGAAATAGTATCTGTTTTTAATATGTCTTCTATGTTTTGAGCTTGTCTTTCCAGAAATTCTTTTCCATAATTTGTAGTACAACCAGAAATCATTAAAATTGCTAGGGATAAAAATACTATATATTTATTCATCTCTTCTCCTTTTTATTTTTTCCCGAAGGGTCAACCTAACGGCAAGCATGAGCGGCGGGGCGGGTATTACAAGCACGCTTGAATTAGCAGGGCGGTAGCCCCGTCCGCTCCATGCAGTGTTAGGCGGCGTTTTGTGCCTTACGGCTGTCGTTCACCTACCATAGCGATTGTTTTTAGGAATTCTTGTCGGAAGGCTATGACATTGGCTATTCTATCCCTCCAAAAGCTATCCGTCTCACTTTGGAGTATTAACTGGTCAATCTCTATACGCTTTTCAATGTAGTGAGTCATACCATAGGGAAAGATAAAGGTCTGATCCGATGTGTCAAACAGTACTTGCTTTTCGGCTGACGAAAAGGCAATCTGACGATAGCCGCTCGCCAGAAAACGGCGTTGAAAACCTTCCACGTGTGAGAACCCCGTCAAGATTAAAACCGTGTGGTAACCTGGTAGGCTGGTGAGAATGTTTTGAAACATTCGATTCTCGCGCTCATCACTGTTGATTTGGTGGTTATCGGTCATCACCCACCAATCCATTCCCTGTACTTCTATCCCTTTTGCCCGAGCCGTCAGACTGGCAAAGGGCATTTCAATTGGCCCATCTCCCCAATTATCCCGCGCCAGTTCTTTGGGCCGACTCTCCACCAACAGAAGATCAGGCTCCAGATGTTCCAGAACTGCTTGAAGGTGTAAGAGAGAATAGTCTTTTGTAGTTAGGTGGTTGCTATGAATCGTGCCAAGCAGATAAACTTCCTGTCCCGTGTTATCGGCAAACCGCAGGAATACAGCTTCGCGGAAATATTGAGGGGCGAAAATGAGTAATAGCCCGCCACGTAGTTCTGCGTTGAAGGCAACCAGCAAAATGCCAGCGATAAGAAGCCCGCTGACAACAAAAAGAATGATTCTGCGTAACTTAGGCATCACCACAAAGTCTCTTTCGTTGACTATGCTCATTTCGATATGAATATCTAGCCGCAGAACATTTGGATAACCTGCATTGCGTACATTGGCGCGGTTTGTGCCGCGAAACGAAAGCACAAATCGTGACATAGCCGAGTCAGGTTGAAGCAGTTGTTAGATGCTTTTTTAATAGACTCCAGCAACTGCTAGCGTTATAACGATAAAACCAGAAATATTCATTAATGAGTGGGCAATAATACCAGACCAATTATTACTTCGTTTCTGTGATACATATGCAATTAATAAACAAGTTGGCAAAAGATTAATAATGTCCCACCATTTAAAAAAGTGAAAAAGAGCCCATAAGGTACCATTTAGGATCCAAGCATTTTTTTTGAACACAATTTTTTGTTTTGGTAATATTATTCCTCTCCACAATAATTCTTCCCCAAAGATATTGAAGAAAAGAACAACAGCAAAGAGCAATACTAGATACCATTTGTTTACTATCTGACCACCGGCAGCTTGATTTAATACATCTTTTGTAATTTGAAGATCTGGTATATCAAGAATCGCAATATTTGTTGGGATATTAATATGACAAATTGAAATCACATATTTTGTTAAAAATGTTGCTAAACCATATCCAAGAAACCCACATACAAATAAACCTAAACCCCATGTAATATCCTTCCACGTGAATTTAGGTAAATTCATCCTTTTAGAAAATTCAGGAATGGACAATTCTCTTTTCTCAATTATTTTATAGTAAAAGATTGATATACAGAATAAAAGAAAAGCTGGTGTTCCCAAGCTAACAAGATACGATGATATATCAGAGAATCCATTTTTTAATAAATAAATTCGTAAATAATGATAACTAAGATAGAATACTGTCCCTAAAATTCCAAAATAACAAATAGACTTTACTGTACCTAATGGTTTAATTTCTTGATTATTCATAGTAAATTGACTCCTCAACTATATATAACATATAACACTTTATGAACCATTTTTATTACTTATGCGCCGCGTAAGCGGCGTCCATCTAACATTTGCTTAACCTGCATTTCCGTGCCCGAAGGGCTTGGCGTGAAAATTGCCGAGCGTAGCGACAGCAATTTTCATGACAAAGGAAATGTCTGGTTAAAGCAATTGTTATGCATGTATTTATTACCATATTTTACCCTTTATAATTTTTTTATATAATATTTCTTCAATATTTCTTCTTCCATCAATTATTGAAACAATATATACTTCATTTTCTGTATATCGATATATTATTCTCCACGGACTTTCTATTATTTCATAATATTCTGTATTACCAACTGATTCTAATTCGGGAACTTTCCTTCCAATTGCGGGGAAGTCAACAAGATTTTCTATTTTTTTTATAATTTTCTCATAAATCGTACGTGCTACATTATTTCCAGAGTGTTCTGTAATATATAGAATTATTTCTACAAACTCATCGCTTGCATCGAGAGACCATACAATATCTCTATTCATTTTGTGTTAATATTTCCTCAATTTTTGTTTTTACATCATTATGTTTTATAACATTATTTTTATGAATATCATTTTCACCAATAGAGATAATTTTTAAAATATTTATTGTATCGATTAAGCCTTGAAATGTATCAACATCAAGAAGAACTGCTTTAGCCTCACCATTTTGTGTGATTATTATTGGATTTTTCTTTTCTTCTATTTGTCTTATCATTTCAGCTGTATGAGATTTTATATAAGATATTGGACGTATATCATTATTTATCTTTATCATTATATTAACCCTCCGTATTATAATTCATTATACAATATTTTAAAGATAGGTCAATATAAAGACTATAAAAAGACCTGTAAAATTTTTAAGCTATACAATTAAGGTAAAATATTCATATGTCTGATATATAAATATTTTACTTTCTTAAATCTGCATAACATTTGCTTAACCTGTAATCGCGGTCTGAGCCGAAGGCGAAGACTTGGCGCGGTTTGTGCGAAAAAGAGCGAAGCGATTAGCACAAACCGTGACAACAGCGATTATCAGGTTGAAGCGATTGTTCGATGCTCCATTTAAACACTTATTTCATATGAATATTTTTCAATTATTCCTTCCGGATTCAATTTATAATCAAGTATTAATTTTCTTAACTTTTCCAAATCTGCAATTTGTCCACTTTGAACTGCAGAAACCACAAAAGCATTAACAGCTTTCTTTAGCTCTGATAGCTTAGCATCATTAATTATTCTAATGTCTTTGCTTGGTGAAGCTGCGTATTCAAATTTCAAACTAGGATGAATTAAAATGGGCTTAAGAGTACAAGTATCATCATATTCATTCTTAAACCAATTAATCGAACCATTGATTTGATTTGTGTCGTGTTTATCAATACTAGCTGTTGTACATCCATTTTTGCACTCAATTACAAAGAATATCAAATTTCCGCAAGCCCATAAATTATCCGGACCTCTTCCAAACTCATTTTCAGGTCTTTGAGAGTCAAAACCAAGTAATCGACCTAATTCCAATATTGCTTGCTCAAAGCTATTTGATGTTTCAGGTTTAAACTGAAGGTCGTCTAGAATTGAATTTAGTCTAATTATAAGACCATTAGTATTTGTTGAATAGTTCATGAAATATGATCTGCATTTTTCTGCTTGATTAGCTGTGTGAGTTAGTCTTTGGTACTTTACTCCTTCTAGTGGATGTAATAGATGTGAGTTGAAAGCCAATGCTGATTTCAAAATAGACTGTGCTGAAGAAGGATCATTAAAATTCTGGAACTGTGCTAAATAGTACTTCAACCAACCTTTCATTAAGTTATTTTCTTCTACATTAGCCTTATCTTCCAATAATTTTATTGATTTATCCGTATGCCCTTTCCAAGATAACTTGTATGCATCTCTCAGATAATAAGAATAACGGTTTGGTATTTGAGGTTCATATTTCAAGCCAATTAGTGATGATTTTACAAGTGTTATCCACTCAGAATCTCTACTTAACACTAAATCAATTGCTTCCATAATATCAGGAATAGTTCCCTTGTGGATTTGTTCTAATAATGTTGATGATATTTTCATCTGTTGCTTTGTAGCTGGTGTAAAAAAATCAATACCATTTCTGGTATACAAGTAGTTGGTAAGGCTCTTTCCAAGTAAGAGCACAATAGAATAATCATCATTCGACCTTATAGCTCGTCCCATTCCTTGTTCAATTTTACGTATCTTACGAAGAATTGCTGTATTGTTGTTTCGTAAAGCATTATTATCAACTTTTTCAATCTCTGATCTATCATCTGGAAGTTCATCAATTACAAGTATTCTACATTCATCTTGAGGTAAATCAATTCCATCATATTTATTGATCAATACGATTAATCCATTATTCTTGGTTCTAAAATTAGAAAGACCTTCCTCAATGTTTTCTGCTATCAGTGTTGATTGTGCCACATCGCTCCAATATTCTGCTCTATAATGCGAAGGAACAATAACTACAACTTTATATTTTTCTGAATAAACTTTTAGCATATCTTTAATATCATCTTTTTTTATCTGTGGATTAATTTCTTCTGGAACAATTATCAATCTTTCACCCAAATCACTAGCTGACAATGGAGTTATTGTTCCAGATATTGCTTCTTCTGAAATATCTAAATAGCGACTTAAAATTGTATCGTCAGGTAAAGTTGCGCTGACTATTATTTTTCTTGACTCTGCATATGAACTAATTATTTCGGTAGGGATAACACGTATAGAAAATTCAATTTTCTCACTAGAAACGACACAGTCTGTGTATTTCAAATATTCTTTCAACAAAGGAATTTTCCATTTTATATTGTCATCTTCCTGCCTTCCGATAGTAAGACAACGCAATATTTGAGTAGAATTTGATTGAATTGTCCAAAATGGCACTTGAAGAAATGCCCCTGGTGTCTGACGCTCAATATCAAAGAACAATGTCTCCGATTGTGATTTAAGGTCATGTTCAAATATTTTTATTAAATCAGGGTATTGGGGCTTGGTATTTTCAATAGTAATAGTAAATTGATCTTCAATTTTATCTATACATGCATGTGCATCGTCAATTAGAACAGTACCAATATCAATTTTCTTTCCTTCAAGAGCAACACCAAATACAGATTTTCCATTGAATAGCTTATGAATATTTATAAGTAAAATTGATCGTTGTCTGAGAAATTGAATATCATCGGTTTCTGTAGTTATCGGGATTCCTAGTTCTTCTGCTTCGGAGCGAACTTGAGTCAATAGATAATTATCAGGCACAATATATACAGCAGGTCCCATTTTTTGGTTTATACAGCTTTGCAAAATTAGCAGTGAAACAATTGTCTTTCCACTTCCAGTATTCATTTTTATTACTGTTTCCATTTTACCGCAATTTGAAAACCACTTATCTAATACTTCAGCTTGAACATCTCGAAGATAAGAATATTTTTTCGATTTCTTTGGAAGAACTTTGAAAATATCTTTCGGGTTTGTTTGTTCATATATTCCATTATGAATATTTACGGCTGATAAGTTTATCTTCATTGAATTCCTCCTGAAATTAGCGCGCGCAGCGTCCATCGAACATTTGCTTAAGCAGTGAGCCGTCATTGGCACGCGTTCTTGCATAAGCAAGAACCGTGACAATAGGCGAATCTGCTTAAAGCAATTGTTCTGCGTCTTATATATCTCGAAATATATTTTCTATTCTAACTTTTCCAGGTAATCGGTAAATATCAAAATCTGAATCTATGCTAATTATTTTTCTTATTCCTGATTGTTCTGCAGCTAGAACGAGTGTTGCGTCTGCAAAATCCATGGGACGGTCACTATATTTTTTTGTTAATTCAATTATCTTCCCTAAATCAGTTTGTTTTATTTCATATAGCAATATACCACCAAGCATTATCCATTCAAGAAAATTAATTTGTACCTTTACATTAAAATCAAGCATATGTAATACTTCAGTTATTACAGATGTCGTAGTATGAAATTTATAATCTTTATTCTTTATGAATTCCTTTACTTTTTCATGATAATGATCGTCTTTATCAAATAAAGCAATTAAAGGACCAGCATCAATGAGTACGTCGTTTAGCATGTATCTTGTCCTTTATTTTTTCTTTGTAAGTAACTGAAAGATTTCCTTCGCCACTTCCAAATTTACCAAAAAACTCAATTCCAAGTTCATATGAATTCTTTTGTGATTCTTCAGAATAAAATAGTTTCTCAAGCGCTTCTTTAATTATTTCTGATTTAGATTTATGTTTTTCTTGAGAAATAGCCTCTAATTTTTGTTCAATTTCAGTAGGTAACCGAACTGTAGTCATATATTGCTTCCTGTAATACTTAAAGTAATACAATAATATTATTTTGTCAATATAAATTGAAATATAAGCAATTCTTTATATTATTATGCTTTATATTGATGAATGTATATTAAAAACTACACTTTTACTGTGGTTTTATCAATTCTCTCAGCGCCTTCAAGGTCCGCAGAACATTTGCTTAACCTGCATTTCCGTGCCCCCCTAGGGCTTGGCGTGAAAATTGCCGAGCGTAGCGACAGCAATTTTCATGCCAAAGGAAATGTCTGGTTAAAGCAATTGTTAGAAAGCTAATATTTTTGATATAGATCTTTAATACACTGTAATTCTTTCTCATCATTAAATTGTTTTGCATAGCCGCCAAATATCCAACCATTCATACCGTTATCTAGAGATATGAAATACCATCGATCTTCTATTCCGTTTATTTTTTGTATATAATCTCCAACTTTTATTATTTTTACAACAGTCCATTTTCTTAATATTGTTAGTATTTTTGAGTTTTCCTCTAAATTTGGTTCACTTCTGACACGTAAATTATCTGATACTATTATCATGTTGTGGTTGATTACTTCTGAAATATAATTTTTTTGTATCCAACCATTATAATATGGACCCCCACCATCTGTAGGCTCATCATAAGTAAAATCAATTGAAATAAAAACCCATTCAAAATCTGGATCTAAAGGTTCATAAATTATTGATGCCTTTCCAATTGTTGCTTTGTTACCATAATAATTCTTTTCATCAAATATATTTTTTGATGTACTTTTAGGAAGCGTATATAAGACGTTGTTTTTTAGAATTCTTATAGGAATATTTACTGATTTACATGGAATTTTATTTATAATTATAAAAGATGATTCTGTTGGATATTTCCATCCATAAAAAGAAACCGTATCATCCTCATCAATCAATAATTGATTCCCAGATTTATCTTTTCGATTACTTGTTGTATAGATTAATTCTTTTACAAAATATATATCATCCCATCTTGGTATTTTTAGATTCGGTGAGAAAATAATTTTTGTGTCTTTAATTGAATATTTTCCATATGATTCAATTCCTGACCAAGGTGTTCCATATACATAATAACCATCTATGAAAATAAGTTTGCCAAATACAGGATAATCCCAAACAGTATTGTTGATATTTAATTCTCCACTACTCAATACATCTTTTTTCTGGCCTAAATTATACCATTTAGGATCTTGCAAAATATTTGGTAAAGTTGTTTGAGAAAATAATGAGGTGCAAATAAATGCTATTGTAACTGTAAAAAACAATTTACTTTT
Organism: Gracilinema caldarium DSM 7334; assembly: GCF_000219725.1. GTDB lineage: Bacteria > Spirochaetota > Spirochaetia > Treponematales > Breznakiellaceae > Gracilinema > Gracilinema caldarium. Next base: position 1,963,676 of record NC_015732.1, on the reverse strand, counting down.
CATTATATATCCCTATTTTAAGTCTTTCTAACATTTGCTTAACCTGCATTTTCGTGCCCGTAGGGCTTGGCGCGGTTTTTGCGTAAAACGAGCGAAGCGAGTAGCAAAAACCGTGACAAAGAAAATATCAGGTTGAAGCAGTTGTTAGGACAAACTTTCCTCAAACTTCATTAAAAACCATTTATGTTCATCTTCTTTATAAATTAAATCAATTAATCCAATATCTCCAAATCCAAAATATACTCCTGTATTATTTATCGGTATTGGAATTTGTAATATATTTCTAATTAATGCATTTAAAATTCTACCATGCGAAACAATTAAATATGTTCCAGGTTTATTATCCATTAAAGAATTTAATGCAAATCCTGCTCTTGCATGTAATTCAAAATCGCTTTCGCCAGTGTTTTCAGGAAATTTTCTAAATGGATTTATAAATTTTGGTATTGGATATTTAATTTCCATTAATTTCTTATTTTGACCTGTCAATATTCCATTGTCTTGTTCAATTAACAAATCATTTTCAATAATTTCCAAATGATATTTTTCATTTATTATGTTTGCGGTTTCCTTTGCTCGTTTTAATGGAGAGCAAATTATTTTATCAAATTTATAGTTCATTTTAATTAATTTTTCAGAAGCAGTTTTAGCTTGATTTTTGCCTAGGTCAGTTAAAGGCATATCAAGACGACCCTCAAATGCATTTTCAACATCAGCTTGAGAATGACCATGTCTAATGAAAATAAATGAATACATTTTTCCCTCGCGCGCAGCGTCGTCCTAACATTTGCTTAACTTGCAACGCGTACATGGCGCGATTTTTGCCAAGCGTAGCGACAGCAAAAATCGTGACATAGCGTTGTCAAGTTGAAGCAGTTGTTAGCCATTTTTTTTTGCTTTTTTTATTGGTATTGGAATAACCTTTTCTAATATACTAATTATTTCATTCAAAAGAGATTTATTTTCTATGTCAAGAATAAAATGTTCTTTTGAACCTTTGTAGGGAAATCCTTTGCTATCTTCTGAGAAATAATTTCTTATACAATCTAATTCTTTAACAAATACTGTATTATCACATACTAGTAATATTGGTTTATCATTTATATAAACCATATATTCACCAAACATTTTTCTATATCGTATATTCCAATTATTATCAATTTGGTCTAAAAGAAATTCTATAAAATCTTGAGTAGTTGACATATGATCCTTCTTAATGTTCGTTAAATGAACCTATCTCAATTAAATTCCCTTCTGGATCAGCTATATAACAGGTTCTTTGTCCCCATGGTTCGGTCGTTGGTTTTAGAATTGAAGTCGCACCTCTTTTTAATATCTCCTGATATACCTTGTCTACCTCAGAATAATTTTCTACACTTAATGCTATTTCACTATGACCATTAAATGATTGACTATATTCAAATGTTTTATCAACCATCTTTTCAAAATCAGTTCTTCTGTAAAGCAAAAATAATGTTCCATCTTTTACTAAATATACATTTGTTGTATCTTCATTTTCTTTAATTTCAAAACCTAAAACATCTCGGTAAAAACGAATCATTAAAGGCATGTCTTTAACAAAAATACAAAATCCGTCAAGTTTCATTTTATCCTCCGCCCGAAGGGTCTGGCTAACATTTGCTTAAGCAGTGAGCCGTCATTGGCACGCGTTCTTGCGTAAGCAAGAACCGTGACAATAGGCGAATCTGCTTAAAGCAATTGTTCTGCGTCTTATATATCTCGAAATATATTTTCTATTCTAACTTTTCCAGGTAATCGGTAAATATCAAAATCTGAATCTATGCTAATTATTTTTCTTATTCCTGATTGTTCTGCAGCTAGAACGAGTGTTGCGTCTGCAAAATCCATGGGACGGTCACTATATTTTTTTGTTAATTCAATTATCTTCCCTAAATCAGTTTGTTTTATTTCATATAGCAATATACCACCAAGCATTATCCATTCAAGAAAATTAATTTGAACCTTTACACTAAAATCAAGCATATGTAAGACTTCAGTTATTACAGCTGTCGTAGTGTGAAATTTATAATCTTTATTTTTTATGAATTCCTTTACTTTTTCATGATAATGATCGTCTTTATCAAATAAAGCAATTAAAGGACCAGCATCAATGAGTACGTCGTTTAGCATGTATCTTGTCCTTTATTTTTTCTTTGTAAGTAACTGAAAGATTTCCTTCGCCACTTCCAAATTTACCAAAAAACTCAATTCCAAGTTCATATGAATTCTTTTGTGATTCTTCAGAATAAAATAGTTTCTCAAGCGCTTCTTTAATTATTTCTGATTTAGATTTATGTTTTTCTTGAGAAATAGCCTCTAATTTTTGTTCAATTTCAGTAGGTAACCGAACTGTAGTCATATATTGCTTCCTGTAATACTTAAAGTAATACAATAATATTATTTTGTCAATATAAATTGAAATATAAGCAATTTTTTATATTATTGAGCTATATATTGATGAATGTATATTAAAAACTACACTTTTACTGTAGTTTTATCAATTCTCTCAGCGCCTTCAAGGTCCGCAGAACATTTGCTTAACCTGCAATTCCGGCCCGAAGGGCTTGGCGTGGTTTGTGCCGAGCGAAGCGATAGCACAAACCATGACAACAGGAATTGTCAGGTTGAAGCAGTTGTTAGCCAAATTTCCTTATTCGATTTTACTTAATATTTCTTTAATTTTAAATTTTGCAAAATACATAGACACTACTGAAATCAAGCTAATTCCCACTAATAACAAGTAGAAAAATCCTAAATCATATTCTAAGTAATAGTCTTTCATCATCCAGGAAATAAATGTTGGCGGAATTGGTAAAATACAAAACAGTAAACCAATAAATGTAGTAATCTTATATTCTTGATAATCAGGCCATTCAACAAGAATTGATAATTTCTCTTGTGGTTGTAATAATACATTTTGAAGTGTCATTGCATAAATAAAAATAGCTATCGGAAATCCTAATGTGAAAAAACTAACAATGGATTCAGAACTGTAAATGAAAAGACCAAATTTTGAGAAAAATGAAATATTAAACATTTTCATTATTATCATTACTATTAAATATATAAATTCTACACTAATGAAAAAAGCCTTAGCTATCTTTTTAATGCTCCATATAACGTTCATCACTAATTCCCTTAAGTATAATATTTGTCTCATTATATATTGCAGTAAAATCATGTTCGGTCGGAAGAGAAAAGTGGACAATTTTTTCATGTGTTTTTATAAAGAAGTGTTTCTGTCCTTGCTTACCATCCAGACGACCATCTCCATATCCATCTAAAGACATCAACAATGCAAGATCTGTTAAACTAATTTGGTTTGCTGCAATATACTCTTCTATTTTTTTCTCATTTCCCTCTAAAATATGTTTAATCAATTCTTTAATCTTTGTATTAATTCCTTTCTTCTTAGCTATTTCTTTTAATTGAAGCTCATCTAATTTTCTGTCGCTTAAATACTCCTTTAGTGATTCCCATAATTTGCCAAAAAGAGGATTTGGAGGCTTCACCCTCGCTTTTATAACTTCAATGCTATCCATCAAAGATAGACGATCATAAAAACTTCTCAAGTCGTCCAGCATTTTTATTTCACATTGAATAAAAAAGTTTCCAAGAGTGTTTTCAATTATTTTGGAAAATATCCTAATAAATGCTTTTGGTTCAATTTGATTTGGGATACTTCGAAATGCTATTCCTGAGAATTCTGGTAAATAAACAAACTCACTAATTCCTTGTACAAGACGTGGCTCTTCCTTTTCTTCTTTTTTACTTAGTTCTGTATTCAATACAGTAACTCTAGCATCAGGTCTTGCTTTGCTTAGTTCCCCTTTTATATATACTTGATTTTCCAATGTTACTTGTTCTACTTCAATAATACTCCAAACAATTTCGTTATCATAAAAAGGTTTTGAATCTAATAATGCTTCAATAAATTCTTTAGTATCGAAACCAGATTTTACTACACGTCCAACATAGAATACAGCTTCACCTCTAGGCATTTTCAAATCTCCTTTATTTAATTCCCCGCGCGGAGCGTCTGGCTAACATTTGCTTAACCTGCATTGCGTTAAGCTGGCGCGAAACGTGCCTGGCGAAGCCAGAAAGCACGTTTCGTGACAGTAGCAATGACAGGTTGAAGCAGTTGTTAGCCAAATTTTCTTTTGTTTTTAGCTTCGATAAAATCAATAACCAAGAAGCACTAGCCTATTTGTCTTTTCCTACCTCAAATGATGTCCACTCAATATTGGTTAACTCCATCATATTTTGTGATTGTGTTAATCCACATTTCTTATAAAAACCTACAGCGTCTTCATTTGCGTATATGAAAACAATAATATTATCTTTACCACCAGCTTGTTCACGAGCTATGGTTATCATTGATTTTCCAATACCGTTTTTAATATATTCTCTATCAATTCCAATGTCCGTGAGCAGTAACCAATATGCATAATCAGTTAAACCAAAACAGATACCGACTATTTTATTGCTATCAGTCCGGGCAATAAGGCTCAGTTGAGTGTTGTTTACAAGCTTCTCAATTCGCTGATTAAACCTTTCTTTAGGATATTGCTTTCCAAGATCTGTTCGTGTAAGAAATTCGATATAATCTTTAGCAGAAATATGTTCTTGGGAAATCGTAATTATACCTTTACCCGTAGATAAATCCGTAATATGGGTTGCATTCACTTTATACCTCCAGTAAATTATATTTATACCCGCATAATCTGGCTATTATTTAATAATTCGTACTCATTTTTTTGTATATAAGCTTACAGAAGATATCATGCCACTCTTTACTTCAAATACACCTAAGCATTTTAAATGATCATCGTCATCGTTAGAAATACCAAAATAGTTATATTTAGCTATACATTTATGGACTAGATTATTCGCTTCAACAATAACCATCTTTCCTTTTGGAAATTTCATAAATTGGTTACTAAGATATTGAACTACTTCTGTTTTATTAGCACTAATTGGTGAATCTTCCCAAAGATCTTCAAAAACACAGTTATTGCTGAGCAATTCGCTTAATGTTAATAAGTCTTTTTTATTTACCAAATCAACGAACCGCAGAGTAATTCGTATTGATTCTTCAATTCGACTCATTTTATATGGACTCATATTATTCCTCAGCCCGAAGGGTCTGGCTAACATTTGCTTAACCTGCGAGGCGTCATGGCGCGATTCTTGCCGAGGAGCGTAGCGACGACTAGCAAGAATCGTGACATAGCCGAGTCAGGTTGAAGCAGTTGTTAGACGTATTTTTTTACATTTTACCCATAAAAGGTAAAAATACATTTGAACAAGAGATATCATTTCCTGCAGCGGTTAAAGGAATTTCCGTTATTGGTAAATTTGAAATATCTATATATTTATTAAGAAAATCGTATTTTGCTTTGTATAATGCGGCATTCGTAGCATCGCCTATTGATATAAAATACATATGCCTAATGCTATTCATAATAAAGTTCGAAAGAATATCACATAATTGAATACTTACTAATGAAGTTGAATCATAAAAATCAAGAAACTTAAATCCATAATGTTTAGGAGTAGGTAATTTATTATGGACTGCTTCAATTATCATGGGAACTATAGTATTGATGTCTATTTTAATTGATGCAATATTGCCCCTTGCCCAAATAATTGATTTGCTTGTCGTTCGCATATTATATATATTGTCACAAATCACAGTTTCTATGAAACTTTTTTTAAAAGGCAATTCATGGATACGTTTTATTAGTAATGATGATAACTGATAATATAAATACGTTTGAACTTTTTTTTTATCAATACTGGTATTTTTTTCTAGTATTTTATTAATTACGTTTTCCAAATTCACATTTGCATAATTCAAATCATCTTTTTGCATTATATAAAACCGAATACTAACAGAACCAGACAGAGTCAAAGCTTGGATTGTTTTGAATAACTCATCAAGCAAAGCTTCCTTTTTCCTGTCAATTGTTGTACTTATTTTATTTCCTTTTAGTTCAATTGGTGCATTTGCATTTGCTAAATCATGTCTATTCTTAATAGACGCTAATATTGAATCAATTTGTAGAAATGTTGTTTGATCTTTATATAAGATACCAGCAAAACAAAACAGTGAACCATCACCAACCTTGCTTTCATCAAGTATTAAAGTATTTCCCATTTGATTCTCCTTTTGCGCCGAAGGCGTCCGCCTAACATTTGCTTAACCTGCGAGGCGTAATGGCGCGATTCTTGCTTGTCGGCGCGAAGCGCCGACAAGCAAGAATCGTGACATAGCCGAGTCAGGTTGAAGCAGTTGTTAGGTTAATTTTGTTTTTCTTCTTGATTCGATTCTTCTTTTTATTAGCATATCTTCATAATCAGAGTATTTTTTTCGTTCGAGATTAATCTTTACTTGATTTAGTTGCTTAAAATGAGCATCAAAATCTCGTTCAAAAGTTGCTTTGCTCACAACAAGATCGTGGACAGTATCCGCTAGATGCTTTACTAAGGCATATTTAAATTGAAGCGATTGTAGGTTTTCTTGATTAATTAGACGGTATTTATCCTGCTCAATAGCCGTGCCTTCCGAGTTGAAAGGATAAATCCATTGCCCGTGTGCAAGTTTATTTCTTATCTCGATTAATATTCTAAGGTCTTCATTGATTATTTTATTCAAAACATTGAAACGCGCAGCAGCTGTCTCGCCTAGTGATACATTATTTAGCTCTGCCTTTTTTAAACCATAATGATTTCTAAATGCCTTTTCAATAGTTAATTTCCATTGATCCATCTGAGTTGCGACTGTTAGTATTTCGTTTCTATCAGCATCACAAAAACCTCGTTCTTCATTTAACAGTTTTTTAAGCCTAGTTTCAGCCCATGCTCCTATTAGAAAAGAATAGAGTCTTAATAAGGATAGTAGACTATTTTCAGGATCTCTTGATGCTATTGTATTTCGAGCCAAACGAGAAATGTGATTTATTGTAAGTTCAATCTTTCGTAGGTTTTCTACATGATATCTGTATATTTTTGTTGGCATACTTCTTCCCGAATTTTCACCGGCAAAGCTCACTCATTGAATGAGTTTTGCCGGTGAGGATTCGAACCTCACAAATACTCTCACTAAGAGCGTGTTTCCCCTTACACCATCGGCCAATAAAGATTATAGCATCAGTTCTGGGATTTGTATATAATTTAGCGCCGTAGGCGTCAACCTAACATTTGCTTAACCTGCATTGCGTACATTGGCGCACTTTTTGCCGAGGAGCATAGCGACGACTAGCAAAAAGTGTGACAATAGCAATGTCAGGTTGAAGCAGTTGTTCTACGTCTTTTCTTTTTCATATTTTCCATATTGCATTGTCCATTTTATAGTTTGATCAAGAAAATCTTTATATCCGTACTCTACTATATAATAAATTGCTTCTTTATATTTATGATATTTATAACCATTTTTATTGAAAAAATCTTGAATAATTGGGCATGAATTCAATTCTTTGCAATCAGCGCATGTATCAATATTCTTTGTTATGCAACATATTTTCATTTTACATTTTGCTTTAGCTAAATCTCTTTCTCCATTGTTATATCCCAATTTACATCCGATACATGCTTTTTCTTTTTTAACTTTGCAAGTTCCACAAAATGCACCACAACAACCAATATCTTCTATGGTGTTATTTCCCATTTATTCTTCCTGTAAAGAATCCCATTATTGTGCTTAAAAGAAGAGTCATGATAATTACTGGGAAAAGATTGATGGGATTATTCCATCCAATAAGAATAGCGTTAGGGAGCAATACTAAAAAAGATACTATAATACTTTTAACTATTTGGTTTAATTTTAAATTATTGTAATATAGAATAAAACTAATTATTACCCACATTGAAAATGCAGAAATATTCGCATCCCATGTTAGTTTCATAATAAACATTGGTATAACATCAATTAATCCTAGAGAAACTCCAATTATTATGTACTTAAACAATTTACTCATAACAAACCTCCTGAAGTATTCTATATATTATCCTCTGCGCGAAGCGTCCGTAGAACATTTGCTTAACCTGTATTTTCGTGCCCGTAGGGCTTGGCGCATTTTGTGCGTCAGGAGCGAAGCGACAGCACAAAATGTGCCAAAGAAAATATCAGGTTGAAGCAGTTGTTAGAAGTCTTTTTTTGTATTTATAAAACACATTAATATTTTATCAGATTCAATAGTATTAATGATACTTATCATATACTATTTTGATCAATTTCTATAGACACAATTGGTATGTTTCTACTTTTCAAATACTCAAGAATTGAATTATATAAAAATACGTTATTTTTGAGCTTATTGTTTTCATCTTCAATATTTATATTTGGATAATATACATATCCTTTGTCTTTCCCTTCTTTAATTGAATCAGGATGTGTTGGGTCATATATTTTCTTAGGTATACTAGAATCTTCTTGTATTCTGTATTTTGAATTTGGAAGAACTTCAAGATATTTTCTTTTATAATAGGTTCCATCTTGTGTTCTTGTGGTTGTTAAATTAACTAAATTGCTTTTATTCAAATAGATATTTGCATATTGATAATCGAGAAGATTTATTAACACATTATTAGCAGGAGAATGAATTATTACCAAAGAATTATTTACTTGTACATTAATACTAGCTTTATTAAAATAGTTTATAATTTCTTCTTGTTGACTATATGGAACCAAAAGAATTACATCGTTTTCCATCTTTGTGCAGGAAATAAATAACACTGATAAAACCAGTATAAAAAGTTGTTTTCTCTTCATTTTTTCCTCTGCCCGAAGGGTCCTTCTAACATTTGCTTAACCTGCAATTCCGGCCCGAAGGGCTTGGCGTGGTTTGTGCCGAGCGAAGCGACAAGCACAAACCATGACAACAGGAATTGTCAGGTTGAAGCAGTTGTTAGGCTTATTTTTTTGGTTTTTGAGCAGGCGGAGTTACATCTGGTTTTGGGGTTTTAGGAGCATTGTTTTTACCTCCAGATTTTTCACTACCTTCATTTAGCGGCTTTTGTTGCCCGTCTTGTTTATGTGGCATCTTCCTCTCCTTTTTTTGGTGCGATTTCAATCGTTAATTCTTCTGGTAATCTGGAAATGTAAATTTTTGGAATGTCATAACAATATTTACTATCTTTATTTGTATATACCGAAACATCTGAAAGAAGGAGTTCTCTATTTTCACCAGGGTCAGAATATTGTTCCAATCGACCAAAATATACTAAGTCATATTTATGATCTCGTACAAATACCCATTCAACATCAGGAGAGTTGCATACAAATGTCCAGACATCATCATCACCATAATGATTTGAAAACCGTAATTTTTTCGCAATTTTATATAAAACCTTTTTTGTTTCTAATGTTACAAATATTATTCCTAATATTATACCAATAAATATTAAAAAAAGTAATTCTACTGCAGAATAATTACCTACCTTTAATAGTTTTTCTAATACTGGTGTAATACTCAAATTAAAAATGCAATTTAATAATTTAACAAATAAGTCATAAATTACATTTGAGATAAGTGATGATAATAAAATGAACATTATTTCACTAAAGCCAAATTTAGTTTTATTTTCTATTCTATAAATAGCAATTTTAACATAAAGCAAATAGGAAATTGAACCTGGAATTGATAAAATAAGCAACTTAAATATGAACTGATCGATTTGCATATTTTCCTTTCTTGGCCCGAAGGGTCAGCCTAACATTTGCTTAACCTGCATTTCCGTGCCCGAAGGGCTTGGCGTGAAAATTGCCGAGCGTAGCGACAGCAATTTTCATGACAAAGGAAATGTCTGGTTAAAGCAATTGTTATGCATGTATTTATTACCATATTTTACCCTTTATAATTTTTTTATATAATATTTCTTCAATATTTCTTCTTCCATCAATTATTGAAACAATATATACTTCATTTTCTGTATATCGATAAATGATTCTCCACGGACTTTCTATTATTTCATAATATTCTGTATTACCAACTGATTCTAATTCGGGAACTTTCCTTCCAATTGCGGGGAAGTCAACAAGATTTTCTATTTTTTTTATAATTTTCTCATAAATCGTACGTGCTACATTATTTCCAGAGTGTTCTGTAATATATAGAATTATTTCTACAAACTCATCGCTTGCATCGAGAGACCATACAATATCTCTATTCATTTTGTGTTAATATTTCCTCAATTTTTGTTTTTACATCATTATGTTTTATAACATTATTTTTATGAATATCATTTTCACCAATAGAGATAATTTTTAAAATATTTATTGTATCGATTAAGCCTTGAAATGTATCAACATCAAGAAGAACTGCTTTAGCCTCACCATTTTGTGTGATTATTATTGGATTTTTCTTTTCTTCTATTTGTCTTATCATTTCAGCTGTATGAGATTTTATATAAGATATTGGACGTATATCATTATTTATCTTTATCATTATATTAATCCTCCGTATTATAATTCATTATACAATATTTTAAAGATAGGTCAATATAAAGACTATAAAGAGACCTGTAAAATTTTTAAGCTATACAATTAAGGTAAAATATTCATATGTCTGATATATAAATATTTTACTTTCTTAAATCTGCATAACATTTGCTTAACCTGCGAGGCGTCATGGAGCGATTCTTGCCGAGGAGCGTAGCGACGACAAGCAAGAATCGTGACATAGCCGAGTCAGGTTGAAGCAGTTGTTAGATTGGTGATTGAAATTCTGGAAATACTAATTTGTCAGAATAAATTGCTATTTCACTTCCTTTTTTATAATTATGAGCACAATATGATAGATTGTAATATTGAACTCTATACTTCTTATAAAGCTCTCTTATATAATCAACATTGTCATAAGTAACCACCCATTTTCGCGATGAAATGTTTTCAAGGCATTTATATACTTTTTCATGGTCTTCACGGTTATAGTAGTTTAAATATAAATCTTTTCCCTTTTTATAATACGGTGGATCCAAATATATAAATGACTTATTACCCTTGATTAGATTATGGTTATTTATTAGCTCTATAGCGTCCAGATTATGAACTTCGATATTGTTTTTGTACTTAGAAATATGAAGTATGCGATCTATAATATTATTTTTATTGAACCTAGCATCAATTTTCCATTCTCCTTTTTGATCAAGTCCACCAATAACACCTGCATTAATTATTCCAGATCTATTTGTGCGATTAAGAAAAAGAGTTGAAAATCCCAATTTTAATAGATTCGTTTTTTCTGTTTTATTTACTTCTTTCATTTCTCTCCAAGTTTCAATAGTTACTTTGGTATTTTCAATTAAGCTACAAAGTTTATTTGTCTTATTAACTATTGAATGCCAAAGTGCATATATGGAAAGATCGAAATCATTAATAACAATTCGTTGAGCATATTGGTTAAATAATAATGAAAGTGCAACTGCAGCCCCACCTGCGTATGGCTCAAAATAGGTACAATCATAGAGATTATTTAGCTTAAGCAACTCCTTGAAATATCCAGATAGCTTTCCCTTGCCTCCTGGATATCTCATTGGAGAATAATTTTCTGACTTCAGATATCTGCCCATAATCGCTCCATGAATACTTGAATATTATCCCATGCTATAACAACATTTGTTGCAATAGGAGAGTAATTTGGATTATGGATATATGCATTCAGAGTATCCATCGATAAAACTCCATTAGGAATAGCAACCTGGTCTCGAACGCCCTTGGTAATATATTTATCTACAATACCAGTTGATTCAAGTAATGAAGAAATCTCTTGTACCTTTTCACGCAACTTTGAGTTAATTGTAATTTTTGCTGGTTTTTTGCTATAGATGTAACAGTCTAAACTTAATTCTACAAACACGCGTAAGAGGACTGCACAGGCGTTAGTAAATTTGTTAACATCAAGTTTCTTAAGTTCTTCATAGATTGCATTAACCTTTGAATTTGTTATTAATATTTTTACTTTTCGTGGAATTACAGTCTTCCTATCCTTTGATATTGTGGATCTTGGCGGCTGATTCGTAGGTTTGGCTTTTGATATTCCATTCAATAGCCATGGTTTATCTGCTAATCTGGAATGATCAGGAGTACTTTTCTTTGGAAACGATTTTACATAATCTTGACGATCGTCTTTTGTGTAAATTCGTTTGACTTTAAAATCTGGCGATAATAAATCGGATATAATCTTAATAAGTCCCTTTAGTACTTCTGATTCAGGCAATATGGATGTTACAAGGCCATTGTTTACCTCAATTCCAATAAAGCGACGAACATCAGGATCTGCAACTAATCTGCTGAGGCTTGTAATCGGCACAGAGCCTATATTCGCAATGATGTCATTAGGCGTTTGAGATGATGATTTTACAAAATTTAGAATCTGCAAAGCAACAGAAGACTTCCCTTCAACTTTTTCCTCAAATCTCTGAATCTGTTGTGCGTCCCAGTCAACTGTACCAATACCATTACTTTGGCCAGCGTGCTTTAGTTTAATCCACTTATCTGCATCGCTTGGGTCGGCGTATACACTACAATTGATTGAGTCTATTATCCGATCCTTAAACTCAGTTTTTAAAGCTTGAAATTTGTCGCGTAGACGTTCATAACCAGAAATATCAACAAGTGTTGGTGTATTCAGTAACTTAAGAGCAACAACTCTACGATTGCCTTCAATTACAATATATTTTGTTTTATCATGGGCATATGGCGATACTTGTACTAAATCATTCGGATTTAAGCCATTTTCCATTATATGTTTAGCGAGATTAAGTAATTTTTCTTTTTGATCACTTACAATCAAGTCGATTGCTTCTTTTTGGCTTTCTACAGATGTATACCTATAGTTCTCTGGATTCACAAGCAAATCATTGATTGAAATCATTTTAATCATACACTCCTCCTATAAAAAGTCAACCGTGAGTTGTGAAGATTCACTATATTTTAAGCGGCAACGAATGCAGCTGCCTGCATCTCCATTACTTTTCCAAAGAGCTTTTGATCACTCATCTCCTTAAATATTCACTGCGTTACTCAATCTAACATTTGCTTAAGCAGTGAGCCGTCATTGGCTCGCGTTCTTGCGTAAGCAAGAACCGTGACAATAGGCGAATCTGCTTAAAGCAATTGTTCTGCGTCTTATATATCTCGAAATATATTTTCTATTCTAACTTTTCCAGGTAATCGGTAAATATCAAAATCTGAATCTATGCTAATTATTTTTCTTATTCCTGATTGTTCTGCAGCTAGAACGAGTGTTGCGTCTGCAAAATCCATGGGACGGTCACTATATTTTTTTGTTAATTCAATTATCTTCCCTAAATCAGTTTGTTTTATTTCATATAGCAATATACCACCAAGCATTATCCATTCAAGAAAATTAATTTGAACCTTTACACTAAAATCAAGCATATGTAAGACTTCAGTTATTACAGCTGTCGTAGTGTGAAATTTATAATCTTTATTTTTTATGAATTCCTTTACTTTTTCATGATAATGATCGTCTTTATCAAATAAAGCAATTAAAGGACCAGCATCAATGAGTACGTCGTTTAGCATGTATCTTGTCCTTTATTTTTTCTTTGTAAGTAACTGAAAGATTTCCTTCGCCACTTCCAAATTTACCAAAAAACTCAATTCCAAGTTCATATGAATTCTTTTGTGATTCTTCAGAATAAAATAGTTTCTCAAGCGCTTCTTTAATTATTTCTGATTTAGATTTATGTTTTTCTTGAGAAATAGCCTCTAATTTTTGTTCAATTTCAGTAGGTAACCGAACTGTAGTCATATATCGCTTCCTGTAATACTTATAGTAATACAATAATATTATTTTGTCAATATAAATTGAAATACAAGCAGTTCTTTATATTTTTGAGCTATATATTGATGAATGTATATTAAAAACTACACTTTTACTGTAGTTTTATCAATTCTCTCAGCGCCTGCAAGGTCCGCAGAACATACGCTTAACCGGTAGCGCGTCATTGGCGCGGCCTTTGCCGAGCAGCGCATAGCGATGCGACTAGCAAAGGGCGTGACAATAGCGCTATCCGGTTGAAGCGATTGTTCTACGCTCCTATTTTCTCCTTAATATTCTCAATCCTTCACTATACTTTCATCTAAAACTTTTTTATATGCTTTATCCTTAATCATAATTCTTAATATCCCTTCTAATATTTTACAAATTATATCTGTTTCTTTTATTGTGTTTTCCTCTAGCCAATCATGGAATTTTAATTTATCAATGTCTTCAGGTACCATCTCTGCTATTTTCATAAATATTGAAGTATATGGTTCTATTATTAGAAAATCATTTATTGTCTCACCTACAGCAACACCTATAAGAATATCGTTTTGTGTAACTCCATCTTCAGAAATAATACCATTATATATGTCTTCCGAAAAATGAAAACCAACATTATTTCTTATGTAATCAACAATTTTATAAAATGGATCAATTTTCCAATTATTTGCTCTGACTTTATTATCACGATATAATTCTTCAATCTCTTTAGAAATATACTTTTCTCCTATAATTGGAATAATACTATTATATATTACTTTTACAGCCTCTTTAATTGAAGCAATCATATAAAAAAGTATTTCTGTTTTATTTCTAAAGTCGAACAGTTTATTATGATCCTTTTTAATAAGTACATTAAGCCGAAGGCTATATCTTAGGATATTAATGAGCCTTAATATTTGCATCAAAGCTTTCAATTCAGCGGCAGGCATAGCATCTACATCTTTCTTATTTAAATAAATACCAACAGGAGATTTTATAGTGCTCATTAAATATTCCTCCGCCCGAAGGGTCCGTAGAACATTTGCTTAACCTGCGAGCCGTAATTGGCGCGGTTTGTGCCGAGCGAAGCGACAAGCACAAACCGTGACAATAGGCGAGTCAGGTTGAAGCAGTTGTTCGATGTCCCTTATTCAAGATTTTCTATATAATATGCACCAGCCGCGATTTCGATTTCATTTATAAATTTTAAACTTCTATCAATCAATTTATCTGTCATATAGTAAATCCATGGTTTTTCATCTCTTTTTGTGCAAATAAACCAATCTTCTGACCATTTACTGGACTTCAATCTTTGTTCGAACTTTTCGATATCTTCATTTTGCCATTCTAGGCCATTATGAAACATCATATTCCTATATGCTATTAATGCATCAATAATCTCAGAGTAATCTGAAGGAAGAAATCCATCAAAACCTGTAATCTGAGCTAATTGCTTTATTCCATCTACAATATTTTTATTTGCCTTTCCTTTATGCAATATATAATGACAATCCCAAATTGTTCTCTTTTTAATACAAGACATTCTTTCATTATTAAGTTCAACGAATTTATTAGATAAAAGTTCACCAATGTTGATGTAGATATCATAAAAAAGAGATTCAATTGTTGGCACAATCATTCCCAGGACTGCCATTGAATATGCTGAATCAACGTAAACAGAAAAATGATATGAATTTACTAATTCATCAACTAAAAAGTCATTCCGAGATCCCGATGCGTTTTTACACATTTCTTCAATTTTACGAATTTCAATTTGATCATTTTTCTGAGTCTCCTTAATCAAATCAACTATTTTATATATAGCAATCCGTTGTGAATATAAGTCAATGCTCTTTATTAGTGCGACAGATGCGTCCTCATCACTAATATGCAAATAGCCATTTTCATCAGTATATGTATAATGAGGGTGTTCCTTTTTTAATTCAGGCATTTATTTTCCTCCGCGCGAAGCGTCCATCGAACATTTGCTTAAGCAGTGAGCCGTCATTGGCGCGCGTTCTTGCGTAAGCAAGAACCGTGACAATAGGCGAATCTGCTTAAAGCAATTGTTAGAAGTCGTCTTCTACAAAATAATCATTATCAATTCTTTTTAACTCATATATTTTATATGTTGAAACACCTAGATTATATTCAATCATTAAATCTGTAAGCATTTCCCCGTCAATTAATACTATTTTACTATCTAGGTTTTTAACAAAATCTAAAGCGTCATTTGTAAACCATGAAGTTGTTATAAAAATACCCTTTTTAGCCTTTTGACCTAATAGGGCTCCAGCGAATTTTTGTATTTCTGGTCTTCCAACTACATTTTCCCATCTTTTTGCTTGTATATATATTACATCTAATCCAAGCTTGTCTTCTTTTATGATTCCATCTATTCCACCATCTCCTGATTTTCCTAGAACTTGACCAGCTTCTTTTAATGTACCTCCGTAACCCATTTTGACCAATAACTCAACTACAAGTTTCTCAAAAAAATTAGAAGAGCATTCTTTGATTTTATTTATTATATCTTCAGAAACAGAATCTTTTAATTTTTGGAAACCAAATTCAATGGATTCCTCTGGGGTAATATTACTTTCTGTTTCTTCAGAAATAACATTTTTATTTTTATTTTTTTCAGACTTCTTGTTTTGAAATGCAACAAATTCTTCATACCGAGCTAAGTATTTGGTATTTATTTCGGGTGGATTTTCTTTTAAAAGGTCTATTCCTCTTTTTGTTATTCTAAATGTAGCTCGTTTTGGATCTTCAAGTAATCCAGCCTTTTTTAAGTAAGTCTTAGCCCAACCAACTCTATTAAAAATTATAGTTTGCGTTCCACTCGGTAACATTTGTTTCTTTTCTTCTTCCGTCAAATTGAATAACGAAGCAATATATACTACTGCTTCTGGAAGAGTATGTACTTTTTCATCAGAAGCAAATTTTAATAATGGTAACATACAAGATTGATAATCAGGTATCATTGGTTTTCCTTTTTTATCGCCCAGAGGGTCCTTCTAACATTTGCTTAACTTGCAACGCGTACATGGCGCGATTTTTGCCAAGCGTAGCGACAGCAAAAATCGTGACATAGCGTTGTCAAGTTGAAGCAGTTGTTAGCCATTTTTTTTTGCTTTTTTTATTGGTATTGGAATAACCTTTTCTAATATACTAATTATTTCATTCAAAAGAGATTTATTTTCTATGTCAAGAATAAAATGTTCTTTTGAACCTTTGTAGGGAAATCCTTTGCTATCTTCTGAGAAATAATTTCTTATACAATCTAATTCTTTAACAAATACTGTATTATCACATACTAGTAATATTGGTTTATCATTTATATAAACCATATATTCACCAAACATTTTTCTATATCGTATATTCCAATTATTATCAATTTGGTCTAAAAGAAATTCTATAAAATCTTGAGTAGTTGACATATGATCCTTCTTAATGTTCGTTAAATGAACCTATCTCAATTAAATTCCCTTCTGGATCAGCTATATAACAGGTTCTTTGTCCCCATGGTTCGGTCGTTGGTTTTAGAATTGAAGTCGCACCTCTTTTTAATATCTCCTGATATACCTTGTCTACCTCAGAATAATTTTCTACACTTAATGCTATTTCACTATGACCATTAAATGATTGACTATATTCAAATGTTTTATCAACCATCTTTTCAAAATCAGTTCTTCTGTAAAGCAAAAATAATGTTCCATCTTTTACTAAATATACATTTGTTGTATCTTCATTTTCTTTAATTTCAAAACCTAAAACATCTCGGTAAAAACGAATCATTAAAGGCATGTCTTTAACAAAAATACAAAATCCGTCAAGTTTCATTTTATCCTCCGCCCGAAGGGTCTGGCTAACATTTGCTTAACCTGCATTTCCGTGCCCGAAGGGCTTGGCGTGAAAATTGCCGAGCGTAGCGACAGCAATTTTCATGACAAAGGAAATGTCTGGTTAAAGCAATTGTTATGCATGTATTTATTACCATATTTTACCCTTTATAATTTTTTTATATAATATTTCTTCAATATTTCTTCTTCCATCAATTATTGAAACAATATATACTTCATTTTCTGTATATCGATAAATGATTCTCCACGGACTTTCTATTATTTCATAATATTCTGTATTACCAACTGATTCTAATTCGGGAACTTTCCTTCCAATTGCGGGGAAGTCAACAAGATTTTCTATTTTTTTTATAATTTTCTCATAAATCGTACGTGCTACATTATTTCCAGAGTGTTCTGTAATATATAGAATTATTTCTACAAACTCATCGCTTGCATCGAGAGACCATACAATATCTCTATTCATTTTGTGTTAATATTTCCTCAATTTTTGTTTTTACATCATTATGTTTTATAACATTATTTTTATGAATATCATTTTCACCAATAGAGATAATTTTTAAAATATTTATTGTATCGATTAAGCCTTGAAATGTATCAACATCAAGAAGAACTGCTTTAGCCTCACCATTTTGTGTGATTATTATTGGATTTTTCTTTTCTTCTATTTGTCTTATCATTTCAGCTGTATGAGATTTTATATAAGATATTGGACGTATATCATTATTTATCTTTATCATTATATTAACCCTCCGTATTATAATTCATTATACAATATTTTAAAGATAGGTCAATATAAAGACTATAAAAAGACCTGTAAAATTTTTAAGCTATACAATTAAGGTAAAATATTCATATGTCTGATATATAAATATTTTACTTTCTTAAATCTGCATAACATTTGCTTAAGCAGTGAGCCGTCATTGGCGCGCGTTCTTGCGTAAGCAAGAACCGTGACAATAGGCGAATCTGCTTAAAGCAATTGTTAGAAGTCGTCTTCTACAAAATAATCATTATCAATTCTTTTTAACTCATATATTTTATATGTTGAAACACCTAGATTATATTCAATCATTAAATCTGTAAGCATTTCCCCGTCAATTAATACTATTTTACTATCTAGGTTTTTAACAAAATCTAAAGCGTCATTTGTAAACCATGAAGTTGTTATAAAAATACCTTTTTTAGCCTTTTGACCTAATAGGGCTCCAGCGAATTTTTGTATTTCTGGTCTTCCAACTACATTTTCCCATCTTTTTGCTTGTATATATATTACATCTAATCCAAGCTTGTCTTCTTTTATGATTCCATCTATTCCACCATCTCCTGATTTTCCTAGAACTTGACCAGCTTCTTTTAATGTACCTCCGTAACCCATTTTGACCAATAACTCAACTACAAGTTTCTCAAAAAAATTAGAAGAGCATTCTTTGATTTTATTTATTATATCTTCAGAAACAGAATCTTTTAATTTTTGGAAACCAAATTCAATGGATTCCTCTGGGGTAATATTACTTTCTGTTTCTTCAGAAATAACATTTTTATTTTTATTTTTTTCAGACTTCTTGTTTTGAAATGCAACAAATTCTTCATACCGAGCTAAGTATTTGGTATTTATTTCGGGTGGATTTTCTTTTAAAAGGTCTATTCCTCTTTTTGTTATTCTAAATGTAGCTCGTTTTGGATCTTCAAGTAATCCAGCCTTTTTTAAGTAAGTCTTAGCCCAACCAACTCTATTAAAAATTATAGTTTGCGTTCCACTCGGTAACATTTGTTTCTTTTCTTCTTCCGTCAAATTGAATAACGAAGCAATATATACTACTGCTTCTGGAAGAGTATGTACTTTTTCATCAGAAGCAAATTTTAATAATGGTAACATACAAGATTGATAATCAGGTATCATTGGTTTTCCTTTTTTATCGCCCAGAGGGTCCTTCTAACATTTGCTTAACCTGTATTTTCGTGCCCGCAGGGCTTGGCGCATTTTGTGCGACAGGAGCGAAGCGACAGCACAAAATGTGACAAAGAAAATATCAGGTTGAAGCAGTTGTTAGGTGATTTTTCCTTGTTCTTTATGCTTTTTTTCCATTTCTGCAACTATCTTAATGCCTCTATCCATATCATCTTTAGATAATTGTTTATTCATAATTTTCTGATAAAGTAATTTTGTTTCTAATTGAAAAAAAGACATAGTCATTAAGAAAGGATCATTGTGCTCTTTAATATAATCTAGCAATTTTTTTGTATTTGGAAGATCATATTCATAGGTCAAAATATGGTCTTGATGCGTTATGACATATAAGCATATATCTACAATTTGTAACCCATAACTATCTTTGGAGTCCTTAATAACAAATTCGGTATTTTTTATCTCAGATAGTTCATAGGAACCATTTTCCCGAAGATCCCACTTATTAGCAGTATTAGGGTCGGAAGCAATTTTATGAATTTCTGAAATTACCTTATTAACTTGCTGCTGTTCATCATGGACAATTTTAATAATTTTCGATTTATGCTTTCTTGAGTAAATAGACAGCATACTCATCATTGGTAAAAAACCAACAATATGCGGTAAATGTCTCCACCTATCTATTTTTCTGGTATTAAAAGTTGTTATAGCTCTTGGATTGTCTATAGCCCATGTAAGAGCATCACTAATAATTTCTTTTGATCTATCATCTTGTAATTGATGAATATTTCCTAATATTGAATTACAATTACTAATTAATACTTGAATAGCTTGATCTTCAGTATTTGCAAACAAACAGTTTTCATAAAAGTCATGTGCGATTTCAATAGGTGTGATCCCACACAAATTACTTAACATAAATAAACGCAATGGTCTTATTTGATAAGTCTGAAATCTTGCTCCTTTATTCTCCACATTATCAAAAATTGTATCATAAAGCTTTGCGTATGATAAAAAGTCTTTTTCAACAATTGAAGTACAAAAACTCACTGAATTTTTTCTGAGAAGTTTCAATACATCACTAGCATAAAGCTCAATTATTTCATTTTGTTCTGCACCATGTAATTCAGAAATGTTGTATTTACTGAATATATTCCGAATTGTATTGTCCAAATCTAAATCAAGGTTAATTTTTGATGCGAGTGTCATATATGAAAATACTGGTTGAATTTTATCAGCATTGTTTTTTCCGGTGTTACCAGCTTCATCAATATATGCAAACATTTTCATCTCCTCGCCCGCCGAAGGCGTGCACCTAACATTTGCTTAAGCAGTGAGCCGTCATTGGCTCGCGTTCTTGCGTAAGCAAGAACCGTGACAATAGGCGAATCTGCTTAAAGCAATTGTTCTGCGTCTTATATATCTCGAAATATATTTTCTATTCTAACTTTTCCAGGTAATCGGTAAATATCAAAATCTGAATCTATGCTAATTATTTTTCTTATTCCTGATTGTTCTGCAGCTAGAACGAGTGTTGCGTCTGCAAAATCCATGGGACGGTCACTATATTTTTTTGTTAATTCAATTATCTTCCCTAAATCAGTTTGTTTTATTTCATATAGCAATATACCACCAAGCATTATCCATTCAAGAAAATTAATTTGAACCTTTACACTAAAATCAAGCATATGTAAGACTTCAGTTATTACAGCTGTCGTAGTGTGAAATTTATAATCTTTATTTTTTATGAATTCCTTTACTTTTTCATGATAATGATCGTCTTTATCAAATAAAGCAATTAAAGGACCAGCATCAATGAGTACGTCGTTTAGCATGTATCTTGTCCTTTATTTTTTCTTTGTAAGTAACTGAAAGATTTCCTTCGCCACTTCCAAATTTACCAAAAAACTCAATTCCAAGTTCATATGAATTCTTTTGTGATTCTTCAGAATAAAATAGTTTCTCAAGCGCTTCTTTAATTATTTCTGATTTAGATTTATGTTTTTCTTGAGAAATAGCCTCTAATTTTGTTCAATTTCAGTAGGTAACCGAACTGTAGTCATATATCGCTTCCTGTAATACTTATAGTAATACAATAATATTATTTTGTCAATATAAATTGAAATACAAGCAGTTCTTTATATTTTTGAGCTATATATTGATGAATGTATATTAAAAACTACACTTTTACTGTAGTTTTATCAATTCTCTCAGCGCCTGCAAGGTCCGCAGAACATTTGCTTAACCTGCATTGCGTACATTGGCGCACTTTTTGCCGAGGAGCATAGCGACGACTAGCAAAAAGTGTGACAATAGCAATGTCAGGTTGAAGCAGTTGTTCTACGTCTTTTCTTTTTCATATTTTCCATATTGCATTGTCCATTTTATAGTTTGATCAAGAAAATCTTTATATCCGTACTCTACTATATAATAAATTGCTTCTTTATATTTATGATATTTATAACCATTTTTATTGAAAAAATCTTGAATAATTGGGCATGAATTCAATTCTTTGCAATCAGCGCATGTATCAATATTCTTTGTTATGCAACATATTTTCATTTTACATTTTGCTTTAGCTAAATCTCTTTCTCCATTGTTATATCCCAATTTACATCCGATACATGCTTTTTCTTTTTTAACTTTGCAAGTTCCACAAAATGCACCACAACAACCAATATCTTCTATGGTGTTATTTCCCATTTATTCTTCCTGTAAAGAATCCCATTATTGTGCTTAAAAGAAGAGTCATGATAATTACTGGGAAAAGATTGATGGGATTATTCCATCCAATAAGAATAGCGTTAGGGAGCAATACTAAAAAAGATACTATAATACTTTTAACTATTTGGTTTAATTTTAAATTATTGTAATATAGAATAAAACTAATTATTACCCACATTGAAAATGCAGAAATATTCGCATCCCATGTTAGTTTCATAATAAACATTGGTATAACATCAATTAATCCTAGAGAAACTCCAATTATTATGTACTTAAACAATTTACTCATAACAAACCTCCTGAAGTATTCTATATATTATCCTCTGCGCGAAGCGTCCGTAGAACATTTGCTTAACCGGTAATTCCTGCCCGAAGGGCTTGGCGTGGTTTGTGCCGAGCGAAGCGACAGCACAAACCATGACAACAGGAATTATCCGGTTGAAGCAGTTGTTAGGTTACTCATTTTTATTTTTTTTGCCAAAGCATATTTGCGGATAAATCTCCATAAATTGTATGAGACTTTGCAGTTCCTAACTGATCAACAAGGTTTGTTGCTCCAATCATTTTTGCAATATTCCCATGATATTGAGCAACTGAACTGTTTTGTGTATATCCGCGCAAATATGCAAGATGGTATTCTGGTTTCGCAATAAGAGTGTTTATCACTGTATGCGAATCAAAATAATCTCCTTTTGTGAAACTATTCACAATTTCTAAAATGCACTGCTCCAAATCCATAAGAACCTCCAAACAACTGAATATCTATTTAACCAAACCAATTACAAGTGGTATATGCAAGGGAGCTTTCCCACCTACAACAACTATGGCGACAGGTAATGTTCCAAAAGCTGTTTGAGATGCTCCTACTACTTCTCCTTTTACAGCTTGACTAGCATATTCTATTACATGATATGTGGGATCGACAAAAAGTGAAGTAATCACTCCACCGGTGAGGCCCCCACCTCCAACCATGAAACCAGAGATATAATACGCATGGCCTGGCTCTAATGCACCACTATTAAAAAGCTTTCCGCTTTGAGTGTCTTCCGCAACTCCATGGTAAATATAACCTTTAGCGATAGAACTTGCGATAGCATCTTTTGCCGCATCACGTTCAGCTTTAGCCTTAGCATCTGACGCTTCTTTTTCCGCTTTTTGCTTTTGTTCATATGCTATTGCCTCTTCTTCAGTCATGAGACCTTCAATTTTATCTATAAAGGCAGTCCATGTTTTATAATATGAATGCTGATATAATCCAATATAAACCCTATATGCCTTATTCTTCTCAATGCGTTTTATTGTCTTTGAACTGTAATTTTCAAATTGATTGGGAACAGAATACGAATAGTAATGGGTATCGTCATAATCTCCATCATGGACCGCAAACCATTGAGAAGGAGTTCCACCAGGACTGCCAGAAAAGCGGAATGAACCATCCCAATAGAAATCGTAGCCTTCTACAATAAATCCATTTCCAGGCGAATTTACTTGTTTGATTGATTGTTCCAATTCAGAAAAAGATATTTCTTTATAGACCAACGGAGATACTTTGGGTGGTTCAAATGACACACAACCAACTAAAAAGAACGTACCAAGCAAAAAACTAAGTCCTAGAAATTTTTTCCACATAAACTTCCTCCATTACATACATATATAATGTATGTTCTATTTTGAATGCTGGTTGATGACAGAAGAAACTCTTCCGCCCGCCGATAGGCGGGTCAACCTAACATTTGCTTAACCTGCATTTCCGTGCCCGAAGGGCTTGGCGTGAAAATTGCCGAGCGTAGCGACAGCAATTTTCATGACAAAGGAAATGTCTGGTTAAAGCAATTGTTATGCATGTATTTATTACCATATTTTACCCTTTATAATTTTTTTATATAATATTTCTTCAATATTTCTTCTTCCATCAATTATTGAAACAATATATACTTCATTTTCTGTATATCGATAAATGATTCTCCACGGACTTTCTATTATTTCATAATATTCTGTATTACCAACTGATTCTAATTCGGGAACTTTCCTTCCAATTGCGGGGAAGTCAACAAGATTTTCTATTTTTTTTATAATTTTCTCATAAATCGTACGTGCTACATTATTTCCAGAGTGTTCTGTAATATATAGAATTATTTCTACAAACTCATCGCTTGCATCGAGAGACCATACAATATCTCTATTCATTTTGTGTTAATATTTCCTCAATTTTTGTTTTTACATCATTATGTTTTATAACATTATTTTTATGAATATCATTTTCACCAATAGAGATAATTTTTAAAATATTTATTGTATCGATTAAGCCTTGAAATGTATCAACATCAAGAAGAACTGCTTTAGCCTCACCATTTTGTGTGATTATTATTGGATTTTTCTTTTCTTCTATTTGTCTTATCATTTCAGCTGTATGAGATTTTATATAAGATATTGGACGTATATCATTATTTATCTTTATCATTATATTAACCCTCCGTATTATAATTCATTATACAATATTTTAAAGATAGGTCAATATAAAGACTATAAAAAGACCTGTAAAATTTTTAAGCTATACAATTAAGGTAAAATATTCATATGTCTGATATATAAATATTTTACTTTCTTAAATCTGCATAACATTTGCTTAACCTGTAATTCCGGCCCGAAGGGATTGGCGCACTTTTTGCCGAGCGTAGCGACTGCAAAAAGTGTGACAAAAGGAATTATCAGGTTGAAGCAGTTGTTCTACGTCTTATTTTACTTGATGAAAATGCAATCTGTTTTGTATAAACCTAGATAAATTCTTTTTTTCTATTTCTAAATCCTCATTTACTATTTTTCTTGCATCTTCTAACATTTTCCAATCTGTTCTATTTTCACCTACCGCAACTTTGATTGTTGCTAATGAATCAAGCCCAAGACTATCTATTTTATCTAAGCATACATCCATTTCTTCTGTAAGAAATATTTTGTTAATTAAATAATAATTATGAAATTCATTCCATAATGTTTCTGTATCGAAAATTGATTTTTTCATAGCCCAAAGAATATATGCCTTATTTTTATCCGATGAGTCAATAATTTCTTTTTTAATATGCTCAGGCCAATCTTTTAATTTTAGGTTCGCGCTTAATTCTTCTAAACTCATTCGTTGAATATCAGGAAATTCTTTTACTGGATTTGTAATATAACCTAATCCGCCCAACGCATTTAATAACTTAATCCAAATTTCAGGTAGAATTGTAAACTCATGACTTTGTATTTTAGAAATTCTATCAAATTCTGCTTCAATTTTATATTTTGCCTTTTCTGCACTTTTTTCTATTTGTCGTTCAACAATTTTTTTACCAAACCATGAGAAAGCCAATCCAGTTATTACTGCTGCACCACCAAAACTAGCAATAATTTGTAATATAAATTCTTTCATAATGTTTTCCTCCGCGCGAAGCGTCCGTAGAACATTTGTTTAACCTGCAACGCGTCAATTGGCGCGGTTTTTGCGTAAGCTAAAACCGTGACAATAGCGTTGTCAGGTTGAAACAGTTGTTCGATGTAAATTATTCATTAGTATCTACAATACTTAGTAATTCAATTTTTTGAATATTATTGAAATCCATTTTTTTCGATATATAAACTGTATTATTAGTTACATCATATACTATCGATAGATCTGTTTTCCATTCACTCTCACTTTGTGATGTTAATTTCAATAATTCAAAACAATCACCAATAGATAAATCTTTTCTATTCTCAATATAATCCTTCGCAATTTCAAAACGATCAATACCTGTTCCTGTCTTGCCAACTGATATTATCTTATTATTTTTTATAATCGGGAAATTAGTCATAATTAAATAATTTGAGTCTTCTCTTTTTGAATATATTTTCCCTCGACCGGGTTCATTTATTATTACATCCCCATTTCTATTAACAATCATATTATGTGTACTACTATAGGGACCATTAACAAATTCAAGACTATCCATTTTTTTATACAGCTGATTAAAACTTAACATATTTTTAAGCAATTTATTAACTAATGTAGAATTAACCCAGATTTTATCTGATTGTCGTCTATATTTACCTTCATCACATGGATCAACTTCAAGATCATTAACAAATATTCCCGATCTACTAATACCGAAGGATGGAAAATAATTTCCTTTAAATTTTACAGAAACAATAAAACCATCATCTAATGAATCCGATATATTTATATCTTTTCCATTATTATCAAAATTCATAGCAACCAAAATGCTTTTTCTTCTAAGAACAAATGATGTACACATATTTTTCCTTTTTGCGCCGAAGGCGTCCATCGAACATACGATTGAGCTGCAAGGGCGTGATTGGCGCGTGTTCTTGCATAAGCAAGAACCGTGACAATAGCCCTTGTCTGCTCAAATCGTATGTTAGAAAGCTCCAGTAACTGCCTTGATCTTGATTATTTTTAATTTCTTTTTGCTATTTTACTTATTTAATTATCCTATACACCAAATCAGACATTTCCAATGATAATTTAAAAATTTATTTTCCAGAAATATTCAACCGGCATGATACAATAAAACCTTGTAAAGCTCTCATACTTCACGCAACGCCCTAAAAGCCCCGTAGCCTCCTGCCCTGTATGTGTTGAAGGATTGTTTATAGGTGCCGGTTGCCTTAAGAAAAAGCCTGCAACATAACAGTATTATAGTATTCTGTAAGGTTTACTCATCAGATATAAATGCAGTGGAAATGTCTTTGTACAATTGAACTAAAATTATTAATTACTGGAAATTAAAAATAATCTTTGTTTCCAATGGCATATCCCCCTATTATTTCAAACCTACATTGGGCCTACTGAAAATGTCTAAAAATGATATTTCAAAACTTTTTTACGTTAAAATGGGTTTAATTTAGTATACTAAAACTTTCAAATATGATTTATGAGGTTTAAAACCAAGTAAAAATAAAAAGCGCATAAAAAGATCCCTCAGGATTTTTTCACAGTTGGTCAGCAATACACATACCATAATTGCTGTTTCACTAGTTTCGCGTAATTTTTCATAGATTGTACCAAGACCAAACTTTCGTTTCATATATCCAAAGCCACCTTCAATCGCTTGTCGAATGGCTTCGTCAAGTCTTTGAATCTTTCGTAGCTGTCGTACTATCTTTTTATTCTCTAATGTTTCTTTAATCGGTCTGCCTAAGGGTGGTCCAGACAATCGTATTCCTCGAGCTTCACAATAGGCTCGGTTTGCTCGTGTCCGATATATTTTATCGGCATGCACCGATTCCGGATATCGACCACATCGCCTCTTATATTTTTCTATTTGTGTTGGCAAATCTTCTTGTTCGTTATAGGGTTCCCATTGTAATCGATCTATAAAAATCATCCCGTGTTCGGTCATCGATGCTGATAGTTTTGCTCCGAATTCAAAGGCCGCTTTTGCTTTACCTCGGGCTATTGGTCGTACATGGGGTTGACTGATACTGACGATTTTTCCCGATATCGAATGGGTCTTTCCCTTATACATCTGTACCTGTTGCCGGTAAACCTCATGTATCACGATAAGATCACGTCGCTGTTTTGCACTCAACGTTGTACTGGGAACCTTGTTTTGTAATTCATTGATAGTCCGTAAATTACGTCGTATGTATTGGAGTTGGGTCCGAATCGCTCTGCGTATTTCTTTTTTTGTTCTTCGTCGCCCTCGTATAAAATTGAGATATTTGATACGGGCCTGTTTTCTATAGGTTCGTGGTTTTATGGTGAGCTCACTCGCTTCATATAACGTATCAATTATCTTTTCTGTTTTCCTTCGCGCTTCATCCAATAAAGTGACATCATGGGGATGCCGGATATCCTGGGGGACGCACGTGGCATCTATAATGAGTTGCCCTCGATTTCCATGATCATGGTCATCCTTTTGGTTTTTTTTGTTCTGTTTTTTTTCAGATTCTGCTTCTACCTGTTCTTGATACCGTTTCGCTATCAACTCATTTATCTTTGCTATTGCATCAGGTCCAAGCCGTTTTCGAAAATGAACCATCATGCTTGGATCAAAGGGTTTTTCATCTTTGTAAGATTCATATCCTAAAAAATATTGCAGGTAATGGTTCTCTCGTATTGTTTCTACCGTTTCTTCATCTGTTAATTGTAATTTCTCTTTTATCAATAATGATCCCAAGGCGAGCCGTACGGTCTTGGCTGTTCTTCCAATTCGTTTTGAAAAACATTTTTTATATTCAGCTTCTATCTCTTCCCATGGAATAATTGCGGCTAATCGTACCCATCGATTATCTTCTCGTAAATGTCCTCCGAAGGGTACATAAAAGTCTTCAAACTCAGGTACCTGTTCCTTTTCCTTATACATCGTTACCCCATAGTAAAGTGCACGCTTTTTAAGGCCTTACCCCTTTCTTCCGTGCACTTCTTATTGAGATTATCTCTGTATTTGCTTCTTTTGTAAAGAGTTGTTTGTTTTTCAGGAAGCCCTACATTGCAACCGGACAGATGACAGAAAAAGATACGATATTACAGCTCAGACAGAGCCCATTACAGGCCGCTCTGATGTCGGATATCGCTAAACCTTTATATTAGTAGATGTAGTGGTCCGGTTGCTTTTGAAATGATTGTTATTATTGAAATAAATGTATTTATAAAGTAGTAAAGGTTACCTGTTATTTCTCTTTTTGCCGTTTGAAACCGCTTAAAGTAGCGAGTAATTGTAACACAACCAATGTAACGGTTTCTGTAAAGCCTTTCTAACATTTGCTTAAGCAGTGAGCCGTCATTGGCACGCGTTCTTGCGTAAGCAAGAACCGTGACAATAGGCGAATCTGCTTAAAGCAATTGTTCTGCGTCTTATATATCTCGAAATATATTTTCTATTCTAACTTTTCCAGGTAATCGGTAAATATCAAAATCTGAATCTATGCTAATTATTTTTCTTATTTTTGATTGTTCTGCAGCTAGAACGAGTGTTGCGTCTGCAAAATCCATGGAACGGTCACTATATTTTTTAGTTAATTCAATTATCTTTCCTAAATCAGTTTGTTTTATTTCATATAGCAATATACCACCAAGCATTATCCATTCAAGAAAATTAATTTGAACCTTTACACTAAAATCAAGCATATGTAAGACTTCAGTTATTACAGCTGTCGTAGTATGAAATTTATAATCTTTATTCTTTATGAATTCCTTTACTTTTTCATGATAATGATCATCTTTATCAAATAAAGCAATTAAAGAATCAGCATCAATGAGTACGTCGTTTAGCATGTATCTTGTCCTTTATTTTTTCTTTGTAAGTAACTGAAAGATTTCCTTTGCCACTTCCAAATTTACCAAAAAACTCAATTCCAAGTTCATATGAATTCTTTTGTGATTCTTCAGAATAAAATAATTTCTCAAGCGCTTCTTTAATTATTTCTGATTTAGATTTATGTTTTTCTTGAGAAATAGCCTCTAATTTTTGTTCAATTTCAGTAGGTAACCGAACTGTAGTCATATATCGCTTCCTGTAATACTTTTAGTAATACAATAATATTATTTTATCAATATAAATTGAAATATAAGCAATTCTTTATATTATTATGCTTTATATTGATGAATGTATATTAAAAACTACACTTTTACTGTGGTTTTATCAATTCTCTCAACGCCTGCAAGGTCCGCAGAACATACGCTTAAGCCGTGAGCCAGCCTGGCGCGGTTCTTGCAATAAACGAGCGAAGCGAGCACGCAAGAACCGTGACAGGCTGAGCGAATCGGCTTGAAGCGATTGTTAGAAATCTTCTATTCAATTGATTTACATATATCTATTCTCTTCCTTTCACCATTTTTTAAAGCTTTCATATCTTATTCATCTACCTATATTATTTCTTGTTTCTCTTATATACTGTTAGCCCGCTTGTCTACAAAACCAAAAAGCTCCTTCCCTTAATAAAATCTAATTTCTATTTCTTAATGATACTCTGTTACTTCTGCTTTTTAAAAGCAATATTTTTTTATTCATTAATTGCGATGTTTTAGTCTATTTTTTGGAGTTCTTCCCTAACTTCAACTATTTGCCCTTCACGTTCGATCAATAAAATTGCCTCTCGCGTGTTGTTTTTTATTATTCTGATTGAGACATCACTTCTTGATACTGGATCCTTATAGCCAATGTATAAATGTTTCTCAGCTTCAGAAATTATTGCGTCTTTGGGTATCATGTAATTGCCTTTACCATTCTCAATTATTCTTATAGAACTGTTACTTACATCGATCAGAAAATGCTCTGAAAGCCACTTTCCAGTGCTTCGATTGGATATCGACACAATGGCATTCTTGCCTTTGCTAGGAATAAGCCTCAGGGAAAAAGCGAATGATGTCAAGAAGTCCACTACTATCCAAATTTCTCTTCCTAAATAAAATGGTAAGATCGGATTAAATATTATAGCGACCAAAGTGTAGATAGTCGCAAGAGCTCTGCGTTCTTCATACTCTTGAATTGCAGAAAATATTGCAATTCCACAAATTATTAGCCGAGCCGTGCCAAATACCTCCCAACCTCCATTAAGAAGTGGTAAAAGCAATGGAATTAGGATCCCTGCTACCTTTGCGATAGTATTCATATCCTTGCCTTTCCCACGAGAAGACTAATCTTTATCTTTGAATGCGATTGCATTTATCACCATAATACCTATAGGAGCTCCAATAAAGAGCCCAATAGACTGAATTAAGCTCCACCCCCATGAGGACATCGCTCCAATAATCCCCATTATCGTCCCAAGTATGGGCACTTGCCCAAGTAATAAAGCGGCGGCGATGCCAAAAAAACCACCCAGGGTATCCACAAAGCCACTGACCATTGCGCTAAATTGCAGCAATCCTATTATGATCCAGCCAATTACAGCAATACTTTTCATTTTTTCCTCCTTGATATCATATTTGTTTGATTAGATTCGATTTTCCCTTTTCCCTTCTCTCGATGAATAAGTACCATAAAAATATGGTCATCGCTATTACTTGAAATATTCTAATTCCATACCTTTCATACTTCATAAATATTTCTATTACTGACAGCAGAATCCACATTCCTCCTAAGACATTTGCTATCTGGTAGCCGCCTTTGGGGGCGACCATTGATATGGTGAACAACATTATTACTGGACAAGCTGACCAATTAATGGCAAATACTATGTTAGGAGATATTGGAAATATGTAGCCGAATACCGCATAGATAATACCGAAAAATGAAAGTGACCTTACGATTGCCAGCGGTAATAGTGCGATCCACCTAAGCAGAGCGGGCTTTTGTATCACTTTTCTAATGCACCATTCAGTACCTCCAAGCATGCCGATACAAGCGATTGAGACCAAAAAAGCCATCATACTTCCTCCAACTGTTTCTTTGCTATAAAAAATCGCTTAGAAATGACATTCCCGAATGTCTAAATTTCGCTAAATTTCTCTCCCCCGCGCGGAGCGTCTTTCTAACATTTGCTTAAGCAGTGAGCCGTCATTGGCACGCGTTCTTGCGTAAGCAAGAACCGTGACAATAGGCGAATCTGCTTAAAGCAATTGTTCTGCGTCTTATATATCTCGAAATATATTTTCTATTCTAACTTTTCCAGGTAATCGGTAAATATCAAAATCTGAATCTATGCTAATTATTTTTCTTATTTTTGATTGTTCTGCAGCTAGAACGAGTGTTGCGTCTGCAAAATCCATGGAACGGTCACTATATTTTTTAGTTAATTCAATTATCTTTCCTAAATCAGTTTGTTTTATTTCATATAGCAATATACCACCAAGCATTATCCATTCAAGAAAATTAATTTGAACCTTTACACTAAAATCAAGCATATGTAAGACTTCAGTTATTACAGCTGTCGTAGTATGAAATTTATAATCTTTATTCTTTATGAATTCCTTTACTTTTTCATGATAATGATCATCTTTATCAAATAAAGCAATTAAAGAATCAGCATCAATGAGTACGTCGTTTAGCATGTATCTTGTCCTTTATTTTTTCTTTGTAAGTAACTGAAAGATTTCCTTTGCCACTTCCAAATTTACCAAAAAACTCAATTCCAAGTTCATATGAATTCTTTTGTGATTCTTCAGAATAAAATAATTTCTCAAGCGCTTCTTTAATTATTTCTGATTTAGATTTATGTTTTTCTTGAGAAATAGCCTCTAATTTTTGTTCAATTTCAGTAGGTAACCGAACTGTAGTCATATATCGCTTCCTGTAATACTTTTAGTAATACAATAATATTATTTTATCAATATAAATTGAAATATAAGCAATTCTTTATATTATTATGCTTTATATTGATGAATGTATATTAAAAACTACACTTTTACTGTGGTTTTATCAATTCTCTCAACGCCTGCAAGGTCCGCAGAACATTTGCTTAACCTGCGCAGCCCGTTCCGCGTAGCGGATTGGCGTGAAAATTGCATGATGGAGCGTAGCGACCATGCAATTTTCATGACAAAGGGCAAGTCAGGTTGAAGCAGTTGTTAGATGACATTTTTTCTTCATCAATTATATCTTGAATCATTTTATGACAACATTTTCCTAATGGATTATGATGAGAGCAATCAGAGTTCTTCATTGAACCAGTAATTCTATTTATATCTTGTACTGTCATAGCTCCTTCTTTTCTTATTGCATTTATAACATCGTCTTTCGTTACTTTGCTACAGTAACAAGCATAAATCGGATGTGCATTTCTTTTAAACCATAATGGTACATTCATTTCATCGCATTTGAAACTAATATTTGAATCCAGGCCGTAATATGAAATATCACAATCCGGATTCATACAAAGAGCAAAACTATCTCCTGAGATTCGTATTATTGCATCTTCTGATAGTAATGATATGACAGTTTCCTTTTTTACTATTATACCTGGTAAATTGCATTCTGGACAATTCTTGAACTTATTTTTTTCTCTTGTCAATATAATTGTATTCTTGCCATTTATAATGGATTTTGGATTTATTTGAAATTTTTTCTATTTTTTGTCAATTAAAAGCTCTTTATATCGATCCTGTATAAAAGATAAAGGTAATTTACCAGTGGAAACGCCATTTATTTCATATATTCTACATGAAAAGCTATAACCAGTAGGCTTTTTCATTGTGTAAATATCTACACCATTAATGAGAATTGTAGGAGAACCTTGAAAATTCTTTTTTCGAGCCATTTCTACATTCGTGATCAATACTATTTCAAGTTTATCTTCCGATATTTTTGCAATAGTCATAAATTCTCGCAATATTGCTAATGATTGCATTGAATTTGGACACCCCTCAAAATATTGAAACTCTATCATAATATTCTCCATGTCTATCAATTATGACAAAACAATTCTTGTATTCAGCCCGAAGGGTCCATCTAACATCGCGCTTAACCTGGAAATCCGTGCCTGAGCGAAGCGAAGGCTTGGCGCGGTTTGCGCCGAGTCCTCGACAGCGCATAACCGTGCCAAAGGATTTGTCAGGTTGAAGCGCTTGTTAGGATTCTTCTACTTTCTTATATTAATTAATCTTATTATTTCTTTTATTAATTCATTACTATTTACATCAATTGTCAGTGGCTTCAATTTTCCAATTGGTTTGTTTTCCATATATTGTTTTATAATGCTTTCACTTATTCCTGAATTTGTAATTTGTTCATCGAAGTTTTCTGTGAAATAAAACGCTACTTTAAAGTATTCTTCCCATACTGAAATCCAAAAAATTGTTCGCTTTTTATTTACAACTTTACATAGCCAGGATTTTCCATCTTTGTAGTATTTCCATTCGACATTCAATTTGTAATTTTCTGATGTTATTTCATCAATCAGTTCTTTGTAAATTGGGTAAACACTTTTTAGAACACCTTTTAATACTTTTTCGCTTGGTTCAATAGTTTCATCCGCTAATACAGGTTTTTCATCCTTCATATTATCTCCTTGCGCGAAGCGTCATCCTAACATTTGCTTAAGCAGTGAGCCGTCATTGGCACGCGTTCTTGTGTAAGCAAGAACCGTGACAATAGGCGAATCTGCTTAAAGCAATTGTTAGAAGTCGTCTTCTACAAAATAATCATTATCAATTCTTTTTAACTCATAAATTTTATATGTTGAAACACCTAGATTATATTCAATCATTAAATCTGTAAGCATTTCCCCGTCAATTAATACTATTTTACTATCTAAATTTTTAACAAAATCTAAAGCGTCATTTGTAAACCATGAAGT
Source organism: Gracilinema caldarium DSM 7334 (assembly GCF_000219725.1). GTDB lineage: Bacteria > Spirochaetota > Spirochaetia > Treponematales > Breznakiellaceae > Gracilinema > Gracilinema caldarium. The sequence continues at coordinate 1,929,162 of NC_015732.1, read as the reverse complement.
TGTTATAAAAATACCTTTTTTAGCCTTTTGACCTAATAGGGCTCCAGCGAATTTTTGTATTTCTGGTCTTCCAACTACATTTTCCCATCTTTTTGCTTGTATATATATTACATCTAATCCAAGCTTGTCTTCTTTTATGATTCCATCTATTCCACCATCTCCTGATTTTCCTAGAACTTGACCAGCTTCTTTTAATGTACCGCCGTAACCCATTTTGACCAATAACTCAACTACAAGTTTCTCAAAAAAATTAGAAGAGCATTCTTTGATTTTATTTATTATATCTTCAGAAACAGAATCCTTTAATTTTTGGAAACCAAATTCAATGGATTCCTCTGGGGTAATATTACTTTCTGTTTCTTCAGAAATAACATTTTTATTTTTATTTTTTTCAGACTTCTTGTTTTGAAATGCAACAAATTCTTCATACCGAGCTAAGTATTTGGTATTTATTTCGGGTGGATTTTCTTTTAAAAGGTCTATTCCTCTTTTTGTTATTCTAAATGTAGCTCGTTTTGGATCTTCAAGTAATCCAGCCTTTTTTAAGTAAGTCTTAGCCCAACCAACTCTATTAAAAATTATAGTTTGCGTTCCACTCGGTAACATTTGTTTCTTTTCTTCTTCCGTCAAATTGAATAACGAAGCAATATATACTACTGCTTCTGGAAGAGTATGTACTTTTTCATCAGAAGCAAATTTTAATAATGGTAACATACAAGATTGATAATCAGGTATCATTGGTTTTCCTTTTTTATCGCCCAGAGGGTCCTTCTAACATCTACCATATTATACCCCTCTATATGGGAGCTTGCAACATTTCTTCGAAATGTTTACCGGCTATCAATCTTCTCTTCTTATCTTATCTTTCATTAAAGCGATATATGATATCCTACCGTACTATTTGCAAGAAAACTATATAAGGGGGCCTATTGTATTTCAGTTTTTTCTTTGAAGCGCCTGAGAAAATCCATACAGGAGCAAGAAGGCGACAACAGCAGGTGACTTCTGCATCCATGACCTACAATCTACAGAACAGTATGTTTGCCATGCGATGTTTATGAATAGGAGCATGTCATGCCTGATCTCAGCAGGTTTTCCCATTTTTTAAAGCAGAGTAACCATTTTTCTGATAAGGATATTTCCTGGATCTGTTATTGGGTTGAAAGGTTCTGTAGAGCATTTCCTCAATGGGAACAGAATCGTGAGGGTGCCGTTCAAAATTTTATACAACATTTATCAAGCTATAAAAAGAACTATGTAGTTACTCAGGCTCAAAGAGCGGTGTCGATGTACCTGCTGTTTATCGATACAATGAAGGGGAATAAAAAGGCGCCTGTCGAGTCGGATCAGAATCCCTGGATTGCCTACCGCGCTCAAGTGTACCGGTCCATACAGGATCATATCAGGATTAAGCATCTGGCGCTGCGCACCGAAAAGGCCTACCTTGCATGGACCAACCGCTTTCTGGACTATGTAGAAAGGTTCATCAAACCTGAATGGCGGGATGAACAGCCCCGTATTACGGCACATCACCTGCGATCCTACTTAAGTTACCTGGCGGTACAACGGAAAATCTCTGCAGCTACCCAGGAACAGGCTTTTAATGCTTTGCTTCTTTTATTTCGGGTTGTTCTTCATGTTGATGTGGATGGGCTTGCTTCGGCACTTCGAGCAAAGCGGCGTCGGCGTTTACCGGTGGTACTCACCCGTGCTGAAGTGGGCCAGCTTCTTTCCCATTTACAATCCCCCTACCGTCTTATGGCTTCCCTCATGTACGCTAGTGGTATACGGCTCGAAGAATGCCTTTCCCTGCGGGTTAAGGACCTTAATTTCGATGATGAAACCCTGGAAGTCCGTTCAGGCAAGGGGGGCAAGGACAGGCTCACGCTCTTTCCTAAGGTATTGCATAGTCCCATGCGGGCATACCTGGACGACCTGCATCTGCGATGGGAGCGGGACCGCAAGAAGGGGGCCGCCGGTGTGTATTTGCCTGAGGCACTTGCCCTGAAATATCCTGCCGCCCAATATGAGTGGACCTGGTACTGGCTGTTCCCATCAAAAACCATCTTTAACGATGAACGAACCGGTACAAGTGCCTATTGGCACATGCATCCTTCGGTGCTGCAGCGACAGATTCATGATGCGGTTCGATCTGCGGGTATCAATAAGCTAGCCTCGGCCCATACTTTACGGCACAGCTTTGCCACCCATCTTTTAGAAGATGGGTACGACATCCGAACCATACAGGAACTGCTTGGACATTCCCATGTGGAAACAACCATGATCTACACCCATGTGGCTGTCAAGAATAAGCGGGGTGTCATCAGTCCCATAGAAGCATTGGCTCGGTTATCACCTTAGAGAGGCCAGGGCTGAACCATAGCTATATGACAGCGATTATGCATATGGCCGCCGAAACTGACTCACAGGCAGGAAACCGCATTTTTAATTATCATGAAACAGCATTCCTAAACGGTCAAGGTATAAAACTAAATTTTTAATTGATCGAGAATTAGATTAATAAATTTTTGATATTGGAAAAATTAAACAAAATATTAGTAATGGAGAACTTCGCAATGAAGAATCTGGGAATGAGACACCTTTCATGACAAGGCTCTTGGTAAATAAGTTAATTGTTGTTTATACTCATCTCATGTCTAGAATAACACCCCTGCGAAAGCCCGAATGGATTCGGGTGAAAGTACCTTCTGGCGAGACCTGGCAGCATGTCACAGCGATTCTCGAACGCCGGTCCCTCCATACGGTCTGTGACGAAGCCCGCTGTCCTAACAAGGGTGAATGCTGGGGGGCGGGAACCGCCACCTTTATGATTCTGGGGGATACCTGTACGCGAAAATGCCGTTTCTGCGCGGTCGCTACTGCGAAAACCGGTCAGCCCGTGCTTCCGGAAGAAGCAGAACAGCTTGCTCTGGCGGTCCAGGAATTGGGACTCAAATATGCGGTCCTCACTTCGGTGGATCGGGATGACCTTGCAGACCGGGGAGCCCATCACTTTGCCTGCTGCATCCGGGCCATAAAGGATCTGAACCCCGCTGTCCGGGTCGAGGTGCTCATACCCGATTTTGTAGAAGGAGAAATCGAAGCAGTTCTCGAAGCCAGGCCCGACGTGGTGGCCCATAATATAGAAACAGTCCGGTCCCTTCAGCAGGTTCGTGATAGGCGGGCTTCCTACGAAAAGAGTCTCCATACCCTGTATCTTGCAAAACAGGGTGGGATTTCGGTAACCAAATCGAGTATGTTACTTGGTCTCGGAGAACAGGTTGATGAGGTGCTCTCGGCCATGGATGATCTCCGTTCAGTTGGCGTGGACGTTCTGGTGTTAGGTCAATATCTTCAGCCCGGCCCGAAGCAGTTACCTGTAGTTGCATATATTCATCCGGACCAATTCAGGGAATATGCCCGGATCGGCCGGGAAAAGGGCTTTAGCACCGTAGTTGCAAGTCCCTTTGCCCGTACGAGTTACCATGCCCAGGAAGCCTGGCATGACGGTACCGGAGGAAAGCACACCGCTCATGAAGGGATCGCAGGGGAGGGGGAGCGATGATGTTTCATGAACCGGAAGACAAAAGGGGGAGGAACAATGATGATACTGCAGGGAGTAGGGAAGCCGGCAGGCTGTAAGCTGATCCGTTTTACCGCAGAACTGGAAGGGCCTGTCATCAGATCCATCCAGATCCGGGGGGACTTCTTTGCAGTTCCTGAAGAAGCCTTTGAAAATCTTGAATCAGCCTTGTCAGGAACCAGTCTGGAAACTCTGGAGGACCGTTTTACTGAACTGGCCCAGCAGTTAGGGCTGGAACTGCAGGGTATAAGCGGATCGGGACTTGCAGAACTGATCCGCACTGCTGCCATAGCAGCTGACTCATCAGAAGCTCAGGAAGCCCGGACCATGAACGGGACCTCATATCCAACTGCATAACGGAGGGTAATGACATGGCTTACCAGTGGCGCTTACTCAGAACAGGTTTTCATAATGCCTTCTATAATATGGGTCTTGATCAGGCAATTCTTGAGGCCGTAGCCGCCGCTAAGGCACCGCCAACCCTTCGTTTCTATGGCTGGCAGCCCCCGGCTATATCAATTGGATATTTTCAGGGGATGCAGGAAGAGGTCGATTTGTCTGCCTGCCGCCAGCATGGCATCGATACGGTCCGGCGCATTACCGGCGGCGGGGCAGTCTTTCATCAATCTGAAGTAACCTACAGCATCGTTCTTCCCTTTGACCATCCTCTGGCAGACCAGAACATTCTGGCAAGCTATGGCAGGCTCTGTCAGGGCATCGTAGCAGGGCTTGCAAAACTGGGGGTAACTGCGGAATTTGCTCCGATCAATGATATTGTAGTGGGAGGCAGGAAGATTTCCGGCAATGCCCAGACAAGAAAGCTCGGCTGTATCCTCCAGCATGGTACCATCCTCCTCGATGTGGATGTGGACCTTATGTTCACCTTGCTCAAGGTCCCTTCAGAAAAGGCGCGGGGCAAGGCGATTGCGGATGTTAAAGAGCGGGTAACGAGTCTTTCAAGGATCCTGGGCCGTACTGTCTCCTTCGATGCAGTGTCCATGGCTCTGGAACAGGGCTTTAGAGAAGCCCTGGATCTGAACCTGGTCGTCGAGCAACCGTCGGCGGCAGAACTTGAACGGGCAGAGAACCTTGCCCGTTCCCGTTTTGCCAGTGAGGACTGGAATCTGAAGCGATAATCCCTGGTTACACGGGGGGGGGGATACACGTTGGGGTGTGTTACGCCGGGGTGTATTACGTGGGGGCATGTTACCTGGGGCAGACGTCCCCGATGGTCTCATATAAGTCCAAATTAGTAATAATTATTAAAAATCAATAAAAATAGCTTGATAAATTTTTTAGACTCCATATACTGGTATCCGAGAGGAGGATACCTTGTTTCAAAAACAACCGATCATGCGCAAGGTGCTCTACAGTCTTGCGCCTATTTTTCTGTTTTCTATATATCTCTATGGATTACGTCCAATCCTAACTGCCCTGGTGGTGTTTCCTCTGGGGGTGGCGGTAGAGTATCTATTTGAAAAAAAACGGGGTAAAAAGGTCAGTGAAGCGGTTCTTGTAACCTGTGCCCTGTACACCCTGTCCATGCCGCCGGTGGTCCCCCTCTGGATTGTTGCGGTAGGCATTGTCTTCGCCGTTTTCATGGCCAAAGAGGTGTACGGCGGTTTTGGCCGAAATATCTTTAATGTGGCCATTGCCGGGCGGCTTTTTGTATATATTTCCTTTGCCACGATTCTGCAGGCTGGTTTTGTTGAGCCCGGCGCTTTTGGCGCTTCCGCAGGTCTGTGGGGCTATCCGGTAGATGGCATGACGGCAGCCACGCCGCTGGCCCAGCTCCGTCAGGGTGAGCCCCTTTCGGTGCTTAATGCCATAACAGGATTCCGTATGGGTTCCATGGGAGAAAGTTCGGTTATCCTGATTCTTCTGGCGGCTATTTACCTTATTGCCACCAAAACCGCAAGCTGGCGGCTTATAGCCTCTACGATCGGTTCGGCGGTTCTTCTGAACGGTGCCCTCCTTTTAGCGGGGGTTTCCCGGGTGCTTCCCATGGAATCCCTTTTAGTGGGGAGTTTCCTTTATGTGGCGGTCTTTATGGCTACCGATCCGGTCACGGCGCCTAAGAAGCCTCTGGCCCAGTGGCTCTATGGAACGGTCATCGGTGTTTCAGTGGTGCTCATCAGAAGTTTCGCCCTGTTCCCCGAGGGTACCAGTTTTGCCGTCCTTCTGGCTAATACGGCAGCCTCCATGTTCGATGACCTGGTAACAGGCAAAAAGCCGAAAGCGGCTACTGCCCCTCAGGTTCCCGCAGCAGAGAAGTCTGCACCATCAGCGTCGGCTGGTGCGCAGAAAACCACAGGGGGTGCACAATGAAACGGGACAGCATGCTCTATACAGTACTTTTTACCTTCATCATCTGTATGGTGTTTGTGTTTTTCCTTGCTTTAGCCAATGAGCTTACCAAAGACAGGGTTGCGGCCAATCGGCGCTTTGCCGAACGGTCCGCCATTTTGTCTGCCCTGGGGATAGGGTACTCCGCCCCAGGCGAAGTGGACTCCCTCTATGATGCTCAGGTTTCGACCCTTAAGACCGATGCAGGCCTTATATACAAGGCTACCGTAGATGGTCAGCCCAGATATGCCACCAAGGTTGCCGGTCCTGGCCTCTGGGGTACCATCCAGGCGATTCTGGCGGTGGACCAGCAGGTCGAGCGGATAGAGGGTTTCCGGATCCTTGCTCATAATGAAACCCCAGGCCTTGGGGGCCGCATCGATGAAGCGTGGTTCCAAACCCAGTTCAGGGGTGAAAAAATTGGTCCCGAGGGCATTGCGGTCCGCCAGGGAAGCGGGAAGGGAGATCCAGACCCTGATAACAGCCAGGTAGATGCGGTAACCGGTGCATCCCGTACGAGCCAGGCTATAGAGGATATTGTAAACAAGGAACTACGCATGTTTAAAACACTCCGTGATAAGGGAGGCCTCCAATGAGCCCAGCGAAAAAACGTAGCCCCGCTGCTGAAATTCTGGTACAGAACCTCTGGTGGAATAATCCCATCTTTATTCAGGTTTTGGGTATCTGTTCGACCCTGGCGGTAACCAATAACCTGACCAATACGGCAATTATGACCATTGGGGTGAGCCTGACCACCGCATTTTCCAGTATGAGCATTTCTGCGATGAATAAGCTTATCCCCAATAAGGTCCGAATGATTGTCCAGGTGCTGGTCATATCCTTCTATGTTATCATTATTGATATTGTACTCAGGGCCTACCTGCCTGATATTTCCCGGTCCCTGGGCCCCTATGTAGGACTCATCATCACCAACTGTATCATCATGGGCCGGGCCGAAGGTTTTGCCCGTTCCAATCCGCCCCTCCTGTCTTTCTGGGATGGCTTAACCAGCGGTTTTGGTTATATGGCGGTCCTCATGCTCATTGCGGTGGTGCGGGAAATCCTGGGATTCGGCAGTCTTTTCGGTATTCCGGTCCTGACAAGCCTTATGGGCGAAGCCTTTACTCCCTGGACCATCATGATTATGGCCCCCAGTGCCTTCTTCCTGGTTGCCCTGGTCATCTGGGGCGCTAAGACCATGCAGGAAAACATGAAGATCGCTGCAAAAGCATCACAAGGAGGCGCAAAATGAGTCCTGTGGTTCATCCCATCACCCTGCTTTTTGCATCCATATTCACGAGCAACATCCTTCTGGCTAACTTCCTCGGGATGTGCTCCTTCATCTCTATTTCCAAGGACCAGAAAAGCTCCTTTGGTTTAGGTCTTGCGGTTACCGTGGTCATGACCATCACCATGGTGGTGTCCTGGGCGGTGCTTAAGCTTGTTATTGAGCCCCTGGGGCTCGAGTACCTCTCGTTCATCATCTTTATTATCGTTATCGCCGCCATAGTCCAGATTCTGGAAATGGTTATAGACCGCCTATCTCCGGCCCTGTATATGGCCCTCGGTATTTTCCTCCCCCTCATTACGGTAAACTGTGCCATCCTGGGAGCAATCCTCTTTATGCAGATCCGGAATTACAATTTCTGGCAGACCCTCAGCTTTGGCTTCGGTTCCGGCGCGGGGTGGTGGCTGGCCATCATGCTCCTTTCATCAATCCGAAAAAAGATTGATGTAGCCCCAGTCCCCGCGGGACTTAAGGGTCCCGGGATTACCATCATCACCATCGGTTTTATGGCCATGGCCTTCATCGGCTTTTCCGGTATGCTCAGCGTCCAGTAGGAGGTACAGATGAGTCCCTTGCTCCTTGGGCCCCTGGTGGTTGCCCTCATTGCATCAATCCTTGCCCTGATTATTTCCGTCACTGACCGGATTGTGAACGACTATGGCGAAGTTACCATTGACATAAACGGCGGTAAGAAGGTGCTCACCGTAAAGGGCGGAAGTCCCCTGCTGGGCACTTTAGCCTTTCAGAATATCTTTGTCCCCTCTGCCTGCGGCGGCCGCGGTTCCTGCGGTGCCTGCAAAGTCAGAGTGCTGTCCGATGTGGGCCCCCATCTGCCGACGGAGCTTCCCTATATGAATCCTGAGGAGGTGGCGAAAAATGTTCGGCTTTCCTGCCAGATTAAGGTAAAACAGAATCTGGCCATAGAACTGCCGGAGAGCCTCTTTAATGTACGGAAATTCAAGACCAGGGTAGAACGGATTCGGAACCTTACCTACGATATTAAAGAAGTGTATTTACGGCTTTCCGATGATGCCATCGCCGCGGGGGGGATTTCCTTTACCCCAGGCCAATATGCCCAGCTGGTCGTTCCCCCCTATGGGGAGCTTAAGGAGAGTATCCAGCGAGCCTATTCCATGTCCTCTACCCCCCAGGATAAGGAACACATTGAGTTTCTTATCCGCCTCGTGCCCGGCGGCATTGCCACCACCTGGGTGCACCAGCACCTTAAAGAGGGGGACCCTGTAGAGGTCGTGGGCCCCTTCGGCGAGTTCGCTGTCCGGGATACCGATGCGGTTATGGTATTCGTGGCCGGTGGTTCCGGGATGGCCCCCTTTAAGTCCATGCTCAACCACATGGCCCAGACCGGCCAGTGGACCAATCGGGACATCTGGTACTTCTTTGGAGCCCGGTCCAAACGGGATATGTTCTATCTTGATGAAATGGCAGACCTGGCAAAGCGGTTCCCGAACTTCCATTTTGTGCCGGCTCTTTCAGAGCCCAAGCCTGAGGATGAATGGACCGGTCCGGTGGGGTTAATTACCAATGTTTTGGATTCCTATTTTAAGGAGCAGATCAGTAAGGATAAACCCATGGAGGGCTACCTCTGCGGAAGCCCTGGCATGATCGATGCCTGTATCAAAGTCATGACCGCCAACGGAATTGGTCAGGACAAGATCTATTTTGATAAGTTCGCATAAGGGAGACAGGCCATGAAGATGAATTTTGATGAACGGACCGCCTATGAAAAAATGAAGGCCGGCGTCCTCACCAGTACGGGTTTTTTGGGTCAGGACACCCGGCCCCTCACGGATATCATAGAAGCCGATGAAGAGCTTTTTAAGGCCCTGGGGCTCGACTTTGACCAGGTGGCGGATAGGCTGGAAATCCTGGCGCGAAAGGGCGCCGAAGGTCTTGGGGAGCCCATCACCGTAGAGGACCGTTACCTTGTAAAAAGCGATGAAGCCCGGGGCCGGCTTCCCTGTCCCTATGGAGACGGTCTCTATCATAAAAACGCCGTTTCCGTTCAGCGGGGAACCGATTCTGTTATTTATTCGGACCTTTCTCTGCACCTGTTACGGGTTCACCACTTCTGCCAGGGACAGGGAAGCCCCTTCCGCCTCGACCCGGTGGTTTTAAAACGGATTCTCTACTGAAAAGAAAGGATCACGAGCATGAAAAAACAGGTTCTCGTCATTGGGGCCGGCTTTGCCGGCCTGAGCACTGCGGCTTTGCTTGCAAAAGAAGGCTTACAGGTTACTATTCTGGAAAAATGCGATTCCCCCGGAGGCCGGGCAAGGCTGTGGGAAAAGGATGGCTTTGCCTTTGATATGGGTCCATCCTGGTACCTGATGCCTGAAGTTTTCGATAGCTACTTTCGCCTCTTTGGAAAAGAGCGGGAGCACTACTATAGGCTGAATAAACTAAAAACCCACTATAAGGTATTTTTCGAAGGTCAGGATCCGGTTACCATTACCAGCGATTTCGAAGCAACAAAAAAGGTCTTCGAAGGCTTCGAATCCGGCGCTGGCAAGAAGCTGGAAGCCTATGTGGCCAATTCCCGCTACAAATACAATACAGCCATGGAGGACTTTTTATATCGGGAGTACCGGCATATTTTCCAGTTTCTTAACTGGCGGCTTATGACCGAGGGCCTACGACTTAATGTATTCCAATCTCTGGACCCCTATGTGCGGCGCTTCTTTACCGATGTTCGAGCCCGCCAAATCCTGGAATATGCCATGGTATTTCTTGGTGCAAGCCCTTCGAATGCCCCGGCCTTATATTCCCTGATGTCCTATTTAGACCTGTCCGATGGGGTCTATTTCCCCGAAGGCGGCATGTACGCCATCGTAGAGGGCCTGGTAAAACTCTGCGAGGAACTGGGGGTCCGCATAGAATACGGAACCGAGGTCCAGCATATTGATGAAAAACAGGGCAGGCTTTCCACCGTCCGGGCCCAACAACATGGGCAACTGCGGGAGTACACCGCCGATGCGGCGGTTATGTGCGGCGACTATGCCCATGCCGACCGGGACCTGCTGAATCCTGAACATGCCAACCATAGCCGCCCGTATTGGGATAAGGCAGTTCTCGCGCCCAGTATGTTTATTGCCTACCTGGGGCTTAACCGGGAAATCCCGGAACTGGCTCATCACAACCTGTATTTTTCCCGTGATTGGGATGCTCATTTTGACAGTATCTTTAAAAGACCCCATTGGCCGGATAACCCCTGTTTCTATCTCTCCGCGGCCTCTAAAACCGATCGTAGAGCTGCACCACCAGATAAGGAAAACCTGTTCCTGCTGGTACCGGTTGCACCGGGCTTGGATGATTCGGACGATGTTCGTCAGGCCTATTATGAGAAGGCCCTAGCCCATGTGGAACAGCGGCTTGGAATTACCATAAAGCCCTACATACAGGTGGAGCGGATCTTCTCTCAGCGGGACTTTGCTGAATCATATCATGCCTTTAAGGGTACCGCTTTGGGTATGGCCCATACCCTGTGGCAGACCGCAGTGTTCAGGCCTTCCATGAGGAGCAAAAAAGTACGGGGACTTTTCTTTGCGGGCCAGTATACCCATCCTGGTGTGGGGGTGCCCATGACCTTTATTGCATCCCAGGTGGTAGCCCCTATAGTGACCAGTTATCTCAATGGGAAGGCTTAGGTGGAAGCATCCACAGTGTCCAAGGGGTCGATCAGCCCCGATGAACTGGCTGCATTTCAGCGCGCTACCTTTCAGAAGGGCAGTAAAACCTATTTTAACTCAAGCATTTTTTTCCCAAAACAGGTCCGGGAGCGGGTGTTCACCCTCTATGCCTTTGTCCGCCGGGCTGATGACTTTGTCGATGCCCAGCCCCAGGATCGGGAAGGGTTTTACCGGTTTCGCACTTATGCTGAGAAAGCTCTGGGTATTCATCTTCACCAACATGAAACAGGACTGTCCGTAGCTGGCATTGAAACAGGACTGCCGGCCCCTGAAGATCAGGCCGTCATCGAGGCCTATGCGGAGTTGGGCCGTGAACTGGGATTCGATCCTGCCTGGACAGTGGCTTTTTTAGATGCCATGGAAGCGGACCTCATCAAGAACCGTTATGACAGCCTGGAAGAATGTCTTTCGTATATGTATGGTTCTGCGGAGGTGATTGGGCTATTCATGAGCCGCTGTATGGACTTGCCCGACAGGGCCTATGAAGCGGCACAACTGCTTGGCCGGGCGATGCAGTACATCAATTTTATCCGGGATGTGGCTGAGGACCGCGCATTAGGCCGCCGTTATTTACCGCTGGAAGGTGAAGTCGAAGATATTGTCGATCCCCAGTGGGCATTCAATCACCCCGAAAGGTTTTCTGCATGGCTGGTAGGCCACCTGAACAGATACCGGCAATGGCAAATCGGTGCTGTTGCGGGGTACCGCTCTATCCCCTACCGGTATCGCCTTCCCATTAAAACCGCTGCAGACATGTACTGGTGGACTGCAAAAACCATAGAACAGAACCCGCTGGTGGTGTTTCAACGCAAGGTAAAACCTGGCAAGGGCAGGATACTGCTTCAGTTCTTTACAAATCTTTTTGCGGGTATACGGGTATGAAGAACGGAATATATTAGAATTCAGGATTGTTTTGAATCCTGGTGCAGCTAGGCCTTGCCTTTACTACTTGATATGGTGATATTAGGAATTATTATGAGTAATATTCCACTTAAAGATCTTTTAGGCCTCATTTATTCATTTGTATATGTCTTTATATTCATAGCTTTGGCAAATTTACTATCCGGGCGGGGCTCTATGTCTCCGAAAACAAGCCGTAAACTGGTTCATATCGGTGTTTCTCACTGGTGGCTCTTTGCCATGTTCTGGATAGAAAATCCAATCATCGCAAGCATTGGACCAGCGGTCTTTATCATTTTAAACTGGATCAGTATTCAGACTAATGCATTTAAGGGAATGAATATCGAAGCGTCCCGGCATAATTACGGGACGGTTTATTTTCCTCTGTCTTTGTTGCTGTTGGTACTTGCATCCTGGTATGACTTCATGCCGAAGTGGACTGCCGGTACGGCTATTCTAGTCCTTGGCTGGGGAGATGGCTTAGCTGCCATAGTAGGGGAAGGAGTACCTAGTCCTTCTGGCAATGTATTTGGGTGGCGAAAATCAATGGCCGGAACCATTGCGATGTTTACCGTATCCAGTCTGGTCGTTTTTTTAATGACCCGTGCTTTTAATCCAGAGATTACCCTTTGGAATGTGCTCCTTCGTAGTATCGGGACCGGTCTTGTAGCGGCCTACCTGGAAGTATTCTCACCCTTTGGACTCGATAACCTGACAGTACCTCTTGGGACAGCTCTTTATTTTTATTATATTTCACCCCTCACCCTGAATACATCATTTATTTTTGCCTTTTCCTGTCTCGCCGCAGCTGCTTATGCCGCCTGGTATAAACATGCAGTAACGGCAGAAGGGGCTCTTGCAGGACTTGGACTGGGGACGGTTATTTATATGGGTGCGGGTTTGGGAGGTCTCTTGGTTTTAGCTGCCTTTTTTATATCTTCCACCATGGCAAGCCGTATCAGGAAAGAACAAAAGGAACGGCTTGGCCTACAGAGGATCCATGAAAAGGGAGACCGGCGGGATGCGATCCAGGTTTTTGCCAATGGAGGAGTAGGGATGCTGAGCTCTGTTCTGTATGCTTTTACGGGAAGCCAACTTTTTCTGATTGCACTGCTCGTATCCTTTGCTGCCGCCACCGCTGATACCTGGGCCAGTGAATTGGGAGTTCTGAATCGCGGGAAACCCCGGTCTATCATTAATTTTAAACCCCTGGAGCCGGGCTTTTCCGGCGGTGTAAGCCCATTTGGTTTTGCCGCATCCCTCTTGGGTTCCCTGATCATTGCCATACTGGTGTTTGTGATTGCACCCTTCCAGGCTCATAAAGCTTTGGTACCGGTGCTCATTGGTGGCTTTATGGGTGCTCTTTTCGATTCATTCCTTGGGGCCACCATACAAGCCCAATATCGCTGCGCCGAAACAGGAGAGCTCGTTGAACGGCCCTATACGGGCGACATGAAAAACAAACTCATTAAGGGTTTTACCTGGATGAACAATGATATGGTCAATTTTTTGTCCATCTTGGTGGCTACTTTTTTAACTTCCTTCTGGTATATGGCAATACAGTAATGTGTAGCCCGAAGGTTCTAGCCCGTTTAAGAGCAAAAGTGTACAATGAATGCCATGAAACGCTCTGTAGTAATCTTCACCTTTATTATCTGGGCGGTGGGCTTGTTACCCGCCCAAAACGTTTCTATCCCACCGAAGCAGCCTAATATTTCCGGTGCAGCCCAAAACGAAAAGAAACGTGCTGCAGCAACACCTGCAGCAACCCCTGCGGCAGCAAGCCCTGTGGCTGCAGCAACCCCTGCGGCGGCAGTAACCGCTGAAGCACAGCCCATCCCTTTTTTATACCTATGGAATAAGGTACAAGGGTGGAATGTAGGCCAAGAGGAGCGCACAGGTTTTTTTCTGTTCGAACCGGCCCTGTTACCACCGGACTTGCTTGCAATTCCAGAAGAAAAGAATCTATCCGTTGCGGTAGCCTATGAAAATAACCGCTTTGAGTTGGCCTTTGATGCCTCAGGAAAACTTGCCCTCGTGCCAATACCCTGGGCTGGGGTATACACCACTGTTGTTATTAGGCGAAATGCTGCAACGCTGCCCATCAATATGGAATTACGCGATGAAAAAACTCGTATTTCGGTCTTAGAATATGAAGATGATCGGCCCCTTCGGTTTCAATATGAACGGGAAGGGGAGCGCTATTTTGGGGTGTTACGTTACTGGGGCTCTGCAGTTGATGAAAGCTGGTATTCTGAAACCGGTGAACTTAAGACACTCTATCAGTACACCTGGTCGGATAGCAGGCCTGTCCAGTTGGAAAACATTGCCAGTGATGGTTCGTCGATCTCTCTGTTGCGATGGGAATATAATGCCTACAACCATATTGCTGTTATGTCGGATGAGAAAGTTCAGACTTCTTTTTTTTATGATGGGAAAAACCGCCTCGTCCGGGTTATCAGATCTGGAATTATTTCTGATGAGCCTGATGGGTCTGATTATGATCGGAATTTTCAGTATGATGAACTGGGCCGCTTGGTCCGGCAGTATGGCCGCAATGAAGAGGGCCTTTTTGAATACCGCTACCAGTATTCCTTTGATTCACAAGGCAGATGGATTTTCTGCAGGGTTCAGGCCTGGTTCGAACAGTTTGGCCGGCTTGTACCGGGATCTGAATCCATAATTACAAGAACCTTTTCAAGGAGATGAGTATGATCGGTGCCGCAGAATGGCGGGATATCAAGTATGAAGAAACCTTTGAGCAGGAAGTCCGGGGACTTGAACGGCGCCGGCAGTATGATCCCAATCTTACCCTCGAAGATCTCAAACAAATGCTGCAACATTTATATCACCTCGATGGTATGGATTGGATTGGCCGTGGCGAACTGCAGGATACCATTTTATATGCCACCATTGCAGCCTACGAACACTTTATTGCCGAATGGGAAGCGGAACTAAAAAAAAATAAAGAGTTTTAATCATATTTTAACAATATCTTTATAGTCTTTTCATATCGCCCTTATAGATTACAGCCATCTTATGATTGACTAGGAGGTCGATATGAAGAAACTGGCAATGACTATGGTGAGTGCCCTGGTGCTTGGTACCACCCTCTTTGCTCAGGCTATACCCGGAAGCGGCTTAATAAAGGGAGCTCAGGCAGGTGAAGCAAAGAATCTTACCGGTGCAGGGGCTACTTTCCCCGCAGTCCTGTACAGCAAATGGTTCAGCGAATACAACAAGCTTACCGGAGTACAGGTAAACTACCAGTCAATTGGTTCTGGTGGTGGTATCAAGAGTATCAGCGATATGACCGTTGATTTCGGTGCTACCGATGGACCCATGACCGATGAACAGCTTGCCGCAGCCAAGGGCGGAGAAATTGTACATATTCCCGCTGCTATGGGTGCCGTTGTCCCTACCTACAATATTCCTGAGCTTGCAAAAGTTAAGGACAGTCTTAAGTTTACCCCTGAAACACTGGCAGGAATTTACCTCGGTGAAATTGTAAAATGGAATGATGACAAACTTGTAGCCGACAATCCGGTTCTGAAGAACGTCAACAAATATATCGTAGTAGCCCGCCGTTCCGATGGTTCCGGTACTACCAATATTTGGACGAGTTATCTGGCTGCGGTAAGCGAAAGCTGGGCAAAAAAGGTTGGTGCCGGTAACTCTGTTCAATGGCCTGTGGGTCTCGGTGGAAAGGGAAACGAAGGTGTGGCTGGTGTCGTAAAGCAGACTCCTTATTCAATCGGTTATGTGGAACTGGCTTATGCTAACCAGAACAAGCTTGCGGTTGGTCAGGTAAAAAATAAGGCCGGTAAGTTTATAACCCCCAATATGAAGACCGCTTCGCTCGCCGCTCAGGGAGTGACCCTTCCTGAAGATATGCGGGTTAAGCTGGTAAATAGTGATAACACCGAAGCCTTCCCTATTGTTGGTTTTACCTGGCTGCTTGCCTACACCAATCAGACTGACCCTTCAAAAGCCCTTGCTCTGACCCGGATGCTCTGGTGGGCTACCCATGATGGACAACAGTACTGCGAAGCCCTGGACTATGCACCCCTCCCTGTAGATGCAATCAAGAAATCTGAAGTGCTGATTAAGAAAATACAGGTTAATGGTAAACAGGCGCTGCCTGAAAGCATTTCCAAATAAGGATTAAAGCGTAATGAAAAAGCCCTGGATGGTCTTGAGAGAGAAGCTCAAACTTGGTAAAGCAGCGGATCCGGGGCGCTTATCCGTTATAAGAGACCCGGGCGACCGGGTCTTTTCGGTGATTATCGGAAGCGCCTCTGCCTTTGTTATAGTTCTTCTTTCTGCCTTTGTATTACTCCTTTTTTATGACTCCCTGGAATCGATTGAACGTTTTGGGTTTAGTTTTTTTTCCGGTTCAGACTGGAATCCGGTAGAAACTGAATTGAATCCCATCAGTTTTGGAGCTCTTCCCTTTATATTTGGCACCGTTGTTACGTCGGTGGGAGCCCTCATTCTTGCCACCCCCTTGGCATTAGGATCGGCCCTTTTTATTGTTGAATATGCTCCCCTTTGGCTTGGAAAAATCGTCAGCTTTATCATAGAACTTTTGGTAGCCATACCCAGTGTGGCCTATGGCATCTGGGGGCTCTTTGTACTTGTTCCCTTTATGCGAAGTACTGTAGAACCCTTTCTGCAAACCCTCCTAGAGCCTATTCCTATGCTGAATATGCTCGTGGAAGGTCCTCCTATTGGTCAGGATTTGCTCACGGGCAGTGTGATTCTTGCAATCATGATCCTTCCCACTATTCTTTCTGTATCCCGGGAAATATTAAAAAATGTGCCCCGACTCCAAAAAGAGGGTATGCTGGCCCTGGGTGCAACCAAATGGGAAGTGTTAACCGGTGCGGTCCTTCCCTATGCTCGGGGGGGTATTGTTGGCGGTGCCATGTTAGGGCTTGCGCGGGCAATCGGTGAAACCATGGCAGTAACCATGGTTATAGGAAACAGTACCACTAAAATAAGTCCCTCGTTATTAACGCCGGGTTATACCATAGCCAGTGCAATAGCTAATCAGTTTACCGAAGCCGACTCCTCAATTTATTTTAGTGCAATCGTCGAGTTAGGGCTTTTGCTCCTTTTAGTTGCATCGGCCTTTAATATATTAGCTCACTTTTTAACCAATTATATTTTAAAAGGAGGCGATGCCCGTCATGCATGATGTTGAACTTGCCCGGATGAGAACCAGAAAGCTTAGCGCCGCCTTCTTTTATGGATTAGTGATTATTGCTACCGTACTTTCTGTATCAATACTCTTTATTATCATTTCTCATATATTTATGAATGGTATAGGGGCTCTTAACCTGGATTTTTTCACGCAGATTCCAAAACCCTATGGTGAAGAAGGGGGTGGTATTGCACCAGCCATAGTAGGTACCCTGATTATGCTTGCAGTAGCAGCTCTTATTGCAATCCCAGTAGGGGTGGCAACAGCGATTTTTATTGTGGAATATGGGCAAACTAAATTCGCTACTGCAGTTCGTTTTGCAGTAGAACTGCTTGCAGAACTTCCTTCGATAGTAGTTGGTATCTTTATCTGGGCTTTAGTAGTAAGATCGATTACAGGATATTCAGGCTTAGCAGGTTCTTTGGCGCTCGCAGTCATCATGATCCCGATTATTGCTCGAAGTGTAGAAGAAATTTTAAAATTGGTTCCGGACACCCTTCGAGAAGCAGCGCTTGCACTAGGTACTCCCCGATGGAAGGTAGTACTTTTTATTGTGATACCAACGGTATTACCAGGACTGCTTACCAGTATCATGCTGGCGGTAGCCCGAGCTGCAGGAGAGACCGCTCCATTGCTCCTTACGTCCCTTGGTAATACATTTTTTAATTTTGATCTACGCAGACCCATGGCAGCTATGCCCCTGCAAATCTATAGTTATGCTATTTCACCCTATGATGACTGGCATAAGAAAGCCTGGGGGGCAACCCTCTTACTCATTGCATTAGTAGGCATTATTAGTGGTGCGGTTAAATACTTTACACGAAGGTGGAATCATGAGTCTCATTAAATCCATGGCTGATATTGTTCGTCCCCATAGGGAAACTGAAACTGTGGCTGAAAATAGCCAACCAAAAATTCAAATACGCAATTTAAACGCCTATTATGGTAAACAGCATGCTATAGAAGACATCAATCTTGATATATATCCAGGACTCGTTACCGCCATTATCGGACCCTCCGGATGTGGTAAATCTACCATGATCCGTTGTATTAACCGGATGCATGAAGTTATAAAGGGAGCCTATGCTACGGGTGAGGTTCTTGTTGATGGGGAAAATATTTATGCCCCCGATGCAGACCCTGTACGGATACGACGGCGGATTGGTATGGTGTTCCAGAAACCAAATCCATTTCCAACAAAGACGGTGTATGAAAATGTCATCGCAGGACTCAGGCTCAACCTCCCAAAACAGAAGAAGTCTTATTACGATGAAGTGGTTGAGCGATCTCTTCGATCCGCAGCACTTTGGGATGAAGTAAAGGATAAGCTCAATGCTCCCGGGACCGCCCTTTCCGGTGGTCAGCAGCAGCGGCTCTGTATTGCCCGGGCATTGGCTATTGAGCCGGAAATTCTTTTGCTGGATGAACCGGCCTCTGCGTTGGATCCAACGGCTACCTTAAAGATAGAGGACCTGCTTTTCAGTCTGAAGGAGCAATACACCATTGTTCTGGTAACCCATAATATGCAGCAGGCAGCCCGGGCTTCTGATATGACTGCCTTTTTTATGGCAGGGGAAGATCATAAGGGCCGGCTTGTGGAATACGGGGAGACCAAGGAAATCTTCATCAATCCAAAGGATAAGCGTACGGAGGATTATATATCCGGCCGATTAGGTTAACCTATACTATTCCAATGACAGGAGTTCTGAAAAATATTCCTATCAACTAAAGCAGGATTACTGGAATATTTTGTTACCTTCACGTACCTGTATTGTTATAGTTACAGGTGCTCGGCAGTAGCCAGTTCCTCATCTCATTCCTCCTTTCCTTTTTAGCTCCCCGGGTTTTTCTCCTTTTCCCGGGGAGCTTCTTTTATATCGAAGCTGGCAAATCGAACCAGCCGGTTTTTATTGTCTCCTGCGTTCAATCCATTCTTCAAAAAATTTTGACTTAAATATTATAATATTAGTAATATATAAATAACCTCTATGATTCATTTGCAATTTACTAGCTCATTTCTTAGGCTTAAAGGAGGACTGAGTGGTCCAATACAGACATTACCAGGAGGACGTTATGGAATCTGCAGAATTTATCGGTAAAATAGAGCGGCTCATCTCAGCATCAAAGGTAGGGCTCTTAACCACTGTAGATGCCGAAGGCTATCCTCACAACCGCTGGATGACACCGACTATGATTAAAGATAGGCCCAATTTTATCTACGCAATCACCGCACCAAATTCCCGAAAGGCTGAACAGATTCGAAACCACAGTCAGGTAGAATGGACCTTTCAGAGTACAGTTCTGAATGAAGTAATATCCGTAAAAGGTCGGGCTGTACTTGTCGGTGACCCGGAATTAAAGTCGGAAGTAATGGAAGCCATAGGTCCTCATTTACAGATTTTCTGGAAAGTTAATGAAGATTCAAGGAATGTGGTGGTCATAGAGACTGAAATAGAAGCGGTCTCCTGTTTCTATCCGATGAAAAATGAACGGTTTTACCGGGAGGTAAAATAATAATGGAACTTTCAAAGGAACAAAAGAAAAAAATCCTCTTTGATATGATGTTTATTCGCCGTTTCGAAGAAGAGGCTGGCAAAATGTACGGGCTTCGTAAGATCGGTGGCTTCTGCCATTTATATAATGGTCAAGAAGCGGTCGCCGTTGGAACAGTTGCCTCCTTGGATTTATCCAAGGATTATATTCTGACCGGTTATCGAGATCATGGCTTTGCCCTTGCCTGTGGTATGGATCCCAAAGCGGTTATGGCAGAACTTTTTGGTAAAATTACCGGTTCTTCCCGAGGAAAGGGGGGATCCATGCATCTGTTTGATGAGCAGAAACATTTTCTGGGTGGTAATGGCATTGTGGGAGCCCAGATTCCCATAGCTACCGGTGTAGCCTTTGCCCAGAAATACCAGGAAACAGGCGGTGTTACCGCGGTGTTTTTTGGAGATGGGGCCATTCATCAGGGTGCCTTTCATGAAAGTCTCAATATGGCAAAAATCTGGAATCTGCCGGTTATTTATGCCTGTGAGAATAATCAGTTTGGTATGGGCACTAGTTTTAAACGAGTGTCTTCTGTCGAAGAATTTTCGGTAATGGGTGCCAGTTATGGGATCCAGGGCCGTAAGGTTGATGGAATGGATGTCCTTGAGGTTTTCACCGCCTTTTCAGAGGCTGTTGAGTCGGCCCGGCAGGGCTTACCGGTTCTGCTCGATATACGTACCTACCGTTATAAGGGCCACTCTATGAGTGATCCCCAGAAATACCGCACCAAGGAAGAAGTTGAATCATACCGGAAACATGATCCGATCCTGATTTATCAGGACCGTCTATTAGCGGATAAAGTTATTAAAGAGTCCGATGTGGAAGCTTTGGAAAACGAAATAGAAGGGTTGGTTGCTGAGGCGGTCGCCTTTGCCGAATCCAGTCCTGAACCCGCATTACCAACCCTTTTTGAGGATGTGTATGCCGATTCCTATCCTCTGGAACAGCTTCGGCAGGGAGGAAGTTCATGGCTATAATAACCTATCGCGAAGCCTTAAATCGGGCATTGGATGAAGAAATGGTCCGGGATCCCTCGGTATTTCTGATGGGGGAAGAGGTTGCTGAATATGATGGGGCTTACAAGGTTTCTAAGGGCTTGCTTGCCAAATATGGACCAAAACGGGTAATCGATACCCCCATAACTGAACTGGGTTTTACTGGCATTGGTGTAGGTGCTGCCCAGGTAGGATTACGGCCCGTTATAGAATGGATGACCCATAACTTTGCCCTCTTAGCCCTTGATCAGGTGGTCAATAACGCAGCAAAAATGAGATATATGTCCGGTGGCCGGTTTAAGATGCCTATTGTATTCCGGGGGCCCAACGGCCCTGCAGAATATCTGGCAGCCCAGCACTCCCAGTCCTTCGCAAGCTACTGGGCTCATATACCGGGGCTCAAGGTAGTTGCCCCTGCATTCCCCGCCGATGCCTATGGACTGCTGAAGAGTGCCATTCGGGATGATGACCCTGTGGTGGTTCTCGAAGCAGAGATGCTCTATGGTACTAGTGGTGAAGTTCCCGATGAAGAGTACCTCATCCCCATTGGCAAAGCTAATATCCTTCGAACCGGTACCGATGTGAGCCTTATCAGCTTTTCTAAGCCTGTGCGCTACTGTCTGGATGCCGCTTTAGAACTGGAAAAAGAGGGCATTTCCGCTGAGATTATCGATATGCGAAGCCTCAGACCCCTTGATATGGAAACAGTCTATCATTCAATAGAAAAGACAAACCGGGCTGTAGTGGTGGATGAAGCCTGGCCAGTGGCCAGTGTAGGCAGTTACATCGCTTATACCATTTCCCGAGATCGCTTCGATATATTAGATGCACCAGTAGAACTGGTTTCCTCCCATGATGTGCCCATGCCTTATAACCATCAGTTAGAACTGGAAGTGCAACCGGGTGTTCAAAAAATTAAGAGCGCGGTAAAACGCGTCCTCTATCTGGAGTAATGTATGGCAGTACCTGTTCCTATGTTAGCCCTTTCACCTACCATGACCGAAGGAACCATTGCGACCTGGAAGATTAAAGAAGGGGATGAAGTGAAACGCGGAGCGGTGCTCTGCGAAGTCGAAACCGATAAGGCGGTTATGGACTATGAAGCTGGTTCCCAGGGTACGCTGCTTAAAATTGTAGCCCCCGCAGGGAGTTCTGTAAAAGTTGGGGATCTCATTGCGGTGATTGGAACTCAGGGCGAGGATATTTCAGCTATCCTGAACCAGGCCGCTTCGCAGAGCACCGCTCCGGCAGCAGATGGAAATCCCGCATCACCGCTTCCGGGGCCGCAAGTGCCAAAAGCGCCTCAGGCAGCACAACCTCAGGCAGCACAACCTCAGGCAGCAAAACCTCAGGCAGCACAACCTCAGGCAGCCGCCCCATTCCTGCCAGGCGGAGTAGCCCCATCATCCCCCTTAGCACGAAAACTTGCCCAACAGGCAGGCATTGATTTGCGGTCCCTGACTGGATCTGGTCCCGGTGGCCGTATTGTAAAGCGGGATATTATTCGATATTTAGAAAGTCCTGCTTCCCGATCTGATGCTTTGTTTGGAGCCGACTCTCATACTCAAAATCGTGCATCCTATGGAGCGCAAACTGCGGAAGCTAGAACCTTACCCGTTTCCCGGCTCAGGCAAACCATTGCCCGCAGGCTGGGGGAATCTATGCGGGATGCGCCCCATTTTTACTTGCGTATGGCCATCGATATGGAGCATCTCATCAATCTGAGGACTTCCTATAACCAGGCGCGCAAGGATGGTTTTACGATCTCATTGAACGCGATCTTCATGAAACTCACTGCCATGGCACTTGCTAAACATCCTCAGGTTAACAGCAGCTGGCTGGGGGATCGGATCCAGATCCATGCACAGGTCGATATGGCTCTTGCGGTAGCGCTGGAAGATGGCCTTGTTGCTCCGGTGGTTCGGGATTGTGCCCATAAGGGTATCGAAGAAATAGAACGGGAATTGCGGGATCTCATTGCCCGAGCTAAGGAAGGCAGCCTTAAACCTGAAGATTATGAAGGGGCTACCTTCACCATTTCCAATCTGGGTGCTTGGGGTGTAGAGGAATTTACTGCTATTATCAATCCCCCCGGTTCGGCGATACTCGCCTTAGGGGCTATTAAAAAGGAAGTGGTGGTACATACCGATTCCCAGGGGCAGGACAGTATGGTAATTCGACCCATGATGCGGGCAACCCTCTCAAGTGATCATAGGACTATAGATGGGGCTGTCGCAGCAGCCTTTATGAAAGATCTCGCTGCAATCTGGGAAGATCCGGCAAAAGCCTTGTTTTAAGATGAAGAGCAGAAATGAGGAGTAGGTATGCAATTTGATTATGACATCTTGTTTATTGGGGCTGGCCCCGCTGGCTATGTAGGGGCTATTCGGGCAAGCCAACTGGGTTTAAAAACTGCCGTGGTAGAACGGGATAAGCTCGGCGGGGTATGTCTTAATATTGGTTGTATCCCTTCCAAAGCACTCATTGAACAGGCGACCCGCTATTCGGTTTTAGAGGAACTTGCCAAGGTCGGTGTTACCTATGATACGACCGGTTTTGACTATAGCAAAGTTCAGGCCTTTAGTCGTACCGCCGCGGAAAAGCTTTCTAAGGGGGTAGATTTCCTTCTTAAAAAGAATAAGGTCGATATCATTTCGGGTACCGCATCCTTTATAGATAAAAACACCCTTTCCATAACCGATGGGGAGGGTAAAGAATATAAAAAGGTGTCTGCCTATGCAATTGTTATTGCCACCGGTTCCCGTCCCCGCCTCATTCCAGGTTTTGAGTTTGATGAAACGAAAGTGATTTCATCGACCGGAGCCCTTATGATGAAAGACCTGCCTCAACGGCTCATCATTCTTGGGGCTGGAGCTATTGGGATGGAATTTGCCTATATCATGAACAGCTTTGGTGTGGAGGTTACGATGGTAGAAATGCTTGATCGTATCCTTCCCATGGAGGATGCTGATGTATCTTCAGCGGTAAAGGCGGTCTTTGAAAAACGGGGTGTCCGTTTTTATACGGGCATGAAAGCGGTCAGGCTGGAAAAAACAGATTCGGGCGGTTTACGTTTAATCATAGAACCAGCTCAGATAGAGGGATCTCCGCAGCAGCAAGAAAAAGATCGGGCCATCCTTGAAGGAGACCGGCTCCTCGTTTCCACCGGAAGAAGTCCAAATACAGAAAACCTTGGTCTAGATAAACTGGGGATACAACTCGACCGGGGATATATACAGGTTCACGATTATTATGAAACCGATGCCCAGGGGCTTTATGCGGTGGGTGATATTGTGGCCGGGGAAGCCCAGCTAGCCCATGTAGCCTCAGCCCAGGCGGAAGTGGTGGCAGAACGGGTAGCCTATGTACTGGGAAAAGGACCCAATCCCCATCTCTCCAGGATTGACAAGCATTTTGTACCCCAGGCTGTATACTGTGAACCCCAGAATGCATCCTTCGGTTTTAAGGAAGCAGAACTTCAGAAACAGGGTCTGCATTATAAAAGTTCAACCTTTCCCTTCCGTGCGATCGGCAAAGCTGTGGCAACGGGGCACCCTGAGGGCTTTGTAAAACTGTTAACCGATCCGGCTACCGGAGAAATCCTTGGGGCTTCGGTTCTTGGCAGCGGAGCTACCGACTTAATCCATGAACTGCTTCTGGCAAGCCAAAATGAGCTCACAGCGGAAGAAGTGGCAGCGATGATTCATGCCCATCCTACCCTGGCGGAGGGAGTGAAGGAGGGTGCCCTTTCAGCCCTGGATCGGGCGATACATCTGTAGTTTTATCTGGGTAAAAATTCGGGGAACCGATAATAGGCAAGACCAGTGTTAGGGTCCACTTCAATTGTTGCGGTTCCCCGGGCAACACATTCATCGAGACCCGCTTCTGCATCTCCAAGGGGAATATTGAGTTCCATGGCAGTCTGGGAAATGCTCAGGATCCCCTGTTTTTGTTCAGCCAGCCTCAGAACCCTCACCGCAATGAGGGGATCCGACAATTTAGTATCAGAAATATTTTGCTTATCTTCCCGCATCCTGCTGCTGTTGTTCTGAGTCTTTGATCCTTGAAAAAGAGCCAAAAAACGATCCCACTGTATATTTCCTGAACTGTCCCGTTCTAATCGTAAAAAAATACCGGTTCCAATAAGTAAAAGCCCAATGATAAATGCCGAAGGCCCTACTGTGGGAATGGGACGAGGTGCCCAAAAATTGGCTATATTAAGAATCCCAAATATGATGAAAAGATTACCAAAAAACTTACGTATTCCCATCCAATCTACCTCCAATACCCTTGCACTGAGGGACTATATCATGCCACAATAGTAGCAGATACAGCAAGGAGGAACAACATGGAATGGAGAGCAAGTCATATCCTTGTAAAGGACCGGAATCAGGCTTTGGAACTGCTTAAAAGAATCCGCCAGGGAGCATCCTTCGAGTCTCTAGCCCGAGAATATTCAACCTGTCCATCAAAATCATCCGGTGGGGATTTGGGATGGTTTGGTCCGGGAAAAATGGTTGCCCCCTTTGAAAACGCAGTAAAACGCCTTTCTCCAGGTTCTGTCAGTGATATCGTGCAAACCCAGTTCGGATATCATATAATTAAGTGTACCGGACGGAAAGAGTAATAATAAAGGATTTTATTCGGATGAAAGGGCGGACAAACCTCGAATCTATTATACGGCTCGATTCAGAACTGAACCAGATCCAGGATCTGGACCTGCTTCTTGAGCGGATTCTCCTCGAAGCCCGCCGGGTTGTCCATGCAGATGCAGGATCTATTTATGTAAAGGATGGGGACAAACTTGCTATAAAGTATTCTCAGAATGATACTCTTCAAAAGGCTCTACCGCCAGGGCAAAAGCTTATTTACTCTGTCTTTACTATTCCGATAAATGATAAAACTTTGTCTGGTTATTGTGCGCAAACCAAAGAAATCCTGAATGTAAAGGATGTGTATAATATTCCCACAGATTCTCCGTTTTCGTATAACACCCAATACGACAAAATTTCCGGTTATAAAACAACCAGTATGCTAACGGTACCTCTCAAAACAGCAGAAAATAAACTGCTTGGGGTGATTCAGGTTATCAATGCTAAGGATGAATCGGGATCGATTATTCCATTTTCTCAGGAAGATGAATTACTGATATCTCATTTTGCGGTCAATGCTACTGTAGCTTTGCAACGGGCCTATATGACCCGGGCTATGATACTGAGAATGATTAAAATGTCTGAACTTCGAGACCCTAAAGAAACCGGTGCTCATGTTAACCGGGTTGCAGGCTATGCGGTAGAACTCTATGATCGCTGGGCTTATCATCATAAAATTCCTGAACTTGAACGTGATAAATTCCGGGACACGTTAAAAATTGCTGCCATGCTCCATGACGTAGGAAAGGTTGCAATATCGGATATTATCTTGAAGAAACCTGCAAAGTTTACACCTGAAGAATATGCCATCATGCAAGGTCATACCTATTTTGGAGCCCGCCTTTTTGATGATATCCAATCTCCCTTGGATGTAATCGCCTCAGAAATTGCTTTGACTCATCATGAAAACTGGGATGGATCTGGTTATCCCGGCTGGATCGATCCTTTTACCCTTAAACCAATTAAAACTGATAGTGAAGGCAAACCATTAGGACGAAAAGGTACTGAAATACCCTTGGGTGGACGCATTGTAGCCATAGCTGACGTATTCGATGCCCTTTCTTCCCGACGGGTATATAAAGAAGCGTGGGAAGAACAGGCGGTTTATAATGAGATCCGTAAGCAGTCGGGGATTAAATTTGATCCAGAACTTGTAGCAATGTTTTTTGAAATTCTACCTAATATTAAACAGATCCGGGATATGTATCCTGAGCCTGCCGAATAAGCCGTTGAAGCTCCCGATCAAATCCATCGGCAAAGGCCTTTAATTCTTTTTTCCCATAATTGGCAATTCGTTCAGGACCTAAACCCTGTTCAGCAAGACCTACCATAAAATCCCGTAGTGAGAGCCGTTCTCTAATGTTTTCCTTAGTGTAAAGCCGCCCTCTATCATCGAGAACCGAAATATGGGCTTCTACGAGCCTGCTCGCAAGAGGAATATCTCGTGTGATAACAAGATCTCCCGGCTCTGCGAGCTCTACAATACGGTCATCTGCGGCCCCATGGTAGGTTTTACACAACTCCATTTTACAGATTCCATCAGAGGGAATCCCGGGAATAGGACGGTTAGCTGTAAATATTCCTTGAATTCCTGTCCGTTTCAAAGCTCGAATAATAGTCTCTCTTGTTGATTTTGGGCAAGAATCAGCATCGACAAGAATTTTCATATAGTCGTTTTACCTTGTCCCTTCACCAGTTGTGGCTCCAAAAATATGTGCAGAGCCTTCAAGAATGAGCTGCTCACGTTCTGCCGGTAAAAACACACTCATCCCTTTTTGTAGTGTCTTCTTTTCTTGTTCGGTCCCGATACTGACACACCCATCTAGGACAATAAGGATAATTGGTGTCCCTGGCATGAGTTGTTGTGCTTTATCCATAGTCACAGCAACGTGAAATAATGAAAATTCTCGTACCTGGCTGGGATATATATGATAACCCTGTTGGGTTTTCTGAGCTGAAAGAACCGCAGGTTTAAAAGATTCAAATCGTATGATGTTTAAGAGTTCTTTTATATCAATATGCTTTGGGGTAAGGCCTCCCCGCAATACATTATCAGAGTTTGCCATAAGCTCTACCCCAAACCCATGAATATAAGCATGTAAAACCCCCGCAGGTAAAAAGATCGCCTCCCCAGGATTCAGAGAAAGAACATTTAGATATAATGGTGAGATGATAGCACTGTCACCAGGATAGAGAGTACAGAATAGGTTAATAAGTTCCCACTCCTTTGCATAACGAGGATGTTTTTGTTCGAGTTTGGGTAATTTAGCCTGGATGTGTTTGGTAATACGCTCTCGAGTTTGCTGAGGTAGTAAAAAAAGACTGAGTAAAAAATCCCGATAGGCTTCTTTTCTATCTATTTGCTGAATAGCCACAAGACTCTGTTCTAGTTCTGTCACATCTAATAAGGAAAGCAATTCTGCAATTTCAGCCTGTGTACGAAAACCACACATGGCAGTGAAGGGGCTTATAGCACAGATAATTTCAGGTTTATGATTTGAATCTTTATAATTTCGATTTTCTGCAGAGAGCGGGATTCCGGCCTTAGCTTCCCGTGCAAAACCCTGCTCTGCTTGTTGTTTATCAGGGTGGGCTTGAATGGAAAGGGGAGAAGCTGCTGCTAGAATCTTAAAAAGATAGGGTAGAGATGAAAAATCATGGGCTATTGTATCACCAAGAAAATGTACAGGATGTTCCTGTATGAGCTTGTCGAGGGGTTGCTCAGTTTCATCTGTAAAAGCAATAGATGGGGATCGTGAATGGGCCCCCATCCAGAGTTCTGCCATAGGACCTTGCCGGTCCTGTTCTGATAAATCAAGAAGATCCTGAATCCAATGTTTTGATCCCCAGGCATACCGCTGTATCGGGTTTTTGAGTAGATAAAAGTTTGGCTTCTTTTTATTGTTCATGTTTTTGTTGTAAACTAGAGTCTATTCGGGTGATAAGATCTAGAAGAAGCTGTTCTACTTCTTTAGACTCCTGCTTTCCCTGTAATGAAGTACTATTCATTTTACGTTGCTGTTTTTCAAGCTCATCGCAGAGCATAATACCAGCGACAATAGCAGATTTGAGGGGATCCGTAAGGCCCGTATTTCTTTGAACTGAATCCACAACGGTCTGAAATTTAGAGAGGAGGGCATTGAGATAGAGCGGATCCTCATCAGCCCTTATGGTGAAGGACGTGCCGAGGATATCGATCCGTAATCCCTCCTTCGGCATAGTGCTCCTCTTAAAAAATATCCAGCTCAGCCCCTGAGGCTGTTTGATTGGTTACGATTCCTGCAGTTGAATTGTAGTTTCCAGAAATCGAATGTGGAGCCGCGGTGTTCTGACGAGCTTTTTCTTCCTGTTCCAGGATGGCTAATATTGCTTCATCAGAATTTGGATCTAGAGCTGTATTCTGAACCGTAATATGTTCAGGTGATGAACTGTTGCTGCTGGGTTGATTTGAAACTGCTGATCCAACTACAGGCGATACGGAAGGATTTTTTGAGGAATCGTTGTTTTGCTTTACCTGTAATTCCAATTCGAGTATATCTTCGAATTTATTAAGCCTATCTAACGCGGAAATAATGCCAGCTTCAATTTTGTTTTGATCATCTTTAAATCGTTGGATGAACACCTCGAGCTCATTGATCCTGTTCTGGTACCCTTCCAGTTTCTCCCGCAACAGCCTGTTTTCTTCAGTTAGATGCTGAATGGTGTCTATAGCTTTTGAAACTTTGGTTTCCAGCAGTTTCACTTGCTCGAGGGTTATCATACCTTATGCTCCTAGGGATGCCTTTGCTTTTTCAATGACAGCCTTGAAAGCAACCTTGTCCTGGATTGCCAGGTTAGCGAGAGCTTTCCGATCAATGGCAACACCGGCCTTGGTTAAACCATCGATCAGGCGGGAATAGGAAAGGCCTTCTTCGCGGCAGGCTGCATTTATACGGATGATCCAGAGCCGACGGAAATCACCTTTCCGGTCCCGGCGATCACGATAGGCATAAAAAAGGCCTTTGGTAACCGCATCCTTTGCAACCTTATAGTTTGAGTGGCGGCGGCCCCAATAGCCTTTCGCCAACTTGAGAATTTTTTTACGATGGTCCTTTCTTCTGGTACCGTCTACTGCTCTTGACATGGGGGAACCACTCCTTCCTTAACCGTAAGGTAATAACTTCTTCTTGATCACCGGAACATTGTCACTGGACAAAATACCGGCATGGCGGAGATTCCGCTTCCGCTTGCTCGTTTTCTTAGTCAGGATGTGGCGAAGGTTCTGTTTCTTGTATTTAACCTTACCAGATCCGGTAAACGAATAGCGCTTGGCTGCGCTTTTCTTGGTTTTCATCTTCGGCATGGCGCCATCCCTCTAAATTATTTCTTGGATTTAGGGCTTAAAACCATGGACATAAAACGACCTTCCATTGAGGGTGGTTTATCCATGACATATTCCCCTTCTATCCGTTGTAATACGTCCTTAAGGACGTCAAGTCCGAGTTCAGTATGGGCAAGTTCCCGTCCACGAAATCGAACGGTAACTTTGACCTTATTGCCTTCAGCTAGGAATTCGCGAATGTGTTTCGACTTGAAATCCAGATCGTGATCATCGATCTTGGGCTGCATCCGGATTTCTTTTATTTTAAGAAGCTTTTGCTTCTTTTTAGAATCCCGAACCTTTTTTTCATTTTCGAATTTGAACTTGCCATAGTTCAGAATTTTACAAACCGGTGGATTAGCGTTTGGTGCTACCTCTACCAGATCTAAACCCTGTTCTTTGGCCATCCGGAGCGCTTCTAATGTAGGAACAATACCCTGCTGTTCCCCATCGTCACTGATGAGCCGAACCTCACGTACCCGGATCTGTTCATTGATCCGCAAATCCTTATCTGCCAACTGACCTCCTCATAAGCCGTGAGCACAACGGGGCATGTGCGTACGACTTTCTCAAAACTATATCAAATAAGCAGCTACTATGTCCAGTCCTATTGCTTTCACTATTATACCCATGATAGGCTACAGTTATGATACTTTTCAGCATGTTATGGATTCCTGCGTTATATCTCTTTGTAGAAGCCCTTCAACAGCCAAAGGATAGGGAAAAGAAAGGTATGATCCTTGCCATCTTTGGTGGAACTGTTATGGGAATACTAGCATTTTTCTTTCCACAGCTGGTTCCTGAAGGCTCTTTTGGAATTATCCAATGGATCCATGGATTTATTGATGTAATAGCTCTTCCGGTACTTATTCCGCTATGCTTCAGATATCTACTCCAGATTCGCTACAAACATCAAATTTATATTGAAATAAACCAGTTCATTCTCATATGGCTTATTCCTATGGCTCTTGTAAAAAGTATTCAATGGAATATTTATAAAGATGGGATCCTTTTGGTGCTTACTCCAGGACTATGGGGAGCTCTTAGCATTGGTATTCCATGGCTTCTTGAAAAGGCAGAAGAAGAAATTGGTTTTTTCTCATTTTTCTTCTATGCAATGGCATATGTATTGCCTCTTTTTGCAACTACAGCCTACTGGGCATGGTTTTTAAAGCTTTATCTAGTCGCAGTACTGGCAGCTATTGTAAGCTTTCTACCTGGGGTGTGGTACCTTGTCACGAACTATTGGAGATTTGTACAACAAAGAGGCCTTGATCACTCATTAGGAAATCATAATGACAGCCCCTGAAACAAAGCATTACACTTCTCTGTTCAGGAACTTGGTATCCAGGACATCACCTGTCACGCTGTAAGTGATGCAAGTAGTGTCCTGGTAAGCTGGTAAGTGCTTAAGCTTTTCCTGCAGAACCTAATACGTTGATGTTCTTATGCATATAGAGCTTCTTAAGCTCATCCCGGGCGGGGCCTAGGTACTTGCGGGGGTCAAACTCATCAGGTTTTTCTGCGAATACTTTGCGGATCATGGCGGTCATCGCAAGCCGGCCATCGGAATCGATGTTGATTTTACAGACAGCGCTCTTGGCAGCTCGGCGTAGCTGTTCCTCGGGGATACCCACCGAATCCTTCATGCTTCCACCATACTTTTCTATCAACTTTACATATTCAATCGGAACCGATGAAGATCCATGGAGCACAATTGGGAAGCCAGGGATCCGCTTTTCAATTTCTTCAAGGATATCGAAACGAAGGGGTGGGGGAATGAGGATTCCATTGGCATCACGGGTGCACTGTTCGGGTTTGAATTTAGTGCGGCCATGGCTGGTTCCAATGGAAATAGCCAGAGAATCAACCCCAGTTTTCCGTACAAAATCTTCAACCTCTTCTGGCTGTGTATAGTGACTGTGTTCTGCAGATACATCATCTTCTACGCCTGCCAAAACACCAAGCTCGCCCTCTACGGAAACATAGTCTTTCCGTGAATGGGCAAACTCACAGACCTTCTTGGTTAGCGCCACATTTTCATCATAGGGTAGGTGAGACCCATCGATCATGACCGATGAGAAACCCGATTCAATACAATCCTTACAAAGTTCAAAACTGTCACCATGATCTAGATGCAAAACTATGGGGATATCATATCCCAATTCATGAGCATATTCGACGGCTCCTCGGGCCATATGGCGGAGTAGGGTCTGGTTTGCATATTTCCGTGCACCGGAAGATACCTGGAGAATGACAGGTGATTTGGTTTCTACGCAGGCCTGAATGATTGCCTGGAGCTGTTCCATATTATTAAAATTGTATGCTGGAATAGCATATCCGCCGCTCACTGCCTTTTTAAACAGCTCGACGGTGTTTACGAGACCGAGTTCTTTATAGCTGGTCATGGAAACTCTCCTTATACAAATAGAATGACTGTAATTTTATGCTACCCAGAGCCCTTGGTCAAGGATGGTATAACCTTCCTTTATAACAAGTTTTTATGGTATAGTTTTATAGGAGCTTTTATGATAAGGGGTAATACATATAAAGGATATATCATTCTAATAGTAAGCCTCATTTTTTTTGCAGTAGGTTGTCTTTTTTGTAGCAGAACTAAAGTTTTTATTCTTAGCGATGAACTTGAAATGCTGTTATATGGCAAAAATCGAGCTCTATGGCAAACCATTAAGGCTAGCATCCGTTTATATAGACCTGTTCAAATCATTTATGTACCACAGGTTGCTGATAAAACCCAGTGTTTGAACTTTTTAGAAAAAAAAATCGTGTCAAATAGTTTCATCATAGCTCCAGTTCGGTATGAATCGGTTGCAGCAGAGTTAAAACGTAAGAATCCCAAAATGGTGATTGTGATATGGGGTAAAGATTTTTCAATAAATTATCAGATTGATGCAAAACGAGCTGCAAAAATAGCTGGACCTTTGGCTATGAAAACTGGAAAACCACCGGCCCTGTTTATTCCATCCACGATTAATGATATAACTGTCGAAGGTTTTGTAGAGACTTGTAATGAGAGCCTAAGAGAAATTGGTTTTTTACAAGGATTATCCCTTATAACGAATATAACTAAAAATTTGACAAACTATTCTTCAGTTATACTTTTCCCAGAGGAGCTTTCTTTACAAAATAATACAGTGCCGCTTATTTTATTTTCAGGTATTCATAAGGGTCTTCTTCCGCCATCGGTAATTGCAGTTTTTGATGATACCCTATGGCCACATATTAAAGAAATAGTTACTTTTTATAATAAAAATATAAAAAAGAAGCTACTTTCAGTGCTTTATATGATAAAAAGTGCTGTTAATTAAGAAAAAAGGACGATAAAAGAAAATGATACATTATTTACAGTTAAGGTTTGACAAAGGTAGTGCAAGGAAATATAATCTTATACAATCACCTTTCAACGATGATCGGCAAAAGGAGTAAGGGATGAAACACGGCGGTTTCAAAGCTGTATGCCTAGCTCTCTCGGTATGTTTGACAGTTCTATCTGTCTATGCTGCAGAAGAAAAGGCTGTAAATCTTGAATCACGTATATTAGAGAATTTTGACGGATCTTCCGGGTATATCTGGAAGGTAACAGCAAGCAAATTTGCAACTAAAACGGATAAGGAGACCTTTCCGAAACTTGCGTACATCAATACATGGCCTGCTGCAATTCATGGCTATAATCGGGAAGGCAAGGATATAAAAAGCCTTGGCGTCTGGGGCCGTTTTGACCGAAAAGGGTATAACTGGATCGATATATATCCTGTTGCAAAGGATGATAAGGATGAAAATCCTGCAGAGATCCCGATTCCTGGCCGTGTACAATTACTTGATATGTGGGTCTGGGGTGCAAACTTTAATTTTTACCTGGAAGCTTACATTCGGGATTATAAAGGTGTAGTACATATTATAAATATGGGGGATTTGAATTTTGAAGGTTGGAAGAATCTTCGTATCAATATTCCTTCCAATATTCCCCAGGAAAAACGAACCCTTCCTAAACGGCAGGGCTTAACCTTGGTGAAATTCCGTATTTGGACTCGTCCTGTAGAACGGGTGGATGATTTCCAAGTGTATATTAATCAAATTAAGGTATTAACCGATACCTTTGAAACTCTCTTTGACGGCGATGAGCTAGCCGATCCCGCACGGGTCCAGGAATTGTGGACCTCTGGTTCAAATGCAAAAAATTAAGGAGACCGTCATGAAGCGAAGTATATTAGCCGTCATCCTTGTAACCATTGCTTCAATTTTATTTGCCCAGACCGAGGTTGGCGCCCCTAACCCTGAGAAGGTTGGTGTCGAATCAGCTCAGCAGAAGCTGAAAGAAGTATCTGTAGATAAATTCGAACAGGCAGGATTCTGGATTTCTAAGATGTCTTCAGATGAAGGTTTTACCACAACCCGCCTTTTTGAAGGCTCTCCTGCGGGCAAACAGCCAATCCCTGAAGAGAAGGATCTTAATATTCCTGATAAATATGTGCTTGGTACGCGGATCGATTTCCTTCGGAGGGGATATAACACCTTCATCCTTTTACCATTGCGGCCAATTCCAATAGAAGGTATTACGAAAACCATTTCTGTTTGGGTCGTAGGTCGAAATTATAATCATACTCTGAAAATTATGATTCAGGATTTCTTTGGCAGAGAATATGAGCTTTATTTAGGAAAACTCAATTTTCAGGGATGGAAAAAGTTAACTGTAGCTATTCCACCTCAGGCGCCAGATGGCAGAAATGGAATTATTCAGCGGGATTACCATTATAATTCCCAGATGGGGATTAAAGTAACCGGTTTTAAGGTTGAATGCGATCCTATGGAATCTTATGGTAGCTATTATCTGTATCTAGATGATCTGCGAGCTGTAACGGATCTCTTTGCTGAAGAAAATCGGGATCCTGATGATATGGTCGATAGCTGGTAAGAAGCTGATTTTTCCTACTATTTATAGCATTTTGTTCACTTAAATAATAGACCGCCCTTATAGAGGGCGGTCTTTTTAATAGTTTTTTCGATAGAGATAAAAATTACCCTTCTTGCCTGTTCGTTTCAGGAGCCCAATCCGATGTAGTACATAAATCGCTTTTTGGGCTGTAGAATAACTGAGTGGCTCTAGTATTGGCTCAGAAAATAGACTTGAAGAAAGAGGGGGATGGGATATTTGCCAATCTTTGATACCGTTATAAAAATCCCGGATGGTAAAGGTTTCCCCAATACAAGATGGAAGAAAACTCTGATAATCCACAGGATATAAAAGTGTACGGGTGTCATGTAAAGAAAGGAGGGCCTTGTCTTTCAGGCTAATCCCCTTTCGTCTCCAGGAACCTTTTCCATCTTCTATGCGAGTATCAGTGATATCAAGGGCAACTAACTCTAAGATAATATTTTTATGTATAATCAACTCGGGAGCAAAAATAAGGGCCTTAAACAGATCCCATATGCTCCCTTTTTTAGGACTTAGCCGTTTTCGTAAAAGGACCCTATCTGCCGAATAGGTTTCGATAATTCGGTTTCGAACGATAGGATGAATAATTTTTATACAGTAGTTTTTGGCAATGATTTGTAGTTTATACCGAAGCGGTCCAAAACTGTTGGTTTGAACTTCAATCAGTTCACCATGTTTAGTTCTGCAATCACATATAAAAGTCTCTATTGGTACTTCTACCTGTCCTTCGGTGCCAGCGTACAGCTCCTTTAATTGATTGTGAAGGGTGCTTTCCCGGCTAAAATCTGACATATTCTGAAAGCTCGTCTGCGGTTAATTGCTCGAGATAATGGTAAATTTCACAACCTCTCCGTTGTTCTTTTCTGGTTATTTGAGTAATTCGATACACAAGCTGTTTATTAGTTTGTAAAGGTAACGATACAGGATATCCATTGATATCCACTAACTGATTAATAGACAGTCTTCCGGGAGCCTGTTGTATATCTCCCTCGGGATACACGATAAAGTACTCTTCACTATACATAATAAAAACATACCTGTCTTTTTATGGATTTGCAAGAATCACTGGCTACTAAACAGGGGTGTAGTAAAAATAAATAAAAAATTACTATTTATAATCTTTTCTTTTCTCCTTTGTATTGACGGAGGAAATTTATGTGTCAATAATGTATCTTAGTGGGAAATAGTGGGAAAAAATAGGAAAAAGTGGAATGGAATTGTTAACCGGTGAGTTTAAAAACACCTTGGATGAAAAGGGACGCCTTAGCTTACCATCTCGTTTGCGGTCAGAACTGTCAGGAAATATTCTGGTAATGACGCAGGGGGTGGATAAGTGTCTGTGGCTTTTTGCACCTGAGCAATGGAAGCTCCTTTCTCGAAAACTGATGGAAACCACTTCTCCCTTTCAAGCTCGTTCGCGTATGGTGCAGCGAAGAATTATTGCTCCTGCCCAGGAGATAGAGATTGATAAGGCTGGACGTATTGCTATTCCACAAAGTTTGCGTGAATTTGCTGGACTAAATCGTGAATGTGTCATTTTAGGAATTGATAAATACATAGAAATTTGGGATGCGGATCAGTATAAGCAGTACTGGGATGAAAATGAGGCTGAATTCCGTTCTGCTGCGGAAGAACTTAGCTCAGTGTTTTTATAAAGGAGTAGGGGCATGATGTCAGAAACAGCACACTATGTTCATACTCCGGTTCTTCTTGAAGAAACACTTCATTATCTAGCGCCCCGAAGTGAAAATGCTCTTATGATTGATGCTACTCTTGGTGAAGGCGGTCACAGCTACGCCTTTTTAAGTCGTTTCCCCAGCCTTTATATCATCGGTGTGGATGCGGATCCTGGTATTCAGGAAGTTGCGCGGAAGAGACTTGCTGAATTTGGTGAACGAATTCATTTTTATTCAGGATGGTCCCATAGTTTCTTTGCTGAATATCCCTCTGAAATTAAACGTCCCGATAGTATTCTAATTGATCTGGGTATCAGTCTTTTTCACTATGAAAAAAGTGGGCGTGGTTTCAGCTTCCGAAAAAGTGAAGCTTTGGATATGCGCCTTGATCCATCCTTTGGACCCAGTGCAGCAGACCTCGTAATGCAGTTATCTGAACGGGAACTCGCTGACCTTATATATCAGAATGGGGAGGAACGCTATTCGCGCAGGATTGCCCATGCCATTGTAGAGGCACGGGCAAAAAGCCGAATTGAGACGGCTGATATGCTTGCTTCAATTATAGAAGGCGCTGTGCCCGTTTCCTATCGATATGGGGCAATACACCCCGCTACGAGAACATTCCAAGCACTGAGAATTGCAGTAAATGGCGAATTAAGCCGCTTAGAGTCCTTGCTTGACGCAGCCCTGCATGTTCTGGAAAATGGTGGACGTCTTGGTGTTATAACCTTTCATTCATTGGAAGACCGAATTGTAAAAAATTTCTTTAGAGAGAAAAACAAGGACTGCACCTGTCCGCCAGAAGCGCCGATATGTACATGTAAGGGACAGAGAACTGTTACTCTCATTACCAAGAAGCCGGTTGCTCCGAGCTTAGAGGAAATTAAAGCTAATCCCCCCAGCCGAAGTGCTAAATTGCGGGTGGTGGAAAAGGTACTGGAGGAAAACCTGTAATGTTGAAACGACTGTTGTTGTATATCTGGGTTATCACCATTCCGCTCTTTTTTGCCCTGAATGCCTGGCAGTCTGTGCGTTATTATCAACTTTCTGAAGAAGTTCGTCGCTTGGAAAAGGCTCAACAAAATCAATTTGAACAAAATAAACGGCTCATCGCGGGAATTGCCGTTCTTTCAAGTACAGAACGTATTTCTAAAATTGCACGGGATGAACTGCAATTACAAAAAAAGAATCCTTCTGAAATAATGCAGATTCATATTGGAAAAAGGACTAACCAGGATGGGTGATTCTGTGTTGATGACCCTGGATGCCTTGCTTAAGGCTGTACAGGGCACATTGTTATATACAGGTGCTTCCGCAAAGGCCGGTTTTGTCTCTGTTGCGATCGACTCGCGTAAAGTAACCAAGGCTAGTCTTTTTGTAGCTTTACCCGGATCAGTTCAGGATGGGCATCATTATATTTCAAGCGCTTTTAATGCTGGAGCTTCGATTGTGCTGATGCAGGAAGATAGGCTTGGAACATATAAAGATATAGCGAGAGCATCTGCACAACAGCAGGATGGGGCGGTTGTTGTTGTACCCGATACTTTACGAGCTTTACAAAAAGCTGCAAAGGCTTATCTGGATCAATTCCCTGCTTTGTTAAAAATTGGTATTACAGGTTCTTCTGGAAAAACGACGGTAAAAGAATTAACCGCTGCAATCTTAGGACAGGAAAAACAGGTTGTTATGAATGAAGGCAATCTTAATTCTGAAACAGGCTTGCCTTTATCGGTGTTTTCGGTAAGGCCGGAACATGAGATTGGTGTTTTTGAAATGGGGATGAACCGCCGTGGGGAGATCAGCGAATTGGCAGCAGTGCTGAATCCTGATATTGCGTTAATCACCAATATCGGAACTGCCCATATCGGTATTCTCGGTTCAAAGGATGCGATCGCTGAAGAGAAAAAAGCAATCTTTTCTCAATTTAATGGAAAACAGATTGGCCTCATCCCCGAATATGATGCCTATGCTAATTATTTACAGCGTGCAGTCAATGGACAGGTAAAATGTTATGGACCCCGTTCAACCGGTTCTTTTGGCGGGGGGCGAACTAAAGGACTCGACGGGATCGAGTTTATTTGGAATAGAAAGCCTGTTGCCATTGCTCTTCCTGGACAACACAATATTCTCAATTCCCTTGCTGCAGCAGCTCTTGCACAGGAAGCTGGAGTCAGTGAAACTGCTATCCTAAGAGGATTGTCTTCAGTGAAACCTCTCTTTGGTCGGGGGGAGATACTCAAAGGGCCAATTACGCTTATCCGGGATTGTTATAATGCCAATCCGGAGTCTGCCATCGCGGCTATTGAATTTTGTGATGCTATAGAATGGTCCGGTCGTAGAATTTATGTAATTGGATCGATGCTGGAATTGGGAACCGCTGCGGAACAAGAACATGAGCGTGTTGCAAGGATATTAGCCCAGTCAAAGGCAGATGCTGTGTATCTCTTTGGAGCAGAAACCGCATGTATGAAGGATATCATCGCCAGGTCTGGAACAAAACAGGTTTGGCATACAACCGATATGGAAATGTTAAAAGGTGAGCTTGCAGGATCATTGGTCCAGGGGGACCTGGTTCTATTAAAGGGGTCCCGGGGAGTTGCCCTGGAACGATTGACCGATATTGTGAGTAATCAAGGAGTTTAGGGTGTTTTTAGAATTTTTATATCCCTTAGTAAAATACTTTACCCCTCTGAATGTTTTCCGGTATCTTACTTTCAGGGCAGCCTATGGTGCGTTAACAGCTTTGTTTATATCGTTCCTCTTTGGGCCTCGCATTATTGAAGCCTTGAGAACCTTAAAGGTTGGGCAGGCTATTCGGGATGATGGTCCCCAATCGCACTTAAAGAAAGGTGGGACCCCAACTATGGGTGGGGTACTCATTATTCTTTCGGTTATTGTTGCAGTGCTGCTTTGGCAGGATCTGCACAATTTTTATGTATGGCTTACCCTTACTGGCTTTGTTGGTTTTGGTGCCGTAGGCTTTATCGATGATTATCTTAAGGTGACCCAGAAAAACTCCAAGGGATTACCTGCTTGGGCTAAATTAGTGGGGCAGTTTGGAGTAGCCTTTGCTATTGTATTAACCCTCTATTATACAGAGGATGAACATATTACCCAGTTGTATCTTCCCTTTTTTAAA
Source organism: Gracilinema caldarium DSM 7334 (assembly GCF_000219725.1). Taxonomy (GTDB): domain Bacteria; phylum Spirochaetota; class Spirochaetia; order Treponematales; family Breznakiellaceae; genus Gracilinema; species Gracilinema caldarium. The sequence continues at coordinate 1,889,809 of NC_015732.1, read as the reverse complement.
AACCCTATAGTTAATCTGGGGTGGGTGTGGATTCCCTTTGCCGTACTGCTTCTGGTTTGGGAATCAAATGCGGTAAACCTGACTGATGGTCTTGATGGTCTGGCTATTGGTCTTGTAATACTCGTATTTATTGCCCTCTCAGTATTAACCTATTTAAGCGGCCGTGCAGACTATGCGGCTTATTTGGGAATTCCCTATATCCAGGGGGCTGGTGAATTAACCATTTTCTGCCTTGCCCTTGTGGGAGCCAGTGTGGGGTTCCTTTGGTTTAATGCACATCCTGCCGAAGTTTTTATGGGTGATGTGGGAAGTCTCTCCTTAGGTGGCGTTATGGCTGTCCTATCGCTTATTATAAAAAAGGAAATTCTTCTTCTCATCGTAGGTGGAGTGTTTCTTCTTGAGGCTGTTTCTGTAGTTTTACAGGTTGTTTCGTATAAACTTCGTAAAAAGCGTATTTTTAAGATGGCACCCTTGCATCATCATTTTGAATTGTCTGGATGGGCAGAAACAAAAGTTGTCATCCGGTTTTGGATCTTGGGAGGGCTCTTTGCTCTCATCGCCATTTCAACATTAAAAATACAATGAACAATAATAATCTGGGAATGGAATGGGCTGGAACTAAAAAACAGTCCGATCCATGGTTGGTGAGTATTATCTTCCTCATTCTTGGCATAGGGCTTGTAACACTCTATTCTGCAAGCTATGCCTATGCACAGAGGTTGTTTAATGATAGCAGCTACTTTATTCGTCGCCAGCTTTTGTTTGTGATTCCTGGTTTTGTGTTGTTTATGATTACATCCAGAATAAATTTAGAAGTTATTCGAAGATATATTATGCCATTAGTACTAGGCACCCTGTTTCTCTGTATATTACCCCTTATTCCAGGTATAGGAATTACAAAAAATGGGGCGAATCGCTGGATTAATCTAGGTTATTTCTCTTTTCAGCCTTCGGAACTTGCAAAAATAATTATGCCACTATATTTAGCCCATATGTTTGATAAAAAAAGGGATAGGCTGTATGAACTTAAGGGGACAACCATTCCACTTACCATCATGGTGTTATTGTTCTTTGTAGTTATCTACTTACAGAATAATTTTTCAACCGCTTCGTTTTTATTTATCAATGCTATGGTGCTTTTTTTCCTGGCAGGGGTCCGTTTCCGTTATTTTATTGGCCTTGCAGTCATGTCGGCGCCGTTCTTGGCTCTTATGATTTTATCGAAAGAACATCGTTTAAGCCGGCTCATCAATTTTATGCAGCCCGAATGGGATCCCTTAGGGGCAGGATATCAAGTTCGTGCCTCTGTGCTTACTATTATGTCTGGAGGGTTTTGGGGTAAGGGAATTGGGCAAGGTCAGCGTAAAATAGCGAGTGTCCCGGAAATTCAATCGGATTTTATTTTTTCTTCCTTTGCCGAAGAGGTTGGTTTTGTTGGAGTTTCCCTATTCTTCATAATTATTATCTTTTTTATGATTCGCAGTTTCCGGATTGCATCACAGGGTAATACTATTTTTGTACGATTGCTCTTATTTGGGATTACCACCATGCTGGTGTCTCAAATGATACTAAATGTGGCAGTTGTAGCAGGTGTAGTCCCCGCTACAGGAGTTCCATTACCATTCTTTTCTGCTGGTGGTTCTTCTTTGGCTATGATGCTGGCCGCAACGGGTTTTTTAGTAAATGGTTCTCGCAGAATTGAGCAAATGGAGGATGTCCATGTCTGATGGTTTTTTGTTTCTGGATGACTATGTGACCCTAGAATCTGAAACTCGTTCCCAATCCCAAAAAGAGGTAGTTTTAAAACGGGTTACCTTGATTTTTGCATTGCTTCTGGGTATGGAATTGATCTATCAATTCTGTATAGTACCATGTTTACCCCTGAATGAGGTTCGTATTACCACAATTCAGGGATATTCACGGGATGCCTTATTACGTATTGCCGGTATTGATGAATCGATGAGTTATATCACGTTGAATTCAGATAAGGTTTCTCAGTCCCTGTCTTCAATTCCTTTGGTGGAATCAGTTGCCATTACCAAGCATTTTCCCAATTCGGTAGATATAGTTCTTAAAGAGCGGACAGCAGTTGCAATTTCTCTCGCAAAGGTCTCAGACAAGCTGGTTCCCATTTATATTGATAGAGAGGGTGTAGTCTTTAAGATTGGTGGGGCTCATCATGGGGCATTACCCCTTATATCAGGCCTGGTGTTCGACCAGGTTGTGCCGGGCATGAAATTGCCGGTACATCTTAAAAACTTTTTTGCTTCGTTGGAAATGGTAGAAAAAACCAATCCTGCCCTACTGCAGACTATTTCTGAAGTTCGTTTGCAGCAAAAAGCCTATGGCGGTTATGAACTGATTGTCTATCCATCAAACTATATGGGAAGGGTGAGGCTTGGTTCAGAGTTGAATGAAGACGTGCTTCGGTATATGATGCTGGTTCTGGATGTCCTTGCATCCAGGGGCATTCAAACGGATGAAATTGATTTCCGGACCGGTACCATTTCGTATCGGACCAAGGAGGCATCCTCTGGCTAGCGAAGGTTTGGTAGTCGGACTCGATATTGGGACGACCAAGGTATGCGCCATAATCGGCGAACGAAATGAATATGGTACTCTCGAGATAACCGGTATCGGAACCAGTCCGTCCACAGGACTGCGTAAGGGTGTGGTCGTCAACATAGAAGCCACCCTGCGGTCGGTAGCCGCGGCCATTGAATCGGCAGAAATGATGAGCGGTAGGGAGGTCCATGCCTGTTATACCGGTATTGGGGGCAGCCACATAGAAGGTATCAATTCCCGCGGGGTTGTCGCAGTGACCGGCAAAAACAGGGAAACCCGTGAAATTGCTCAGGCTGATATTGACCGGGTGATTGAGGCTGCACGGGCAGTAGTTATTCCCATGGACCGACAGGTGCTCCATGTCATTCCTCAGACCTATATTGTGGATGACCAGAAGGGAATACGAAATCCCCTGGATATGATTGGGGTCCGTCTGGAAGCGGAAGTCCATATCATTACCGGTTCCGTAACCTCAGCACAGAACCTGGTGAAATGTGTAAACCGGGCTGGCTTTCGGGTCCAGGATTTAATACTCCAATCTCTCGCCGCAGGCAGGGCTGTTTTAACCCCGGAAGAAAAAGAATTGGGGGTTGTGCTCATCGATCTTGGCGGGGGAACTACGGATATTCTGGTGTACTCTGAAGGAGCCCCATACTATACGGCTACCATCCCCGTTGGTGGTTCCCAGGTTACCAGTGATATTTCGATCTTAAAAAATATATCCTTTGAATCAGCTGAAAAAATAAAGATTCAGGCTGGTTGTTGTTGGGAAGCGCTTCTCGATAGTGAAGAGGATGTTCTTGTTCCAGGGGTTGGTGGCAGACCACCGGTATCTATCCCAAGGATACAGATATTGCGGATAATCCAACCAAGGATTGAAGAAATATTCCATTTGGCGAAAGAAAAAATCGATAAACTCAATCTTATACGACCCTTAGCAGGAGGGATTGTTCTTACTGGTGGCGGATCCCAGTTAGTTGGTGTTGCTGAACTTGCTGCTCATATTTTTAATGTACCGGTTCGTGTTGGGGTGCCTCTTTCTGTTGGTGGTCTTGTAGAAGAATATCGGAATCCTACCTATGCAACGGCTGTTGGTTTAGTGCTGGAAGGAGCAGACCGAGAAGTCATGTCTCATTCAGAACGAGGAGAAACGCGGAACCGAGATCGTTCTCAGGGATCCTTAGTTTCTAAGCTAGCAGAATGGCTTAAAAAGGAGTTTTTCTAAACTATAGAATATCCGGGAAGGACCGGAGAAAATACAAGCGGTTTGGGGGGGAATATGAATATTGAGGTGCTGGAAGAACGAACAAGCGGCCCGAATCCTACGATTATAAAAGTGATCGGTGCTGGTGGGGGTGGATCTAACGCGGTGAACCGAATGATTGAGTGCGGGCTTAAAAATGTTCAGTTTATTGCAGCTAATACGGACTTACAGGTTCTAGAACTTTCCAATGCTCCGGTTAAATTACCGATTGGTTCCAAATTAACCAGTGGTCTTGGAGCTGGAGGAAAACCAGAAATTGGAGAAAAAGCCGCATTGGAAGATCGTGATATGATCGCTAATGCCCTTAAAGGTGCTGATATGGTTTTTATCACTGCCGGGATGGGTGGTGGAACCGGTACTGGTGCAGCTCCCGTTATTGCATCAATTGCAAAGGACTTAGGAGCCCTCACAGTAGGTGTTGTTACCAAACCTTTTGAATTCGAGGGAAAATATAAAATGCGTCTTGCTGAAGAGGGGATTGCCAAAATGCGTGAAGCCGTAGATACCCTTATTGTAATTCCTAATCAGCATCTTCTTAAAATTGTTGATAAAAAGACGTCGATAAAAACAGCTTTTCTTATAGCCGACGATGTATTACGCCAGGGGGTTCAAGGAATTTCTGATCTTATAACCATTCCAGGAACAATAAATATTGATTTTGCAGATGTTCGGACCACAATGGAAGGTCAAGGTGATGCCTTAATGGGAATTGGTGTTGGAACCGGTGAAAATAAAGCGGTAGATGCTGCTACTAATGCAATTAATAATCCCCTTCTTGAAGATTCTCGGATAGAAGGATCTCAGCGGATTTTAGTTAATGTAACTGGTGGTCCTGATCTTTCCCTAGAAGAATATAAAGAAATTATACACATTATAACTGCTAATGCGGATGAAAATGCCATTATTATTTCTGGGATGGCTGAAGAACCATCTTTTCAAGATAAGGTTCAGGTAACAGTCATTGCAACAGGGTTTAATACTTCAACTAGAGAGACTGTTCATCCTACAACTGTTTCTGAAAAAAAACATAATATTGATAGTGATTTTATTCGTTTTGATGAATGGCAAACAATGACAGCAAAGAAAAGTACCGAATTTTTAAGTCATAGAAATATCGGTGATGATGATTTAGAAATTCCGACAGTTATTAGGGGGCGGAAATTTACTCAGGAACTATTAGGGCCTGATAAGACTACAGTGGATAAATAAAAAGGACCTCCTGATTCATGGAACTGGAACATATCCTATCTGCCTATCATTCACGGTTACTCGCAATTGAACACAGGGCCCCCCTTACGGCTGAAACCTATGAGGCAGAGATTAGTCGTCTTCTTGAATGGGCGATTCAAGAAGAACAAAATATTCTCACATTGGATGTACAAATCCTACAGCGTTATCTTGAATTTCGCCGTGATGTTCAGGCTTTGGATTCTCGATCAGTAGCTAAGGCCATTTCAGCTTTACGTTCATTTTTCCGTTTTCTCCTTGATCAAGGTCTAAGACAGGATAATCCTGCTTTATTACTCGAATCTCCCCGGAAGCCTCAACGGATTCCCAAGGTTCTTTCACGAGAGACCATCGAGACCCTGCTCTCAAGTATTTCTCTGGATACACCACAGGGCATACGCGATAGAGCTTTGTTTGAGCTCGTATATTCCTGTGGACTTAGGATTTCTGAAGCCGTACACCTTGACGTACAGGATGTCTATTTTTCTGAATCTCTTATCAGAGTAGTGGGGAAGGGAAATAAGGAGCGGCTTATTCCTTTTGGGCCTGAGGCGGATTCCTGGCTGAAGCGTTATATGACTGAAGCTCGTCCGGCTTTAGCCCGCCACATTAAAAGCCGAGCCCTTTTTCTAAGCCGTAGAGGTAAGCGGTTATCACGGAAAGGTATCTGGAAAAACTATGCCCAATTCGCGTCAGTTCTTGGCATCAGTTCTAAAGTGCACGTGTTACGACATAGTTTTGCTACAGAATTGCTGGCTGGGGGGGCGGATTTGCGTTCTGTACAGGAACTTTTAGGGCATGCAGATTTAACAACTACCCAGATTTATACTCATGTGGATAACACGGTGCTTCGGGAACAGCATCGTCGTTTTGTTCCGAGGCTTCGGGGGTATACAGAATGAAAAAGTCATGGATTGTGGTTCTTATATTAGTTGTTATTGTTACTGTTGCTGTTGGGGGCTATATAATCAGAAGAAATGCAAGCTGGGGTGCCCTTGCAGTGCGTATTGCTGAGATGGGAAACGGAGGCGCACCACCTGAAACTATAGAGGGATTAAAAAAAGCAATAACTGTCTATGGGGACCGAATCGAGATGTATGCCCGGGATGTTGCTCAAATTGGCATCTACTGGAAGATCCTCTCTGTCCGGCTCATGGACAGAAAACTATATGGTGAGGCTCTTGAAACACTTAAAGAAGCGATTCGTCTCCAACCTGAGGATGCAACGTTGCATTATCTGTTTGGACTTTCGTCATCAATCTTAGCGAAATCTACCTATGGTAAAGAAAAGGAAAGCTATTTTTCCCAAGCAGAAGCCGCTCATTTACGGGCTATTGAATTAGATACCAACTATGCTCGTCCTCGGTACGCTATTGGGGTTCTTTATGTCTTTGAATTAAATCGTCCTGAAGCTGCCATTCCCCATTTAAAACGGTATCTAGAACTACAGACCCGGGATGTGGATGCCATGTTCATTCTAGCTCGAGCCTATTACATGACCGGTGACTTAAAAGAGGCTTTGTCCCTTTATGACCGCATTATAGCTATCACTAGGGATACCTCGAAAAAGTCCGAAGCAGAGAACAACAAAAAAATAATTTTGGAACAATTATATGAATGATAGTCTCCTTCTAGCCCAGGGCATAGCAAATCTGAGTTTCCTCCAAAAAAAGGAACAGTTAGATCTGTTTAATCGTCTTGGGACTATTGGAGGATTTATTTCTTTATCTATTCATCAGATAGAGGACTTTATTGGAAGGCCGGTTCAAATAACCCGGTGGAATCCAGAACAGGAATTGGAACAGGCGAAGAACCAGCTTGAAATGGCCCGTAGACGATCTATTTTTGCAGTTTCCTATGGCTGTCCTGGCTATCCGCCTCTGCTCCGGGAATTGACCGATCCTCCGTTGCTTTTGTATTACCGTGGGGTGCTTCCTGATCCCGAGCAGTTTATGGTTGCCGTTGTCGGTACCAGAAATCCCACCGGTGCAGGCCGGACCCAGGCCTATCGTTTCGGCTATGAACTGGGAAATGCGGGCATTCCTGTTGTCTCTGGGTTAGCCCGGGGGATTGATAGTATGGCGCATCGAGGTAATGTGGAGGGAGGGGGTAAGACCGTGGCTGTTTTAGGTAATGGCCTCGATTCGGTGTATCCTGTTTCTAATCGGCCTTTAGCACTCAGAATATTAGAAACAGGCGGATGCTTATTGAGCGAATATGCTCCCGGCATTCCTCCCTATAAGTGGCATTTTCCGGCTCGAAACCGCATCATTGCTGCATTGGGAAGAGCAACTATTGTGGTAGAAGCACCTGAACATTCAGGTTCGCTTATCACTGCCCAGTATGCTCTGGATCAGGGCAGGGATGTTTTGGTTGGCTCCGTGTGTCGTACTAGTCCCCGTGGTGGGGGTGGCAGGAACCTAACTGAACAAGGGGCCCCTTATATTGATACGGTACAGCGGCTTTTTTCAGCGTGGTCTCAAATGATGAATGTATCTGCAGTTGAGGAGTGAATAATGGCAGCAGGAACAAAGAAAAAGCAAGATAAAAAGAAGACCCTGGTTATTGTTGAATCTCCAGCGAAGGCTAAAACCATAGAAAAGTATTTGGGAACAGAATACATGGTCAAGGCTTCCATGGGCCACCTGATTGACCTTCCAAAATCCCGGCTGGCCATTGATGTGGATCATGACTTTGAGCCCGAATATATCACCGTTCGGGGCAGGGCCAAACTGCTCAAAGAACTCCAGGGGGATGCAAAGAAGGCAGAAATGGTCCTCCTCGCCAGTGATAATGACCGGGAAGGAGAGGCAATTGCCTATCATCTGCAGAATGCAATTCAAGAAAAAGCTGAATCTACTCCCATAAAGCGTATTGTTTTTAATGAAATTACTCCCCTTGCAATTAAGGAAGCGGTAAACAAGCCTGCGGATATTAACGAAGCCCTCGTCAATGCTCAAAAAGCCCGGCGGGTTTTAGACCGCCTGGTAGGCTACAATCTTTCGCCCCTCCTCTGGAAAAAGGTGAAAAATGGACTTTCTGCAGGCCGGGTCCAGTCGGTAGCCCTGCGTCTCATTTGTGACCGGGAACGGGAAGTAGAATCCTTTATTCCCGAAGAATACTGGACCCTCGATGCGGATTTTAAAAAGGGAAAGTCAGCATTTACTGCTCAATTGGTATCCTGGAAGGGTGAAAAACCGGTGCTTCCCAATGAAAAGGCTGTACAGGAACTTATCGAACAACTTAAACAGACAAAGGCTGAAGTGGTAGACCGGAAAGAGAGTGAAAAAACAATCCGGCCAAAACCACCATTTACCACTTCAAAATTGCAGCAGGCAGCGGCCAATCGGCTGGGCTTTACCAGCAAGAAAACCATGCAGATTGCCCAGCAGTTATACGAAGGGGTAAATATTGGCTCAAGCCGGGTTGGTTTAATCACCTATATGCGTACCGACTCGGTTCGTATTTCCCAGGCGGCATTAACCGATGTTCGTAACTGGATTGCTGAGCATTATCCCAAGGATCTCCCCCAGGAGGCAATTTCCTATTCGGTTGAAAAAAAAGCCCAGGATGCCCATGAAGCCATCCGGCCAACCTATGTGACCTATACCCCCGATGCGGTGAAAGAATATTTAACCAGGGACCAGCTGAAGCTCTATACCATCATTTGGGAACGTTTTGTTTCCAGTCAGATGAATCCTGCCCGTTCAAAAACCATTAGTCTGGATATAGCCTGCGGTGATGGAATTTTCAGGATTTCCGGTTCCAAATTGATAGAAAAGGGATTCTACCGGGTCATTAAAGTTCTGACCAGTAAGGAAGAAAAGGATACCTCCTTGCCGGAGGTAAGTATCGGCGAACAGCTGGAAATTGTTAAATTTTACCCGGAGCAGCATTTTACCCAGGGCCCCAGCCGCTACACCGATGCAACGATAGTAAAAACCCTGGAAGAAAAGGGCATTGGCCGTCCATCAACCTATGCTCCGATTATTTCGGTTCTCCTGGAACGGTATTATGTGAGCCGTTCCAATAAACAGCTGGTGCCTACGATGCTGGGCCGGATGATCAGCGACATGCTGGTAGAATATTTTCCCAATGTGGTCGATGTGGGCTTTACCGCCACCATGGAAAGCAAGCTGGATCAGGTCGAAGAAAACAAGGTCAGCTGGCCCCAGATGATCCGGGAATTTTATGATCCCTTTAGTAAGCGGGTTCAGGAGGTTCAGCAGACCCTGGAATCCTATAAGGGGTCTCTGGATGAAAAGACCGAATTTACCTGTGAGCTCTGCGGCAAACCTATGGTTAAAAAACTGGGCCGTTTCGGTTATTTTCTGGCCTGTTCAGGTTTCCCGGAGTGTAAAAATACCAAGTCCATTCCCCTTGCCAAATGTCCCCGGCCGGGCTGTACCGGAGATATTGTTGCCCGGAAAAACAAGGGTCGCGGCAAGGAATTTTATGGTTGTACCCGATATCCGGAATGCGACTTTATTACCCACTACAAACCCCTATCTATAAATTGTCCTAAATGTGGATGGTTCCTGGTAGAAAAATATGACAAACAAAATGGAACCCACAAGGCGTGCATCAATCCGGACTGTGATTACCTGCACAGTGCAGAGGATGAAGCAGGGAGCGAACATGACGGAGAAGATTGAATCATACCTGGATTACCTTCGCACCGTCCGGGGTGTTTCACCGCGGACGCTGGATGCATACAGCCGAGATCTCCAGCGTTTTGCCCAATACTGTGCTAATCACCATATTCCTCCAGATGGAGCCAGTCCCTACGAAGTGCAGAGCTTTATTGCCGACCTTTCTGCCGAAGGAGCTGCGGCGGTTTCCATTAACCGGGCCCTCTCTTCAGTTCGGGGCTTTTTCCGGTACCTGTACCGTTTTAAGTTTCGTTCTGATGATCCTACGGCGGATTTAAAAAACTTAAAATCGCCAAAACAATTGCCTACCTTTCTTTGGGAAGGGGAGATGGCCCACTTTGCGGAACTTCCTGATAGGGCGGGAATTCTCTGGCCCGAGCGGGACAAGGCCTTAATTATGGTCATGTATTCTGCGGGGCTTCGGATTTCTGAAGTGGCAAACCTGAAGGTTCAGGATTTAGAAGGGGATTTTTCCAGTGCCTGGGTGTTGGGAAAGGGTGACAAGGAACGGCAGGTTTTCTTTTCCGATGAAGGACGGGAAGCCTTGGCCCTGTATCTTACCAGCCGGGCAAGCCGGATCCACCAGGATAAGGCAACGGATAATCTCTTTATTAACAGGAATGGGGGCCCCCTCTCGGTGCCCGGCATCAGATGGATTATCAGTAAATATGCGGAACGTTCAGGGTTGGATAAGCCTATTCACCCCCATTCCTTGCGGCACAGTTTCGCCACCCACCTGGTCAATGCGGGTTGTGATGTGCGGATGGTTCAGGAACTGTTGGGCCATGCAAGTCTATCCACTACCCAGCGGTATACCCATGTGGATATGGAAGGCCTGAAACGGATATACAAAAAAGCCCATCCCCACGGGATGCGGAAAGGATCGATACGATGAAAATTAGAAGCACCACAGTAATTGCGGTTCGCCGGGACGGCAAGGTAGCCATGGCTGGAGACGGTCAGGTAACCGCAGGAAATACGGTCATGAAAAACAACGCCCGCAAGGTGCGCCGCATGTATGACGGTAAGGTCCTCTGCGGCTTTGCGGGAGCAACCGCCGACGCTTTTACTCTTTTTGAGCGGTTCGAAGTAAAACTAAAGGAATATAGTGGCGACCTTCAGCGGGCGGCGGTGGAGCTCGCCAAGGATTGGCGGATGGACCGGGCATTACGGCGCCTGGAGGCCATGCTCATTGTAGCCGACAAAACCAAGACCCTGCTGATTTCCGGCACCGGGGATGTAATTGAACCCTCTGAGCCGGCCCTGGCCATTGGGTCCGGCGGTCCCTATGCCTATGCGGCCGCCCTGGCCTATCTGGATGGGAGTACCATGAGTGCCCGGGAGATTGCAGAGAAGAGTCTTAAGATTGCCGGTTCCATTTGTATCTATACCAACGATCAGATCACCATAGAGGAATTGAACTAACCATGAATGATATGAGCTTTGATAAACTAACCCCCCGCGAAATTGTAGCGGAGCTGGACAAATACATTATTGGTCAAAAAAAGGCCAAACGGGCCGTAGCGGTGGCCCTGCGTAATAGAATTCGACGTCTGAAACTGCCCCCCGAAGTCCGGGAAGATATTGCACCAAAAAATATATTGATGATCGGGCCGACCGGTGTGGGAAAAACCGAAATTGCACGCCGCCTCGCAAAACTTGCAGGGGCTCCTTTTATTAAGGTGGAAGCAACCAAGTATACCGAGGTGGGCTATGTTGGCCGGGATGTAGAGTCCATGATCCGGGACCTCATGGCCGCCGGGGTTCAGATGGTAAAACTGGAAATGCAGGAACAGGTGAAGGCAGAAGCAGAACGACGGGCAGAGGAAATTCTTTTAGATCTGCTCCTTCCTGGCTCTAATAAAACCGCCAAGGAGACCCCCAATCCCTTTGGCAACCTTTTTGGCTCCGCCTTTAAGCCTGCTTCTGCAACGGGATTTCTCGGTTCCGATACAGAGAACCCCGCCGCTTCGGCTCAAACAGGAAGTGCCGGAACTGAAAGCTCTGCCAACACCGGTACAGAAAATCAGAGCCGTGAAAAATTCCGTATCATGCTTCGGGAAGGAAAGCTCGAGGACCGGACCGTAGAGATCCTGGTTCAGCAGACACCCCAGGTTCCCGCCATGGAAATTTTAGGCGGTCCCGGTATGGAGGATCTTGAAAGCAGTATCTCCGGCATTATGGGCATCTTTGGCGGCAGTAAGAAAAAAAAGGTCGTAACAGTTAAACGGGCCCGGGAAATTCTTATTGCAGAAGAAGCAGAAAAATTGATTGACCGGGATCGGGTGACCGAAGAAGCCCGGCGTCGGGTAGAAGAGACTGGAATTGTTTTCATAGATGAAATTGATAAGATTGCCGCCAAGGGGGGCCAAACCAGTGGTCCCGATGTTTCCCGCGAAGGGGTCCAGCGGGATATTTTGCCGATTGTAGAAGGTTCTACGGTAAATACCAAGTGGGGACCTGTGGACACGAGCCACATCCTCTTTATTGGAGCCGGGGCCTTTAATGTGAGCAAACCCTCGGACCTGATCCCCGAGCTGCAGGGCCGCTTCCCCCTCCGGGTGGAGCTGGAATCCCTGGGCAAGGATGATTTCTTGCGGATTCTTACGGAACCAAAAAATGCCCTTATAAAACAGTATACGGACCTCCTGGCCGTTGAGGGTGTGACTATTGAGTTTACCCCCGGTGCTATTGAACGTCTGGCAACCCTGGCGGCGGAGGTGAATTCCCGGCTGGAAAATATCGGTGCCCGGCGGCTTCATACCATTATGGAAGCCCTTCTGGAAGAGGTTTCTTTTGAAGCCCCCGATATTGCCCCCGCCAGGGTACCGATTACCGAAGCCTATGTGGACGAAAAACTCAAGGATTTGGTGGTGGACCAGGATCTGGGCCGGTATATCTTATAAAGGGGAGGCTCTTTTTTGCCGATGTATTACAAAGAAGAGGGGGTATTGGATGGACATTTCGAATGATTTTACCAAAACCGTCGACATCCTGCATCGGGCTATGGATGCAAGCCTGGTGCGCAGGGATGTGATTGCCAACAATATCGCCAATGCGGATGTCCCCAATTTTAAGCGTTCAGTGGTGAATTTTGAAAGTGAACTGAAACGGGCCCTGGATTCAGCAAAAAATAAGCCCGTCCTGGAGCTGACGCTCACCAATCCGAAGCATATTCCCAACTGGCGTGAACGGGATTACCGGGAAGTTCAGCCCCGCCGGGTTTTAGATTATGTTACCACCGCAAAAAATAACGGCAACAATGTGGATCCGGAAGAGGAAATGATGCTTTCGGTTCAGAATCAGCTTATGTACACCCTGATGGCCCAGGCTCAAACCTTTGAGTTTGGACAGATCAATCTGGTGCTTCGGTAGGATAGAAGGATAGGTAGGAGTTTGCTATGGGATTATTCAGTTCTATTAATATTGCAGCCAGCGGCATGACCGCGGAACGGCTTCGTTCCGATGTGATTGCAGACAATATTGCCAATGCTTCGACTACTCGCACCACTGAAGGGGGGCCTTTCCGCAGGAGCCGGGTTATCCTCCGACCACGGACCGAACAACCCTACTGGCGTTCTCCCTTCCTGCCGGATATGATGGACGGCGGAGTAGGCAAGGGTGTCCGGGTTGTTACTGTAGAAAAGGATGACAGCAAGCCCCGGCTTGTCTACGACCCAACCCATCCAGATGCAATTAAGACCGGCCCCCGGGCAGGTTACGTGGAAATGCCCAATGTGAATATCGTTACCGAAATGGTAGACCTTATCGCTGCATCCCGGGCCTATGAGGCCAATGCAGCAATTGTAAACGGTTCCAAGGCCATGTTTATGAAGGCCCTGGAAATCGGGGGGAGGTAATAGATGACCATATATAAGCCTGAACTGGTGAGTGGCGATAAAATACCGATGGCGGTTACTAACCCCCGACACCTGGTTCCCGCCACGGGACAATACCAGGCCAGCGGGACCGCCCTGGCAGAACTGGGCAATAAGGTAGGGGCCGAAGCGGTACTTAAAAGCGGATCCTTCGAGGATGCCATGCTCAAGGCCCTCGATTCGGTGAATGCGGACCAGAATCTTTCAACAGAACTTATGGAAACTATGGTAACTGATCCTGATTCAGTGGATCCCCACGACGTTACCATTGCAATGGCAAAGGCTAATCTTTCCCTCAATATAACTCGCACCGTGCTAGACCGGATCGTGAAAGGATGGAAAGAGATAATCAATACAAGGTAAGAGCGTAAGGTTCTTCTGGGGAGGGGAACATGAACGAATGGCTGCAAAAGTTTATTGAACAGATCAAGACTCTGTGGGGAAAGTGGACCCTGGTCCAAAAAATAATCCTCATTGGTATTGTGGTTGCTGCTTTGGTTGCAGTAGTTGTGATGGTGCGGGTTTCCGCAACACCCACCATGGTGCCGATCATCGATGCTCCAATAAAAGATGAAAATGCCCGAGACCGGATTATTACCCGGATTAACGAAGAGGGTGTCAAAACCACCGTATCTTCCACCGGTGTCATTATGGTCAGTGACGAAAAGACCGCCCGGCGGCTCAGATCCATATTGATTCGGGAAGACCTAATCCCCAGCGGAACCGACCCTTGGGCTCTCTTTGACCGGGACCGGTGGACCATTACCGATTTTGAACGGAATGTGAATCTTCGCCGTGCAATTACCCAGATGGTAACGGAACATGTAAAAGCCCTGGATGATGTGGATGATGCCAATGTAACCATTGTTATGCCCGAACGCCAGCTTTTTCAGGCTGATCAGAATCCGGTAACTGCAAGTGTCATTATAACCCCTCGGCCTGGAAGTGACATCACTACGAACCGCAAGAAAATTGAGGGTATTCAGAAAATCTTGAAATTTGCAGTAGAAGGGCTTAAGGACGAGAATATTGTCATAACCGATCAGAATGGACTGGTTCTGAACGATTTTGCGGGTATGCAGGATCTGGATAGACTGGAGCTTTCTAAGCGGGAACAACGGCTAATTCAGTCTCTGGAAGTCCAGTATCGGGCCAGTGTTCTCAAAGCCTTACAACAAATTTATACCCCAGATCGTGTCAGGGATTTGAACATCAAAATAGAAATGGATATGTCAAAAAAGGCAATCCAGACAGAAGAATTTTTCCCCATTACGATTAAGCCCGATAATCCGGATACACCCTATGATGACTCAGAGGTCGTCAAATCCATTACCAGGTCTCAGAGTACGAGTTCTACCAAATGGGAAGGAACGGGTTTTAATCCCGAGGGTCCCGCCGGTGTGGAAGGACAGACCCCCCCAGCCTTTAAGGATATGTCGAACCTGTACGGCAGGGTGGAACAGCAGACCCTGACCCAGAATGAAGAAATAAACCGGCGTCAGATACAGGAAGAACGGAGTCCCACCATTAACCGGGTAACCGTTTCCGTGAATATCGATGGCCGCTGGAAAATTAAATATAATGACAAGGGTGAACCGGTTATCAATAAGGATAATTCGATAGAACGGGAATACATTCCTATTCCGGATGAGGAGCTGAAAAAAGCTCAGGCCTTAGTTCAAGATGCCATTGGGTTTAACAGGAGCCGGGGGGATTCGGTAACGGTTCAGAATATCCAGTTTGATCGAACTAAACAGTTTGCAGAAGAGGATGCAGCCTTCTTGCGGCAACGCCAATTCCAGGTTACCATGTTACTATTACTGGTAGGAATCACCGTTCTCTTAGTATCCTTCCTGATCTTCAGAATTGTGTCCAGGGAACTGGAACGGCGCCGACGCCTGCGGGAAGAAGAGCTGTCCCGCCAGCATCAGATGATGCGGGAAAGTGCCCTGCGGCAGGCCGAAGAGGAAGGGGTGGAAGTTTCCATGTCGGTGGAAGAGCGGAAGCGGCTTGAACTTCAGGAAAATGCCATCAATATGGCTAAGGAACATCCTGAAGATGTGGCCCAGCTGATCCGAACCTGGTTGTTGGAGGAATAGGGAATGGCAAAGACAACGACTCAGCCTGCCGCTGCACCTGCGGCTGCCGGTGGTGGCAAGAAGAGTAAGGCCAATAAGGAACTGACGGGCCGGCAAAAAGCGGCCATATTCCTCGTTACCATAGGTTCTGAAATTTCCGCGGAAATATTTAAGCATCTGCGGGAAGATGAAATAGAAACCCTTACCTTTGAAATAGCTCGCCTCGAAACTATAGAACCGGAACAGAAGGATGCCATCCTGATGGAGTTCCAGGAACTCATGATGGCCAGCGAGTTTATCACTACCGGTGGTATTGATTATGCCCGGGAACTCTTGGAAAAGTCTTTGGGAAGTCAGAAGGCTATCGATATTATCAACCGGCTCACGAGCAGTCTGCAGGTCCGGCCCTTCGATTTTATCCGGCGCACCGATCCAGCCCACCTGTTGAACTTTATCCAGCAGGAACATCCACAGACCATAGCACTGATTCTTGCATACCTTGAACCGAACAAGGCATCCATAATTTTACAGAGTCTGCCCCATGAGGTACAGAGTGATGTCGCCCGTCGTATTGCTACGATGGACCGAACGAGCCCTGAAGTACTGCGGGAAGTTGAACGGGTGCTTGAAAAGAAGCTTTCTACCCTGTCGAGCGAAGATTATACCGCTGCGGGCGGTGTTGAGAGTATTGTAGAAATTCTTAACCTGGTAGACCGGTCCAGTGAAAAGCAGATAATCGAAGCCCTGGAGGATGAAGATCCCGAATTGGCTGAAGAAATTAAGAAGCGCATGTTCGTCTTTGAAGATATTGTTATGCTGGATGACCGGGCTATTCAGAAGGTACTCCGTGAAGTGGATTCTCAGGAATTGGCGAAGGCCCTTAAGTCGGTCGATACGGAAGTTCAGGATAAGATATTCAGGAATATGTCGAAACGGGCAGCGGGGATGCTCAAGGAAGATATGGAATACATGGGGCCCATCCGGCTTAAGGATGTGGAAGAAGCCCAGCAGAAGATTGTATCAATTATCAGGCACCTGGAAGATACCGGTGAAATTGTTGTGGCCCGGTCCGGCGAAGACGAATTGGTGGTGTAATCTATGGCAAAGGCGGTATTTAGACCTGGAGAGGTCCTGGTAAGTGATAAGCCGGTAGTTCTCGATGTGCCCCTCGGCATGAACAGTTCTCTTCAGCAAAAAAAAGAAGAAGAAATACAGGAACTGGAGGACTATGAAGCTTACCAGGGACCCACCGCCGATGACCTCAGAAGAGAAGCCGAAGCCTTTAAGGCCCAGTGGGAACAGGAACGGGAAGCGATGATCAACGCTGCCAAGGCAGAGGCAGAGTCGATCATCAAAGAAGCGGAAAATGCCGCTTTTCAGGAAGTAAAACGGAAAACTGACCAGGCCCAGCAGATCCGCCGGCAGGCAGAAGATGAGGCTGAGCGTATTATTGCTGAAGCAAAACGTAAAGCCCAGGAAATTGAACAGGCTGCTCAACAGGCCTTTGAAAAGGAACGAAAAGAGGCAGAATCTGCGGGCTTTGCTGCGGGCCGGGAAGCGGGCTATGCAGAAGGCCGGGCTGAAGTTCAGCGGCTGGTTGAGCGGGCTCATCAAATTCTTGAGCGGGCCCAGGAAAAACGGGCAGAAATCCTTGCAGAGACGGAACAGCAGATTGTGGACCTGGTGCTGCTTATCACCAGAAAAGTTATTAAGGTTATTTCTGAAAACCAGCGGAATGTGGTGGTTTCCAATGTGGTTCAGGCCCTGCGGAAGGTGAAGGGGCGAGGGGACATCATTATCCGGGTTAATGTGGACGACCTTAAACTGACCACAGAACACATTAAGGACTTTATTCAGCTTATCGAAGGGGTTAAGAATATCCAGGTTGTAGAGGATTCCTCGGTGGATCGGGGTGGCTGTATTATTGAAACCGACTTTGGTGAGATCGATGCCCGAATATCGAGTCAGCTCGCTGAACTGGAACAAAAGATTCTGGAAATTTCACCTATTCGTGCTAAAGCTCGTACGGCTCCCCTCGATGAACGGTAGGAGAGTACCGAATGGCAGTACTCGATTCCATTCTTACCAAATATATCAACGCTACAGAGCAAATTGATCCAATAAAATGTGTTGGTCATATTACTAAAGTGCAAGGTCTTTTGATCGAAAGCCGAGGTCCCCAGGCTATTATTGGCGAGGTGTGTCGTATTTATGCTCCTAAAGGCCGTGGTGTTATCCGGGCAGAGGTGGTCGGTCTTCGGGGTGAAACGGTGCAGCTTATGGCCTATGATGAAACCACTGGAATCGAAGTGGGAAACCGTGTTGTTTCGACTGGGGAACTTCTTTCTATCCCGGTCAGTACTAAGCTCCTTGGCCGGGTTCTGGATGCACTCGGGAAACCGACCGATGGGAAGGGCGATATCGAAGCCCCCCAGTATTATCCAGCCCAGGCTGACCCTCCAAACCCTTTACAGCGGAAACGTATTACTGAACGAATTGTAACGGGAGTGAGGGCTATTGATGGTTTACTTCCCATCGGGAAGGGCCAGCGTATGGGAATCTTTGCCGGTTCCGGGGTAGGTAAATCAACCTTATTAGGTATGATTGCCCGGAACACCAGCGCCGATGTGAATGTGGTTGCCCTAATTGGTGAACGGGGCCGGGAAGTAAATGATTTTATTGCCAATGACCTGGGGCCGGAAGGCCTGGCTCGATCGGTGATTGTGGTTTCACCATCCAGTGCTCCGCCCCTGTCCCGTCTTCGGGGAGCCTATGTTGCCACCGCAGTGGCTGAATATTTTCGGGACCAAGGCTTAGATGTAATGCTCCTTTTTGATTCTGTGACCCGCTTTGCAAGGGCTCAACGCGAAATTGGGCTCGCTATTGGTGAACCTCCAGCAACCCGGGGATATCCTCCCAGTGTATTCGACTCTATGCCCAAACTGCTCGAACGCTGTGGTACCAGTGACAAAGGTACCATTACAGGTTTTTATACGATCCTCGTAGATGGTGATGATATGGATGAACCTATCGCTGATACGGTCCGCGGTATCCTGGATGGACATATGGTGCTGTCGAGAAGACTTGCTGAACGGTACCATTATCCTGCCATAGATATACTTTCCAGTGTATCCCGTCTTGCGCCGGTGGTTGCTGGCCCTGTAACAAAAAAGGCTGGCGGTTATATCAGGCGGCTCATGGCTGTGTATGCAGAAGCAGAGGATCTTATCGATGTGGGGGCCTATAAACCGGGAAGTAACCCTGCTATTGATGAAGCAATTGCTAAAAAATCAGCGATTGACAATTTCCTTATTCAAGCAGTTGAAGAAAAAAATAGTATTCAGGAAACTTTACAGACTCTGGGAAACCTGGCAAATATGCAAATACCTGATGATGAACTGGGTCAATATGTATGAAACGGTTCCGCTTTCATCTGGATAAACTCCTAGAACTGAGGCTTTATTACGAAGGGGAAGCAGAATTAGCCCTTGCAAAAGCTATGGGGGAATTACAAAGTATTCAAAATCGATTAGAACAACTTGCAGAGGAGCGGGCCGAAGCTGCCGCTGAACGCTTCCGCCCTGGCCGCACGGTAGCCCAAATTCAAGCTACAGATCTTTATATTCTCAGGCTCGATAAAACAAAGGAAAGCCTTCTTGAGGCTGCGGCCAGGGCGGAGCTTGTGGTTGCCGAAAAGCGGCAAGCCTATCTCGACGCATCCCGAGATCGCAAGGTTCTCGATAAATTAAAGGAAAAACGACAAAAAGAATATAAATATGAATTGTCCTTAGAAGAAATAAAAATTGTCGACGATATTTCCAGCGGCAGCAGAGCCCGCAAAAACACGGTAGACGGAGACTAAACAAACGTAACGGGGCGAGGCTGCCGCCTGGCAGCAGAGCCCGCAAAAACACTGTAGACGGTTCATAGCAAAATGAAAGGGAGCGCTACTTCCGCATTACCTAATATTTAAACTCACTGTCACCTATAAATTCGCGCAGGATGCTCTGGCTTGGTACGAGCTGGGGCGGAATGGAGGCAAAATTTTCCAAAAATGCAAGGAGTCGCACCGCCTCAGAGTACTCAGGCATTGTAGGTTTTACCGATTTCAGAAGTGGCTCCGCATAGACCTTGAGCACCGCAAGCTCATAGTCCAGGGCTGAATTAAAGGCTATATCAGCTGTGTCTTGGAAGGGAAATATATGTTTTTTTTCACCCCGTTGGACACTGGGCCACATCCGGATGGTCCCTGCTGCTGAATTCCCTCTGAACTGGTAATCCCGAACCATACGGCGAATAAGACGATTATCGCTTGTTGGTATACGGTTGTGGTCATCCAGGTTGAGCTGGGTCAGAGCTGAAACATAGAGTTTGAATTTTCGTTCCCGGTCTATGTGGCTCGTAAGTTTATCATTAAGTCCATGAATACCCTCTAGGATGAGTACACTGCGACGGCCAAGCTGGATTTTTTTGCCCCCTGACTCACGGCGCATTCCGGTTTTAAAGTCGTAACTTGGAATTTCAACTTCCTTACCTTTAAGGAGATCAACAAGTTGTTCATTAAGATATTCTACATCCAGGGCTTCCAAACATTCATAATCGGGCTTCCCTTCTTCGTCAAGGGGTGTCCTGTCATGGTTTACATAATAATCATCCAAACTCACCGGAATGGGATCTAAGCCTAGAACCCGTAGCTGAATGACGAGCCGTTTGGCGGTTGTTGTTTTTCCTGAGCTAGAAGGGCCGGCTATAAGAATAACCTTAACCGATTCCCGTTTTTCATAAATGGAGTCCGCAATTTCTGCAAGTTTTTTCTGCTGGAAGGCCTCAGCAATTTGGATGAACTCGCGGATTTTTCTGCTAGAAACCAGGGCATTTAGGTTTCCCACCGAGTGGACTCCCACGATACGACCCCATTTTTTATATTCCCTATATACCGCAAATATTCTGGGACTGTCTTCAAAGGTATCCAATTTTGTAAAGCATCCAGAAGGTGGAAAACGGAGCAGGAAACCATTTTCGTAGGCCAACAATTCAAAGGTTGTTAAGAGACCAGTTCTTGGTACTAATGGAGCGATGCATACATCAATGAACCCGTTACACTCGTTCACTGGTATCATGCTCTTACTTTGTTGTTCCAAAAGAAGGGCTGTATCGGTTTGATTGTTTTTTGTAAAGTGATCTAGGGCATCGGCATAGGATAGATAGAAAAAACGGATTGGAATATTTTTATCCACCAGACTTTTCATGTTTTCATAGAGGGCTGTCAGTTCTTCCGCTGTAGGTTTTTTTTCATCTGCAAAACTATAAAAATAGCCATGACCCAGAGAATGCCCCACCTGAAGGGTGCGGTTAGGAAACAGCGCCTTTGTAGCTACAGCTAATAAAAATGAGAGGGAGCGGCGATACATAGAGGTACCCTCTGAAGATGAAAGCGTAACCGGTTCCAAAACTGCATTCACTTCGAGCCTGCTTGAAAGCGCTAATAACTCATTATTTGCCTTTACTGCAACAATGGGGCAATCTAATACATCAAAATGTTCAAGTAGTCCTTCGACCTTTGTCCCATATATGGTTCTTATGCTTTTCCCATTAGGAAAGTGTACTTCAATCTCATTCATGCCCTATTCCTCCCTTTTCGCTACCTTTCGCATATAATGTCTTTATGGCATTTATCCATGGGCGGGGACCTATAAATTGTAATGATGGTGGGAGCTCTTGAGCTAATTCTGAAGGAATTGCGAGCTCTTGAAAGACCTTAGTAAGTTTAACAAGACTTTCAGAAGAGGCGCCTTTCTCGTGTGCCTTTTCTAAAATTTCGATTAATTCCATAATAACTCCTCATTAAATAATTCCATCTGTACCGGATCTCTTACGTTTTGGAGTTTTATCTGAATTATATCGACTATACCCGAAGTATTAAAAAACGTTTTTATGATACTAAGGGTACATTTCATATCTGCGTTAAGGAATCTACCGTCTGGAGCTGCCAGACATGCATCGAGGGCCTGTAGGGTACGTTCCTGCAGGTTCTGATTAATAGTTTGTAATTTGATGAATGCCAGGGCAAGGCAGGCACATCCATCGGCTTCACCAAGGGCTTGTACCAGAAGTGGAAGTACATTCTCCAACTGGTATCCCCCTTCATAAAGCAAGCAAAGGGTATGTATACCATAACGGACAGCAAGGCCTGGGCCTGTTTCAGTGTCTATCTGGTACAGTTCACGAAGAATTTTAATAAAATATTGCTCAAAGAGAGGTAGAAAGCTCTGTTTGAGGGCTTCTTCTGCTTGCTCGGCCCTATTGACAAGAGGGTGTTGGGGGAGACTTAATTGGGTAAATAAATCTGCCAGTTCCGGTTTATCAAGATACAGATTCTGTCTTTGGAGTCGTTTAGAGAGCCAGGTAGTAAAGAGAGGTTTAAGCAGTGCTGGTGGTGTTCCCTCTGATATATGGTGTATGGCTTGCTCAACCATGCTGGCATTGCCTTCATAAAGGGCTTTGATTGCATAAATAAGCCATTTCCAGCTGTTTAATTCAATGCTGTCTAAAGAACGGATCCGTTCCAAAGCTTCAGGATTGTCCATTCCGTTAGTAACAGCATCAAAAGCATCTACCAAAGCCCAATGCTCAGGACGGGGTTTCTGCTGTTCAAGCAAAGCGTAAAGATCAACAATAAGGCTCATATGGTGCTAGCATATCCTTATATCACCGTTTGGGCAAGATTTTTTGTTCCTGGAATACAGATTGGTTTGGTTTCAAGAAATGATACGAGCACATCAGACCAATCCGCAGCTGTTTTTTTTTGTTCTATAAATTCATAGTAAAGTTTCCGGATATGGTCTATGATGGCTTCTCGCGATTCAGTATCGAGATGGAGTGAATCGGCAAAGAGGTCTTGACTGAACTGCTCCATCTCTTCTGGAGGAAACAGGGCTGAATCCAGAGCAGAGAGCGCATAAAAAGCTGCGGGAATACAGTTAACACTATGTTGTTTCACATATAAAATAGACTCCGTAATTGCCTGAGCCCCACATTTCAATTCATCAATATAAGGGGCTAATGACTTTGTGGCGCCTAGTTTTTCTACAATAGCCTTGAATCGGGTGTAGGCTCTGCAGACCACCATCACGTGGAGGCTCGGAATGCACATGAGGTGGGGGTCAAAGGTGTGGATTATGACGAAACGTAATTTTTTAAAGTACCGTGGGCGCCTCGTCGTAGAAAAGCCCCGTCGATAAACCTCTGCGGCAAAGCTATAGAGGCGTCCCATATCTTCCACAAAACGGGCTACCTCTGTCTCTGCTGCTTCCCCAAACCTTTCCATAAGAAAAGCTGCAGAACGGATCCAGAAGTAGACAAAATCAAGGTAAATATCGACCTGTTCCGGTACAAAAGGAATGCGTTCATCGAGGGGATGATCGACCCAATACACCGGAGCTTTTTTGGGTATAATTTTTTGCTTATACTGCAGGCCGAAGAAATCCCGCAGGGCCGTTCCTGCACAGAAGAGCCCTGCTTTCCGTATCTTTTTGTATTGCAATAGTTTGAACACGCTGAAAAGCACTGAACGATCCGCAATGTGTTCTCTTTTCTTCATGTAAGCTCCCACTCCAGATCCAGAAGGGGTCCGTGCTGTTGGGCGCCATAAATATCCCGGTCTCCGGGGGCCCCCGACGGGATGAGCCGCTTAAGGGTAGCCTTTATTGCCTGGGCAGGCTCAAAATAGACCACCGACAGGACCTCTTCTGGTGTAACTCCGTAGAGGGTAGCAATTAGCTCAGGGTTTATCAAGTTCCGGGCTTTGAAAAGTTCGTACATTTCCTTTTCTTTGAACATGATATCCAAGGTGAGTTCAAAGGGGCCGGAATTTTTAGAACGAATAACCCGTGCCACATCAATGAGGGCTACTTTCATAGGATCCTTCCTTTATCTACGGTGAGCATTTTTCTGCCCTCGCTTCCGGGGAACTGTACCGGGTCTTCGATGGGCATGAGGTGGTACACCGAAAACTCATAGACCGTTCCCATGCTGATATCCGAGGGCGAGAAGGGAAAGGCCAGGTTACCGGCGGTAGAAATACGGCCTTCGTAGCCGTAATGCAAAAGGGTCGAACGGGTTACGCTGGTAAGGGTATCCGCTTCTTCCTGGGTTGGGGCCACCGATTCTATAACAATACCCAGTTCGTAGGGTTTTTGGCTCTGCCATTGGGTTTTCAGCCTGATTTCTCCGCTTCCCATAACCCCATCCCGGCCGTAGACATGGAAAAAGACTTGGCCTCGGTTTTCCGAACCCATGCTCCGCACCTGAGCGCTGACCTGTTCCAAAATCTGGTCGATAGAGGCGATCATGATGGGATCCCTGACTCCGGCGATGCTGATGCTTCGGTAGCCCACCGGCCGGGCTCCTTCCAGTTTAACCTTATAGGGCTCAGTCCTGATATGGCGGCTTCCCTGTACTTCGACCCGGCCGTTGCCGATGTCGGTAAAACTGCAGTGCCGCAGGTCTAATATTCCGCCCGGACCGGGTAATTCGTAGGGGTTACTTTTTTCATAGAGGGTATGGGCCGCCGCAGAGGCAATGGTAAATTGCCGCTTCGGGTTCGGGGCTTCCAGTATAAAGGAATGGTCGGTCAGGGTGGCAAAGGCGCAATCGGCCCCGGAGCCGGGACTTGCCGCAATGGCCCCGCACTCAAGAATTTTACCCATGTGAATGGCCAGGCCTTCATCGTAGCCCAGAAGCAGGGGAAGGGCTGCAAAATTGGCCGGATCATAACAGCGGCCTGCCAGGACCACATCAGCTCCCTGCCGCAGGGCTTCTACGAGCGGCTCGGGGCCAAGCTGGGCTACCAGGTGAGTGGTGGCATCCAGGGCTTCTTCGATGAGGGGCGGCACAAAGGACAGGCTTTCTATGGTGCCTGCACGGATTGCCTTACGGACCACTTCTTTAGAAACATCGCTGGGGATGACCGCCATTTTAAAGGAAAGCCCTTCTTCCCTGGCAATTTCCATAATGATGTCATAACACCATTGCAGGTGCGGCTCTGCTCCGCTTCCTCCGGCGGTGCCCACAATGACGGGAATATTCAGTTTTCTTCCCGCTGTGAGCATGTAGCGCAGGTCCCGTTTTACAAAGGCCCGGTTCGTAAAGGCCTTGCCGCTGCCCAGGTAGTAGGGTCCCGGGTCGCTGGACCCCGCATCGACGGCGATGACATGGGGCTTCCGGTCCAGGGCCCGCTTAAAGGATTCTTCAGGGAAACCGTAGCCCAGGATTGCGGTGGGGGACAGGACCCGTAATTCTTGATTAGGCATGATGGCTCCTTAACTCAAAGGTGGAACAGATTCGGGCCATTTCATTGGTCACGATACAAAAACCTTCATCAAAACCCATGCCGGGCTTCGCGAGCATCCGTTCGGGGCGGCTTGCCATGGCCAGGTGAACACAGGCCCGGGCCGAGAGGTCCGTTTCGTTGCAGGTTCCTCCCTGGTAGGCCTCTACGCCGGTCTTTTTGCAATAGAGCACCGCATCTACAATATCCTGGAGGCCCCCCAAATCCGGGGTTTTAATCTGGATCATGTGACAGCTTTTGGCATCCGCAAAGTCCTTTATGTCCTGCAGGGTATTGCACCATTCGTCGGCCACGATTTTTACCCCCGAACCCAGCTTTTCTAGCTGTCTGGTAATTGCGGCGAGTCCTTCAATCTGCCGTTCCCGGTGTTCCAGGTCTACCGGCCCTTCGATGTACAGGGCAAAGGGGCTGGCATCCTTTTCCAGAGATGCCACATAGTCAGCTACCCGGACCGGATCATTGTTAAAAATCTGTCCGATGGTGCCGTAGACATCCACATGAAGGGCTGGCCTGTATTCTTCGGTCATCCGTAAGTCCTGAATACGCCGGGAAAGCCAGCGCAGGTATTCCCGAAGTTTTTCCCCCTGGCGGCCCAGCTTTTCATCAACATTATTGATGAGTCCGTGGGGCAGGGCGTCTACCCCCTTTAGGATCATCTTGTCCGCATTGGAATAGCGGTCGTCCCCGGTCTGTCCGAACACAGGCACCGGCTTGGCGATGAGGGGCAGGTTCCATTCTTCGGCGATAATTTCTGCGGGAATTTTGCCCGCCGCTTCGGCCCGGGCATAGAGCAATGCCTGGGTGATTCCGTAGCGCAGGGCTGTATGAAGTATTTTAGGCTGATGTGGCTGTTCAGAGAGGGGGTCCGGAATGCGCAGGTCATCGATAAGCTGGGCACAACGGCGGAAGGAATCCAGTTCCATTCCCTCCAGCACCGGCTTTACCTGCTTTTCCAGGAAGGGGATATACTTTTCCGGGTCAAGCAGAGGATCCCGGCCTCCAGCCCCCGAATATTGAACCGCCGCACAATCCCCATAGGCAAAGCGGCCGTTTTCGACCTCCAGGGTAACACAGATTACCTTGCCGGGCTGGCGAATCCGTACAAAGCCCGGCGTAATGGGTTTCCCCGTATAGGTAAACCCATCGTGACCTGCCCCGGCCTTAATGGCCCGCTGGTCATCAAAAAAGAAGGCACTGGCCCCCTCCCTAAAAGATACCGCTTTAATTTTCATTGTGGCCTCCCTACTAAGCGTCCTTTCCCAATGGCATAAATATCATCGGTTACCATCCTGAGGCTTACGATTCTTCCCTCTGCTTTAGCCCGATCTTCCAGCCGTTCCCGGTGAAAGTCCAGTACATCCTGGGGCAGGGGCAGGGCTCCAGCCTTAAAGATCCGTACAAAGCCTTCGTTGTCCCGCATGGGTAGGATCTTGCCCTGGTTCTGGTTTGATGGGGCAAAGGGCACATCGATAATCCCCGCCTCAAAGGCCCGGACCGCCGCTTCTTCCGGATCCCGGCCGGAGCTCAGGGCAAAGGCTCCTTCCAGAATGGCCCTGGTTTCCCGCAAAATCAGGGCTACTTCCCGTTGTACCGCCTGGGAATCGAGCATGCCCTGATCGCTCAGCATATTTACGATTTGGCGGCTCGTCCTCAGGCCCTGGGCGTTGGCTTCCTTGGTGGGAATCCCCATGGCTTCGTGGGGGGATTTCACGATAATCTTGGTAGCCCCCGCCAGGCGGCCCGCCACAGAACCCCAGGAAATTACCCCAAAGGCCTTAGCCTCATCTTCCGGAAAGCCCCCCATCCACTGGTGAAACACCGTGGTAAGTTCTACGTTTTCGAAGCCCGCTTCGCTGAAGTAGGCCTGGGCCAGGTTCCTGAGGCTGATAATCGCCGCCACATCCTGAACCAGGTTGCCGCACTGGCCATAGCCCAGGGTTAATGAAACAACACCCTGTTCAAGAGCCAAGAGACCCTCCAGTATGGCCACCGCATGGGACACACAGGGCGGCACCAGAGTCCCCGTCAGGGGCCCGAAGGGTTCCCGGTTAATCCGGACCCCCGCCTCTTCGTAGAGCCCCACCAGGCGGTCCACATATTTCCAGTACTGGATTGATGAACGGAGGGGCACGTTTTTTGCATAGGGTATGTTGTAGCTGATGCCGCCCCCTTCAAAGGCGGTGAACTCGGCGGCCAGGGTAATTTCCGCTAAAAGCCGCGCATCGGGAGTCCCGTGCCGCACCTGCACCGGTTTTGACACCGCTTCGGTAACCCGCCGGCATTCAGCCACCCCATGGTTCACCGCGGGAAAGCCGTTTAAAAGGCTCGTCCCCGCGGCCTGGGATTTTTCTATACCCTTGGCCGCCTCGGTATAGCGGTTCTGCCGGGTATAGGCATCGATGGTGGTGGGAAGCAGGTCCGCTTCGCCTTCAGTTTCCAGATACTTAAGCAGACGGATATGCTCATCCACCAGGGCCACGCCGGCCCGGGGCTGAAGCAAGGTCCGGCCTTCCCTCTCGGCCTGAATCATGGCATGGGCAAAATTCTTTTCTTTAGGAATGGACCGCTGAAGGGCAATAGCCGCATCAAAATCTACCTCTGCGCCGGTAGGCCAGGATTGCAGGACCTCTTTTCGCTGAGTTTCAAATTGTTCCCTGCTCATCTTTCGATCAATCATGGATATACTCCCTTTCTAGGCTCTGTAACACGAGGGCCTTGGCAAGCTCAGGATGGGCCAAGGCCAAATTGGCTGCCAGCGGAATGATGTACTCCCGGTCCCGCTGGTAGACCAGTTCATTAACATGGGGAAGAAGCCGCTGAACCTGGGGCCAGGAATGCCGGTTTGCATCCTTTTCTGCAGGAAAATATCCTTCCAATGCAGTGCGGATTATATTGATGGAAGACTCCTGGGCCAGGCGGCCTCCGCTTCCAATGATGCGGTGCACCCTGCCGAGGTCCTTGCCTTGCTGAATCCAGACAAGTCCCTCAGGGGTAAAGCTGGGCGTTAAAGTGCCCCCATGACGGGCAATCGATTCGGCCACACAGATGACCGCCAGCATGTCATCAAACTGCTGTTCCTCTTCTGTGGATGGCAAGAGCCCCGTGTTACCCCGGATCCGATCTACCCAGGCCTTAAAGGCTGACTGGCGCCCTTCATCCAGGGATCGCCTAATGTAGGACAATCCGGTTTCGGCCACAAAGGCGGCGCTCACCCGAAGGCCCAAATCGCCCTCTACGGTCCGTTTCAGCCTGGTTTCGGGAAGACCCCTAAAAATGCGGTTGCTTTGCTCGCTATAGGGATCGCTCACGGTGTAGACGTCGGTGGTGGCTCCCCCCATGTCCAGGACAAGAAGGCCCTCGTCGTTGTCTTCCAAAAGCCCCACCAGGTCATAGACCGCCGCGGGGGTCGGCCTGGGGTCCGCACTGCATATATCCCGGACCGCCGAAAGTCCCCGGCCTTCGATAATCCGTTTTAAAAAAATGTCCCCAATAGCCTTGCGCGCTTCATCTACCTGAACCGAATCCAGGTCCGGCAATATATTGGCGGTGGCACTGGCCTCTTTGCCGGAGCGGCGTAAAATGTCCAGTACCGGTTCCCGCACTGCTTGGTTTCCCGCATACAGTATAAAGGACCCTACCGACGATGCGGCGAGCATCCTTGCATTATGGAGCACATAGGTCTCGTCTCCGCCGTCGGTGCCGCCGCTTAGGAGGATAATGTCGCTCTTAAGCTGCTCTAAGGTATCAATATCAGTCTGGGTTAGCTTGTAAGCAAAGCTCGCGATAACCTTGCCGCCGGCGGATGCGGCGGCCATTTTTGCGGCCTTAAGGGTCAGGTCCGGAACGAGGCCGATGGCCGCAATGGTAAGCCCCCCCTTGGCACTGGAGGACACAAAAACCTGGGGTTTCTCCCTGTGGCCCCCTAGGGCCTCATAGACCCGGTTAAAGCCCGTAACAAGATTTTCCACCGTGGTTGGTGTGGCTTCTCGCTGAACCACCCGCTGGTCTCGGATATCTACGAGTATTCCCTTGGTCCAGGTAGATCCTATATCGATGGAAAGGGCAAGCTCGGCCACCTTAGTGCTTCTCCTCTGCCTTTTTCTGCCGCCGTTTTTCTATATCCTCAATAAGTTCCTGAACCGTCTTGTCCAGGTCCGTGTCGGGGGGAAATACCCGGTCAAAACCCATGGCACGGAATTTTGCCTCTACTTCAGTAAAATCCTTTTTCCCCACCACCAGGTTGCCTCCCACCCAGAGGATGATGTCGCCGATACCCCGTTCGATACAGCGCCCCCGAAGTCCATCGCAGTCAATTTCGCCATGTCCATAGAGGCTCGAAACGAGAATGGCATCGGCAGCGCTTTCTATGGCCGCTGAAATAAAATCGTCCTGGCTTACCATGACTCCCAGATTTATCACCTTGAAACCCTGTTCGGTAAAATAGGCATCCAGTATCTTATTGCCCACCGAATGGCAGTCAAAACCGATAACCCCAAGAACAATGGTGTAGGGCCGTTTTTCCTGCTGTGCCATGGTTCCTCCTACTGGGAAAGCAGGTCCCGGACCCGCTCTTCCACATAAATGATCGAACCCCGTTCTACCTGGTAGTCAAAAATGATGAGCTTACCTCCCCGGGAGGTAAAGTCCTGCAAGGCAGCCTGAGCTACCTTGCCTTCAGGCTGTTTCCAGGAGGGGGGAACAATAATAACTTCCTTATCTGCAAGAAAGAGAGGAAACCGATTTAGTTCTGCGTAGCGGAGAACCTCGACTCCATCATCAATCATAAGATCCCGGAGTTTATTCAGAATAATGTCCCTGAACTGACGGCTTTCACAGATAATGCCCAGTTTGCGGCCCGGTTTAATCGTTGCCAGGGCAATAATCGTGTCCTGGGAGGGGGAAAGGGCCACTTGAATGAGTTTATCCTTAATACTGGGAGCCATACCCAAAACTTCCGAATAGTGCCGGGCAGAGGTGAGGACCAGGTCAAAGGTAGCAAGCTTTTTTTCCACCTCTGTAGATGCAGCCAGATCGTCGAGGAGAAAAAGGGTGAGCGGCATGGTGGTAAGAAAATTAAGCTGTCTGCGGAAAACCGCCAGGGCTTCAGGGTTACAGTCTACCACAGCGATGGAAAGCTCTTCGAACATCCGTTCTTTTTCAAGAATACCTAATTCGATGAGGGTGCGAATTTCCCGGTAAGAAAAACGCAGGTTTCGTAGGGTGTCGATAAGTTCCGCAATGAGGGCTACAGCCCGTTCTTTACGGCTTGTTTCGGCCACATCCTGCTGAGCGGAAATAAAGCTCCCCCTGCCCGGTATGGATTCCAGTATCTGGGATCGGGTAAGCTCCTCGTAGGCCCGGTTCACCGTTCCCCGGGCTATGCCCAGCTGTTCTGCCAGTTCCCGCTCGGTGGGAAGCCGGTCTCCCGGTTTCAGCTCGCCAGAGCGCAGTTTCCGGGTTATCTGTTCGATAATCTGCCGGTACACGGGGCTTTCGCTGGTTTTGTCTATGCTAATCTCTAGACCCATGGTATACTCCTGGTATAATTCCAATCTAATTGGACTATACCAATAGTATCCAATGGCTTTGGTCTTTCGTCAAGCACCATTTGTATGGCCTTGACAAGAATGGCAATATTCGGTGAAATAAGGCAGGTTTTTGCGACACTAGCTCACCTGGATAGAGCAGCTGCCTTCTAAGCAGCAGGTAGGGGGTTCGAGTCCCTCGTGTCGCGATAGATAGCCTTATACCGTTTCTACCTCGTAACCGGGAAATTCCTTTATGAACTCTTCCCGGAGACGCCGTTCTATGGTGTTTCGAATTTGTTCGGTTACAACTCCGCAGGTTAAACAGGGAAAGCGGGGCTTTGCAATATCCATATAAATAATAAATTTCTTCTCGGTTTCGCTGTAGCTGATGCGTTTTACGAGGTTCAATTCCGAAACCGATAGCTCCGTTTCCGGTTCCTTAACCCGCTTTAAGATGGCTTCGAACTTATCTGCCATTTCCTGAGTAATCTGACCCATAGTCCCCCCCCCACTCTATTGCACGCAAGCGCCGTTAAAAACCTTAGTTTAAACTAGCGCCCTTCTAAAGACTTTGTTATTTTTCCCAGAATAAGGAAACGTTCTTGTATACCGACCCTAACAAGGCTTCGATACCATGCCGTTTAGGTTCCATAAAAATATAAAAATTGGAATTGTCCCGGTACACACAGAAATGTTTTAAGAGCTGATACTCTTCTGCTTCATCGAGCACCCTGTGAAGTTTTTCTTCCAGCTTTGGAACATCCCAAAGCAACACAAAGGTTCGTTTCCCCTTTTGAATCCGATCCTGTTTTAGCTTTTCTATTCCTGTAATAGTCTTGGATATTTTATTAAAATACCGTGCTTCGATAATGTGTCCTTCTCCAATTAATTTTTTCGAAGTAAAAATGGTAAGATAGTAGCGGTCTTTTCCTCCCAGGATCAGTACGACGGGCATATAAAAAGCAGACTGCCGCGGAATAAGGGCAAAGGTGCCTTTGGCTGTAGTAAAGGGTTCCTGTAGAGTGTAGGTAAAATTATAGCCTATAGCGCCACCTATATTGACATATTCAGTATTCTTGGGCTTTAGGATTGCTTCGGTTTCACTGGCAATAAAACCTGAAACCCATTTATTCTTCTTCATACCCCGAAAATAGGTAAATACCGCGTACAGTGCCAGCAGTGTTAAGGGAAGGATATACCAGTTCATTAATTACTCCTCATATGATGTACCAGTGGTGATACCTCTAATTTGGCAAGATCATCAAGGACCACAATTCCTTCTTCGAGACGGTTAAAGGTGAAAATGGGAACGCTCTTAAAGGTGTTTCGGAGCCGTTCGCCGCGGCTGTCATCAATATAAAATTTATTATAACAAAGACTTGCAATGGGAACGTCCAGCTTGACCAGTTCATCCCTGATACGCAGAGATTCGGAAAAACTTAATTCGTCGGGATTTAATACAACAGTAATATAACTTTCCTTTGCAAAAAGCTCCTGTAAATATTCAAGGCGCCGGTGAATGGCTCCCAGTTTTTGGTAGATGGGGTCCTCTTCCTTTTTAACCTGGCCCCCCAGAACGTTCGCTTCTGGATTCAGTTTCAGTAAAACCCGCCGTTTTTCCAGAATTGTTTTACGCAGATTGGAGAGTTCCTTAACCCAAAGACTCGAGATAGCCGGCATGGCCAGAAAGCGCAGTGTTAAAGCGGTGGGAGGGGTGTCAAAGATGATGATGTCATAGGTCTCATGATAGGTTTTATAAATATACTCAATGGCCCAGAGCACCGCATATTCCTCTGTACCGGGCGAATATTTCATAATATCCAGGTATTTGTTTAAATCTATGACCACATTGTACCGGTAGGCATTCTGTATTTCGCTGCGGCTTTCCTCAAGATACTTCTGGACCCACGAGGCCAAGTCAATTTCCATGCCCTCCAGATTTTCCCTGATCGGACGCAGTTCATTTGATAATTTTGTATGAAATACATCACCCAGGTTGTGGGCAGGATCAAGGGAGCAAATGAAAACCTTAAGCCCGCTCGCAGCAAGACGGTAGGCAGTAGCAGAGGACAGGGTAGTTTTTCCCACCCCTCCCTTGCCTAAAAAAAAGGCGAGTTTCTTCATAGTTGTTCCCGCTTATTAATCAATGTTGAGCATGCTTACAAGGGCTCCCAGGGGGTCCTGGGCAAAGTCTGCCCTGCTGGTCATGGTACGAATCTCATCCTCCATAAGGGGAATAAGCTCAAAGGCTATCGCTGGAGGCGGAGAGGGAAGCCCTACCAGGCTCCCGAGTACTATGAGGGAGAAAAGATTCTGCAGTTCCTTCACTTCGAATTCGAGCATTTCCGTGGCTTTTTCACGGTGCACCTGACGAATGATATACCAGGCAGATTTTAGTTTTTGTACTAGCTGTTCCTTAGTCATAGGTTCCTTTGCATTGTAAAGGGCTCCGCCATTCGGCGGAGCCCGGTGATTAGAAATTAAGCGTTTGCTTTCTTGCCGGAGAAGTTCTTGTAGAAGCTGACAATCATGACGAAGTTAAGAATCAGCATGATTACGTTGATGGTTCCAACAACACTTCCGGTAATAACCTTCATGGTGTCTTCCATTTTCACAAAGAATGTGGGGACTACCACGATTTCATACCAGACCAGGGCCACTGTAACGGTAACCCAGAGGAATATGGCGGGGATAAGCACCACATTGGTATATTTAGGATTCAGCTTGTTCTTTACCCAGACCGCAGCGGTCAGCATGACGATGGAAGCGATGAGCTGATTAGCACCGGAGAAGGCAGGCCACAGGGTGTTGTATCCACCGGAACGGGCCAGGAAGATACCGATGAATGCAATAATGATAGAAGCCACCCATTTGTTTTCTAATATACCATAGAGAGCGGGGGACTTATCCTTCAGGGGGAGGGCCATCTCCTGTACCAGATAGCGGCCGAGGCGGTTGGTGGTATCCAGAGTCGTAAGAGCAAAGGAACTGACCCAAACAGAAGCAAAGAGGGTCATGAATTCCTTGGTAAAGAAGGGGAGGGTTGTACTGACCATAGCGCCATAGGCTTTAACAAAGCGGCTCAGGGCGGGAGTTTTTAATATGGCTTCCCAATTACCCATGGCAACGTCGCCAAAGGATGCGATGGAAATGACTACAATAGTAGAAAGGAACCCTTCGGTTAACATGGCTCCATATCCAACAAAGAGGGCATCCTTTTCTGAAGCAATCTGTTTGGAGCTTGTCCCGGAAGCCACCAGGGCATGGAACCCAGAAAGGGCCCCACAGGCGATTACGAGGGGTACCGTGGGCCAGAAAGGAGAAGGCTGACCACCGATAACCTTGGCGGAGAAGCTGGTAAAGAGGGGGGCTGAATCAAATGCACCGAAGGATACAAGGGCTGCAATACCACCTACGAGCAATCCGAAATAGAGGAGGAAGCTGTTAAGGTAATCCCGGGGTTGCAGGAGGAAGTTAACTGGTAATGCGGAAGCAATGACAATATACACGAAAATTACGATAAACCAAACATCCTTAGTAGCCTTTATAGGGAGCAAATCACCAGCCCAGAATGCTGCGATGATAAGTACTACACCGATTAAAGATCCCCAGCCCATACCGAGGGGGGACTTGTACATGATAAAGCCAGCGATAATAGCAGCAACGCAGAAGAAGAAGAAAGCTGAGAACACCCGGCCATCGGCGGCAAACTGTCCGGCTACAATGTCACCAAAGGCGGCAACTACCAGGATACAGAGGAAGAGAACAAACCAGCCAAAGGATTTTCCAGCTTTTTTCCCCACCATGTCTTGGGCGACAAATTGAACCGACCGACCATCGTAACGGACTGAAGCGGCAAGTGACAGGTAGTCATGGATCGCACCGATAAAGATGTTGCCGAACCAGATCCAAAGCAGTCCCGGTAACCATCCCCAGGCAATAGCCATAGCAGGGCCGGTAATCGGGCCAGCACCGGCAATGGACGCGAAATGGTGGCCGAATAGAACAAACTTGTTGGTAGGAACATAATCTACTCCATCCTGCAGCCGTTTGGACGGAGCATCAGGAGCTTCCTGACTTTTCAGGAGCTTGGTCTGGATGGTTCTACCATATACAAAGTAGAACACAAAATAAATAACCAGGGCTATGATGGCTATTAAGGCACTCATAGTTCCTCCTTAAATGTAAGATTAATTTTATTGTGGCACCACTTTATTATTCTGTCAAATTAAACAATTTTGTCGCACTACCATTAAAATCTCTTTATTAAAAGTGCAGGTTCCCTATGGCTTTAATGTTGTTATTTCAATTTTTTCTGAATTATGATGCGCATCGGCACCAGGATATTAAAAAAGATATAACTCTTGTTGTTTCCTACATTTTTGTAGTATTTTCATTGTATGAATGACATGAAGTGCTTACTTTCTGAACGGGACGAGCTTTTACTGCTTTTAGATATTACTAGGACCCTGGATAAGCATGTGGAATTACGCAGTTCCCTCGGGCCGCTCCTCTCATTATTGGAAATGCGGACCACCCTTGCACGGGGAATGGTGACCCTGTTAGACCGAGCTACAGGACTCCTTAAGATAGAAGAGGCCCCGGGATTAACCGAAGAAGAAAAAGAACGGGGCAAATACCGGATGGGTGAGGGCCTCGTGGGCAAGGTCTTTGAGACTGGAATCCCAATTGTAGTACCCGACCTTTCAAAGGAAAGCCGTTTTCTCAACCGGGCTGGAGGCAGAAAAAAAGAAGATCTTGTTGGCGTTGCCTATTATTGTGTTCCTATAAAAAGCGGAAATCAGGTACTGGGAACCTTAAGTGCTGAACGTCGGCTTCCAGCTGATTATACAGAAGCTCTCCTCAAATCGGACCAGAAAATTCTTGAGGCGGTAGCATCGATTATCGCCGATTCGGCTAAGCTTCGGGAACGGATACAGGAAGAACAGTATCGCCTTATCTCACTACAGCGGCTGCATGAAAACGCATCAGAATCGGAAAAAGTTGATGCAAAAACCTATGGTCCGCATAACCAGCCGCATATTATTGGTACCAGCAAGGGTATCAGGGCAGTTCTTGATCTGGTTGCCCAGGTAGCCCCCAGTGATGCTACGGTGCTGATTACCGGGGAAAGTGGAACCGGTAAGGAATTGGTGGCCTCCGAAATTCACCGCCAGTCGAAACGAATGAAACAGGCTTTCATCAAAGTAAACTGTGCGGCCCTCCCAGAGTCGATTATAGAAAGTGAACTCTTTGGTCATGAAAAGGGTGCCTTTACTGGGGCTCTCAACCAGCGAAAAGGCCGATTTGAACTTGCCAATGGTGGTACCATATTCCTGGATGAAATCGGGGATCTAAGCCCACAAATTCAAGTAAAACTGCTTCGGGTGCTTCAAGAGCGGGAGATTGAGCGGGTTGGGGGAAACGAGCCCATCAAGATTGATGTACGTCTTATTGCGGCAACCAATCGAAACCTGGAAGAGGACATTAAACAAGGCCGATTCAGGGAAGACCTCTATTACCGGCTCAATGTTTTTCCCATCCATATACCACCCCTGCGGGAACGGAAAAGCGATATCATCCTTCTGGCTGATTTTTTTGCTGAAAAGTATGCCCACAAGAATGGTAAATTGATAAAACGTATCTCTAGTCCAGCCCTCGATTTACTTACAACTTATCATTGGCCTGGCAATGTTCGGGAACTCGAGAACTGTATTGAACGGGCGGTTATTCTTTCTGCCGATAATGTAATTCATTCCTATCATTTACCCCCAAGCCTCCAGTCTGCCCAGTCTACCCAAACGGAGCCAACCACAACCCTTGAGGCAGCTCTGTCGCGACTAGAAAAGGAACTTATCATCGAAGCTCTTAAGATTACCGGCGGTAATATGGCCGCCGCCGCTCGGCGGCTTGGTATTACAGAACGGCAGATGGGACTGCGGGTGCATCACTATGCTATCCCCTGGAAAATGTATAGAACTACAAATATGTAGGTATTAATTTTAATAATAACAAAAATGTAGGAAATACGAATGCTTGTTTTCATTATTATTTGCTATCAGCTCTTGTTTCAAACTATTTTAATCATTTAAAAAACAGTTGAAGAATTATTAAATCATTATATTATATAATTATATAATTTGCGTATCCAAATGTAGTTGGTTGGACATACAAAAATGTGTCTTTTTTTTTCTAAATTGGCATAGTATCTGCTTTGTATTGGTATACCACCTTTTAGGAGGAACAATAGGTGAAAAAGCAGATGCTGTTTCTGGCGGTGCTTTTCTTCTTGGTGACTGTTGCAGGTTTCGCAGAAGAAAGTATCGAATCCATCACTGCCGCCATGGATATGATATGGCTGGTGCTGACCGGTGCGCTGGTTTTCTTCATGCAGGCAGGTTTCGCTCTGGTAGAAACAGGCCTGACCAGGGCAAAGAATGCCACCAATATCATCATGAAGAACCTGATGGACTTTTGCTTAGGTTCCATTGCATTCTGGATGATTGGCTGGGGGTTCATGTATGGGGCTGATAAGCTGGGAGGCCTTATTGGTTTTTCTGACTTTTTTAAAGGGCCCATGGGAGATCCTACCTTTTACCGAGACTGGTTCTTCCAGGTTGTCTTTGCGGCTACCGCAGCAACCATCGTTTCAGGAGCTATGGCAGAACGGACCCAGTTTAAGTCATATTTGATTTATACCGTCTTTATATCTGCCCTCATTTATCCTGTGTCTGGTCACTGGATTTGGGGAGGGGGCTGGCTCTCTGAGCTTGGTTTCCATGATTTTGCTGGTTCAACCGTAGTTCATTCAGTTGGTGGTTGGGCAGCCCTCATGGGTGCGATTGTGCTTGGGCCGAGAACTGGGAAATATGTAAAAGCAGAAGGAAAGGTTGTGGTAAAAGCCTTGCCGGGACACAACATACCACTGGCTGCTTTGGGTGTTTTCATCCTCTGGTTTGGCTGGTATGGTTTTAACCCTGGATCGACCTTATCCGGTATTAGTACCGATATAGCCCGCGTAGCAGTTACAACTACCCTTGCGGCTTCAGCTGGGGCAGTCGCTGCTATGATAGTTTCCTGGTTCTGGTTCAAAAAGCCCGATGCATCCATGACCATGAACGGTGTATTGGCTGGGCTTGTGGCAATTACTGCACCTTGTGCAGTCGTATCTCCTGGAGCCGCTGTGGTAATTGGACTCTTAGCGGGCTTACTGGTGGTCCTTTCCGTCGAGTTTATCGACAAGGTTCTCAAAATTGACGATCCTGTTGGTGCCGTATCGGTCCACATGGTAAACGGAGTCTTTGGGACTCTTGCAGTCGGTATCTGGGGCAATGTGGACGGAGTTGCCGTTGGTGTGCTCCATGGCGGTGGATTCCATCAACTCGGTGTACAGGCCCTTGGCGTACTTACCGTGGGGCTGTGGGCAAGTGTTTTGAGTTTGTTGCTCTTCTTGGCAATTAAGGCAGTAGTAGGGCTACGGGTTACTGAGAAGGAAGAACTTATGGGCCTTGATATTACCGAACACAAGGCAGAGGCCTATTCGGGCTTCCAGATCTTCAGCAATATGTAGTGGAGGATCACGAAATGAAATTGATTATTGCATATATTCAGCCCCATAAGCTCAATGAGGTGAAGCAGGAATTATATCGGTCTGAGATTTATAAAATCTCTGTCACCAATGCCATGGGGTGTGGCCAGCAGAAGGGCTTTCATGAATCCTATCGTGGTGTGGATATCGAAGTGAACCTGCTTAAAAAGGTTAGAATTGAGATTGCGGTGAATGACAGCTTTGTAAAGCCGACCATTGATGCCATAATCCGAGGAGCCAGGACGGGAGAAATCGGGGATGGAAAGATCTTCATTCTTCCCCTCGAAGAATGCATCCGAATCAGAACCGGGGAAACCGGTTCAGCTGCCATAGGATAAGGCTGTGTACATAACCTGGTGAACTTCATGAAGGCTCACCAGGTTGCTTGTAAAAATAATAGATTTGTATAGACCTACATAAATGTATGAAATACGACTGTTTCTTACATGGATGTAGCTCAGACCCGCAGTAATCCTACTGCGGTTTTTTATAAAATATTGTATTGTAATAAAATATTTTGAAATGCAAATTGTAACAATAGTTGGCATGTTATTTGCTAGCAATTATATGGGTGCCGCTCATCACTGTAGGTGTTAGTGGTTCTCATAGGTCAATATTCTAGTAATCGCAAGGAGCGAACTATGAGCGAAAGCATTAATTTTATTGAAACTTCCGTACCGAGCCTCTATGGAACCAACTGTTTTTCCAATTCGGTCATGCGGGAACGACTGCCAAAAAGCATCTATAAAGAAATTCTCGCAGTCCAGGCAGGAGAAAAGGAACTGAGCCTTGAGGTTGCCGAAGTAGTGGCCGCTGCAATGCGGGACTGGGCTCTGGAAAAAGGAGCCACCCACTATACCCACTGGTTTCATCCTCTCACGGGCTTAACCGCTGAAAAACATGATTCGTTCATCGCACCAACCAGTGACGGAAAGGTACTCATGGAATTCTCAGGTAAAGAACTCATTAAGGGCGAACCCGATGCGTCGAGTTTCCCCTCTGGAGGCCTCAGGGCTACCTTCGAAGCCCGGGGTTACACTGCCTGGGATGTTACGAGCCCTGCTTTCCTTAAGCAGGACCCTACAGGAACCACCCTCTGCATCCCTACGGCTTTCTTCAGCTACTATGGGCATGCTCTTGATAAGAAGGTTCCCCTCTTAAGGTCCATGAATGCTCTGAATAAACAGGCGATCCGCATCCTTCGAGCGTTGGGTAATACAACAGCAAAACAGGTAATCACCACCGTTGGTCCTGAACAGGAATATTTTCTGGTCGATAAAAAGTATTTTGATGAAAGGCCGGACCTCATGCTTACCGGACGCACCGTATTCGGTTCCATGCCAGCAAAAGGCCAGGAGTTGGAAGACCACTACTTCGGAGCTATTAAAGAACGGGTTGCCATGTTCATGCGGGAACTCAATACAGAACTCTGGAAGGTAGGGGTTGCTGCCAAGACCCAGCACAATGAGGTAGCTCCAAATCAGTTTGAAATTGCACCGATCTTCTCTACTACTAACGTAGCGGTCGACAGTAACCAGCTAGTTATGGAAACCATTAAGAAGGTAGCCCGCCGCCATGGCATGGAAGCCCTGCTCCATGAAAAACCCTTTGCTGGGGTTAATGGTTCGGGTAAGCATAATAACTGGTCCATGTCCACCGATGATGGGATTAACCTCCTGGATCCCGGTGAAAATCCAGAATCCAACGCACGGTTTCTTCTTTTTACCGCCGCAGTGGTTGAAGCTGTAGATCGTTATGCCTTGCTCCTTCGCTCCTCTGCAGCTACTGCAGGAAACGATCACCGGCTTGGGGCTAACGAAGCACCTCCTGCAATTATTTCTGTATTCTTTGGCGGACCTCTTACAGAAATCTTTGACAGTATTGCCGATGGGAAACCTGTCAGCAAGAGTACCGGCATGGAACGGATTAAGCTCGGTGTAACTTCTCTGCCCACTTTACCAAAGGACGTTTCAGACAGAAACCGAACAAGCCCCTTTGCCTTTACAGGGAATAAGTTCGAATTCCGTATGGTCGGTTCATCCCAATCTATTGCAACTCCGAATACCTACCTTAATACCGCGGTGGCCCAGGTGCTTTCAGAATTTGCAGATAAGCTGGAAAAGGCCTCTGATAAGAATGCAGCCATCGAAGCGATTGTTAAAGAATCCTATGCCAAACATCGGCGGGTAGTCTTTAATGGCAACGGTTATTCTGAAGAATGGGTTAAGGAAGCAGAACGACGTGGGCTTCCCAATGTTCGGGCAACCGTCGATGTACTCCCCGTATTGGTACAGCCAGAAATCATTGCTCTCTTTGAAACCCATCAAATTCTTACAAAAGAAGAAATAGAAAGCCGGTATCATATTTACCTGGAACGCTATTCCAAGCAGATCAATATCGAAGCAGGAGTAATGATTTCTATGGTTCGCCGCTCCATATTCCCTGGCGTTAGTGCCTATGCAGGAGCTCTTGCTCGGGATGCGGCGTCCCTTGCTGCGATCGGTGCGGTCAGTGCGCCCCAAGAAAAAAAGGCAAAACGGATCGCTGAACTCCTCAACGAAATTAATGAAGACACTGATAAACTGGAAAAGGTTCTGACCGAAGCTCAGGAAACAGAGGATGCTTTTATCCAGGCTAAGGCGTACCGTGAAAAAGTGGTAAGTCAGATGGGTGTGCTGAGGGGTAAAGTGGATGCTCTTGAAAAAATAGTAGATAAGAAAGCTTGGCCCTTCCCCGGTTATGAAGAACTGCTCTTTACATTATAAGAGCTCATAGTAAAAAGCTCATCTATGATGCCGGCAGGGAAAATCCCTGTCGGCAAGTATTATGTTATGTCCTATACCCGAAATCGGGTATAAGGCATAAAAGACCGCTTTACAAACTAAATCGATACACCCCATACTCAATCTATGAAGGATGATGTTCAGGGGCACAATTCCTTAGACCAGGCCTTTATCGATCGGCTTCATCATGTCTATGGGATCGATCCCTCAATGGCCGCACGGCTCATGGAGGAATTTGTGATTTATTGTAACCAGACTGTAGAGGAATGGGTCCGTTCCCGTCATTATCACCTCCAACGCCAGGGATATAAAAATGAAGTAATCTATGATATAATTGCTCTGGAGCTAAAAGATCGACGTTTTGCCTCAGAACCGCTTAGTATCAGACAGATACGGCGGCTCATTTATGGGTAAAATCGAAATAAAAGGAGGTCCATATGGCAATTAAGAAGGTTTGGCTCGATGAAAGTGAAGATGAATGCATCTCCTGCGGAAATTGCGAATCAATTTGTCCTGAGGTTTTTGAGGTGCCCGATAAAATGGTTGTAAAGACCGGGGTCGATTTCTCTCAATATGAAGATTCCATCAAAGAAGCGATCGATTCTTGTCCTACCAATGTTATTAAGGCCGAATAAATAAGCTGGTAAAGTTGCTTTTTATCTGCTGGGCCAGTTCCTCGAGGGGCAGGTTTTTTATTCGGGCTGCTACTTCATATTGATGAACGACCATCGCTGGATTGTTTGTCTTTCCTCGGTGTGGCACCGGTGCTAAATAGGGGCTATCGGTTTCGAGTAACATCCGATCCAATGGAACTTCCTGCAAGGCTTCTCTGAGGGACTGGGCGTTCTTATAGGTTACATTACCTGCAAAAGAGATGTACCAGCCTTGTTTTATAAAGGCCTTCATTTCTGTTTTCCCATAGGAAAAACAGTGGATGACTCCCTGTACTCTAGGAAATGCTTTAAGCACATCCAGCGTTTCCCTTGCTGCATCCCGGGAATGGATAATAACTGGTAAGGAATATATTTGAGCAAGCTCAAGATGGGCCGCGAGAAGTTCCTGCTCTCCCTGTATATCAGCACCTTTTTCTGGGTGGTTCCAATAACGATCTATACCACATTCTCCGATAGCTACAAGCAATCCCCTGGGACAACGCTGAATCTGGGTTGTCAGCTTATCAATATAACGATGACGATGTTGTATAGCCTCTGCTGAAGGCCAAATACCCGCAGAATACACAAGCTTTGTTTCATCTTGTGTTCCGAAAGCCTGAGTTATACTTGCAATTCGTAATTCAAGGTCTTCTGCCTGGGTTCCCACATCAATAATCCATGCAAGACCAGCCGTATTCCATTCATCAATATAGGTTTGTACTGCCTCTGGAGTTTTTGGGAGCATAGAAAGATGGGCATGGGAATCTATGAAAGGTATCATATCATATTGACCTTAGCAGGCTTTCCTGATATTATACAAGTGGCGCCGGGATGGTGGAATGGTAGACACCGGGGACTTAAAATCCCCTCCCCGCAAGGGGGTACGGGTTCAACTCCCGTTCCCGGCAAAATCCCGCCTTTTTCTGAATAAATAATTATGAAAGTTAAGACAGGCCTTCATCGGTTAACGTGTAAAATTCTCTATGAATCTCTTAGTATGGAAATGATTGTCCGTCTTGCGCGGATAGTCATTCCTGGTTATGACATTCATCGTCAGTCGGGTATTCCCGAAAATATACCAATCACTGCTCAAACCGCTGCAGAACAGGTTGTGAAAGACATAATAGTGGCTGGACGTTATTTACAGCTTATTGAACTTTTAATTAAAATTGATACCTCTGGGTATATGGGCCGGGAATATCCTCTACTGTATATGCGGGATCTGATTAAAACTATTTTGGCAGAGGGGTATTCCTACGATTCGGTAACAGGGCTTTTTATGGAAAATGCCCAGAACCAGATCAGTTCAAATTGGGGCCGATTAGTACCTGGAGATGAATTCCAACTAGCTCTTTTGAGGCTTGATATTGTACAGAATTCCGAACTAGTCCGACGACATGAAAAAAAAGCTGTTGAAGCTGCTTATGGGGATTTGCGAACAATAGTTTCCCAGGCGGTACTACCGCGGATGGGGCGTCTTTGGTTTTGGGAAGGTGATGGATGCCTTGCTGCCTTTGTATTTGGTAAAAAAGAGCGATCTGCAGTCCTTGCTGGAATGGAAATATTACATAACCTCTTTTTTTATAATCGTTTGTCGAATACGCTCGGCAGTCCTCTGAGGGTACGGCTTGCGGTTCATGGTGGCCCGGTTAAATTTGCAGAAGATTCTGTGGAATTGAAAAAAAATGAAACAATACGAGAAATTACCGAAATTGAGTCACAATATGGAAAGCCTGATGCTCTGATTGTAAGTTCCAATGTGTTTATTTCAGTTGATAGGGTAATACAGGATCGATTTAGTGCAGAACAGCATAAGGATTCATATAAATTTAGGCAATATAGTATTGAGGTAGAACAATAATGAAAATTATACTGTTTACCTCCCGTGATTCACTACCATGCAAATTGGTCTCCAGTCAACGGTACAATCTTGAGATTAAAAATATTGAAACGATTGGTCAAAAAGATGAATCCTCCTTTGATGTCTGTTATCTTGATGTCATGGGGCTTGATGAAAATACATTTAAAAGACTTATAAAAAAAATAAACACCGCTTACCCCCAGATTCCCTGGGGTATCTTTGATTTGGATGGTACAAGCGGCGACCCTGCCTGGTTTTTTCATGAAGGGGCAGTGGATTATCTTGGACCAGCCTGTGTTGATAATGGATTTACACCTCAGCGTTGGAAACGGATACAGGAATATCTTTCTACGAGATCCTCTTTCAGTGAATCCGTTGTACCGACGAAGGATAATGCTGGTCTGGAAGAAAAAGTCTTTACCGGCTGGAAATCGATAAGACCTGGTACGGTCTGTTCCTTCTACTTGCTCTATATCGGTCCTGAGCATGAGGGCGCACTTAAAACAAAACTTGGTGAACAGCGGTTTGGAGAACTTCAAAGCAGATTGCAGCAATATCTTACACAGCTTTTTTCTCCAATTGATGCTCTGCTCTGGATGCAGTCTGATGCATCCTTTCTCTTTCTTATCCCTTCTGAAAAGGCAAGAGCCAGTCAGGCCCTTGAAACTTGTCTGAGGCTCCAGCTGAATTGTCCTCTGGTAAGTTATGAGCGGCTACTATTAGATTTTTCTCTGCCCCTCCTTTGTGCTTTCCATTATGGGGCGATTCCTTTTCAGCCACCGGGAAAAACTGGAACCCTTGTTGCCGATAGCATTAACTTTATTTTCCACCTGGCTCACCAGCGGACAGAGGGGGGCCGTATCACCCTATCCGAAGATGTGGGGTTGGCTATAAAACCTGAACTGGCGGATTTGTTTGTACC
The DNA here is from genome assembly GCF_000219725.1 of Gracilinema caldarium DSM 7334. Lineage (GTDB taxonomy): Bacteria > Spirochaetota > Spirochaetia > Treponematales > Breznakiellaceae > Gracilinema > Gracilinema caldarium. Next base: position 1,845,461 of record NC_015732.1, on the reverse strand, counting down.
AGTAGAACCCTTCGAGGGGAAAAAACTTCTCCAATCTAGGAGATTTCTCTAGTTAGTTCTAGTTGGGGCCGCTGATGAACAAGAGTGACCCTATTGGTGCACTCTTTAGGCTAACAACTCTATTCGGTCCGCCGGACCGCATGAAAGAGCTCATCCTTGCTTACAGTGGTCCAGATGGGGCGGCCATGGGGACAGCGGGGAATGGGCAAGGCCAGGGCTGCCTCCACCAGAGCCTGGGCAGTAACTCTATCAACATAGTCCCCATCCTTGATTGCCATGTGGCATGCCATGGTTGCAATCCACAGTTCGATAAAACCTTCGCCTGCTTCGGACAGTTTTAGAATATCCTGAATGGTTTCACTGTCGCTTTTTTCCCAATTTGCAGGTAACGCTGTAATTGCCCAGGAGCCCTGGCCCTGCCCATCAAGAACTATACCTGCTTCAGCAAGACGCTCTTGATGTAAGGTCAGAAAATGGTCTTCTTCTTCCGAATCGGTTTCAAAAGTAATTGGAATAAGTAGATCCTGATTTTGAATCGGTTGTGTTGTCAGACTATCAAAGAGTATCCGTTCATGGGCTGCATGTTGGTCTATGATATATAGGGTTGTTCCTGCTTCGGCCAGCAAAAAAAGTCCAAAGAGTTGACCAATATAGGTTACCGATTGGCTTACCTGTGGTAATTTCTGATACTGTGGCGGACGTTCCAGCAGGGCTTCCATGGCAAGCCTCCCTGCACTAGTAGTTCCGGTATTAATAGCAGCGGCACTTGATTTTCTCAATCCTTGTTCTTCACAGCTACACTGTACATGTTCAGAACTATTTTTTGTACCTTGAGACAACTCATTGTGCACATCCAAGAGTTGAGCTGCTTTTTCATAACCTGTGTTTTTTAGTATCATTTTATTGGTGTCTTTTACAATCTGGGTATTTTTATCGCTGAGAAGCAAGTTATGTATGAACTTTTTTAGGCTAGCGGTAATAGCATGATGAATGGCGCCGGGATCCTTAAAGCGAACCTCCCGTTTTGCCGGATGTATATTAAAGTCCGCCAGGGCAGGGTCTATCGTGATAAACAGAGCCCCTATTGGATGGGTTCCATTAGGGAAGGCGCCTTCAAGACCATATTCCAGAGCTTGGAGTAGCGCAAAATCCTGGATACGCCGGCCATTGGCAAAGACAAACTGCTCACGCCGGTCAGAACGATATAGTTCAGGGCCTCCGACTACCATGGTAATATGGAAACCTTCGCCCTGAGCATAAAGCTCATGGACGAATTGCTGTTCGGGCCCGTCGCACTGGGTCTGGATAAATCGTTCCCGGTAGCTGGAAATTGGTGGAAAAAAGAGCTTTAAATTCCCATCCTGCAGAAAACGGAATGTCCGATCAGGAAAAGCCATGGCCTTATCAATAAAGATTTGTTTACACAGCAGGGCTTCAGCCCCATCCCGTTTAAGAAATTTTTTTCTGGCCGGTACAGAGTCGAACAGCCCCAGTACTCGCACTGTGGTTCCTCGGACTCGTCTGGTTTGTTGAATCAGGTGTGCCTGAGCTTCTGCTGCTTGTTCAAAGCCTCCTGGGCCAACCGAAAGCTGCCAAGCTTCACGGCCATCGATGCTGGTACTAATGTCTACATGGGCTACTGCCGTAATCGCCGCCAGAGCTTCACCCCGGAATCCCAGAGTTTCTGCCGAAAGTAAGTCCTCGAGGCTTGCTACTTTACTCGTTGCATGGGGTAGCCAGCAGAGAGCTAAGTCCTCCCTGGTCATGCCTACACCATCATCGATCACCTCGGTCCGCCGTACCCCGCCGCCCTCGATCTGCACCTCGATCGTCTGAGCCTCCGCATCCAAAGCATTGTCAATCAGTTCCCGTACGAGGGCGGCGGGCCTATCCACCACCTCTCCGGCGGCGATTTTGCGGGCCACATCGGTACTCAAGATGTGGACGGGTCGGCGTTGTATTCCTGTGCTTTCCACAATTACTCCTGGGATTCAAAAAGGTCCAGTTCGACCTTTTCATCCTCTTTAGCTTCAGGACCATTCATGAGGATTTCGATGCGGCTTTCTATTTTAGAGAGGTCCTTTTCCAGGGTTCTGGCTAACTTAATCCCCTCTTCAAAGGCCGCCAGGGCATCATCCAGCGGAATATCTGTGCGGCGAATCTGTTCACCCAAGGCTTCTAGTCGCGCAAGCCGTTCTTCAAAGTTTTTTGTTGCCATCGGATTCCTCTTGAATCAATATTGTTTCTGTTTTGGCGGTTATAATCCCCTCCATGGGGCGAATCTTTAGGAACTTACCTGGTTCTGTATCCTTTGAACTGCGAATGATCCGACCCGTTGCAGCATCCTGCACTACCGAATAACCCCGTTCAAGAATGGCTAAAGGACTGGCTCCTTCCAGGGTATTCACCGCCAGTTCAAATTTTCTCCGTACATTGAAAAGCCGTTCCTTCATTCTCATGAGAAGGGATTCCTTGGCATCATCAAAGCGAACCAGCCGGGGTTGGAGTATAGCCCTGAAACGGAGTTCCAAGTTTTCAGGGGCAAAGGGTTTGATGAGCAGCCGCGCCCGGTCCAGACGTCCCTGAATGGAGTCGGAAAACATTTTCCGGTAGTTTCGAACCTGTTCCAGCGTTTCCTGCCGGTTGGCACTCACCAGTTCAGCCGCCGCTGAAGGGGTAGGGGCCCTCAGGTCCGCTGCAAAATCTGAGAGGGCCCAATCAATCTCATGCCCCACGGCACTGATAATCGGTATGTCTGAGTCGGCTATGGCCCGAACCACGACTTCCTCTGAAAAGGGGAGAAGGTCTTCCAGGGACCCACCGCCTCTACCCACAATAAGTACATCTGCCAGTTTCCACTGGTTTGCCTGTTCGATTCTGCGGGCAATAATCGAGGCCGCATCAGAACCCTGTACCGGGGTCGGCAGCAGGATTACCCGGATACCCCGGGCCCGCCGCTTTAAAATATTTAGGATATCCTGTACTGCAGCCCCTGTGGGTGAACTGACAACTCCGACAGTTTCGGGAAAGTTGGGAATAGCCTTTTTTCGTTCTGCATTAAAAAGCCCCTCAGCGGCGAGCCGGCGCTTCCGCTCTTCAAGCATCGCTAGTATATCTCCGGTTCCTGCTTGTTCAAGGTATTCGCATACAAGCTGGTAGGTCCCCCGCTGTGGATAGACCGAAATGCTTCCCCGAGCCTTGACCCGTTGCCCATCCTGGGGGGTAAAGTCGAGGGATTTTAGTCTGTTTTTGAACATCACCGCCTGCAGGGCTGCCCCAGCGTCCTTCAGTGTAAAATAGAGGTGTCCCGTACTCGAGGGCCGGTAGTTGGAGATTTCACCCTCTACTGTCACTTCTGAAAAGGTTCTTTCCAGACAGGTTTTAATAAGCTCCGTGAGCTGGGAAACACTTAAGGGGCCTTCCAATTCCATAAGACTAGTATACGCAAGGGAACCCTATTGGACAATCCGCAGAATGCCGATACAGTAAGGGATATGAAAGCTCCTGTTGTCTTATTTGGCGGACAGTCCTTGTCCCCCTATGCAGTAAAGCCCCTTATTCAAGGCTGTTCAGCCCTGTCTTTTGAAATAGAACGGGCTCGCTCCTTTCCCAATGTGTCTGAAGTATATCTTCTGCTTCAGGATACTTTTGATGATGAGTTCATCCCCCCTCAATGCAAGGTTATCCGTAAAAGCCGATGGACCCTGAGGGACCTTCTTGAAACCCTGGTGGAAATCTCCCGTGAACAGGACTTCCTCTATTTTGCCTGGGCCGATTGTCCTTTGCTCGATCCATCTCTAACCAGTGCCATGGTGGAACGGCATCTGCGCTGGGCCGCCGAATATACCTTTGCTGACGGCTGGCCCTATGGCTTTGCACCGGAAATACTAGCCCCCAGTACAGCAGCTATCCTTTTATCAATTTATAAAAATAGTACGGCCCACATAGCTTCTCAGGAGCAACAAAAAAATTCGGATGGGACAGCCTTCGGAAGGACTGCCATTTCTCGGGATGCCCTTTTTCAGGTGCTTCAGAAGGATATCAATTCCTTTGATATCGAGACTGAAATTGCTCCGGTAGATCTTCGGCCCTACAGGCTTACCTTGGCGGCAGACTCTAAACGGAACTACCTCTTGCTTCAGCGGCTTATTAATGCAGGACTTGACAGGGCAGAATTGGCCCCTGAAATTCTGGAAGGTCATCCGGAACTTCTGAGAACCCTGCCGGCCTTTTACCAGATTCAGGTATCCCGTCCCTGTCCCCAGCTATGCAGTTTCTGTCCCTATCCGCAGTTCGGCAATCCCCGTCTGCCCGCTTCTCCTTCTGAGGATTTTATGTCCAAATCCACTTTTGAAAGCCTGCTAGACCGGATTGTTGAATTTTCTGGGGATGCAGTGATCGATATAAGCCTCTGGGGTGAAGCTGCACTACATCCAGATATCAAGGATCTCATGGGTTCGGTCCTCCGAAGACCGGAGCTCGCTCTCATTGTTGAAACAAGTGGCATAGGATGGATTTCTTCCCACATCGAAGAGCTCGCAGCGGTGGTTAAATATGATCCCCAGCCCCTACGAGGTCCTAATAAACTACCACCTTTGAGCTGGATTGTTTCCCTCGATGCCCGAAACGGTGAACGGTATCAGGAAATACGTGGTGCAGGCTTTGAGGAAGCATATCACTTTGCAGAAATCCTGCTGCAGCATTTTCCTGGCGCAGTTTATGTTCAGGCAATCCGGGTTAAGGGATCTGAGGATGATATGGAGCAATTCTACCGGTACTGGAAAGCTTTAGGCGCAGAGGTGATTATCCAAAAATATGATTATTTTGCAGGTTTTCTGCCGCAAAAACGGGCAGGGGATATTTCACCTCTTATTCGTCAGCCCTGTTGGCACCTGCAGCGGGATATGGCAGTGCTTCTCGATGGAACGGTACCGCTTTGCAAGGAAGATGTAAGCCGCACCCGGATCCTGGGGAATGTTTTTAATGATAGTTTAGCCTCAATTTGGGAGAGTGCTCAGGAATTGTATTTAGAACAGAGCCATAAGGAATATTCGGGAATTTGCAAGGATTGCGATGAGTACTATACCTTCAACTTTTAATCAGAACTTGCCTGCTTATACTGTGATCGGCAAGGGCGAACGGGGGGCGAACACAGGAATGTCAGCGGTACTCCTGAGTAGGGGCGGCCGCTATCTCAGGCGAAGTATTTTTCAAGACCTGGAAAAGGCTGGATTTGATTATGTACTTTCGGTAGAGACGGGAAAGAAGTCCTATGATATAGAGGAATTATCCCTCCGTTATCCCTTTGCACAATTTCTTATTCTGAAAGAAAACCTGTCGTTTGGGGAACAGATTAATATTGCTGCCATGGAAGTACGGACCCCCCTTTTCTTTGTATTGTGGAACGATGTCCGTTTTACCCAAAGCGGTGGAGCGGAGCGAATTGCTGAACGGATATTACAATCTGATCAGCTCTGTACAGTCCCGGTAGTTCAAAACACCCGTTTCGAACCATTACCGACCCTTATTATCCCGGCTCTGTACCGCGGAACAATTCGGACCATACCCTTTGTTCCGGTTAAGGAAGGATCACTGTCACTCTATCCCTTCGACGGAGTAGGAGTCTACCATACAGAGAAGTTCATCAACTTAACAGGGTATGATGTAAATATAAGAAGTCCTTACTGGCAGTTAATGGATTTTGGTTTTCGAGCCTATCTTTGGGGAGAAAAGATAAAAACAAGTCAATTGGTTAAGGTCGTTTATGATGGTGAGCCTGTACCTCAGGATACTTCCATGCATCCAGATTATCGCCGATTCTATTTGAAAAATATAGCACCAGTATTCCGTGGTGATACGGCTCTTCTTCCTTGGAGACGTTTGATTCCCTATCTACTTAAGTCTGGCGAAGGTTTTAGAATTGCTTGGCGTAATTTCCGTAGCGTCCGCGAGTGGGTAGAATTATTTACCTATCGTTTTCAAATGGATGCTCGTCAGCTTGCTGAACTCTGGGAGGAAACTGAATGAATCTTGGTGTCATTGTTCAAGCCCGACTCGATTCAAGTAGGCTTCCACAGAAAGCTCTTTTACCTTTAGGAGGAGAACCTTTGCTTGTTCGTGTCCTAGAGGCTCTACGATGCATACCAGCGGCATATTATATTTTAGCTTGCCCTGAAGACTCATACGATATCTTTAAGCCTCTCACAGAACAGGCTGGATTTTCAATCATCGCTGGACCAAAAGAGGATGTTCTGGGCCGTTTTATCCTTGCCCTCGATGCATTCAAGATTGATTATTGTATACGGGCAACCGCAGATAATCCCTTTGTCTTTGCCGATGCCGCCTGGTCAAGTGCACAGGAAACCCTGAACCTGGAAGCCGACTATGGTACCCTCACTAGTATGCCCTATGGAAGCGGCGTGGAAATCATCCGTGCTGAAGCATTACGTCAGGCTGACCGGGAAACGAAGGACCCCTATGATCGGGAACATGTATGTCCCTATTTATATAACAATCCGGGTCGTTTTTATCTGCATCGCCCCTTGGCACCCCAACACTGGAGGGCCCCTGAGGTCCGTCTCACGATAGACACCCGGGATGATTATGAGCAGGCCCTGTGGCTCTTTGAGACGCTCACACAAGCTGAAGCGGGTTGTAACGATTCTTTATCTGCAAGAGCTTCTGAAACGAAAACAATTCCCCTTCGTTACCAGGGAGCCTGGATTTTAAAACATTGGCATCAACGGGAGGGACATTGATGGGTATCCCTTCATCCATTTTGCCGATTCTCGTGATTCCGAATCAGGATCCTGGTAAAGGTGGAGGGCATATTGCCCGGTGCCAGCGGCTTGTGCAGGCCCTCAGCGCCTTAGGAGGAGAGGCTTATCTGCTTACAAATATATCGGAACATCAATCTACTGATATTCCAGTCATGAATGAGATGCAAGCTCAAACAATTTCCGCCTGGCGTTTTATTGTGATTGATGGCTTCCGTACCGCGCCTCAAGTGGTACACAGATGGTCCCAAAAAGCTCCGGTTGTTGGAATTGATGAGGGAGGCCCCTGCAGATCCTCCTTCGATTACCTTGTAGACATACTTCCGGGGCCTAAAGGGCTTACTATAGCTGTCAAGCTACTTATGCTCTTCATGCCGATTTTTCGAGAATTTTCTGTGTATAAAATGCTCTGTACAAGTTTAGGACAAGCCGATAAGCCAAATCTGGTAAATCCTGACTTTCTTCAGCTCCCCCAGAAACGCCGGGAGCAATTTCCTGAGTCTATAAAAAAGGTTCTTATCACCTTTGGCGCTGAGGATGCACAGAATCTCAGTATGTCTGTTATACGGGGGCTCATTCCGCATGGTATCGGTTATGATATAAGCCTGGTGGTAGGTCCTATGAATAAAAATATCACAGCCCAGATACGGCAGGAACTTGCCCTACAGGGGATACATCTAATAAAAGCTCCCGATAATTTGATGGAATACCTTGCAGACTATGACCTTGTGATAACCCATTATGGTTTAACTGCATTTGAAGCTCTAGCTGCACAAACTTCGGTTGCACTGGTGGCCCCTACGGCATACCATGAGATTTTAGGTCTTTCAACACAATTCTATAGTTTTGGCTATGGGAGAAAGGCCGCTTTAGGGGTAGGGCGACAGCTTACACGTCAATTGGTGCAACATTCCATTATTCAAGCAAGCAGGGAACTTTACCATCGTTTTTGTTTGTTTCGGACAACAAACAGCTTTGCCGCAACCCTGCAAAGCTGGACCTTCCCAACCTATGGCCGCTGTCCCCTCTGTCAAGACCGGAGTCGCAGGGGCGGACGTATACTCGCCCGCTTCCCTGACCGCACCTATGTCCGCTGCGGCCGCTGCGGCATTACCTACATGGTTCGCCCCAACCATCCTCCTATAACCTATGACGGAGCTTATTTTCTTGAAGATTATAAAAAGCAGTATGGTAAAACCTATATCGAAGATTTCCCGAATCTGATTCAAATGGCCCAGTCCCGGCTTAACCAAATTGAGCAGATCCTTTTGCATGGTCGGAGGTATAAAATCCATGGTGAAAAAGCCCTTAAGATTGATGTCCCGCACTATGTTCGGCTCCTTGATATTGGCTGTGCCTATGGGCCCTTTCTTGCGGCGGCAAAGGAACGTGGCTGGTCTGTTATGGGCCTAGATCCTTCCCATGATGCAGTTCGGTATGCAAAAGACCATATAGGGGTACCAGTTTTACAGGGGCTTTTCCCTGAAACGGATCTCACCAGCTTAACCGATGGCGAACAACTCGATGTGGTAAGTCTCTGGTATGTGATTGAACACTTCCCCGATCTTGGCAAGGCCCTCAAAGCTGCTTCAGAAATGTTAAAAAAGGGTGGCCTCCTGGCCTTTTCAACTCCTTCCGGTTCTGGCATCTCGGGAAGAGCAAGACTTCGATCCTTCCTGGAACAGAGCCCGCCAGATCACTGGACGATTCTCAGTCCCAGAACCTGTGGTTCCATTTTGGCACGGTATGGATTCCGGCTTGTGAAAACGGTGAGCACAGGCCATCACCCGGAACGATTCCCCTTTGTAGGGGCCTTTGCAAAGTCTAAAAAAACAGTCATATATAGGGTACTGCTCAAGGTAAGCCAGCTATTTTCACTAGGCGATACCTTCGAAGCCTATGCAATAAAAGAATAGGGGGCTCCGCTAAGACTCTAGCAACAGAGTTCGTTTTGAGTGGCCCCTCCCAAAAGGGTTAGATTGATGAAACGACGTATATTGATATTAGGCGCAGGTCTTATGCAACGCCCCGCTATCTCCTTTGCGAAAGAAATGGGTCTTGAAGCCGTAGTCGTCGATGCAGATCCCCATGCGGTTTGTACAGGATTGGCAGACCGTTTTGAAAAAATCGACCTCAAAGATAAGGATGCTTTAGAAGCCTTTGCCCGTTCATTACAGCGTGATGGCGGCCTCTCGGCGGTTATGACCGCTGGGACCGACTTTTCTGCCTCCGTTGCCTGGGTTGCAGAAAAATTAGGGTTACCAGGTATTCCCTACAAAACCGCCCTCGATGCTTCCGACAAGGAACGGATGCGCCGCCGTTTTAAAGAAGCCGGCATTCCTTCACCGAAGTTTTATATTGTTCATCAATCTGATATGGAGGATATTAACCTTCTCAAACTGCCTTTTTCTATGCCGGTAGTGGTAAAACCGGTGGACAACATGGGGGCCCGGGGCTGCCGCAGGGTCGATTCTGAAGAAGAGCTACTTATTGCACTGCAGGATGCCCTGGCTTTTTCTCGCTCCGGCCGGGCAATTGTAGAAGAGTACATGGAGGGTCCAGAATTTTCTGTAGATGCCATTGTCTATCAGGGAGAAATTACCATCTGTGGTCTTGCAGATCGGCACATTTATTTTCCTCCCTATTTCATAGAAATGGGACATACCATGCCGACGAATCTCCCTCAAGAGCAAGCAGAGTGGCTTCTCTCAGTTTTTAAGGACGGGGTTCGTGCCCTGGGTATTACCAATGGAGCTGCCAAAGGTGATATTAAGCTTACTCCCCAGGGACCCATGATCGGTGAAATTGCAGCTCGGCTCTCAGGGGGCTATATGTCCGGTTGGACCTATCCCTATGCTTCAGGTGTAGAGCCTACAAAGGCCGCTATTTCGGTAGCCCTCGGGGAAAAGCCAATGAATCTTGAACCCCTGCGGAACTGGACCAGTGCCGAACGGGCCTTTATTTCTATTCCAGGACAGGTAGCGGAGATCTATGGCCTGGATGAAGCCAGTAAACTGCCTGGTGTAAAGGACATTTTCCCCCGAATCAATAAAGGAAGCAGAGTCCAATTCCCTGAAAACAATGTCACCAAGTGCGGAAATGTAATTGCGGTACTCCCCGATAGAAAAGGGGCCATAGACGCCGCTGAAACTGCCGCCAGACGGGTTTGGATACGCCTTGCCGCACCAAATCAAGAAACTGACGCCTTTTTATATACAGACCTTTACCTCGAAGAACGGCAATTTCCCCCATCAGCGTTTCAAATTACCCCACAGCAACGGCAAGAGCTTCTCCAAATTCCTGACCCGGAACCACGATATAACCTTGTACTATCAGGTACCATAGCATTGCTTCCCTTCTCAGGATTTTTGGATTCATCCCTTACGGATTATCATGGCAACACGCCAACGGACTGCCTGCAGATACTGAGAACCATAACTGGTCTTACGTTGCCTATTTTAACACATCCAACTCCGGATACAGCCTTATTAGGACGCCGGTTCTGGTTGGCCTTTGTTCGGGGATCTTACCAGGGAATCTTATATTATATTGATGAACTGATGTCCCAGGCGGTAGAACGGAACCGATAATGGACAGAAGACTTTCCTTCAAAAAGTATATTGTTTTTTTAATCCTGCTCTTCATCAGCTCATTCTGTTTTGCTGATGATATAGAACTTTCTCAAGCCCTATCCCGGCTTTCGGCAAAACTGAGCTGGGATCCCCTTATGCAGACCGGTTTACTGATTACAGACTTACACCATATTTCCTTCGGAATAGGTTATAATACTCAAAGCTCCCCTTTTATCATTGATAATCGATATGTACTCTATCTACCCAGTCCCCGATATACCGACTCAAGGCTTGTTTTCCCTTCAGAAACCATCGAAGGTCTTGAGAAAGCTCTGCTTTCGTTACTATCGAAAAGCCAGGCCTTGTACCGTATTGCTGCCATCGTTATCGATCCGGGGCATGGTGGAAAGGATAGTGGTGCGGTGGCTGAACACCTGATAGAAAAGAAAAAAGTTACCCTTCAGGAAAAAAATATAACCCTCTCTGTAGGGAAACAGGTCTATGAGCTTTTAAAAACACAATTTCCCGAAAAGCGAATTCTTATGACCCGAACTGGAGATACCTATCCTACCCTTGAAGATCGGGTTTCTATCGCCAATGCCATACCCCTTGGGGAACACGAAGCAATTCTCTTTATATCCATCCATACAAATGCATCATTTAACAAAACTGCTCGGGGCTATGAAGTATGGTATCTCAGTCCAGAATACCGTCGTACCCTGGTGGATTCTAAAAAATTTCAGGAATCGACAGAGGTTCTGCCAATTATTAATGCCATGCTGGAAGAAGAATTTACCACAGAGAGTATACTGCTCGCTCAATCAATTTTAAGCCAGTTAGATGTATCACTCGGCGATAAACTACCCTCCAGGGGTATTAAGGCTGAAGAGTGGTTTGTAGTAAGGAATGCTAAAATGCCCTCTGTCCTGGTTGAACTTGGTTTTATTACGAATTATCAAGATGCCATATTGATGAACGATTCGGCCTACTTGCAGAAGTTTTCTAACGCGTTGTATAAGGGTATAGTTGATTTTGTGAATAATTTTGAAAAAACTGGAGGTTTTACGACTGCACCATGAAAAATGATAATTCTGCCCCAGTTTTACAGGGTATTACAGGTTTTTTTCAAATTTCCATAAATAGAAGGTTAACCTTTCTTCTAGTACTGCTGGTAATTGCTTCCTTAGATGTCATACTGACGCCGAAAAAAAGATATATTTATAGTTTTTTTTCTCAAAAAACGAAAACCCTTCATATTGAAACCCGATATCTCGTTTCTGGCAAAACAAAAGAAGATCAACTGCGATATTTTATAGAAGAATACCTGCTTGGACCAAGTTCGGTAGATTTAATGCCCCTTTTCCCAGTGGATGCAGTTCTTACGACGGTTATGATCAGAAATGAGAAGGCTTATATCAATCTATCGGACTCAGCTGCCCTTCCTCTTCAAAATTCTGTGTCATTTGAACAAAGGGCACGTTTATTTACCCAAATAATACGGAAAAACTTCCAGTCTATAAAAGAAATAACCCTTTTTATTGCAGGAAATGAGGTATATCATACAAATACTGAGCGAAAAATAAAGAAAAGCGTTGACAAATAAAAACCATCTCGTATACTTTTATTTGTCCTATGCTAAATAGCGTTATACAAAGGAGCTTTGAATGAAACGGATGTTCATTCTTGTCGCCATCGCGTTGTTCGCGGCGGGATCGTTGTTTGCAGAAGAAGCGGTGCTTATCGACTTCACCAAACTTGCGGCCGACATTATTCCCAACCAGGACAACGTACCCACTCAGAACCGTGCGACCATGATGGATTTCTCCAACGTGGCCGGCGGCAGCTTCACCACCGAACAAAAAAAGGTGATGAAGACCTCCCTCGCCTTGGCTAACTGGGATGTGGTTCTCGCATCATCTTCCAGGACTGTGACCAACCAGGCCAAGAGCTATACACAGGAAGCACCTTCCAAGCAGTTTGGAAAGGTTCTTGGCGTACGGGTTCATTTCCCTGTAGAACCCTTTAATTCCTGGGCACGGATTCAGCCGCCCTTTGAAATTCCTGCCTTCGAAGCAATGACCAAGGTTGCAGATGATGGTACCATTCAGGCCCCCACTGCAGAGGACAAGGCAAGCAAATTTACCCGCTTTGAAAATGGTTACGGTGTGGTAAAGAATGTAGGTGTTATTAAGTCCCTTGCAGTTAATGTATATGGGCTTAATTTCCCCCATGGACTTTCTGCTGTACTCATTGATGCCGATGGAAACGAGAATGTGGTATTTATGGGTTACCTGAAATTCGATGGTTGGGGAGAGCTACGCTGGGACAATCCTCAGTATGTCGAGAATGTACGAAACCGGGAACTCCGGCTCTATCCGCTCTACCCAAAATCAACTCCCTTCGTAAAATTTGGAGGGTTTCTTATCCAGCGTGATGCAGCTGCTGAAGGCGGTGACTTTGTAGCATATTTTAAAGATGTTAAAGTCATCTACGATAAGGCTGTTATTGAAACTGACAGGGATATTGATGATGAAGGTCTGTGGAACATTATTCAGGACCGTGAAACTGCACGGAAAAATGCTGAAATGTCCCGCTTTGGCCAGCAGCAGGTGCTGAGATATTTGGAAGCTCAGAAGAAGGCTACTGAATCTGGCTTTACCCCTTCAACTGAAACTAAATAAGTTAGGCAACATACTATAATAACAGCTTAGTAATGCTTAATAATAAAAAGGCTGTCCTGATTTGCGGGACAGCCTTTTTGTTTATGGTCATGATTTAGTACCATAGGTAACCTGAATGGGTTGATTATGTAGTGGTTTTAAGTGAGCCCTATATTTTTAAAAAAGGCAATGAAACACAATATGAGAGCATCTATCATGCGTTTTATAAGATTACCTTTAGGAATAGTCTCATCAACAGTGAGCGGAAACTGCTGAAGAGTTCCTTCATTATCGGATATGATTAGACGTCCTATAATAGTCCCTACCTGAATCGGTGCCACTACTGGCTCAAATATTTCTATGTTCTGATTCAGCTTAATTCCACGATGTATCGATGTGGTAAAACTAAGCATATTAGTATTTCGGTCGATAACAGCATCAGCAATATGCAGGTTCGTTTTATTGAGTGTTCCTTTCCAGATTCTTGGCTGTGGTAATGGAATAGGGGAGAGATGAAGGGTTTTATAATTAGCAAAAGCCCATTCTAAAAGTTTTGTCCCATCTTCCGCTCTTATTTGTCCACCTTGCAGAGAAGATCTACCAGGGCCACCTAAAAGGACTGCAAGGAACCGTGTGTCTCCCCGTTTGGCGGTAAGAGCAATGTTATAACCTGATTCAATAATATAACCAGTTTTAAGACCATCAACCCCTTCTAGAGTATCAAGCAAGGTGTTACGGTTTGATTGAACTATAGTTCTTGGGTTGTCTCTATAGGTTTCAGGGACATTTTCTGCTTTTGGATAGGCAAATTCTCGCACCGCATGAAAATTAGTGATTGCATCAGGATGTTCTGCGATGTAGAACCTGCAGAAAGCTGCAAAATCCCTCGCGGTAGTCACATTGTGTTCCGAAATGCCGGAGGGTTCAACAAAATGGGTATGGGTAAGTCCCAATCGTTGTACTTCCTGGTTCATCCGCTCTGCAAAAACTTCAATAGATGGAGCTAAATACAGGGCGATTGCGACGGCTGCATCGTTACCGGAACAGACCGCAAGACCCAGTAACAATTCACGTAATGTAACTCGTTGTCCTGGGCCAAGGAACATAAGGCTTGACCCCCAGCTCTGATTGATTGCCCATGCGGCTCGCGGAATAGGAACGATATCATCAAGATGAACCTTGCCCATGGCAATATCCTGAAAGGCAATATGCATAGTCACTAATTTTGTGAGCGATGCTGGGGGAATAGGTTCATCAGCATTCTTTTCAAATAATACTGTCCCGGTGCTGGCATCGAGCAGTATAGCTGAACGAGAATGGATTTCCAGGTCTTCTGCAACAAGCAAAAGACCCGGAATTATTACCAGCAGTAGTAGAAAAAATTGTCTTTGCAAGAACTACCTCAAGTATTCTATAGCCTGTTAGAAATCAGCCTGTCCAACGGCTCGAGGATAGGGAATTACGTCTCTGATATTGGTCATGCCGGTAACATAGAGGATAAGCCGTTCAAAACCAAGACCAAATCCTGCATGGGGCACAGTACCAAAGCGCCGTAAATCCAAATACCACCAATAATCCTCAGGATTCATACCCAATTCCTTAATTCGGTTTTCGAGAACCTCAAGCCGTTCTTCCCGTTCTGAACCGCCAATGATTTCGCCTAAACGGGGAACCAAAACATCCATTGCTCTGACTGTCTTTCCATCCTCATTCAATTTCATGTAGAAAGCTTTAATTTCCTTGGGATAGTCTGTAACGATGACAGGGCCTCCCGCTACTTTTTCAGTCAGGTATTTTTCATGTTCACTCTGTAAATCACAACCCCAATAGGGCTTGAATTCAAAGGCTCCAGCATTTTTCTCCAGTTCCTTCACCGCATCCGTATAGGTCATATGGGTAAACTTGGAATTGACCACGCTGTCCAGGGTTTCAATAATTCCCTGCTGGATCCGCTCATTAAAAAACTCCAGGTCTTCTCTGCAGTCGGTAAGGGCTACATTAAAGAGGTGTTTCAGAAAGGCCTCTGCCAGTTCCATGTTGTCTTCCAGATGGGCAAAGGCTACTTCCGGTTCAACCATCCAGAATTCTGCAAGGTGCCGGGTGGTATTAGAATTTTCTGCACGGAAGGTTGGCCCGAAGGTATAGACCCGGGAAAGGGCTGTAGCATAGGTTTCTGCTTCGAGCTGACCCGATACGGTAAGATAACTCCGTTTACCAAAAAAATCTTTAGAATAATCGACAGCCTTGCCTGACTTTGCTAAGGCTTCCAGATCCAAGGTAGTAACCTGAAACATGGCCCCGGCCCCTTCACAGTCGCTGGCAGTAATGATTGGGGTATGGACATACTGGAAGCCTCGATGCTGGAAAAATTCATGAATTGCAAAGGCAAGGCGGCTGCGTACCCGTGCTACAGCCCCAAAGGTATTGGTTCGGGCACGGAGATGTCCAATCTCCCGGAGGAATTCCAGAGAATGCCGCTTTTTTTGTAATGGATAGTTTTCTGCAGTTGCTTTTCCGATTACAGAAATGCTAGAAGCAGTAACCTCTACCGGTTGCCCCGCAGCAGGGGAAGGAACAAGCTTTCCAGAAATTTCTACAGAAACCCCAGTAGATACTTCTGCCAGCTGTTCAGAAATGCTCTGATCGGTAAACTGGGAAAGATCAAAGGTACACTGAATGTTCTTAAAACATGAACCATCATTTACTTCGATAAAGACAAGGTGTTTTAATTCCCGTTTTGTTCGAACCCAGCCGCGTATAATGACTGTTTGCCCTTCAGGGGAAAGGGTCATAATTTCTTTGATAAGTGGTATATTCATAGCAATTTAATATAGATGAAAAATATTTTTTCGTCAAACCTATTGCATAACTATGCAAAATGTGGTCCTATTTAGTGTATAAATATACATGGAGGGCCTATGGATTCGAATAGCTATCTTTATAAGGTTCTAGAAAATAACAAAATTGATCCTGAATTATATACCAAGTATAATGTTAAGCGAGGGCTGCGAAATGCCGATGGTACTGGTGTTCTTGTTGGCCTTACCAGGGTAGGAGATGTACATGGGTATATTATGGATGAAGGCGAACGGATCCCGGTAGACGGCAAGCTCTATTACCGGGGCTATGATGTGGAAGACCTGGTTTACCATGCAGCTCAGGAACAACGGTACGGCTTCGAAGAAACTATTTATCTACTGCTTTTTGGTGATTTGCCTACAAAAGCTGAATTAGAGGAATTTTCAGATCTTCTTGGTGAAAAACGTGCTTTACCTAATAATTTTGCTGAAGATACCATTATGAAGGTGCCCTCTCCTGATATTATGAATAAACTTGCTCGTTCGGTGCTTACCTGTTATGCCTATGATGACCGAGCTGAGGATTTGTCTCCTGAGAATATACTTCGTCAATCAATAGATCTTATCGCCCGGTTTCCAACCATGGTAGCCTACGCCTACATGGCTAAAAAGCACTATTACGACCATGAAAGCCTTTTTATCCATTCACCTGGTAAAACTAAATCCACGGCAGAAACTCTCCTTTCCCTCATTCGTCAGGACCAGAAATTTACCCGCCTTGAAGCAGAAATACTCGACCTTGCTTTGGTGCTCCATGCAGAGCATGGCGGTGGTAATAATTCAACCTTTGCAGTGCACCTTATTTCTTCAGCTGATACAGACACCTATTCTGCAATTGCCGCAGGGGTAGGATCCCTTAAAGGTTTTAAGCATGGAGGTGCTAATATTAAAGTAATGGGTATGATGGAAGATATTAAAAAGGGTGTTAAAAACTGGGAGAACGAAGGCGAAGTTGCAGATTATTTAATAAAGATATTAAAGGGAGAGGCCTTTGACCGAACAGGGCTTATTTATGGACAGGGGCATGCGGTATATACAATATCGGATCCACGGGCGACCCTGTTGCGGAATAAGGCCGAAGCATTGGCAAAAGAGAAGGGGTTTTATGAAGAATTTAATCTCTATAGAACCATTGAAACTCTGGTTCCAAAGGTCTTTAAACAGGTAAAGGGTTCTGATAAATCTATTTGTACCAATGTGGACTTCTATTCCGGCTTTGTATACCACATGCTGGGGATCCCTACAGAACTCTATACTCCAATTTTTGCCATCAGCCGTGTGGCAGGCTGGTGTGCTCATCGAATGGAGGAAATTATCTCCGGTGGCAGAATTATTCGACCGGCTTATAAATGTGTTCAGCCCAGACTTCCCTTTATACCTATAGCAGATAGAAAATAAAAAAGGGAGCTGTTCCCGAGGAACAGCTCCCACCTCCTTTTTACAGCAGTTCAGCCGTTTAAACACATTATTCTTCAGCTTCCTGCACCCTAAATGCCTGGGCCGCTTTAATGACCTCTTCAGCAATCTTACCGGAGATTGGCGCATAGTGGTCAAATTCGACACTAAATGAGCCTGTGCCGCTCGTCATGGACCGCAGATCGATAGAGTATCTCAGGAGCTCTGCCTGGGGTACCTGTGCCCGAATTTCTTCGATGCCACCACCGATCGATTGCTGACCAAGAATCTTGCCTCGTTTACCCGAAAGATCCGACATGACATCGCCCATGTATTTATCTTCTACAAAGACGGTTAAATTCATAATCGGTTCCAGCAATGTAGGACTGGCCTGTTTCATGGCTTCCTTAAAGGCATTGCGGGCTGCAAGTTTAAAGGCCAATTCAGAAGAGTCTACCGGGTGTTCTTTTCCATCAACCAGTTTTACTTCTACATCGACGACGGGATACCCTGCAAGTACGCCGTTATTCATGGCTTCGTGAATACCCTTTTCTACACCGGGGATATAGCCCTTCGAAATAGCACCACCAAAGATGGCATTAATGAAGCGATACTGTTCCCCCCGTGGAAGCGGCGCAATTTCTAATACGACCTTACCATACTGGCCATGACCGCCGGTCTGTTTTTTATGGGTATATTCAGCCCCGGCCTTTTTGGTAATTGTTTCTCGATATGCAACCCGTGGAATATGGGTCTGAACTTCGATTTTTTGATTCTGTTTAATTTTGTCCAGAACAATGTTTACATGGAGTTCACCCATCCCGGAAAGGACCGCTTCTTTTGTTTCCGTGTTATATTCATACCGCAGGGTTTTATCTTCTTCGGTAGCCCGCAGGAGATATTCCCCAAGCTTATCCTCATCCCGTTTTTGAACCGCATTCACCGCAACTGAATGGACCGGTTCGGGGAGCCGTAAAGGAACAAAGGTCAGGGGATTGGCAGGATCGGTCAGGGTTTCATTGGTTTTGAGACTTGCTGACTTGGTGATAATACCAATATCACCGGCATACAGCTCTTGGACTTCTTCGAGCTTTTTGCCCTGGCAGATATAGAGCTTCCCTATTTTTTCCTTTTTGTTTTCTGTTACATTGAAAACTTCAGAATCTGCATGCAGTTTACCCTTAAACAGTTTTATCCAGGATATCTTTCCTGAAAACTGGTCATAGGTTGTTTTAATTACAAAGCCGGCAAAGGGCTTTTCCGGATCAATAGCTACAGCTTTTTCAGTCCCGTCGGGTAATACAGCGGTATCGCTGGCTGTACGGGGATCAGGCCCGATGTCGGAAACAAAATCGAGTAAAGGTATGAGCCCCGAATTCTTAAGGGGTACCCCACAGAATACGGGAACATATTTATGTTCTGCCAGCGCTTCAATCAAGCCGGTATGCATTTCTTCCGCTTCGAGGGATCCCTTATTGATATAGTGCTCCATCAGGGTATCATCCCCTTCGGCGGCGGCTTCTATCAGTCTCTGGCGGGCTTCATTCACCGCATCCTTGTATTCAGCAGGAATGGGGCCTTCTTTTTCTAGTCCATCGTTTTGGACAAAATAGGCTTTTTCATTTAATACGTCGATAACACCCTTATAATCCTTACCGGCACCCATTGGCAGGAAGAATGGGACCGGATCGATCTTCAGTTTTTCCTTAATGTCCTGGAGGGTGGCATCAAAATTAGCTCTGTCATCATCCATTTTTGTGATGTAAATGCCCCGTGGTTTGCCCCGGGCGTTCAGTATCCGCCAGATTTTCAGGGTTTCAATCTGAACACCTGAGCGGGCATCTACCGTAACCAGGGTGAACTCGGATGCTCGAATCGATAAAATCACATCCCCGATAAAGTCAGAGGAGCCCGGTGTATCCAGCACATTAATTTTTTTGCCCTTCCAATCTATATGAGCCAGGGCTGCATAGATTGAAATTTTCCGTTCAATTTCCTCTGGTGAAGCATCACTGACGGTTTTTCCTGACTCGACTGTTTCAGGCTTTTGAATTACCCCGCCGGCAAACAGCAGCCGTTCAAAGAGGGTTGTTTTGCCGGTACCGCCGTGACCGGCTAACGATAGGTTCTTGATAAGATCCGTGGTGTAGCTCATGGTGGCGTCTCCTTCGATTTTTACATGATGGGGCCGTCTTGACGGATTGTCAAGAAAAACTTCTATAGCGTATAGTAAAATTATGGAAGAACGTAAAAAACAGCTTATGGAGTTGAAAAAGAAGCAGGAAAGCTATGAAAAACGGCTTGTTGATCTTTATAAAAATTTGGGTCATGAGGTACTTGCTGCTGCAAGCATTCCTGTAAAGTTATTTAAGGATGAAACTGCAGACTATAACCGACTTGTACGAGAACAAGATAGACTCAGTGAAGTACTGGAACGATTGAAAACCCTGCTTGAAAAGGAACAGGAACTGAAGAATGCCTATAAAAAACAACTTAATAGCATTAAGGTTGATGAAAGGGATTTACAACTTCAGTATATTGCATTGGGCGTTTCGGTCCTTTCCTCATCCTTTGTGCCGGAATCGATTTTTACCCTTAAGCAGCAGTATGAAGCGCTCATTCATCAACTTGAAGAATCGGAAGATCATATCGCTGTCATTGATCAGGAAGAAACAAAGGATTTCTTTTCATTTATCGGGAAGCATACCAGAAAATTGACTCTTAAGGTCAGCCGATCAGGAAAAGAACGGGAAATGAAACAGGTGTCCCAAAAAGCAGGGCAACTATTGTTAGAAGCAGGTATTGGGGATTTTGAATTGCCTGAAGAGGCCGCCAGTCTTATGAATCTTGCCAAAGAAACCTTACAACGATTACAGGAAAAACAGACTGCACTTGCCTCATTATCCCAATCGTTGGATACTCTACGAAGGGATATACAACAACTCTGTGCAGAGAATCGCCCCCAACGGACTTTGCGTAGCCTTGAAAAACAGCAGCAACAGATGAGTCGTGAGTTGGATATGCTTTTTGAAAGGGTAGGACAAAAAATTACACTCTCCAAAGTAGAAGGGCTTGCGCAGGAAGCTCAGGATATTGTATCTGAAATTCATCAGCTTCGGGATGATCTAGCAAGTATTGGCCGGAATATCGAAATCCTTACCACGGAACTGCAGATTGACCAACTGAATAAGGAGATCGAAAAGCTTCAGAAAACAATCAGGGTTCATCAGGAACGTAAGGAAAAGGAACAAGCAATAATTACCGATGCTCAGCACAAAATGATTGAGCTTTCTGATATAATACAACGTCTCCAGCGTGTTCTGGAATGATGAGGAGATCTCTCAAAACTACAGTTTTTAAAGGTCCCCTTAGGTTATTTTTGCTTTTTATGGTACACTAGGCTTATGACTTCAAAAAACAGCTATGATGAATCGAAAATTAAGACCCTTTCCTCCCTTGAACATATCCGGCTAAGGACCGGTATGTATATTGGCCGGCTTGGGGATGGTTCCAACCCCGATGACGGTATTTACATACTCCTTAAAGAAGTGATTGATAATGCCATCGATGAATACATCATGGGCTATGGAGATGCCATAGACATAGAGGTAAAAGACGGAACGGTTAAGGTACGGGATTATGGCCGCGGCATTCCCCTGGGCAAGCTTGTGGAATGCGTTTCAGTCATCAATACGGGTGCTAAATATAACGATGATGTATTCCAATTTTCTGTGGGCTTAAATGGTGTTGGAACCAAGGCGGTTAATGCCCTGTCTTCCCACTTCAGGGTGGTCGCAATCAGGAATGGAGAATTTGCAGAAGCTGTTTTTAAACAGGGTGTTTTACAGCAAGAACGAAAGGGCAAGCTGAAGGAAAGCCAGCGTGATGGCACCTATGTGGAATTTACCCCTGACAGGGAGATCTTTGGTGACTATCAATTTAATTTGGAATTTATTGAAAAGCGGATCTGGAATTATGCATATCTAAATGCGGGCCTTACTCTCCGTTTCAATGGTCAAATATACAAATCGGAACAGGGGCTCCTAGATCTTTTAAAAGAAGAAACCGGCTCAGAGGTTATTTATCCTGTTGGGTATTATAAGAGTGAACGGCTGGAGATTGCCTTTACCCACACCAATAATTATGGAGAAGAATATTTTTCCTTTGTGAACGGTCAGTACACTTCCGATGGCGGCACCCATCTTTCTGCATTTAAGGAAGGGTTTCTTAAAGGTATACAGGCTTATTTTAAAAAGGATTATAAAAGTGAAGATGTCCGTGAAGGGACCACCGCAGCGATTGCCGTAAAATTAAAAAATCCGGTCTTTGAGAGCCAGACAAAAAATAAACTGGGGAACTCCGATATCAGGCCCTGGATTGTGCAGGAAGTAAAAACTGCCGTAGAGGACTGGCTCCATAAAAATACCGAAGCGGCAAAACAGCTGGAACTTAAAATCATTGCCAATGAAAAACTCAGGACCGAGCTGAATGTGGTAAAAAAGGAAGCCCGGGAAGCGGCCAAAAAAATTGCCCTGAAAATACCTAAGCTTAAGGACTGTAAATATCACCTGGAAGATGGACCGAAGGGAGCCGAATCGACCATTTTTATTACCGAAGGAGATTCAGCGGCGGGTTCCATGGTTTCCAGTCGTGATGTCATGACCCAGGCGATTTTTGCCCTCCGGGGAAAACCGGAGAACATTTATGGCAAAAAACGGACTGCGATTTATAAAAACGAAGAACTCTATAACATGATGATGGCCCTGGGTATTGAAAATGATGTCAGCGGTCTCCGCTATGCCAAAATCGTTATTGCCACCGATGCGGACTTTGATGGTTTTCATATTCGGAACCTGCTCCTTACCTTTTTCCTTTCTTTCTTTGAAGAACTGGTTACCCAGGGGCATGTGTTTATCCTTGAAACACCCCTGTTCAGGGTTCGCAACAAAAAGGAAACCCGGTACTGCTACAGCGAAAAGGAGCGGGACGAGGCGGTAAAGGCCCTTGGTTCCGGTTGCGAAGTGACCCGATTTAAGGGCCTTGGCGAAATTAGCCCCAAGGAATTCGGCCAGTTTATCGGCAAGGATATGCGTCTCGTGCCGGTGACAATAAACACTCTTAAAGCGGTGCCTCAGGTTCTGGAATTTTATATGGGCAAGAATACTCCGGAACGGCGGGATTACATTATGAAAAATCTTATTGCGGATGTGACCTAAGGAATAACCATGGCTTATATTAAAACCCTCTTCGACAGAAACTTTATTGAATATGCTTCCTATGTCATCAAAGACCGGGCTATTCCGGATCTCGAAGATGGCTTAAAACCGGTACAGCGGCGGATTTTACATTCCCTTTTTGAAATGGATGATGGTAAATTTCATAAGGTGGCCAACGTGGTGGGCCATTGTATGAAGTATCATCCCCATGGGGATGCCTCAATCGGGTCTGCTCTGGTAGTTTTAGCCAACAAGGACCTGTTTATTGATAAGCAGGGAAACTTTGGCAATATTTTTACCGGTGACGAAGCCTCTGCGGCCCGATATATCGAATGCCGGGCTACCCCCTTAGCTAAGGAACTGCTCTATAACCCCAAGCTGACCCCCATGGTCGATTCCTACGATGGCCGAAACAAGGAACCGGTGGTTTTCCCTGCGAAGATTCCCGTAGTCCTTGTGCTGGGAGCCGAAGGTATAGCGGTGGGGATGTCTACGAAGATACTTCCCCATAATATTGTGGAGGTCCTCGAGGCGGAAAAGGCCTGCCTGGCAGGGAAAAAATTCAAGCTCTATCCTGATTTCCCCACCGGCGGCCTTATGGATGTTTCCGATTACCGGGACGGAAACGGCAAGGTGGTTGTCCGGGCTAAGCTTGATGTGTCGGACCCAAAACGGATTGTAATCCGTGAACTGCCCTACGGTTCAACGACGGAAAGCCTCATCGCCAGTGTGGAAGCCGCCGCCAAGGCAGGACGCATCAAGATACAATCAATTTCGGACTTTACCACCGAGCAGGTGGAAATAGAAATTAAACTGGCCCGGGGTGTTTATTCTGAAGAAACCGTCAATGCCCTGTATGCCTTTACTGAATGTGAACAATCCATCTCGGTGAACCTATTGGTCATCAAGGATGGTATGCCCACCATCATGACCGTTACCGAAGTGATTGAATATCACGCTAAACAGCTGGTATCCATCCTGACAAAGGAACTGGAACTGGAACGTTCAGAACTTTTGGATAAGGTTCATCTACGCACCCTGGAACGGATTTTTATCGAAGAACGGATTTATAAGGCCATCGAGGAGATGAAGACCGCCGAAGCTGTACAGAAAGCGGTCATCGATGGGTTTAAACCCTTTATGAAAGAAATCGGAAAGCGGGGTGTAAGCCCTGAAGATGTGGAACACCTCCTTAAAATCCCGATCCGCCGGATCTCCCTCTACGATATCAACAAAGCTAAGGCGGAACTTAAAGAAATAAAGGCGCGAATTGCCGAAATCGAAGGGCACCTTAAAAATATCACCGCCTATGCGACCGCTTTCCTTGATGGCATTATTGCTAAGATTAAGGCCAACGAGGACCTGGGGAAGGGGAAACGCAAAACTCAAATAGAGTCCTTTAATCGTATTGATGTTAAAGAAGTGGTGAAAAAGGACCTGGAATTGCATTATGATGCAGAAACGGGGTATCTGGGAACCCAATTAGCCACCGGTACCATGATCGCAGAGGTTTCCCCCTTTGACAGGATCCTTGTTTTGCGAAATAACGGTACCTATAGTGTTATCGATTTGCCGGAAAAAGTTTTTGTTGGTGAACATGCCTGGTGGGTTGGCATTGCAGACAAGGAAGCGCTCTCAAAAACCGTTTTCTCAATTATCTACAAAGAGGCTGAAACCGGTTATCCCTATATAAAACGTTGTGTGATCGAAGGCTGGATTATGAACAAGGAATACAATCTGGTTCCGGAGGGAGCTCAGGTACTCCATATTGATACCCGTGACAAGGGAAGTCTTGTGGTAACCTATGTTCCCAAGCCACGGATAAAAGTAACCAAGGAGACCATCAAACTACAGGATTATCTGGTGAAGGGACTTAAAGCTGGTGGGGTGCGAATAGCCGCAAGGGAAGCCGCAGGGGTGGAGGTAAAATAGGACTTTTACCATTCCCCTGCAAAAGGTGGGTATCTTCCTAGGCGCCTGTCGGACTTGACCAGTCCGACAGACCGCTAGGCAACGGAACTTGCTGCCTCCTTCATCTCATACAGATAGCCTGTTTTTATACAGAGATCGAACAGATGATAGGGCATGAACTCTTCTATAATTTTTTCATAGCCATCTTTAACACGGACAACCCGTGTCATATAGCCACTATCTATCTCATATAGGATGTCAAGGAATTCGACCCTGCCGGTTTCACATTTGATGCAATAGCGTTTCATGTGCATCCTCCTATATATAGATATCGGAAAAAAGGATTTGAAGGTTTACCCTTTTAAGGATTTACCCTTTCTTTACGGGGGTGCCCATGGTATAGTAGGTATTATGCCCAGTGATGCCCATTGCCATCCTTTTGATATGCTTACTTCCCAGCCTCATGCTGAGGCTAATCGGCGTGCGCTTGATCTTGTGGTTGCTGCAAGCAGCTGGAATGCTTCTGAATTTTCTTATCATGAGGCTCTTGCTAAGGAGGCTATCCATAATGGAGGCCCTCTTATGGCACTCTGCTTTGGTGTGCATCCCCAGCTCCCTCTTGCAAAGCCCGATGCAGTGAATGCTTCTCTGGACACATTGTACCAATCTGCAGAAACAGGCCTGCTTTCTGCGATTGGAGAAGTCGGGTTTGATTTCTTTGATGAACCTTTTCGAGCTACAGAGTTCAGGCAGGAAGAATTATTTCATCTCCAGCTCAATCTTGCTATTGTGAAGGGTCTCCCGCTGATACTGCACCTCAGGCGGGCAATGCATAAAATATTTCGGTATGCAAAAGACCTTGCACGGCTCCCCGCAGTAGTTTTTCATTCCTACTCTGGCACCTATGAGGAAGCCCTAGCCCTCAAAAAACGGGGTGTCAGAGTTTTTTGTTCCTTTGGCACAACAATTGCGTTAAATCACCGAAAAACTATGAGGGCCTGTGCTTTACTTCCTCCGGAAATGCTCCTCTTCGAGACCGATGCACCTTATCAACCTCTACGAGGTAAGACCTATTCACACTATGAAGATCTTTTTACGGTTGTGAAAACCGCAGCATTGCTCAGAGCCGAAGCAGAGAGTTCTTGCTGCACCGAAGAATCTCTGCATGCTATAAATGACACCAATTTTAAGAACATTTTCTGTGCAAAGACATAAGAGGATTTCCAAAAACTTATGTTTGTAGAGGTGCCCATAAATATATTATTAGGTTTCAATAGAGTCTGGATTATTTTGAATATACTTACGCTCCCTGAGTGGCCTTTCCTGGATATAACTATTCAAAATATTCTGTTCCCCCTCAGGGAAGGATTCGAAATGAAAGGACACAATTTTACCGGTTCTCACCAATTTACAAACCGGTGAAAGAATCCTATCCCCTACACGAAGGGAGCACTCGGACAATATAGTGTCCAATCCTAGTTGCTGAATAGAAGGAGCATTGTCGGGTATAAACGCAAGCCCTGTGGCGGAAATAGTTTCAATGGTACCGGTTATGAGGGTGTGATCCCCTGGATTATAAGCGATAAAACCAAAACGGTCCCAGGGGCCAGGGCGTACTCGTTTAGAGCGGCGGCCATCATCTATAGGGAGATAACGGCTCAGAATTCCCTGTAGCCGATCCAGTTCCTCTGGATCAGATAAATGTTCCGAAACTATTCCGCTCACGCCGATATAGGAAGCCTTAGCCGCTTCTTCAAAGGGAAAATTAGGCCCCTTAAGAATGACTATGGCAGTTTTGTCTTTTGGGCGTTCGCTCCGGATAAACTGAACCAGGGTTTTCCAATGCCTTGGAAAATCCTCACCGCTAATAATAACTCCATCGGGATCAACTTCATCTATGTTATCCATGGCTTTGAGGGGATGTCGGTACCGAATCAACTCAAAACCAAGGGGACGTACATAGGAAGCAATGAAGCTATAGGTTTCATCGGATGCAATGACTAACAAGAGTTTCATTCTGTCCCCAGATTAATTACAGAATAATCTACCACCATCCAGATACCATCCTTACGCCGCACATAGTAGGTATACCGTTTACGTTCAACATAGGTTCCATAACGGAATTTTTCAAGGACTGTTACAGTGCCATCCTGAGCCCCATAATTGGTTCTCTCTACGGTAAATTCTATTGGTATGGTAGCAATGTCTCCATCTACTATTGCATTTTTAAGGTCCGAACGGTAGCGTTCGAGCATTTTCTGCCGGCCTTCTTCCGATTCAGCCTGCCACTGACGTTTTCGCACCCCATCCCGGCTCAGCATAGCTTCCAGGTCTAGATACAGAAAAAACTTCTCCCATTGTCCTTTCTGACGTGCCGAAAGGATATATTCTATAACTTGATCTGGAGGCAGATTCTGACGTACCAGTATTGCATTGGTATCTGCATCCAGTACAGGGGCTGGTTTTCCCGGTTCGGCTAAAGGTGCTGGCCGTAAGGTAAGTGCAAGCCGGTTTGATTCAATAACCGGATTTTGTATATTGCGAACGGTTACTCCAGCGCTTTCTGAAAAATTATTAGGGGGAGTATTTCCTGCGGTAATCCGTGTGGTCTGATAGAGTTCTGGATAGAACCGGGCCTGTATAAGGTATGATCCAGTCTGATCCAGTTTTGCATATTCGGTCAGATCCTCGGCAAAGGAAAAAGATTCACCACTCTGGAGCACAACCTCTCTAAAAAAAACCTGTTGATTTAGAGTCCGCTTTCTGATAAGAATTTCCGAAGATTCTAAACTACGGTTTGTCATGGTTCGGACATCAAAATCAATCGAAAATGCCCGCTCATCTGCCAGGTAAAACCGATAGGTCGATGCACTATTGTTGGTGATATTGATTTGAATGAAAATAGGGCCCTGTCCGGCAAAGTAGACCTTTTTTTCTAAATACCGAATTGAAACATTGATATCCTGTGCCGGTAGTACAAAGGATATACAGAAGAACATGAATGAGGCGGCCAGTGCACATGTATTCCAAGGTTTCACATCGAAACTCCATATATGGATATATTACCATAATCGGTAAAACAATATGAATACCTTATTATTTCCTGCATTGCAGAACAGGATAAGAAAATCTCAGGCCCTACAGGATGTTATCGCTGCCTTTGCAGGCAATCGATTTCCCCTGGAACTGGAAGGGGCCGATGGTTCCTTTGCATCTATATTGATTGCAGAACTCGCCTCAAAAGCCCCGGGTCCAATCCTGGTGGTCTGTCCCACTGAACAGGAAGCAGAGGATGTAGCTTCCGACCTGGCGGCAGCGGGGCAAAAGCCAGACCTGTTCCCCTGGTGGGGGACCATCCCGTACCGGGATCTGGCTCCCGCCTCTGCAACCTTTGGGGAGAGGAGCCGAATTCTTTCTCTGCTGTGTTCCAATAGTTTGCCTCTGCTGGTCTGTTCGGAGCGGGCCTTTCTGACCCCGCTGCCGTCGGCTGCATACATCGCATCCCACTTACAGACCCTGCGGCAGGGGCAAAAGATTGATACGGTACAACTGGCGGAAACCCTCACCAGCTATGGATATACCCGGGTTCCCAAAGTCCAGGTTCATGGAGAATTTGCACTTCGTGGGGAAGTTCTTGACATTTTTATGGCCGGTGACACCGATGCCTACCGGATCCTTTTTGATTTTGACAAAATTGAGTCGATTAAGCGTTTTAATCCGGAGGACCAGAGCGGTCTGGAACGGGTTGGCCAGGTGGTACTGCGGCCCCTTAAGGAAGTCCTATGGACTCCGGAACGGATCGAAACTTTACAGCACAATTTACTAGAGCTTGATGAATTTAAGGATGCAAAGCTCGATTTCCTTGATGTTCTTGCAGCCAGGAAAACCTTTTCCGGGGAAGAACTTTTTTATTCCCTGGCCTTTGAAAAGGCTGCAACAATTTTGGACTACCTCCCCGAATCGGCCACGGTTGTTTTTGTAGATAAGGAACGGCTCGAAAATGCCCAGGAAAGTCTGGAACGGGAATATGAAGGCCTGTATCGGAAGGCCCGGCGGGAACGGCCTGTTCCCGCCCCAAGCCGGATACTGCTTACCTTTAAAAACCTGGCCCAATGGGCTGGCCGGCGGGTCTCCTTCCAGACCATAAAAGGCTCAGGGGAAGCCGATGCAACCCGGCTCAGACTTGCCTGTGATCCTCCCCGCAGTTTTTTCGGGAACATCACCTACCTAAAGGAAGAGTTTGCCAACCTTAGTAAGGAAGGCTGGCAGATTGTTGTTACCGCAGAATCGGAAAGTCAGGCCCTGCGGCTCGAAGAACTCCTTAAGGACTTGCATGTTTCGGTGATTGTACTGCCCCTGGCCACTGGTTTTGCCCTTCCGGACATCAAACTTATGGTGGTCCAGGAAAACGAAATTTTCGGCCGCCGGAAACGGATTCCCCGATCCCTGAAACACGCCCGCAGTGCGGCCATCGATACCTTTGTAGAACTGAATCCCGGGGATTATGTAGTCCATGTTAACTATGGCATTGGGCTCTTTAAGGGTATAGAACGGATAAAAGCCCTGGGCCATGAGCGGGATTACATCAAACTGGAATATGCCGATGAAGAATATGTCTTTGTGCCCATCGAACAGGTTAATCTGGTCCAGCGGTACATCGGAAATGAAGGCAATGCACCGCGGCTTGACAAACTGGGTTCCAAAAGCTGGGAAAATCGCAAGAACCGGGTAAAAAAGTCCGTAGAAGACATTGCTCAGCGGCTCATCGACCTCTATTCAAAACGAAAGGCTGTTCAGGGCTATGCGTTCCCTAAGGATACGGAATGGCAGACCGCCTTTGAGGCAGCCTTTCCCTATGAAGAAACGGAGGATCAGCTCCGCTGTGTGGAAGAGATTAAACGGGATATGGAAAGCCCCTTTCCCATGGACCGGCTTGTCTGTGGTGATGTAGGATACGGAAAAACCGAAGTTGCAGTCCGGGCCTGTTTTAAGGCTGTCATGGGGGGAAAACAGGTAGCTTTCCTGGCACCCACAACGATTCTGGCCGAACAGCACTATGAAAATTTCCAGGAACGCTTTGCCCAGTTTCCCGTGCGGCTGGGCATGCTGTCTCGTTTTGTAGACCGTGCTGAAGCCCGAAAAACCCTGGAAGCGGTGAAAAAGGGGGAGATTGATATTCTTGTCGGGACACACCGGATCATTCAAAAGGATGTGGTCTTTAAGGACCTGGGCCTCCTGGTTATAGACGAGGAACAGCGTTTCGGTGTGAAGGATAAGGAACGGCTCAAAGAACTTAAGACCAATATCGATTGTCTTACCCTGAGTGCTACACCTATTCCCCGGACCCTCCACATGAGCCTCCTTAAAATCCGGGACATGAGCCTCCTTACCACACCGCCCTATAACCGTCATCCGGTGGAAACCACCATTGATGAATTCAATGAGGATAGAATTGCCGCCGCCATCAGGCGGGAAGTCGAGCGGGGCGGCCAGGTTTTTTATCTCCATAACCGGGTGGAAAGCCTTGATGAGGTACGCCGCATGCTGGAACGGATTGTCCCGGAGATGCTCATCGATATAGCCCATGGACAAATGGATCCCCATGAACTGGAAGATGTGATGCACCGTTTTATCCATGGGGGCTTTCATGTCCTTGTCTCCACCACCATTATTGAAAACGGTATTGATATACCCAATGTTAATACCATCATCATAGACCGGGCCGATATGTACGGGGTTTCTCAGCTCTATCAGCTTCGAGGCCGGGTAGGCCGTTCAGACCGGGTCGCCTATGCTTACCTCTTTTATCCTAAGGACAAAGCCCTCTCAGAGCTTGCCATGAAGCGGCTCCAGGTTATCTCCGATTTCACCGAACTGGGTTCGGGGTTTAAAATTGCCATGAAGGACATGGAAATCCGGGGGGCGGGCAACCTTTTAGGACGGGAACAATCGGGAGACATCTATTCGGTTGGTTTTGATATGTACCTCCGGCTCCTCGATGAGGCGGTTCAGCGGCTTCAGGATGCCAACTATGAAGTAGAAAACGAAACCTACCTGGAATTGGAATATTCAGGCTTTATCCCCGACTCCTATATCGATTCGGCCCAGGAAAAAATGGAAGTCTACAAGAAAATTGCAGCTATTCAGAGCAGGGATGAACTGGAACAGGTTTATGCGGAACTCCTGGACCGCTTTGGTCCCCTGCCGGATGTGGTGCAGAGCCTCCTGTCATTGGCGGAAATTCGCATTATCTGCAAGGACCTCTCTATTGCATCCCTTAAGGAGCGGGGGGGCATGGTACGGATTGAATTTGCTAAAGTTTCCAGGGTAAAAGTAGACCGGCTCATCAGGTTGATGAAAGAAAGCGCCGGTAAGGTCAAATTGGACCCGAAACAGCCGAATGTGCTCATCCTGCAAACCGGTGCCATCGGGCTTCATGAAAAGAGTGAGTTTATCCGGGAAAAACTTGCCGCCCTGGTCGAATAATGTGGAATAATAATCTGGAATAATAAAGATCACCTGTGAGAAGGAGCAGTGATACCATGAAACAGATGGGTTCTCTAGTAAGAACAATTGTATTTTTCACCTTTTTCTGGCTTTCGGTGCTTATCCTCTTACCCCTTGGGGTCCTGCTGTTTGTCCTTTCTCTGCTGGGTTTAAAGAGTTTTACCGATTGGGTTCTGATTCATCTGGCCAGTTGGTGGGCTCAGGGTGTTATCTGGGGAACCGGTGCCCAGGTCACCGTAGAAGGTCTTGAACACATCCCCCCCAGGAGCGGACTCTGTTTTATTGGGAATCACCCTGGTGATTTTGATGTTATTCTCGCCCTGGCTTATATTCCCCGACGTTTTGGGTTTATCGCAAAAAAGGAAGTGTTGTTCCTTCCCTTTGTGAATCTCTGGGTATTGCTTCTGGGAGGCCTCTTTATTGATCGAAAAAATATTGCCAAGGGGAAACGGGCCATAGAACAGGGGGCTGAACGAATCAAAAAAGGTGCTTCCATGATTATTTTCCCCGAGGGAACCCGGAGCCGAGGTCGCGGCATACTTCCTTTTAAAGCAGGGGCTTTTAAGCTTGCCACCCTGGCAAATGCTCCCATAGTTCCCTTGGTCATTCATGGCAGTTATTCTGTCTGGGAAGAAACGGGATTAATACAGTCAGTACCGGTGCATCTAAAGTTTCTTCATCCCATCGAAACAGCTCCGCTGGATGCCGAAGCCAGGCGGGCCCTGCCAAAACAGGTAGAAGCACTCATCAGGGAAGAACTAGACCAATTGGCCGGATAGATTTTCAAGGGCTTTGTGTTCTGTCGTCTTGGGTGGTCTACAGGTCTTGTAAACGCATCTCAAGGTGTTTCTAGACTGTTCTCTTGTATGGTTTGCCAATTCTTGTTTTATGTTATACTGTAGTATTTATGAAAGAACATTCTTGGTTTCCTGACAGAGGAACATTGCAAAAAGAATTTGATACAACATACCATAACCGGGTACTCATTGTAGAGGATCTTAAAAGCCGGCTCGAAGAAGTTCTGCATACAATGCGGCCCAGACCGACCGTAAAGGGAAGGGCAAAAAGTTTTCAAAGCTATTATAAAAAATATATTAGGCTGCTTCAGCAACAGAAGGATAAAACAAAAAAGCCGGTTATTAATGACCTTGTGGGGATCCGTATTGTTTGCACTTTTATCGAAGATATTTCATCTGTTGAAACGGCCATACAAAATGCTTTTCAGATAACCGAAGTAGAACGGAAGGGATCTAATTATTCTTTTAAGGAATTTGGGTATGAGTCTACCCATATTCTTATCAAAATCCCGGAAGATATCATAAAAAAACGAGGGAAAGCTGGCTGTGAGATTGCGGAAATTCAGGTACGGACTATACTCCAGGATGCCTGGGCCGAAGTTGAGCACGAACTGGTCTACAAAGCTGAATTTACTCCCTTCGATGAACCTATGAAACGGAAGCTGGCCGCTGTGAATGCCAGCCTTTCACTGGCGGATATTGTATTCCAGGAAATCCGGGATTATCAACGGCAATTGAATCGGGAACTGGGAAAACGGCGGGAAAGCTTCTTTAAAAAGATCGAAGAAGCCACCGATGGTCTTTTGTTTAAAGAAGAACTTGCTACCGAAGAGCGACACTCCAGGACCACCTTTAAATTAGAACCTTCGAAAGGAGGTGAGTCTATTGATGACCTTCTCCTCGACGCCCTCTATGCCCATAACAATGAGAATTTCGATAAGGCTGTTGCTCTCTATACCCGTATTTTACAGGCCAATCCTAATGATTATGTGAAGTCGATTATATACAAACATCGCGGTATGGCCCATTTTGCTCAGTCCCGATATGAAGAGGCTATTGAAGATTTTACCCATTCTTTGCTCTATGACCAGAGTTCTTACAAAGCGGCTTATTACCGGGCGGTCGTAAAATCGGTGCTCCAGCAATACAGCGAGGCAATCGATGACTTTAGCCTGGCCTTGCAAATTAATCCCTACCAATTCTTTGCTCTGTACCGGAGAGGCCAGGCCTATTATCATCTTGGAGATATTCCAAAGGCTCTGGCAGATTGTGAGAATGCCCTTTTAATAGAACCAGATAACGAATCGGCCCTTCGATTCAGGGATCTGCTTCTTAAAAAATTAAACGAATAGGGTTTAGCATAAGCCGTGCCAGGTTTATCAATATTGGTACTAAAAATTTCAAAAATTTCTTGCAAAATGTATTGACATAAAAAGGTGTTTTCGGTATATTCACAACCGTCAAGCGCAAATGCGTGTCTCCTTCGTCTAGGGGTTAGGACAGCGGGTTTTCATCCCGCCAACAGGGGTTCGAATCCCCTAGGAGATGCCAACAAAGCCCGGTAGCGAGTAATCGTTATCGGGCTCTTTTTTTAGAATCCATATAGGATAACCATGCGGTCTGATAAAAGGCTTAGCTCCGAAGCAATAGAGATACTCCGCGAAGAAATTGCCGATGCCAATGGAAATGAGGTCTTCGCCCTAGGTTTTCTGGATGCTACAGGTATGGTTGACCGTATCAAGATTGCTGCCCGGGGACATGAGTCGGCTGTTTTAGCCCTGCCGGTTTACTATGAAGATGCGGATGTGCTTATCCATAACCATCCTTCGGGCCTGCTCAGTCCCAGCGATAATGATTTAGCCATTGCTTCCAGGGCCGCAGAGGCCGGCCTAGGCTCTTTTATCGTGAATAATGAGGTAAGCCGGCTCTATGTGGTTGCAGAACCAATCCCAAAGAAGGAAAAGAAAATCCTCGATGAGGATAAGCTGGTATCCGCCCTTGAACCCGGCGGCGCAATAGCAAATCGTCTCTCCAAATATGAAAGCCGGCCAAGCCAGCTCGACCTGATGCGGCTTATTATAAAAGGTTTTAATACTGATGCTATTGTCTGTGCTGAAGCAGGCACCGGGGTAGGAAAGTCCTTTGCCTACTTACTGCCGGCCATGGCCTATGCCATATTAAATAAGGAACGGGTCCTTATTTCCACTGCCACCATAACCCTTCAGCAGCAGCTCTATGAAAAGGATATTCCGCTGGTTGCAGGGATACTCAAAAAGCCGGTAAAAGCCGTTCTTATTAAAGGCCGGTCCAACTATCTCTGCTTTCGGCGTCTTCAGGATGCCCTCCATGAGGGGGATCTGGACCTGGAACAGCAGGCCGAACAGCTCGAGGCCATAGTTCGCTGGTCAGAAACCACCAGCACAGGCAGTAAGTCCGAATTACCCTTTGTGCCCGACGAGACCCTCTGGTCCCGTATCTGTTCTGAACCGGACCTTTGTCTTGCCATGCATTGCCCCGAACGGGAACGCTGTTTTGTCCAGGCCCTGAAACGGGAAGCCGCCGATGCCCAGATTCTGGTGGTGAACCATCACCTGCTCTTTGCAGACCTCTCTGCCCGAAGTGATGGGGCGGGCTATGAGCAGACCGTGGTCCTGCCTCCCTATCAGCGGATTATTGTGGACGAAGCCCACACCATGGAACATTCGGCCACATCCTTCTTTTCAGAAACCTTCAGCCGTATGAGCCTGATGCGCCTTATGAACCGGCTCTACCGTAAAAAACGGATGCAAAGCTATGGTCTCGCAGTTCGCCTCGCCTCCTTCCTCGATACGGACCAATTCCTGGAAACCATCGATGGGGCGATACAAACCGTCAAAGCATCCATGGATCAGCTTGATATGGCCGCCCAGACGCTGCTGGGTACTGAAGGGGTGTTTCGCCTTACCTCTGAAAAGAAACAGCTTGTAAGTGCCCAATTACTCCCTGCCATGAGGGAACTGCGGCAGTCCATCTCTAAGCTCTGCGGAACCTTGCATAATGCTCTGGAAACCTTGCATGAGGACCTTCAGGATGACCCCCTGATCTGGGAACTCAAGGCAATCATCAGGAGAATTGAGCAAATCGGAAGCATCGCGGGCTCCTTTATCGAATTTGAAGAGAAGGGCGAATCGGTTTTTTATATTGAGTTGATGAATGGCCGCCGCAATGATGGGTTTGCCCGTTTTTCTATAACACCTATTGTTATTGCTACATCCCTTCAGGAAGCACTGTGGAGCCAGTTTAAGACCATTATTTGTGTTTCGGCCACCCTTACCATCGATAACCGTTTCGATTACTGGAAGCGAAGGGTGGGGCTGGAGTTTGAGACGGACCGAAACGTGTTAAGCGGCATATTTCCCTCTCCCTTTCCCTATGACAGGGCGGTGCTTCTGGCCGCACCTACCGACAGTCCCCTGCCCGATGAAGCAGGATATGATGCTTTCGTTAATACAGCGGTGAGCCGGCTTATTGCCGCCTCAGGCGGATCAGCCCTGGTTCTTTTTACATCGTATACAGCCCTCAAACAGGCCTATGAATATGCGCGGGAGGAACTCCAGGGACTTGGAATCCGCTGTCTTAAACAGGGTGACCAGGACCGGTCAAGGCTCCTGCAAGATTTTCTGCAGGATGAAAGCAGTGTGCTCTTTGCAACCGATTCATTCTGGGAAGGGGTAGATGCCCCGGGAAACACCTTACGGCTGGTTATTCTCTGCCGGCTCCCCTTCCGTATTCCCAGCGACCCGGTATATGAAGCCCGCTGTGAAGCCCTTGAAAGGGAAGGGCGCAGTGCCTTTATGGAGTTGTCCCTGCCCGAAGCGGTGATGAAACTGAAACAGGGCTTTGGCCGACTGATGCGTACTTCCTCCGATCATGGGGTGGTTGCGATTCTCGATGGACGCATATTAAAAAAGCGTTATGGCAGTTTATTTATCCGATCCCTGCCGGAAACCCGGCAGGCTTTTGGAGACTTTGATTTAATTTTAGAAAAAACAGAAACCTTTCTGCAAAACCGCTGAGGATGCTTCAGCGTCCTGGAGCAAGTCCGTTACCAATCATACCTTAGGGTGCCCTACTGTGGTGTATTCAGAGGTACTCTCAGCGATCCCGTCCTGCATCTCAGGTAGTGCTGTGGCTGTCAAAAATAGTGTTCCCCAGTTTAAACTGGCTTGCATCCACGGAAGAACGGATTTTGTAAATAACCAGTTTTTCCCGTTCTAATTCTGGGAACGAATAGATGGTAGATCCATCATCGGCAAGCTTAACTTCAGGAATACTGTAGGTTCCCAGTTCTTTAATAAGCAGTTCTGTTTTGGTTTTAAAATCCTTGGGCCGATATTCCTCTGCGGCGGGATGTACATCTTCCAAATGAACCAACTGGGGATGTTCCCAGACCTGTTGATAGAGGGTTTTTCGCAGGTTTTCAAGTTTTATCTGTTCATTTGTTTTACGTAAGTTATAGTACCGTACAGCTGGAATCAGATAAAAGAGCACTGCAAAGGAAACAGGTACGAAACCCAGTATAATCGTGATGGCCCCAAGTGGATTATTAAAAAAACCGCTGAACAGAATGAAAGCGATGGCATAGAGATAACTGGATCCCCGCACCTGGGTATTGGAAACAATCGGTCCCAGGGTGCTGGCAAAATAGAGAAAATAGGATCCAAAAACCAGGTTTACTCCGTTGATAATTGCAAACCAGGAATTCATTTTTTTGCTGTTTTTAGAAAACACCTGGAGCCGTTTTATTGGGGCTGATAGGCCTGCAAAGGATCTGTCCTGAGTATCAGAGCGGAGCAGGAGGGCTTCAAATCGATATAAAACCGTACCATCTTCGCTGGCCTCGGGCATCCCGCCAAATTCAACACAATAGCGGCTTATTTTCTGCTCAGCATCCTGGGGAGCAGCGCCGGTAAGGATCATAAATTCAGGCAGGCTAATGATACCCTTATTAGCCTGAATATAAGAAATAACTGCCTTCCGTTCCCGCTCTTCCCAATCTGCATTCGGATCCCCATCCCCAAAGACGAAGGAAAACACCGCATGGTGCAGGGGCCGTCCCTTGGGTTTCGCCGCCCGATAATTATAACCATACACCGATCGGTCTATCGATTTGGAAACTTCTGAGTAGAACCAGATACGGATGATGAGATCCAGGATATAGCTGACCGCATAAAAACTGCCGATGCCATCATTACGGCGGGAGTTTGAGCGGTTATCGCTTGAACCTGATACGGAGATCACCGTACTTGCAAGAAGGGCTACCAATGCAATAGCCATAAATAAGATGAAATAACCCACGAGCATGAGCATAATCCAGGTTTTAAAAAGCCAGGTTCCAACGGTTTTGGCACCCTTTTTAAGAGCTTTTACTAGTTTTTTAAAAGCGACCATCGGTCCACGGTATTTGCTCTGAAACCCTCGAGGGAAGGAATAGAGGATTTCACCCGATTCGGTTACCTGTAACCGGCCTGAAAATTCATCGGATGCAATGACGACAAGTTCTTTAACTGTTTCTAGAGGTAACGCTGTTTTGGCGGTAATATCTGCTATGGTTATCCCCTGCCTCTGTGATTTAAGAACATCTACTATTTTTTTATAAGCCCGTTCATCACTCTTGTTTTTTTTCATCGATTTCCCCTTTATATCAGTCCTTACATGAGGCAATATTGTTGTCAAACTGGGCGCTATACTTTTTTATAATAGATCCTAAGGTCATACTAGAAAAGAAATTATTTACTAATTCTGTTGCTTCTGCCCAAATGGCATAGGAAATACAATCATTGAGATGGCTGCAACTTTTTTTTATATTTCCGCAAGGAGACAGAACAAGCCCTTCGCCAGCCGCATCCAGTACATTTTTAATAGTAATTTGGTCGAGAGGTTGTGAGATTTTAAACCCACCACCTGGTCCACGAATCGATTCTACAATCCCTGCTTTTCGTAATTTAAAGAATATCTGTTCAAGAAATACCGAGGAAATTTGTTCTTTCTCTGATAATCGACTGATTGAAACCGGTGAGCCATCCATACTGAGCCGTGCTAAGGCCAATGTTGCCCGAAGGGCGTATCTACCTCGAGTTGTTATTCGCATATACAACCTCTTTCTTAAGAAAACTTCTAAAAAAATCAATTTATAGAAACGTATGAAATGAATGACTATCAGATTAAACTATTTTTAATTTATACACAAGGTCCATCAATGGTTGACAGAGTCTTGCGCTCTATTGTATCTTATTTTGAGCAAATAAAGGACCCTTGAGGGATACTTATATATAGCATGCGAATCGCCGGTTTTTCCGGCAAGGAGAAGGACCCATGGCTCAGGCCAGTAAGAACGCTCGTACGACCAGTGCAACCCAGAAGTTTTTCTGCTCCTGCGGTGGCGAAATAAAAATGAAGACCCTTTTTGAAAACGGCAAAATTAAAAATGTTGCCGAATGTGAAAAGTGTAAGCGGGTAGAGCGGCGCCCCTCCGATTTTAAATAAGCATCGGACCGAACGCCGTAACAGAGGGCCCCGATTGCGGGGCTTTTTCATTGACAGAACTGAACTTATTTGATAGGTTATCAGGTAATCAATAGTAGATGAGTGGGGGTTTTCCTTTGGCAACAAAGCAGTCTTCTGCCGAAAAAAGGCATCGGCAAAGTGAAGAGCGCAGACTTCGCAATAAGGCGGTAAAAAGCGCTGTTCGTACTAGTGTAAAGAAATTTGTAACCGCAGTTCAGAAAAAGGATACTGTCGAAGCTGAGGCATCCTTTAAAGAAATGATTAAGAAGCTTGACAGCGCTGCCCAGAAGGGTATCATCAATAAGAAAGCTGCGGCTCGCAAAAAGTCTCGCATGCAGATCCTTTTAAACAATTCAAAATCTGCATAGCTGCTGTTCATGTCGTTCGTTGCTCCCTTATAGGGAGCAACTCAAATTTTCTGATGACCTGGGGGAAAGATGGCCGGATCTAAGCTTACCAAAGCGGACATCATTGATTCAGTGTATCAAAAAACTGGCATGGATAAAAAAGATATCCATGGGGTCATCGACTCAGTGCTTGAAGTTATTAAGCAGGGTCTTATGGATGGACAGGTTGTAGAACTGCG
Source organism: Gracilinema caldarium DSM 7334 (assembly GCF_000219725.1). Taxonomy (GTDB): domain Bacteria; phylum Spirochaetota; class Spirochaetia; order Treponematales; family Breznakiellaceae; genus Gracilinema; species Gracilinema caldarium. The sequence continues at coordinate 1,806,637 of NC_015732.1, read as the reverse complement.
GGGCTTTGGTACCTTTGAGATTCGACTCCGGAAGGGACGTCAAAAAGCCCGAAACCCGAAGACCGGTGCCACTGTATCTGTTTCTTCTCATGGTGTGGCCGCTTTTCGTCCTGGAAAGGAATTAAAAAAGGGTGTATGGAATATTACGACACTCAATGCCGGGTCAGGGGTCGGCGGAGATGATACATGATGCCGTCTGTAAAACGGCAGTTAATTAAAAATAATTTTTTTAATATAGTATTAATCCTTTTAGCAGCGGTCCTATTTGCTCTTTCTTTTCCTAATCTTTTAACAGCTCAAGGTATTCCTTTTCTGGCATGGGTTTCCTATGCTCCAGTTTTTTATCTTATTTCCAGAATAAGTTTGGGTGCTTCTTTTATATGGGGTGCCTTATATGGATACACTGCCTATGGTTTATTTAATTATTGGCTTAGTGTATTTCATCCTCTGGCTGGTCTCATTGTTGGTTGTATCTATCTTACCTATTTTGCACTATTGTTTCCCTTGCTTAAACTTTCTGAAAAGTCATTCCCTCAGAAATATTATCTTGTACAATGGCTTCTCTGGTTAGCCTATGAATATCTGCGAACTCAGGGGTTTCTAGGGTATTCCTATGGTATTACCGGATATTCCCAATGGGCAATGATTCCACTTATTCAAATAGCATCTCTTTTCGGGGTCTGGGCTGTTTCAGCCTTAGTTGTATTTCCTTCGGCCTATGTAGCAAGATTACTGGTGTTTCTAAAGAGTAGTAGTGAGAAATCTATCATGCAATTTGTAAAACAAGAATGGTTAACCCTTTCTCTCTGGATAATAGCTCTTTTTATAAGCCTCATGTATGGTTATAACGCTCAGGTTTCATACAAGGAAGCCCCGGTTGCTCGTCTTGCCCTGATACAGCACAATTCGGATCCATGGCGAGGGGGTATAGCGGCATATAGGCAGAATTTTAATAACCTGAAACGGCTCTCCCTCGAAGCGGTGAGCCAGGAAAAGAAACCTGATTTTGTCGTCTGGTCTGAAACAGCCTTTGTTCCGCGGATTTATTGGCATAAGACCTATAGGGACGACCCAGAATCCTATGAACTGGTGAAGGATTTACTGGATTTTCTTGCTACCCAAGATATCCCCTATGTTATTGGAAATGACGATGCTCGAAAAGAAATAACCGAAGATGGCATCTGGGATCGGGTAGATTACAATGCGGTATTACTTTTTCATAAGGGAGAAGAACAAGCGGTATATCGGAAAATGCATCTTGTTCCTTTTACCGAGCATTTTCCTTACAAAAAACAGCTTCCCCTAGTGTATGAAGCCCTTCGCAATGCGGATACCCATTTTTGGAAAAAGGGAACCGAAATAACAGTATTTGAGAGTAATGGAATTACATTTTCAACACCGATTTGTTTCGAAGATACCTTTGGATATATTTCACGGCGCTTTGTGAATCACGGCGCTCAACTTATTGTTAATCTTACCAACGACGCCTGGTCGAAAAGTTTGCCAGCTCAAATGCAACATGCCACAATGGCCGTTTTCCGTGCAATTGAAAACCGACGTTCGGTGGTCAGGTCGACCGCTTCCGGCCAAACCTGTGCTATCGATCCAAATGGAAGGATACTTGCAATGGCTCCTGCTTTTACTGAGACTCAACTAACTGTGGATGTCCCTTTACTTTCCGTAAGCACCTGGTATACAAAGTATGGGGATATTCTTGCTCAGCTCTTTGTCGTACTAGCGGTGATCTGCATGATTATTGGTATCATAAGATTGACAATACGGGCCTGTCATAGGACAATATGAGATAATATTAAAGGATGGAACAACTTAATGGATGCACGAAAGAAAATATTAATTGTTGACGATGAACAGATTAACCTCGAATTTTTTGATGTGATGCTTTCAAAACTTGGTTTCCATGTCGAAAAGGCAGAAAATGGCCTGGAAGCCCTGGAGAAGGTACGAAAATGCACTCCAGACCTCATCATTCTCGATAATATCATGCCCAAAATGTCAGGATGGGAGGTTACTAAAACCTTAAAAAATACTCCTGATTATCAGGCTTATAAAGAAATACCTATCATCATGTTTTCAGCTATGGATGATGTAAAGGATAAAGTAGAGGGGTTTGAACTCGGTGTGGATGATTATATAACTAAACCCTATAACTTTTCTGAAGTACTAGCTAGAATTCGTGCGGTTTTACGGAATCGGGAACTCTTTTCCCAGATTGCGACTCGGGAACGGCAACTTGTGTTAAGCGAGGAACTTAATCGTGAATTGAAGCGTTTGCTTGAGGCTTGTGCTGCATCCGTGAAGGGAATAGAAACCGCAGCTCAGCAGATACAGTTCGCAGAAGGACAGGTTCCGGATTCTGATAAGATTAAAAAAATGCTTGAAGTTATTCGTTCAAGTTCTGATTCTCTTAAACATCAACTGGCGGAATTGGATGCTAAGATAGCACAAGTAGAAAAAGAAAAAGAAAAAATTAAACAGCATGAAATTGAACTTAAGACTCTCCAACATCAGTTCAGGAAGAGTCTGCATCAGGAATAACCAATGGGGAGGGACCATGATTTCTGAAGAAAAAAAGAAGGTCTTGGAGCTTTTTGCAGAGGGGAGACGGTATTATAAATTGATGGATTTTTCCAAGGCCCTGCAATTTTTTTCCGATGCGTTGCGTGTCGATCCTAATGATGGTCCTTCCAAGGTTTATTATTTACGGTGCAAACATTATATAGATAATCCACCCCCTGAAGATTGGGATGGTGTATTTGTTATGACAACGAAATAGGTGAAATGATACATGGTTAAAAACACAACTAAGAACGATGTGAAACGTAAGGTTTCTAGCGCTGATAATGGTCTCGATAATCCTGTAACGACCTTTGGTAAGGAAACACGGTATTCAGGGTATCTGAGGTTTAAAGATACCCTTTGTATTAAAGGTGTTTTTAAAGGTACCATTGAAGGTCAGGGGTCCCTTATAGTGGATAAGGATGCTGTGGTAGAGGTCGATCATCTTTCTGTAGTATCCCTTATTGTTGAGGGGACTGTTCGTGGAGAGATTATCGCTGTGGATAAGGTTGATATGCTTCCAGGATCGGTAGTTCAAGGAGATGTAACTGCAAACCGATTAAGAATTGCCGATGGTGTGATGTTTGAAGGCCGATGTAGTATGACCGATAAGGAAGACTATATAGAAATATTCTCACGGCCCACTGAAGAAATAAAAGCTGAATTAAGGCGATCAATTTCTTTACAATGACAAGTACTATTGCGTTCAAAGTATTCGAAGCACTACAAAATAACAAGTTAACATTAGTCTGTGTAGAATCCTGTACTGTCGGACTTATAGCAGCCACATTAGGAGCTATTCCTGGTATTTCGTCAGTGTTATGGGGAAGTTTTGTTTGTTATCAGAATGCTGCGAAGCAAAAAATGCTGAATATTGATGAAAATGCCATTAAACAATTTGGACCGGTAAGCAAACCTATTGCTGAAGCCATGGCGATAGGAGCGTTACAGCATAGTACCGCTGATATTGCCCTGGCAATAACTGGAATTGCCGGTCCTGAATCTGATGAAACAGGAATTCCAGTTGGAACCCTTTGGATTAGTGTCGTAAAACGTGGAATGGAACCGGTGAGCACAGAATATCATGTAAGGGGGAGTCGACAGAGAATACGAAAACAGGGAACAAAGAAGGCATTGGAAATGATACTGCAAATCCTTGGTTCTTGACAGACTGTAAAAGTGTTATTATAGTATTTATACGCCTTCCAAACTAAATACATAATCTTACAGGATTTAATTTTTGGCTTTTCAACTTTATCTATCAAAATTAACTCTATTTCCCGTTCTACAACTTTACGTAGACGCGGTATTCGAAATAACGGAGAACATTAATGGCAATCATCAGAAAACGGAGAACTGTGGCAACCGAAGAACCTATGGAAGCAGGTCAAGTTAATCAAGTCGAATTTGATCTAGTGCCCAGTCAGAAAGAAGCAGCTCCCTTACAGGCAATGATCGAAACGGAAGACAGCGAGAATTCTGAAAATCATCAAAATAATGAAACTGGTGAAACTAGTGAAGACGGTGAAACCACCTCCAGTGAAGTACAAAATGAACCTGCAGAAAAAACCGTTGTGATACGGACCCGTTCCAGGCGTAAGTCTGAAGTGTCTGAGCCATCTTCCAGGGACACTACAGATGTTCCTGTCCAATTAGAAGTTACACAAACCACAGATACTAACGAGCCTCAACAAAGTGATTCAGAACTCTCAACGCCTCAATCCCACACAGGTATGAGACCAAGAGGTCGCAGACCCTTTGATCGCAGCCACTCTGGAGGACATGGGATTCAGGATGGAACGGGTCAACGGTCCGAAACAGTGTTACCACCCTTGGGCCGGCCTACTGTTGTAATGCCCGATATTTATGGTCGTCCTGAACCTCGAAATGATCAGGATAATGGGAAACCCCGGCTGTCTATAAATGAACTTACCCGGCTTAACATGAAGGATCTTCGGGAACTGGCCAATTTTTATGGTATTTCCCATGAAGATATGGTCACCCTGAAGAAGCAGGAAATTATTTTTTCTATTCTGAAAGCACATACGGAGCGGGGCGGTATTATTTATGCTTATGGTTCTCTGGAAATACTTCCCGATGGATATGGCTTCCTGAGAAGTCCCCAGAATTCCTACCTTCCTGGTCCTGATGATATTTATATTAGTCCAAGCCAGATTCGGCTTTTTGCCTTAAAAACTGGTGATACTGTTTTTGGTCAGATCCGGAGTCCTAAGGAAGGGGAGCGGTTCTTTGCTATGCTGCGGGTCGAAACGGTAAACTATGATGATCCCGCAGTTGCTCAAAGCCGTATACCCTTTGATAACCTGACCCCTCTGTATCCAAACGAAAAGCTGAACCTGGAAACTACCACTGAAGAAATATCAACCCGGATTATAAATCTGTTCTGTCCGATCGGTAAGGGCCAGCGAGCTCTGATTGTAGCACCGCCTCGGACCGGTAAGACCATTATGATGCAGAAGATTGCCAATGCAATTACCCGGAATCACCCTGAGGTATATCTCATTGTTCTTTTAATTGATGAACGGCCTGAGGAAGTAACCGATATGGAACGAACCGTTCGGGCCGAGGTTATTTCCTCTACCTTTGATGAACAGGCTACCCGACATGTTCAGGTGGCTGAAATGGTTCTTGAAAAGGCAAAACGTCTGGTGGAGCATAAAAAAGATGTAGTCATACTCCTAGACTCCATTACCCGCCTTGCTCGAGCCTATAACCAGACCGTGCCAACATCGGGAAAGATACTTTCCGGTGGTGTGGATTCCAACGCCCTTCACAAGCCAAAACGGTTCTTTGGTGCAGCCAGGAACATTGAGGAAGGTGGAAGCCTTACCATTATTTCCACCGCCCTGGTTGAAACCGGCAGCCGTATGGATGAGGTCATTTTCGAAGAATTTAAAGGTACCGGTAATATGGAAATTAACCTGGACCGGCGCATTTCTGACCGGCGGCTCTTTCCTGCCATCAATATTAAAAAATCAGGTACCAGAAAAGAAGAGCTACTCCTAACGGAAGAAGAACTTCAGAAAATTTGGGTACTCCGTAAGGTAATTAACCCCATGGATGACATAGAAATTATCGAGCTCCTTATTGACAGGATGAAGAAAAGTAAGAATAATGAAGCGTTCCTGCGGTCTATGAATACAGGCACCGCAGCAATGGATTAGCATTTTTTTTGGAGGAAACATAGATGAAAGAGGGTATCCACCCCAAGTATGAGTTGACAAAAATCACCTGTGCTTGTGGCAACGTCATTGAAACTCGCTCTACAGTAAAGGATATTCATGTGGAAATTTGCTCTGCATGCCATCCTTTCTTTACGGGCAAACAGAAGCTGGTTGATACAGCCGGACGTATCGAACGGTTCCGGAAGAAGTTCAACATTAAAGAATAAATGCCAGAGCAAGGCTGTCCAGCACCGGTGCTGGACAGCCTTTTTTTGTGTGTGGCCGGTCGAGTCTGAGGACGGCTGGACTATTAAAGTTTATGGTTCAAAGCCCTTAATTTTAATTTCTCCGAGTCGCCACAGCAGTATAATTCTGCAGGGTTCAGCTTTTCCATTTTGAAAAAAAATCTTTCCCCGGACTTCCAAAACGGGACCCAGTTCATCCCAACCAGTATAGGTTATGCCGGTTATTTCATTTATATTGAGGGCAGGGCGCTTGGTGAAACCAAAGGGGGTTTCCGTACTGTAAGGACCAATACGGTACAGCATGGCAAGATATTCATTGACAGGATAGAGGTTTTCGTAGGTCTTCTGATAGTAAGGTTCTGCTTGAGCAAGTAACAAAGACTTGTTTTTGCTAGAGAATGCTTCTGCAAGGGTATTGAGATAAGCAAGAACCTCTGTATTCAATTTTTTAAAAGCAGGGTCTGAAAGTCCTGGATCAATTTTCTTATGTTTTGTTTCCTGTTGTTTTGATTGGGTAAATTGTGCTGTTGGTTTACCGTTGCCTTGAGTTATGCTTATTCCTTTCTGAGACAAACTTGTACAAGCTACAATAAGACCCAAGCAGCTAGTAAGGATTCCAGCAAGAAAAAGATACATTACTTTTCGAGAGTATAGCATAGTCGAACCTTCTTATCCCGAAAATCTTCATCAACCGTAGTTCTGGTGATGTCCTTTATGACAATTCTCTGATAGGTAGAAACAAAATACTCTGAATCAAAATGAAAGGATCGAGCATTGGTTGAAAACAGAAGCAGCCCTTGGGGATTCAACACGGTTAAACAGAGGTCAATGAGTTCCTTATAATCCCTGCGGATGTCCAAAATGTCGGCCATCTTTTTTGAATTTGAAAAAGTTGGAGGATCTAAAACAATGAGGTCCCAATGAAGTTTCCGTTTTACCGCTTCCTGTAAAAATCGAAGAACGTCCGCCCGAATCAGCAGATTTTTTCCTCTTTGCTGTGGGCCTTTTACATAATCCTCTGGAGCTATATGATCGCTTGCAAAGCCATTAAGCTTGAAATTTATGTGAGCCCAGTCGAGGTAGGTGTTCGATAAATCGACCGAATCTACCTGACTTGCTCCCCCACTGGCGGCATATACTGAAAAGGAACCGGTGTAGCAGAATAGATTAAGGACCCGCCGTCCTTTCGATTCGTTACGGATGTAAGCCCTGCTTAAACGGTGATCGAGAAAGAGACCCGTATCAAGATAATCCGAAAGATTTACTTGAAAGGTAAGTCCGCCTTCGTGTACCTGTCGAATTACTGTTTTTGAGTCGATTTTCTGGTATTGGGCAGGGCCTTCAGCCCGATTTCGAAGACGTTTGCGCTCTTTGATGAAAATCTGATCAATGGAAAGCTCAAGGGTTTCTGCAATAACATGTTTCATAATCGAAAGCCAGACAGCTTCTTCCTGCTGATCCTTCTCGTAGGGACGCTCATACAATGCCCCCGAAACAGCATCACCATAAAGATCAATGAGTAAAGGAATTTCAGGAATGTCCCGGTCATAGAGCCGGTATGCATCTACTCCAACCCGTTTCGCCCATTTCCGAAGATGTTTGTATCGTTTCGTAAGCCGGTTGCGTAATAGTTCTGCTTGGTAATTAGTTTTTTCTTTCTGTATTGTAAACAACCGATTTATCGACCCTCTAATTTTTTAGCTTGAATCATCACACAGAGCATGGCATATCCGGAAGAGAGGTCTTCCTTTTGTACCACAACGTTATCAGGAACCTTGAGTTTCACATTAGTAAAATTCCAAATAGCAGTAATACCGGCTTTAATTAATAAATCGGTAGTCTCCTGGGCTGCAACGGATGGTACCGTAAGGATTGCCATTCGGACTCCAAGATTCCGAACCTGTAGTTCCATAGTATCGAGGGGTAGTATCGGTACACCATGAACTGTAGAACCAATCTTTTTGGGATCCTTATCAAAGGCAGCTACAATATTGAGGCCATGAAACTGAAATTCTTGGTAGCCCATGAGTGCGGAACCCAGGTTGCCAACTCCAACGAGTACCGCATCCCTGATTGAATCCCAGCCTAAAAAGTGTTCAATAGCAGTAATCAGGGCATGCACTGGGTAGCCTTTTTTAGGTTTTCCAATAATCCCCGTAATAGCTAAATCCTTGCGTACTTGAATAGGTTCAAGATTGAGTTCATTGGCAATAACGGTTCCTGAAATATACTCGTCCCCTTCTTTTTCTGCTTGGCGGATTATGTGAAGATAAGATGGTAGGCGGCGTATGGAGGGTGTTGCAGGGATTTTTTGTTTAGCCATAATCTATTCCTTTCCTGTGTATTATAGTACCATAAGGGGAAAAGGGCATATTAGTCAAGAAATATCGATAAATTGAGGATAAAACAAAGCTGTCCATGCTTAGTTTTTAGTGAGTCCTTTGCAGATTGATTATACCCTGTTTAAACAGGGTATAAGTTGGACAGTCTTATAGGCAGGATCCTTTGTAGCGCTTTGTTTAATCTCTTTCTAGACGTTTTGCTATAGCCTCAATAAATTCCCAAGAGTCCAGAGTTTTTTGAGGTGTAGGGTTCGCAAGCCGTGCAAGATCACCTGTCATTTCTCCCGACTCAATGGTGTTAAGAGTAGCCGCTTCAAGCTGTTTTGCAAAAGCTTGCAAAGCACCGTTATTGTCCAAATCGGCCCGTTTTGCCAGGGCTCCTGTCCAGGCAAAGATGAGGGCTACCGGATTGGTGCTCGTTTTTTCACCCCGTTTCCAGCGGTAATAATGCTGCTGTACGGTTCCATGGGCTGCCTCATATTCAAATGCTCCATTGGGTGATACAAGGACGCTGGTCATCATGGCCAGGCTGCCGGAGGCACTGGCAATCATATCACTCATCACATCCCCATCATAATTTTTACATGCCCAGAGGAAGCCGCCCTCGCTTTTTACTACCCGGGCAACCGCATCGTCGATAAGGGTATAAAAATAGTGAATTCCTGCATTCTCAAAGGCAGCCTTAAATTCTCTGTCGTAAATATGCTGGAATAGTTCTTTAAAGCGTCCATCGTAAATTTTAGAAATGGTATCCTTGGTCGCAAACCAGAGATCCAGTTTTTCATCCAAAGCATAGAGAAAACAAGCTCGGGCAAAACTGGCAATAGAATCATCCAGGTTGTGCATTCCCTGAACCACACCAGGTCCTTTCATTTCTGATACAAGAATTTTCTGTTCTGTACCATCGGTACCTTTATAGACCAGTTCTACAGTCCCTGGGCCGGGAATGGCTAGTTCTGCATTTTTATAAACATCCCCGTAGGCATGACGGGCGATCACAATGGGCTTCTTCCAGGTAGACACTGTGGGCTGTATGGATTTTACAATAATGGGTTTCCGGAACACAGTCCCGTCCAGAATAGCCCGGATAGTTGCATTGGGACTGGGGTGTAGATGTTTCAAATTGTATTCAATTTTACGGGCATTATTGCTGGTTATGGTAGCACATTTAACTCCAACCTTATGTTTCAGAATAGCCTTGGCCGCATCATGGGTTACCTGGTCATCGGTGGCATCCCGGTTTTCAAGACCAAGATCATAATACTCAGTTTTCAAATCCACATAGGGAAGAATCAGTTTTTCTTTAACTAATGCCCAGAGCACTCGGGTCATTTCATCTCCATCTATTTCAACGATCGGATTGGTCATGGTGATTTTTTTGTTTGTTGCGGTGTTGCCTGCCATGAAGGGCCTCCAAAATGTATGGGTATGCAAAAATTCTGCATATATTTGCAACGATTTTTTCCCTCTTGTCAATCCGTCAGATCATGATACAATAGAGTATGGTATCACAACAAAAAGGGTCGGAGGTACCGACAGTGACAAATGGACAAGCTGTTACACAGCATACCATGGGAGAAAAACCCCATTGTATTGATTTAAAATCAAAAATAGTTTTAACGAAAGAGGGTGCTTCCTTTTTTAAAAATAGAGCAACGGGATTACATTCTTTTACGACCCCCGAGGGTGATACTCGATATGGTTTTAAGTTAAAAATGGTAGATATTCCCTGGCTTAAGCGGCTGCTTTTGGCGGGATTTGTTGACAAAGCTGAGTTCCCAGTTACTGATTTAAGCTCTGTGAAAGGCGAAATAGGTGATCTGGCGCGGCTTGTTGTGTTTTCCATGTTGTATGGTTATTTTAATTCTACAATTATTGACCGGGCTGTACGGACAGAGGTAATAGCTAAATGGAACCGGGCTCATCCACATCAGTCTTTGGATGCCCAAAATGCTGTATCGCCAGTTGAACTGAAAAATGCCTTAAAAAGCCGTTCTGATGCAATAGATGTAATAAAAAAAGAAATTGCTGAGCCCATCATGAAAAGCCTGCTTATTGACCAACGTAGAACCGATGATGAACGAAAACGGCTTATTTACTTTATAAAAGAGCTGTTGGATACGGTTGATCCCCTCATCTATTTCGTGTTGCTTTGCAGTAGCCCCTTGGAACGGCAAAAAATTGAACAGGATATTATAAAAATTATTCATTCTGTTCTAGAAAGGGTTGATCTGGCGGATTATCTTTCGCTTATGGTCCTTGAGTTGATGAGTGCCGCCGAACGTTCCACCTTAATCGAGTTGCTGGGCCCAGAAACAAAACCTTCGGAAATTCGTGCTATTCTTGAAAATCCTAATAAACGAAAAGAACTTATTCTTAAATTACCCCATGGTTTAGCTTCTATTATGGTGTGGTCCCTTTCCAAACGATGGTCCCTGGGACGCTGGCGATACCGGCTGAAACTGAGCTTGTATGATGGGTCCAGCAGTTTTGAGGATACCAAACGGATGTTTGATGAACGGGGCCGTATTTCGCTGGGTGAAAGAAGTTTACAGGAGCTCTATGAACACGGAACAGGTCCCTATGGAGATGATGGGCTTGGATGGTATTATTTATCATTTATTGGAGAAGCCTGTGAACATATGGGTGTTCATTTTGAGGCTGCTGTTAAAGAACGGCAGGGAAAAGGTACTGCATCGGTAAATTTAGTGCTTATTATTTAGTACTTGCACGGCATCTTGTAATGCTATACAACATAATTTGTGAAAACGATTAATACCTCTACTTTACGAACTCCCCGTGAAGATGATTTCTGGATGCCTCCTGAATGGTTTCCCCGGGAAGGAACCCTTATGTCTTGGCCTGTCCGGATTGAAGCCTGGCTCGATGGTTTAGAAGAAGCCCGGGAGGGCTATGTGGAAGTTGCCCGGGCTATCGCTGAATTTGAACAGCTCTATATGATTGCCCGGTCCTCGGTAGATGCAAAGGGTTATGTTCCCTATGATGATGCCCGGAAACGGCTTCCTGCCTCGGTAGAAGTCTGGGATTTTCCCCATGATGATTCCTGGGTCCGGGATAATGGTCCCACAATCCTTGTTCATAAGGATGGCCGGCGGGCAGGTGTTAATTGGCAATTCAATGCCTGGGGAAAAAAGTACCATCCCTATGAAGCGGATAATGAACTAGCTCCCCGTATTCTGGAAAAGCTCGGTCTCCCCCGTTATGATGCGCCTCTTATCCTCGAAGGTGGTTCCATCCACGTGGATGGAGAAGGAACCCTGCTGACCACAGAAGAGTGTCTCCTGGCGAAAAACAGAAATCCCTCACTTTCCAAAGAAACTATCGAAGCATATCTTAGGTCCTACCTTTCGGTTTCGACCGTCATTTGGTTGGACCGTGGTCTTTGGGGGGATGAAACCGATGGTCATGTGGATAACCTGGCTTGTTTTGTTGAACCCGGCCGGGTACTCATTCAGGTTGCAGCGGACCCTGATTCGCCTAACATGCCAAACAGCAAGAAAAACCTGACGATTCTGGAAGAAGGTCGCGATGCAAGGGGCCGGAAACTGGAATTTGTTACGATTCCAGAGCCGCCCCGGCGTACCTGTAGGGGCGAAAGCCTTACCCTGAGTTACATCAATTTTTATCCCGTTTCCGGCGGACTTATTGTGCCGGTGTTTGGCAAAGATGGGGATGCGGAAATGAAAAAGGCCGATGATCGGGCCTTAGGGATACTGCGAGAACAGTATCCGGAAAGGAAGATTGTTCCCATCGACGGGATGAAAATTATAAAGGGTGGTGGAAATGTACATTGTATAACCCAGCAGATTCCAAAGGGTATCAAGGAGCAGTCATGAGAAATGTTACCGTAGGGGCAGTGCAGATGTCCTGTTCATGGAACAGGGAAGAAAATATTACAAAGGCAGACCAGTTCCTTCGCCAAGCCGCAGCAAAAGGGGCCCAAATAATCTTGCTTCAGGAATTATTTGAAACTCCCTATTTTTGCCAGAAAGAAAAGCCTGAGTATTTTGATCTTGCCACCGAACCGGAAAACAATCCGGCGATCCGTCACTTCCAGCAGGTGGCGAAGGAATTGTCCGTCGTAATTCCGGTGAGCTTTTTTGAACGGGCCAATAAGGCCCATTACAATTCAATTGCGGTCATCGATGCGGATGGCACCGTCTTGGGTGTGTACCGGAAAAGCCATATTCCGGATGGTCCCGGCTATGAAGAAAAATTCTATTTTAACCCGGGAGATCTGGGGGTAAAGGTCTGGGCCACCGCCTACGGAACTATCGGCGTGGGGATCTGCTGGGATCAGTGGTATCCTGAGCTTGCCCGGGCTATGGTATTGGAAGGGGCGGAGCTGCTCTTTTATCCCACCGCCATTGGTTCAGAACCCCAGGATGCATCCATCGATTCTATGGAACACTGGCGTATCGTTCAGCGGGGCCATGCGGGGGCGAATCTGGTGCCTGTCATTGTGGCAAACCGGGTCGGCAAGGAGCAAATAGAAGATTCCAGCATCACCTTTTATGGTTCTTCCTTTATTGCCGATGAACATGGCCAGCTCGTTGCATCGGCGGACCGCACCAGCGAAACCATTCTGGTTCACACCTTTGATCTGGATGCGATTCGTCGCACCCGAAGTGCCTGGGGCATTTTCCGGGACCGGCGTCCCGATGTATATACCGCACTGGCTACCTACGATGGAAAAAATACCCACATCGGCAGCAAAGGAAGCAATTAGATGGCCTGGACAAGGGAAGACGCAAATAAACTCTATGGTGTTTCAAAATGGGGTTCCGGATACTTCAATATCGATGAAGATGGCTGTATTACCGTAGAACCCTGTAAAGACGGTGCCCGCATCCGTATTATCGATGTTATAGAAGAAGCCAAAAAGCGGGGTCTGCGGCTTCCCCTCCATATCAGGTTTCAGGATATTCTGCAGGACCGGGTAAAGCGGATTAATGAAGCCTTTGCTCAGGCTATTGAGGAAGCCGGTTACAAGGGCCAGTACCAGGGAGTGTATCCGGTCAAGGTAAACCAGATGCGTGAGGTGGTAGAAACCCTCATGGACGCCGGTGAAGCCTATGGCCTCGGGATCGAAGCGGGGAGCAAACCTGAACTGCTTCTAGCCCTTTCCATTCATAAAAATGGTAACCGGCTGCTCCTCTGTAACGGTTACAAGGACGACGAGTTTATCCGTTTTGCCCTTATGGGATGTAAGATTGGCAAAAAAGTTGTGGTGGTTGCTGAAAAGCTGGAAGAAATTAAGGGCCTCATCGAATTATCCAAGGAAATGGGCGTAAAACCCTATATTGGCATCCGCATCAAGCTCGCCACCCGAAGTTCCGGTAAATGGGCAACTTCATCGGGAGAAGCGGCTAAATTCGGCCTTTCTACGGTGGACCTCCTGGAAGCGATGAACCTGCTTGAACAGGCAGGACTCAAAGAATGTGTAACCCTTCTGCATTTTCATGTGGGAAGCCAAATCCCGGACATTCAGGTCATTACCCGTTGTGTTCGGGAAGGTGCCCGCTTTTACGCCAAGCTCGTACGTATGGGCTGTCCCATTTCATATATTGATGTAGGGGGCGGTCTTGGGGTGGATTACGATGGCAGCCGCAGTACGGTTGCCTCTTCAGCCAACTACAGCCTGCGGGAATACGCCAATACAATTGTTTATGGCATCATGGATATCTGCGATGAAGAAAAAGTAGAACATCCTACCATCGTGTCAGAAAGCGGCCGTGCCCTGGTAGCCCATCATTCTATGATTGCTGTAGAAGCCTTTGGACGCATTGCCAAACTCAATACTATTAAAAATCTTGTAGTTCCTAAAAATGCCCCGAAGGTAGTCCGGGACATTCTGGAGGTCAAAGAAACGGTCGATGCGGGGCATTACGATGAAGCTTTCCACGACCTGGTGTTTTACCGCCAGCAGGCTATGAGCCTCTTTGATCTGGGGTACCTGGATTTACAGAGCCGAGCAGTCGTGGAATCCCTTTCCTGGGAAATTTTAGCAGAAATCAGCCGCCATTATGAAGGCAAGGCGCGGATGAGCGAAGAAATGAAGGAACTGGTGGCAGGACTTAAAGATCAGTACCTATTAAACTTCTCCGTCTTCCGTTCCCTGCCGGATTCATGGGCCCTGGGCCAGCTCTTCCCCATGACACCCCTTACCCGGCTTAACGAAGAACCTACTATTAAGGGGACCATTGCGGATATCACCTGCGATTCGGATGGTAAGGTAGACACCTTTATCGGCGATGGGGAAGACCAGGACCAGCGGGAATACCTCTGGCTCCATGACTTGAACGACAAGCCCTACTACGTGGGTATATTCCTGACTGGAGCATACCAGGATACCCTGGGGGATATGCATAACCTCTTCGGCCGCATGGATGAGGCCCACATCGTCCTGGACAGCGACGAGGAAGCCGGATGGTATATTGATGAAATTATCGAAGGGGATACCATCCGGGAAGTTTTGGAAGAAAATGAGTATGCCATTGCGGAACTCATCCGTTCCATTAAAACCCAGGTGGAGCAGGCCATTAAAAAGGATGTGGTAAAACCCAACGAAGGTATGAAGATCTTAGCAGATTACGAAGCGGGCCTTAAACGCTACACCTACCTCCAGGTAGACTCCCGCAGGAGATTGTAATACTGTAAAGAAAAATCTTGGATGAGAAACTATGCAGTAATCAAAATTGCCAGTAATCGTTGCGGGGGGAATTGGGGGAAGGTTTGGCTTGAAAGCGCACAACTGTTAAGAGGAAGATATGACTCAAAAGAAAGACACAATCCTCTCTCGTGAAATTGGTAAGCTTGGAGGGTTTGGTGCCAGGCTGGTAGCTGGATTACTGCCTAAAAATATTTTTGAGCTCACAATAGAGACCCATAGTCCCCCAGAGACAGCATTAGAGAAAGCTTTTACCATATTAAGCACAGAAGGAAAGGTAATTGAAGACCGCAGAATTGATCCTAATAAACCTGCGGTCTGTGCGATTGTGGGGTCGGGACTAGGGAATCTCAATCCGGCTCTTGTGGAAGTTTATGTAGTGTCAACCAAAGAAAATATAACAAAGCTAGTAATTATTGGAACAGCCAAGGAAGGATTGATTAAGCAGTACGCCGGAGAAAAGGCTGCCAGAAGAATCGCAGACCTGTTGACTCAAGTATTGCCATAAGCCTATATCCGTATGAAATATAAGATTAAAAGAGAAGATTTATAGCCGGTAGCAATTACCAGTAATAATTGCGGGACCGCTTATGGTGGGGTATAATAGGGGAGATGTTAGAAGGACGCTTCGGGCGGAGGTAGAATAGTAAATCATGATATCAAGAGAACAATTTTTTATGCTTTTTGTCATCACAACTCGTCTCATGTCACAAGATTTAAATGATAAAACTATTATTGAAATACGACCTTCCAATGCAAAAATATTAAATATGCTTAATGGCGATCCTTATGGTTGTCATGAAATATTTTGGACAATTCCTGAATATTACCAAGACTTTAGCATTAAAGGGAAACAACGATTAAATATTATTGCCATTTCAGACAGTAATAAACTTGTATATTCACAAACGTATCAACTTAATAAACAATATTATTCTAGTACAGAACATTATATTTTTAATCTAATATATTTAGCAGAATCTCATCCAGATTACTTAGAAAAAAGGTATTTAAAATATGAAGCAGTCGTAGAGATAATTCCTGAAAATAATGGACAAAAATCTATTACGAAATATCCATTTATTATAGATATTGGAGTAAGAGTCGATGCAATAAATTTCACAAAACAATATAAAGATTCTCCATACTTTACAATTGAAGACTGTACAGGTTATCAAGATGTTTCTATGGATTCTCAAATAGGCTATTTCATTAAGAAGGGAACAGAACTTGAAATACAAGAAGATTCTAATTTAGTTGTAGACAATTTTGAAATTGTAAAGGCCTATCATAAACTCAAGAAAAAAAATGAAAACAGTGTATATGTAGAAAGTAATAAAGTAGGTCAACTTTTATTTAATGGGAACATGATAAATATCTATCAAATTAAATACGCAACAAAACAAAAAACAACCTTCTATGTTCTAGATTATATCATCCATTCATCTTTAGTTATTTTCGATAAGAGTATAAATACTTATTATTATGTCAGTCTCACAGAGTTTGGAGAAAGAGGGTTTATAGTATATTCTTTAAAAGATATAAAGATTAATGAACAAAAAAAAGAAATAGAAATAATATTTGATAAGACTGGTGGAATCCTTCATAGTTCAGATTTTGGAACTACAGAGAATATTAAATATAAAATTGTCTACACTAGCGTTAAATCTATTGCTAGTAGAATTGAAGATGCAATCTGGCCAGAAAAAAATAGAATACGACGACTAAAAGAAATAGATTAAGCTAACAACTGCTTCAACCTGACTCGGCTATGGCGCGATTCTTGCTTTTTGTCGCTTCGCTCCTCGGCAAGAATAGCGCCAATTACGGCTCACTGCTTAAGCAAATGTTAGATGGATATGGTGAGCCCAACTGTCAAGACCAATTTAAAGAAAAAATAAGGTGGAAAGAGTATGGGAACTCAAGCAGTGAGAGCCTCCTCTACCGATCTCCTGGGTAGGAAAGTATTTCTGCATACAATAAAAATTCTTTGAGCAACCAACAACCCCGCAACTTGCTGCGGGGTTGTTGATTGATACATTTTTTGGGCACAGTTTCCAGGGCCCATAATCGTTTTTACACCCCCTGAAACATAAGCCAGCTGGAAATGAGGCGGATGGTGGATATGGTGCCGGTAAGTTCAAGGACAGCAAGCAGGGCGAATAGCGCGGCCAGGACTGCTTTTAGGATAAAGCGCGAGTTTTTTGCCCCTTTCCCTGACTGTTTTCCTGCAAAAAGGATGATCACCGCGAGCAATGCATACAATACCGCCGTTCCCATCTGAAACAACTGGGGCTGGGCTTCTGCGGAGCTCTGCAGGGTGTATCCCCAACGGGTAAAGAGGGCGGAAAGTTGGCGCAGATCCCCCAGCATCATATAGAGTCCAATGCTGATTAAAATAAGGCCGGAGATGAGTTTTACCGTTCCCAGGTGTTCCTTTAGTTTCTGCATAAGGCCCTGAAGGGAGCCTAAGAAGAGGCTTGCTGCAATAAAGGGAACCGCCAGGCCCAGCGAATAGATTGTCAGGAGTATACCCGCTTTTACAAGAGAGCCCGAACCGGCCATAAAGAGGATTGAGGCCAGCATGGGGCCCACGCAGGGACTCCAGCCCGCTCCAAAGGCTGAACCAAAAAGAAAGGCTGAAACATAGCCCTGGGGCCGTTTTTGTATCTGTATCCGTTTTTCCATTCTGAGAAAACTGATGAAATCGAAGATGGTGTCGAGACCCAGGATGATAATCACGAGGCCGGCAATAAGGGCCCAGGTACGGCCTGAACCGCCGATCATGGCGGAAGCCTGGGAGAAGATAAGTCCCAAAATTACAAAAACAAATGTAAAGCCTAACGAAAAAGCAATGGAGCGGAGCAGTGCAGTACGTCGAATAAGCCGCAGCTGTTCATCAACCTGAAATCCCTTTTCTCCGGTACTTTCTTTTAGGGTTTTAACTGAAGTCCCCGAAAGCATGGCCAGGTAGGATGGAATTAACGGGAAAACACAGGGAGATAAGAAGGAGAGAAACCCCGCAGCTGCGGCGGTGATAGCTTCAAATAAGAAGGCCATTAGTTTGTCCTGTTACTGGAGAGGAGTATTGCAAAGGCTTCTACTGTTTTCTTATCCATCCAGTCCCTACCACCGATAGTGCCAGCAATAGCCTTGCCTTCAGGATTGATGATATAGGTTGTCGGTATACCCCGGCTGGCAAATATGGCACCAAGCTGACCCGAGACGTCAAGCCCAATGGGAAAGCTATGTGGGTTTGCTTTAATGAAGGCTTTCACCGTGTCTGGTTTTTCCCCGGTCGAGATGGCAAAAATAGTTAGTTTTTTATCTTTAAAGGTTTTATAAAAGGTTTCCATAGAGGGCATTTCTGCTTTGCAGGGGGGACACCAGGTAGCCCAAAAATTAAGCAGTACATAGGAACCTGAAAAGTCCTTTATATTAATATATTTACTATCCAAGCCGGGCACATTAAGTACTGGCAAGGTCTGGGCTTCGGGAAACACCGTAAAGCCTATATCTTGCAGTGCTTTTTTCCAGGTATGAGATTCATTAGCGCCAGACAATTTTGGACCTTCAGTGGCAAAGGTTGCTGCCAATAGGAAAAAAAATAACAATGAAACGGTAAAAAATGTGGTTCTATAATGTCTCATTGGAACTCCTTAATATATATTATAGTATATATAATAAATATATAATAAAGAGCTGTCAATGATAATAAAAGAAATTTCTGGTTGTGATTATATACCAAATGAGAAAGCAAGTACATTATACAAGCCATGCGCCCAGGCTGGGCTATGAACAGAGCTTGTTTTACGGTAAATAACTGTAAAGAAAATGCTGGCAATGGCTGCATTAAGGGCACCCAGTGGGCCCTCGTAAAGATGGCAAAGGGAAAAAAGAAGTATAGACAGTAGGTTTCCTGTTATAAGAGGGATTCCTGATGTATCAAAACGGTGGAGCAAGTATAATCGGAAAAATACTTCTTCCAAGTATGCCGTAGCAAAACTTCCTGTCAGCATAATAAGCCATGCGTCTAGCGTTTGTGGTGCCTGTATTAACGGCGGCCGGTAAGCAGGCAGAAGATACTGGGCAACTAAGGATATACCAAGTGCACTGGTGAGAATTAGCATAAAATTGATAAGACTCCAAAAAAAAGTTCGTCCCTGTATAGCTAATTTTGATGTTAATATACTTATATTTTCACGCCATAATATGAAACAAAGTAAAGCAATAACAGGGAGATCATAAAAAAATATCCGGGACAATTCCCGTATTTTATCATAGGGTATAAAGGTTGCATTGGGATTTGGAAGGGATATCCCTGGTAAAAAAAAGGCCCAATAAAGTAAAAAAGCTTCAACTAACGCAGAAATAGGGGGCTCCTTTTTGACATGCTATCGTAGCTAGGATATATTCTATTATACAAGGTGAACGGTTTTTGTAAAAGACCATCGTAACTTATGCAGTGCCGGACAGAGGGAAATATACTAAGATGCTGTATTTTATGTTAATTATAATTGCAACGATTAGTCTCATCATTCTTCTTACATTTAGATCTGATTCTAAGGAAAAGTATTCCTGGTTAGAGTTTTTTGCAAAAGGTAAGGATGCAGGCTTTTCCTTTGGAGAACTGCAGTTATTACGGAAATTAGCTATCAGTGCTGAACTGGAAGATCCTACTACCCTTTTCTGGTCAGAGAAGCAGTTAGACCGTTGTATCAGGGAGCTGATAAAAAAAGCAGAAGTTACCGGAGCAAGCCGAAATCAGGAAACTCAAGATTTTCTCTCCAAATTATACGAATACCGAAAAAAAATCGAATTTGAGCATCCGCGGTATAAAAAGGGAATTACGAGTTCTCGATCAATTGGTGAAACTCAGCCTATTAAGATACTGATAGATGGAATGGGTGTATATAAATCTCAGGTTGTAGCCAATTCGGATCGATTTTTAACAATACAAAAGCCAAATATTCCACCACAAAAGGGCTATATCGTCTGGAAAGGGAAACGACTTGCTATTTATTTTTGGCGGAAGGATGATGCGGGATATGTTTTTGACAGTTATGTCTTAGATGAAGCTATGGCGAGGGGTATGATCGTTCTTCAAATTGCCCATTCTGATTCGCTTTTTAGAACACAAAAACGTCGTTCAATTCGCGCTCGTACCCACAAGCCGGCATATCTTTATTTACCTCCAATTGAGGAAGCGCCAGAAAAAATCGAGATAAAGCCGGGATTACGTTGTATAATCGAGGATCTTTCTGATACTGGTTGTGCAATTACTATAGGTGGTAAAGGGGTGGAGGGGCTTAGGGTCAAGGTACAGTTTGAAATTGATAATCAACCGGTAGTAATGAATGGCACTGTTCGTTCCGTTGATTATGATGAAGAGAAAAAACGTTCCCTATTACATGTAGAAGCCGTGCCTCTATCCCTTACTACAAGGAATCGGATATTAGCAGAGGTGTTTGGTGTGAAACCTGATAATACCTTTGATTATCTTTTTTATGAAGATGAAATCAAATCTGAAAAAACTCCTGTACTATCAATGGAGGGTACCAATGAAGTGCGATAAATTGTCTTTGAGTATCTTGATGCTTGCTCTTTTTTCTTTTTTATTTGTTCCATTTCTTGTTGCCCAAACAGGAAACACGGTATTACAAAGTTATCAGAAACTATTTATTCGCACAGCCCTAGCAACAAAACCAGAAATAATTGAAAACGCAGTACAAGATACGGACATGAAAAATAATCTTGGTTCATTTTTTGATTATACACTTAGTTTTGTATTACAATATGCAGATGTGCTTAAAGATGATCCTGAAATGATCCGGTTGGCTAGTACTATTGCCAGGGCGGCTTTACATGCTGGGGAAGCCCAGAACCGGGATGCCCTATGGCGACTTTTTATGGCCTATCGGGATACCGAAACGAGGGTAGCTGTATTGGACGCTTTAGCTGTGCTTGGTAAGGGCGATGGTAGAGTTATTGAAAATTTAAATCAATTTCTTTCGAACCAGAATAATGTATACCGTACGGGGCTTATACCAGATTATCAGGTTCTTTCTGCCTGTATTAATACTCTGGGGAAACTAGGAGATGGTTCGTCGTTTCCGGTACTCTTTTCAACGATGATTGCAGGGTACCCAGAAACCTATTCCCGTCTTGCAGCGCAAGCGCTTGGTTCCATAAAGGGTGATTTTAAAAAGTATCTTATCGATGTGATTAGAAAGAATTCTCCTGTAGAAAAACTTGCAGCCTTTAAAGCTGCAATGGAGCATACTGATTTTACTCCTGCCGATAGAGGTGAAATTGCAGAAAATGCTCTGGATATTTCTCTCTCCTTTATTGCGCCTTTAGAATCTGACCAGCAGTCTCTTGATGAACTTCGTTATGCTGCTATACGGGTATTAACAGAACATCGATGGAGTCGGGCTACCACCTTAGTTATTAAACATTTTTATCGGCTTCAGACTGATTATTCCAATGAAACAGAATTAAAAAGTAGATTTATCGAAGCTATTCAGTGCCTTGGGGCCATGGGCACCTCTGAAGCAGCCCAAGCGCTTTCATTGCAATTAGGGCTTATCAATACTACTATGGAGCGAACGAAAAAATTTGATGAAGAAGTATTAACTACTGTTATTGAGGCTCTGGGAAACATCGGGGATAAAATTGCCTTCGACTATCTTTTATATATTGGATATTTGCCTTATCCAGAATCTATACAGACTACAGCCCGTGAAGCCATGAACCGCTTAAAATGGTGAACCCTATGCATAGGATTTCATCTGGGGTCAGTACAGCATGTGGCGCTGGGCTTATGTTTTATGGCGGTATAAGTGGTCTCATCCCTCTTTCAAGGGTTTGTTATGTATTTTTTATAGTATTCATCGTAGTGGTTACCCTTACAGGTTTTTTAAAAGCCCTTGCGGTTGTGATGCCACATGATGTACAGAGAAATATTTTTTACTATGTGAAGATTATTCTTGTAGTATCAGTTGGATCCTCTATCGGCATTGTTGCTTTATATCGGGAGAAACAAGCCCTTTTTATATCTCCGATGCCTGTTAAATCTATACAAAAAATACATCTCACCATGAGAACAGATTTTCGTCTTTTACCAAAGGGAAATCTTTCAGGTCAGGGAACCGTACATTTTTGCGAAGACGCAACTGGTAAAAGAATATCTGCCCGGGGTGTCATCAATCTGATAGTTTCTGATTCTCTCTCTCAACTTCACAGTTTTGCTGGACAGGGAAGCAGCCTTGTTGTGGAAGGTTCACTGCTACCATGTAAGCATGATGGAGGAGACGATCTGTCGGTCCCGACCTTTTATGTTCAAAGGGTTATACAAGCAAATACTCCTAAGGGCTTAGAGTATATGCGATTTGTTATCCGAAAAACTTTGTGGGAAAGCTTTCGAAACCAGGTGTGGGCGGGATTCGCTATTGCATTGCTTTTAGGGGTGCGGGATGATCTGGATCAGGAAGTGTCTTTGTTATTCCATCGTGCTGGAAGTGCTCATGTATTGGCCCTCTCAGGTATGCATATAGGTATCATCGCTGCTTTCCTAGCCTTTTTATTACGTAGGCCTTTGGGGGTACGACCATCGTCTGTGGTAAGTCTTATCGTTCTTTTTCTCTATGTGAATCTTGTTGGATTTCAGCCTTCTCTCATCCGTTCTCTTATCATGTATATGCTCCTGATGTTTTGTTTTTTTAAGGGAATTTCAACTTCTTTTATATCAGTGATTGCCCTGTCGTTTTTGATTCAGCTTTTCCTGGACCCTTTGGGAATGGCTAGCCTTTCAGCGATACTTTCCTATAGTGCCCTGGTAGGTATTGTATTGTTGGGACCACCTATCCTTAATGTGCTTAAGGGATGGGTACCTCTACCACTTGCTGGAGCTCTTGCTACCTCCTTGGGAGCCTTTACGGTAACAGCCCCTCTGGTGACAGCCTATTTTGGCGTACTGTATCCTATAGGGATTTTAGCTGGATCAATACTTGGACTTATAGTCTCCCTGTTTATGCTGGGGAGTATACTGTTTTTAGTTTTCTTCTCCTTTTTGCCAATGATAAGTGCCTTGATAGGTGTTGTACTAGCTTATATATACAAGTTTCAACTTATAATGTTGAGGAAGTTTGCAGATTACTCATTTGAGATAAAGCAAGTACATTGGAGTCTTGTTGTGATTTTTAGTATTGCTATGACAGCCCTCTTTGTGTATGGTCATTATCGTGGAAAAGAAAAACGAACCATTTCATCCTTTACTTGATTATGATGCTCCCTCTGCACTCAGGCGATATTTAGATGAGCATGGTCTGGGGATGCAAAAAAAATTTGGTCAGAATTTTTTAATCAACGGTGATGTACGGAAACGGCTCGTCCAAGCCCTGGAGCTGCCTATTGGTGCAGTGGTTTGGGAAGTTGGTCCTGGTCTTGGTTCTATGACGGTTGAACTAATCCGCCAAGGCGCTCTCGTAAAGGCCTTTGAAATTGATCGGGGCTTTGTCCGGGCTTTGTATGAGCTTATTCCAGTTCCTTCAGTCTTTACCCTGATTGAGGGGGATGTGCTTAAAACCTGGCCCCGTGAAGCAGCAAAAGAACAAGCAGAGGGAAAGCTCTGTAATTATTTTCTTGGAAATTTACCCTATAATATTGCGGCCACGCTGCTTGCCGATTTTATAGAGAAGGGGCGGTTTTTTAAGCGTCTTGTGGTGACTATTCAGAAAGAGGTAGCCCAAAGAATGCTTGCGAAATCGGGGAGCAAGGATTATTCATCCTTTACCGTACTTTGTAGTTCTGCGTATACCATAAAACCGCTTATGGTGTTAAAAGGGCCTTCCTTTTATCCTGTACCGAATGTAGATTCTCAGGCAGTTTTAATGGATCTCAGAACAGATAGAAATCCGATGACAGATACCCCATTGTTTCGGTCGATGGTACGGAGCATATTTTCCAACAGAAGAAAGAACCTTAAAAATAACCTGATTTCCTTTCTTTCTAGTCGTTATTCGAGTTTAGGGAAAGATCTTTCATCCCTTGTCGAAACAGCCATTACCCAGGCTGGACTCCGCAGTCAGCAGCGGGCAGAGGAACTTGATCTTGATGCTTTTATTCGATTGGCAAGTAAGGTGGAATCACTGATATGTCTATAAAGGATAATATAGCAAGGGTCGAAGAACGGATTCAAAAAGCCTGTGATCGATCTGGCCGAAAACGGGAAGATATCCAGCTTATGGCGGTAAGTAAATTCCAGAGTCTTGAAGCCATAGGAGAAGCGTACGGTGCTGGTCTTCGGCTTTTCGGAGAAAGCCGGGTCCAAGAAGCAAAGACGAAGTTCGGTACTCCATTGCCTGAAATGCCGGACCTGGAGCTGCATTGTATAGGTCAGCTTCAGCGGAATAAAGTAAAGCCTGCTCTACAGCTTTTTTCATGTATCCAATCGGTAGATCGAAATGAACTTATTTTGGAATTGGCAAATCAGTGTCAGCGATTCCAAAGGTCCATAGAAATATTGCTTGAGCTGCATACCGGGGAACGTTCAAAAACTGGGTACCCCAATGTAGATGCTCTTGCTTGTGCGGTAGAACTTGTTTTAGCTTCTCCGCTGCTTCATCTTCGAGGACTTATGACCATGGCTCCCTACACTGATGATCCAATGTTGATTCGTCAATCTTTTAAAACACTTGTGGGAGCGCAAAAAATACTTCAGCAACGTTTCCCAGAAATCACCTTTAATGTGCTTTCCATGGGGATGTCAAATGATTTTGAATTAGCTATAGAAGAGGGATCAAATTTGCTACGCATAGGTACTGCTTTGTTTAAGGGGAAATAACATGAGTACTTTTAAAAGATATATTTTTATAAATCTATTACTCTGGTCTGGGGTCTTCCCTTTTCTGGTACCTCTTTCAGTTTTTGGCCAGCAGTCAAAAACTACTACTCAGACCAACCAAACACAGAATGTCCCTGTACCATATCAGCGAGAAGAATTTCCGACTTGGCTTTTAGATCTGCGAAGAGCTGATATCGTCGCTTTTGGTTCTCTCCCTTTTATGATGTTTTTTACTACCTTCGCGGTTGATTCCTATCGATACTATATGAACGACTGGGACCGACGTTATGCCCCTTGGCCGCTCAAAGCCTCGGGGGCTATTGAGATGGATGAGAACCAGAGGATTGCTTCTTTTTCAGTCGCAGTGGGATTATCGGTTGTTGTTGCTGTGGTAGACTATTTAATTGTTAAGCATAAATGGGAGAAACAAAAAAAATTGGCCCCTCCTATCGTAACCCCTCGTATAACGATAGAACCTTGGTCACCTAATGGTAATGAAAATGAAGCTCCGTCTCAGAATCGAGATTCTGAACCTTCTCAGTAACCTAATCAGAAAGAAATTCAGGAATAACATAGTGGAACATTATAGTGGTATTGTAGGTCATGAAGCCCAGGGTGGGATCAGGCTTGATCGATATGTTTCAGAGGTGCTCAAACTTGTAAGTCGGTCTCAGGTAAAAGCACGTAATATGAAGGCCCTTGTTAATGGAAAAACGGCAAAGGTATCCCGAGTGGTAGAACCGGGAAACCGTATTGAACTTTCATGGGATACCCCTGAACCTACGGAACTTATACCTGAGGATATCCTTTTTGATGTGATATACGAAGATGATCGGGTAATAGTAATCAATAAGCCCCAGGGCATGGTGGTTCATCCCGGCGCTGGAAATAAACAGGGGACCATGGCCAATGGTATTCTTTACCGCCGGTTTCATCGGATTAAAAACGGAATAGCAAACAGCGATGTAACCATGATGTTACATTCACCCCTACTGCGGCCTGGTATAGTACACCGTCTTGACAAGGACACAAGCGGTGTTATCATAGCTACCTATGATGATGCGGCTCTTTCCTTTTTAGCTAATCAATTTAAACACCGGAAAACAAGAAAAACCTATGTGGCAATTATACGAGGCCGCTTGCCTCAGCACAAGGGAAGGATTGAAACCTTTATCTCTCGGGATAAGCATAACCGCAAACTTTTCTGTGCCACAAAAGATATGGGGAAACATGCAGTAACCCTTTACAGGGTTGTACGAAATTATGGATCCTATTCCTTAGTACTTCTGCGGCCAAAAACCGGCCGCACTCATCAGCTCCGGGTGCATATGCGCTACCTGGGGTGTCCTATTCTGGGTGATCCCCTGTACTCAAGCAGGGATCCACGTTTTCCCGAAGCTACGCTGATGCTCCATGCACTCCGACTTACTATTACCATTCCAGGAAATAAGACACCTACCTGCTTTAAAGCACCTTTGCCAGAACGTTTTAAGGCTATACTTAAAAAACTTAAAGAGTTCTGATTTTAAACCTGCTGCAGATACCTTTGATATAATTCTTGTACTTCACATTGCAAGTATGCTTATTCTGGAGTATTATCGCAAAGTCTATGATGCACACCAGTCCTGACCCCTTTATTGTAGCGAGTTCTAATTCCTATCTCATTATTTATAAACCTCCAGGCCTTGCAACAGCACCCCTTGTTAAAGGAGAACAGTACACACTGGTTTCCTGGTGTGTGACCCGTTTCCCTGAAGTCGGTGATGTGGTGGGTAAAAAAGCCATAGAAGGTGGACTGCTTCATAGGCTCGACACAGATACCAATGGACTCGTGCTCTTCGCCCGAAACCAAGCTGCCTATGAGAATCTTTTGGAACAGCAAGCATATGGCAGGATATTAAAACAGTACCGGGCCTGGTGTCAAATGTGGGATGCTGAAAAGACCCTTATCGGTCCTGGGTTCCCACCACCGCCAGTTCAGTTGGTTCCTCCCTTATCACAACCCCTCGAAGTAGCCAGTCTATTCCGGCCCTATGGTCCAGGCCGGAAACAGGTTCGGCCGGTTGTATCCAGGACACAGAAGGGGCTTACATTGGACCATGGTCAGCCCTATAAAACCCTTATTCGGTCCATAGAACGAGAAGAGCATGCTTCAACTATTTATTTACTGGATGTTCAGATAGAACGGGGATTCAGACACCAGATTCGCTGTCACCTAGCATGGCTTGGTTTCCCCATAGTAGGAGACCCGCTGTATAATCCACGGTATTCCCTCGGTCCATGTAAGCATCTTCTTGCGCTCCAGGCCTATGGTCTTGAGTTTTTAGATCCTGATACCCGACAACCTGTCGCTTATTCATTGTTATTATGAAGTGATCTCTTCTACGATTACTGGCGGTATTGTTTGATCTTCCTCTATCGTAAAACGGATTTCATGGATGAGTCCGCCCATCTGTTTTACATTCCATTGACCTCTCAACTGTTGTTCAACAAGATTTTTTATCAGGATAAATCCAAGAGAGTAATCGCTTCCTTCCGATTTTAATCGATTTTGGCCGATACCAAAACCGCTTCCATTATCCGATATGGTAAGAACGACATGCTCCTTTGCTTCTTTAATTTCAATAAAGATTCGCTTTTCTGATTTCGTATGGTTTGTAAAGGAATTCTTATGGGAGTTACTTACTATTTCGTTGAGGACCAGGCAGAGAAGCGTCGCTTGGTTAATGGTGAGCTGTATAGGATCAACCGTAAGAGCGACGTGGACATTATCATCATAGAGGGCATCAAGCCCTTCTATCATACGGCGAATGGGTTCCTCAATAGATATTTTCCCCAATTGGCCTTTGTCAGAAAGACTTTCATGGACCGCCGCAATTGCCATAATTCTTGTTTGAGCTTCCTGTAAAACTTGAAAAGGACTTTCATCATTGAGCGTAGTAATTTGCAGAGACAGAAGGCTTGAAAGTATTTGCAGGTTATTTTTTACCCGGTGATGTACCTCCCGGATCAAGATGCTCTTATCTTCCAGTGCCTTTCTGAGCCGCATTTCCGCTAGTTTTTGCTCAGTAATATCTTCGATAGTAAGAAATGAAAAACGGAGATGTTTCACATTGTACTGTAATCCCTGAATTGCGGCTTTAAGATATTTCCTGCCGATAAGATGAAAGGTGCGGTAGATGTCCACAACCTGTGGTTCTATACTTTGCTTTTTCTCAAATAGTTGGTTCATTTCATCAAAATCGAAAAAGCCATCGGCCAGCGTTAAAAAATTCTGCCCCAATACAACACCGGGAGTAAGGTTAAAGAGATCATAAAAAGCAAGATTTGCTGAAATAACTTTTTTGGTTTCATCCAGCACAACGAGGGGATGTTTTACCGAATCGATGATGCTTTCTGCATAATCCAAGGCGTCCCGAGATTTCTTTTCAGCCCATTTTCGTTCGATAATCTCTGTTTTTAACTGATTAATAATCCGAATGACATCCTCGTCATACTTGGCAGGTGCATTTTCATCCATGAAAACATCCTTGTAATACTAAATTGATGTACAAAAAGCGCGGGTATCCGCTGCCAGGTAGAAAGAACCGGTTACTAGAAGGGGTTTTTTCGTGGCTTTTGTCAGAAAAGTGGCTCTTTCTATGGCTAACAGTGTATCCGGAATACTTTCTACTATTACATTAAAGCCAACTTTCGTATCTGTAAAGGCTTTTTCAGTTCTCTCCATGTTACTTTTCTTAAAATTCCCTGGTTTTGTTATAATAATGTGGGAAAAAGAAGGCATTACGGTACGGGCCATCGTCTCAACATCCTTATCTGCAGCACAACCGAAGAGTAAAAGGTTGTCCCGTCCATAAAGATGTAGAAAGGTGTCGGTACATAGTTTTACACTGCGGGGTGTGTGGGCCCCATCAATGATGATATCGGGGTTTTCATGAATCCGTTCAAACCGTCCGGGGATACAAGTATTTTTGAGGCTTTTAAATAGCGTTGCCATAGGTATATCTGGATAGGCGATGCGGACTGCGGTTAATGCCTGGAGTGCGTTCTGGGCCTGAATTGCTCCAACCATGGAAAGTTCTAAAGATGGCCGATCTTGGGCTGTAATAATGTCAAGGGGTGAGGGGAGTCTTTGTGGTTTTATATTGATGGAAAACCTTGTCCCCTGGCGGGTTACCTGAATATCATGGATATCCGCCAGTTCTGGCAAGTACCAGAGAGGAGCCTGGCGATCTGCTGCCGTGGTTCTCAATACCATGAGGGCTTCTACCTGCTGTTCAGCTAGTACTACAGGACGGCCGACCTTGATAATACCTGCCTTTTCTCCTGCTATGGCAGCATAGGTGGTTCCTAAATATTGGGTATGTTCAAGCTCTATGGGGGTAATGACCGACACGAGGGGGGTTACAATATTGGTTGCATCCAGGCGGCCTCCCATACCGGTTTCAACAACCATAACATCACAATGATCCAGACGGCAGCAGAGAAAAAAGTATAGGGTGAGTAATTCAAAAAAAGTAGGCTCTTCACCTTCCGGGGCAGTTGGATCAAAAAGTTCTGGATAGTGTTGTACCGCTTCTTTTACAAGTATCCGCAGTTCATCTCCTGCTGTGGCGTATATAGTTTCATCAAAGAACCCCTCTGCCCGGGAAACCCGTTCACGGTATTCGGTGATATGAGGAGATACGTAACGACCCGTGCGGTATCCTGCCTCATGGAGCATGTCCGCAATCATGGTGGTGACAGATCCTTTACCTTTGGAACCCGCCACATGAATTACTGGGGCACAACGTTCCGGGTTGTTTGCCAGTTCCGCCAGGATCTGCATTCTATCTATTCTGAATGTTTTGGAGGAAAGTCCCCGTTCAAAGTTGATATAACCGGAGAGCCATTCAAAAACCTCTTGTGAATTTGCAAAGGACTTCATGCCTTATTTGTAGCAGGCATTTCATTCTTTGGGAAGCATAAGGGCGACTCTACGAATTGAAATTTTTAGAAGTCCTCATAAATGTTACGAAATATCTCAAGCATTCAAGATGAACTAGGTAAGGTCCGTTGAAAAAAGGTGCCGCATAGGATAGGATACTTTTATGGAGAACCCCTATAGTTTACCACAAACAATTTCAGGTATGACAGTACACTTTGTCGGTATAAAGGGAACTGGCATGTGTGCCCTGGCAGAACTATTTCATCGTTCCGGCGCGAGAGTTACCGGTTCAGACAGATCTGAACAGTTTTATACTGATGCCATTTTACAGGAATTGGGTATTCCCTATGTTGAAACTTTTTCTGCAGAGAACCTACCTATTGATACAGACCTGGTCATTTATTCTGCCGCATACAGTCCTGAAACGAACGAAGAACTGAAAGCTGCGTTATCCCGCTCTGTACCTATTCTTAAATATACCGACGCTTTAGGTGCTTATTCAGTGCGTTTCGATTCATCGGGTATTGCGGGAGTTCATGGAAAAACAACGACTACCGCTCTTACAGGGACGCTTCTTCAAGGTCTGGCATTGCCAGCTCAAATATTGGCAGGCAGTGCGGTTGGAAACTTTGGAGGACGGTCTACCCTGGTGTTGGGGAATGAGTTTTTTGTGGCTGAAACCTGTGAATATCGGCGACATTTTCTGTCTTTTCATCCCCAGCGTATTGTCCTGACCAGTGTGGAAAGCGATCACCAAGACTATTATCCAAGCTATGAATCTATTCGGGATGCCTTTGTTGAATATGTCCTGTTACTTCCAAAAGGGGGAGAGCTGATCTATTGTGCCGATGACAGGGGTGCCTGCGAAGTTGCAGATCTTGTACATAAGGAGCGGAACGATATTGTATTCATCCCTTATGGTTTTACAGCAGATGGTATTTATCGGATACTGAGTATACAAAACGAAGCAGAACGTACTCTGTTTTCAATCCAGGGTTTGCCCGTAACCTTCAAACTTCCGGTACCAGGAAAACATACAGTGCTCAATGCAGTCGCAGCCCTTGCCTTAACCCTGTCGATCCGTAAGCACTATCTCGGTACCGAGTTGTTAGATGAATCGACCCTCGAAGTTCTTAATAAAGCCCTGGAATCATTTAAGGGCAGCAAGCGGCGTTCTGAAATTATTGGCGAGGCCAAGGGCATACTCATTATGGATGACTATGGACATCATCCTACAGCTATTAAAACGACCCTGGAGGGTCTTCGTGCCTTTTATCCTCAGCGTAGGCTTGTGGTTAGTTTTATGTCCCATACTTACACGCGGACTGCGGCTCTGCTCGATGAATTTGCCGATTCTCTCAAAGCCGCCGATGTAGTCATTTTACATAAAATTTATGGTTCTGCCAGAGAACACTATTCAGGCGGTGTAACTGGTAGAACCCTTTACGAAAAAACTAGAACCTTCCGGGATCAGGTCTATTATTTTGATGAGATTATGGATGCCCTGCCTTTTTTAAAACAGGAATTACGAAGGGGAGACCTTTTTGTTACCCTTGGAGCAGGGGATAACTGGAAATTGGGTAAAGCCCTTTACGAGGAGTTGCAGCATGAAGAGCATGACCGGCTATGCCTATAAGGAATTCCGGGATGAATCGGTCTCCCTTTCAATAGAAATAAAGGGTTACAATAATCGATTTCTCGAAATATACATCAACCTTCCTCCTTTTCTCAGTATGCTTGAGAATCGTCTCCGAGACTATGTTGCTAGCCGCTGTGAACGGGGAAAAATTGAGCTGTCTTTGCGACTAAAAGAATTAGCCACTGATGTTTCTGTGTCTATCGATAAAAATGCAGCTCAGGCTTATTATCATGCTATTGTTGAATTAGCTGAGACCCTGAAGATCGATGAAAAACCCAAACTCCATACCATTCTTGGTATGGAGGGTGTTCTACAGATAGAAAAGATCAGGGACCCAGAACGGTACTGGTCGCTTATAGAACCAGTTTTACGCTCTGCTATGGATCAGTTTGATACAGAACGAATCCGTGAAGGCAAAGCAACCGAAGATGATATTCTGGGGCACATTTCCGCTTTAGAGCACGCTGCTGCTGTGGTTGAACAGTATGCACCGACCCTCGAAACACAGATAAAGGAAAATCTGCGAAACCGTTTTGCTGAACTTTTAGGTGACAGTATTGATGAAAACCGAATTCTAGCAGAAACTGCGGTCCTTCTTATGAAGTACACTATTTCTGAAGAAATAGCTCGCTTAAAGGCCCACCTTGCAGAATTCAGGGCAGAACTTGAACGGAATCCAGCACCGGGTAAAAAGTTAGATTTCCTCTGTCAGGAAATAAACCGAGAGGTGAATACAATCGGTTCGAAGAGTCCAATCCTGGAAGTGAGCCGGGCAGTGGTTACCATGAAGGATGCCCTTGAAAATGTTAGAGAACAGTTAAGGAATGTTGAATGAGTAAATTAGAGCCTAAAATTGCGATTTCTGGGAAAAGTGGCTGTGGTAACACTACGGTGAGCCGCCTGGTTGCTGAAAAACTGGGGCTGCGATTCATCAATTTTACATTTCGGTCCTTAGCTCAGGAAATGGGTCTGACCCTTGAAGATGTATTATTAAAGGCTAAGGATGATGAATGGTGGGATCGGGAAGTAGACCGGCGTCAGGTAGAATTGGCTCGTCAGGATGGGGGCTGTGTGCTGGGGTCCCGGCTAGCTATCTGGATGCTTCCTGAAGCGGATCTTAAGGTGTATCTCAAGGCTTCTCCCGAAGTACGGCTTGAACGGATCTACAAACGAGAAGGGGGAGACCGCTCAGCCCTGGCTTCGTTTACTGCAGAGCGGGACCGCCAAGACTGGGAACGGTATCTCCGTTTGTACAATATTGACAACAACAATTACCATTTTGCTGATATAATTGTTGATACAGACCACATGGAGCCAGAAGCGATTGCCGAGCTTATCATGAAGGCCTTAAGGGAAAAGGAATGAAACACAAAGAGGTCCTACTATTACTGATTTGCCTGACAGTTTCGTATTCAGTCTTTGCACAACAAGATAGTGGAAAACGATATCTCTTACCTTCCTGGCAGACTAAGGCAGGGGAAATTCAGAATGGGACCTCTAGTACTTTGGATCGTTCAGGGTGGAACACTATAACGCTTCCTGCACAACTTCTCCTGGAAAATAACTCTGCCTGGATATACAGGGAATTTGATTTTAACGACATACCCTTCCGGCAACCCTATTATATGGTGCTCGGCAGGATTGATGCAGCCTATGAGGTCTTCCTGAACGACAGCTTTATTGCATCCCGAGGCCACATACCAACTTCTTCAGAATCATTTTCATTGCCGGGTAATCAATCGGCTTGCTTTCTCCTTCCTTCAGGTCTTGTAAAAACCTCTGGTAAAAATCAGCTTGCTATCAGATTATATTGTCCTGCCCGGGCAGTACCGTTATTTCCCATAGAAATAACCGATGCAAGGGGTGCTCAATTTGAAAACCAGATTGTCTCCTTTTTAAATGCAACCGTATATACTATTTTAGCCGCCCTCTGTGGTTTTATTGGTGTATATTTCTTCGCCCTTTGGCTTGCTAGAAAAACTGATAAGCCAAATTTATGGTATGCCATTGCAGCGATTTCTGTTGCCTTTTATTTTGCTGAAATAGGAGCCGATACAACCCTGCTTCCCTATACTGTGAATCGAGCAATCGCAAAATTCTGTCTCAGTATTTCCATGTCTAGTCTCGTACAATTTTTCATGAACTTTTTAACTTTAAAGATTCCCCGATGGTTTTCTTGGTTGCTCCTGCTTATCCCTACGGTTATTACCATAGCATTTCTTGCTTCAAGTAATGACCTTATTGCAATAGGAAATGTCTTTAATGCTGCACTTTTGTTCATTCAATTTTGTATACTTTTTATTGCAATTATTACTATATGGGCTGTCATAAAAGGTAACAAAGAAGCTGTCCCTTTGCTTATTGGTGTAATCCTTGGTGTAGGCCTAGGCACCCATGATGTACTATATTCAATGCTTGGTAAAAAACCACTCATGTGGCTTCAGGGCATTGGATTCTTTTGTATGAATCTTTCGTTATTTATCTCCCTTACCTTTAGATCCTCCCATCTGTATAAAGATTTAGAAAGCTATTCTCAAGAAGTTCATAAAAAAACCGAGCAATTGAGCCAGTTCATCGAACAACTTGATAAAACAGCCCAAACAGTTGTTTCTCTTTCTCAGGATATTGATGAAGATGCCGGTAAGGCTGCAAATTCGGCAGAGACTATGGCAAAGGGAGCCGAACAAATTCGGCAAGGGGCAAATACCCAGATGAAAGCCATGCTGGAATCCCGACAATCAATTCAGAATTTTACCCTTTCACTTGATAAGGTAACCACAGGAGTGCATCGCCAGGCTGAAGGAATAAAACAGTCTGCTGATTCTATTTCTGTTGTTGCAGATGCTGTAGCTAACGTAGCAACCCATATGGAACAGACCGCCCGTTCAGCTGAGGCACTTCAGGAATCGGCAGAACAGGGGTTAGCAGCATCACGGGAAATGACCGAATCTATAGGGAAAATAAAAAACTTATCTGGTACTATGGTATCAAGAAGCTCACGGCGTACCCTTGATAGTATTGTGTCCATTCGGAATGCTCTTTCATCACAACAGCGTGCATCAGAACAATTGAAAAAGTCAATTGATGCTATTGTTCAGGAAAATAGCAGTATTGTTCAGCTGATACAAGAGCTGGCACAGGAAAACCGAAAGGGCCAACAAGCGGTCGCTTCGATGAGAAAATTACTCGAAACCAGAACTGCATGATTTTATGGAAACTGATCATTCTCAGCTCCCTGAACAACATCAACTGGCAGAGTTTCGACGGACGGTATGGAAAAATTACCGTGAGCAGGGGCGGAGTTTCCCCTGGCGCCATATTAATGATAGTTGGGGCATTCTTGTGTCCGAGGTTATGCTTCAGCAGACCCAAACGAACCGGGTTGTTCCCTACTGGCTCCGCTGGATGGAAAAATGGCCCACACCTCTGGCCTTAGCATCAGTCAGCATGGATGAGGTCCTGCGGGAATGGGCTGGTCTTGGTTATAACCGCCGGGGCCGCAATCTGAAGCTTGCGGCGGAAACCATTGTTTCCACCTTTAATGGACAGGTTCCCAGAACAAGGGATTCTCTTCTACAGCTTCCCGGTATCGGCCCCTATACTGCGGGAGCTATTCTTTGTTTTGCCTTTAACGAACCAGTAGTATTTATAGAAACGAATATACGCTCGGTTCTGCTGCATTTTTTCTTTCAGGACGAAAAAAAGGTCCCCGACAGCCAGCTGATACCAATCCTGGAACAAACCTTAGATCGGCAAAATCCCCGTGAATGGTACTATGCGCTTATGGATTATGGAGCTCAGTTGAAAAAAATTACCGTAAATCCAAACCGACGCAGCGCCCATTATAGCCGACAATCACCCTTTAAGGGATCTTTACGGGAAGCCCGTGGTTTTATAGTTCGAGAACTTGCCACACGAGGCCCCATAAGCCTGGAGAGGCTTGCCGCATCGACCACGATTTCATATGAACGGCTAAAAACAGCCCTCGACTCACTTGTACAAGAGCAGATGGTAGCAGAACAATCGGGCCGCTACATGATACAGGAGTAATTTTTTCTCAAATATAGGGAAAATACTATCCAGATAAAAATAATTGGAACTTCTTGTTTTAGAGATTTCAGGTTCCTCGATTTTTATGCGTTCTTCTAAAATTACTCTGCTAAAAAACATAAAATTAATCTAAATATAAATACAGAAAAGATATAACAGATGTTTTACAAACAGTAGGGTTCTATATCAGCGCTCTGCCAGGTACAAGGTAATATATTGGTCCTAAAAATTAGATTTGGCATGATATTTGCTGTAAATATTAAAGGAGGATTAAGATGGTTTTTAAGAAAATGCACCCGGTACAGATTACGCGGAGAATTTCTTTAGGCATTGTCCTAATTGGTTTTACTCTACTTACCATTCTGCATCAAAAACTGCAGGGGTTCCCGGCAGTTGATGCACTGTGTCCTTTTGGAGGACTTGAAACATTGCTGAAGTATGTTGCAGGAGGCGAGTTGATAAAACGAATCACTGCGGGCAATATAGTATTATTTGGTGCCATAGTTGCACTTGGAATTGTTTTATCACGTTTCTTCTGTGGTTGGTTCTGTGCCTTTGGCGCATTACAAGGGGTCTTTGGCTGGATCGGAAAGAAGCTATTTAAAAGGCGGTTTGAGGTCCCCAAAAGAATAGATAGCATTTTACGATGGGTTAAGTATCCGGTGCTTGTGGGCATTCTCTATTTCACCTGGACAACAGCCACACTGGTGATTCGCCCCTATGATCCTGTAGCAACCTATGGACATGTATCTGCAGGTTTGAGTGAATTATGGGGCGAATTTGGTGTCGGTCTTATTATTTTGATTCTTACCCTTCTGGGTTCTCTGTTGTATGATCGGGTGTTTTGCAAATATGTCTGTCCATTAGGAGCAGTAAATGCCATCCTCAGCAGAGTTCCCCTATTCAGAATAAAACGGGTCGAAAATACCTGTATTTCCTGTTCCAAATGCGACAAGGTCTGCCCCATGAATGTAGAAGTTTCTACAGTGCAGGCTATCAATTCACCCGAATGTATCGCCTGTATGGAATGTGTGACCGCCTGTCCGACGAAAAAACCATCCTTGGTTGCAACGCTGGGAGGCAAAGTCCTTAACCTGTGGACTGTAGTTATTATAGGACTTGCCATTTATGTTGGAGCCGTTCTTATAGGGCAAGTTACAGGAATGCTTCAGTTTGTTCCCCCAAAATTAACCGATCTGGCTTCGAAAGGGGCAATCAATGTCGCTGATATTAAGGGTTCATCAACCTTTGCAGAAGTTGCTACGGCCTTTGGAATTGAGACAGAACAGCTTTATCGTGAGCTGGGGCTCGACATGAAAAAGGTTCCTGAGACCACCAAATTAAAGGATACAGCCGCAGTTGCAGGTATAGAAGAATTCGAGACCGATACAGTACGTTTTGCTGTAGCAAAAATCCTGGGTGTTCCTTATGCCGGTGAAAGTGGCGAGGGGGCTGAAGCACAGACAACTGCAAAACAAGAGACTGAGAAAACAAACTCCACGAGCATTGAAACTCCTACACAAACTTCCGTTCAAACAGCTCAGCCGGTGTCTGAAACCAAATCGCCAACTGCCTTTGTAGTCCCTGTAGATTTTGTACTTGAAGGTACTATGACTATCCAAGACGTGGCAAAGGTTCTTTCAGTTTCTGCGAAACAGGTCATCGAAAAGCTTGGCCTTCCTGCGGATATCCCTGTTGATAAGCCCCTCAAGGATATGAAAGACCAGTATGGCTATAGTATGGGTGCTTTAAAGGAAAAAATTAAACAGTGAACAATAGAGTGCGGTAAAAACTTCTGACCCATTTAATGTCCTGGCTAGTTTTTGAGGTTCCTGAAAAACAATAAAAGTTATCAGGAACCTCATCTTTTCATTAAACAATAAATTCATTTATAGTTACTAACAGCTATGAAACCAGAAATTATGACAACCGAAGTTCTCGGCTATCCTGCGGTAGGCCTTCGCAGTGAAGCCGCTGAGCTTATGATGGTTCCCCAGCTTGGGGGGCGGGTCATCAGCCTTAAAAATCGTAAATCAAACCGTGAATGGTTATGGCACCAGGACAGGCCTGACTGGCTCTGGGCTAATAAAGCAGGGGATAATTTTGGGTTAAGTCCTCAGGCTGGGATTGATGAATGTATTCCCTCTGTGGCGTCTTGCAATTTTAAAGGACGGCAGATTCCTGACCATGGCGAAGTCTGGTATCAGGCCTGGGATCTGGATATAAAGGCTCTTGACCAGGGCATGCTGACTTCTACATTGGAGCTTCAGATTTCCCCGCTTAAATTCAGCAGGACTATCCGCCTGATGGATGAACATACCTTTCTCTTCGACTATGTACTCGAGAACAAGGGCTTTGAAGAAGAACCATTTATCTGGTGTATCCATCCCCTTAAAAATATTTATGAAGGGGACCGCTTGCTTTTACCAGAAGAAGTGAACTCCCTCCGTCTCGATGGTGGTATCGGCGTCCTTATTGCAAGGGGCGATGTATGGAAATATCCGGAACCATTTTCTGGCACAAGGCTGGACCTATGCCAGGTACCCGGAACGGGAAATGAGCTCTGTGTTAAGGGATTTGCTGGGCCCCTGCAGCATGGCTGGGCTGCAATAGAAAACCAGCATACCGGAGATCGCCTCGATCTGTATTGGGATCCCAAGCTTGTTCCCTATCTGGGACTTTGGATAAACCGCGGTTTAGGGGGCTTTCATCATGTAGCCCTGGAACCCTGCACCGGTATCCCCGATTCCCTTACTATCGCAGCTGAGAAGTGGAAAGAAATAAAGACTATACAAGGTGGAGAACAATTAGGCTGGTCTCTTAAGATTGTTGTCAGGTAAACCTTGTTCCGCACCCTTGACTTTTTTTAGTAAAATTGATAAATGTATGTTCACAATGTAGTTCGCCGAAGGCGAACAAATAAAATCGCGGCTGTCGTATTACGAGCCAAGGGCGCAGCCCGCCAGCGAGTAACACGAAAGCTACTTTAGATGTAGTTCGCCGAAGGCGAACAAATAAAATCGCGGCTGTCGTATAACGGCTATTACCCCAGCCTTCCAAGCTGGAGACGAGGGTTCGACTCCCTTCAGCCGCTTAAGGTTTTAAGGCCACACCAAACGGTGTGGCTTTTCAATTATGTGTGATTTAATGGGCGATAATCCAAGTAAATAGAGAAATTACAGCTTCTGATCGAAAACCAGAAACTAGGTAGTGAAGCAAAAGGTGAATATCTACAGCAACAATCCATAGACTTCGAATCTGTTTCACTAACAGTAAGCCCAGGGCAACATAAAACGACGATCCTGTAGCCCTCTACAGGATCGGATCAACTCTGTTGGTCAACTTCGATATTGACTAAATATTGATTAAAGAACCAGCTATAAAAAGCTTCAATACGACCGACAATTGCAGTTTCTAAACGGTCATTAAATAATCCAAAAAAAGTAAATGCTTTTGCGCCACCGAGTCCATAACAGACTAAAAATCCAGGATGTACTTCTATAAGGATTGCAGTTCTCATTGATCCTGGTCCAGCTGTTGTTATCCCATTATACACTAATGGTGATATGTTTTCTGAACTGAATAAAAAGGTGTTTTCTGTTTCTATATATGAGTATGAAAAGCGTGCCGTTTCGAAGGGCAACATTTTTTGTTCTGCGATAATTGCAGTATTCATTCCATGTATGTTGTTTTCGATAATTTTACTATTCGTAAATAAGGGTTGTGTGGTTTTATTTCTTTTACTGTAATAAGGTATTGAATCAAGAAAGGTAATGTCTTTTAATCTATTAATAATTATTTTCATCACCGTTAATTCATCACCCTTCTTTAAAGGAACAATACTAATGCCTTCGGTGAGAAAATTAGGTTTGAGGCTTTTAAAGATGTTACCTAATCTATCCATATTAGGTTTTGAAAAGTCTAAAGCGCTATCTTGCAATGAATTGATAGAATGAATAATAATACGTTCTTTTTTTAAGATGTTTATAATATCACTGTTTTTTTCATTTATTTTTAATAGCGGGAAAGAATCAACAGCGAGAAGCATTTGAGCTTGGAGAAGTAAAAACAAAAAAATATAATATATAGGTTTATTCATTTAGCAACATACCTTATTTGAAAGTCACAGATGAGAATATAGAACATTTATTCTTTTTATAAAAGAGGTTTGTAGATGACTAGTATAACTCTATTAAATATGTCATCCCAACATTTCTACTCCATAAAACCAAAGGCTATAGCATTACTAATAGGAGAATCTATAATATTCTTCCAAAATTGTATTTGAAGAGCAAACTGTATATAATAGGGCCCTCTAACAATTCGGTTAGATTTTTATAGGTCCCTGCGTAATTCATTACAGGTTTTGCATGTAAGCTATAGGAGACTTCTATAAGATGAAGTTTTTAGAAGTCCCCTAATTTCAAAGTGGAAATAGAGGAGAAAACAATGAAATATCTGGTGGTGTATTATTCTCATACTGGAAACAACCGCTTTATTGCTGAAAAGCTTGCTCAAGATATATCTGCAGATATCCAGGAACTCGTGCCACGGGTAAAGAACTTTTTATTACTCATTTTTTCAAGTCTTCTGCATATTTCCTTTGGAAATAAAAAGCTCTCGACATCTGTAGCTGATTACGATGCAGTGGTTCTTTGCGGACCCATATGGATGGGGCAACTCATTGCTCCTTTACGGGATTTTATCAAGAAGTATAGGAACCAATTTAAAAAGCTTTATTTCCTTACCTGCTGCGGTGGGGGAGAGGCAGAAAAAGACGGTACGTTTGGATGTATGGGAGTGTTCAGAAAGGTTGAACAGACAGCAGGCTCTGCATTCGTGGAAGCTCACGCCATTTCTCTTTCTTTAATACCCACAGAAAACCAAAACGCGAACCCTGAAACGATGATGGGTATAAGACTTACTGAGCAATATTTCACAGGTACGTTTAAAGATTACTATATGCAATTTAAAAATAAACTGAGAAACTAATCTGTGGTATCTATACACATCAATATAAATATTGATGTATATAAATTGCTGATTTTTACGATTAAGCAACCTTTTTTCTTTAAATTTCATTTAAAGCAGGACGATCTTTTGACTCAGGCAAATACCGTTTATCATTTTGCCATTGATCGTTTTGTTCGAGCAACAGCGTTGCGACGAAACAAAGTCTGATTGTGTTCAGTCTTGTTCGCAATTTAATGTTAATCAGCCCATTGGGAATGGTATCCATTATGCTGCCCATTTTCAATAACGCCTGCTGTTTGTCAAGCGAATCTACTTTGGGCCTACTGAAAATGTCTAAAAATGATATTTCAAAACTTTTTTACGTTAAAATGGGTTTAATTTAGTATACTAAAACTTTCAAATATGATTTATGAGGTTTAAAACCAAGTAAAAATAAAAAGCGCATAAAAAGATCCCTCAGGATCTTTTCACAGTTGGTCAGCAATACACATACCATGATTGCTGTTTCACTAGTTTCGCGTAATTTTTCATAGATTGTACCAAGACCAAACTTTCGTTTCATATATCCAAAGCCACCTTCAATCGCTTGTCGAATGGCTTCGTCAAGTCTTTGAATCTTTCGTAGCTGTCGTACTATCTTTTTATTCTCTAATGTTTCTTTAATCGGTCTGCCTAAGGGTGGTCCAGACAATCGTATTCCTCGAGCTTCACAATAGGCTCGGTTTGCTCGTGTCCGATATATTTTATCGGCATGCACCGATTCCGGATATCGACCACATCGCCTCTTATATTTTTCTATTTGTGTTGGCAAATCTTCTTGTTCGTTATAGGGTTCCCATTGTAATCGATCTATAAAAATCATCCCGTGTTCGGTCATCGATGCTGATAGTTTTGCTCCGAATTCAAAGGCCGCTTTTGCTTTACCTCGGGCTATTGGTCGTACATGGGGTTGACTGATACTGACGATTTTTCCCGATATCGAATGGGTCTTTCCCTTATACATCTGTACCTGTTGCCGGTAAACCTCATGTATCACGATAAGATCACGTCGCTGTTTTGCACTCAACGTTGTACTGGGAACCTTGTTTTGTAATTCATTGATAGTCCGTAAATTACGTCGTATGTATTGGAGTTGGGTCCGAATCGCTCTGCGTATTTCTTTTTTTGTTCTTCGTCGCCCTCGTATAAAATTGAGATATTTGATACGGGCCTGTTTTCTATAGGTTCGTGATTTTATGGTGAGCTCACTCGCTTCATATAACGTATCAATTATCTTTTCTGTTTTCCTTCGCGCTTCATCCAATAAAGTGACATCATGGGGATGCCGGATATCCTGGGGGACGCACGTGGCATCTATAATGAGTTGCCCTCGATTTCCATGATCA
The DNA here is from genome assembly GCF_000219725.1 of Gracilinema caldarium DSM 7334. Classification (GTDB taxonomy): domain Bacteria; phylum Spirochaetota; class Spirochaetia; order Treponematales; family Breznakiellaceae; genus Gracilinema; species Gracilinema caldarium. The sequence continues at coordinate 1,764,778 of NC_015732.1, read as the reverse complement.
TGGTCATCCTTTTGGTTTTCTTTGTTCTGTTTTTTTTCAGATTCTGCTTCTACCTGTTCTTGATACCGTTTCGCTATCAACTCATTTATCTTTGCTATTGCATCAGGTCCAAGCCGTTTTCGAAAATGAACCATCATGCTTGGATCAAAGGGTTTTTCATCTTTGTAAGATTCATATCCTAAAAAATATTGCAGGTAATGGTTCTCTCGTATTGTTTCTACCGTTTCTTCATCTGTTAATTGTAATTTCTCTTTTATCAATAATGATCCCAAGGCGAGCCGTACGGTCTTGGCTGTTCTTCCAATTCGTTTTGAAAAACATTTTTTATATTCAGCTTCTATCTCTTCCCATGGAATAATTGCGGCTAATCGTACCCATCGATTATCTTCTCGTAAATGTCCTCCGAAGGGTACATAAAAGTCTTCAAACTCAGGTACCTGTTCCTTTTCCTTATACATCGTTACCCCATAGTAAAGTGCACGCTTTTTAAGGCCTTACCCCTTTCTTCCGTGCACTTCTTATTGAGATTATCTCTGTATTTGCTTCTTTTGTAAAGAGTTGTTTGTTTTTCAGGAAGCCCTACTTTGATATAACTTCGTCCGGTCTGCCAGTCTTCTTCGTATTCCATGAGGTAGGAACAAATCAAACGAAGGTAGGAAGTGACGCTCGGAATATGCCTATCACTCTTGAACGTCGCCTGATTTCCTTGTTCAGTCGCTCCAGCGTATTCGTCGAAGCAATCTTTCGGGAATCGATTTCAGGGAACCCGTAGAACTGTAGCGAGTCTTCTAGGCCATCTTCGAGAATGGCGATTGTTTCCGAAAGAACATCCTCGTACTGGTCGATTATTTCTCGGCAGTAGGAAAGTGCGGATGTTTGGTCCGGTTGCAGCCATATCTGTTTCAGCCTGCTGGCGAACAATGCCTTTTCCTTGTGCGAAACCTTCGTAAGAGTGAATCTTTAGCTCTAATAGCATGATTTTACAATAGGTGTATTCTGCCTTGAATGTTACAGTTTTATATAGATAACCGCAAACCTGCAGGGGGGGGGATGAGATCCAGGGAAACCAAGCAACAACTGTCCCACGGGATCTATGTTTCAGGAAAGAGATACAATCAAGCTGATTAAAACTTATTAAACAAGATGAAGCAGTCATTAAGGATATTTGAGCATCTGGCTTAAGTAAATGAAGAACGGCTTCGATGTAAAAATCATTGACTTGCATGAAAAAATACAGTATAATGCATGCATGGAGTGAAATATGCCTACTTTACAAGTCAGAGACTTACCTCAAGAACTTTATAATAAATTAGACTACCTAGCAAAAAAAGAACACAGAAGTTTAGCTCAAGAAACTATTGTCTTGTTAAAAGAAGGTGTTGAAAAAAGATTGGATAACAAAAATAGACGAAAAAAAGTGATCGAATCTTTTACCGGACTTGGAATAAATACAAATAATCTACCTACACCGGAAGAATTAATACGTGAAGATAGGGATAGCCGATGATAATTGTACTGGATGCAAGTGGAGCTGTTGAAGCAGCTTTAGACCGAGAAAAAGGGAAACAAATTCTGGATTTACTGAAGGTGGCTGATATAACAATTTCGCCTGATATATTTATTTCAGAAGCAACAAATGTTTTTTGGAAATACCGAAAGTTTTCTCAATTTAATGATGAGATTTGTTTAAAAGGAATTGAGTTTTGTATCAATCTTATAGATGATTTTGTTGATTCAAATAATCTATGGCGTGAATCCTATTTCGAAGGAATTAAAAATCAAAGTTCAACCTATGATATGTTTTATTTAGTAACAGCTAGAAGGAATGGAGCTATGCTCGTTACAATGGATAAAAAATTAAATTCAATTGCCAAACAGTATGGAATACCTATCATAGAAAACTAATTTAGACAAATAGCAATAATCATTAACCAATAACATGACTAAAACATAACGTACCCCTCAATTTCACTCCATCTTTTAGATACAAAAAAGTTGTTACAACTTCCTCATAACGGAGGATATGCAACATGGAACTGGGAAAAGAAAAACAGATCTTTGTACGGCTCGGGTTTACCGACATGTGAAAGCAAATCAATGAACTAGCGGCCCTCGTGCAACAACTGTGGCCAGAAGGTCCCCCTATGAGTCAAGATAGCTGGTATGCCCTATGTAAAGGAGAGGTCATTAATGGGCTATTCAATTAAGTATAAAATGCTGATTCTTCAGAAGGTGTTGCCGCCAAATAACTAGCCGGGACACGAAGTAAGCAAGGAGTTTAGAATATCCGTTCAGACTATCTAAAAGTGAATGCAACAGGTAAAAAATGATAGTCTTGATTCAGGTATTCCAAAAAAGCTGATTACGATGCAGTGGTCCTTTGCGGACCTATATGGATGGGTCAGCTTATTGCCCCTTTACGGGATTTTATTAATAAGTACCGTAAACAATTTAAAAAACTGTATTTCCTTACCTGCTGCGGTGGGGGAGAGTCAGAAAAAGACGGTAAATTCGGATATATAAGAGTCTTTCAAGAAGTCGAAAAAATTACAGAAGATTCTTTTCAATGGGCTAAAGCAATCTCTATTAAAGATCTTGAACCAAATGACAATTTAGATAAGTCTATAAATATAATGGAATTAACTATACAGGAATCAAATTTTAATGTTAAAATAAAAAAAGCATACAATGATGTTGTTTATAGTTTAAGTTAAACTTTATACAAAATTGAAACCAAATGATTTGATTTTCTACTGTTCCTTTCTTACAATCATTACAACAAGGCATCAAAAAAGAGGAGTATAATGCACTCACTAAACATCACATTACGGAATAGAATCTCAAAAAACGGAGTCTTTATTTTTCCCGTTTTTTATATCCTATGGGCTTACCTATTTTGGTTTCCTATCTTTTTTTCAAAAGAATCAATATGGTCATTCCCTAAAATACTATTTTTCTTTATCGGAGGATCAAGTCCACTGCTTGCAGGTGTAATATTAGCTCTTGTAAAAGATGGCTTAAAGGGGCTTATTTCTATCGGTAACCGGCTGATAAACACTAAAAATATATCTTTAAAATGGATGGGAATCATTCTAAGTTTTTGGATAATATTCGATCTTGTTATAGCTGGCATAGGATTTTTTATTGGTATAACAGAGCAGCCAATACGAATCCATACAGATACAGTTTTAAAGCCACAGAATCTTGCTTTTATGTTTGTACTATCTTTCATATTTCCCACAATTGAGGAAATTGGGCTTCGTGGTTATTGGATTGATGAACTTCAAAATCGCTTAAATCCATTTTTTGCTGCGCTTATTAATGGCATTTTCTGGGCTATTTGGCATACTCCCTTTGTATGGTTTCCCGGATATTATATTAATACATCATTTTATCCAGAACTATGGTGGTGGCTGCCATCCATTGTGCTTCATACAGTACTTATAGTCTGGATTTATAATAAGACAAATCGAAGTATTTTAGCAGCGGTTTTATTTCATGGTATAATGAATTTCACAGGTGAATTTCTAGGGATTGATTCAATATTATTCCCCTATATGCTTATTGGTTACATTTTTATTACGACTTTTATTGTTATTGGGACACCAAACATGCGTCCTTGGTTTAAAAAAAATAACAGATTCTAGGATAACCATATGCTTTTATTTATTTCTTTTTTAATAATTTTAGCAGTTATATCGATGAAAATAAGTACTCGGTTGGGTCTTCCGTTACTTATTGGCTTTATCCTCATTGGAATTATTGTAGGAAGCGATGTTTTAAATTGGTTTTATTTTGATAACGCTCTTTTAACAAAACAGATAGCGGAAATACTCTTAATTTTTATTATTTTTGATGGTGCCTTTCGAATCCCGCGGGATACCTTTCGTAAGGTTGCTGGCCCATCTTTGACCCTTGCGACCCTGGGTGTCGTCCTGACTGCAACGTTTTTAGGCCTATGTATCCACTTTTTGCTAGGTTTTGAGCTTGCCTATGCCTTTCTCATCGCATCTATTATTTCATCTACCGACGCAGCAGCGGTTTTTATGATTACCAATGCAAATCCAATTAAGCATAAATTAGCTGCAACACTCAATGTGGAATCCGCCGCGAATGACCCCATGGCGATTATGCTGACCATAACCTTTCTTCAGGTTATAACGAAGGCTTTTTCTTCTCCCTTTACCGCCATCATTATGCTTCTCTGGCAATTCCTTGGAGGCGCTCTTATTGGATGTATTTGTTATAAAGTATCTGTCTTTTTTCTAAATAGTATAAAATCTGAAAGCAGGGGTAGTTATCATGTTCTCATGGTTGGCTGTATTCTGCTCACCTACGGCTTTGCCGATGTCTTAAAAGCCAACGGTATTATTGCAGTTTTTTTTCTTGGTTTTCTACTCGGTAATCATAGATTCCCCGCCAAACAGAGTGTCAGCAGTTTTCTGGAAAGTATATCGACCATATTTAATATCGGTCTTTTTATTATGCTTGGGCTCTTGGCATTTCCCCATAGATTTGTGTTTATATGGAAAGAATCGCTCATTATAGTCGGGATCCTGATGTTTATAGCCCGTCCTCTGGCAGTATTTCTTTCAATGCTTCCATTTAAGTATACTCATAAGGAAAAGATTTTTATTACTTGGGGAGGAATTAAAGGGGCGGTTCCCATTGTACTTGCAACCTATCCTTTTGCGAGCGGGATTGATACAAACGGCTTTATATTTGATACCATATTTTTCGCGGTATTTCTGTCCTGTATTGTGCAAGGCACAACCCTCGCACCATTAGCAAAATTCTTCCGGTTTACCGAACAGAAAAAATCACCTGTTCCCCATGTCATCGAACTACATTCTTTGCAGTTAAGCGACTATGAGATGGTCGAAGTATCGGTCGAAGCGGATTCACCTCATGTAGGGCATAGCATATCCGAATTACATTTAGATACATCCATGCTTATCACTTCCATTGTTCGTCATGGTCGACTCATCATTCCTAAGGGAAATACAAGTCTACTTGCAAATGATACATTGTATGTATTAGCCCCTTCATCTAAAATTAACGATGTCAATACATATATAAATGGGGATGAAACAAACACCTGATTCAGGAGGCTTAAATGCGCAATTTTACCTATTACGTTCCTACCGAAGTTGAGTTTGGTAAGGATACGGAACATAAAGTAGCAGATTTAATACAGAAACATGGCGGCCACAGGGTTCTTGTAGTGTATGGCGGCGGCAGTGCTCAAAAGAGCGGCTTATTGGACCGAATTTATAAGCGGCTTGAAGATGCAGGCCTTGAGTACCAGAGCCTTGGCGGGGTAAAACCAAACCCCACCGTAGACCTTGCCCGGAAAGGGGTGGAGCAGGCCATTGCCATGAAGGCTGATTTCATCCTGGCTGTTGGCGGCGGCAGTGTTATCGACACTGCCAAGGGCATAGCCCACGGAAACGCCAATCCGGGTACCGACATCTGGGACTTCTGGACCGGCACGACGAACCTCCGCCAGAGCACCCCTGTAGGGGTAGTGCTCACTATTCCCGCTGCAGGGAGTGAAACCAGCGCTTCGGCGGTCCTCACAAACACTGAAATTGGACAAAAACGGGGGCTTTCTTCCGAGTTTAACCGACCAGTTTTTGCCATTCTGAATCCGGAACTTACCTTTACCCTGCCGCTGTATCAGGTTGCCTGCGGCATTACGGATATTCTCATGCATACCCTGGACCGGTATTTTGTGCCCGAAGAGGACAACGAAACTTCCGATGCTCTTGCGGAGGCACTGCTCAGAACCGTCATTCGAAACGGTACAATAGCGATCAAGAATCCCCAGGATTACCAGGCCATGAGCGAGCTCATGTGGTGCGGCAGCCTGTCCCATAACTCAATAACCGGCCTCGGCAGCCGGGGCGACTGGGCGGTACATCAACTGGGTCATGAATTAAGCGCAAAGTTTGATGTAGCCCATGGGGCCAGCCTTTCTGCCATGTGGAAGTTTTGGGCTCTTTATGTGTATCAGGTGAACCCCCGCCGCTTTGCCCGCTATGCCCGGAATGTCTGGGCTGTCGATGCTGGGCGCGATGATGAACAAACAGCCCTGGCCAGTATCGAAGCTACTGTAGCCTATTTTAAGTCTCTTGGTATGCCCACCAATTTTAAGGAACTTGGCATTGGCACCCTAGGCGATGCTGAACTGGACGAACTGGCCTATCGCTGTACCTATTTTGGCGCTCGGACCATCGGCAACTTCATGGTGCTGGACCAGAAAAAGATCCGGGATATCTACAGCCTGGCAAATCAGGCTGTATAGTTGCATTCTCAGGGGCCTCTTAAATTCCAACCATGTTTTTAAAAGCGCCCTTATTCCAGTTTGATGAACCGAGCCACGTACATGGGGCCCATACCGCCGGTTGTGTCGGGCAGGATGTGTTTGCCGAATTCGGTTTCTTCCCCTTCAGTAAAATCAGGCCGGTCTAATGTAAGCTGGGGGCCGTATTTTTTCATGAGCCGTCGTACCACCTCGTCGTTTTCTTCGGGGCTGAGTGCACAGGTGGCATAGACCAGGGATCCGCCGGGAGCAAGCAGCAGAAATGCGCTGGAGAGGAGGGCCCATTGCCGCTGACTTAAGGAGCGGGGGCGGTTTCGGGTCCACTGGGCAAGGGCTTTGGGATCTGCAATGACATGCCGTTCACTGGAACAGGGAGCATCGAGAAGGATGGCCCGGAACCGCCCCCGCTCGGTTTCACGCCGGGCAAGGGCCGCCGCATCAAAACCGGATACGGTAACCCGCTCGCGAAGGGACGGCGGCAGGTGGTGGTTCAGGACATCGACAAGCCGGCGGCGCCGGTCGCTGGACAGTTCATTTGAAAGGAGCCGTACTTCAGTCCCCATACGGCTTGCAATCACAAGACTTTTCCCGCCCGGCGCCGCACAGGCATCGAGCAGTTCACCCTCTTCCGGAATTCGTAAGGATTGGGCTGCCAGAACAGAGGCCCGGTCCATAAAATAAGGCTCCTGTAAGCCTTCGTTGTAGGCTATTGCCTGGTTTGTCTCGATAAGTAGGGCCCGCAGGCTTCCCCAACGGTTACCAAAAATGGACGTGTAATAGGCATCAAACTCTGCATTGCTCATCAAATCAGCACTCCCCATTGCACCAGCAAAAAAAGACCTGTCAGATAAACTAGTTCTCCCAGTTCCACCGCAGCCCCGAGCGTGTCGCCGGTATAGCCCCCAAGGCCTTTTTGGTAAAGCCTGCCGAGGAAGAGGGCTGTAATCAAGGCCGACAGGATGATGATCAAACTTGTAAAACCTAGACTTATAAGCAGACGAATAAGAAATATATCATTCAAAGGTACATTCCAAAAATGGTGCTTCAGCGAAAAAGAAGCTGCATCCTGATATGGCTTTTTAATCTGTAAAAAGCTGAAGTTGGTAAACAGAGAGAAAACTAAAAACAACAGAGTGTACAGGGCACAGGCAAGCAGAAAACCCGCTACCACAAACCGTAAACGGCTCCCGGCGGCTAAAGCTCCCAGTCCTTCATTTTTTGCGGGGGGATAGATGGCTGGAATGAGGGATGCTGCTGTTTTTCCTGCCAGGGGAAAAACATAAATGCTCAGTGAAAGAGCAGGTAAATGCCCTAGAAGCGATTGCAGGATCATCAATTTAAGGATGAGATACATACAAGCGGTAAAGATCCCATAAACCCCAACCCGTGGATCTTTAAGAATTGCGAGGCGCTTATCCCAGTCAAAGGCACCTAAAAAAGCGTCGGCGGTGTCCAGGAGTCCGTCGAAATGAAAGAGATTAAAGCACCCATACAGGAGCATGAAGGCAGCTATCAGGGCCAGGTTCGGGTCTCGAAAGATGAACCCAAAAAGGCCTAACCCGGTGATAAAGACAAGTGACTGGAACAGGGCTGTCACCGGGAGCCAGAGGTCGAGGCGCTGGGCACGAAAGGTGAAAGAAAAGGGCAGGGGAATGCGGCAGACTAGGGCAAGGGTAGAGAAAAACTGGTCCGCTAGACCTGGTCGTCCAGAGTCAGGTTTGAGTATCCCGTCTGGTGCTGATCTGGTTGGTTTTACCTCAGTCGATGCTGATATGGTCTTCGTTGGCAGTGGCTCAATATTTTTCTTCTTCATGGGTGCTGTCCGATACCCCGGCACTTGTGAAGGATGCCATGGTTCTGCTGGTTTTGACCGCAAGTTCGATGATATAACCTGCGAGGACTGCACCGGTTCCTTCTCCAAGGTGCATCCCCAGGTCCAGAATCGGCTCAAGGCCCATGGCTTCCAGGACTGGGCTATGTCCCCGAACTTTGGACCGGTGCCCTGCAAAGAGGAAGTCTCGTACCGTTTTGTCTATGCTGTAGGCCATGTAGGCCGCACTGGTTACGGGGAACCCGTCGATGATACAGCCGATGCGGCGCTGTCTAAGCCCGAGAATAAAGCCCGCCATCATGGCAAGGTCATAGCCGCCAACTTTACAGAGTATGTCTAGTGGTGAGGAGAAGGGTGTATGCCTTTTTATAGCTTGGGCAATAACCTGCTGTTTATGGGCCAAGGTTTTATAATCGATACCGGTTCCCCGGTCTACAATGCTTTCCAGGGGAAAGCCGCTAGCCACCAGGAGTGCCGCTGCGGTGCTCGTATTGCCAATACCCATATCGCCGATGGCCACGAGGTCATAGCCCTGCCGGGATGCATCCTCAGCAAGATTTTTGCCGGCTTCGAGGGCCTCCTCCAGCGCTGCTTCGGTCATGGCCGGCTGATGTAAAAAATTGGCGGTTCCCGGACCTATCTTTGCATTGATAAAACGGCGGCCCTTCGGCAGTTCTGCGGCGGATTTCTGAAGCTCCGTCGTATCGGCGGCTACCCCCGCATCAACCGCCACCAGGTCCCATGCAGACCGGGACGGCTCACTGCTGTGAAGACCGTCATCGTTTACCCCGTCGAGCCCCGATGCCAGGGCGTTAATGGCCGCACCGCCGCTTAAAAAATTAACCAGCATCTGATAGGTTACTTCCTGGGGGTAGAGGGAAACCCCCTCGGCCACAATCCCGTGGTCCCCCGCAAACACATAGACTGCCTTTTTATCTATTTTGGGAGGCACCCGTTCCTGAATGACTGCCAGTTGGATGACCAGGTTCTCGAGCCGGCCGAGGCTTCCCCTGGGTTTTGTTAGATTATCCAGATGAGCCTGCATTTGTGCCGCAATAGGGTTATTCATGGGTTTTTCTCCTCAGGTTTGTATGTTGTTATATTGAGGGTAACTGCCACGTACAGTGGCAGAGGTTCTCAGTATCTACTATTTCGAGGCTTTGCGCTACTTCAGCCCAGGAAAAGAGTTCCAGGTTGATGAGTATCTGGGGGTTTTGCCCCATTGCTTCATGCATCAGGGGCCGCAGCCAGGCTTCGTCACCCCGGAGCGGCCGGTGGTCCGGGAGCCGTCCATCAAGCTGTGCGGCTTTTCTATCGGTGCTGTGTAGGTGGATTTCCCGGATGCGGCTCTGACGGTCTAGCCAAAATGCCAGGATTGCCTCGGTATGCTCTAGATGTCCCGTGTCCATGCAGACCGGTATATCCGGAATCCGCGCCTCCAGGGCTTCCAACCAGCGGGGCTTGGTATTTTCTGCAAGAAAAATGTTGCCATACTGCATCCGCCAGGTTTGCAGGAGCTTTGCCAATTCATCAACCTTATGGGGATGCTCTGGGTTCGTCGGATGAACAATGAAATGTTCTGCCAGAGGAAGGAGCCTTTCGATAAGTTCCTGATGGTTCTGACTGAGCTTATCCGGCAGATGGGCTGTGTAGGTAAAGCGGCCCCGGTACTTAGTAATCGATTCAAGGTCTGCTTCCAGCTCTCGCTGCACCGATTCGTCATATAAGAAAAATAAAAGCTCCACATTCTGAATGGCCGCTTTATCTTCAAGAAATGCCAGATTTTCCCCGTAGGTACCGGGTATAACCCAGGAAGGGCAGGAGAGCCTGAATTGATTCATTTTATACGTACCGGTATCCCCACAACGAGAAGCTCCACATGGTCAACCGCTTTGGCTAGGCGGATATTTACTTCTGCAACCAGCCGGTTGTAACGACGTGAGAGTTCATCATAGGGGATATTCCCCCAGCCAATTTCGTTGGTTACAATGATTGCATCCTCTGGCAGGGCTGCGATGGTCTGTTCCAGGATGGCATGGAGGTCCTTTTCTCGCTGATAATAGAGCAGGTTGTTAACCCACATGGGAATGCAATCGATGATGATGCCCGGTCGTTCCTGTGTGGTCGCAAGTAGGGTTCTGGCTTTCAGGATTGCCCGGTCCAGTTCTAGGGGTTCCTCTATCGTGATAAACTCTTCCGTGCTATCCCTGCGGCGCCGTTCAGCTTGGTGTTTCTGAATGCGCTCCGCCATTTCTTCGTCGGTAACTTCGGCGGTAGCTATAAAAGCCCGGGCACTTGAGAATTCGGTCCTGGCAATTTCAATGGCTCGATGGCTTTTCCCTGCCTTAACGGCACCGGTGAGAAGATATCTCATGGTTGATACCCTGAGTAAGGCCTGTTTGTACTAACCGCTGCAGGACACAATGGCCCGCATCCGTTCCAGAGTTTCTTCGGAAAGTACATGTTCCATCCGGCAGGCATCCTTTTCGGCGGTTTCCTGGGAAACCCCCACCACATCACGAAGAAAATTGGTTAAAAAAGTATGCCGTTCCCGGATGGCTTGAGCCTCTTGTTCGCCCTTTTGGGTCAGAACTACTCCCCGGTATCGTTCATGTTCTAATAGTCCCCGGTCTTCTAGGGCCCGAAGGGCGGTGAGCACTGAGGGTTTGGATACACCCAATCTCTGGGCGATGTCAGTAACCCGAACCGCACCGTCATCGGCAAGGAACGATACTGCTTCTAAATAATCTTCGAGGGATTGGGTCATCCAATAGTCCTACTTTACCGTCAGTACAAAATTGGGTTCCAGGGTATAGGTTTTACCCGCTTCGACTACGAGGGTTGTTTCTAGGGCTATAACCCCGAATTCTAGCTTGAAGTTATGGGTTCCCGGTACAACGCTGACGGTAAAATCCTTCTGTTTTATATTATCCACATAAAAATCAATGAGTCCCATAGGATTTTTATGCTGTTTCCCGAAGAAACGATCTGAAATATTGAGCCTTACAGTTGCCATAAGCGGAACCAGATTAATTATTATATTCTGGGGACCCGATACAACAATGCCTGCAACATAATCTTGATAGCCGGGAGCAGTGATTTTAAGATTATAACTGCCAAAGGGAAGTTCTGTAGTAAAGGGTATTACTCCTGCTTTAATATTGTTGAGATATACCTCTGCACCGATTACATTGGCAGAAATAGTTAATTTTCCAGCCTGTTGTTTCAAGGTTGCTGCGAGATTTGTATTATTATTAACCGATACATTTGCATCATAGGGTTCATAACCGGGAGCTGAAATCTGAACCCTGTAGATCCCCGTTTCTACACTTACATTGATTGGAGCATTCCCCATGGGGGCTCCATTGACTGAAACCTGGGCATTCGGTGCATTGGCACTGATAGACAAGGTAAAGAGCTGTTTCACCGGTTGGGGTGCAGGAAGAACCTGTGCAGCTCCCAGTTGAGCTCGGACAGTTAGCCCGCCTGCAGGAATTGTAATTTTTTGGCGGAATTCGGGTAGTCCTGTTTTACGAACGAGAAGATCATAGGTCCCGGGGCTTACCCGGCCCACATACTTAGGATTAGCGATCCCCATAAGTTTTCCATTAAGAATAACCTGGGCAGGTCCTTCACTGGCTTCTACAGTAAGCAACGCAGTAGCCTGGGCAAAAAGACCAGCCGCCCCAAGAAAAAGCAGACAAAACATTGTGATGAGATGAATTTTTCTGTTCATTACATTACCTCTTACGATCCTTAGTATACACGAAATCTTTACCAATACTCAACGAGTGTAGAAAAATAAGATTCCACGAGTAACTATCATTATAGTTACTATCATTATAGCTCATTTTGTTTGTAAGGCCCAGGTAATTTAAAAGGCCAATTCCATTGTTTTTCTGTTTTTCTGTGCTATTATTATAATATGTAGTAGATCATGGTTTATGGAGGAACCTTTGAAGAAGTTTATAATAACTCTGACCCTTAGTGCCTTAGTTGTAGCAAGTGCCTCGGCAGAACTTTGTTTCGGTATAAGCGGAGTCCAATACTATATAGAAGATGAGAATGGTAATTGGCCGAGCCTTGGTCGGGCATGGTCGGATTTCCAGGAGGGAAACGGAGTCTACTATGGCGGTTTTGCAGAAATTCTAGGCCGCCACTGGGGGCTTGGATTAGCTTTTAATTACAATCCTCTTCAGGATGGTATTAACCCAGTGACTGGAAATCCAGATCCCTATGGTGATTTTTGGTCCTATGATGTCAATCTCTATGTGTCTTATCATTTCTTTGGTGGTGCAGCGTTCCTGGATCCCTTTGTAGAAGCTGGTTTGGGTATGGTTGCCTTTGACTATCAAGATAAGGACAAATTGAATAAGGATGTAGAGGTTGCCCGCTATGTTGACGATGATGATCCCCTCTTTGCCTCCGCCTATACTACAGTTGGGCTGGGCCTGGGCATGAACTTAAAACCAATCGGTTTCTTTTTTAAACTGAACTGGTGTAAAGCGAGTGATAACTTTATAAAGGGAACCTATGATAGCGATTCTGTTAATGGCACGCCTGGGGATGAATATTATATTGATCCCTGGTTTGTCATGCCCTTACGCTGGACCTTTGGGGCGAAGCTGTTGCTCTTCTAATATGCTACAAAAATGCTGAATAAGCACAAGCGCAGGACCTCGTTCTGGTTCTGCGCTTTTTTTACAAAAGCTGGACCGGGTCAACATCGACCTCCACATAGACGCCGTTTGTTTTTTTTGCTTCGTATATGGCGAGGGCCTTCTGGACTGCCTCATGGATGCCGGACATGGCACTGCCCCTCAGGATGAGTTGTTTCCGGTAGTTCCCCGCCATAAGACTGATTGGGCAGTCCGCAGGGCCTAGTACATCACAGTTACTTGGCAGTCTCTCTTTGAGCAAGGCGGCGAGCCGCCGTATGGTTCGTTCCGCCAGGGCTTCCTGTTTTGATCGGGCTGTCATGCGGATCAGCCGGGTATAGGGGGGAAAACCCAGTTCTTTTCGCTGGGCCAGTTCCTGCCGGTAAAAGCCTTCAATATCCGCATTGCAGGCGTAGGTAATCGCCGGATCCTGGGGCCGAAAGGTTTGAACCAGTACCTTGCCGTCGGGAAAATAGCGGCCCGCCCGGCCGGCAACCTGTACAATGAGAGCAAAGGTCCGTTCCGCGGACCTAAAGTCCGGCAGGTTCAGGGCCGTGTCTGCTAGAACTACCCCAACGAGGCGCACCCCGGGAAAATTAAGCCCCTTGGCAACCATCTGGGTCCCCAGGAGTATATCGATGCCACCAGCCCGAAACACTTCCAGGGTTTCCCGGAGACTCCCCTTTTTTGCCGTCGAATCTGCATCGGCCCGGCGGATCCGGAGATCGGGAAAGGTTCTCCGGACCTCCTCTTCAATCATCTCGGTACCAAAGCCGGCAAAACCTGCTTCGAGGGATCCGCATTGGGGACATACTCGGGGTGGAGGTGCTGAAAAACCGCAGTAGTGGCAGACCGCTTTGCCCAGTTGTTTATGGTAGGTGAGGGATACCGAACAGTGCCTACAGGTCAGTTCGTACCCGCATTGGCGGCAGTGATAAAAATAGGAAAAGCCCCGTCGATTAAGAAACAGGATCGTCTGGCGGCCCATCCGGGCAGTTTCGCGAATTTCTTCCTTAAGTTCCTCACTGAGACAGCCTTCAGTGCCCGCCAGATCAATAATCTTAATGTTTGGTGGTGCTCCGCCGGATAATCTTTTTGAAAGGGAAAGCCGTCGGATGGTGCCATTTTCCATAAGACGCCAGGCCTCTGCGGAGGGGGTGGCAGAACCCATGACCAGGGTGGCCCCCTGCATGGCACAGCGCTTAAAGGCAACCTGCCGGGCATGGTAGCGGGGTGTGTTACCCGACTTATAGGACCCGTCGTGCTCTTCATCAATAATGAGGAGCCCCAGATCCTGTACCGGCGCAAAGACCGCACTGCGAGGGCCTACCACGATGCGGACCTCCCCCCGGCGTATCCGGCCCCACTCGGTGAGCCGGGCACTTCCGGTCATTCCCGAATGAATGGTGGTGGCGACCGAACCAAAACGACGCTGTACCGCTTCCTCAACCTGGTGGGTGAGGGCAATTTCCGGGACCAGGTAGATGACCGATTTCCCTGCCTGCAACATGGCCTCAGCGGTTCGAAGAAAAACCTCGGTTTTACCCGAACCGGTAATACCATACAGGTAAAACATAGGGGGCCCCGATTTCATTATAGCACTACCAGCCACAATCCTTTCCAGAGCTTCCTGTTGTTCCTCCGACAGGTCCAGGGCTTTTTCGGTAATCTGTACTTCCTCATCCAGAGATGCTTCGGAACTTGTTTCCCGCCGGCCTGAGGGGACCATGGTTGCCAGGGCTTCTCCGGTACCGCAGAGATAATAACTTGCCATCCAGAGGGCAAGATCGATTTCATTGGTGCCGAAAATGGGTTCCTTATCTACAACCCGGCGGATTTTTTTAATTGCTTCAACCGCTACCCCATCAGGGAGATTTTCCCGCCTTCCTATGACATAACCAAGCATTTCCCTTCGGCCAAAGGGGGCCATGACCCGCTTTCCCACCGCGGCTTCCCCCTTATCATCCATGGCATAGGTATAACGCTGTTGCAGAGGTATATCAAAAACCAGGTCCAGGTACATCTGTGTTCCTTACTCAGGCTTTCGCTCGGGAGTTTCGCGAGCCGCCGTTCCCCCGTTTAAAAAAGCCCGGAGCTGTTTCAGGTCTTCCCATGCAGGCCGCTTGAGGCTTTCGTCTCGTAACAATGCACTGGGGTGATAGGTGGGGAGGAGAGGAATGCCCTGATACTCAAAAAAGCGGCCCCGCAGGCGGCTGATACCCTCGGCGGTACCCAGCAGGGCTTGGGTCGGTACCCGGCCCACCGTGAGGATGGCCTGGGGCTTCAGCAGGGCCAGCTGGCGCTGTAAAAAGGGCCCGCAGGCAGCAATTTCATCGCTTTCAGGATCCCGGTTGTTCGGGGGCCTGCATTTCACCACGTTCGCAATAAAACAATTGGTATTTCTATCCAGATTGATGGCCGCAAGCATCTTGTCCAGCAGTTGTCCTGCCCTGCCGACGAAGGGCCGGCCCGTGCTGTCTTCATCGGCCCCGGGCCCTTCGCCGATGACCACCACCAAGGGTTCAGCAACCCCTTCGCCGGGGACCGCATGATGCCGCCCTTCGCAGAGCCTGCAGGCCCGGCATGCGCGGACCTCCTCCGCAATGGCCGCAAGGCTGTCAGCTTCTGCCGCAGGAGCCAACGGCCGGTCATCATCAATATGATATGCTTCCCGTTCTCGGCGATATCCTGTATCAAGATAATCTGAAGCAAGGTCAAGAAAGGTGAGCAGTTGTCGTTTTTCATCGGCGGTCATGGTTCTATTCAATCCTATGAAGCAAGAAAACGCAAGGGGGATGTATTGTAAGGGCTTCATCTGATACACTGGGAGGACCTTAGCAACGGAACGAGGTCCTATGAAAACCGGTACTTTGCATCTCATACCAAGTCCTATCGGTACATCGATGGATGTGCTTGCACCCTATATGGTGGCTATACTCGAGTCGGTGCCCTATATTGTTGCGGAACATGAAAAGACGGTCCGCCGTTTCCTTTCGAGTCATATTTCGCAGGAAGTCCTTGCAGCGAAAACCTTTGCCACCCTGGATGAGCACACCCCCTTCCAGGATATTCCGGCCCTCCTGTCACCGCTGCTTGCGGGCCAGGATGGGGCCATTATCTCCGAAGCAGGCCTCCCCTGTGTGGCCGACCCGGGCTCCGCCCTGGTAGCACTGGCCCATCGTCACCATATCCGGGTTATCCCCCATCCTGGCCCTTCCTCCATATTTCAGACCCTTATGGCCAGCGGCCTGAACGGCCAGCGCTTCATGTTCGAGGGCTACCTGCCCATACCGGAACAGGAACGTTCTGCCCGGCTTAAGTATCTGGAAGCACTCTCGGGCCGGGAAAACATGACCATCCTCTGGATTGAAACACCCTATCGGGTACAGCGTCTCTTTACAAGCCTCTGTGCTACCCTCCGGGAAGAAACGAACCTTACCATAGCCCAGGCTCTGATGACTAAGGAAGAATATATTTTTACCAGTACGGTGGGCGAATGGAAACAGCGTGCTCCGGAACTGCGGAAAAGCCCCACGGTGTTTGCCATCCAGGCCTTGCCTGCGGTCCCTGCAAAGGTATCTAAAGGTGCCGGTAGATTTAAAACAGATAGAAAAGGCCGGCTCTCTGGTCAGGGAAAAAAAGGAATGCAGGATAATAATAAGGGACCTTATGGAAATGTTGATTTTTAGAGGCCCCTACGGCTGCAAGCTTGACGAGTAAAAAGATTAAAAATTATACTGAATTACAGGGAGAACTATATGGAATTGTCAGCGGTTTTAACTCCTGCTCCTGAAGGTGGATATATTGCTTATAATCCTGAAACTGGAACTACCACTCAAGGTGAAACAGTAGAAGAAGCGCTTTCTAATTTGCAGGAAGCGACAGAACTGTATTTAGAAGAATTTCCTCTTTCTTACCGTGGTCCTTCTTTATTAACTACTTTTAGAATCCCAAATCATGCCTAAGTTGCCGGTCCTTTCAGGCGCAGATGTAATTTGTGCATTGAAAAATTTGGGATTTGTAGTTGTTCGACAACGGGGTAGTCATATTGTAATGCGGCGAGGTTCGAAAGGTTGCGTAATACCAAATCATCGCGAATTAAAATTAGGAACTTTGACAGGAATTCTTAAACAAGCTGGTATTACACCGGAGGAATTTATTAAAGCACTAGCAGACTAGAATTGCCCCTTACCCCAGCTTGATATTCCCGCAGGCGGCGAGCTGGTCCGCCATGATGGCCAGGGCTCCCTGGGGGCGGTATGCTTCGTCGTAATCAGTATCCCTATTCATAGTGATGAGGGCCTCTACCTCGGTGGCCAGGTCGCTTTGGTATCGTAATCGGTTTCCCAGGGCTGTTGCCCAGGCGTCAGCGGCGGCGGCGGCAGGGGCCACAACGAGGGCCCCATCGGCCTTGCCGAAGCTTAATGAAGGCCCCACCGTGCCGGAAGAGCAGGCGAGGCCGCAGGGGCTTTGCTCAGGGTTTACAATCACCGAAATTTTTTCCGAGAGGGAAGAGAGCCCCCCATAGACCCGCACCGGAAGGGGAGCTTTCACCGTAAGCCAATAGTCCCCCCCATTTTCTATGACCAATTCATCAAAATGGAACCGGTCCTGCAGGGCCATGCCAAGGTGCTCAGCAATGGCCCCCGCCACGGCGGCCATGGGCCCCACGCCGGCAATGCGGCCCGCCAGCAACATGGACCGAACCGGTTCGGGGGCATCGGCATCAGAGGGGAGGGGCTCTAAAGAGGTAAGGAATTCCGGGTGCATTGCGGCATAGTCCTGAATGTTTGACCGGAGCTCGTGCAACAGCTCCGAAGCCTGGTAACGAAGCTCCGCCTCCAGTGCCACAACTTCGCCGGCTCTATTCATCAATATGGACTCTTCGGATTGGGCTTGGTTGATAGGGGCCTCACCAAACCGGTTCCAGCCGATCCAGAGGTCCGATTCTCCTTCAGCCACTGTGATAGACCTGAAGCGGCCAGTTCCCATATGTTCCCGATAAAAACGGTGGCGGTACAGGGACTATTCTCCGAAGTCGAGGGTAAAACAGCCCATAGGGCAGGCTTTCACACAGCCACCACAGGCGATGCACTTATCCCGATCAACAACCAGCTTCCAGTTGCTGCGGTCCAGGGTGATGGCTCCGGAAAAGCAGACTCCGGAACAGCCGCCGCAATCAATACAACGATCTTCATCCCAGCTTAAGCGCTTGGCCACATTAACCCAGGTAACCCCAATGGTTTCGAGCCATTGCAGTGCCGCATTGAGTTTAGCCTCGCTTTCCGCATCGAGCTCTACCAGAAGGTTCCCTTCCTGGCCGGGGGAAATCTCAGCCCGCAGGATGTTTACCCGTATATCGTAATCCTTGGTCAGTTTCCAAAGGATGGGTTCCGAAACAGTCTCTGCCGAATATCCTAAAACATATTTACCCGCCATCTTATGCCCTCCGGTCCCGAATAATGCTTAATCCCTGTACCCGGCTGTGTTCCGGAAGGGGCCGTGCCGGGGGAGTAAGGGGGAAGGATCCCTGCAGGACCATAGTTTTCAGCTGTTCCGCCAGAAGCCGGGCTCTGCGGTAGCTAGAAAGGGGCGCCGTACGGACCCTTTTGCCCCGGAGCTCGATGGTTCCCGACATAAGGTCCCGGTAATTAACCCGGGCAAGGGCAGGGTGGCCATCGACCCCATAATCGCAGAGGCTTGTTTCGATGTCCTCGTTCCGGATCATCACCCGGTAAGCCATATCTTCATCCAGCACGGGGATGGCAAAGCCTACGCCGACGTACATGGTAACGCCGTATTTTTCATAGTATCCTGCCCGGATCCAGTCGGCGGACATTTCCTTGGCATTTCCCACCAGCATGAGAGTCCTGGCGTTAGAGAGGGGAATGCCCCGGTCATTTACCGGTTTTTCCGTGTTAAACTGGGTACCGTTCCAGGCTACCGAGCCGATGGCCCCTCCCAGGAAAACCGGAGACCCGATTCCTATAGTGCGCAAATAGGGATCATTCAGGAGTGGAGAGAGACAGCCTGAGGTGGAATAATTCACATTCATGAAAGAAGGCAGCAGGGTCCCCATGTAGGTGTGCAGGGTTTTATGGGTTGAGTTGGTAGCTGCAGGATAGTTCTGGTAGGCATTCCGGGGATTAGTGAGGATCATCTCGTTCACCCGGTCCTTATGAATATAGGTTTCGATATCTCTCCGGGGGTAGCAGTCGGTTCCCTTGGCATGAGCTTTAAGGAACACTTCCTCACCTCTGATAAGCTTTTCGATGATATGGGCGCCTCCAAAGCGGCCATCATCGGGATGGGTTTCGGTAGCCCCAATATAGGCGTCCACAGCTGCCACCCCGCCAAAAACGGGGACCCCATCCAGCGTAATGAGCTCCATTCTGATGGGTGGCTCAGGATGTCCAAAGTTGATGAACATACCGGAGGAACACATGGCCCCAAAGGTTCCTGTAGTAACCACATCAACCTTTTTTGCCACCTCTTCCGGTGTTTCCGTCTTAGCGAGTTCCGCGGTTTCTTCTGCAGTCAGGACCACCGCCTTGCCCGCAGCCAGTTTCTGGTTAATTTCTTCCCAGCTTTTCTTTGTTTCCCCCATATTGTTACCCCCGATGTATGGTACGGTGAATAGCCTTCAGGGCCTTCGCTGTATCTTCTTTGCTTACAATAATATACATAGCCACCGGGCTGGCTCCTGCCTGGGTAAGCAGGATGTTAATGCCCCCTTCCGCCAGGGAGCCGAAAACTTGGGCTGCAAGTCCCGGTCTATGACGAAGCCCGTCACCTACCACAGCAATAATTGCAATATCTTCCAGACTTTCTACGGACACTACCGACGGTACCGATTCTGATCGCAGTACCGCCAGGGCGCGGGGCATATCCTTTTTATGAAAGAGCAGGTTAATGCTTGTCTGTGATGTAATAACACTGCTGATGTTAATCCCCGCTGCATCAAGTCCGGTGGTTGCCCGGGCAAGAATACCCGGTCTGCTCCCGACCCCAGGGCCTTCAAGTCGAATGATCCCCATGTTTTCTGTGGCAGCCACACTTTTTAAGGTACAGGAGTGTTCCCGATCCGGTCCAACAATCGTATAGGGCCTTATGGTACCATCAAACTGGTCCACATTCATCACCCGGATCGGTATATGATCCTGTTCCAAAGGTTCAACCGTCCTGGGATGCAATACCTTGGCACCGAAATAGGAAAGTTCTGCCGCTTCTTCGTAGCTCACATAGGGGATGGTTTTAGAATCCTGAATGATCCGAGGATCGCCTGAAAGGAAACCATCCACATCTTTCCATAAATCGAGGCTCTCTGCCTGTATGGAGCGGGCAATCACCGCGGCGGTATAATCCGAGCCCCCCCGGCCAAAAACAGCAATTTTCCCTTCTTTCGTAATGCCATAAAACCCGGGCACTACCGGTGTTATATCAGAGGTTACTATTGATGAAAGCCGCTCGGCACAAACAGCCAGGTCTGCCGCGGCGTTGCCAAAGGTACCATCGGTGAGAAGCCCCATAGTTTCGGGAAGTATTTCCCGGGCTTGCAGTCCAGCTTTTCGCAAGACCGCCGCAATAATGGGGGCCGAGAGCCGTTCCCCGGTAGATATAATGTGGTCCCGGGTAAAATCGGGCACCGCACTGATGTAATGAATCCCCATGAGCAATTTCTTAAGCTGTGCAAGCCGCTGTTTAAGCACTTCCATTACAGCCCCTATTTCAGCTTCCGATTGAATATGAAGCCTGAGGGCAGACTCATGAATAGTTTCCAGCTTTGAACAGAGTATGTCCGGTGCATGCTCTGAAAGCATTGCTTCATCGATACCCTGAATCAGCATATCGGTTACACCGGAAAAAGCAGAAACCACAACAACCAGTGGTTCTTTATATGCGGCAGCCACCCGGGCCGACCGCTCTATGTCTGCGGGGCTCTTAAGGTTAGATCCGCCGAATTTAACAACAATTTGGCCCATAGTTCATGGTATACCTGAACTATGGGCCCTTATGCAACCGAGTTGCCTGTTTTTTAGTTAATTAGATAAAGAGATTTACCTTGGCCTCCGAGGCTGCTTCCATGTAGGTAGCCACGCCGCCAATTTCAACACCCTCAAGCAGTTCTTCCTTGCTGACCCCCATAATATCCATGGACATCTGGCAGGCTACCATGCGAACACCGGCGGCCTTAGCAGCCTGGATCATCTGTTCCAGCTGATCAACCTGCTTTGCCTTCATCCGGGACTTCATCATGACCGGTCCCATGCCACCAAAGTTCATCTTGGACAGGGACAGCTGACCCGCATGCTTGGGGAGCATCATGCCGAACATCTTGCCCATAAAGTCCTTAGCAACTCGGGGCTTATCTTTTTTCATGATTACCGAGAGGCCCCAGAAGGTAAAGAACATGGTAACCTTTTTGCCCACCGCTGCGGCGCCGTTAGCTAATACGAAGGAGGCAAGGGCCTTGTCGAAATCGTTGGAGAAGACAATGAGGCTTGCCGCATCTGTACCGGCAGATACCATCCGAAGGCCGGAACCTGCCATGGCGGTCCCTGCCATCTGACCGGCGGCTGCGAGCTTGGATTGGGCAACGGTTTTCTCAATGACCGCTTCGATCCGTCCGCCTGAATGTTCCAGGCTGATAAGGAGGTTTCCGGTCAGTTTTGCCCAGGACTGTACATCCCGTGCAAAACCGGGGTCCGTGGCGGATACGAGGATCCGTGTGCCTTCCTCGGCCTTATCCATTTCTGTTTTGAGCCGCATGATGGGGCCGGGGCACTGGAGGCCGCAGGCATCCACCAGGATAGTTTTACCCGCTCCGCTTTTTGTGATACCTTCGGGAATACCGGTGCCTTCGCCGTAGGTAACGGTCCGGTCTGCCATTGCCTTGGCTACATTAGGATCGACGCAGGTGTTGGCCGGCTTCCAGTCCTTAAGAGCTCCCGGGTTGTCCTGCTTTTCTACCGCCGCTGACCAGGTCTTGTATCCGCCGGTCAGGTTGTACAGGTCGGTCCAGCCATTCTGTCTGAGGATCCGCTCTGCCAGGTAGCCCCGCAGCCCGACGCCGCAGTACACCAGGACTTTTCTGTCCCTGGGGACTTCATTGAGCCGGTGGCGCAGTTCCGTGTTGGGAATGCAGACCGCACCGGGGATGGCTCCAAGTTCAAATTCTTCCCGGGTTCGCACATCGAGTACAAAGGCTCCCTTTGCCCGCAGTTCCTCAAATTGTTTCCAGGAAACGACCTTGGAGCGGCCTTGCAGGATGTTTTCTGCCACAAAGCCCGCCATATTGACCGGGTCTTTAGCGGAAGAGAAGGGCGGGGCGTATACATGCTCAAACTCGCAAAGGTCAGCCACGGTCCCTTCCTTTCGGATAAGGGCGGAAATAACATCGATCCGTTTATCAACCCCATCGTATCCTACAGCCTGGGCACCCAGGATACGGGTCGTCTGGGGATCGAAAATTACCTTCAGTGTCAGGGGCACCGCGTTGGGGTAATAGCTAGCATGGTTATTAGGATGGATGATGACAGAAACACAGGGTTTCCCGATTCGGGCCAGGACCTTTTCATTAAGTCCCGTGGCGGCAACAGTAAGATCAAACACCTTAGCGGCTGAGGTTCCGATTGCGCCCTTCCAGGCCGGGACCTGGTCATCACCAAATACGATTGCATCGGCTACAAGCCGGCCCTGTTTGTTGGCAGGACCAGCCAGGGGGACAATACCGACCTCATTGCTCAAGGGATTGCGGAAAGCGATGGCGTCCCCCACAGCCCGGATGTTCGGGTCCGAGGTGCGGAAGTGCTCATCCACGAGGATGGCGCCGGCACCGGGTTTCCCCTGGGGTGTAGTCTCTAGACCCGCATCCCGGGCAAGCTTGGTGTCAGGCCGGACACCAACAGAGAAAATTACCACATCGGTGGGAACCTCGTCGCCAGAGGCCAGTTTTACAAAAATACGGCTTCCCCGCTTTTCAAAGGCGGATACGCCGTCCTTAAGCCGGAGCTCGATATCCTTGTCCCGTAGGTGCCGGTGTACCAGGGCGGCCATTTCAAAATCGATGGGAGCCATGACCTGATCCAGGGCTTCTATAATGGTAACTGCCATACCCCGATGGGCCAGGTTTTCCGCCATTTCAAGGCCGATAAAGCCGCCGCCCACCACCACCGCCCGCTCGGGCCGTTTCATGTCGAGCCAGGCCTTAATGCCATCCACATCGGGGACAGAACGGAGGGTGAAAATTCCTTCCAGGTCCAGGCCGGGTATGGGAGGTCGGACCGGTTCAGCGCCGGGGGAGAGAACCAGGGTATCATAGGATTCGGTATAGGTTTTGCCGGTTTTCCGTTCAACCAGGGTTACGGTTTTATGTGCCCGATCAATGGCGGTAGCCTCAGTGGCTATCCGTACGTCAACATGAAGGGTTTGATTGAATTTTTCGGGGGTCATTACGAAGAGCTTTTCCCGCTCCGAGATCACTCCTCCTGTATAGTAGGGCAGACCGCAGTTGGCATAGGAAATGTAATCTCCCCGTTCTACCAGGATGATTTCCGCATGCTCATCATTTCTGCGAAGCCGGGCCGCGGTGGTGGCCCCGCCGGCAACGCCGCCGATGATAATGTATTTCGCCATGATTTACTCCTTCTCATGAACTAAAATTATGGATTCCAAGGCCGGAGGAATATCGATGCCTTCGGTCTTCATATGTACTAACAGTGTTTTGCCCGCCTCGGTCGGCCGGTTCTGCCAGTGACGGCGGTCTTCCCGGTTCTGTTCCCGTTCCAGGAGCCCTTTCCGTTCAAGGCCGGCGATGATGCGGGAAAGCCGGGATGGGGAAAGCCCCACATCTTCGGCCAGGTCATGGGCATAGCGGCAGCCCCCATCAATGGCG
Source organism: Gracilinema caldarium DSM 7334 (assembly GCF_000219725.1). GTDB lineage: Bacteria > Spirochaetota > Spirochaetia > Treponematales > Breznakiellaceae > Gracilinema > Gracilinema caldarium. Next base: position 1,741,070 of record NC_015732.1, on the reverse strand, counting down.
CAGAGCACCATCGCTTCGGTCAGGCTGATGTGATAGGTTGCCTGTATGGCTTCTTCCAGCTGGGTAATCGAGCGTAAAATATCTTTTAAGGCACATAATTGTTGATGCATGATTGCTTCTGTTAACAGTTGTTACTAACAACTGTTTTATAAGGCAATTATATGTATTTTTATCGATATGTCAAGAGAGATATCATTGGGTTCATCCTATCTCTTGCGAATCAGGAAAATCTGCAGTACAGTAATCATTCTATGAAGTGTCCGTTCTGCGACAGTGTTCCAAGCAAAAGTTTTATGACAAAAAAAAGGTCTTTTTTTGCCTGTGATTCCTGTGGTTTTGTATGGGCCGATCCGAAGTCCTTCCTGGACCGGGAGGCTGAACAGAATCGGTATATGCTCCATAATAACAATCGCTACAATAAAGAGTATGTTCAGTTTATTTCGACAATTTTAAACAGGGTTTTGCAGCGATGGAATATAATAGTAAATGATGCGGCCCCACGTATTTTAGACTGGGGCTCAGGACCTGAGCCAGTAGCCTCAGAGCTGCTCCGCGAACAGGGGTTCCAGGTTGAGTCTTATGATCCCTTTTTTGGGCCATCCCTTCCTCAAGAACAGCAACGATTTGACATTATTATTTGCATTGAAGTAGCGGAACACTTTAAAAATCCTCTCGCTGATTTTGCTGCTATGAACCACTACTTAAAGCCCGGCGGTCTCCTTGCAGTCCATACCCATACACTGCCAGATCAATATTTTTCTATAAAAAATGATGAAATTTCACGTTTTTTTAGCTCCTGGTGGTACAAGGAGGATCCCACCCATGTTGCCTTTTATTCAGAAATTACCTTGAGGACCCTTGGTTTTGTATGCGGTCTTCACTACGAACATGGAGATGGCTCAGATGAGGGAACATTACACTATTTCATTAAGCCTCTGCCTGTTTTGGTAGCAGGTGGTGCAAATGTTGATATCGAAGGACGCCCCTTTGGACCTCTTAACGATCGGGATTCTAATCCCGGAAGGGTGCGTTTTTCCCGGGGTGGTGCAGGGCGGAACATAGCGGAAAATTTGGCTCGGCTTAACATTCCGGTACAATTTATTTCTGTATTCGGTAAAGATCCTCTGTCTCGTATGCTTCTTGAAGAAACTAAAGCAGCAGGAGTCGGACTCGATGGGTGTCTCTTAGTAGAAGCCGATAGTCCTTCCTGCTACCTTTCCATTCTTGATGAAACTGGGGATATGAAGCTAGCCCTTTCATCGATGGATTCAATCAAGCGGCTCACCCCTGATGTTCTGGAGGCCTGCCTCTCAGCGCTCTCTGATCAGACCTGTGCCGGGGATAGCGCTTTCGATGCAAGGTCCCCCAGCGCTACTGGTGCTACCAGCGCTGGCCTAGTCTATTCTATGGTGATCATTGATGGCAACCTCATTCCCGAAACCATAGAAGCACTCCTCGATAGGTGCCCAGGTATTCCAGTCTGGTTTGACCCAGTTTCTATTACCAAGGCCCGCAGCATTGCCTCTTACAAAGGAGGAGCCCTTATAGGCCGCTTCTTTGGTATCAAACCGAACAGGGATGAGCTCTTTGCCATAGCAGAAAGTCTGAACTGGGGGGAATCAAAGATAATACCCAAGTCTATTCATCAATTTATAGAATCGATTTCTCCACAGGAGCATTCGTCGATTCCACGAAGAGATCTAGAACGGATTCTTATGGCTTCCCGGTTTTTACTTGACAAAGGTTGTCAGGAATTACATGTCAGTCTTGGCACCGAAGGAGTCATAGTGATGAACAGTGTTTCCATTATGTGGGGGCGTCCTCCGGTCCTACCCATGATCAGTGCTACCGGTGCAGGAGATTCTTATCTGGCTGCTATCGTTCGAACCAGATGTCTTGAATCTCTTGTTGGAGCACATGACCTTGTGGTTCGATCCGGGTGTGCAGCCTCTGCTATTACCTTGCAGGATCAGAATGCAGTAAGCCCGCAGATGTGCCCACTTGCTTTATACCGGCTTTTACAAGCCTGGAAGAAAAACAAAGCTTTTAACTTACTGGTTCACGATTAATTTTTTATGAGGAGTATATATGAAGACGAAGGATGCAACTGCAAACTATCTTGTATTATCTGAAGAGGTTGCTTCGGCCATATCCGGTGGCAAACCGGTGGTTGCCCTGGAATCTACCATTATTAGCCATGGTATGCCCTATCCAAAGAACGTAGAGACTGCCCTGCAGGTAGAAGCCCAGGTCCGCTCTTATGGGGCCATTCCAGCCACCATTGCCATTATGGACGGCAAACTAAAGGCGGGGCTGACCACCGATGAAATTGAGTTTCTAGGTAAAAAAGGCCAGGAAGTGATTAAATGCAGCCGACGGGATATCCCCTTTGTACTCGCTAAAAAAGAAACCGGCGCTACCACCGTAGCGGCTACCATGATTGTGGCAGAAATGGCAGGTATTCAGGTCTTTGCAACCGGCGGTATTGGGGGTGTCCATCGCTTCGCCCAGGAAACCTTTGATATTTCTGCGGATCTGGAAGAATTAGCCCAAACCAGTGTGGCTGTTGTCTGTGCAGGTGCAAAAAGCATCCTCGATCTGGGCCTTACTCTGGAATACCTTGAAACCCGTGGTGTACCTGTCATCGGCTACCAGACCAGAGAACTTCCTGCCTTCTACTGTAGAACATCGGGCTTTTCTGTAGATTACCGGCTTGATACACCTCAGGAAATTGCTGAGGTTTTAAATCTGAAATGGAAAACCGGGCTTGCCGGCGGTGTGGTTATTGCCAATCCAATACCCGAAGTCTATGCACTTCCCAAGTCAGAAATCGACCGGGTCATTGAACAAGCCCTCACCGAAGCTCGTCAGCGGGGGATTAAAGGAAAAGAAACTACCCCCTTTTTGCTGGCTAAAATTGTGGAACTCTCCGGTGGTAAAAGCCTCGAAGCCAATATACAATTAGTATTGAACAATGCAGCCCTTGCTGGCCAGATTGCGGCCAGTTTAGGTTCTCTTAATATTAAGGAGGTTTATTGATCGTGGCTGCTGGTCTTACAGCAACAGCACAGGATTTGCACCAGGGGTTTACCAAAGCGGAAGTACTGCAACTCGCACCGGACGATAAGGTTTTAATTATCAGTGATTTTCATATGGGTAATGGCGGCCGCAGCGATGATCTGTTAAAAAATCAGGAACTGATTCAGGATATTCTTGAAAAATATTATCTATCCCAAAACTGGTATCTTGTATTAAACGGAGATATTGAAGAACTCCAACGTTATTCCTACACGAACATACGAACCTATTGGAAAAGGCTTTATGAACTCTTTGATACCTTTCATGAGAGGGGCCGGTTTTATAAAATTCTTGGTAACCATGATGATGATCTAATCTTAGAAAAGCATTATCCCTATCCGTTACTGGACTCCCTCAGAATAGAAACCCCAGTACTACCGATCTATGTGTTTCATGGGCATCAGGGTTCAAAAATCTATACCCATTATAACCATATCATCAGGGCCGGTCTCAGATACCTTTTAAAGCCTTTGGGTATCCGTAATATTTCTTCGGGCCGCAGTCCCCGACATCGGTTTGCTGTCGAAAAAAAAGCCTATGATTATGCCAGAACCAATGGTATCATTGCTGTTATTGGTCATACACATCGGCCACTGTTCGAATCCTTAGGTCGTTTTGACTATATTAAATTTGAAATTGAACGGCTTTGTCGGGAATATCCTCTGGCTACCGGCGAAGATCGCAAAAGGATTGCTGATGAAGTACTCTTTCTAAGGATTGAACTTGCCAAACTTAAGCGGTCAGAGCGGCGTACCAGTATCAAAGAAAGTCTTTATGGTGATGAACTCCCCGTGCCCTGTCTGTTTAATTCCGGTTGTGCAATTGGTAAAAAAGGTGTTAATGCAATAGAACTGGACAGTACTTCCATTTCTCTGGTCTATTGGTTTACCGAAGGCAAGGGGAAAAAGTTTGTGCACCGAGGCTCCTATACTATCGATATACTTGAAGGTACAGCACAACGGCGTTCAGTCCTCAATACGGACCGGCTCGATTATATTAAAGCTAAGATTGAATTGTTAGGAAATCCTTGACGTACCGTAGTCCTTAGGTGATACTAGGGAAGAAATTATCGAAAGGGGATACAGAGTGGCTGGTTACGGATCACAACGGGTTTTAGGCAGAGTGATTGTGCTTATTCTTCTCATCATCGTGCTCGCTATAGGTGGGCTTATTTGGTTCGATTATCTTGCCGTTATTGATGCAAAGGTACTCCTCTCCCCGTTGTATTCTTTACTTGGCTTAAAGCCCCGAACTCAGCAAACCCTTACGGATGTACAGACCCTTTCCCTTGATGCAGAACGGCTTGCGGTGCGTTTGGAAGAACTCAATTTGCGAAGTCTTGAATTGGATAAAAAAGAAGCGGAATTGCAGAAAAAAGAGGCTGAAATAGAACAAAAAGCCCAGGAATTACAGGAACGGCAAAAAGCACAGGATGAACGGGAAAAAACCTTTAACCTTACGGTCCAACAGTTCGAAAATAGAAGGGTAAACATCGAACAGAATGCGCGATACCTGGTTGGTATGCCGCCTGATAAGGCTGTTAAAATACTAGCGGCTATGGATGATCAGGATATTATCGACGTATTCCGGATGACCGAGGAAATAGCTCAGAAGGAGGGAAAGGCCTCCCTGGTTGCCTACTGGCTCTCCCTGCTGCCGCCGGAACGATCCGCCGAACTGCAGAGAAAAATGGCCGGAAAGCCCCGGACCCTGAATTGAGCCCTTCTTTCCTTCCCCGGCCACCGGCCTGTCCGGTGTTTCAGGAGGAGGATGGATCGTGCTTGCACCCCCCAACGTGTCCGCCAAACAGCCCTTAGGGCAGTCTGAAAAGAATCTTTTTTCAAAGGCGGATTCAAAAAGAACATCCCTATTTGGTGCCTTCGAAGGTCTTTTCAAACAACTACAAACTGCTCGAGGGAAAGAAAAACAATCCCTTAGTAAGGAAACGCTTTCTGCAGCACATCAAACATCAGCGCAGATATATGATGTAAAAAAAGTAGGAAACCACAAACAGGCCGATAAGGTACAGAATGCACGGCATATCAAGCCCGCTGGTAACATACTTACAGAGGCTGCAGTTTTACGGGAAGGGACATCCAAAAAAAGCGAAAACCTTTCATCAACCTTAGGTAAAGATGTTGTACCGTTATCCCAAAAACAGCAACGGTCTACACATGAACAGGTTGCATCCCTTAATGATCAGGATACACAGACTGCAAAGAAACAACGGGAATCATTTAAAAATAACCGGAATCAAGGGATTGTTAAAGATGTTGGGGCTGAACAAAATGGACAGGTTTTGGCTGTCTATACTACTTTGGGATTACAAGCCCAGCAAAACAGAATAAAAGCAGAACCAAGTGAAGGACCCCAGGAGAGCAAAATCAGAAAATATGACCAAACCCGGGATAAGCGTAAGGAACGGATCGATGTGGAAGTCTATGACCTGAGGACCCAGACCATTGAGGCTAAAGCCAAGCTAACTGAATCGAATTCCTCTCAGGAGAGTACGACGAAAACTGTAGAATTGACTCTTCATCTTAAAGAAGAATCGGGGAAAAATATAGAGAACCCCAGGTTATCATCTACTCAAAGTCCATCCCGATCCTTTCAGGATATGCTAGCCCAGGAACTACGGACATCGATGAATGGTGATATAGTCCGCCACGCTTCCATGGTACTGAAGGATGGGGGCGAAGGGCTTATCAGGCTGAATCTGAAACCCGAAACTCTGGGAAATGTGCGGATTAAACTAGAAATGGCTGATAATAAGGTTACCGGCCACATCCTGGTAGAAACCGAAGAAGCCCTGCGGGCCTTTGAAAAGGAAATCCACTCTCTTGAACAGGCCTTTAAGGATGGAGGCTTTCAGGGTGCAAGCCTCGAAGTCTCTGTATCGGCCGATGGCCGGGGGTCTGGTGGTTTCCAGCAGGGACAGATGCCGCAGCCCTTCTACTCCGATCGGCTTGTTGCAAGCAGTTATGACAATACAACGCCGGGACTAATGAGTCCAATTCAGAACAGTTCTTTAAGTTCTGGAACAAATCTATCGATAAATATGTTAGCCTAAGGAGGCCATACTGATGGAACTGAGTGCAACCCTTAACGCACAGGAACAATCCCTGGTTCGAATGCAGGTAGATAGTTTTAATAAAACCATTGAACAGGGCAAGAAGCCTAGCCAGAATCTGGGTAAGGATGATTTTATAAAAATTCTCATTACCCAATTAACCCATCAGGATCCGACGGCACCAATGGAAGATAAGGAATTTATCGCCCAGATGGCCCAGTTTTCTTCCCTCGAACAGATGACCAATATGGCTCAGGACTTTAACCGGCTTGCAAATTTGCTCTCTGGTGGAGAAGCAACCGGTGCTCTTGGTAAATCGGTGGAATTAACCGAAGGAGACCAGGTTATTCAGGGTGTAGTGAAAGCCGTTACCAGGGGAGCGGTCCCTCAGGTCCTGGTAAATGGTACGTATTATAACTGGGAACAGGTTACCAAGGTATATGAGGAGTAATGGCTTATGATGCGATCATTGTATTCCGGTGTTGCAGGGTTACAGAATCACCAGGTTCGGATGGATGTACTGGGTAACAATATTTCCAACGTTAATACCACGGGTTTTAAAAAGGGCAGGGTCAATTTTCAGGACCTTTTGTACCAGCAGATGTCCGGTGCTGCTCGGCCTACTGAAGAAGTGGGTGGTGTCAATCCTAAGGAAGTCGGTCTTGGTATGATGATTGCTTCCATCGATACGATTCATACCCAGGGGTCCTTACAAACCACCGGCGTTGGTACGGACCTGGCTATTCAGGGACAGGGCTTCTTTGTTCTTAAAAATGGAGAAAAAACCTTCTTTACCCGGGCTGGTGCCTTTGGCCTGGATAGAGATGGAACTCTGGTCAATCCCGCAAACGGCCTTCGTGTACAGGGCTGGATGGCCCGGGATGTAGGCGGTACTACCCGCATTGATACCGCCCGGGATGTGGAAGACCTCATTATTCCTGTTGGCTCCAAGGATCCCGCTAAGGCAACGACCTCAGTTAATTTTGCCTGTAACCTGGACAAGCGAACCCCTGAAATTCCAGAAAATGCCGGTCCCGGTGCCATTCTTGAAGGGACCTGGAGCACCGACTTTAAGATCTACGATAACTTTGGACAGGAACACACCCTCCGGGTCGATTTTTCCCGCCTTCCCGGACAGAATAACCAATGGCAAGCCCGGGTTACCGTTGATCCTGAAGGTGCAACTCCGACCAATACAGCGGTTGGTCTTGGAGAAGGAGCAACCGCTGCAGGCGGTCCCAATATTTTCACCGTTAATTTCAGCAATCTGGGAACCCTTGCAGGGGTCGTTGATGCAAACGGTAATCAGTCCCCTACAGAGGGTGATGTGAATGTTCGGGTTGCCTTTGATGTTCAGGGCTCTACACCCGGTGCAGATGGTAACCTCATCCGGCAGGAGTTTAATATCAACCTGGGGAAAATCGGTAGTGTGGTGAATACCATAACCCAGTTTGCAGAAAAGAGTTCTACCAAGGCCTTTATGCAGGATGGCTATCCCATGGGGTATCTTGAAAATTTCAAAATTGACCAGAGCGGTGTCATTACCGGAGTCTATTCCAATGGTACAAACCGGCTTATTGGACAGGTAGCTATGGCAAGCTTTACAAACCCAGGTGGGCTTGAGAAGACCGGAGAAAATACCTATGTGGTATCCAATAACTCTGGGTTGGCAAATATCAGCCCCTCGGGTATAGCAGGTAAAGGCAAACTGATTGCAGGTGCCCTGGAAATGTCCAACGTAGATTTGGCAGAGCAGTTTACCGACATGATCGTAACCCAGCGGGGGTTCCAGGCAAACTCCAAAACCATACAGACTTCGGACCAGATGCTTCAGGAACTCTTAACCTTAAAGCGATAGTATGATACAGTAGGATAGCATGATACAGGTAACCAGGCTTGATGGCGTAGCATATTACCTCAATCCCCATCAGATCGAGTCCATAGAGACCCATCCCGATACGACCCTGGTCATGCTGTCCGGTAAAAAAGTCATAGTCCGCGAAAAGCCGGAAGAGATCATCAATCGAATTATAGAATACAGAAAGTTAATCGGCGGATTCAAGAACGAGGAGTGATAGGTCATGGATTTAGCGACGATTATCGGTTTAGTCGGTGCCTTTACCATGTTGGTTATGTCCATCTTTACATCCGGTGGTACCATCTTTACCTATATGGACCTCCCCTCGTTCTTAATGGTTGTGGTTGGTTCATATTTTACTCTCTTTATTAATTTTGGTATGTCCGAAGCCCTTGGTGTCTTTAAAGTTATCGGACTTACCATGAAGGTTCCCAATTTCGGGGAACAGGCAATTATCACGAAGCTCATGGCCTTTTCTGATCGAGCCCGCCGGGAAGGTTTGCTTGCTCTGGAAGAAGAGCTGGAAGACCTGGATGATGAATTTATGAAAAAGGGGCTCCGCCTCGTGGTCGATGGTACCGATGCGGAAATCATCCGAACCCTTATGGAAACTGAGTTGAACCAGATGCAAGCCCGTCATGCTGATAAAATGTCTATCGTAGATGCATGGTCAAAACTGGCTCCCGGTCTTGGAATGTTGGGTACCGTTACGGGGCTTATCGCCATGATGAAAAACCTGGAAGATAAAAGCTCGATCGGTCCTAACATGGCCGTTGCTCTCATTACTACCTTTTATGGGGCAATTATGGCAAACCTCTTGTTAATACCCATGTTGGGAAAACTCAAAGCCCATGATGCTGCAGAAACCCAGGTAAAAGAAATGATTATCGAAGGGGTTCTTTCCATTCAGGCTGGTGATAACCCCCGCATTCTTGCCCTTAAACTGCTTTCATTCCTCGCCCCCGATGTCAGGAAGTCTGTAGAAGCAGAAATCCTTAAGGATTAGTCTATGGCAAAAAAGAAGAAACAGTCAGAGGGCGGTGGCGGTGCTCCAGAATGGATTGTTACCTACTCAGATATGGTTACCCTTCTGCTTACCTTTTTTGCTGCTCTCTTTAATGTTTCGGAGGTTGATGAAGTTCAGCTCCAACAGATGATTTCTTCTCTTAACAATATCGGAATGGGAGCAATGGAAGGCGGTGCTACACTGACCGCAGGAAGAAATGCGGACCTTGGAAATACCATCATGTCTCTTCCTTCCATGGAAAAAGGAAAATCCCTTTCTACTGCAAAAAAAAAGGCAACCAGCCTTTTTGCTCCCGAAGTAAAATCTAACAAGGTAAAGGTAACCACCGATGAACGGGGACTTGTCATAAGCCTTGCTTCAGATGCTTTTTTTGCTCCTGCCAGCGCTCAGGTGAATATTGAAGAAACGAGGGATATTTTACTTCGGCTGGGTGCCCTATTGAATTCTGAAGACCTCCAGGGAAGGAAATTCCGTATCGAAGGCCATACCGATTCCACTCCTGTGGATCCTGCTGGTCCCTGGGCATCGAATTGGGAACTTTCCACAGCTCGTTCTATTAACGTCCTCAAGTATCTTACCGATATTGGAGTAGAAGAAAAGCGGTTTCAGGTTGCAGGTTTTGCAGATACAGTTCCTATAGCTTCGAATGATACTCCTGAAGGAAGAGCTTACAACCGTCGTGTTGACATTGTGATCCTTGATGAAGGGCATTTATAAATAACCATTTGCATGACCGCCTTGTTTCGTATATTATATCTAAAATACGGAGGTATACACCATGGCAGAAGACCAGGATGAGCTTAATCTTGATGAAGGTGATTCGACAATAGATAGTTCTCCGAAAAAAGGTGCTGGAATTGGTGGAATACTGCCGACAATTTTAAAATTTGTTGCAATTGGCCTAGGAGCGCTTATCTTTATAGTAACTGTTTCAGTTATTACCTATAGAATTATGTCCGGATCGGGAAAGCCTCAAACTGTGGCTACATCCGAAACAGATCCCTATATGGGGAAACGGCCAGAATTATCCTGGTTTACGACTATTGGGGTAATACGAACGAGAACAAAGGATCCAACTCCATCCTCGGTTGTGGTTAATGTCATTATTGGGTATGATCTCAATGATAAAAATGCACAGACCGAACTCACAAACCGTCTCTACGAATTAAAGGATTTTTTCCGCAACTACTTTAGCAATAAATATGCAGCGGATTTAAAACCGGAAAATGAACGCAACTTAAAAATTGAAATCCGTGAAGCATTAAATACAACAATTTTACAGAAAGCAAAGGCCCGGGAAATTCTATTCCAACAGCTTGATGTGGTAGAGATGTAAACAATAAAGGTGGAAGAAAGGCATGACCGAAGTACTGTCACAGGAAGAAATTGATCAGCTTCTTACCGCAATCAACGCAGGGGAAACAGAGCCGGAGGATTTTAAACCCGCGACAGATACTCGTAAAATAAAAATCTACGATTTCAAGCGGCCTGATAAATTCTCCAAGGAACAGATTCGAACGGTTTCTATTATGCATGAAACCTTTGCTCGTCTTACCACCACATCCCTTTCAGCGAATTTACGGAGCATGGTCCATGTTCATGTTGCTTCGGTAGATCAGCTAACCTATGAAGAATTTATCCGTTCTATTCCAACCCCTACCACCTTGGCAATCATCAATATGGATCCCCTGAAGGGCAATGCCATACTGGAAATTGATCCCGCTGTTACCTTTTCAATCATCGACCGTCTTTTTGGTGGAACCGGTGAAGGAACTAAGGCTCAACATGAACTGACTGATATTGAACAGTCAGTAATGGAAGGAATTATCGTACGCATCCTCGGTAATATGCGTGAAGCCTGGGCAACCGTCATTGACCTTCGGCCGCGGCTTGGTCAGATAGACACCAATCCACAGTTTGCTCAGATAGTTCCCCCAACAGAAATGGTGGTGCTGGTTACTCTGGAAACTAAGGTTGGTGAAGTGGAAGGGATGATGAACTTCTGTATCCCCTATCTGACGATAGAGCCAATTATTGGGAAACTGTCTGCACAATACTGGTATTCGTCGGTACGACGGGGAACAACAACGGAAAATCTTAATGTATTAAAAGAAAAGCTTTCTACAGTAGATATTAATGTGGTTGCTGAGATAGGAAAAATACAAATCCCCGTACGGGATGTTCTTTCTTTACGAGTCGGTGATGTGATCCGATTATATAATGTGAGGGTAGGGGATCCAATGACACTCAATGTAGGAAATAAAAAGAAATTCCTCTGCCGTCCAGGTGTTATAGGCAAAAAAATGGCAGTTCAGATTGTCAAAAAACTTGCTGAGCTTGAACAGGAAGAGTTCGAAGAACTTGCATCAGAAGGAGATGAAAACCTATGAGCGATGGCGCCCTTTCCCAGGATGAAATAGATGCTCTCTTGGCCGGAGTAGATTCCTCAAGTCTTGGTATGCCTACCCCAGGTTCTGGTGGTGGTATCAGTGAGCAGAGTAAAGCTCTGTTACAGGAGTACCTGGTCGCTACGGTGCAAACCCAATCCTCTAACCTTTCTATGATGACAGGGACCACTGTCACCATGCAGCTTACCCAGGTTGATGGAGTAAACCGGGAATCCTTTCTGCAGAAAGTCCCTGATATGGTTGTAGCGATAAAAGCCGATTTCAGCTCCGGTTTCCCTGGGGAACATCTTTTTGTGCTTTCTGAAGAAGGTGCTAAGAAAATTGCCAGTTTGATGAACAAAGAAGATAATATCGAACTGGATGATATGGCCTTATCGGTAATCAGCGAGATCATTTCACAATTAACAGGAACACAAATTACTACCCTAACGGAAAAAACGGGTAATAAGTCGATTGCATCCGTATCCCCCGAAGCCACCTATGTACCTAAAGCGGTGGTTGCTCTTCCAAATGGCGATTTTGCACGGGTAACCTATCAACTGAGTCTTGGTGATGGCACAAATCTTCCGATATGGGAAGTCTATGGTGCTTCAGTAGTACAGGATATAGCTGCAGCATTAAGTGGTGGTGCTGTTGGTAAGTCCACCGGGACTCAACCTATGGCTGGTATAGGGAACTCTGCCATGGGTGGTTTTGGTGCGGGACCTGCTATGGGCCAAATGAGTATGCCGGGTACGCAAGCTCCACAGTCGATGGGTGGCATGGCCATGGGTGGAGCCGCAATGGGTGGTATGCCCTTTGGTGGAGTTATGGGGGGTTCTCCTATGGGTGGAATGGCAGGATTCCCTCCGATGGGTCAGTCACCGCAAGCCTTTGGCGGATATGGTATGGGTGCTTCTGCCACAAATGTGCAGCCTGTTCAATTTCCCAGTCTGGTTCCTCAAGCCTCATCTGCTGAACAGGGAAATATCGGTCTTATCATGGATGTGTACATGGAAATGACCGTAGAGCTGGGTAGAACAAAAAAACTGATTAAAGAAATCCTGGGGATGGGAGAAGGTACCATCATTGAATTGGATAAATTGGCCGGTGAACCGGTAGATATACTGGTGAACCACAAACTTATTGCCAAAGGCGAAGTTGTCGTTATCGATGAAAACTTCGGAGTTCGTGTAACTGAAATTGTTTCACCTATGGAAAGAATGTCCGATATGGGGTAAAATAAACGCGAAGTAGGGACGCTCGTTCCCTGGGAGGGGAAAACTGAACAGGCTTCGCATCTATGCCCTCGCCATGTTGGTGGCGTTTTCGGGCAGTACTTTGCTTTTTAGTCAGACAACATCTCAAAATGGGTCTCAGGTTGTTCAATCGGCTCAGGCTCCCAATGGTACCGATGAGGGGGCGTTACAGATTGGTGAAACAGCAGGAACAGACACTGTTCGAGCCCAGAGTGGAATTACCTTTTGGACAGTGTTCCGTCTTGTCCTGGTATTGGGTCTTTCTGTTGCCGCTATTTATGGTATCGTATTCTGGCTTAAGAAACTTGCCAGACCTGCTGAACTGCGAGACCCTTACCTTAGGGTACTCGCAAGCACCCATCTAGGATCTAACCGATATATTCATATCGTTGCCGTTGGTACGAAAGCATGGCTTGTAGGCTCTTCCGATGGATCTGTTCAACCTATAGCGGAAATTACCGACAAGGAAACCCTGGATGCCATGTTTCTTGATGAATCCAAAAAACTGGCTGAGACCGGGAAATCACAACACGACTTTACATCGATATTACGTCGTTTTATACCTCAGTCCCATTCAGATAATCAAAATCTACAGAGCCCTGTCAATATACATGCAGAACGGCTCAAAAAACAGCGTGAACGGCTTCGGGGGCTGTAGGATGAAAGGGCTGCAACGTCTCCTTCTCCTGATATATTTATGTTTCCTTAGTTCTCTTATACCCCTCGCTGCTCAAACTGCCCAGGGAACCCAGACTGGGACCCAGAATCAAAATTTTCCTACCCGGTCAACCCAGGGTACCGTACGGGTTCCAACTCCACAGGCTCCACCGGTAGTTCCCTTTATAGATCTGACTATACGGAACCCGAATTCGGGTAAAGAGGTTGCCTTTTCATTACAATTACTACTACTCCTTACGGTCTTATCCCTCGCTCCAAGTCTTTTAATACTTATGACCAGCTTTCTTAGAATTTCTATTGTGCTGGACTTTATCAAACGAGCCCTTTCACTTCAGCAGGCACCGCCCAACCAGGTGATTCTGGGAATATCTCTCTTCCTCACCCTTTTTATCATGTGGCCAACCTTCCAGGAAGTTTACGAAAAATCTTTCAAGCCTCTCTCGGATGGGAAAATTGGCATTGAAGAAGCCTATACACAGGCGGAAAAACCTTTACGACTATTTATGTACCGCCAAATGCAGGGAAACCCGAATAATATACGGCTCTTTATGGCAATGCGAGGACTCCCAAAACCGAATACTTTGGCAGATGTTCCGACCTATGTACTCATTCCTGCTTTTATTCTTAATGAACTCACAGTAGCGTTCAAAATCGGTATCCTCTTGTTTATACCATTCATAATCATTGATATGGTCGTCGCCAGTGTGCTTATGTCTATGGGTATGATTATGCTTCCTCCGGTTATGATATCCATGCCCTTTAAGCTTATTCTTTTTGTTTTAGTCGATGGATGGGGGCTTTTGACTGAACAACTGGTGCGGTCTTTTTTCTAAGGGAGTAGCTTATGGACATTGGTGATATTGTCACTCTGATGCGGGGTGGAATTTTACAGGTCATTATTCTATCAGCTCCCATCCTGGTCACAGCCCTGGTTGTTGGTCTTATTGTTGCCATTTTACAAGCTACGACATCAATTCAGGAACAAACCCTGACCTTTGTTCCCAAAATTCTTGCGATACTTCTTATTCTGGCCCTCTTAGGTGGCTTTATGTTTTCTTCGCTGGGGGATTATACGATCCAGTTATTTAAGATGATTCCTTCCATGGCGAGGTAATCCATGTTGAACCAGATCCTGGCAAATGCACCGCTTTATTTACTCATTGCAGTACGAGCCTTGGCCATGATCGAGGTTGCTCCCCTTATTTCTTCCGATGCTATTCCACAGGTAGCTAAAGTTTCTTTGGCAGGTTTTGCTGCCTTTATGGTGTTTCCTCAGGCTGCTCCTATAGACCTTCCTCAGGAAGTATTTAATCTTACTTATTTACTGCTGGTTATCGGAGAAGCCTTTATTGGCATCATTATTGGTTTTTATCTCACTATCATTTATTCTGCTTTTTCATCGGCAGGACAATTTTTTTCATTGCAAATGGGATTTGGTGCTTCTGAAACCTATGACCCCCTGGCACAGATCGAAAACCCCCTTATGGGACAGTACCTCAACCTGATTGGTATGCTCGTATTTCTGTCTGTGGACGGGTTTCAGCAACTGTTCCTAGGTGGTTTCCAGCGTTCAGTCCAATCTTTCAATGTGCTTACCCTGATTACTGCAAGAGAAGGGATTCTGAACGTTATGATCAAAGGCTTAAGCCAGCTATTTGTAGATGCCCTTGTTATTTCCATGCCCATACTGGGAACCCTCTTTCTCATTTCTCTTGCGATGGGGCTGCTTTCTAAGGCTGCTCCTCAGATGAATCTTCTGACTGAAGGTTTTCCCATTTCAATTACTGTGGCATTCATCCTTATTATGGCTACCATGCCATTTTTAGTGGAAGCCTTTGCCTACGTGATAAACAATGGGTTTAGTATACTCGAAAGGGTTATCACATCGATGGGGAGGCAACTGTGAAACAACAGCAGCATTTCTCTGAGCTGTTTGATGAACAACTGTCACTCCAAAAGGCGCTTTCCATCGATCTGCAATGGTTTGCCGCAGAAGATGAAGGCAGAACAGAAGAACCTTCGGAATATAAAATCCGAAAAGCCCGGGAAGAGGGGCGGGTTGCGAAAAGTCAGGAGCTCATCGGATCACTTGTTCTTTTACTTCCAACCTTAACCCTGATTTTTTTAGGCCCCTCCATGTTCAAGACCTGCCTTGAGATGTTCCGTTTCTTTTTTACCCGTCTTAATGAGGTGGATTCCATGCTGAATGGCATGTTTTTTGTAGTGTTTATAACCTATTTTGCCCGGCTTGCATTGCCCATCATTGCGGTAGCTATGCTGTCGGGGATTATCGCCAATCTTGTTCAGACGGGATTTCTCTTTACCACCAAACCACTGCTTCCCAAATTTTCTAAAATTGTTCCCCGTCTGGGGCAGTATTTTCAGCGAACCTTATTTTCCATCGAGGGATTATTCAATTTTGCAAAATCTATCGTAAAAATTGCAATAATAGGTATTGTATCCTATGTCATAATTAGCTCTAAAATCGCACAACTGGCCCGTTTACAAACGGCTACGCTCTGGACCGGTTTTACGACAATAGCCAGTCTTACCATCCAGTTACTTCTTATTGCCGCCCTCTTATTGTTAGGTCTTTCTATTCCCGATTATCTCTTCCAGCGCTGGCAATATATGGAATTTTTAAAAATGACCAAACAGGAAGTAAAGGAAGAGCGAAAAATGTATGAGGGGGATCCCCTCATTAAAAGCAGACTCAGACAACGAATGCGGGAACTCCTTTCCAGAAATATGGCCGCCAATGTGCCTAAGGCCGATGTGGTCATTACCAACCCGACCCATTATGCCGTAGCACTAGAGTGGAATAGGGATACCATGCCAGCACCGATGGTGACAGCCAAGGGTGTTGATGAGGTAGCCCAACGGATTAAAGCCATAGCCAATGAACATGCTGTTCCTATTGTAGAAAATAAACCTTTAGCTCGGGCCCTATACGCAGAAGTGGAAATAGGGGATATAATACCAGAAACCTATTATCAGGCCATTGCCACAGTGCTGGCCCATGTATATAAGATTAATGAAGAACGCCGGAAATCGGCGGTATAGAGGAAACGTTAATTCATGTCCGATGCACGTAGAATTTTGAGCGACAGTTTTTTAAAGGACAGAAGTGATCTCTTTGTAGCAATTGGTGTTGTAGCCGTTGTCATGATGTTGATCATTCCTCTGCCGACGGTGCTCCTCGATGCGCTTATGGCGCTGAACCTTGTATTAGCCCTTTTAATTTTACTTATTGTTTTATATACCAAGCGTCCAACCGATTTCAGTATTTTCCCAACTATACTGTTGGTATCTACTGTTTTTGGTCTTGCAATCAATGTTTCTTCCACGAGGCTCATTTTGTCCCAGGGGGCAAGATTCGACGGTAAAATGATAAAGGCCTTTTCATCCTTTGTTGTCGGTAGTGGGGGGACAGAAGGTCTCGTTATAGGATTTGTTATTTTTATTGTTATCATCGCAGTCCAGGCCATTGTCATTACCAAAGGTGCAACCAGGGTTGCCGAAGTAGCCGCCCGTTTTGCCCTCGATGCATTGCCCGGTAAACAGATGGCTATCGAAGCGGAATATAACTCAGGGGCAATCACTGAAGAAGAAGCCTTCAGAAGGAAAAATGAGCTCCAGCGGGAAGTTGATTTTTACGGTGCCATGGATGGCGCGAGCAAATTTGTATCCGGCAACGTTAAAGTTGGCATTTTTATCACCGTTATTAATGTACTCGGGGGGATCATCATTGGGGTCTCTTTGCATGGAGAAAATATTATTGCCGCCCTGGGAACCTATACTACATTTTCTATTGGTGACGGCCTCCTTTCCCAATTCCCAGCTCTTCTCGTATCAACTGCGACAGGTATCATCGTTACCCGTTCTATTTCTGATGGGACCTTTGGGTCCGATGTTACGAGTCAATTTTCCCGGGATGCCCGGATATACTGGATCGGAGCCTTTGTTCTGGCAGCCCTATCCTTAATGCCGGGCTTTCCCTGGTATGTACTGATACCCCTTGCTCTGGTTCTCGGATTTACCGCATATCGCCTTGGACAGGGAAAATTAAAACAGCAGGAAGCCGAAAAGACAAAAACTGCCGCCGCTAAAAAACCCGCCGATGAAAGCGCAGAAATGTCGCCAGTGGTGCCCTTAGACCCGCTCTCATTGGAGCTAGGGTATGGACTTATTCCCCTAGTAGACCGTGATAAGGGTGCAGAACTTCTTGAGCGGGTTCATCGAATTCGCAGAGAATCAGCTCTGGATCTCGGCCTGGTCATCCCCAGGATCAGAATTATCGATAATATGCGGCTCGAGCCTTCTGAGTATTGTTTTAAAATTAAGGGGGTTGATGTGGGCCGCGGAAAGATCCGAATGGGATATTTTCTCTGCATAAATCCTGGTGGAGTGACTGATGAAATTCCGGGTGAAAAGACAAAGGATCCCGCCTTCGGGCTCCCTGCTTTATGGATTAGTGAAGATCGCCGGGAAGAAGCAGAACGGGCAGGGTACACCGTGGTGGATCCGCCATCAATCATTGCAACCCATCTAACGGAAATTATTAAACGGCATGCAGCGGAAATTTTAGGCCGCCAGGAAACCCAGGGTATCCTTGAAACCCTTAAAAAAGAGTATCCTGCAGTGGTAGAAGAAGCACAAAAATTGTTGTCTCTTGGAGAAATTCAAAAGGTATTGCAAGCCCTGCTCCGAGAACAGGTTTCCATACGTAATATGGTTGCCATTCTCGAAGCCCTGGCAGACTTTGCACCGGTCACCAAGGATACCCAGTTCCTCACCGAGAAAGCACGCCAGGCTTTAGCACGGCAAATCTGTCTACAGTATGCCGATGATGAACGGACCTTGAGGGTGCTTACTATAGAGCAGTCTTTGGAGCAGAAGATTATAGACAGCAGGGTAGAGACTTCAAGCGGCGTGGTTGCTGCTTTGGAACCAGCTCTACAGAGGGCATGGATAAAAGCACTGTCCCGATCGGTAGCAGCTATGCAGGAACAGGGCATGATTCCTCTAGTACTTTGTTCTGAAGCAGGCCGTCCCTTGGTAAAATCCAGTACAGAACGGGAAATTCCGGACCTTGTTGTACTGTCGGTTCCGGAAATTGTAGCAGATATAACCGTTGAAGCGGTAGGCGAAATTCGAATAGAATAAAGGGAACGGTATGGAATATTTTACTGAACAGGCACCTACCCATGCGGAATGTATCCGCAAAATAAAAGAAAAGTATGGGGATAACGCTAAAATATTGATGCGAAAAACGGTTCGTATTGGAGGTTTCCTCGGTCTATTTACCCGGGACGGGGTCGAGATGACCGGTATTGTGAGTAATGAACCCTTGCGTTATGCTACGGATCCCCTTAAAAATGTGCGAAAACCTTTAGACTTGGAAGAGGAAAAACGGAAAATTCTTGCCGTAGCAAATCCAAAAATGGATCCTACCCTGCAAACCGTATTACAGGAAGTCCGAAGTCTTAAAGAAAAACTTGAATCAACACAGATACAATCGAAACCAGCCGATGAGCACCCAAATCTTTTAAAAATTAGCGAATTGCTCTATTCAAATGATTTTTCCCACAATTATACATTGTCAATTCAAAATAGAATTAAGAGGGATTTTTCTCTCGAAGCCCTTGAAGATTTCGATGCACTTCAGAGCCAGGTTGTTGAATGGATTGGAGAAAGCATTAATGTATATCAGGAGCCGAACTCAAACACGAAGCCTCGGGTCCTCATCTTAGTTGGACCAACCGGGGTTGGCAAAACCACTACCATTGCAAAACTCGCTGCCCTGTATGGTGTTGTTGGCATGAACGGCTTGAACCCCCTCTCGGTAAGGATGATAACTATCGATAACTACCGAATTGCAGCAAAACAACAAATTGAGACTTATGGGAATATCATGCAAATCCCCGTGTCCTGTGTAGAAACCTATGAGGACCTTAGAAAAACCATAGCTATGTATGCCCAGGAAGTGGATCTTGTTCTGGTGGATACCATAGGAAAAAGCCCGCGGGATGCGGTGAAACTGGCTGAAATGAAAGAGATCCTTAATGCCTGCGGCAGTACCGCTGAAGTGCATCTCGCAATGGCTGCTTCTACAAAGTTCAGCGACATTAAAGAAATCATGCAGCAATACGAACCTTTTAATTACCGGTCAATTATCGTAACCAAACTTGATGAGACTACCCGTGTAGGTAATATGATCAGTGCTTTGGCAGAACGGGGAAAAACCGTATCCTTTATCACCAATGGACAAAAGGTCCCCCAGGACATCGAGCGGGCAACAGCGGTTCGGTTTTTAATCAACCTTGAAGGTTTTAGAATTAATCGTCAGAAAATAGAAGAAAAGTTTGCATACGCAACTAGAGACGTTCTATAACGGAGATTTTCATGGAAGACCAGGCAGAACAGCTACGAGAACTCATGAGGGCAAAAAATAATAATACCCAGACAACAACTCCTGCAAAGGACAAACAGAGTAGAAAGACCAGAATTATTACCGTTGCCAGCGGCAAAGGCGGGGTTGGAAAGACCAATGTATCAGTTAATATGGCTTTGGCTTATGCCCGACTTGGGAAGAAGGTCATCGTTATGGATGCCGATCTGGGGCTTGCAAACGTTAATGTGATGCTTAATATGATCCCGAAATATAATCTGTATCATGTGATCCGAAAGCAAAAAACCATGAAGGATATCCTTATTGATACGGAATATGGTATACAAATTGTTGCTGGAGCGTCGGGGTTTTCGAAAATTGCAAATTTAAGTGAAGATGAGCGGCAGAATTTCATTAATGAGCTGTATACCCTTTCCAATGCAGATATTATCATCATCGATACCAGCGCCGGTGTTTCCAATAATGTACTTTCATTTGTAGCTGCTGCGGATGATGCGGTCATTGTTACAACCCCAGAACCGACGGCAATCACCGACGCCTATGGGATTATCAAAATTATTGCAACCGAAATTGATAATTTAAATATGGGTCTTAAGCTGGTGGTCAACAGGGTAAAAACGGTTGCAGAGGCTAAAAAAGTAGCAGACCGGATGATCAACATCGCCGGTCAGTTTTTAAACCTCAAGGTAGATTACCTTGGTTTTATTTATGATGACCCCGCGGTTCCCCAGGCTGTATTGCGCCAAAAGCCTTTTATGGTTTTGGACCCAAAGAGTAAAGCTTCGCTCTGTGTCCAGCATATTGTGGGTCGTATGGAAAAAACAGAAATTCGTCAAGATGGCGGATTAGGTAACCTTATCAGACGCCTGTTTAACAGAGAATAATGCGGCTTGACGCAGTCCCGGTTCTATCCTAGTCTAATAAGGGGAGCTTGTAGGTGTTTGATCCAAAAATCAGCGGACTGGTAGCAGGTATCGCCTTTATCCTTTCAATTTTGTTTGGAATGATTGCTGGGGCTGCATTCTTAATTGCCCTCATACGGGCCCTTATTTTTGCTGTTTTTTTCTTTGTTTTTTCAGGTCTCGTCTATTGGCTTATTACCCAATTTATTCCAGAGCTTATAGAAAACCAAGGCCAGGATATTTCAGACCATGAAGGTGCTATTCCGGATGTCGGTTCAAAGGTGAATATTTCTGTTGGGGAGGAGGAAGTTATTCCGGAAAATTCTCTGGCTTCCCAATTGGTAAAAGACACAGTGGAAGAAGATGATGAATTCATTTCTGAAAAAGCTCTGGACCAGAATGACGAAGACAGCTATACTAGTAGGGAACATGATACGGCCCGAATAGAAAGTAATGAAGTACTAAGTCAAAGTCCGGCACTCCCCATTGGGGTCATCGATGATGTTGATGAGTTGCCTGACCTCGAAGGAATGTCAGATGCCTTTGTAATGCCAGTTCTGGAACGTGGAGAGGATAGTGAGCATGAAACAGGAGCTCCTACAACAACTTCGACAAAATATGCTGGTACTTCAGCATCTTTTGATCCAAAAGAAATGGCAATGGCGATACAAACAATTTTGAAACGGGACCAGAAAGGATAGGGTATGGGGAATGTCCTCCTGGAGCAGAAGACGGAAGAAGAACTCTGGCTTACTTATAAAAAAACCAGGGATCCAAAAATCCGTGAAGCCTTTATTAAACAATATGCACCTCTTGTGAAATATGTTGCAGGGAAAGTAGCTGTAGGCATGCCTCACAATGTAGAATTTGATGACCTTGTGGGATTTGGGACTTTTGGACTGTTGGATGCGATCGAAAAATTCGATCCAGATAAAAATGTTAAATTCAAGACCTATGCAGTAACTAGAATCAGAGGCGCTATATTTGATGAACTCCGTTCTATCGATTGGGTGCCGAGATCGGTACGTCAAAAAACTAAAGAATTGGAAGAAACTATAGGATCATTAGAAGCCCAATTAGGACGCACTGCAACGGATCAGGAAATTGCCCAGGCTTTGGGATTGACCGAAGAGGAATTCCTTAAAACGATGATGCACATATCTGGCACATCGATATTATCTCTCAATGATGTTTGGTTTTCAGGTGATGAAAATGATAAGGTTTCTATTGGAGAAAGTATCGAAGCTCCATCAAGCCTTAATCCTGAACATATTGTTGAAAAAGATGAAATAAGGCGAATTATTATAGAGGCAATAAATGAATTGCCCGATAAAGAAAAAAAGGTACTTGTTCTTTATTATTATGAGGATTTAACTTTAAAGGAAATTGGACAAGTTCTGGAAGTTACCGAATCCCGTGTCTCCCAGCTTCATACAAAGGCTATACTTCGATTACGAGCAAAACTAACGAATATCCGCAAAGGAATAATCTAGGAGCTGTCCCTTATGATTGATTTTGTCCAGCTACAGCAAAAAATGAAGGAACGGCTGGAACGGGACCGGAAAATCCGTACTTTAGAGACTGAAGGAGAGACGCTGGAAGAGGCGGTGTATAATGCCGCTACCTTGCTTGGGACAAGTGTAAAAAAGATCGAATATGAGATTATCGAACGGGGAAATCCAGGTTTTTTAGGTACCGGAAAGAAGAATTGGCATATAAGGGCTTATGAAAAAGCAGAAGAGCAAGAAACCGTTTCCCTATTAACCACAGAAGAACAAGATCTTGTTATCAGTGCACCGATAATCGAAGATCGGGATGGTGAAGTATTTGTTCATTTTGGTCCTGAGGGGGCATTCCTTAAAGTAACTACTCCTCGTGGAAAAGGAAAACGAGCAAATGAAAAGCAGGCCATGGACGCGCTCGTACAACGCTCTGTAAGGGATATTGATGAACAGCTTGTTTCCAGGGTTGTTAAGGAAGCTGCCGGTGAATATGTTCTGGTGGGTACTTTTATACAGAACCCCGCAAATGACGCTATTATTACCGTTGATATAGCTGATCAAGAAATGAAAGCCTATATTTATGTTACTCCACCGGGGCCTGGTGGTTGTGATCTTTCAGCAGAGACTATACTCAGTTTTTTACGTAATAATCGAGTCGTGTATGGTATTAAAGACGACGTTCTACAAGAATTTACCGATAAGCCAAAATATAAGGAAATGGTCCTTGTTGCAGAAGGTAGTCGTCCGGTGAATGGTCGGGATGCCTATATTCAATATAATTTTGACACCGATCAATCGAAAATAAAACTTAAGGAAGGAGCTAACGGTCGAGTCGACTTTAAAGAACTGAATATAATACAAAATGTGGTCGAAGGCCAGCCCTTGGCCAGAAAAGTTCCGGCAGAACGGGGTGTTCCCGGAAAAACGGTTACAGGCAAGGTCATACCCGCTAAGAACGGCAAGGACATACCCATGCCGATTGGTAAAAATGTTCATGTCGCTGAGGATCAACTCACTATTATCGCGGATCTGAATGGGCAGGTAGTGTTAAGTGGTGGTAAAATTAATGTTGAACCGGTATATACTGTACAGGGAGATGTGAACCTTAAGACAGGTAATATAATATTTCTGGGAACTGTTATTATTACCGGCAATGTGGAAGATGGCTTTTCGGTGAAGGCCGCTGGAAACATTGAAGTACACGGTACAGTAGAAAAGGCAGAATTGGATGCTGAAGGGGATATTATTGTTCATCAGGGTATTACTGGAAAAAATAGTGGTTTTGTTCGGGCCGGTCGATCTATCTGGGCAAGATTTATTGAAAATGCCATTGTAGAAGCAGGAAATATGGTTGTTGTTTCAGATGGTATCATCAATTCTCAGGTAAATGCTAATAAGAGTATTATTTGCCAGGGTAAGCGGGCAAATATTGTTGGCGGAAGGCTTAGAGCCGCTGAAGAGATAAATGCAAAGGTGCTTGGAAGCCCGGTAAGCGGCACAGAAACCATCTGTGAGGTCGGTTTTGATCCTAAAAGTAAGGAAAAGCTTGATCAGATCCTGGTGAAAAAGGATGGGCTTGAAAAACAGCTGGAGGAAATAGAACTGAACCTGCGAACCCTCGTCAGTATTAAAAAGCAGAGAAAGTCTCTGCCGGAGGACAAGGAAGCTTATATGCAGGAACTTATGGAACGTCGCCAGTTTGTACTCCGGGACATTCAAGCAATTAACGAGGAAGTTACATCAATCCAGAATTATTTAAATACCCTGAAGGTTCGTGGAAAAGTTTCAGCTTCAAGTAAAGTATATCCAGGTGTCAAGATTATCATCCGAGATGCAAAAGAGGATGTAAAAAATGAATACCGTGCTGTTACCTTTGTACTTGAAAACAACCTCATCAGGGTAACAAAATACGAAGAACCCGATGAGGAAGCAAAGCGAGGTCCCGATGGCTATACAACCAATTGATTTACAAACCCTCTTTACTCAGATGGATAAGGTAGCCAGACAGAAAAGTGCTGAAAAAGAGGGCCTTGTATTGCAACAATCTTTGCAAGGAGCTGTGAATCTGAAAAAAACTGAAGAAAAGGTTCGTTCTGTTAACGAGACCAAAGAACCCGAAGGTGGAGCTGAACGAATCAAGGATAATAATGCACGGAACCGGAGCCAGGAAGAATTCCCTGAAAAAAAGGAAGAAAAGAAAGGCCCAAACGAAGAAAAACAAATTGATGTGATTCAGGATCCTGATTTAGGTAAACATATTGATGTAAACGGATAAATTGCATGGATATTTCTGTAATCATTTCTGTTGCCAATCTCTTGTTGTGGGCTTTTACATTTATATATGTGAGATCTCTTATATTAAAACAAACCAGCAAGGAGCGAATCTTGGCAGAGTTTAGGGATGAGGTGGCCCATCTCATTTCTGATATCGATGCCGCTACCGATCGGGATATCGCCCTGGTTGAAGACCGAGTAAAAACCCTAAAATCTATCTTGGAGGATACGGATAAACGCATTCTGGCATATAAAAAAGAAATCAACCGCCGCTCTATGGAAGAGCAGGCCTATGCTGAGCTTGGAAGAAGGCAGGGCCGTACCATACAATCGGATGTACCTCAGGAAATGGATCTGTTCCAGCGAGAGCAAAGAGCAAAAAAATCATTGGCATCGTCTGAACTAGTCACACCTGAAGTTGAGAAATCGAATCCTAAACCTCGCTTCCTTAGAACTGAGCATGAACTTACGCCAAAGGCCCCATCTTTTTCCGACCAGGTGCTTGAATTGTATGAAGCTGGGTTTTCACCGGAGCTGATTGCTAGCAAGCTCAAAGTTACCGTTGCAGAAGTAGATTTAGCTATAAATGTTTCGGGGAAGAAATCCCAAAAGAACTGAATAGGGGTACCCCTTCAATTCCAATTAGTTGCGAAGCCCCCTATATTTGAATTGCATTGTCAGGTTGTGCTTTCTGATATGGGGATTTGTGTTCCTTGAGTGTCCAAATGTGAAATATCGATCACATCATCGGTACTCAGAATCTTATCCATATTTAAAATGATGATGAATTTACCGTCTTTTTTCCCAATACCCTGGATATATTCAACCGCTAGGTTGTTTCCAAACCGGGGGGCGGGTTCAATATCTCTCGCTTCCAATTCGATGACTTCCTGAACAGAATCTGCTAGAGCTCCGATAATAAGCAGCCCCTCCCGGCCTGTGATGTCCAATACAATAATGCTGGTATCTTTGGTTACCGGCACTTCCGGCATACCAAATTTGGTTCTTAGATCGATGACAGGAATACCCACCCCTCTTAAGTTGATAACACCCTTTAGGTAGGCCGCTGTCTGCGGTAATCGGGTGATAGGTGCATATTCCAGCACTTCACGGACCGAATACACACTTACCGCATACTGCTCATCTTCCAGCCGAAAGGTCAGGTATTGGTTGTTGTGACCCATAATCATCCTCCGCACGTGGGGTGACATACCCCACTTACTATTCTAGGTTAAGTGTTCTATTCCGTCAAATATCGCGGGCTTCAGTTCAAAAAAAAAGGCTGTCTCGGAAGTATATACGAGACAGCCCCCCATTATTGAGAATCTTTTACAGTTGGAAACGGACTCCCAGAGTACCGCCGTAACTGCCATCGCTGAAGTTGTAGAGGCCTGTGAGATCTAGTTTCAGGACCAGAATATTAAGGGAAAGACCCCCAAAGGCCCGGAATGCCCATCCGTTATTGTCAAAGTAGCTTGACATTTCCGTGGCAGAAATGTCCGGCGGGGTGATACCGGCTTGAGTGAGGGCATTCTTTATATCATCTATGCTTCCGCCTGTTGTTGTTATTTCACTCTTAACATAGTAGCCCGCCTTGGACATGCCGTAGCTTGCTCCAAGGCCTGCATAGGGGGTAAAGATAAGCAGGCTCTTAGATACTTGAGCTTTGAGGTCGATAGTGGTGGTTTCCCAGGAAAGGCCAAGTTCAGGGGCCGATGTATTAATGTAATAATTATTATAGTTATTATAGCTAAAGCTCTGGCCGCCACTCAGGGTAGTCCCAAGGCTTCCCTTCATATAATTTACCCCAACGCCGAGGCTGACCCGTGGAAGGAGCAGATTGCCCTTTATAAGATTATATCGGAAATCTCCACCGACCAGGATGTAATCGAGCTTTAACCCCCCTGAAGTATCTTCGATCGCTTTTCCCATATCTCCCGTAATAAAACCTGCTTTAAGTCCAATATCAAAGGGAAGAATGAATCCACCTATACGGGCTTCCAGTATTCCCGCTGGTAATGGAAGTATTTCGGGTAAATCCTGGGTATCAACGCCAAGTTTATCGAGTAAGACCTTCATTTCATCGGATTTAACAGAAGTAGCTCCCGCAGAAAGACCGACTCCAAAATGGGGAGGGATTCCTATAAACTGACCAATATAAGCATCGGACCAGTTAAGCCCCAGGGTAGAATTAAAGGGTAAGGCTGAAGCAAGGGCTTCTGCCATGCTCTCTGCTCCTTTTTGTACATCAGCTATTGATGTTGGGGACGCCTGGCTGAAGCCAGACGTTACAACGGTAGCTGCCAGTACGGTAAGAGTAAGAGCTTTCTTTATAGAAAGAGCCATACATTCCTCCTTTCGAGTTTATACTTGAACCCTCCATCTTCATGATGAAGGTTCTCATTAAGAATATAGCCCATTCTTCTACATTTCTCAAATTGCAGGGCCCCTTGTACCAAATATGTCTTAGACTCTAAAAAAAGCAGGTTTTTGTATTGACTTTTTTTTGTATCTCCTGTATAAAACTAACCGTAACGCCGCTGTAGCTCAGTTGGTAGAGCAAAGGACTGAAAATCCTTGTGTCAAGGGTTCGATTCCCTTTGGCGGCACAAAGGCCGGTTGTGAACCTTACAATCGGCCTTTTTTATTTTTACCTTTATGTAAAGTAGCCATCCTGTTTAATAGGTATCTAGCCTCTACCAAATTGGTTTAATGTAGTTTAAAGTAGTAGTATGATAGAATTAGTTGAATCTAAAGAAGTTATAGTAACTGTTTTTTCTTCTGCCCTTATCGGATGTCTTGCTACTATAGAAATGCTATTTTCAGTCTTTTATGTAATTAACTATTTTGTTGTCCCGATGAGACGTCATTGTTCTCGTTTTATTATGCTACTCCTTTCGGTATTGTTCATGCTTTTTACTATGGCAGTGGTAAGTCCTCTGTTTTTGCATGGATTTAATGGAAAACCACTCCTTGTTCAACAGGTCGTACTGGTTTTGCTTAGTCTACTTCTTGCTCAAGAGACTGCTCTCGGATTATTTATAATTTCAAGCCGTGCAACGAAGTTTGCTATGCGGTCGTCTTCTATCATTGGGGTTACAGAATTGTTGTCAATCATCGCCATGTGGTTATGCAGCCCCTATTTTACAATTCCTTTCTTTGCAGGAATTGCTGTTATTGGTTGTTTTATCCTATTCTACGGAGTTTTCATCGTTAAAAATCGAGAGAAAAACGCCTTTATTTTTATACTTTTAGGTGTATCGGTATTGCTTTCAGCCTTTCCCTATATTCTGCTAGCAGCAGGTTTATTCCCCCTTTCCTTTGAAAGCCATCTTTTTATTCTGGTTGGACAAATTCTGCTTTTTTCTTGTTTTTTTATTTTCATCCTTGTAGGGAATCCATCTTTAGCGCCGGAAGAACCCTATCTTTCAGATTATGTAGACCGGGTTTCCATAGCTCTAACCCGTTTTATACCCAAAGAGTTTTTACAAATTCTTGATAAACCCAGTGTAGTGGATTTACAACTCGGAGATCATGTGAAACAGGAAATGACTATTTTCTTTTCAGATATCCGTCAGTTTACCAACCTTTCAGAAGTTCTTACCCCTGAAGAAAGTTTTAAATTCATCAATTCATATCTTGCACGAATTGTTCCTGCTATTACCAATCATGGTGGATTTGTCGATAAATACATGGGAGATGCTATTATGGCCCTTTTCCCTGATGAAAAAGGTCCCGATGCAGCGGTCCGTTCAGCCATCGATATGCAACGGGTAATCCTTGAATACAATATTCATCGGGCTAAGTGCAATTATCGTCCCCTTTCCATGGGGATTGGGTTGCATACGGGGCCTCTTATGCTCGGTGTTGTGGGGGTTCAAGACCGGATGCAAAATACAGTTATTTCCGACGCAGTCAACCTTGCAAGCAGGCTCGAAAGTATCACCAAAGTTTTTAATATTTCCATAGCAATCAGTGATGAAACCTTTAAAAGCCTGAAGGATCCGGGAGCTTATATGTATCGATTTATCGGGAAGGTACGGGTAAAAGGCAAGGAGGATCCTGTTTCGGTTTTTGAAATATATGACGGTCTCGATCCCCAACTTCTTGAACATAAAATGAAGGCCAATAGTTTTTTTGAACAAGGAATGATGAGTTATTACCAGAAAGATTTTAACGATGCTATGTACCAATTTAGAAAGGTATTAGAAATTATACCTGAAGATGGGGCAGCAATTTTTTACCTCGATAACTGCATGATGAAAGTTCGGGCATAATCATATAAAGCATGTAAGGTTGGGTTATGAAAGTTTTGGTGCTTTGCGAAAAGTCCGATGCCGATCAGGCTAAGGCAATATTAAAAATGTTTCACACAATAGAAATAGCTGCAGAGGCGTATCAAATCGGTAAAAATTGGCGAACCGATAAACACCGGCTGGATGAAATTATCAGTTCCGCCACTCATATCGTGGTAGTGTATTCTATGCTGTCAGCATCGAGTGCTTGGCTTTCCTTTGTCGCTGGTTTTTCCCTCGGTTCTGAAAAACCTATGATTTTATTTAGGCCGTCCCGGGAGCCTGTTCAAGCCCCCTTTCTGGCCCCTTTTTTTCTTGTTCTTTCCCTTGAAGACCTTGCAAACTTTATAGAAGCAGAACGGAAAGAATGGACCGATGTGGCGGAACGCCGCTTAGCTCGGAAGGAATTACTTGAACTTGGTATTTCCATACGGGGGGATGCCTTTGCAGATACGGTCCGGGAAGGAAATGCCCATGGGGTGGATCTTTTTTTACGGGCAGGATTCCCACCGGATACTCGGGATAAAAAGGGGGTTCCTGTTCTTTGTATTGCTGCCAGAGAACATAACAGGGCCATGGTGGATCTTCTAATTGATGCAGGGGCGAATGTAAATTTGCGAGCTGAAGACAGGGGTAATACAGCCCTTATGGATGCAGTGGCTGGTGGATTTACCCAAATTGCGGAGGATCTTATAGAAGCTGGAACCGATGTTAATATCCAAAGTAAGGATGGGCAGACAGCCCTTATTATTGCTGTTGGCAAGGGTGATATAGCATTATGTAAAAAGCTTCTAGATGCAGGGGCCGATCCGGATATTGAAGATAAATTGGGTTTTAGCGCTCGAAAATATGCAAAACTCTTTCATAATGAGGCCCTTATTAATCTTATGCCATCTTGAGTATGCTTTTTCAGTTGCGAAAAAGATAATAATTGTGTAGCTTTGTTATATGTATCGAATTGCTTTTACCGGTGGTGGTACCGGCGGACATATTTATCCAGGTATTGCAATTGCCCAAGAACTGCAAAAACAAATACCTTGTCATATTATCTGGATTGGTAATAAAGAGGGGATGGATCGTCAGATTGTTGAATCTGCGGGAATTGAATTTTATGGGATCCCAACAGGTAAACTGAGACGCTATTTTTCTTTAAAAAATGTAACAGATCTCTTTAATATAGCAGGAGGTTTTTTTGCTGCTCGGAAGATACTAGCATCGGTTAAGCCGGATCTTCTCTTTTCTAAGGGCGGTTTTGTAAGTGTTCCACCCTGTGCTGCAGCAGCTTCTTTAGGTATCCCAGTCTTTTCCCATGAATCGGATTATACCCCTGGGTTGGCAACTAAGCTCAATCTTCCCTTTTCGAGGCGTATATTTACAGCTTATTCGGATACTATTTCGATGTTAGGTGTAAAATACCGTGAAAAGGCCCAAACGGTGGGAAATCCCGTACGGGCATCCTTTTATGCTGGAGATCCAACACTGGGAAGACAATTTTTAGGCCTTTCAGCAACAGCCCGTATACTGCTGGTTCTCGGTGGCAGTCAGGGCGCCCGGCAGGTTAACGAGCTCATAGAAGCAACTTTATCAGAACTTGTCAAAACCTATGTAGTGGTTCATCAAACTGGACCGAATCAGGACATTCGGCTGCTTCCCTCTGATCGATATAAACCCTATCCATATATTAAAGATGAACTACCCCATGTGCTTGCAGCGGCAGAACTTGTTGTCGGTCGTAGTGGTGCTGGTACTGTGTGGGAAGCCGCAACTGCAGGAAAACCGATGATCCTTATTCCTCTGGCAGGTTCAGGTACTCGGGGAGATCAGGTGGTGAATGCTCGTTATTTTGAGAAGTCCGGTGCTGCGGAGGTTCTGATCGGGGAAGATGTTACAGCAGATAAGCTTATCGAACGGGTTCAAGCCTTTGCACAAAATGAAAAACGAAGAATTGCTATGGCGGAGGCATCAAAGCA
This sequence comes from Gracilinema caldarium DSM 7334, assembly GCF_000219725.1. Taxonomy (GTDB): domain Bacteria; phylum Spirochaetota; class Spirochaetia; order Treponematales; family Breznakiellaceae; genus Gracilinema; species Gracilinema caldarium. The sequence goes on along the minus strand of NC_015732.1, from coordinate 1,710,358 downwards.
AATAGCTTCTAGTAATGCGGCCCATTATATTTCTGAACAGATTATTCATTATATCCAAGGCGGTTCGTAATGAATATCGCAACCATCGATATTATCTTTGGGGCTCTTCTCATACTTTTTGTATTACGTTGTACTTTACGGGGATTTGTAGAGGAGTTTATGTCCGTAGCATCTGTTGTACTAGGGCTCATTGTAGGATTTTTGTTGTTTAAAAATGGTGCTGTATTGTTACGTACGGAGTTTGGATTGACGTTATTTCCAGAACTAACCGCCTTTATAGTACTCTTTCTTATAACCTTTCTTGTCATTAAACTTCTCGAAGCAATGATCAAAGATCTTGTAGAGCGGATTAACCTGGATTCTTTAGATCATATTGCTGGTTTTATGTTGGGACTTGTAGAAGGGGTTCTTATCATTTCGATAATTCTTTTGGTACTAGTTTATCAACCTCTGTTTAACGCTATAGTCTTACTTGAAAAGAGTTGGTTTTATCACATATTGCTGCCTCTTATTGGAGAGCTCCAACGGAATTCACCGGTCAAGCTGGGGGCTTAAAACATGTTTGAGAATGTACTTGGTCAACCTGCGGTACATCAACTTATTCTAGATCTTCAAAATAGCTCATTACCGCCTTCAATCTTATTCGAAGGCCCGCCAGCATCTGGAAAGGGAACCACCGCTCTGGAGTTGGGGAGAACCCTTTCTTGCCTTACCGAAGGAGCCCCATGGAATTGCACCTGTAGTGAATGTGTAAAACATCGGCACTTGCATCATCCGGATCTTCTTCTCTTGGGAAGCAGAGCCTTTTCTGCAGAAATTGCCGCTGCATCTGCGGCATACCTCAGGGATTCTGAATCTGCGGCAAAATTGTTATTTTTCCGTTCAGTCAGAAAGCTGCTGCATCGTTTTAATCCTCTGCTCTGGGAAGGCGAAGAGTCACGGCTTACTAAATTGGCACCAATCATCACCCAATGTAACGAATTCATCGAGGAGCTCAGTTCTTTTCAGGTTGATGTACAAGAGCGTGAAAAGCTCACTGCAACGATCGTAAAAAATGCCTTTCAGCTAGAGCGGGAGGGGATATCCGATACGATCCCTATTTTTCAAATCCGCCGGTCCGCTTATTGGGCTAGGCTTGCACCATCGGGGCGAAGAAAGCTATTAGTAATTGAAAACGCAGACCGTATGCAGGATGCTGCTCGGAATGCGCTCCTCAAAATTCTGGAAGAACCACCAGAGTCCTGCCAAATTGTCATGTGTACCACTAAAAAATCAGCCCTGTTGCCGACCATTCGGTCCCGTCTGAGATCCTATGCTTTTGAACAGAGAAACCTGCAAACCGAGCTAGAAATAATTAGGCGGGTATTTAAGGATACTAATAATCAAGAAGTAACAACAACAAGTTCGATTCTAGAAACCTATCTTGAATCCTTTTTACCTATTTCTTCCGAACATATTACACGAACTGCAGGATTATTTATGTTTGCCCTTATCCAGAAGGCTCGACAGGCTCGAAGAGTTCAACACGAAGAGATCCTTGTGATTTTACAAAATTTCAGTCACCACTTGCCTGGTTTTGAAGGTATTGAGAATGCTTCAGTCCGTTCTATTTTGCTCATATTGATGAAAGAGTTGGATAATTTTTCTATGTCCCTCCTGTTTACGGACTTTTTAAAAGAAGTCGCAGCTTTCTGTAGTCAATTATTGATGCAATATCATACAAAACCAGAGCTTACCGCCCTCATATCTATGTGGAAAGACCAAATTAAGGAAGCGGACAATGCAGTTTCGACCTACAATCTGAGTCCATTAAGCAGTCTGGAGCGATTGTTTATTTCGATGATGGAAGCTATCTAAATGAGAACCTTTATTGAACGGGCCCTTAAAAAATTACCTAAAATGACTGCTGAGCAGATTACGGATCTGCTTATCAGAACCGCTGCAGAAAATGAACGGCTTGAATCGGTTCTTGATTCTCTTGCGGAGGGGCTTCTCGTCTGTGATGCGGATTTTAATCTGATTTTAGTGAACAAATCCGCAGAACGGCTTCTTCCGCTGGTATTTCATGATCAATTGGAACGGCCCATTTGGTCCAGTATAGCCGATGATCGTATTGCAGATTTCCTGCAAAGAACCCTTCTTGAAGGCGATCGGGTATTAGATAGGGAATTTGATGTGGAAGTGAAGGGAATTCAACGGCTTTTGGCAATCAGTGTTTTACCCCTTGTAAAAGACAGGCGTGTAACGGGGTCGCTCATCCATGTGGAAGATATTACCGAAAAACGGGCTAAAGAAGCCCGGCTCAGACGGGCGGAAAACCTTGCGAGCCTTACAACCCTCGCTGCCGGTGTGGCCCATGAAATAAAAAATCCGCTGGGTTCTATTTCAATCCATATTCAGCTGATTCAGAAAGCCCTGCAGGCAAGCCGGGCTGCCTGTTCCGACGAACCTGAAAACCACGAACCGGTAACAATTCAAGCAGCCCCCTTTGATCTCCTCGAAAAATACCTGGCGGTGGTCAACGAAGAAATTGACCGGCTTAACCGGATTGTCGTTGATTTTCTGTTTGCCGTTCGCCCGATGAATATGGAACTAAGAGAAGGAAATCTCAATAGCCTTATCCATGAGTTGGTGGACTTTGTCCACTATGAACTGGAAGAAAACCATATCCAAACCGTCCTGGAATTGGACGAAAAACTGCCAACCCTTTGTTATGATGAACGGTATATTAAACAGGCGCTGCTAAATCTCATTAAAAACGCTATTGCTGCTATGAACGAAGGCGGCATCTTAACGATTAAAACCGAAAGCACGGGCTCGGAGGTGCATATCTATATTAGCGATACGGGAATAGGTATTAGCGAAGAAAATCTTTCAAAAATATTCGAACCCTACTTTACGACGAAAGAAACAGGATCCGGTTTAGGACTCACCCTGGTCTTTAAAATAATTAAAGAACACCGGGGTGAAATAACAGTAAAATCAAAGGAAGGTGAGGGGAGTAGTTTCATGATTACCCTGCCAATTCCTCAGAAAGAAACAAAACTTATTGCCTATGGGGGCGATCAGCCATGAAGTTTAAACTCCTTGTTGTAGATGATGAAAAAAATATCCGCGAAGGCCTTGCCGCAGCCCTCCAGCTCGAAGGCCACGATGTGGTGGTAGCCGCCGATGGGGACGAGGCCTATAAACGGTTCCAAAAGGGCGATATCGATCTCGTTATCACCGACCTCCGTATGCCCGGTTTGAGTGGTGAAGAACTGCTTCGGAAAATAAACACCGAAAGTCCCGGTGTACCGGTGATCGTGTTGACCGGCCATGGCACCGTGGAAAATGCGGTGGACGCCATGCGGAATGGGGCCTATGATTTTCTCACCAAGCCCCTCAATCTGGACCGGCTCTCCCTCCTCGTAAAACGGGCTCTGCAGAATCGGGAATTAGTATTACAGCACCGCCGGCTCGAAGAAGAACTGGAACATAATCGTACTTTCGAAATGTTCATCGGCAACAGCCCTGCCATGCGAAAGATTTTCGACACGATCAGGCAGGTTGCCCCCACCAAGGCTTCGGTGTTAATCACCGGTGAATCCGGTGTTGGCAAGGAACTGGTGGCCAATGCAATCCATGAACTGTCACCCCGGAAAAACAAGCCCCTCATCAAGGTCCATTGTGCAGCCCTGGCAGCGACACTCCTGGAAAGCGAACTTTTCGGTCATGAAAAGGGAGCCTTTACCGGGGCGGTAGGCCGGAAACGGGGCCGCTTTGAATTAGCCCATGAGGGAACCCTCTTCCTCGATGAAATCGGCGAAATTGATCAGAATGTGCAGATAAAAATATTACGGGTCCTCCAGGAAAAGAAATTCGAACGGGTCGGCGGAGAAGAAACGTTGGAGGTCGATGTACGGATTGTGGCTGCCACAAACCGGGACCTGAAAGCCGAAATAGAAAAGGGTACCTTCCGGGAAGATCTCTATTACCGGCTCAACGTGGTAAACATCCATGTTCCAGCCCTGCGGGAACGAAAAGAAGATATCCCCCTGCTGGCCACAGCTTTTCTTAAGGAATTTGCCAAAGAAAACAATAAACAGATAGATGGAATCGATCCCCGAGCCAGAACAGCCCTTTACGGTTATGATTGGCCTGGCAATGTGCGGGAACTGCGGAACTGTATGGAAAGCGCGGTGGTCCTTGCGAAGGGTTCAGTTATAACCCTGGACGACCTGCCGCCTACAGTGCGGAAATCCTCTGAATCAACTTCGATTCATATTCCTCTTGGTATCCCTTTGGAAGAAGCAGAAAAAATTATCATCAGGGAAACCTTAAGCGCCTACAAGGGAAATAAAAGCAAGACCGCCGAAGTCCTGGGAATTGGACGGAAAACTCTGCACCGGAAACTTGCCGAATGGGGTGATATCAGCGGGGATGAAGCAGAGGATTAATCAACCTTGCCGGTCTGACGCCAGGTTTCTATCCTCTGGTATGCTGCATTAATACGGGCAGATTTTTCTGTGGCTTTTTTCATATTTCCCGGATGCCCTGCATGGCGGTCTGGGTGATGAATCTTTAAAAGCCGTTTATATGCTGCCTTACATGCTTCTTCGCTTGCACCAAAGGGGAGCCCCAATTCTTCAAAATCCTTTCGCAAACTCTCTGGTATGGCAGGACCTTGCTTGAATCGAGACGATTGCTTGTCTGAACCCTGGCTATGAAAATCATCAGTCCCCCTTTGATAGTCTGCCCAGGCATGGTTGTTTTTATTATCGATCTTTCCTGAATTCAGAAATGCTTCTAATTCATCATAGGCTGCATCCAGATCGGGATCACTGAAGGGTCTCCTTGTTTGCCGAGTCCTAAAAAGCCGATCAGAATCTTCATCAAGAAAAGTTTTGAGAACTTCACCCAAACGGTCAAAAAATTTGTCCATATCTGGTATTTTACCTCATTTTGTAAGATACTATCAATGCAAGGGTAATGCAAAATTGTTGCTTAGTCCCCCTTATACGTACTTGATTTTTCTCATGATGATTTGCTATAGTCAAATCGTTCAAAAAATATAGATATGGGAGATGGATATGAAAATTGATAAAAAAACCTTCGGAGTACTATCTCATGGTGAAACGGTAGATTTGTATACTCTTAGGGCGGGAGAAATTCAGTTATCCCTCTCCACTTACGGTGCGACCTGGGTGTCCCTCTATGTACCATCAAAAAGAGGACAAAAAGATGATGTTCTATTAGGATATTCAACTTTAACTGAATATACCCATAATCCCAGTTTTTTTGGTGTAACTGTGGGTCGTTGTGCAAATCGTATTTCAAAGGGGAGATTCAGCCTCAATGGTTCTACCTATGCTTTATATAAAAATGATGGCGAAAACACCCTTCATGGTGGTCGTCGGGGCTTTGATAAACGGGTCTGGAAGGCTGAAGCCTATGAGGAAAAGGGGGCTGTTGCAGTCCGCTTTGAACTGGAGAGTCCCGATGGTGAGGAAGGCTTCCCCGGTACAGTAAAAGCTGTGGTCACCTACACCCTGAATAACAACAATGAAATCCATTGTGAATACAAGGCGAAAGCTGATATGCCTACTCCCATCAATCTTACCAATCATGCTTATTTTAACCTTAAGGGAGAAGGTTGGGGAGATATTCTTTCCCATGAGCTGACCCTTTTCTCATCTCATATCGTGGAATCCGATACACAGCTCATACCAACAGGAAATCTTGTGCCGGTACAGGACACTCCCTTTAATTTCTTGCAGCGCAAACCTATTGGCCGTGATATTGCCCAGGTTCCTGGAGGATATGATCATTGTTATGTGGTTGATGGAAAGCTGGGCAAACTACGTCCCTGTGCGGAAGTATATGAAGGCCTTACCGGACGGCTTATGAAGGTCTTTACTACCCAGCCAGGGGTACAATTTTATTCAGGGAATTTTCTCAATGGTGAGGCTGGAAAATCTGGCTCACGCTACATAAAACATGCCGGTTTTTGCCTGGAAACACAGCATTATCCCGACAGCCCCAATCGTCCTGAATTCCCATCCTGTATTTTTGGTCCAGACCGTAAATATCATGAAGAAGCAGTCTTTAGTTTTGAATGGTAAGCCTGCTTGAAAAAGCCCCATGATACCATTACACTAGAACCAGCAGGGAGGTCCTGTATGCCAGAACGCAAGCGGCTCTTCATGAAAATCCTTAAGGCCGAACTGGAAGACTGTCTCGAAGATGTGGAAGATTTAAAAAACCTCTATGAACGACGTTTATTAAAAAATGATGTAACCAACTATGTCTATCATGAAAACGAAGCTCTGCTGAAACGGGAGCTAAATGGTATCCGCAAGGCTCTGGAAGCCCTTGATCTGATAGAAATTGATACATATGAAAATGTAGATACACTTGCCGCTGCTGTAGATGCCATGATACAAAAGAAGGTACTGGAATACGAAGACCCCGAAGCGGTTTACCAGATTGCAAAGCGTAAACTTCTCAAGGTCTTACGATATGTGAATGAGCGAACAAACTAAAACTAAGAGAGGAGTCTATGGATATTCAACTGCAGGAACTGATTGATAAAATAAAGAAAGACGGAGTTGAGTCTGCCTCTGCCCAGGCTGAAACTATTATTCAGGAAGCCCATGCAGAGGCTCGAAAGCTAGTAGAAGCTGCAAAAAAAGAAGCTGATGCAATTGTAACCGCCGGGAAACGGGATGCGGAGCGGTCAGAAAAAGCAGGTATCGCCGCGATTGAGCAGGCCGCCCGCAACCTTATTATCAGTTTTCAGGCCGAGATCCAGAAACTTCTGGATGCGGTGGTAAAACGGGAAGTTACCGCCGCCTTCGATGATGAAGCCCTTAAGACCGCAATTCCCCAAATTGTCAGCGAATGGGCTAAAAAAGAAAGCGATAATCTGGCAATACTTCTTCAGAATGATGCCCTACAGCGGCTTGAGGGCTATTTTACTAAGAAACTTGCTTCCGAACTTGCAAAGGGTGTTGAACTAAAATCGGACCGAAATCTTTCGGCGGGGTTCCGCATCGCATCTAAAGACGGTTCTGCCTATTATGATTTTTCTGCAGAGGCTGTGGCTGAGCTTATGTCAGCCTATCTTAATCCCCGCCTTTCTGAGCTTCTTAAGTCGGTAGTAAAGGGGTTATAAATCGTGGGAGCCTATTATTATCTGGTTTCACAGCTGCCATCCCTCTCCTACGGTGTTTCGGCGGCCATTGAAATCAAGGACTTTGTAGAGCTGTGCAGGACCTTTCTTTCAGCCCAGGACTTTGCTCTGCTTCAATATTGCCGTCTGGACCCGGAAGGAACTCAACCCCTTTCCCTCGGACAGGGTTTTCAGCTGATGCCTGAAAGCCTGGGTTCTTCGTTACTGGATAACTGGCGGGTTTGGGAACGGGCTCTGAGGCTTCATCTTGCGCGTCTTAGGCTTCAGCATGTTAAACGGGAACAACAATTTCTTGCAGATGCCCCGGCAGATCCAATGGATGCTACAATGGTTGCAAAACAAGCGGTTGCCATAGAGTCACCTCTCGAGGCTGAATTATTCCTGGACCGGGCCCGTTGGTCCGCTATCGAATCCCTGCAAGGCTTCGATTATTTTGGCCGGGATACGGTCTATGCTTATTATCTTAAACTTCAGCTTTTGGAACGGAAACAGAAATTCAAGGTAGATGAAGGTTTTGAAGCTTATCAGGGGCTTTATGCCTCCATTATGGATGCAGCTCAATCTAGAATATATGCGGGAGAACCGAAATGATCGGAACTAAGGGTACAGTAGTAGCCGTTAATGGCAATATGGTCGGTGTTCGTTTCGACGGGATTGTCTCGATGAACGAAGTCGGCTATGTAAAGGTTCAAGATAAACGTTTAAAAAGTGAAGTCATCCGTATCAGGGGCGATCTTTGCTTCCTTCAGGTCTTTGAAATGACCAAGGGAATCGCTGTCGGTGATATGGTCGAATTTACCGGTGATATGCTCTCTGTAGAGGTTGGTCCCGGCCTGCTTGGCCAGGTATTTGATGGTCTGCAAAACCCCCTGCCAAAGCTGGCAGAAGAAGCGGGCTATTTCCTCGAACGGGGAATTTACCTCGATGCCCTTCCTTTGGATGCAGAATGGGAATTTACCCCTGTTGCCAAGGTCGGCGATACGGTAGAGCGGGGAGACACCCTGGGTACCGTACCGGAGGGAGCCTTTACCCATCAGATTATGGTTCCCTTTAACATGTATGGCCGTTATACGGTTGCTTCTATCAAACCAAAGGGAACTTACCACGTACGGGATGCCATCGCTGAACTGGACGATGGCAAGGGTAACCGAATCCCCGTAGCCATGTCCTTCCGGTGGCCGGTAAAACGGGCGGTCGACTGCTATGCTGAACGGCTGAAGCCTGTGGACCCCATGGTCACCAAGGTCCGACTTATCGATACCTTCTTCCCTGTAGCCCGTGGCGGCACTTATTGTATTCCCGGTCCTTTCGGAGCCGGAAAGACAGTACTTCAGCAGATCACGAGCCGCCACGCCGATGTGGATGTGGTTATCATCGCTGCCTGTGGTGAACGGGCCGGTGAGGTTGTAGAAACCCTTAAGGAATTCCCTGAACTGCTGGACCCCAAAACGGGCCGATCCCTCATGGAACGGACCATTATTATCTGTAATACCTCCTCCATGCCCGTAGCCGCCCGGGAAGCATCGGTATATACGGCGGTAACCCTGGCGGAATACTATCGCCAGATGGGACTCCATGTACTGCTTCTGGCGGACTCTACCAGCCGCTGGGCCCAGGCTATGCGTGAAATGTCAGGCCGGCTCGAGGAAATCCCCGGTGAAGAAGCCTTCCCGGCCTACCTTGAATCGGTTATTGCCGCCTTCTATGAACGGGCTGGTATTGTCCGGCTAAAGGATGGCCGCACCGGCTCTGTAACCATCGGTGGTACCGTATCTCCCGCAGGGGGTAACTTTGAGGAACCGGTTACCCAGGCAACACTTAAGGTTGTCGGCGCCTTTCATGGCCTTTCCCGTGAACGCTCCGATGCCCGCAAGTACCCAGCTATTCATCCTCTGGATTCCTGGTCCAAATATCGCGGTATCATTGACTCAGAAAAAGTTGCCTATGCCCATAAATTTATGTTCCGCGGCAGTGAAGTAGAACAGATGATGAAGGTTGTTGGTGAGGAAGGCACCAGTCTGGATGACTTTATCATCTATCTAAAGGGTAATTTCCTCGATTCTGTATATTTCCAGCAAAACTCCTTTGATGCGGTCGATGCGGCGGTCAGCCCTGAACGGCAGAAACATGTCTTTGCCATACTGCTGAACATTCTTGCTTCCCAGTTTAAGTTTAAAGACAAGGAAGATGCCCGAAGCTGGTTTAACCGGCTCAGGCAGAAATTCCTGGACTACAATGGTTCTGAATGGAAGAGCGAACGTTTTGTAGCTCTGGAAAAGGAAATTCTGGATGCAGTTTCCGAACGCTCCGCGGGTCTTGATAAAAACGCGGAAAAGATTCTTGCTTAGGACGGAGTGGCGAAATGAAAAAGGTATACAGTAAAATAGAATCCATTACCGGTAACGTCATTACCGTTCGTGCAACGGATGTACGCTACGGAGACCTTGCCGAAATTGATACTACTTTTGGAACTTCCCTGGCAGAAGTAATCCGTCTGCAGGATGACCTGGTATCTCTGCAAGTCTTTGCCGGCGGCCGCGGTATTTCTACCGGCGATACGGTTCGATTCTTGGGACACCCCATGCGGGTTTCCTTCTCAGAAAACTTAATGGGCCGGGTTTTTACCGGATCCGGCGCGCCCCGGGATAAGGGACCGGAAATGAAGGAAAACCTAATCCCCATCGGCGGTCCTTCGGTTAATCCTTCCAAACGGATCATTCCCCGGCGGATGATCCGCACGGGTATCCCCATGATCGACCTCTTTAATACCCTGGTGGTTTCACAGAAACTCCCGATTTTCTCCGTTTCTGGTGAACCCTACAATGAACTATTGGCCCGGATCGCCATGCAAGCCGAAGTCGATGTCATTATTTTGGGCGGTATGGGGCTCAAATACGACGACTACCTTTACTTTAAGGATACTTTGGAAGAAGGGGGCGCCCTTTCCCGGACCGTCATGTTTGTACATACCGCGGCAGACCCTGTGGTTGAATGTCTTATGGTCCCCGATATTTCCCTCGCAGTGGCAGAGCAGTTCGCCCTTCAGGGCAAGGATGTGTTGGTGTTGCTTACCGACATGACCAACTTTGCCGATGCCATGAAGGAAATCGCCATTACCCAGGAACAGGTACCTTCTAACCGTGGTTATCCTGGTGATCTTTACAGCCAGCTTGCTGCCCGGTATGAAAAGGCCGTCGATTTTGATACCGCCGGGTCCATCACCATCCTTGGTGTTACCACCATGCCCGGTGACGACGTAACCCACCCGGTGCCGGACAATACGGGGTATATTACCGAAGGCCAGTACTACTTGAAAAATGGCCGTATCGAACCCTTCGGATCCCTTTCCCGTTTGAAACAGCAGGTTAACGGTAAAACCCGACCAGACCATCGAGCGCTTATGGACGGTATGATTAAATTGTATGCCGCCTATAAGGATACCCTGGAAAAGAAGGCCATGGGCTTTATGATGTCCGACTGGGACTCTAAACTTCTGAAATACGGCGAACTCTTTGAAAAAGAAATGATGGATCTTTCGGTTAACATCCCCCTGGAACGGGCCCTTGACCTGGGCTGGGAAATCCTTGCTTCCTGTTTCTCCCCCGAAGAAACGGGATTAAGAACCGAACTCATCAATACATACTGGCCGAAAAAAGCTTAAGGCCGGAGGAGCTATGGCTAAGATTAAGCTTACGAAGAATGAGCTGAAAAAACAGAAGGATGCACTGAAAATGTATCAGCGCTATCTTCCGACGCTCATGCTTAAAAAACAACAGCTCCAAATGGAAATCCGGAACACCGAAAGCCGGATCCGTACCCTCATAGCCGAAAAGGATAGGGTGAATGAACAGTTTAAGTCCTGGATAGCCGTCTTTGGTGAGCAGGGCTACTTTACCCCGGAACTGCTGTCTGTGACTTCTTTAAGAATAGAAACAGGGAACATTGCCGGTGTTGAAATTCCCGTCTTTAAGGGGGCCGAATTCGAGGTGCAACCCTATGACCTCCTCAGGACGCCCCTGTGGCTCGATACGGCGGTGGAACGGATGCGGCAGGTGCTGCTTCTCGACCTGGAAGCCAAAACCCTGGAAGAGCAGCAACGCCGGCTTGAACGGGAACTGCGTACCACAACCCAGCGGGTTAATCTTTTTGAAAAGGTTAAGATTCCCGAGACCAAGGCAAACATTAAGAAAATAAGGGTCTATTTGGGTGATCAACAGACCGCAGCAGTGGTACGAGGCAAAATTGCCAAACGTGGAATGGAGAGGGCCGCAGAATGATTGTACCAATGAAAAAGGTCGCTCTTGTTGTTTTTGATCGTGAACGGGAAGCCTCACTGGAGGCCTTACGAAAGCTGGGAGTGGTTCATCTGGAACGTAAAAATGTTAGCTCCGATGGGCTCAGCAGCGTTATGGAACTAAAAATTCAGGCTGAACATGCATTGGGAATACTTCGTAATGCCGCTACTAAGGAAGAAACCAATACCAGTATCGTTCAAAAAACAGAGCCCGCTGCACTGATACAGGAGGTTCTGCGTTTAGCTGATCAGAAAAAACAGGAACAGGAGCTCCTTGCAGCAGACATAAAGGAATTACATAGAATCGCAGCCTGGGGTGATTTTGAACCGGCTAGCCTGGAAGACCTAAGAAAGCAGGGTATTACGCTTATCCCCTATGAACTGCCTAAAAAGGTGTACGAGAAGCTTGATCCCGCAGTTTCTATAATAGTTCTTTCTGAAGATAAGACCCTCGTACGCTGTGTTGTGGTAGGGGACCCGATCCCTGGCGAACAGCCCTTTGCATTGCCTGAACTTTCATATTCTGCTCTCTCAAATCGGATTGCTCAGCGTAAACAAACCATCGCCGATATAGAAAAGAAACTCTCAGAGCTTTCTTCTCAGATGTATCTCATAGAGCGGGAACTCCAGAGGTTAAACGAACAGGCAGAGTTTGAAGCCGCCAAGGCCAGTATGGAAGTTACAGAGGACACCCCACCGGAACTGGCAATTTCCTGGATCACCGGGTATATTCCCGCTGATGCAGCGGGTAAGCTGAAACGAGCCGCCGCAGAGTATGGATGGGCACTCATTATCGATGACCCCAATGAAGGAGATAGGCCGCCTACGCTTGTACGAAATCCGGCCTATATTCGGATTGTACAGCCCATATTTGACCTCTTAGGCACGGTCCCGGGGTATCACGAATATGACATTAGTATGTCATTCCTCGTATTTTTCTCTCTATTTTTTGCCATGATTATTGGAGATGCAGGTTATGGTGTCCTAATTCTCCTTTTAAGTCTCTATTTTGGTTTTAAGGGAAAAAAGAAGACCGGCAAATTCGCAGACGGAATTCTGTTATTACTATTGCTTTCTTCGGTTACTATTATATGGGGTGCCATTAACGGAACCTGGTTTGCCTTGCCTTATGACAGCCTTCCCGCTTTCCTGAAAGCTTTGGTAATACCACCCTTCAGACCAAATCCTTCACTAGCACCAAAGGAAGCTGCCCGGCTCGTTCAGCAAAACATAAAGCACCTTTGCTTTATCATTGGAACAGTTCAGCTCGTATGGGCCCATATGAAGAATATTAAAAAAGCCCTGCCATCGCTGACCGCCTTTGCACAGCTCGGATGGCTTTCCATGGTATTGGGCCTCTATTTCCTCGTTCTGAACCTGGTTCTCGATAAAACCGCCTTTCCCGTACCACCCTTTGCAATCTGGATGATTGGTGGAGGCCTTGCAACCTATTTTGTTTTTGCTGAACAGAAGGGAGGCAATTTTATAGCAAACATTCTTAAAAGCTTTGCCAACTTCCTGCCCACCTTCCTGTCTGCAGTTTCAAGTTTCTCTGATATAATCAGCTATATCCGTCTCTTTGCGGTTGGACTTGCAGGATTTGCCATTGCTGAAAGCTTTAATGGCATGGCTGCTGGGCTTCCCGCCGGTATGGTCAGAATCCTTGCTGGAGCGTTAATTCTGTTCTTTGGTCATGGATTAAACCTGGCAATGAGCGCTCTCTCGGTAGTCGTTCATGGTGTACGGCTTAATATGTTGGAATACTCCGGCCATCTCGGAATGGAATGGTCTGGTGTCAAATATTCGCCCTTTGCTGTCAAGGAAACAGCCCAGCAATAGGGCATATTACATGATAAGGAGAAGATTATGGATATCGGAATGATTGGCGTTGCTGCTGCATTGGGTCTTTCAGCTTTTGGTTCTGCACTGGGAGCCGGTATTGCCGGTATGACCGCAATTGGGTCTTGGAAAAAGTGTTTTCTGCAGAATAAGCCTGTACCATTCCTGTTAGTGGCCTTTGCCGGCGCTCCGCTTACTCAAACCATTTATGGTTTTATATTGATGAACGCAATCCGCAGCGGGGGGCTCGATGGAGTTGGTAAGCTCGCAGTTGGACTTTTTGCTGGGCTTGCCATGGGTGCTTCTGCTCTGTATCAGGGCAAGGCTGCAGCTTATGCCTCCGATGCTCTTGCTGAAACCGGACAGGGCTTTGGTAACTATATTTTGGTCGTCGGTCTTATCGAAACCGTAGCCCTCTTTGTGATGGTTTTCTCCTTGGGTATTGCTGGTTAAGCGGTTACCTTCCACGGAGCAACGGAGAACCCGGCAGCATGATTGCTGTAAAAGGTTTCTAAACATTAACGCTTTAGAAGCCATTGAGGAACCGGATTCTCCGTATTTTGTTGTGGAAACTCATGAAACAAAATCAAATGGTCCGGGTTGTAAAAATTGGTGGTTTTGACCACCTTTCTTCTGTGCTGGTAGGCGGTGCCTATCCTGTGGCAGTTCAAACCATGTGGAAGGATCGGCTCGATGAAACATCTTTACAGGGTGAATCGGGTAAACATATAGAAACGCGGATTGATAAACTGCAGAAACTTGGCTGCAGCCTCTTAAGATTTGCAGTACCTGATCTAGCTGCTGCGGATGTCTTGGGTGAACTTGCCAAGCGGGTAACCATGCCCCTCGTCGCAGACATCCACTTCGATTATAAAATTGCCCTTCGCTGTCTCGATTTCCCTATAGCTAAAATACGGATAAATCCTGGTAATATCGGCTCCCTTGATAAGGTTAAAGCAGTTGCAGCTAAGGCTGCTGAAAAGGGAGTTCCTATCAGAATTGGAATTAATGCAGGAAGCTTGCCAGCAGATCTGCGAAAAGCTGTAGACGAACAACAAATGACACGGGCTGAAGCTCTCGTAAGCACTGCGGAGCGGGAATTGGAAATATTTGAAACCCTGAATTTTAAAAATGTACTTTTATCCATGAAGGCTTCTTCTATTTATGATACATTGGAAGCTAACCGCCTGATTGCTAAAAGAACCGATGTGCCCCTTCATCTAGGGGTGACTGAAGCAGGTCCCCTTATACCAGGTATCGTTCGCAATTCTATTGCTTTGCATACCCTCTTAGCGGAAGGTATTGGCGCTACGATTCGGGTATCCCTGTCGGATACGATGGAAAACGAAGTCATTGCGGGGCGGGAAATTGTTAGCGCAGTGGCTGATTCTAGTGGCAAGGGAGTAAACGGACAGGGAGTTATTATCGTATCATGCCCCCGTTGTGGTCGAAACAGTTTCGATACCCATGCCTTTACTGAACGGTGGCGTGATACCCTCTATATGATGAAAAAAGATATCACAGTGGCCATCATGGGGTGTGCTGTTAATGGTCCCGGTGAGGCACGCCATGCTGACATTGGTATCACTGGTGCGGGTAATAAGGTTCTCATTTTTAGACACGGTAACATTGTTCGAACTGTCGCTGTTACTGAGGCAGACCAGGCATTCAAAGAAGAGCTGGAAAAGTTATGAAATATCGAGGTGTAATCTTATTTGTAGTAAGCACCCTGTTCATCAACATTACCGTACTGCCACTATCTGCACAAACAAACGGTGAACCCTATTGGTTGTTACTGGAAAGGGGTAAACAATACTATCGTAGTAAGACGTACGGGAAAGCCCTTATCGCCTTTGAGGATGCAAAAAGAACAAGAAATGAATTGTATTTGAGGATGCAAAAAGATTTTATAGAGTTCCTTTCAGCAGACGAAGTCCGAGTATTAGGAGATTCTATCAATAAGATTTCATTATATTTAAAAGATAGACCTAATAAGCGGATCTCTGATATTTTATCTGAAATACATTATCATTTTCCTGAATCGATAATTCAAGATTCTGCACAAAAAATAATTTCATTATTTGATATATTACGTTTGTATCCTGAAGCGGAATATTGGATTGGTGAAGTGTATCGGGAAGAAGGAGAAGCTGCTATTGCACTACAGCAATATATGAGAGCCCTTTCTCAGCAGCATATTGTTGGTAACGAAGAATTTACGACCCAAATACAATATAAAATTGCTGATATGTATCATATCCTCGGTAATTATCCCCAATATGAAAAAACATTAATAGAAATTGTATCAAAGGACAGCCTCTGGAATGGTGATTCCCGTTCCGAATCCTTTATGAGAACAGCGATGTTTAGAACCTTAATCGATGATGGGGTAAACCGCTTTCTTACACTCTATAGACATGAGGATACACAAGCAGAACGAGCTCATCGGATACTTGGATTCTATTATTACGCAACAGGTCGGTATGATAAATCGATTGAACATCTAACCTATGCATTTCTTATTCAGAATTCTATGTTGATAAAAGAATATCAGCTTCGTGAATATGGTTTTGTTTTTAATGACTACTTGGACTTAATACATAGGCTCGTCCGATTTTCAGATCTTGAAACTTATATACAAGATGTAGATTATTATAAAACTAACTATTATTTAGCTGCAGCATTATATGCAACAGGACGGCGAAGTACAGCAATGTATTTATGGACGGTGCTATCAAAAAATACCAGAACAAGCGAATGGCAAAAACGATCTCAGATGCAATTGAAAAATCCCTATATAGAACCAATTAATGAACGACCTTAGGAGGATAATGTATGAAATTACGAACCACTTTATTGGCATGTATCATTATGCTCATACTGGGACCATCTGTTTTTGCTGATCACGACAAAGGAACAGGTATTGGTGGTGTCCTTGGAAGTAATTTTGGTATTGATGGGGCAGGAGCTAATTTAGGAATTAGTCTTAAGTTACCAACAATTCCCATTTTTTGGGCCGCATATCTGGGAATTCATAATGATAATATTGCATTTGGTATAACTGGCGATAAATATATAATTGATCAGGATCTAGTAACCGAAAAAGATTTTAATTTAGATTGGTATTTTGGAATCGGTGGCTATCTAAATATGGGAACTATTAATGGTGATTTTTTATCAGCCGCTGGTGTCCGGTTTCCTGTAGGGCTTTCATGGCATATCAATAAAGAATACGAAATGTTTCTTGCCCTTGATCCTTCTATTGGGTTATCCATCTCACCGGACCTTAAATTCCCTGATTTATATTTTGCCGCAGAATTGGGGGTACGGTATTGGATGAAAAAATAGGGAGGTTGGAGATGAATAAGATTGTCTTAAAAGCACAAGACCTGGATGGTTATTTAACAGAAAGCGATAAAAACCATATTGCTACCATGGATTCCTTGTTCCGTCAGGTCATGCTTTCATTTAGTATTCTTTCTACTACTAAATCAACCGCTGAACGGCATCGGGAAGAACAGAACCTGATTGAATTATATAATGAAATGGGCCGAATGATGCAGGATATATGTAAGGAAGAAAAGGGTATTCATGTATATTCTTTTCTTACGCCTCAAGAAAGTCATCCTGAAGCATCTCGGCTTATAGCAAAACTCAGGGATGTTCGGACTGGTGGACAGGAATTTGTATACTATATACAAAGAGCCTATGAAATGCTGTTTAAGCTGGCCTTTGCGGGTACCCAGGTCTCAAGCAAGAACTATCTCATTGTAAAAACTCCTGTTACTGTTCCGGTACAAAATTATGCAGTACATAAGATTCCAAATATTGATGATAAAATTGAAAATACCGTCATGTGTGTTATGTTGCGGGGTGCCCTGCTTCCCTCTATGATTATGTCAAAGGAAATACAGGAATACTCATCCCATGGTTATGTAACTCCCTTTGCGTTATTTAAAATAAAACGGGATGACTCTAAACACGAAAATGATATGGAATATATCCTGGATTTAGAAAAATCTTATTTTGATCTAGAAAAATTAAATGATAAAGATCTTATTTTCGCTGATCCCATGAATGCCACTGGCGGCAGTCTTGTTACTGTTGTAAAATACCTGCTTGATCAAGGAGTTAAACCACGATCTGTTCAATTCTTTAATGTAATATCTGCATTAAAGGGTGCATTGCGAGTTGTACGGGCTCTTGAAAACTGCAAAGTCTACACACTTTGGATGGATCCAGTACTAAATGAGGCCGCATATATACTTCCAGGGCTTGGGGATGCTGGAGACCGAATAAATGGGAAAGATGGTGAAGACCATCCTCGAAATATTATGCAGCTTATTGCAGATTATGGATCTAATATTGCAAATCTCTATCGATCCCAATTGCGAGAAATTGAGGATACTGTGCTTGGTTAATGCATGAAACCTGCTTATTTTGGATTTACATGTATAATTGCTGTATATTTACTCGTACTATCCTGTGTTTCTGGGCCAGCATCTATATCTGAAGAAGAATTATATTCTCTAGGAAAAGCTTACTATGATTTAGGTAAATATACAGAAGCTGAAATTTGGTTTCAGAAAGCAAGCAAATACTCAAAAACAAAGAATGCTTCCATGTATTATCTTGGGAGAATTGCTTTCCAGCAACAAAAGTATACAAAAGCAGCTAGTATCTTTGAAATCTTACTAAACAAAGATAAGGATAATGTTATTTTACTTAAGGCTGCTGCTTTTTCAAATCTGAAGGCTTTAAATTTTGAAAAGGCAGAACTGTATTATAGAAGGGTAATTGAACTAGTTCCTGAAAGCAAAGAAAGCAAATATGGATATGCCCTCGTGTTATATGGTATACAAAAGTATTCAGAATCCTATCAATTATTAAAAGAAATGAAGGCCGATGATGGTAATGATAAAGACGCATTACTTCTTCTTGCAAGAACAGAAAAAATGCTAGCATACCCAGAAGCGATTGATCATTATTCACAATGGCTTAAAAAAAACGATGATCCACAAATTCTTAAAGAATATGCAGAAGTTGCAGAGCAACTTGCATTGTATAGTCGTGCAATAGAAGCATTAAAAAAAATTAAACAAACGAATCGGGAAGAGTTAGCTGGTTTACAAAAAGGTGAGGTGGATTTTCGTATCGGTCGGCTTATCATATTCGCGGACCCTTTGGATAACCAAGGATTTAAACATATTGAATCAGCTCTTTCAGCAGGTTATCAAAATAAGGAACAATTTGATGTCTTGCTTGCTGACACTCGTTTAACAGAAACTCAAAAACGAACACTTCAGACTTTATTCTATGATAATAAAGACCATGAAAAAAAGTATTAATTTATGTTACAGATTTCGGATTTTATTAAAAGAATAAAGGGGATATCCAAGAAGAACTCAAGGAATCCCCATTTATCTTTTAATATTTTTATCCTAAACGATTAGAAATGAATTCTGGTTTCAAAGGTAAGAGACGGACTGGTTGTATATTCTGGGTCTGCTAAAGTAGGATCGACTGTATAAACCGCATTATTAGTAAGCAGAATAGCAAAATCAACAGTACTTGCTATTGGAATAACAACTTCTCCTGTAAGTATGGTATTTTCATTAACCAGAGCATTATCCCTACTTAAGGCGTAGGCAAAACCCGTATGTGCATAGGTTAATGATCCAGAAATATCATAGAAAGGTACGAGGCCTTTTTTGAGTACTAGTTTAGCAAGAATATAGTCTTGTTGCGAAATATAACTCCATGATGCAGAACTATCGGGACTCCAGGGCACCATGTACCCCGCAGTAAATTGGATCTTATCTCTAAAGAGGTCAAATCCAGCTTCACCATAAATGCCATGTACGGTTACATCGTTAGATGGGTTTGTTGTAGTAAGTAAATCATAGAAGGCCTTAGCATATTTTACTCTATTCCGATCATAGGTGCCATCAAAAAAGGTTGGTCTATAGGCTCCCCGGTAATATCTATATTCTAAGCGCCAATCTACAAAGATGAATTTACCCATGAATCCAGAAATAACCCCATAGTTTCTTAAGGCATTAAAATTATTGCCATAGGAATCATCATAAATAGCTTGATATTGGAAACCAGAACTAAGTTGTCCAGTGTCTACTCGATTATACGGAGCTACAGCTGCTACATCGGCAAATGCTCTCAGGCTAAATGCGCTTAATTTAAGTATAGGAATATCAATATCAAAAGCTGACCCAATAATCATTGGATCTCCTATTTGTTCTTTTTCTTGATCTGTTAGAGCGCCTACTGGATTAATATCTGCAATAGCACTTATACCAATGAAAGATAGTTTTAATCTTCCACCAAATATTTCTGGTTTTCCAAGGTCGTTTACAATCCCTTCAAATCCAAAGGTTTTGCCTTCAAATCCTGCATTAACACCAACTTTTCTTATAGATGGGAAATCTGCATTATTGGCATAATTACGCATGAGTACCCCATGCCCTATAGTCATATCTGAAAGATTGCCGATTTTCAGATATACAGGATCTACCATGGGTTGACCATATTCAATATAACGAATTTTTAATGCTAAATCTTGCAATGCATCTTGAGCCCCTTTAGTATAATTTGTTCCCCAGTATTCTGATCCAAAGGACCATTCATTATTACCATTAGGCTGATACCAGCTGTCTGGATTAAATAGATCGTTAGTATAAATAATGGGTAAATAGAGAGCGATTTTGAATTTACCCATATTAAAGGTTGGCTGAACTACAGCTTTAGAATAGGTATTCCCATCGATGACAACTGAACCAATTTCAAAGCCCAGCATATCACCAAGCCAAGCCATCATTTTTGATTCCTGCGCTGAAGCTTTTTTACCAGATGCAGTAGATTTTTGTTCTGATTGAGTATTTGCATCGTTGGTAGTGCTCTTGGCATCCTCTGCTGGCTTTTCTTCTTGGTTAGATGATTTGGAATCCTCATTCTGGGGAACCGATAATGGATCGACGGTTTTAAATTCATCAAGATCTACAAATTCTTGAGCGAGCTGTTCTTGAGTAAATGTGAATGGAATAAAACTAGGACCAAAAACATCAGCAAATTGACCTGCTCCCACCAGAATTGGCTGTACAGTGCCATCTGCAAGGGTCCTTGCAAATTCTACTAAGCCCCTCTGTACGTATACCGCATCTCGGGCACCTTCAATTACGAGCATATTAAAGTCTGTACCTCGTACACCACATACTGCAGAGGGGGTTTTTATCTGATATTTATTACTTCCAGCTGTTTTTGCAGCAACAGTACGGATTTTTCCACTTACTAGGGCAAACTCATTGGTATCTTTTCCAGAAGAGCCCGCAAGTCCTTCTATTTTAAAGCTGGTGTTTCTTGCGATTTTGATGATACTTCCGTTAGGATCCAATTTTAATTCTGCGTTTGTTGCTAATGTCTTAATCGTTTCTCCTGGTAGGATTTCATCACCAATAGAAACGCTACGACTGACACCTGTCTTAGTAATTATTTGGATAAGGCTGTCATCATCAGCGTACATTAAAAGAGCTTTTGGTCCTGATTGAGCCCATACAAAATTTATACTGTACAATAATACTATAAAAAATAGTAACAAATAACGATTATATTTAATTACCATACTATCCTCCTGTAATTAAAACTGAATTGCGCTCATAAGGCTTGAGGTAACCACATAGTCTCCAGATTGTGGATCATAACGCAGATTATATAAAAGGCTTATGATTGCCGGGCCTGTTCTGTAGTTAAATTTAGCACCAATAACAGCGTTTTCTTGGCTTACTAAGTCTTTCCAAAAATTACCGCTACCAACAGGGCTCGGAGCACCAAGGTAATATTTCTCGTACAGTGCATCGAAAGAGAATCCAGCAAGTAATCCTTCAGCAATAGTGAATACTCCCCGCAGATGTGGATAATCATTTATACTACCCAGTTCAGATGGTGGTGCTTTAAAGGGGCCATCAAGAGAAGTCTGAAATATAATCGCATCGGATAATAATGAAAAACCGATGCTTGCAAGCCATCCTGCATATATTGAACCGGCAGCATCTTCCTGAAGGGCTGCATATTTAAGGTGTCTGAACAAATCATAGGATCCATCAAAATAGGTTGGAATAAAGTCTGGGCCTAAGAGTCTTAGTTGTGCTCCATAGAGCACCATATTAATCAATTTCCCCCCAACACCAGCCATAGACCCCCAACGACCCTTTGGTTCAAATGCTAAATCTGAAAAAGCTGCCATACTTACGACAGGAGTATTAAGAACCGGCAGTTTTGTGTCCAGGCCTGCTATGGTAACCGTATCTGCCGTACCGATAGCACTTTTAAAAGCTTCACTTGCATAGCGGAGCGGATCCGTATCTGATGCTACGGTAGCTCCAACCTGCAGGTGTTTAAGTAAGGGGTATTCGGTTCCAGCAAAGGGCCGGACATAAAGACGGCTTCCAACAACATCAAATTTTGCAAGGTTGCCAACAAAGGTTTCAATACCTAAATAGGGAAAATTAAAAAACTGCCCATCTATATCAAGGGCACCACCAAAAATCCTTGTTTCTGGGAGAAACCGTGTATTAGAATAATTCCCCATGATAAAACCATTGCCAAGGGTTCCATCATCAAAAGATCCGAATTTGGCAAATAAGGCATCACCCTTTTGACCATAACGAATATATGCAAATTTCGGTAAATATAACTCTAAGAATGTTTTATCTGCTTTTTCGGGAATCCAATCTGGTTCATAAACTTCAATATCGCTTCCATCTTGCCCCGGTTTAATATTAAAATGTACTGTTACGTCTAGGCCAACTCCGATTTTCCCAAAGGAGATATCCGGTTTTAAAGATAATTTTTGATAGGTTGCAAGGTTCGTGCTTTCTAAAGGAGCCTTTGGATCAATCGGTAAGGTCTCCGTACCTAAACCTAATTCAAATTTAAAACCAAAGGGGTTTTGATTGTTATTTTCTTCAGTTGCACCAAAATGTATAAATGTACATGATATGATAAATATGAATATAACAATTCTTCTCATATGCTCTCCTCCGTACAATCAAATTATATATCATCATTTAAGAAAAACCAGTATCAATATAATTAAAATTGTCAGAATTGAATTTTAATATAGATTCCCGTACTACCAATAAGGGTAAAGGTATTTTCTGTTATATTCTGCGAATATGCAACACTTCCAAAGGCGGTAATATTCAGTTGATTTTTAATTCGTAGTATAGACTCATGACGTGCAGTTGTATCCCATATTAATGAATCATTTGATGAATTTGAATCAATTTTAGTTTCGAGAGATTCCTTTTGTATTAGTTCTGGGGCAGTTTCTGAATATGATATCACAGCTGGCAGTGCTTTTTGGAATGTATTTGTAGCTATGATTCCCTTAAAAAGTACTCCTAACAGGCTTTTCGGTGCTGGATGAGCCCAGGAAAGACTTAACGAATCGGACCATCCCGTTTGCATTAAATACAATATATGGCTTACTTCTAGGGTAGAGCCAGAAAAACCATAAAAATCTGCGGTTTGATGAATTCCGGTTTTCCAAGCAGAAAGTTCTCTATCTACCCATGAAACATTCAGATTTAATTGTTGTGTGTATTCATCATCCCGATAGAAGGAGAACATCGGAGTATATCCATAGGAGCCAAAAAGATTAACCGCTGAAGCGGAAATAGTACTGTCCCAAGACAGCTTGTCTGTATAGCTTGTGTAATGAAGATCCCCTATCCGTGATACTTTAGTTTGCGTCTTAGCGGGGAATAATAATCCCCAGGGACCTGTGGGTGATGGCAACTGCAAGGAGAAACTTATCGTATCAGTAAAGGTAAGCCTTCTAAACGTATCGCCCTGGTTTTGCTGGCTCCTATTCATCATGTTTTCAAGGTTTTGGGTTAATAGGGAATAACCAGGGGGTAATATATACAGGTTATAGGTGTTTTTAATAAAGTTAGTATACTGATAGAGATCACTAGTAATATCAATACCATATTCAGTGATGGTTTGGTTCGTTTGTCTCGTATGTTCTAGAATTCCTTTGATAGATTGAATTGAGAAGGGAAATGAAAGACGATGTGTTAAACCTTGCTCTGTTGAAATAAGTGACTTTTTAGCATTGGAGGTGAATATAGCATCTGTTATGAATCCAAATGTTTGAGGGGTAAGTCCACCTTTAAGTCGTAGAGAGGATGATCGATTATTTTCTGTTGTCCCTACATCGGGAGTTAAATCTGATAGGCTGTGATTCCAAGTTTGAATATAGGTTGTATTGCTGTTTGAAAAATAGGTATCTGTAGTATGTTTATAGGTAAGATCCCCTGAGCTTTCCAGAAAAAAACGTTTGTAGAATCCCTTTTGGGTAATATTCCAGGCACGCTGTACTACTAGATCTTCTTGAGCAGATGTTGCTGAAAGACTTGTGAAAAGCAAGGGGGTTTTTGTTGAAGATGTATGTATATCTATAGAAATTGTATTTTGATGATTGTATGAAGTCTGGGAAACATCATAATCATCGATTACTTGAATAGGGCCTATGGGGAGGGTTATTTTATGTCCACCATTCCACGCCATATCATATGAATTCAACGTAATCCCTCCATACAGTTCAATGGGAATCCATAACAGGGAAAATGTAGTTTTTGTTTGGTTACTCACATTGCCAAAAGTTGTGGGATAGGGGGCTTCTATCGGGCTTTGGTAGAAGCCTTCGGAATAACTAGCAAGATTTAGGTTCGAAAGGACTGGTATGTTCCTTATGGTTATGAGGGGGCCCTGATTGGTCCATTGTGCATAGATCCCAGAGTGCCCCTGAAAGCTGGCGACAGGTTCTGTTAAAAGGATTTCATCGATTGCGAAGGTCCCATTAGGTAGTGCTTCGTTGTTAGCAGGCGGTAAAAGATATACCGCGAGATACTGGTAGGTCTGGTCTCCGCTACGCTGACTAGGAGAGGCCCCCTGTACTGCATCAAAGGTAACCAAGGCACCTGATATCACTGCACCGTCCACAAGGACCTGAGGATTTTGGTCGTTGTAGCGGATTTCCACCTTAGACCATTCATCGGCAGTGAATACTGCGATGGGAATCCTTGCTCTCAGTATAGGGCTGGAAAATGAATCTGAGTCCTGGGCTATAACCAGGGACAACACTCCATTTTGCATAGTATTCTGATCGTAATTAGTCGCTTTGGGACCCCTGACAAAGAGTTGCAGTGTCCGATAGTTTCCCAGGAATGGCAGGGCAATTCGGCTATCCACTCCGACTCCAGTTGCGTTCAGTAAATCGGAAAAATGCACTTCCAGGACCCGTTGAACATTCCCTTCGGGGTGCAAAGTATCAATAGTATCACGAAACCGGTTCCGGAGCATCGGGTCACCTACTTCGGCTGCATCTACCGATTGTGCTGTATCGGTAATGGCTGAGAGTGGCTGACCTCCACTTACGATAATAGGCCTCATACTGGTACCGCTGACCACCGGCGGGCCCAGGAGTATGCGGGTGCGAAACTGGTAATCGGTGCCGCCGGTAACCACCACAAGCCGCATAGAGCGGGCATTGGCCAGGGCCCGCCGGTCGGTGTCGCTTAAGGTGATGGTGGCGGTCTGCCATTGGGTTGGCAAGACTCCGACAGAAGGTGAAGTGCTGTCAAAGAGGGGAACCGTGAGGACCAGGGCGCTGTTTTCCCAGCCCGTTAGGTTAATGGTGCTTTCTGTGCTGGTGGTGGTTGTGGATGTAGCGCCATCGAGGGCTCCTATTTGAAGGTAGACCTTAACAGTAATACCGTTGAGAGATGAAGGTACATCATAAAATCGGTAGGGAATGGTAATCTTTCGAGCACCGGCTAAGGCGCTTGCCGCATGTTCCAGGGGCAGCTGAAAACCGGCCCAGAAGGTTTCATCGCTATAGGTTGCCTCACCCACAAGTACCCTGGTATCGAGGGTGTTGTCCTGTACCAGGTAAGGGCCGGTTTTGTCGGATATCACTCGGGCTCCGGACCAGGAAATGTCATTCAGGGTACTGATGCCGAGAATATCCGTTGAAGTATAGGAACGGTATACCAGCGGGGCCTGATTACTGCTGGTGAGTGTTGGAGATGTGGCAAGAAAATCGTTCAGACTTGTCGGCACCGGGCTCTGGTAAAAACCTGTAGTCGGGAAAGATTCAGCATATTGGCTCCCTTCCATACCGAGGATACGGTATAAACCGGTTGTATCCTCCTGCCGGTATAAAAGCCCCGCGGTGGTCTGAATGGAAAGATGTTCCCAATTCCATTTTAAGGCCCCACTGAGACCTACCGTCCCAGGACTTGTAGTATCACCCTCAGAAAAGGCTTCAGGGTTTACATTCCAACGGAGTCCTATGGCCAAATCTGCAGAAAAGGGGCCCCCACTTGTGTATTGGGCTCCAAGTCCAGCCGCAAGGCTTCCAAATCGGCGTTCCTCGGTTCGTTGTAAATATTGTATTCGTATGTGTTCATATGGTTGTGGCTTATTTGATAACACAACTTCGCCTGTCTCAGCATTATAACGTACCAAAGGATCCGGTAATCCATTACGATATACCTGCACCGATCCAGGGAGTACATTGGTCCCGATAGAAAATACTCCAGGACTGCCATAGGTTGTTATGAGAATCTGTACATTGATACTTGTAGCTTTTGATGCTGGTAGATATAGCTCAGGATATACTTTCACTAAGGGCCAACAACTCTCTGGACTACGAGGATCGTAGGTACCATTGGCAGTTACCAATTCATAGAGAGCGGTGGATGCACTTGTTGATGAACCTTCGGTGTGTATCAAACTAGAAGCTGATTCCATGGTAAAGTCGCGGTTTTCTGTTCCAGTAGCAGTGTTTATAAGTTTTACCGTGCTTGATGAACCAGTCTGTATACGATACCGGCTGAGCCGTTCAAAGGGCGAAAAGGTTCCCCCTTCCCAGATGACTAGAGCCGGTATTCCGCCAATGGTTACCGTAGCGGGTTTGTTATTGTCGGTTTTTAGTTTACCCTGGTCCTTCTGGCCCGGCTGAGGATAATCCCGGAGGATGATTTTGGTACCTGAGGAGGTATTAAAGTACTCCTGTACTGTGCCAAGAAAGCCGCTGCCAGCCGTGGATGTATTACCGTAAGTTCCAAGACTGGTTTCCCAAGGCTTGTCGATGTTACTTTTTCTGTATGCCACCGCAAGCCGCCTACCCACCGCAAGGACCGAAGCATTGGTTATTTCGATGATGCCATCACGGGCACTGGCGGCATATTCAGAAGTTTTTGCCAGGCGCCAGCGACTACCATTTTCATCAACCTGATCTCCCGAAGAATCTTCGATATAAAGAACTGGCACTGTGTCCAGGTCTGTATCGGGGAGAACAAAGGAATAACCTCGGATCATTTCCGATACATTAATTGTTTCTGTTGTAATCTCTCGATTTCCGATATAGTTTTTTTCTTGTAACTTGGCGCTATCATATCGAAGGATACCATGAAGGATGAGCGTGCTTGGTTGGGAAGGATTTGTATCATTATGAAATGTAAATTTCCATTTATTATACATGCCGAATGAAGAAGTACTTGATCCACCCATATCTAAATAAGGAAAACGGGGAAAATCTAGACCCGTGTTACCGATTCCCAGATATTGCAATGGTTCTTCCTCTGAGCCCTGATATCCTGCTCGATACGTATTGAGTTCATAATCATCTAGAAAGCTTGCTTCTACGAACCAGTGATCTTTGATCCATAAGCTTAAGGTGAGATCCACCGTTTGGGTAAAAAGCAGAGGATTATTCGTAGTTGCAGCCTGAAGACCAAGCTCGGTAAGGGCAATGCCTTCTTGAGCTGTTATGCCCGTTTCCCAATTACCCTGAATTGCTAGTTTTACCGACTCATCGTTTCTTGAAAGATTAAAGAGTGTTGCTGGCGCCTCTTCGGCGAAGATGAATTCTCGATTTCTTATATCATTATGATTGGTAGTATCTTCTTGTTGAGCCCAAAGGGTAAAAGTGCCGTTTACCAATAATAAACCGATTATGAAGATAGCGAGTAGTGTTTTTAATAAGTAATGACTGGTGCTTCGCAAAGGTCCCATGAATAGTGTATAGTATACTACAAGATTACCTGGTCTACAGCCAGGGAGGTGTTAGTATGGTCGTTTCAATGATACAGCTGATCTTTGAAATTCCCGATGTGGAAAGTATAAAGGATAAGCGGAAAATTGTTAGATCTATTAAAGATAAATTACATCGACAATTTCATATCAGTGCCGCCGAGGTGGATTTACAGGATTCCCTTTCTTTTGCCCATATTGGAGGAGCCTTAGTATCTAATTCAAGATCCTTTGGTGAGTCGGTGTTAAACAAGGCCTTTACCATGATTGAACATGAAGCACCTGTGCGTATTCAGGATGTTCAGATTTATTCAGAAGAATTTTGATAAAAGGAGTGATTTTATGAAGCTTTCTATGAAGTTATATAAAATTGGTTTATTAAGTCTTGGCGTTCTTGTAGTATTATCATTCACTTCCTGTATCGGATTAAACTCAACTGTTACTATTCGTCAGAATGGTTCCGGTACAATCCAGCTAGAATACAGGCTTTCCCGGATGTTTGAAGCACTGGGTAAGCTCGATGGTAATGAAAAGCAACTTCCCCTGCCGGTAAGTCGTACCGATTTTGAACGAACACTGAGCCGTGTGCCGGGGCTTACCTTAAATTCCTATAGTTTGAGCCAGGACCAAAAGAATGTTATCGTTAAAGCTGAGCTTGCCTTTGCAAATTTGGAAGCTCTTATGGGGTTCCTCGATGCATCTGGTCAATCAGTAAAACTTATATCAGAGGGGGATAATAGAGTCATGAGTATGGTCCTTGTCAAGGGTATTAAAAATGTCGATAAGGACTTGGAAAACCTAGTGCATACCATATTTACAGGCTATACTATAGATGTACGCTTTACCTATCCTTCGCCCCCTTTAGTGTCTGCTAGTGGGAAAATAGGCCAAGCAACCGTAACAGGTACTACGGTCCGATATACATCATCTGTATCCGATCTCGTCTTAAGTCCTGAACCAGTTGAGCTTCGATTGTCTTGGAAAGAGTAACATGAGTAGCTATGGAGTGCCTTTGTATGCATAGCCCTATGAAACAAGTGTTCGTTCTATTCTTGTTGTTATGGTTAAGTATCAACATATATTCCGAACAAGAGCAGGATGTAATGACATCTATGGAGAGCCTTATCCAGGCATCTCAGAATGCATTGGATACCAATCATCCTATAGAAGCTTTAAAACATCTTGTTGGTATTCTTGCGTTAAATGATGAAGCTAAAGCGGAAACCGATGCAAAACGTAATGCCCGCCGTAGAGAACTAGTATGGTGGGCGGATCAAAAAATCACTGAGATTAGCGCTCGGTTTTCAATGGAAGCGGGAGATGAATGGATAAAAGAAGATGGTACCCAGCGGTCTGGGAATATTCAGGACCTTGCGAAGGGCATAGGTATTATGCCTGTAGTCCGGTTGCTGATAAATTATGACTATGGCAAAGCGGTGGTGGCCGATGCGCCAATCCATTTTTCCTTTGTAAATGGTATGGGGGATATTACTCTTACAAGTGCTACCGATTCACATGGTGTTGCGTCAACCATAGTCCGAAGTATTAGCCGGACCGATAAGCCCGTGCTCATTAGGGCGATGCTAGTCATTTCTAACCGAGGTAAAACAAAAGCTTTCCCTGAAATCCACC
This sequence comes from Gracilinema caldarium DSM 7334, assembly GCF_000219725.1. Taxonomy (GTDB): domain Bacteria; phylum Spirochaetota; class Spirochaetia; order Treponematales; family Breznakiellaceae; genus Gracilinema; species Gracilinema caldarium. Next base: position 1,681,304 of record NC_015732.1, on the reverse strand, counting down.
GAGATTTTACCTATATTGTACCTGCTCGAACAGCCCGCATCTTTGCCTCTGAAAGGCCGGCTGATGAACAGTCTGCAGGCTCACTAACTATGGGGGCTGCCGCATCTCTTATAGATAGCATCGGTAGGGCTTTGAATGGCACTGGCCTTGAGCTCTTGCCTGCAGCATCAACTTTGGATCCAATAATATTTTTTGCCGCCTTGCAAGGGAATTTTGAAGCAATTCAAAAGGCTTGTACTTTAGGTGGAATCAGTGTGTCATACTTGGTTTTAGCCGATATCCAATATGATGCACCTCGACAAATGGTTTTTAATGGAAAAAAATATAACATATTTACCAGTACAGCCCGGACGCTGTTACGTATCATCCGAAGTGATGGTAGGATCGTAATCGCGAGACCGCTTATTTCGATTAAAGGTCAGGGGGGCACCGAATCCGCCGCCATACAATCTGCCCTTATAGAAGCTCGAAAAGCTATTGAACAAGATATCACTTCTCATGTGGAAGAAATTAAGCTGGCTCTTGAATAAAAAGTAATTAAGGGATTGTTAGCAAATATTCTGTTATATTATGTCCGAATTTTCCAATAATCCTAATAGATAGTTTTTCGTTTTTTGGCAAAAGTATGTCAAAGGTAAAATGAGTATCTGGATACCCTGTGAGATCTGAATACAAATCTCCCGTTTCAGTTTTTGCAAATGGTATGGTACTTTCTATTAAGGAAATATTTTGTACGTCATTTTTTAATACATATATCTGATAACGATCTATAGTTGTTTTTGCTTTCAGCATGATTGAAATAGTTTTTTGATTTAAAAATGAAGTGCTTGAAAGATTGGTACTAAATAGTGGTGTATCACTATTCGTTGTAACATCTTTATCTTTGTTATTTGTTGATATAATAGTAGGGCCTATGCTCAAAATTACTAAAAGAAGAACAACAGTAAAAATAGCTTTACTTATTCCATACTTATTTCGTTGTAACCTTTGCTTGCTTTTTTGAATCCTAAGTAAAATAGTTCGTTTCCACAACAAGATAAATGGTAAAACAATAAATGATAGTACTAGGCTATTTTGAAATTGCGATGGATAGATATAAAGAGGATAGATTGCATTGTTTTTTACAGCTGTAAGAATGTATAGTATTATTATTTGTACCGGCGCAAGTAATGAACTAAGAAGGTTTATAAAATAGTTATGAACCAGTGATCCTAAAAATATCCAGAATAAGGCCCAGATGAAGACTGGCATAAAAGAAATATCTATGGTGATCGCTAGTAGCAATCCAAATAAAATCACAAGTATTCCACTCTGGCCATAGAAACTAGAACGCTTTGGTATGGTAATATTTTGTAATATTGGTGATATAAAAGAAAATAAAGAAAACCAAAGTACGGGAAATAGTATCACCACAGTTAGTGGTAATGAAGTGGTAGTGCCATAGAGCATTAGCCAGATCCATATGCAGATTCTGCTTAAATACAATGAACCAAGTAATAACCCGATATACAGCAGCAGTATCCAAGATCGGCGTAAAAATATAACCCAATATATTATTATTTTTCGTCTAAATATGATAGAATTAATCGCAAAAAAGAGAAGGATAGTAAAAACACTACATAAAACGATGATTAAGGTGTGTTTTTCATCAATAAAAAAATAATTATTATTAAAATGAAGAATGGTGTAATGAAAATCAAACAGGGCTGTATCTTTGGGGCTGTGTTCAATATAATCTTTGAGAAAACGTGATACATCTTTCTTATCTAAAAGAGGTCCTGTGCGAGTAGGACTTTGATTAGTAATTACAATTGCTGAAAATCCTCTTTCATGAATAACCTCGAGAGCTTCATTTCCCTTTAGTACATTAAGGCGAAATAATTCATTAAATGGTTCTGGTATATTTATTGGTATTTTATATTTTTTGCCTATTTTTACAGCTTCGTGAAGTAATTGAAGTGGACTTATATAACCTTGCGAACCTTGGTATAAAGAAAGAGGGCCTGTTTCATCTAAAAGATCAAAATAGAGCACAACCACAGATTCAGGATCATCAAACTGATCGAGCTGTTCAATTAAACCGCGATGTCCATTGGCTTCATCTGCGACAAAAGCTATTCGAATGTTAGCATTGATAGCATTTTTACTTATTTCTAGTAATAAATCTTCTACTACAGTAACGGCAAATTCTGAACTAAGAGGGACTGCAACAAGAATGACTATATTATTAGTATCCGTATTGTCTTGGATGAAATCAAATTGAATAGATGTTCCAAAGCTACCATATTGTGAGAGTAAAGGTCGTAATTCATATGTTAAGCCTATTTGATCTGCCTGTTGAATTAAATTAGCAACATGTTGCGCTTCTTGGTTCCCCTGTCTTGCTCGTACTGTTATACGATGTATCTCCTGTGTCTGTGCTCCTAGATTATGTGAAAAGGCAAAAAAGAATGTTATATATAGATAAAAAAATATAATAGCGTACCTTTGGTGCAGCATCGATATAAGATAGTCGTCCCTATAAAAACCGTCAAGATTGGGATGACAGAAGTCAGGCTCTCGGTTATAATAAGGTTATATGTCAAATCAAGAAAGAAAAACCGTATTAGATCTGCCTCTTAAGATTGTGCTGTCAGAAGAGGGCACTACTGTATTTATAAAGCAAAACAAAAAATTAACTAAGTTTAAGTTAGCCGATAACGTGGAAGAATATGGATTATTGCTGGATAAATTTGTTCCCTCAGCCATTCAGCGCCTTTTATTAATTGATTATATATCAAAAATAGAAATTTCTCGGGCTGAGTTTGTTTCTCGCCGGCAGGAAGTAATGGATTTGAGTAAACTTATCCTGTATAGCCTTTTATATCGACAGTTTAGCAATTTACTTTTCACTAAAATTCTTGCTTCAGAGGTAATAAAAAAGTGGAATAGAATGAATCCTGCATCGATTATTGACGAAAAAACCAAATTTAACGAGACTTTTTTGCAAAATTACCTTAAAGAACAGGAAAAACAAGTTTATGAATTGAAAGAAGAGATTCTAGCTCCTATTCGTTCAGCTATCACAAAAAATTCTAATCTTCTTCCTGAGGAAAAAAACGTACAACTTTTTTTAAGTGAAAAATTATTAAATAATTTAAGATCCATAATTTGGTTTATCTTGTTAAAATTTCGAGGTGTGGAAAATTTCGAGAATCTGATTAAAGAGATTAGAATCATTATGGCTGAGTATATCGAAAAATCCCGTATTGCCGAATATGTAGCCCTCATGGTTATTGAACTGGCGGTAAATGCAGAAAATACTAATCTACGCCGAGAAGCTGCTAGTCTATACCGGGGAACAGTAGATGCCAATGCAGTTCTTTTTGATCAAAATATTCGTATGAGGGTTATTGAGGAACTCACAAAAAAGAATGATCTAGTCTATGTTTCTTGGAAAATTGGTGGAACCAGTTCAAGTATTGGCACCCAGGGAAAACTTCAGATCACCCTTTATAATAAGGAAGACGAATATCAGGTTGTTAAAGATAGTATAGATTCCAAAAAATCTGCTGACCTGAAAAAGAAAAGTCTCTTCGATTTTTACAAGGAGATCCCCGAAGGTAGTGCGGATACGGAACTGGGGCTCTATTATCTATCTTACCTCAGTGAAGCCTGTGAAAAAGTAGGGGTTAAGTTCGAGTCTTTGGTAAGTCAGATTAAAAGCTCTGATACAACGATTATTACCCTTAGTTTCTATCTGTAGTTTCTTTTTGGAATCGCCGTTCGGGGATCCCCTGTGGACTTTTCCCTGATACAGCAAAGGATTGAGACCAGTAGAGCGAACAGTAGCAGTGTCCATATTCAGCTATGTCTGCCTTTGCATACTTACAGGGGCAGATGATATCCTGGTCAGTTTCCCGGGAACCATCCGTATCCCTGCAGGGGCAGAGATAATACCCATACCGGTTCCAATTGGTGTTTAAACCCTGTACTAGATCATCATACAGGGATGAATCCCTGGTAAGGACCCAACCCTGTTTCCGGGCAACCATTTCTGTAAAGGTTTTGGTTTCATCAATGGACTTCGGTTTCATAGTTTGTTCCTCATTAATAATATAGTTTGAAGAAGTACCGTATTTTATTTGTTTTATTTGGTATCCAGCAGAGTTTTTCGCCAATCGGATTCTATAAACCCAATAAGGGTTGTTTTGCCGTCAATGACTGCAAAGGGAAAGGATACATGCTCCTTGAATTGATCATGGAGAGCTTCTTTTATTTTATTTTTTATCTCTATTGGAATCAGATCTACATGAATGTAGCGGTGGGAAATCCCCTGGTCACGTAAAAAAGCAAGAGCTCGTTTGCAAAAACCACAGGTAGAAAGGGCATAGACCTCAACATCATGGTTTTTATTCGGTCCTTCTACCGTAATATATTCCACATAATCAAACATGTAATCCTCCTGATGTATATTCTTATAATGAAACATAGGCCTGAGCATAGGCGTTGGCATCAAATTTTCTACGAAGACCAGCGGCATTCATATACCGTACTGTTCCATAGATTGGCCGCCCTTGCCAGGGCCTATCATGTTTGCCGAAGCACCATGCTATACCAGCATACCCATTGGGATCTCTCCCATCTAAAGAATACTGATCATTCAGTAAAATGGCAAATTTCATGGCGGTTTCATAATCTCCAGTCCATGCAATAAGCTGTTTTCCCCAGTACATCCGCATATAACCATGCATATAGCCGGTCCGAACCATCTGGTTTTGAGCTGCATTCCAGTAAGGGTCATCGGTTTGAGCCATTTCGAGACTCTCAAGGTTATATATCTGTCGCCGAGGATGTAAATTCCCTTCGGTAAGTGTTTGAATGGCCCAGGAAGGAAGGCCTGCAGGGGTATCATAGGCATTATTATAATAGCAAAAATTGATGGCCAATTCTCGGCGGACGATTAATTCTTCCAGGTATGCCGCCGCCCCTGGGTGGTTGCATGCAGAGATCCGGTGCAGACCCAGTTCTTGCTGTAGAGTCAGTGCCATTTCAAGGGGGGATATGAAACCAAAATGCAGGGCTCCGCTCATCCGTGATGTGCCATTCAAGAGAGGATTATTTCGGTCAGATTCATAAGTATCGATACGAGCTGTAAGGAAGTCTGAAAACCTTTGTAATGCTATCTGATGGCCCGGGATGTCGGTAATGGTCTGTTCAGCCATCCTTTTAGGACAGGTCCCTGGGGGATACTTGAGAAGGTTAGGTAAGTTCAGGGAAAAATGATCAGGTACATGTGGAAGGAAGTCTGTATTCAACGAGGAATATCGAGGGATTTCATCGGTTGCGCGGTCGAGAAAATCATCGAGAAGGGGGATGATTTTACGGCGCAGGGTAAAGGCTGACCATTCTTCCTTAATACTTGCGGTTTCTACGGGTATGATAATATTGGATTCGACCCAGATTGTTCTACAAGGAAGCCTTGACCCTAGGTTGGTTCTCCAGATGCGCTGATGGCGCAGATACCCCGTATCAAGAACTACCAGGGCTGCATGCTGGGCCAGAAGTGGTAGTATTTGTATAGGATCCCCCTTATAAAGGTACAGGGCAATCCCTTTTTCTGTTAAATTCTGCTGTGCCTCGGTGAGGCCCGCAAAAAGATACTTGTAGTGAATTTGAGAAGCTGAAAGGTAGTTATCTTGGATGCAGAAGACCGTTATAAGGGGCAACCCTCGGCGATTTGCAGCCTCTACGGCGTAATCGAGGGCCAAGTTGCTTCGCCCCCTGATGGAAGCCTGCATCCAATAAAGGATATATCTGCCAGGCTGTTCTTCTTTTCGGTTGCACTCGTGGATCCGAGCTCTATGCATGCTTATAGAATATATACCCTTGCAGGGAAAAGACAAGGTCGATATTATAAGACTATGCACCGAAACCATCCGGGTATAACGATAGTCTTGCTGTCCTTTGTATTCATCAATTTGAACCTGCTTTCCTGTTCCCGGTCTGCTCCACAAATTCAAAACTATATTTTAAAGCTCATCTATAATGAGGATGCAGATGGTATTAGGGAACAGCTCAGCCTCTTTGTTCTTGCCCAGGATGAGGATGGTAAGGAAGACCTGGATAGTCTCTATATTATCAATGATGAACAGCAGTTATACTGGACTTTGAAATCTACCGAGTGGATTACGGTAAACAAGGATGGTCAACTTTGGGTAGGGAGTCATCGCCTTACTATGGTTGATGGACAACCATTGCCCCGGGGCCTCTACCGGCTTATCCTGACCGATCTGGGCGGGGAACGAGCTGAAAGAACAATCGGCCTTGATGCACCTCTGCAAAGTAGGTATCCATTCCCTCGGCTTATAATTAATGGAGATGCTTTTACTGTTATATCTTTTTATCCAAAAAACACCCTCCTGTGTTATGACATGGAGGGAACCATGACACGTTCCATACCGCTTTCTAGCCTTTCAGGTAATCTAAAGGGGTTGGGGCTTTCAACGGCAACCACCGACATTGCTCTCTGGGCTGAAGATCCCGATGCACAGGTGGGGGCTATAACAAAAACAGTGTCAATAAAACCCTGAAGGGGACTTCTAAAAAGAGTGGTTTTTTAAAGGTGCCCTTAATTTTATAAATGGAGATCTCTGATGGAAGAACAGCTTAAAGAAACTGCCCACGGCCCCATTCGCAGTTTTGTACTTCGAGCAGGAAGAATGAGTGATGCCCAGCGGCGGAGCTATGAAAAGCTCTCACCCCTGTACTGCATACCCTATGAGAAAAGACTCCTTGACCTGAATACCCTATTTAAAAACCCCAATCCGGTGGTGATAGAAATTGGCTTTGGTATGGGCTCTGCTACGGCTCAGTTAGCAGAGCAGAATCCTCATATAAATTATCTTGGTATTGAAGTGCATCGGCCAGGGGTCGGGAAACTCCTATGGGAAATTGAACAGCGGGGGCTTACGAATATCCGAATTGTTGAACATGATGCGGTAGAAGTTTTGCAGGATATGTTGGCCCCCGAATCGGTCGATGCTTTCCATGTATTCTTTCCCGACCCCTGGCCAAAAAAGCGGCACCACAAGCGGCGGCTTATCAAACGGCCCTTTACGGACCTCTTGGTGTCCCGTATGAAGCCGGGGGCTTATTTTTATATGGCCACCGATTGGGTCGATTATGGAAGGTGGGCTTTGGCTGAGCTTTCTGCAACCCCGGGCTTGGAAAATCCCTATGATGGCTTTGCTCCCCAGCAGAAATGGCGGCCCCTCACGAAATTTGAGAAAAAAGGGCTGGACAAGGCCCATAAGGTCTCTGAAATTTATATGGTACGGAGCCAAACCTGATGAAACAGGACCAGATTGCTACCCTGGAGCGGCTCATTCGCCGGTACCAGGCTTCTTATTACAACGGTGAAGCGGAAATTTCCGATGCCGAATTCGATGCCCTCTGGGACGAACTTCGCAGTCTAGACCCATCGAACCCCATTTTTACCCAGGTAGGGCGGGATTCAGTAGATGGTTTCCCGAAGGCAGCCCACCTTATTCCTATGGGCAGTCAGGAGAAAGCTGCCAATCCAGCAGAATTCCGGACTTGGGCCTTAAAAATCGCCGCCTCATCCTATGTCGTCCAATACAAGCTTGATGGTGCAAGCCTTGAGCTTCAATATGAAGAGGGCTATTTAGTCCGAGCCGTAAGTCGAGGCGATGGAGTCATCGGTGATGAAATAACAGCCAATGCCCGCCGGATGAAGGGTGTGCTCTTCAAACTGGATATTCCTTTTTCCGGAGGTGTACGGGGAGAAGTTCTCATGCCAAGGGCTATCTGGCAAGCAAAATACAAGGACAAAGCTAACTGTCGTAATGCCGCCAATGGTATTATGCGGCGGAAAGATGGCCTTGGCTGTGAGGATCTGGAACTTGTCTGTTATGATGTGTCAGACCCATCCAATGATACCCTTTTTTCCGATGAACTTGAAAAGATCCGCTGGCTTGAAGCGCGGGGCTTTATGGTAACCCCAGCGCAGGTGTTTACGGATATCGAAGCAATCATTCGCTTCCGGGAAGAAGTGGCTGCCCAGCGGGACAAGCTCCCCTATGATATCGATGGGTTAGTTGTTAAGGACCAAAAGACCGATATGGCCGATTTACGACGGGCACGGCCTGAGCGGCAGATTGCTTTTAAATTTGATCTGGAAGAAGCGGTTAGCATTTTACGGGCTGTTGAATGGAGTGAATCCGGTTCAACCTATACCCCTATTGGCATTGTGGATCCAGTACGACTTGCGGGAACCACTGTTCAACGGGCAAACCTGAACAATCCCGACATGATCCGGGCCCTGGGACTGAAAATTGGAAGTCCTGTACGGGTAGTAAAACGGGGTGAAATCATCCCAAAAATTGAGGGCCTTGCTATGAGTGCCCTGAATCAGATTGATCCAAATACCCTGCAAGAGATCACCCTGCCTGAAATCTGCAGTACCTGCGGCACCCATCTGGTCGATGGAGGAACTCGGCTCTATTGTCCCAATCTTCAATGCCCAAAACGGATTCATCACCGGATTGAAAAATGGATCTCCGTTCTTGATATACGGGAATTCGGGGATAAGCTACTCCAGCGTCTCTATGAGTCGGGCCGCCTTACCCGCATTGCTGATCTCTATAGCCTCACCGAAGCGGAACTTTCTGCCATGGATCGAATGGGAGACCTTTCTGCTAAAAAGGTTATCCGGCACCTCATGACTCCCCGGACCTTGTCCCTGACGACCTTTATTGCCGGTTTTGATTTTGATGGCGTTGGAGAGCTTATCATGGAACGGGTTATATCGGCAGGATACAATACCATGGAAAAGCTCCGCTCCGCCACAGTGGAAGACCTGTCCCAGATTTATGGCCTCGGAGAAATAACCGCCCGAACCATTGTAGAGGGCTTAACTGAAACCCGAGACGATATGGATGCAGTCCTTGCTACAGGCATTATTAGCATTGCCTCACCACCTTTAGAGGAATCCCAGGTGCTTAAGGGCTATTCCTTTTGTTTTACCGGAGAATTGCGGACCATGAAACGGTCCGAAGCAGAAGAAAAAATCAAGGCCCTAGGGGCTCAGGCTAAAAGTTCAGTTGTAAAGGATCTCTCATTCCTGGTTACCAATGATCCCGGTTCGGGATCGAGCAAGAACCAGAAAGCCCAAGAATTGGGAATTCCAGTCATCAATGAGGAACAATTTCTAGAAATGCTTCAAAATCCGGCGCAAGCGGCTTTTTTCAAAGGGGCCAGTATACAAACCAAGAAGCTCAAAACCGAATCAGGAAAGGCGCTTCAGGGGGATCTTTTTGAAAACTAATGTACAACAGGATGTGAAAACCGACCAGACCCGGTGGAAGTTCCGGAAAACGCGGAAGAGGGGTGCCTTAAGTATACTTAAAACCATCATAGCCCTCCTTATTCTTTGCCTGATAGCCTTTGCTGTTGCTGCCGGCCTTTTTTTGCAGCGGCAGCAGAAAATAATTCAGGACCTGGAAACCTCAATAGAGGCTGTCAAAATGACCACCGTGCCCCTCCGCTTCATGGTTCTTTCAAGAAGCGATATGGAAATTTCGGCCCGTTTTAAATTCTATAATGCCGACGGGAAAGAAATTGCGTCTTTTGAACGCTCCTGGAATGGCAGTGAACTCTATATCGATTCCCTTGTGGTTTCCCTTAAGACGGGAGCCCTGGTATTCCCGGTGCGGGCCTTTACCAATGCGGTAGCTCCCCGGGGCGGCACCAACCTGCTGTATTACTACGATTTTAATGATATGCCCGGGATCTATGATTCAGCTCAGCTGGATGTTCAGAAACGGCAGCTGTTAAAAGAGTTGTTCATTAAATTAAAAACTGCCGAAGGGCTCTATGGTTCCAGGACAGCAACGAACCCTGGGGGCAAACTCCTCAATTATTTTGGCAACGCTGTCCACGATATCAAACAATTGCGGCAATTTGAAATAGGCACCGTGTATTCCCTGGTGGTTCATACCGACGGTGGAATAGAAATCCTTAACGAATGAGGTGATGTATGGCCCTAGAATTGGTTAAAAAAGTATCCTCCGCGATTTTGTTTCTTGTTTCTACTCCTATAGGGTATATTATTGATGGGAGCCTTCTGATACTGCTGCTGGTATTTGTTTTAGCCCGGGCTTTGCATCGGGAACGGCTCCTTGCCCTGGCTGCAGGGACCAAGTTTGGACCGGCTCAGAAATTGTTTGTGTGCACCGAAGCTTTAGGGCGTCTCTTTGCAAGCCTGGCCGCTAATCTGCCGGTGTTGCTTATTGCAGCGGTACTTTCCGTTTCGGTCGTTGCTATAGGTGAAACGATCCGAAAAGTGGAAGCTTCCATAGAAGCCGCAAGCCGGATTAAAGAATTGCAGACCGTCCTACGCAATCTGGAGCGGAGCCTTAAGATTGCAGAAATCAGGGTGCTATCTACCCAGAATGACCGGACCACCTTTGAAATTACCTATTTCGATCCAGAAAATCAGAATAGCATCGCCGAAACCAGAACCATCAGCATCGACGGTCGGGATATTTATATTGATGCGATAGTCCTCAATTTTGATTATTCTGAAATTGCCGCAGGCCGCAGGGTTAATATTGCCATCCCCTACCGGGTGTTCAGTGACCAGGTTCCCCAAATAAACGGAATCAGCCTAGGAGGCATAGACAGCAAAGGAATTCCCTATATGTTCCACCGAGCTGATGAGGATATTTACGGCATTGCTCCCGAGGTATACCGGGAACGGCTTAAGGAACTGGTTCAGCTGATTAGTTCCGATACCAGTGCCCGTCCTGCAGGTATCGTCCGGTCCTTGTATGGCAGTGCCCTGCATAAACGGGTTAATACAGGAGATCGGTATGAACTCCGCGTAGAACAGACCGGAGGACTTACCCTGCGGGAACGGTTTCCCTTTTAGTCCTTGGGTTGCTTCATGACGATACAGGAACGACTCTCACAAACCGCCCTACCGCTGGTTCCATGGCTTCCCGACATTGTCAGAACCCTCCAAGAAAAGAGGCGGCTCATCCTTCGATCTGAGCCCGGAAGCGGTAAATCTACCCTGGTTCCTTTAGCCCTCTTGGAACAACCCGGTTCAATCGTCATGCTGGAACCCCGGCGTATCGCCGCCATAGGCATCGCAAACCGCATGGCCGAACTCCTGGAAGAACCGGTTGGTCAAACTGTGGGCTATGCGGTCCGTATGGAACGTCGTGTATCGGCAGCCACCAGAATAGAAGTGCTCACCGAAGGGCTTTTAGTCCGTCGCCTCCAGAGCAATCCTGAACTGCCTGGGGTCTCCACCATTATTTTTGATGAATTTCATGAACGATCCCTTTTTACGGACCTTTCCTTTGCTCTCGTGCTGGATCTGTGCCGGATTAAGTCGGATCTTAAGATTCTGGTCATGTCAGCAACGCTGGACTGTGGCGCCATAGCAGAACGGATCAATGAAAGCGAGGGCAGAGAAGGGCCAGATCGGGTCCCCATACTGGAGTGTCCCGGGAACCTGTTCCCCATCGAAACCGAGTACCAATCCCTAAAAATAGGCGAGTCGACGGTCCAATGCTGTGCAAGAACCCTTCATAATCTTATTGATGAAATGACCACCCAGGGCGGATCCAGGGGTTCATCCTATGTCAGCCACCAAAGGGACGCTGCAAAGGGCTTGGACAGCCAACATAAGCCGGCCATCCTTGTCTTTCTTCCGGGTAAAGGTGAAATTCGATCTGTGGTAGAGGTGCTTGGTGATGTTGGGCCTGAGTGGGAAGTGCTCCCCCTTCATGGGAGCCTACCATTAGCTGAACAGCGGCGGGTTCTCCAGGGAGCTGGGCCTGGAAAGGGGCGGATCATTTTGTCGACTAACATTGCCGAAACAAGCCTTACCGTACCGGACGTATCCATTGTGGTAGACACAGGCCTGGTACGGCTTCAACGATACCATCTGAGGACTGGTATGGACCGTTTAAGCCTGGATCTGGCCAGCACCCAATCGGTCGACCAGCGGCGGGGCCGGGCGGGGCGGCTTGGTCCGGGCCGCTGCATCCGCCTCTGGGCTCCCCAGGATGAACGGCCTGCCTTTGCAGAACCGGAAATCCGCAGGCTCGACCTGGCTTCGCTGGTTCTGGAATGCGCCCTCTGGGGAGCCGCTGAACCGGAGAACCTTCCCTGGCTTGAAATGCCGCCCCGCCCGGCCTGGGATGGGGCGAAACAACTGCTCATAGATCTGGGAGCCCTTGACAGGCAAGGCAAGCCCACCCAAAGGGGCAAACAGATAGCCTATCTGGCGCTGCACCCTCGGCTTGCCATGCTTGCTCTGGCAGGTCTGGAAGGGGGAAACCCCGTTCTAGGAGCTGTCCTGGCGGCCCTGCTTTCTGAACGGGATCCTTCGGGCATAGAAAACGAAGCGGATATCCGGCTCAGGCTGGAAGCTTTTTCTGATGCCTCTCAGCGGGTCCGATTCAGATTTGTTATTGACCTGGCAGAGGATATACTGAACCGACTCGGCCGCCACGAGCACCATACAACACAGGAAACTGAGACTACACAAAGCATGCCATCGGGTACTAAAAATCAGAGCTTTAACAAAGATACCAGTGGACAATTTTTTCATTGTACTCAAGCGATGATGGAAGAGGCTGGTGAACTCCTCGCACGGGCTTTCCCTGATAGGATTGGTAAACGACAGGAGAGCGGTGTCTATCGTTTTATGTCAGGCCGAGAAGCTAGCCTACGGGGAAGGCTCATCCATAGCGAATGGGTTGTAGCCCCCGATATGGATGCGGGAGATCGCAACGGTGTCATCTATCTGGCCGCGCCTCTTCCAGAGCCTCTGGCCATGGAACTGCTTGCACCCCATGTTTCAAAAGAACTCAGCATTATCTGGAACGGGCTCGTCCCAAAAGCACGGGAAACCACAATGGCAGGGCGTCTGGTGATCCGGGAAGAAATTAGAAAATGTGATCCTGCCGAGCTAAAAGGAGCTCTACCTGCTCTCCTCAAACGGGAGGGCTTGGATATTCTTCCCTGGGACGAAGAGGCCGAAGCCTATACAGGAAGTCAACAGCTCAGGGGGCAACAGCCTCATCATGGTCCACGGCAGAAAGCCACAGCCCGCCAGCTGCTCGACAGAATTCGTTTTTGGATTCAGCATCAAAGCGGTGAAGATGGACCACAGCGGAGCCGCCAGTGGACCGATGAAAGTCTCATTGCCGAGGCAGATGAATGGCTTGGACCCTTTATATGGAATGGGAAATCAAACGGCTCAGGTCCTATTATCACCGCAAGTTCCCTCTACCATGCCCTTACAGAACGACTTGGCTGGACAGCGCTCCACCATCTGGATGAGTCCGTTCCACCCCTCTTTATCAGTCCTGCAGGGACGGCCCGCTGGATCGATTATCACTCGGGGGAACCGATAGTATCCCTTAAAATTCAGGAAGTCTACGGTTTATCAGAATCTCCCCTTATTATGGGTATACCGCTTACCTTTGAATTGCTTTCTCCAGCGGGCCGTCCTATCCAGATAACCCGAGATTTAGGCCATTTTTGGACCGGTTCCTACGCCGAAGTACGAAAGGAGATGCGAGGCCGCTATCCCAAACATGACTGGCCTGAAGACCCAAGCCATGCCCCGGCGCACACCCAGGTTCATTCCAGAGTTGCCAAATCATAGGGGGTCTCCTGATATACATAGTTTATCCAGTTCGAGAAAAACAGGTGTGCATGGGCCCGCCAGCGGACTACCGGTGGGCGGGCAGGATCATCATCGGGATAGTAATTTCGGGGTACCCTGATGGGTAGTCCCTTGGCGACATCCCGCCGGTATTCCTTATCCAGGGTAAGGGGATCGTATTCCAGGTGACCGGTTACATAAATTTCCCTCCCCTCCCGGGCAGTAACGATAAAAATCCCCGCATCATCACTCTCCGATTCTACCGATAAAGCCGGATGCTTGCGGATAGTCTCCTGAATACTTTCCGTATGCCGTGACTGAGGAGCAAGGAATTCATCATCAAAACCACGAAACAGCATATTTCGCGGATTATGAACCTTATGGGGAAAGATACCAAAAAGCTTTTCCGGTAGTTGTTGTTTTTCTATACCATAACGTCGGTACAAACCTGCCTGGGCACCCCAGCAGATATGGAGGGTTGACCACACATGATCGTGGCTGTAATCAATTACCGATACGAGTTCATCCCAGTAATCCACTTCCTCAAAGGGTAAGGTTTCCACAGGAGCACCGGTAATAATAAGCCCATCATACCGGTTATGCATCACCTGCTCGAAAGTAACATAAAACCGTTCCAGATGTCCCGGCGGCGCATTGCGGGACTCATGGCTCCCCATACGGAGCAGGGTTACATCAACCTGAATGGGAGTATTTCCTAAAAGCCGGAGTAGTTGTATTTCCGTATCGATCGTGGTGGGCATCAGGTTTACTATAGCAATCTGCAGGGGCCGTATATCCTGATGTTCCGCCCGAGCTTCGGTCATAACAAAGACATTTTCCTGTTTGAGCGTTTCATAGGCAGGCAGGGCTGCGGGGATCTTAATCGGCATGGTTAACTCCTGAGTAAAACAGTCATATAAATATTGACAAAAAAAGCGGCAGAATGCAAGCCCCGCCGTACTCGTAAGAAGACCCGAGAACGCCCTTTGTATCAATATAAACAGCATAAAAGTCACAATAGTATGGGCGTCTCTAAAAACTGAAGTTTTAAAAAGAGGTCCCCTTATGTTTTAGCTTTCCGATTACTCCATATTGATGAAAGGACGACGGCGGTAAGAATAACCGTTCCGCCCGCTAGGGTCGCCGGTCCTGGATGTTCGCCAGTTGCTAGGAATACCCAAACAGGATTCATAACCGGTTCTATCACAGCGGTCAGCATGGACTGGACCGCTGTTACCCGGCGAATTCCATAGGCAAAAAGGAGGGATGCCAGCCCTATCTGAAACACCCCGAGCCCAAAGACCGAACCAAGGGTAATCGCACTCAGGGTCGGCGGATGCAGTATAAAAAAGGGTAAACAGAAGATGGCTGTCCCCAGATGGGCAATCAGGATGGTATCTTCAGGTCTCCCATCCTTTTCGAGCCTCATAAAAACCGAGTAGAGGGCAAAGGTAATTCCAGAGATTACCGCTATGATATTTCCTAGAAGGGGCTTGATATCACCTTGAATCACAGGGGTTCCCTGTCCGGATACAATGCTGTCTTTAAAAAATATCATCAGGCCCACCGCAACAGCCCCCAGGGCAAGCCAGTGTTCTTTCCGTGGCTTTTCTTTTATGAACAGCCATCCCAGCAGGGCAGCCCACACCGGGGCTATATACTGGAGTAATATCACATTGGCAGAACTGGTGAGCTTATTGGCCAGTACAAAGAGGATCATTGTTGCGCCGTAAGACAGGGCTCCAAGAACGGTATATAACTTTCGTCTTTTTCCAAAATGTGTTGGTTTTTGAATAAAGCGAACTACAAGGATAAAAAGAAATGCGATAAAACTTCGACTTCCGGATATGACTAAGGGATGCCAGGGAATCAGTTTGATGAGCAAGCCACTGGTACTCCAGAGGAGGGCACAGAAAAAGATGGCCGTGATTCCCTTCCCCTGTTCTTGTCGTCCCGGAATATGCTGGTTTTTCAATGATGCTGCCATACTAGCCGCCATACTATAGGGTTGCTCTTTTTTTTGCAAGCATAAATAGGCTTTCCAATCTTAAGGATCCCTGCACCTTTGCCGATACTAGAAACGGAGGCAACGGACGTGATTAGAGGTTGGTATACCGGCGCCAGCGGCATGACCGCACAGCAATACAGGCTCGATGCGGTATCGAATAATCTGGCCAATGTGGATGTGGATGGCTATAAAAAGGACATTGCGGTTCATAAGGCATTCCCGGAACTGCTGATGCGGCGTCTTAACGATGACGGCGTGTATCAACATCCCTTTGGTTCTGCGGACGTAGCCCCCATTATTGGTAAAATAGGTACCGGTGTGGAATTAAATGAACTCTTTACCAGCTTTGAGCAGGGGGCCATGAAGGAAACCGAGAATGACTTTGACCTTGCCTTGGACGGGAAGGGCTTTTTCAGCGTAGCTACCCCCTATGGGGAACGGTATACGAGAAACGGGTCCTTCCAGCTGGGGAAAGAGGGGTATCTGGAAACAAAGGAAGGTTATCCAGTTCTGGGCGAAAATGGCCCCATACGGGTTAAGGCTAACAATTTTAAGGTAGATAAGGATGGCCGGATCTGGGTAAATGCGGATTATCCTGATGATCCGGAAGTGTTTGCTTCAAAAGAAACCAATACCTGGCAGAATACGGTGCTGCTGGACACGCTTAAAATTGTCAATTTTGAAAATGACCGGTATTTGCAAAAACAGGGATCCAGCCTGTACAGGGAAACAGATTTTTCAGGACCTGCTCGCATTATAGAAGCAGGACAGCGGCCTAAGGTAGAACAGGGATTTGTAGAAGCCAGCAATGTAAATCCAGTTACCGAAATGGTACAGATGATCGAAGTAAACCGGGCCTATGAGGCAAACCAGAAGGTTGTCCAGGCAGAAGACGCCATGCTCGGGAAATTGATAAACGAAGTGGTGCGAGTGTAGGGGGAATAAATGGTTAGAAGTCTATGGACCGGTGCGTCCGGTATGATTGGTCAGCAGGCAAATATTGATACCATTTCCAACAATCTGGCTAACGTGAACACCTCTGGTTTTAAGAAAATGCGGGCCGATTTTGAGGATCTCTTATACCAGACGATAAAAACTGCTGGCACCCCTGCTACGGAAGAGACGGTAACCCCCGTCGGTGTTCAGATGGGCCATGGTGTCAAGGTATCCGCAACCCAACGGATGTTCACCCAGGGAGCCCTGCAGAATACAGAAAACGTTTCAGATTTTGCAATTCAGGGCGACGGTTTTTTCCGCATTCAAATGTATGACGGCAGTTATGCCTATACCCGGGACGGTGCATTTAAAATAGACAGTGATGGCCGCCTGGTAACCTCTAATGGATACCATGTTTTGCCCGATGTGGTGCTGCCCGAAGGCTTTATACCGGAAACCCTAAGCGTCTCCCAGGATGGTCGTATCACCGTGAAGGTTCCCGGCCAGGATGACCCCATCCAGGTGGGACAGATGGAGCTGTACCGTTTTCCCAACCCGGTGGGACTTACCGCCGTTGGCGAAAACCTCTTCAAGGTGACCAACGCTTCTGGAAATCCCATTGCTGGCCGTCCAGGATTCGATGGCATGGGAAAAATCGTACACAAGTTCCTTGAAATGTCCAATGTTTCAGTGGTGCGGGAAATGGTAAACCTGATTGTCGCTCAGCGGGCTTATGAGTTTAACTCAAAGACCATCCAGACCAGCGACAATATGCTTGGGATTGCTACAGGTTTAAAGCGGTAGGATTAAAACGGTAAAATTAATAAGTGTAGAACCATAATTTAATAGAGCAGGCAGGGAGAAATACGATGAATGTAGGAGCGATAGGAAGTCTTTTAGTTCAGCAAAGTCTCATAAGCGAATCGAATAGCACGGTTCCTGTCGAATCGAATGCCTTCGCGAGCCTGCTGGAAAAGGCAAAAAATGCCAATGGGGATACTGCAACAAAGCCGGAGAAAAACCCATCAGAAAAAATAAGACATGCAGGAAAAGCTGAAATTGATAAAACCAGTAAGCTCTATGAACAATGCCAGGCTTTGGAAGGCTTTTTAGTTAAAAATCTTCTTGAGGGCATGCGCAAAACCGTCATGAAATCAGAATTGATGGATGAAGGTTTTGCGGGCAAAATGTATGAGGATATGCTCTACGATCAATACGCAACCAACCTTACGAAAAACAGCGGGTTCGGTTTAGCCGATCTGGCCTATCTGGAACTGACCGGCCAGCGCGGGAAGGTTATTGGCCTAGACCATCCACCAACCAATCAATAAAGACATCGAGCCGTTTACGAATTGCCGAAGGCATGTGCACCTGGGAGGAGATGATAGAATTTACTTGGGCTCCAGCTTGGTTATAAAGTAATAAGCCTTCCTTTAGTGGTTCTATGTATAAAACAGAAATAAATCGATCTTCACCAATAACTGGAATGATACCATAGGAAAGTGTTTTTGCATTCGTTAAAATAAACATAAGACCCTTATCATAGGTTTGCATTTCAATTTTATAATAAGAGTTTCCAAAATTGATATCTTTTAACAAAATATAAAACACCTGTTTTGAGGGTATTACATCATGAATTGTATTGCGAGGATCTTCTAAGGGGGTTGGTTTTCTAGGACTTTCTATTCTTGTAGCGGTTTCAAAGAGAGGAACCTCTTTTCCACGACTACTCGATTTATAAGTTCTACCAGCTAAATCACGCACTCTACTTAGCGAAATAAAAATGTTTTGTAAAGAGACCGTATTTTTTAATGAAATTATACGAGCCGATTCTATAACAAAACTTGGTTTCCTTTGTTGAATAATATTATTAAAATATAATGGAGTATCTAATAGTGGCTCAAACATTGGCTTTTGTGTTGATTTTTCCAGTGTCTGAATAAAGCCATGTTCGGAAAAGAGAATATTTAAAGAATCTTTACTTTTTTCAGGATATAGATCAGCAAGAGATCTATTCTGTGAAAATAAAAAAGGAGCAAAGGTAATAAAAAATAAAATTGCGATATTACTTTTTTTTATATTCATTAATACGCACCCTTTCCTCTAAAAACAACACCAACAGTTTTATAAAGGATCCATAAATCAAGCCAAATTGACCAACTCTGGATATAATAGGTATCAAAAGCAACCCGTTCATCATAATCTGTATCCGATCGTCCTGAAACCTGCCAGAGACCTGTTAATCCCGGTTTAACTGCAAAAACTCGTTTGAAATGTTTTCCATATTTTTCAATTTCAGCCTCAACAATAGGCCGAGGCCCAATAAGGCTCATTTCATTTTTAAGCACATTGATAAGCTGTGGAAATTCATCTAGGCTAGTCTTCCGTAAAAACTTGCCTATTGGAGTAATCCGTGGATCATTTTTGAGTTTAAAGCTCGTTTCCCATTCTTTTCTAGCTTCAGGATCTCTTTCAAGAAGGTCCTTAAGTTTTTTATCAGCATCCTTTACCATTGAACGGAATTTATAAGCTTTAAAGGGTTTTCCATTTCGACCGATACGGGTATGACCGTACAGAACTGGCCCTGGTGATGAAACTTTTATTAAAAGTGCTATAAATAGAAATAATGGCAGAAGTAAAATACCACCAACAAGCACTAACAGAAGGTCTAATACTCGTTTTCGCAGTCGGTTCCAAGGCATAAGAAGTCGCTGACTGGTTGCAAGACCGAGTATGCCATCAAAGTCTCGTACCGACATCCACATGTTGGTAAGACCAAAGAAGTCAGGAATTAATACATTATATCTAAAAGCAGAAACCGATTCATTAAGAATATCAGCTAAACGATGACGATCAACTCGGGGCATCGCAACAATAGCCATTTTTATGTTGTATCTTTCTACCAGTTCTGGCCCTATGCTAGTATCATGTATAATGGGAATATTTTTATATGTTTCACCTACTGAAGGATCGTCATCAAGAAATAATACTGGGACATAACCAATTGATGGAACTTCAAGCAGTCGGTCTGCTACTAATTTTCCAGAGGCACCACAACCATATATAACTGCAGGAATACCCCAGAATGATGTTTTACTAACAAGCCATCTAGTAAAAGACCGACAGATAAGCAAGTACCAGTAAGAGAAAAACCAGCTGATAATAAAAGCGATCATGATATAATTGATCGTTTGATGCTCTAAATACATGGTTAACAGAATTGCACCATGGCCAATTATTGAACCGATAAAGAAACGACGTAATTCTTCTGCAGGTGCGAGGGTTACACCAGGGTAGAGCTGGTTAGCATAAAAAATTAATATAAAAGTTGGTAAATAGGGCCAATAGGTTACAAAAGATTTAAAATTAATTGCATGTAAATCATAAAGATTGACAATAAAAAAACCTGTTCCAAAAGAGAGAAAAAGTGCGAAAAGATCTGAAATAATAAAGAAAAACGTTGCATATCCCGATGTAGTACGTTTATAACGAGAACGGTACCAAATATCAAAATCTGCGAGCTTCATCGTTCACATACCTCATAAATTTACGTAATTATAGAATGATAAAAACCATTTTGCAAAGCTTTTAATGCCTGTTTTAAGAGAAGTATGCGGTTGCCAGTTGCAATCTCGACTCAAAGCGGTAATATCTGCTGCGGTTCGGTATACATCACCAGGTTGCATAGGCAAATAGATTTTTTGAGCCTTTTTCCCAAGAGATTCTTCTAAAACTGTAATTAATTTTGAAAGCTTTTCAGGATTGTTATTACCAATATTGTAAATTTTAAAAAGTTCATTATTTTCTTTGTTTTTATTTGATACGCAGACAATTCCATCAATAATGTCATCAATATAGGTGAAATCTCGGTACATATCACCATTATTGTAAACCTCTATCGGCTTTTCTTCCATTATTGACCTGGCAAATTTAAAATAGGCCATGTCTGGTCTGCCCCATGGTCCATAAACTGTAAAAAAACGAAGTCCAGTAGTACGAAAACCATAGAGATGCGAATAGGTATGGGCCATAAGTTCATTTGCCCGTTTCGTAGCTGCATAGAGGCTTACAGGATGGTCAACTGGATCATCTTCACTGAAGGGATATTTTGAATTCATTCCATAAACAGATGAACTTGAAGCATAAATTAGATGGGGAATCTTAAAATGCCTACAAGCTTCGAGAATTGATAAAAATCCTACAAGGTTGCTTTGAACATAGGAAAAGGGATGATCGATACTATACCGAACCCCGGCCTGCGCCGCTAAGTTAATTACACAATCGAAGTTATATTGGTTAAAAATATCTATAAGATTATTATAATCTTCGAGATTTAATCGGATAAACGAAAAAGTATGATATTTTGTACTTTTAACGAGTTGGTTGTATTTTTCTGCTTCATCTTTTTTAATTCCTAATTGTGCTATTCTTGCATATTTTAATGTAATGTCATAATAATCATTAATATTATCGAGCCCTATAACAGTATGACCCTGTTCTATCAATCGTTTAGAAAGATGAAAACCAATAAAACCTGCTGCACCAGTAATGAGATAAGTAGACATGCCATTCTTCCCTATTTAATGTAGTTTTCTACATAACTTAAAAAGAATCCATATTGATCCAATACCATATACTATAGTGTAAAAAAATAATACAAAAGATAATACATGATATAAAACACCAATACCAAATAAAGGAAACATTATTCCCGTAATACCTAAATGTTCAGAGAGCCTTTTTTCAGATTCCGGTGATGCTGATTGTTCTATACCAAAAAGTTTTGCCTTATTAGCTCTGTGTGATTGAACGGTTGCCCGCATAAGCATATTGGTAGCAGCTGAAAAACCTCCAAGGAAGATATATAAGCCACTTAATTCTCTATGCATAGCCCCTGTTGCAAGTCCAAGCGATAATAGAGCAACTGTATATGCAATATATCCGCCAACTGCATCTACCCAAGAGCCCCATGGGTTAGGTAAATTAATGGTTCGTGCCATATTCCCATCAACACAATCAAATATAGAAAAAATGAAAAAGCACAGTAAACCTAACCAGTATAATATGTTTATTTGAATTGGAATAAAATAATTGATACCGAATAATAAGCCGCCTAATACGGCAATAAACACTCCAATCCAAGATACTCCATTAGGTGTGCAATTAAGTTTAAGAAAAAACCAGCTGATAGGAAACGAGACTGGTCGTAATACAAAACGAGTCCAATATGAATCGGAATATTTTTTTTCTTCTGGAAGTGATGCAATGATATCTTTTATTGAGTAGTGCATGAACAAATCTCTCCAATAATAGATTCAAATCGGTTTTCTAGTTGATTCATTTGATCTCTATAGACATCCCATGCATTATATGCAATCTGTTTCCTTGCTTGGTCATTTCCTAAATAGGCATCTACTTTATCGAGTAGATCATCGACATCCCAAGAGAAGGGGACATAGGTTTCAAAGGGTATAAAGATATCAGGCCAAGTTAATAGATGTCCCATATCTGGCTTTAATAATACTGAACCGGCTCTAACAGCTTCGAAATCTCGAAGACATAACTCTCCCCATCCAAAGGGGGATAATATCATTTTTGAATGCTTGGTTTCGTAATTATATTGTTTTTGTGATACTTCTCCAATAAGAAAACGAGGATCATTTTTAATCTTATTTAGGATTAAATAGCGTTGGTAGGCAATAGAAGGTCGTCCGGTTAATCCTAATCTTGCATGAACCTGAAAGATTCCTTTATTATAATCGACAGGATTATAGTTAATCTTTTTTCGGGAATAGATATGTTTTGATATTGATGGTCCAAATACCTTCGCTAAGGCTGTTCCAAACCTTTGTCTGAATTGTTCTCTTGGATAATCGCCAATTCCAATATTCCAGGAAAGCCGTAATTTATTTAACTGGGCATCATCTTCAACGATAGCTCTTTCTTTATGTTCTTTATCTTGTACAGCATATTTTGTGTGGTAATAATCAGAGTATAATTCTTTACCATATAGTCTTTTTTTATAAAGATTGATATCTTTAAATAATGCTTTTTGATAAAATAAATTAACGTAGGGTAAAACTTCTAATCTTGGTATTCCACCACCTGCATCATCATGAAAAAAAGCGATAACTTCATATTTTTTTCTAAGATTTTTCATCAATTCAAGATCTACGATGTCTGGTTTGATGAATTGACGGACCATAATGAGTATATTGTTTTTATCTTTTTTTAAACAAAATACAGGATCTGAAGTAAAAGTAAATCGCTTAGAACCGCCAAAAAAAATAAAGGGCTTTAATGAATAAAATGTTGCGATACGATCTACGAGTGTAAGTACTGTTATATTGCTCATAATTATGCTTTAAGAGTATAATATAGTAATTATGAAGATGACGTCTATACCTAAAATAGCAGTTTTTACCAAACAACTGGATAATTGGAATAGCGGATCTGGGCATCACCTTGATCAGATAATGCAAAGAATAGTTGATATAAATACTAAAGAAAAACTATTTCATATAACATTTATACATTATAAACCTAGTTCAAATCCTATATATAAAAAAGTGCGAGAACTTATTGTACCAAGAAATCCACTATTAAGCTCATTAATTTTAAAAAAAGAAGCCTTTGATCTGGTTCATTATACGCCACTTACGATATATGCACCAATATACGGTGTACCTAATAAAAAGGTTGCAACGATACATGGTGTAGAACAGTTATTAATACCGCAATTTTTTGGCCCAGTAGAAATGTTTCATGAACGATATTTAGTACCTCGCTTTGCAAGAAAAATGGATAGTATTTTTACAGTATCAAATACAACTAAAAAGTACTTAGTTGATAATTTTAAAGTTCCAAGCGAAAAAATTGTTGTTGCATATAATGGTATTAGTGATGTGTACAATCCAAAGAACACTAATAAGTGTGTTATTCTAGAAAAATATGGAATAAAATCACCCTATATTTATCATATTAGCCGTTTTTCTGAACGAAAAAATCCATGGGTTTTGCTAAAGGCCTTTAAACGTTTTATTGAACAAAACAATGGGCGCCCACATAAGCTGGTATGTGCAGGGAAAGGGTGGGATAATGATACTGTAAAAAAAGAAGCTATGGTTTTACAAATAGAAGATAGACTTATAACCCCAGGGTTCATTTCTGAACAAGATTCTGCTGAGCTCATGTCAGGGGCAGATCTCTTTATCTTTCCAAGTTTGGCTGAAGGTTTTGGGATACCAAATATAGAAGCTATGGCTTCTGGATGTCCTGTTGTTACCTCATCAGTCTTTGCAATTCCAGAAGTTGTTGATGATTGTGCATTATTAGTGAAAGATCCAAATGATGTAAAAGGTTTTGCAGAAGCAATGGGTAAAATTGTTGATGATGAAAAGTTTAGAAATTTATTAATTTCTAAAGGATTAGAAAGAGTTCGAAGTGGAATCTTTTCATGGGATAAAGCGGCAAGAGAATTGTTGAGTTTGTATAAAAGGATTTTAGAAGTTTAAATTTGGATTGCTTTTAGTAGGTCTGTCGCGGTAAATGGTTTTTAACTTGTCGATGACAATAGCTTCATCAAATTCTTTAATGGCGCGATGAATAGAAGCTTTGGAAAATTTAATATAAAGCTCTGAATTTTCCATTAGTAATTTTATTGCTTCAGCAAAAGCTTGATAATCATGTAATGGAATAAGATAACCAGTTTCATTATGCACAATTACTTCATCAGTTCCTACAACGTTAGTTGCAACACAGGGAAGCCCCATACACATAGATTCAATAAGTGCTCTAGGTTTTCCTTCTGCTGTGCTTGTTAATATAGAAATGTGACATTCCTGTAAAAAATGTATAATTTCTTGATGGTTTTTTAAACCTACAAAATTAATATAATGTTGGAGCCCTAAACTATCACGATAGTTAATTGCATCGGTTTCACCAATTTCACCAACACAAATAACTTTGAAAGCATGTTTTGTAATAACTTCACCATATTGTTTGGTAAGAATATTTTTTAAATAATATACTGTGTCAACAATCATTTTGTGATTTTTTTTGGGTTCTATTCTTGCTATACATATTATTAATACAGGTTTATCATGGTCAGTTTTCCATGTCGGTAAACTTTTTGGTGAATTAGGAATAGGAAAATTATTTAAATTAATGCCATTACCAATATTAATGAGCAATGCATGCTTGTCCATTTTAAATTTTTTAGCTTGTTGTAATTCAGTGTTATTTTGAAATAATAAAGAATCAGTATATTTTGATAAGTAACGCTCAATAAATAAAAAAAGATAGCTTTTTAAACCATATATGGTATTAAAATAAAAAGAATGAACTTGATAACAAACATATATTTTACTTTTATTAAGCATATTATAAATTCGACAGGCTATACGAGAAACAGCGCCAGCTTTAGAAGTATGAGCATGAACAATTATAGGTTTATATTTTTTTAATAATCTATAAAAAGTTATGATTTCTTTAATAGTGAAAATGGGGTTTAACCCCCTCGTCATAGAAAATTGAATATAAGGTATATTTTTTGAATAAAAATCTGCTGTAAATATATCATTTTTTGGACATATAATGTAATTAATAAATGAAGGATCCTGATTAATTACTTGAACACGATGTTCAAGTAATCGTTTCCCGCCTTGTGCAGTAGTTATGATATCAAATACTGTTATAGAAGACATTTATAAATACCTACTATTTTTTTTGATAAAATATTAACATCGTATTTTTCTGATACAAATTTATAACCATTTTTTCCCATAATCTCTCTTTGTTCTTTGTTAGTTAAAAGTAATCTTACTTTTTCTGCAATAGCGTTTGAGTTCTTTTCTGGAACCAAAAAGCCGGTAACTGAGTCAATAATTCCTTCTGGAATACCACCTGTTGTGGTTGCAATAACAGGAATTCCATATAATTGAGCTTCTTGAATTACTAATCCCTGTCCTTCTTCACTTCCATTTGTTGCACGTAGGGCCTACTGAAAATGTCTAAAAATGATATTTCAAAACTTTTTTACGTTAAAATGGGTTTAATTTAGTATACTAAAACTTTCAAATATGATTTATGAGGTTTAAAACCAAGTAAAAATAAAAAGCGCATAAAAAGATCCCTCAGGATTTTTTCACAGTTGGTCAGCAATACACATACCATAATTGCTGTTTCACTAGTTTCGCGTAATTTTTCATAGATTGTACCAAGACCAAACTTTCGTTTCATATATCCAAAGCCACCTTCAATCGCTTGTCGAATGGCTTCGTCAAGTCTTTGAATCTTTCGTAGCTGTCGTACTATCTTTTTATTCTCTAATGTTTCTTTAATCGGTCTGCCTAAGGGTGGTCCAGACAATCGTATTCCTCGAGCTTCACAATAGGCTCGGTTTGCTCGTGTCCGATATATTTTATCGGCATGCACCGATTCCGGATATCGACCACATCGCCTCTTATATTTTTCTATTTGTGTTGGCAAATCTTCTTGTTCGTTATAGGGTTCCCATTGTAATCGATCTATAAAAATCATCCCGTGTTCGGTCATCGATGCTGATAGTTTTGCTCCGAATTCAAAGGCCGCTTTTGCTTTACCTCGGGCTATTGGTCGTACATGGGGTTGACTGATACTGACGATTTTTCCCGATATCGAATGGGTCTTTCCCTTATACATCTGTACCTGTTGCCGGTAAACCTCATGTATCACGATAAGATCACGTCGCTGTTTTGCACTCAACGTTGTACTGGGAACCTTGTTTTGTAATTCATTGATAGTCCGTAAATTACGTCGTATGTATTGGAGTTGGGTCCGAATCGCTCTGCGTATTTCTTTTTTTGTTCTTCGTCGCCCTCGTATAAAATTGAGATATTTGATACGGGCCTGTTTTCTATAGGTTCGTGGTTTTATGGTGAGCTCACTCGCTTCATATAACGTATCAATTATCTTTTCTGTTTTCCTTCGCGCTTCATCCAATAAAGTGACATCATGGGGATGCCGGATATCCTGGGGGACGCACGTGGCATCTATAATGAGTTGCCCTCGATTTCCATGATCATGGTCATCCTTTTGGTTTTCTTTGTTCTGTTTTTTTTCAGATTCTGCTTCTACCTGTTCTTGATACCGTTTCGCTATCAACTCATTTATCTGTGCTATTGCATCAGGTCCAAGCCGTTTTCGAAAATGAACCATCATGCTTGGATCAAAGGGTTTTTCATCTTTGTAAGATTCATATCCTAAAAAATATTGCAGGTAATGGTTCTCTCGTATTGTTTCTACCGTTTCTTCATCTGTTAATTGTAATTTCTCTTTTATCAATAATGATCCCAAGGCGAGCCGTACGGTCTTGGCTGTTCTTCCAATTCGTTTTGAAAAACATTTTTTATATTCAGCTTCTATCTCTTCCCATGGAATAATTGCGGCTAATCGTACCCATCGATTATCTTCTCGTAAATGTCCTCCGAAGGGTACATAAAAGTCTTCAAACTCAGGTACCTGTTCCTTTTCCTTATACATCGTTACCCCATAGTAAAGTGCACGCTTTTTAAGGCCTTACCCCTTTCTTCCGTGCACTTCTTATTGAGATTATCTCTGTATTTGCTTCTTTTGTAAAGAGTTGTTTGTTTTTCAGGAAGCCCTAAGTATACTGGGGGCTATAAAAATAGAAGCAGATTTATATAGTTCTTCTATTTCTGTATCATTTTTTTCACCAAGAAGAAATACATTTTTATCTAAATATTGTTTTTTAATAAGATTTTTTAATAATTCTTTTCTTGACCCATTACCAACAATAAAATAGTTGATATTTGGAAAATCGTTTACAATATTCTCAATTGCATTAATAGCATACTCAAACCCTTTAACTTCTTCAAGTCGACCTACGGATAGAATAATATTTGCATCTTTTAATTTAAAATTAATACTATGATGTTTATTAATTAAAACACCTGCTGGAATTATATATATTTTTTCTTTAGGACAACCATGTTCACTAATATATTTTGCTGTAAAATTAGTACCAGCAGTAACAGCATCAACTCGAGAGAACATATAATTATAAACATTTTTACCATCTTTTTTAGGAAAAACAGTTATGTCTGATCCATGGAACGTAACAATAAGTCGATTTGTAAATCCACAATCTTTAAGAAATGCACCAATAAATCCATTTTGACCAAATTGGCAATGAATAATATCGTATTTTTTACCTTGAAAAGCATCAAGAAAATATAATGTTTTTAGATTTTTTGCAGCGCGTTGATATTTAATAAAATTAAAGGCACGTAAAGTGTTTTTTAAAGAATAAAACATATTTTTCAATAAAATCTTTGGTAATTTGTTAAGCCTTTCTTTTAAAGATCTAGGGATATTTACTTGATAAGTATATTTATCAAAATTATATTTATAATATAAATCATGAACTTGAGTGTCATTAGATTTAACAGAAGCATAAATATCGATATTAATATTTTCGTTAATTAAACCTGCAAATTGATTTAATAAAAACTTTTCTGATAAAGATGGGAAGGAATTGACAATAATTGCTATATTCATAAATTTTCCTTAAAAAATTCCGATAGCTTAAAACGACATATACCAATATGCCATGGTCTAAAAAGACCTTGTTGTCGAGAATAATAAATAAAAATATCGTTATTTTTTATAAAACCGGAAGCTCTATATGAATTATGTAGGACCATTTTAGGTGATAACGTCCAAGATATTAGATCATTACTTTTTGCTATATAAAGGGAATACTCTTTATTATTTCTATTATTCTTTACAGTGCATAATAACATGTAATATGAGTTATTTCCATAAATAATATCAATATGCCATGGGACAAGACCATTAAGATCTATACTAACAGGATAACGTTTATAAAAATCAAAATTTTCACCAGAGGTTTGCATAACATATTCAATACGATAAGGTGATACTGAACGATTTACAAAAAATATTTTATTAATCGTATCGTTTTGAGCTATAAATGAAGGAGAAAGCATAAAAAAATCATTTGGGTTTTTAAGATTGGCTGAATATATAATACGTGATGTCCATGTTATTCTGTCAAAGCTTTCTAATAATACCAAATTTTGAGCATTAGGTCTTAAAGTTTCTAAATAAAGAATATACCATTTACCATTTTTATAATATAAATCTGGATCATCATTATGATCATAAAAAGGGGGGGGGACAATAGGATTTATACCTTTTTGTTCTTCAAAGAAATGTAATCCATCATAAGATATAACTAAACAAGGGTTTTCATATTTATCAATAGAAAATGGATATGGTGTAAAGGCTAATATGAAAGGTATCTTTGCTTCGCTATCATATATAATATCAGGATGTACTGCTTGTTTAGATCCTTCAGGGGTTGGAATTAAAAGTTTAATTTGTTTATTGTATTCTAAAAGATCTATATCATGAGGAATATTTAGTGAGCTTAAAAATGAAAATAAAAGATTAATTTTTGTTAAAATATAAAATTTAAAAAAATAAGAAATATATTTATGAAATTTCATAAATCTATCCACCATTCTTAAATAATTTTCTTTTTTGGGTATTTATGAAACGAAATATATAAAAAATAATCTTATCTGGATGTAATAGTAGCTTTTTAATTCTCCAAGAAAGATTAGTTCTAGATGGTATATTTTTTAGAGGAATTTGCCAAGTTCTTCCATAAAGATTTCTCATTAATCTTTCAGGTTGTTTAGGTATTAAAAAATCATAACCTAAAAAATTAGTTATTTCAAAATCACTAAGAAATTTATAAGGAACAGTTGTTCTTTCATCAATAGCCCATTTTTTTCCAAATAGTCCCCATGTTTGAGTAACAAAAAAGATATCTACTTGTTCATCATTTCTAATAAATTGTAATAATCGACCAAATCGTTGACTATTAAATTCAAATCCATGTGATAGAAAAACAGGCAAAAGATCTATTACTTTATCAAAATCATTAATAAACACTCCCAAATCAGCATCATCGTCATGGGGTATAAAATTCTTTTCGCGAATAGCGCCTAATAATGTTCCGAAATGTAGAAAACATCTTATATTATTAGATACTAAAATATCTCGTATTATAACCATGTTTTCTAATAATTGTCGAGGATTTTGAATAGGTTTACATCTTGCCATAAAAAATTACACCTTTATATAAGATTTCATCACTTCTTCCCATTTTAATTCCCAATCAAAATGGAAAAATGGTAATCGTTGAGCACAAAGCCGGCGAATATAACGATAATATTCATTATCAGTAACGATTTTATATATTGTATCTGCAATGGCATACGAATCTGCTGGTGGAAATAAAAGTTCAGGATATTGTAACATTTCTGGTATTCCGCCAACAGAACTAGCTATAACAGGAATACCAGTATGTAAAGATTCTAAAACGGTATTAGGATAACTATCAAAAAGAGAGGGTATTACCATTAAGTCATTTTCTTTCAAATATGGAAAAGGATTATCTATTCGACCATAAAATTTCACAATATTTAAAAGATTGTTTTCTTTTAAATATGAAGTATGAGGCTCTAAATCACCAGGGCCAATTACATTTAAAGATAGATTATGCAATCCTTTATTATATAAAATAACTAATGCTTCTAGTAAATATTTTAAACCTTTTCGTGGGCCAGTAGTGCCAAGAAAGAGCAACTTTTCTACATGTGTACTGGTATTGATATTTTGATATTCCTGTGTATATCTAGGTAAACCTATATGTCCACCAATAACAAAAGACTTATTTCGAGCTGATTTATTTCTTGAAAGAAAATCTTCTTTATCATATATACTTTGAAATACAATTGCATTTGTAATACTGCTAATTATATGTTCATAAAAAGAGTATTTTATAAAATTTAAAACAAATTTAACTTGTTTTAAAGGTTTGCCATTATGTTCTTTTATATATTGCAGAGCTTCTTGAACAGTATTGCTTCGATGTCCATAAAGAATATTTGCATTCAAAATTTTTTTAAGATAATGTGACGCAAAAATATTAGTTTCACTAAAAATAAGTATCCAATCTGTATCAACGCATTGTTGTAAGATTGCTTTTTTATTACGTTGCAAAACTTTTTTAAAAATAAGAGAAACAGGAAAGCGTTGCCCTTGTTTATATTGTACCTCTATGGGTATAAAACGTACATATTTAAAAGGAAAAGTGAAATCTTTATTTACAATTATCGTTACATTATTTCCTTTTGAAGCAAGACCTTCCATTAGTTCAATATATCGTCTGTGTCCACCAGTTCGTATCTCTTTATAGAGGTAAAGTCCAACAATGTTTAATTTATTCATTTAAAATACCTATACTGTTTTAGCCTTTGGAAATTTTATATAGATAAGTATCCTAATCTATCAACAACTAAATATATAAAAGATTTAAATAACCTATCGAGCTGAATACTTTTGCTTTATCAAAAATACTGGCGCTGGCTTGAAAAAGCTGAAAGATTATTTTTACACAAAAGACATGACCGATCTTTAATTGTAATAATGATATAGATTATACATTTTATTAAAAAGCTTAATTTAATAATTTTATGATATAATGAAATGTAAATATGTCGAGAGTCCTATAAATTATTATAACCTAGTGACACGTTTTAGCGAAGTAATAATAATACTAAAAAATATTTTAAAATAAAGTTTTATATTTAATAAAGTTAATAATCTTGCAATTGGAAAATGTTTATGAATATATCGATCAACTATGATAATTGATTTTAGGTCAAACTTTTCTAAATAGCTTAAAATATCATTATAATATTTTTTTTTAATATTTTTATTAAGCCATCTATTGAAATTATAATTTTTCTTTATATTAACTTTTATATAGTTGTAAATATTAACTATAAGGTTGTAATTATTAATAGTGTCAATAATATTCTTATTTGTAGAAATATTATTTGCATGGCTTCGCCAAGCAGCTGTTTTGCATTCTATTCTAATAATATATTTGTTTACTATTAAACGATATAATGAGTCTAAATCAGTACTAATAATGTCTTGATTATAAAAGCCAATTTGTAAAGCATAATCCTTTTTATATAAGGATGTGACATGATATATTCTAAACGGTGGTTTTGGTAATAATAAAATATATTCATTACCAGAATATAAATATGGTTTTGTATTAATAGCATTTGATGACAAATAATCTGTATGTTTAGAATTATGTTTGCAAATATGTCTGTTACTACTTATCAATACTATATTATCATCGTTAAAAGAATTTAATGCATTAACTGCAGAACTTAGATATGTATTATCAGTGAGAAAATCATCACCATCTAAATTTAAAACCCATTCACCATTAGTTAAGTTATATAAAGCATTATGATAATTTTTCACTCTTCCTAAGTTTGATGAATATTTATAATATTTGATGCGTGGATCAGTAAATGAATTGACAATTTTTTTTGTATTATCTGTAGAACAATCATCAGCAATTATTATTTCAAAATTATCATAATCTTGCATTAAAACACTTTCGATAGCATCAGATATTAAATATTCTTGATTGTATGTAGGAATTATAATTGAAATTAATGGTTTTTTATTCATTATTTATTACTCTTTTCTAAATATCAAATTAATGGATCGAATAAATTCATATTCTTCATTTCGAACAAAATTTCTATAATATTCATATTTATTAATAATATTATTATAATTATCAAAACAATGTTTTATTGTATTGATAATTTGATTTATATTTTCTTTTTTATCATTAAATTTAAATGAACTTGGTATAGGCACATCTTTATAATTTCCGGCAGAGCCGCGAGTACCTGTTATTACACAACAATACATGATAGCTGCTTCTCTTGGTAGTCTGTCTTTACCTGGATGATTGCCAAAATCAATATAAACCTTAGCCCTTTTTAATAATTCAATAACATCATCTCTTTTCATATTAATTATTGGTATAAATTGAATACCATTGGCCCTCTTAATTAAATAATTAGTAAATTTTAATCCTTTCTTAGGATTATAAACAACTATATTTTCCTTTTTTCTTATATCAACACTTATTTTAAAAAAAGAATCGTTAATATATTCAGATAGATAAAATACATCTCTATGTAAAACAGAAGTTAAATAATCTAACCCTCTAAATGAATTCGTTAAAACAAATTCTGAATATTTAATTATTATATCATTCTGAATATTTATTTTTTTTAAATGTCTTTTTCTTAATAATGTAATATCAAATAATTCGTTTTTAGTAATAGAATTTATTTTATTTTTTATTCTAGTAATAAGATCCAATTTTTTTAATCTTGAAATATAATAATTGTCAATACTTAAAAACCACATTGCTTTTCTTATATGTTTATATAACAATGGAACAGCAATGTATTTATACGATTCTGGAAATATTAATAAATTATTTCCATTGTCAATGATTTGATTTGTAAAAGGTACAGCATATTGTAAGTAATCAGGATGAATAGGATTATTAGTATAGCATGGGTAATAATACATGAAAGTATTTATACCACGTTTTATTAAATGGTATGCTAGTTGGTGTAATAATTCTGGCCCACCTGTTGCAGTAGAGGCAGGACAAACAATATAGACAATGGTATCTTTGTATATCTTAATCATAATGTTATAAATAATAATTAATTCCAAAATAAATATGAAAATTTGAAATATCAGTATTATCAAAATAATATAAAAGATTATTAATATTTACAATATCAAAACCAATATTCAGTAAAGTGTTTTTGTCAATATAAATACTAGAATTAAAACCATAAATAAAATATGTTTTCCATGAATTAAATTTAATTGATGCATCTTCTTTATTTTCAGTTCCAATTGTATCTTTATATATATAATTATTATCTGGATTAAAACGGTGTATATATACTTTAGTCATCCCTTTAGGATAAAAAATACTATAACTAACATATTGGCTGTTACCCCCCGGTGAATACCCATTGCTTAAGATTTGACCTCTATTCGTATAGCCCTGTGTTACTTGATGATGAAAATAAAATGAGTAGGGCCATTGGAACTGGAAATCCTGGGACATCTCAAGACTATTAATTTCAATATTTAATTTCCCATAAATCTTTTCAGAGGGGAAAAAATCAAGCAGTTTTTGTAAACCTACCGTATATCCAATCGAATGGAATGGATATACAATAAAACCTGCACCTGAATAGTCATCCTTCGCAATTTCTCCATATAGCTCTAAGCCGACTTCAGTAAAAAGCCAGCTAAAGGCTAACGAGGCTTTCTGATCTTCACCTGCATCGGCAACACCTACATAGGTATTTGCCTTTGCTGGTAGTATATATCGTAGGTTTTCCAACTTCCACTTAACTAAGCAGGTGCGGTTTGCACTTAAAGTTAAACCAGGAATAAATGAGGGAGAAAACGCAAGAGAAAGACCGTGAAGCATGTTATGGTCGTTACTGGAATCGTTATCAAAATAATCGGATTCAGTAAGATATCCCGTCCATATTCTAGCTTCGATGTCTCCAAGATAATAGTTCCATACTGGTATATTAAATGGTGATTTCCGTAGTCCTAAGTCTACTTTGGGGTAGGGGGCTGCATTATTAGAATGTAAAATTGGATTAAGATAGGCTGGTCCTAACCAGATATTCTGAGTGCCAAATCCAACTGTCCAATTATGAAGGGTGTATCTAATTTCACTATCACCAAAGCCCCAATCAAAGAAAGCAGAATCACCGAATCGTTGTGGATTATCGATACCTACATTAGGTCCATATCCCCAAAAATAACCATACTCACTGTCTGTATTTGAAGGTAAGGTATCAAAGGGTAAATTCTGGCTATATACGACTTCTGGCTTAAAGGTGATTTCAAAACCATACCCCTCTATTCGTATTCCTCCAGAAAGGCTTGTATTTAAACCCTTCCCTTGCCAGAGTAAACTATCATTCTGACCAAAAGGAACAGCGCTGTTATAGGAAGAATAAAGGGAAGGTCCATATATACGATAGCTTATATAATCATTGATTTGTTGCTTTTTGCCGAGATTATTATTATACCAAATATCGCTACTCACATTGCTTGTATCCCACACAGAATCGGAAAGGGTTCGGTAATTTAACGTTGGCCTTTGTATTACACCGTTTAACGCAAGAGTATCATAATATTCTTCTTGTATGCTTTTTAATACTTCTTGAGCAAATAGTATAGATTGTAAAGAAATAAAACATAATAATAAAAAAATAATTTTTGCCTTTTTAATATTCATAAAAACTCCTACTAAGTATAGTATTATTATTTATCAAATAATTCATGGTACGTTCCAAATCTATTTAATTTACCATGAGATAATTCAAAAATAACATCGCAATTCTTCAGTGTTGAAATACGATGGGCAATTAAAATAATAGTTTTTTTACCTGCTAAGTTATCAATCGCATTCATAACATCGGTTTCAGTTTTATTATCTAACGCACTGGTCGCTTCATCCATTACAAGTACTGATGGATTGTTGTATAAAGCCCGTGCAATGCCGATCCTTTGTCGTTGTCCACCAGAGAGGCAGATGCCTTGCTCACCAATTTTTGTTTCGTATTTATCTTCAAGTTCTTGTTCTATAAATTGATCTATCTGAGCCATTTTTGCAGCTCTTTGGACAGCTTCAATATCTATCTGGTTCTCCGGGATCCCAAAGGCTATGTTAGATTTTATAGATGAATTGGATAAAAAAATATTCTGCGGAACATAACCAATATTTTTTTGCCATAAATTTCTATTATGATCAGTAATAATAACGTCATCTATAGCTAGTGTCCCTGAGTCGGGTATGAGAAGACCTAAAATAATATCTACTATTGTTGTTTTTCCTGATCCTGTTTGTCCACAAAAACCAACCAGCGAGTTTGCTTTAATTTCTAAAGAAATATCTTTAATGGCAGGTTGTTTTTTATTAGGGTAAGTAAATATAATATGAGAAAGGGTAATCTTCTTTGTGAAAGGCAATGTATCAGATTGAGGTAATGGCAATGGCTGCGCGTGTACTTTAATAGCGAACTCTTTAATAATTGATTCAGTACCATGAGAACTGTATTTTATCTTCGTTAAAGAACGGAAGAATTGTTGCATAGTTGGCATCAGTCGATAACCAGCATATGCATAGACACTTATTGAAGTAATAGCCTCAGAGAATCCCCTTTCTGATTGAAGAATAACATACATGATATAAAAAATAATTGCAGATACCCCAACAATTTCTAAAACATATTTTGGTAGGACTCCAATTACTTCTTCTGATGCGACATTTAAAGAGAGTCTCTTTGAAATTGGTTTAAATTCATTGAGGAATATTATCTCATTTCCGGAAATTTTAACTTGTTTTATACCCCAAAATGCTTCGTTTACTATTCTATTGCGTTCAGTATTCAGATAAAACCTGGCTTTTCCGAGTTGATTTACTTTTCGTTTTGAGCTTAAAAAAATTAATGAATAGACAAAAGTAATGAAAATAAATATTAAAAGTGTACTTACAGGATTAATTATGAATAAAAATATCCCAATTAATACCATTTGAATGCTATAGGTTAATAGATTAACCATTTGCATTATAGTGCCATTTATAATTTGTTCAATTTCAGAATTTATATTCTTGGAAAATTCATAACTATTTTTACCAAGAAAAAAAACATATTTTTGGCCAAGATAATAGCGAAATAAATCTAAAGATAGATTATGTCTACAACCCTGGCTAAAACGAACCTGAATATACATGAGGATTGCACTAAATGCATTTCTTATAACCATAAAAAAGAACATTAACAAACCGAGAGCTATAAGAAAATGTTTTTCAGAAGTAAAATGCAAATATGTATAGATACAACGAAGGTACTGATTAGTATGAATAATGTCAGGATTTGATGCAACAGAAATAAAGGGCATAATAGAACTTACCCCAACTATTTCTAATATGCCCATTACTATCGAACCAAACATTACAATAATGAGTTTTCTTCTATCTTTTTTATTTAATAAATTGAAGATGTTGTTAATATGATGTAAAGGAATGCTTTTTCTCAAAAGACGCCTCTTTTTTTAGGTTACTCATTGTTGAGTGGTTTATTATTTCCCAACGGCAACATACATAAATCCTTTTTCTTCAACTTCTTTACGTTTATAGACATTTCGAAGATCAAAAAAATAGGGCGCACGAAGCAGGCTCCGAACCCGGTCTAAATCAAGATTACGGAACTGATTCCATTCGGTTAGGATAACGAGCGCATCAGATCCTTGTAAAGCTTCATATTCATCATTGGTATACACTATACTGTTTTTAATGGACTCAAGCCGCCATTGAGCTTCCTTAATGGCCGCAGGATCAAAGGCCCGGAGTTGAGCACCCCGTTGTACCAGTCCTTCACAGATGGTAATGGCCGGTGATTCTCGCATATCATCAGTATTCGGTTTAAAGGCAAGACCCAAAATAGCAATAGTTTTTCCTTTTAACGAACCTGGACCACCAAGGCCCATTTCTATTTTATGTACCATGCGCTGTTTTTGCCGTTCATTGGCCATTATGGTGGTTTCCACAAGACTTAAAGGTTCACCATAATCACGTCCGATCCGGGCCATCGCCTGGGTGTCCTTGGGAAAGCAGGATCCACCATAACCAGGTCCTGGGTGTAAAAACTTCGCGCCAATTCGGCCATCCCGTCCCATAGCTTTAGCTACATCCTGTACATTGGCACCAACCTTTTCGCAGAGGTTAGCTACCTCATTAATAAAGGTGATTTTTACTGCTAAGAAGG
Organism: Gracilinema caldarium DSM 7334; assembly: GCF_000219725.1. Taxonomy (GTDB): domain Bacteria; phylum Spirochaetota; class Spirochaetia; order Treponematales; family Breznakiellaceae; genus Gracilinema; species Gracilinema caldarium. Next base: position 1,643,866 of record NC_015732.1, on the reverse strand, counting down.
CGTTACTCGCATATTTAATCATTTCAGCGGTTTCAAGATTAGTTTCGATATATGGCGTTTCATTAAGGTAGAGGGCTCGATACACATCCTTCATTATTTCCCGTGCCCGTTCACTTTCTGCGCCAATTACTACCCGGTCTGGATGGGTAAAATCCTGGACCGCAGAACCTTCCCGCAAGAATTCTGGATTAGACACCACATCAAAGCTAAGGTGTGCTGCGTCTCCACCCCTTTTCCCCAGTTCTTCAGTAATCCATCCCATAACTTTGCGAGCTGTCCCAACAGGGACAGTACTTTTATCAACCACGACAGTGTATTTATTCATAGCACGAGCTATTTCACGGGCTACCTGTTCAACATAACGAAGATCTGCACTTCCATCATCTGCTGGAGGGGTCCCTACTGCGATAAATGCAACATCATTGTGTTGAACCGCTGAAGCCAGATCGGTAGTAAAAACTAGGCGGCCAGCCTTTACAGTACGCGCTACCACATCATCCAGACCAGGTTCAAATATTGGTATAATACCCTTTTTAAGGGCTTCGATTTTTTCTGTATTATTATCTACACAGGTAACATGGTTACCAAAGTCTGCTAGGCAGGCCCCGGAAACGAGACCTACGTAGCCAGTGCCAATGACTGCAATTTTTGCCATTTTATACTCCTCAAAAAAGGTTAATAGATTTTACAATTAATAATGATGTCCTAAACCAATAAATATTTCACGGTTATCACCATTAGGTAAGGATTTTAGGCGTACTGCTTCTCTCAGATTAAAGCCCACACTTATCCGCAAATAAAAACTGCGAATAAAGAGTGGAAAGGTAACTACTTCGATCCCACTGGTAATAAGCATGTCATCGAAGGTAAAGCTTCGGTCGTGAATCGAATCTTTAACCATAGCCATATCAATAAAAGGTGTCCATTGTTGTTCAATGTCAAAAATACGTAATTTTTTTGATTTAAACCATTCTGAAGGCATAAACAATATCACACGAATTGGTAGATCTAGATTTGTATATAAACCATATTCAGTAGTAACGGCACTATCTAGAATACCACGCAAAGGTAAGCCACCCTTATCATCTGCTTCATCAAAATAATAGTATCCTTGTACTCTTCCAGAGAGCTCAAAGGTGTTAATTAATGGATAATGGCCTATTAATTCTGCATGGATCGATTTATTCCAAGTTGTTTTATAAAAGTTATAATCATTGGTATTTGTTAGATGTACATCAATACCTCGTCTGAAATTACGAATCCAATCAACTCTGCCAAAACTAATAGTTTGTTCTATAGTTCCTATAGGTCCCCCCCTTTCTTCGCCAATTTCACCAAAGGGCCGATAGTTTTGCTTTATTTGTAATGAGGGGATGTATAAAACTTTACTAAATCCATCAATTTGTATCGGGGTTGGTATAGACCAGTCGAGACGCATCCAATTGCTGAGATACCAGTAATCTTGGTACCGGTCACCGTATTCTGCTTTATATTTATCCTCATTTTCCTCATTTATTGATACACCCTGATACGCGGATAAGGTTAATGTGGTAAATTGAATTGGCAAGGAAAGACTTAAGCCCGTTTTATTTTCATACTCAAAACCATATTTATCGGTGTAACCAAAATAATGGTCAAAATCGAAATTCCAGTCTAGATTCCATGCTTTAAATGGAAAATTGGAATCTATATCAATAAAAAAAGCCCCCTTATCAAAGGCTCGATCATTCAATGGCTGGCGATCTATCGTGTATCCAATATCAATTTTTAAGGGTTGCATGGTGCCGAGAAAATTATAATCGCGGCCTTTTGCACTGATTTCTAAACCATTGCTAGAATCGTATTTAAAATAGGGTAGGGCAATAATATTCCATGTGTCGGTTGTTATAACCGTGAGATCTACTGGGATCCGCCCATCTGTATCTGGATCACCTAGTGTATATTGTATATTGGCTTCTGCAAGAACTCGATTGTTAAGTAATAGCTGTGTCTTAGCTTTAATATATTGTTCAAGAGCCGTATTGTTAACAATAACCTCACCTTCTTTTAATTCTGCAGCATTTTGTAGAGCATAGGCTTTCGTAATACCTGTTATTTGATATGTTATAGAATGTATATAATACGGAGCATCTGTAGATTCTGCAAAAAGGTTATCAAGAAAAATAAATAGAGTGAAAATTAAAAATAAGATCCACGAATTTTGTAAATGTTTCTGCATGTTATGTGTTTAACTCCTTGCATTATAGTATTGTAGAAACCACTATATCGATTTCATTAGAAGAGATAGATCGTATTGTTGCACTTTCTTCTGTCGGAATAATAAAACGGAGCTGTCCGTCTTTCTTTTTTTTATCTGAATACATTGCTTGCATTATTGCTTCAGGGTTATAGTTGGGTGTTGGATAAGTGGGTGTTGTACAATATCCAAACTGTCTTAATATGCTGTTTATTTGTTCTTTACGTTGTGTTGGGGTAATACCTAATTTTGCTCCTAAATCACAGGCTCTGCTCAATCCCCATGCGATGGCTTCACCGTGACTAACATTGCCAAGTCCAGCAACAGCTTCAAGCGCATGCCCATAGGTATGTCCAAGATTCAGCAGAGCCCGTTGAGTACCTCGTTCTTCTGGATCCGATTCTACGATCTTTCCTTTTGAGGAAATACAACGATAAAGGAGTTCTTGAAACCAATCCTGGTTTAAATAACGTTCTTTTTGCTCTTGATTGTAAAAATCGATGAGGTGGTCGTGTAGTATAGTAAGGATAGAAGTATCAGCAATAATACCAGTTTTTATAATTTCTGCAAAACCGGACTTCCATTCTGTACAGGGTAAACTACACAAAACTGAAAGGGGCATATAAATTTCTTCCGCAGGATAAAAGGCGCCTACAAGATTTTTAATTCCCAAAAAATCAAAACCTGTTTTTCCTCCGACCGAAGCATCCACCATACCTAAGACTGTAGTTGAAATAAGGCGGATCCCAATTCCCCGCATGTAAATGGCAGCCGCAAAGGCTGCTAAATCCGTTACTACACCACCACCAACACCTATAAAAAGACCATCTCTACCAATACCTGCCCGAACAGCGCTTTCGATGATTTGTTCAATTGATTGCCAGTTTTTTGCCTTTTCTCCACTTGGAAGGACGCAACGTTGAACTTTTTCACTTCCACGTATAGAATTTACAATATGTAGGGTGTTTGCATCACAAATAAAAAGACATTGGGACAAGGAAAAACCAAAACAGAGCCGTTCAAGATCTGGTAGTGAAAAACCTAAGATGACAGTACTTGTAACATCGTTAAAAATAAATGTATGTACTATTTGATTATTCAAAGGACTCCCCTGGATTTGCAAGTAATGAAAAAAGGTAGAGCTGATTAGAATTATGAGTATCTAATGGTTTTTCATAGGATTCGGAAAAAATGATAAAATAATCGTGCAATAAGAGTGGTTGAGCCGTTTCTAATTCAATAACCTTTAAAAAGGTAAGACCATGACGCATACAACTATGCTCAACAATAAAATCAAGATCACTAACGCCAATTAAAACAACGGTTGTACAACCCCGACATTTTGCTTTGTTAATTGCCAGGTCTAAACCATCTCGGTACAAAACAATATTACGAATGGTTCTTTTAAAATACCGATAGCTTCTACGGGCAATTTCATTAACTCCGTCGGGAGTAATAGCATAGTGGATATTGCGACTATTAATTTTTTTAATCGTAATCCAGCCTTTTTGGGTTAATCTTTTAAGAATTGCATTGGTCATACCTAGAGATGTTCCAGTACTTTGGGCAATATCCCGTTGCTTAACAGCATTAGTCTGCCGACTAGAATCATAAATAGTTTCAAGAATGGCTAGTTCAGGATCAATATATTCAATATTCATGGATCGATAATAAAGCTGCTGTTGTATCATCAGACTATAAGTGATGATCTTAAGAAAAATGAGACAACGTGATAAGATATCCAAATGATGTGCGGCCGAAACACGCTACACATTGGTTATCCCTATGATGTTCAACGATTGAACAATATATCATAGGTGGTACCCATAATCAAGCCTATTTATCACCTAAAATGATAGTATTTTTAGACAATATTGTATAATGATGCTTTCATTGATCGAATAATTGAATGTTGTAGGTAATTATTATCTAGAATTTTTTCAGTAATAAATGATGAATATTCATAGATTAAAGTATCAGCTATCTTTTCATCGAGGGGAATACTTTGTCCTACAAGATGAGTCTCCATATCTTTAAACCGAAGGATTATTGAACCAACAAAAATAATACGGAGATCTGTTATTATATCTTTTTCTATGCTGCAAAGTAATAAAAATGTGCCTCCATTTGGATCGTCTCTATTAATATTTCCTATTTTTTTATGAAACATATAGGTCCATTGAGTTAAGGGGATTCGTATTCTACTAATAAGGGCTTGCTCTTCTTGTAAGAGCTGGGGTCCAGAGACAACAAATTTGCTAGCAGAAATCCACCGAGAATTGGAAGCGGATTTTAATTCATATGTGGCATCCTGGGCTATCAAGATTGAATGGATATCTGAATATCGATGACTACTCATAATGGCCCCTCCGATGCTTGCAAGATTTCTCAGGCGTGGGTTGCCGATGGAATTGATGATAGCAACTAATGGTTCTGGTACAATTTTCCCTATTCTCGGTATATCAGATAGACAAATTGCAGCTCCAATTTCAAGATGTCGTTCTGTGCGGTTTATTTTTTGTAATTCCTCTACCTTATCTAGCGAAATGAGATTTTGGGGTAATGCAAATATGCGGTTTCTTTGCCGCCTTAGCAGGTCAGTACCACCAGAACATAATACCGCATCAGGGAATCGATTCCAAAATTGAAATAATTCTGCAAGATTATAGGGACTAAATACCTGATTATGTGGTAGATTATATTGATCTTCCATAGATCCTTCTTTGACGTATCCCAGAAATCGTTTTAATCGTGAATAATAATTGATGAGGATCAATACAACGGCATTGAATATCGGAAAAGGCTATTTGAATATATTCTGGTTCGGGGCGCAGATTCTGTGAAAGCAGGGCCTCAATACCCAGGATAACCGATGTATTACAAAATTGACAGGGACTCCATCCCGATTGATGAAAACCGGTAACAATATCTTGATATTCAATCGTTTGCATAAAACCTTCTATGGTTATCACTTCGCTCCCTTTTACCTTAAAAGCAGGAATAAGACATGCAGGAACGATGCGCCCATTAAAGATAACCGAGCAGGCTCCGCAAATGCCGCTTCGGCAATCTGCCCTGGTACCACTTAATTTAAAATTGTCCCTTAGTATATCGACAAGACGTTTATCAACTGAACATTGGGCTACCACATCTTCTCCATTCAAAATAAAAGGAATCGTCATGTAAGTTCCTCTCTGCTTTGAAGAGCTTGTTCAATATCCAAAGAACGAATGGGTAATGTACGCATGGATTTTCCAATTGCCTGTGAGACTGCCTGAGCAAAAGCTCCTGGTATGAGTGTAAAGGGAAGTTCTCCAATGCCTTTAGGGTGCTCGCTGTCATTCCAAAGGAACTCCACAGAAACCGGAGGCGGATTATATTGTAATTGGATGGAATGCAATTCCATAACTTCCGGTGGAATAAGGCCATTCTCATAGGATAGATTGTCGCCGCATGCCCATTGTAATGCCTGAAGACTTGCGAGCTGTATCGATCTACGGGCTCTTTGTTCTGAGAGTATTTTCCCACCATCAACGATAAGCCAGATCCCCCGAGTTTGAGGTCTCAATGTAATCGGTTCTATCTCTACTTCCACTACAGCGGATCCCCAACTTAACATGGTAAAGGGAAGTCCATCTTTCATTGCTTTGGTAGGACGAAATTGTCGTTTTACTGTTATTGGCAAGGGATCTCTAAACCGTTGTTTACGAATTGCTTCACAAGCCCGCTGTACCAATTTGGTAATAATCGTGGTATTTCTCGATAAGCATGAAGGTCCCGAATCGGGAACCTGATCAGTACGGATAGGAGCAAATTCTATAGTGGAAGCCGGTATACCAAGAATATCCTCTGCAATGGCTGCCCATATCGATTGTGTTTCTTCGCTAGATATGATAGCGCTAGTTTTTATAACAAGGGAACCGCTTTTCTCAAGGGTAACTTCAATACCGAAATTTCCCTTATCTGCACCTTCAAAAAGAAGACCATTTCCTTGATAACCTAAGCTGACTCCAATACCTCGTAAAGATTTTTCGATAGGGAATTTATGTAAACTGCGATGATATCTGCTGAGTAATTCATAACTTGACCATTTGCGGTTAAAATCACTCATGGCGGCTACCGAATCAAGCAGTACTTCAGAAGGTACAGCATCCCGTATAGGAATACCAGCAATAAGGGTGTCCCCCTTGCAAAGGGCATTTTTTTTCCGCCATTCCAAAGGATTGATTTGCAGGCGATCTGTTATTGACCAGATATGACTTTCTATTGCAAAATTTGCCTGAGAAAAACCGAACCCTGCTAAGGGCCCCGCTGGAGGCAGATTGCTGTGCACCGCATAAGCCTCCAGTTTATAATGAGGACAACGATAGGCGCCCATGGTTCCAAGACTCAGGCGTCCTATAAATTCCTCAGCGAAAGGACCATTTGATCCCATATTTACAATGGGACGGCTTTCGAGAGCAATTAGTTCACCCTCTTTTCCTGTTGCTGTCCTGAGGACAATCTTTGATGCGGGGCGTTTGGGACTATATTGAAAATCTTCAATGCGGCTTAGGAGTACCTTAACTGGTTTTTTACAAATATATGTTGCAAGGCCTGCAAAACAAGCGATAAGGGATGGATACCATAGTTTTCCATCCAGATGGGTACCTAATACAGTAGGTTCAACAATAATGTCATTTTCCGAGACCCCTAACATGGTTGCAACAGCCTGACGGACATGATATGGCCACTGGGTAGCGGTACGAATAATCATCTTGTCATAGCTATAGCTTGCAAGGGCTCCATGGCATTCTGGGTACCAGTGTTCTTGGATTGCTGTACTATAGGTTCCTTCTGTAATGAGGCTTTTCCTCTTAAAAAAGGTATCAATATCTTTATTTGGTATGCTCTTTTTGGCTATAATCCGATCGGATGTAAAGATTGAACAGTCGAATTGGGGAACTTCTTCTTCTGCAATAATTTCAGTTGATCGGAGTATGTCTTCCAGTTTATTGCGGTCAGGCCCGACTAGTAATGCTACCGGTTCACCAATATAGGTTATTGTTGATGAAGCAAAAATTGGAAGGCGAGTAGCATTAAAAGTAAGGTATGGTATACCGGGGATATCACGGGCGGTAATCAGGGTATAAGAACTAGATAGTTTTGGTGTATTGATCCGAATCAGGGTCCCCGAGGCAACCGGTGAACGGAGTATGTAACCATAGAGCATACCCTGCAAGATGAGTTCTTCTATTGTCCCCACTCTGTGTATTTGTTCCACCCAGTTATCCTTTTAATATTTTTACTGTTTCAACTACTCCATCAACAACTCGCTGAATCTGTTCTCTGGTCATTCCAGGCCATATCGGTATGGAAATGGATCGGGAAAATATATCAAGGGCTTGGGGAAAATCCTGTTCATCAAGATTATAGAGGGAACGGTAATAAGGCATGGTATGAAGGGGTATAAAATGTACCGAGACACCAATACCAAGGGCTTGCAGATGTTCAATAAACTGGTTCCGGACTGTTTTTCCCCAGGATCCTGCAAGTCGGATGGGGTAGAGATGCCAGGCATTTTCCGGCCCTGTAGGCGGAAGCAGTAATCCATGAGTAGAGCGAAAAGCCTGAGTATAGGTGTGAGCGATAGCCCTGCGCATTTCAAGCAGTTCCATTGCACGGCTCAGCTGAACCCGGCCAAGAGCGGCAAGCACATCCGGCAAATTATATTTATATCCTGGGGCTACGACTGCATATTTCCAGCTGGCTCTGGTATCCGTATACCGGTTCCATATAGACCGGTCGATACCATGGGATCTCATGATGGAAATCCTCCGGGCTATAGTTTTATCCCTGGTAAGAATCATGCCACCTTCTCCGGTGGTAATGGTTTTGGTCGCGTAAAAGGAAAAAACCCCGATATCACCTAATAAACCAACCCAACGGCCATCGGCAAGTTGAGATGGAAAGGCATGGGCCGCATCTTCAATAACCCTGGCATTATAGGTCCGGGCCAGGTTCATGATGGCATCCATATCGCAGGAGAGTCCTGCCACATGAACAGGGATAATTGCTTTAACCTGACCCCGGGGGCCAAAACCTTCCTCCGGGTCATTGGTGCCGGGCCGGGGCGGGTAGGCGGGGCGGCCCCGGGCAAGCCGTTCAAAAGTTTGCTCGAGAGCCTGTACATCCATGAGATAGCTATTAGGAGCCACATCGACAAATACCACATGGGCACCAAGATAACGAACCACTTCTGCAGTGGCCGTAAAGGTGTAGGTCGATGTGATGACGATATCCCCGGGGCCGACCCCGCAGGCTTCCAGGGCTAGATGCAGGCCGCTTGTGGCTGAGTTAACGGCTAATGCAGTGAGGTCCTGGTATGCTGACATTGCAGGGGCAGGATTGGTGGTTGTGTTACGTCGAAAAAAATCCGCAAATTCTTTTTCAAACTGTAGCGCTTCAGAGCCAGTGGTAAGCCAACCAGATCGGAGCACCCTGAGAACTGCTGCTTCTTCTTCTGCACCGATAAAGGGTCGGGCAAAGGGTATAGGTTCAATTGTTTTGTTCATGTTCGGGAATGATAACCGTCGGAATAAAGTCGTGCAAGAGCCGTCTTAAAAGAACCTTGTCGCGATACAGATTTGCTTTTGCTGGATCGAAACGGCAGATTGGTCTGATACTTTCCAGAAGTTTCGGCAGGTCGAGCAGGGGCGCTTCCTTTCGTTCTACACGACGAATCCGGGGATACTCAGTTTCCACAGGAATTTCGTTTTCACTCCAGAGTCGTTCATCAAGCCGTTCCCCTGGCCTCAGTCCGATATACTCAATTTTTATTTCCCGATCCGGTTCAAATCCATAGAATCGTATCATTTGCTCCGCCAATTCCCGGATCTTTATTGGTTCTCCCATATCAAGGAGGTACAGTTTACCGTTTTCGCCAACCCCTCCTGCCTTCAGTACGAGGGAACATGCTTCAGGTATGGTCATAAACCAGCGCCGAGCCTCAGGGTGGGTAACGGTAACAGGGCCGCCTTTTTCGATCTGTTTCTGGAAGAGGGGCATGATAGAGCCTCGGGAACCCAGTACATTACCAAAACGAACCACCATAAAATGGGCTCCCCCTTCCTGGGAAGCGGAGAGTACCAATTGTTCACAGAGCATTTTGGAAGCGCCATATACTGAGACAGGATCAACCGCTTTATCGGTCGAAATGAGTACAAAACGTTTAACTTTGTAGTGACCTGCAGCCTTTACCAGGTTTTCCGTACCGAATACATTATTTTCAATTGCTGCTACAGGATTTTCTTCCATCATGGGGACATGTTTATAAGCGGCGGCATGGAAAATAACATCAACCTTGAGTTTCCCGATGATGTAATTCACATAGGCTTCATCCTTTAGATCACCGATGATTGGTACTATGGTGGCCTTTTCACCAACCCCTTCTTCCTGGAGCAGTCTGAGCTCACGATCAATTTGATAGATAGAATTTTCTCCATGGCCGAAGAGATATAAACGTTGAGCGCCGCCGGATAGAAGCTGACGGCACAATTCACTACCGATAGAACCTCCTGCTCCTGTCACGAGGACCCGTTTGCCCCTGAGATAGGTAAGGCTCTCTTTCAAGCCTATAGCTACTGGGGTTCTCCCTAGAAGGTCCTGTGGATCGATGGACCGGGTCTGGATAAGGTGGGCATCCCCTTCGATGATCTGGGAAATTCCCGGCAATATGCGGATCTTTTCAAAGCCAGCCTTTTTTAAAATGTTATAGAGTTCCCGTAAGTATTCCCGGCTTGCGCTGGGAATGGCGATGATAGCCTCATCAGCGGGATTCATTCGCAAGAGGCGGGCTACATCCTTAATGGGGCCTAAAACGGGTATCCCTTCGATACTGTGGCCAATTTTGGCCGGGTCATCATCGAGAAATGCTACAACCTCACCAAAAATTCCCTTGGCTTTAATTTCCCGTGCCAGGGTCTGTCCGGCAAAACCTGCGCCAATGATATACAAACGGGCTGATTTAAAGGATGTCATCCATCTTTTGCGAAAGGCTCAAGGGTATGTATACCTTAATCTGACGACTTGGTGATAAACTCAAAGGCCAGGTCAATCGTAAAAGGTGCATTGTCCAGATCGAGCCGAATCTTCGCCCTCCCTTTTCTTTTATCGACCTTTATGATATTTCCCTCGAGTCCTTTTAGTGGTCCCTCCTGCACAATAATGCGGTCCTGCTCATCAAAATATACTTTAGACTTTTCTGCAACTGAACCATATTTAAGAAAATGAGTCACAATTTCAAGATCATGTCCAGAGAGGGCCCTCACATCCTGGTTGCTTTTTAAAAAACGGAAAAAACCATCAGTTTTACGAAGGGCCCAATAAAGGGAAGATTGTAAATTTGTTCCAGTTTCGAGAAAAATATAACCAGGAAAGATGGGGGCCAGCTCCTGTTGAACCTTGCCACCACGACGTATGGGTAATCGCCGCTGGAGAAAATGCAAGCGTATATCCGCCTCGGGATGTTTAATTTTAAATAGATTGATGTATTTTTCTTCCGAACCAGTTTTAACTTGTAGTGCGTAATATTCCATATGATCGTACCTATACCATATCATAGCCTTTGTTCTAGCACAATGGAATAAGAATATCTTTCAGTCCCTTATTTACTATTCCGATATTGTAAATAAGGGGCACTTACAGAATGAAACGTATATTTATATTGTTAATTTTTATAACGATAATCGGTTTTGATTTGCAAGCTGAAACAATTTTCGTTTCCTTGCTTGAACAAACCCCTGATATGAAACTATATAAATTTGAATCTTCATCAGCATGGGAATCTGGAGTGCTGGATGCTCTCTTTGATATGGGGATTATTGTTAGTAATACTCCGATAGAAAACACGTCATCATTCAATATAAAAGAAACGCTACAATTAGCTAGGCAAGGTGGAGCCGATTCTGTTTTAGTGGCACAATTAACATATGCTGCTATACCTAATAAGACTTCTCAAAAGAGAGCTACTCCTGAGGTTGTTCACTTTTACCTCTATTCTGTTAAAACGGATCAGTTAATTAAACAATATATGTATACCTCTTCTATTCAGACAGAAAATCCAGAACAGGATAAAGAAGTTGCTAAGAAGCAGACTCAACTTTTTATAAATAATAATTGATACAAGGCAGGTGTAATATGATGAATTATTTGAAAAAATTGATTGTTCTTTTCTTTATTGGAATTGCCTCTCTTGGTTTATTAGGAGCATCCATTTGGGAAGGAGCTGCAGCAATGGCTGCAGGTGGAGAATTGCCCGAAAATGGTTATTACATTGCGACCAATTCGTTCCCGCGTAATACCTTGGTTGATGTGGTAAATCTGGAAAATGGTAAAACCCTACGGGCAATTGTGGTTGGTGGTATCGACAATCCTGGACTCTTAGGACTTTTATCTAAAGAGGCAGCTAATGCTTTAGGGCTTGAAAAGGGTATGGTTGGAAGGATTCGAGTAAACATGCCTGCAGATCCTATTGCATTTTCACGATATAGGGACGAACTATCAAAAGAAGGCGATCCAGATAGGGACCCAGCTGCAACTCTTGCATTAACAAAAGCTGAAGAAGGTGCAATGTCTCAACAACCACTAATGTCGGTGCAGGAGTCAGCTGTTAAGATTGACGCTGTATCTGAAAAACAAAACAATCCTGCCCTAATTTCAGAGACAGAAATGACTCCAGAAACTGAGAAAATACAAGAACTACCTGAACTTCAGCAAAAAGAATCTATTGCCGAAGCTGAAATAGTTCCTATACAAGCACCTACAGTTCCCAGTGTTGAGTTAAGCACCGAACCATCTGAACCGCTTGCATCTGAACAACCAGTGATCGAACCCAAAGAGACTCCACAAGACTCAACCTCAATAGCAGAAATTATCCCTGTTGAAACACCTGTGAAATCAGATACAGAAGAAGTAATTACAGAACCGAATATACAGGATTCACCAACAGATATAGCACCTGTTTTAAAAACACCCTTTGCTGAAAAGGTTGAACTCAGCCTTGAACCCGCAGAGGAACGTCCACCGGTGTTTGTTCCAACAGAACCGGTTGTAGAAGAGGGTGAAGAAAAACCAGAAATTTCAAATTTTGTAGAAGCAGCTCCAATATCAATGGCAGAAAAACTAGAACAACCTATGGTTGTCCAGGAGCCAGTACAAGCACCAACAAAAGCCACAGAACAAGCTTTTAAAATTGCTTTCAGTGTTCCATCCGTAACAAATTTGGATAAGGGTAAATATTATATACAACTTGGTGCTTTTTCCAAAGCCGATGCAGTAGAAAATCAGATAAAGGGACTTAATAAAAAATACCCACTTCTCGTTCATATAGGAGGAACCACTGAAAAACCAATATATCGCTTACTGATTGGTCCGTTGAATGAAGGTGAAAGCCACGCTTTAGTGTCTTATTTTAAAAAATCAGGTTTTAAGGATGCTTTTGTAAAAAAAGAGAGTTAGTATGCCGGGTCTCTTAAAAACCGAAGATGTTGTTAAGAGGCCCGAATTGGTGTAGTTTGAGAGGCCACCTTATTTGCCGTGACAGTATTTGTACTTTTTACCGCTGCCACAGGGGCAGGGGTCATTACGGCCCACCTTAGGATAGGCTCGGACGACCGTTACCGATTCCGGTTCTGAACGGCTCGAAGGTCCCACAGGACGGGCAGAACCCATCGTTGGCGTGGTACCACTTCTTGCACTGGTACCGCCTGCAGCCGCCCCAGCAAAAGAACCTACACTTCCATGACTGGCTGAGTGGATTGTGGCGACAGGTCTAGCTCGTACTTCCCGATTATCCGTACTTTGAACACGAACAAGATGTACCCTGCTGGCAATCTCCTGACGAATTTCATCGATCATGGTTTCAAAAATCTGGAACCCTTCAATCTTATATTCCGTAAGAGGATTCTTTTGGCCATAACTACGGAGGTATACCGCTTCACGAAGGGCTTCCATATTTTCTAGGTGATCGAGCCATTTGCGGTCGATGGCCTGGAGATACTGCATCCTGATAAAGGTATTGAGGTTCTCCGCACCGACGAGGGCTTCTTTTTCCGCAATTTCCTGTTTCAGCTCTTCTGTAATCCGCTGTTCCAGATCTTCTACTTTCTGAGCTTCCGGTGCATTGCTTTCTAGTTGCAGTTGGTATGCAAATTTTTCTTTTAAGAAACGGGCTAATTCTTTGACAGCTAAAACAGGATCACGGCGGAAGGTCGCCCGGTAATCTTCTAGAGCTGCGTGAACCATGTCATTGGTTGCATTGTTAACCCGATCTACCAGATGCTGATCCGCCAGTATGGCATCCCGCTGTTCATAGATGAATTTTCTCTGCTGGTTCAGGACGTCATCATATTCAAGCAGGTGCTTACGAATTTCGAAGTTCCGTTCTTCCACCTTTTTCTGGGCCCGCTCTATGCTCTTATTGAGCCATGGATGATAGATGGGCTCACCAGGTTCCATGCCAATTTTTGACATCAGGTTTTTGATGTTTGACCCGCCAAAGAGGCGCATCAGGTCATCATCCATGGAAATAAAGAACTTGGAACGACCAGGGTCTCCCTGGCGTCCTGAACGGCCCCGGAGCTGGTTATCGATACGACGGCTTTCATGCCGTTCGGTACCAATAACATAAAGGCCTCCAAGGCTTTTTACTTCTTCATAGTCCTTTTTCCATTTTTCATATTCTTCTTTGTAAATTTTGGCATACTGCTCTGGGGTAGCATTGGTTCCCGCCCGTTTACGTGCCCGGTGTTCCGGGTTGCCTCCGAGCTTAATATCGGTTCCACGGCCAGCCATATTAGTTGCAATGGTTACCGCGCCTTTAGCTCCGGCTTCAGCAATGATGACCGCTTCACGGGCATGGTTTTTTGCATTCAAAACTTCATGACGGATACCGCGGCGGGTAAGCAGGGCCGATACTTTTTCGGATTTTTCAATCGAAACGGTACCGACCAGTACCGGTTGTCCCCGCTTATGGGCCGCTTCTATTTCATCACAGAGGGCCTCAAATTTTTCTTTTTCGTTCAGGTAGACCACATCGTCTTCATCAATACGGGCTACCGGCAGGTTAGTAGGGATAACAACTACATCGAGGTTGTATATTTTATTGAACTCAACCGCTTCAGTATCGGCCGTACCGGTCATACCGGATATTTTTTCATACAACCTGAAGTAGTTTTGGAAGGTGATGGTTGCAAGGGTGCGGTTGCGCTGGGCTATTTTTATCCGTTCCTTAGCCTCAATGGCCTGGTGGAGGCCATCGGAATACCGACGGCCATGCAAAATGCGGCCCGTAAATTCATCAACAATCTGGACCTGACCATCCTGAACCACATAGTCCACATCAATATGAAAGAGTTTGTGGGCCCGCAGTGCCTGGGTAAAGTAGTGGATATATTCGAAATTCTCCTCATCAAAGAGGGAACCTTTAATTAAGCCCCGTTTCTGAAGGAGTTTTTCGATCTTATTCATACCCGCATTAGTGAAGGATATGTTTTTATTTTTTTCGTTAATCTTATAATCACCGATGACTTCTTCGCCCTGAGCTTCATCGGGATATTCACCGTCTTCCTTCTTTTTAACCTCTTCAAGGGTATCCAGAAGTTTATCTACTTCAAAAAACTTATAGGTGTCATCTTCGGCGGCACCGGAAATGATAAGGGGAGTCCGAGCTTCATCAATCAATATGGAGTCGATTTCGTCTACTACACAGAAATGGTGGCCCCGCTGAACCCGGCCTTCAAGATCCCAGCGCATATTATCGCGAAGATAATCAAAGCCAAACTCATTATTGGTACCATAGGTTATATCGCAGGCATAATTTTCCCGGCGGCGGTCATTATCCATATCTGAAAGGATGGTACCGACGGTCATACCCAGGTAATTAAAAACCGGACTCATCCAGGCGGCATCCCGGCTTGCCAGGTAATCGTTAACCGTAACCACATGGACGCCCTTGCCGGTAATGGCATTGAGGTACGTAGCGGCCACGCTCATAAGGGTTTTACCTTCACCGGTTTTCATTTCTACGATTTTGCCCTGGTGCAGAACGATGGATCCAAGGACCTGCACATCATAAGGTCGTTCCCCCAGGTTCCTGCGGGCTGCTTCCCGGGCCAGTGCAAAGGCTTCGGGCAGCATGGAATCCAGGCTTTCACCGTTCCGATACCGTTCCCGGAATCGTTCAGTCATCTTAGGGAATTCTTCCGGCGGGAGAGAAGCCGCCCAGGCTTCTTTTTCATTTACTGCGTGTAAAATCGGTAAGAGGGCTTTTAAATCCCGTTCGTGCTGTGAGCCGAACAGAGCCTTAATTACATTGTCCAACATAGTCTTGAATGTACCGCTATAAACGACGGTTGACAAGCGCCTTGCAGGCGTCTATGGTGAATTTATCATGATACGGATACTCATTATTGCCCTTATAGGTTTACTTTCATTCAGTTCTTGCTCCAATAAGGAAGTCCAGTCGGTAGACCGGCAGAATCTCTTCAGGCTAGATATAGGCAGACTGGAAAATCAGATCGATCTTTTTGGAATAGATCAGTCACCGGCAATGTTGAAAACTCGAATTGCCATGCGGGATGGTATATTTTATATTTCCGACAGCAAAGCTCAAAAGGTTTCTAAATTTACCTCCTACGGAGACCTTCTATCCATGATTTATAACCAGGAAACGAATCCTCCTCCCTTTACGCTTAAGAAAGACAGTGATAGCTCTGAAATTGTTACCAGAAGGGCTATCGCTTATCCCCTCATACAGAATGGAAATGTAGCAGTCGATTCTCGAAAACACCTCTATGTGGAAGATCGATTACCACCAGATCGTCGAACCTATGATGCAGAAAAGCGGGTACTCTTCGATTCTACGGTGCTCCATTTTGACAGTGACGGTAACTTTATCGAATATCTAGGGCAGGAAGGGATTGGAGGCACACCATTTCCTTTTATCAACAGCCTTTTTACTTCAGTACATGATGAACTTGTGGTGGTATGCCGAATCCCGACCGGTTGGAATGTCTATTGGTTCGATGCAAACGGGGCCGTATTGTATGTAGTTTTAATTCGAAATGAGGATTTACCTATGCCAAAAGGTGAAACCCTCTACTCATCCCTTGATAGTATTACCGCTGCTCCTGACAGTAGACGACTTATTATCAAAATTGATTATTATAAAGATAACTTTGATGAATCTACTAAGACAAAGTCGGGAATAATTTATGATCGTTCTATACTTTGGGTTATGAATGTGGAAAATGGAAGTTATTTGAATAATGTGGAAATTCCACCTTTTGATCAGATTCAATCGGACCAGAAAGACAAGATAGAGTTAGTATATTCTGTGTTAGGAGTTAGTCGAAGAGGTAAGGTATTCCTTACCATCCCTGAAACTGATGGCTACCATTTACTCGTGCTTGACCTTGAGTCCAAAGACCAGAAACGGGGGTTTATTCAGGTAGATCCCGATGAAGTAGCCTTTAATACCTTTTATCTTTCCGAGGAAGGAATTCTGTCTGCTTTGCTTGCCACTGATTATGAGGCCAAAGTAGTTTGGTGGAGGACTGAAAAATTTACCGGAGATGTACGTAAATGATTCTGGTTTCTTGTCATGAAGCTCATAAAATTGATGAAAGGGCAATGGTAGAGTGGTGCCTGTCTTCCAGTGTACTTGTTGAAGCTGCGGGCAGAGAATGTGCCAATTCCCTTATCGCTGTGTGGTCTCAAATTGTTCCTGAGACTGTAAAAACGTCTACTCGATCTTTATCAATCATTCTTGTAGCTGGATCGGGCAATAATGCGGCCGATGGGATGGTGCTTCTTAAAACACTTATTCTTAAGGGTTTTTGCAATATTCTTCGGTGTAAAGTAATACTTGCTAAACCGATAGCTGATAGCGAGATGAACGCGACAGCAAATCCTACCCCCCGTTCCCAGGTGTTCAAGATATTGCAAAAAATGGGTATTCCTTGTCTTTTGTGGCAGGATTTATCAGAAAAGGAAAGGTATACTGTTTTTTCAAAGGCTGATCTCATTATTGATGCGCTGACGGGGACAGGATTATCAGGCCCAGTACATGGTGCAGTAGCTGAGCTTATTGCTGTTATCAACAAGATCAGAAATATGAATACCTCTCAGCGTATTATTGCAATCGATATACCATCAGGCCTTTCGGATTCCTGGGAAATAGAGTATCCCCTGATAGCTGCGGACCTTACCCTTGCCATTGAACCTGTAAAAGCCTGTCTCTATAAGCCTCAGGCTAGAATGAAGGCGGGTCATATTATACCCGTTACTGGTATTTTCCCTGAAGCTCTCCTTACCCAAATTGCGCAGAATACGCTTATTACCTTTTCTACGTTAGCTTCTGATCAAAATGCAAGGGAGGCTCTCTCGGTACAAAAAGATGCTTATAAACATAAGCGAGGAGTAGTACAAATTTTTGCAGGCGCCCTTGGTACAAGCGGAGCGGCCATGCTTGCCAGCAGAGGTGCTCAGGCAGGTGGGGCAGGGCTCGTTCAGCTAGTAACAGAGCAGTTGCTTGCAGAACAACTTATGGCTCAGGCAGGAGGTCTCCTGGTAACGTGCCAGCTATGGCTTAACGAACAAAAAGAACAGGGTATGAGGTCGGCCCTTACTCCCGATGCGATTGTTATGGGTCCAGGACTTGTCTGGAATAATGAAAAGGAAGTTCAGCTACAAAAAGCGATACACTATCAGATACAGCAACATTGTGGTCTTGTTTTTGACGCCGATGCAATAGTTCATGCAGCTGTATATACCTTTACAGGCCCTACGGTATTTACACCCCATCCGGTTGAATTTGAACGGCTTATTAATGTTCTTCCTCATGATACTTACGAATCAAACATACCCTCTGATGATGAACTTCGCAGGATGATCGCTACAAATCCAGTTCCTCTCCTACAAAGGGCTGCCCGACAAATTAACGCGGTCATCCTTCTTAAGGGGCATGTTATTTATATTAGTGCCCCCGATGGTTCCTATTCTGTGATTGATGGCATGGAAAGTATGCTCGCCATGGGCGGCAGCGGAGACCTGTTGGCGGGTCTTATCGGCGCTCTGATGGCCCGAATGAGACGAAATAGGATCACCATTGACCCGGTACTGTGTTCTCAATGGGCTGTTACTATCCTCCTGGAAGCAGGTCACCGATTAGCCCATACGAAGGGCTTTCAAGACCCTCTGACACTGGCAGAAATGATTGGAACTGTCGCAGGAGAACTCTGGCTACCCCGGTAGTAAGGTAAAACCTATGGAAGGTGAAAAAAAACGTATTGGACATGAAGACGTCACCTTTTACTATTCTCGGGAACAGCGACTTGCTCGTGCCCCTGAAAAAGTACAGTTGCTCCATTCCGGCGCATTCGCCTGTCGTCCTGGTCTGTTCCGTTCACTCGTAGCAACTAAATCCATGGCTTTTTTATTGCTTGCCATCCTTATGCTTAGTACTACAGCTCTTGTCATGTCATATCTCCTTAACAGGGAAAGCAATCAGAATCTGCTGGGGAATGTTTTTACAGTGGAAGCCTTTCGCTTTCAGGGCGCGACCTATGTAGCTCTTAAGAAGCAGGCTATCACAAAGGATGCCTATTCAGGTCCCCTCGAAGTAGCAGTGTCGCCCTATCTCAAGGAATCAGAAATGCAACAATTTCCAATAGAAATACAAAAATTGGTAATAGGGTTACAACAAAGTGAAGAATATCGGTTTTCAGTCCCCTTCGAGGCTGAAAAATTGGTAATGCTATTTAAATGTAAGGATGAGATGCTCAAATTTACCATACCTGTAAAATAGATTCCGAATATGGGTTTTATAGTTTAATCCATTGACCCAAAAGAGTATATTCAGTATTGTAAATTTTGAAGTTAGAGACGAGGATACTGCATGATACAATTTTATTTTTTATCAATTATCTGTAATGCCTTAGCAGGCTATGCGCTGATAACCGATGCAGAAGCAAAATCATCTATTCTTGACGGTATCCGTTCCTATGTTCTCGATGAAACCTTCCGGCTCGTGTTGGGAGTACTCACAATGGTGGTCGGTTTCTTTAAAATACTTTCAGTGATTCGTGGGGATATTCCCGTGATCGGGGATCTATTACCTGCTGCTGCAGGACTTATTGCTGGTTTTAGCCTTTTATTTGAATTTTATAAGTCCCGATCTACTGTGATTGATGAACAAACAGAAAAAATTGAGAGTTTTCTTTCTGCAAATCGTAAATGGGTTGGCTACGGTGCCATCATCGCTGCAGGAGCCCATTTCCTGTTTCCCACAGTTTTATTTTTCTAGGGTGTTATCGTGGATACCCCATTACAACCCCGATCTGTAGCGGGTATTTGTATACAAGGTAATGCCCTTTTCATAGCGCAACGCATCCCAGGTGGTTCCATGGGAGAACGCTGGGAATTTCCCGGTGGCAAGGTTGAAGTTGGTGAAACCGATGAAGAAGCCTTGATCCGGGAATATCAGGAAGAGTTTGGTGTTGCAGTAACCGTAGGGGCTTGTATTGCCCATGCTGAGTTTGAACACCATCGGCAAAAACGACATCTTTTTGCATATATTGTTGTAATTCCAGAGCAGGAATATGTTCTTACTGAACATACCCAATGGCGTTGGGCTACCTTAGAAGAGATTGAAAAGCTTAATTTTGCTGATTCAGATAAGAAACTTATCCCCTCATTACAGAGATATCTTCAGAGGTAAACTATGAAACGTATAGTGTGGGTGTTCATTGTTCTCTCTGTTTCATTAAGCTCTTTATCTTGTTTTCTGGCAAACCCTGAACAACAACTTCATCCACCAGTTACCTTTTTATTGTCCCGATCTGTCATCGGCTATGTAGTGATTACCAATAGTTATACCCAACTTTTAGATCATTATGGCAGGAAAGGCGTATCCTTAGGGGTCTTGAGAAAGGGAACCATTCTTCCCGTTTTAGAACGAAGGATACTTCAAGATGGAGAATCCACTACTGAACGATGGATACTAGTATCTGGTGAAGAAAAAGGCTGGATACGGGAATCCTCAGGTAAAATGTATCAAACTCAAGCACAGGCCCAAACAGCTCTGAAAAATCTACTTCAGGGACAACAATGAACAACCTCATCATGTACTTGGCCCCACCGGTTCTAGGAGCCATTATCGGTTATATAACCAATGCTATTGCTATAAAGATGCTCTTCCGTCCCCTGTATCCCATTAAAATTGGTCCATTTCAGCTTCCCTTTACCCCAGGAATTCTTCCTAGGGAACGACACAAGCTGGCAGATAATATTGGCCGTATGGTAGAGAAAGAACTACTGACCGAAGAAATCATCCGTCAAAGGCTCACGAAGCCCGATGTTGTTATAGCCATTCAACAGGGTGTTTCCTCAGCTACGGTTCAAATCTTGGATACTCCATTAAAAGGTAATTCCGAGCTCGCTAAGGAAGTGATACAGTTTTTGGTAAAAATGATTCATAATCCGCGTATTCTCGATTCGATAGAATCTCTTGTTGACCGACTACTCGAACAACTGCAACAACGGAACCTTGCAGAACTTACTGGAAAAGAAGTAGAAGAGATTCAAAACTTTTTACAAGAATTTATCCTACAAAAGCTTGAACAAACGATGCCTGGGGCTACGCAAGGGCTCATTACTTTCCTTGATGCCCATTATATAGAACTCAAGGACCGGATCATCGCCTTTTTGCGGCAGCCAGATATTCATAGGCAGCTTGAAATTCAAGGAAGGGTCTTTCTGCAGAAGACTCTCCAGAAGTTAAACACCTTTCAGCGATTTTTTATCTCAGCGGCCCAGTACGATAAAACCCTGGAAGAACGGATGGGGGACATCATAGATGATCTCATCTCTCAAATTGATATACTGCTTAGTACACAAGAGAACCGTCGCTCCCTGGTGCTGTATATTCAACAAAGCCTATTAGATTTGGGGCAAAAGCAGGAAACCCTGTATCGGTTTTCAGGAATGGTCTATGGTTTTATAGCTCCACTGCTGTACCAAAATATGGGAGACCTTATTCATAAAATTGCCGGTTGGGATACAGTTACTCAGCGAAAGGTTATGATACAAAAGCTCAGTTCATGGATCGTACACTTGGATGAAATAACTATTCAACATACGATCGGTCAGTTTTTTGCAGACCATGATCAGTACCGGATAGGTGATCTTATTCAGCTTGATGCAGTAGAGAAATCGCATATTGATGAACGCATAGCCCGGGCACTCATCAATCTGGCAAATACAAAAATAGCCGATGCCCTTCGAGCTATAAACATCCGTAGTATTGTTTCTGAACGGATTGACTCTCTGGATATGGAAGATGTGGAACGGATTGTCCTTGATGTTATGGCAAGTCAATTCAAATGGATAAACGTTTTTGGTGCCATTCTTGGGGCTCTGATTGGGGCAGGGCAGATTATCCTATCAATCTATATTAAAGGAATCTACTGACCCCAATTGACCACAGGCTCCGGAAACACCCCTTCCTTTACGGTAACGGCGGGTAACCGTAAGTCCCCTCTGTTCCAGCAGCTTTACCATGAAGTCTATTTCCCGGTCTGTGGGTTCCTGAAAAGTTTTCCCCTGAATGCCCATACCCTCTACAGGATTCCAAGGTATAAGATTTATGATAACATCCAGTCCCTTTGCAAAATCTGCGATGGCTAGGGCGTCTTCTTTTCGGGTATTAAGTCCCCCAAGCATAACTGCTTCCAAGGTGATTCGCTTATCCTGTTTTGATTGAAAATATCGTAGCGCTTCTTTAAGTTCCGCTAGAGGATTTGCTTTTGTGACGGGCATGAGAAGTTCCCGTAACAATGGATCCGCGGTGGTGAGGGAAATGGCAAGACGGACTTCCGGTCCATGATCTGCCAGGTCCAGGATTCCAGAAATAATACCACTCGTAGAGATGGTCATTCTTCGGCGGGACATACCAAGCCCGGCAGGATCAGACCAGATAGCCATGGCTTTTCTCAGGTTTTCCAGATTCAGGAGGGGTTCTCCCATTCCCATGATAACGATATTAGCAATGTCGCCGGCGACTGAGCGGCAATGATAGAGCTGTTCAGAAATTTCAGCAGCAGAGAGATTTCTTAAAAAGCCAAGGCTCCCGGTTTTACAAAATGCACAGGCCATAGGACAGCCTACCTGGGTAGAAATACAGGCGGTTTTTCGGCCTTCACCATCTACAAGGACTACCGCTTCAATTTTTGTTCCGTCCTGAAGGGTTATCTGAAGTTTGATAGTTCCATCGGTGTCAATCAGGGTATTGGTTATAGTGGTTTCAATTACCAAGAATCGCTCTGCCAGTTCTTTCCGTAGTTCCTGGGAAAGGTCTGTCATAGCCTCAAAAGAGGTAATTCCACGGGCAAGCCATTTAAATATCTGTTTAGCCCGGAAAGCTGGGAGCGGTTTTAATTGTGCCGTTAATTCTGCAAGGGTATACCCACTGATACTTTGAATACCCATTATGCCTGTAGTTTTTCTAAGTATTCAGAAATACTGGCGTTGCGCTGGCCTGTTTTCTGGAATTCTGCCAGGACTTCGATAGCCCGTTCCTTGTCGCCTTTTTTTATCCAGCAATCAGCAAGTTCAATGTACAACCGATAATTTTTTGGATCCTGCTGGATAAGACGGCGGAGAGATTCGATGGCATCATCATATTTTCCCTGCATTTTAGATATCACCGCAAGTCCCAATACGGCATACATATCAAATTCAATATTCAGTGCCCGATGATAGTATTCTGCAGCCTTATCAAATTCACCCATATTGCGATAGGCATCACCAGCACGGGTAAGAATCACTTTGTTTCGCGGGTCCTGTTCAAGAATTTTGTTCCAGTATTCCAAGGATCGGTGTTGTTGATTCATGCCACGGAAACAGTCAGCAAGACCAAAAAGGGCATAAAAGTTATAGGGATCCATCTTGAGGGCCCGCTCAAAATAGGGGACCCCTTCTGCAAATGTTTTAAGTTTACGATGACAGTTGCCTATAGAGGTCAGGACCCGAATATCCACATTATCCTTATGCAACGAAAGCATTTTTTCCCAATAATAGAGGGCATCTCGATATTCTTTAAAATCGTAGTGCAAGTGTCCGAGGCCAATAAGGGCATAGGGGTTATTCTCTTCCATTTCCAAGACCCTCAGGTACACTGCTTTGGATTTTCTGAAGTCACGGACTTTGCGGTAGGCATCGGCTACCCGGGTCAGGACAGTAATATTTCGATCATCATGCAGGAGATACTGTTCCCAAATCTCAATGGCCTTCTGGTACTGGTTTAAAGCCTTATAGCAGTCTGCAAGACCAAAGAGGGCATAATTATTCCCAGGGTGATGGGAAAGGCAACGGCGATAGTATTCAACAGCCTCCCGGAAAGAGCCCCGTTTCCGGGAGGTATCACCGAGGCCCACCAGAGCATAGTTGTTATCTGGATCCTTTGCAAGGATTTCCTCAAAAGCAGCTACCGCTTCGGCAAGTTTATTTTCTTTAATAAGCTGATATCCCTTCTTTGAAAGCTCAGAAATTTCTGAAAATTCATCCTTCTCTTTTTTATCTCCTTCTTGGGAGAGTGGCATTTGTTCAAGTTCTGGATTTAAAAAATTCTGATCGTCACCCATACTATTTTTCCTCATCTTTTACTAGTTTTTGTATCAAAGCGGCTAATTTTTCTATTAAAGGTTCCGCTTTTTTTTTATCCGGTGCAAGCCAATACATTTTAAGGGCTTCGAGATGTTTTCCCTGGGCCAGATACCAGTCGCCCAAACGAATGAGACCATCGGAATAACCGGTGGTAATAAAAATCCGCTCCGCTCCTTTTATATCACCTTTGTTGAATAATTCGTTACCCCTTCTGTTTAATTGAACCTTCTGGACTGGATCTAACTCTGGCCGTGTTGTTGTTTTTATAAATCCTTGATTTTCAAAACGACCAAACAAGGTTTCCTTATTCAACATTTTTCCTTAATAAGTATAAGATAAAGTATAAACTAAAAACAAGAGAATTTGCAACTAAATTATATAAAAAAACTCTAAAATATAAGTTTTTATTGTTCAAAACGGTAAAAATCAACGATAGATCTACCATATTCACGCCGGTCAATGAGATGTAATTGTTCCAAAGTAGTCGGGAACTGATCTTCCCGTGGACGATGTAGTAAAACCACTGATCCGTCGATTACGAGTTTCGATTGTGAAATCGAAGCCGCCAATTGTTGTTTAAATCGGTACGGAAATGGGGGGTCGCAGAAAATATAATCGAAGGGCTTTTTTGCCCGTTTTACAAATAATTCTGCGGACATGAAATGACAGTTAATTTTCACCGGTGAAATAGATACATTTTTTATCAGGGTTTTCCGTTTTAGTGGATCCATTTCCACCGCATCTACCGGATTTGCTCCCCGGCTTGCAGCCTCGAGGGCAATGATGCCAGAGCCGGAAAAAATATCCAGAAATGATTTGCCTGTTAAATCCCCCAATATTGCAAAGACCGATTCACGCATTCGATCCATCGCAGGACGAATGACACCATCCGGTACTTCGACCCGCCTGCCACAGAGCTGACCGCCGGTAATTCTCATGATTATGGTTCTCCTTTCAGCATACCATCGGCAACCCGCAGTCCACTCGCCCATGCGGCGGTAATTCCTCGACTCGTTCCTGCACCGTCACCAGCGAGGTACACACCGTCTATAGCCATAAAATAGCGCTTATCCTTGAATTGGGGCTTATTTGCATAGAGCTTAATTTCTGGATAATACATAATCGTACTGGGATGTAAGACCCCCGGCACAATGGTGTCTAATAACTTTAAGGCTTTCCATATGGAACGCAAGAACTTGGCGGGCATAACAAGGCTGATATCGCCAGGAGTACAATCTTTAAGGGTTGGCTCAAAATCAAATAAATCATGATTAAAACCATCTCTGGTGGAACGTTTCCCCATTCTAAAGTCTCCGACCCGCTGCATGAGCGGTTTCCCACCTCCAGCCAACATTGCCTGAAGTCCAAGCATTTCTGCAAAATCTTGTCCCGATGCAAGGGGTTCGGTAAATTCTACACTCCGGAGTATCGCAAAATTGACTAAGCCATTAGCTGGCCGTTCTGCAGACCAAGCATGGCCATTTACGCTGTAATAGGTTTCCCCATGACCGGTTTCGTACCGTTCCTTCACAACATGGGCACTTCTTGAGTTGGTACAGAAGGTCCGTACCCGTTCCGGAAAAAGGAATTTTGGATCATAGTAATCTTTAACAATCGGGTAATGAATTTCCCTCGTTTCTACCCGTATCCCAACATCTATAGAATTATCTGAAAAGGGAATTCCAATGTTAGTCATGAGTTTTCGCAGAAAATCAAAGCCACCCCGTCCTGGAGCAATTAAAATTGCCTTATACTGCAATTCCCGTTGATCCGTCTTTGCAATTCTTTTAACTGGATCCAGATCGAGCATGGTTTCTCCCAAAGAAACGTTGACCCCCTTATGTTCCAGTTCCTTTATCAGTTTGTTGATGAGCTGAAGCCCCCCATCGGTGCCAAGGTGCGCCTGTTTGACATCTAGAAGTTCAACACCGATTTTCTGTGCCCGCTTACTATAGGCTCCTACGTTTTTACGTTCCATGATGTCAGGTTTTAAGACTGCGGTAACCCGTTCAAGGTACTGTTCTGCCAAGTCCCGGGGCCAGAAATCGACAGGAAAACCTATTGGATAAGTAAAATTCATTTTGCAGTCATTACGGAGGCCCCCCGAAGACACCTTTGCTTTGTCAATAAGCATGATCCGTGAAGAAGGTTTATGCGCCAGCAATTCAAAGGCTGCACCGAGACCCGTAGGACCGGTTCCTACCAGTAGAAAATCTACATATTCCATGAGTAAATAGTATCATATTTTAAAAGATTGTTGAAATACCTGAAATGTTTCAACAAGTTCGCGACATGGAACGTCGAAAGAGCTTGTTAATCTTGCAGTAGTTCTCGCAATTCCTGAGGACTAACTACCATACCACTGTCTTGTTCTGCAGGGCGCAAGGCAAGCAATCGTTCTAACTGTGTTTTTCGATCTTTTGAACTTACTTTATAGAGTTCCAATTTCTCAGAAATGGGTATAAAGGCAGCCCCAAGGGTTCCTTTTCCCTGAATGAGATTATTAATCAAAGTTTCCAGATCATCCTCGATATCAAGTAAATTATGAACCTGTTCTTCCCAATCGATATATTTTTCGTTCTCCTGGATGGCTGAAATGCAATAGGCAAGACTTGATTGGAGATGATCAAGCTCTTGAAAGTATGATTCCAAAAAAAGGTCTGGTTCTAAATTAAGCATAAGACCTTCACTAAGCAATTTAATTCGGCTTTGAAGAAAAAACAAGGTGTCTTCGATATGGATACGTTTTGACATGTTCATCCTCACTTATGGTATCGGCATACAGAATAACCTACTTAAACCTTACTTGACAAGGAAAAAAGCATTCTATAGACTAGCCTAGCCTCTTTATCCGTCTGTGTTGACGGATCAATCATAAGTCCGTAAGGAGGACCCATGCGTCAGTATGAACTGACGGTCATCTTCCCCCTGGAAGAAGACCTTTACAAAGCAGGACGTGAACACGTTCTGGCAGACCTTGCCCATCATGGAGCTCAGGTCGAAAAAACCGAAGAAATGGGAGATAGGGATTTAGCCTATCCCATCAACAAAAAAACACGGGGTCGCTATACCCTGTACACCATTAAACTGGATCCGGCGCAACTTGTTGCTCTGGAACGGGCCTTTAAGCTGAATAACAACATTATTCGTCACCTCTTTGTAAAAGTAGAGGAATAAGGAAACATTATGGCCGATCTTAACCATGTAATCCTGATCGGACGGCTTACCCGGGACGCGGAACTGAAATATACTGCCAATGGTCAGGCGGTTTGTAAGTTTTCTGTGGCTGTTAACCGGCGTCGGAAAAACGGCGACCAATGGGTCGATGAGCCAAATTTTTTTGATGTAGTACTCTGGGGCAGATCTGGAGAAACCCTGAACCAATATCTCGTAAAGGGTAAACAAGTCGCAGTAGATGGCGAGCTTCGTCAGGATCGTTGGGAACAGGATGGCCAAAATCGATCTAAAGTGGAAATTCTGGCAAACAATGTACAGCTTCTTGGTGGGGGACAGGGCAGTTCTGGCTCATCCACTCAAGGGGATGGTGGTTTTACTGCATCCCGGCGACCCTCAGAAGTTTCACAGGGAAGAGGCCCATCAGCAAACGATGGCCCTGTGGATGATGGTTTTGCCGACGATATTCCATTTTAAGATTATAGACAAGGAGATTATACATGTCTGATGAAAATATGATGCAGAATGAGCGGCCAGCACGAGACCGATCTATGGATGCTCAGATGGATATGGGTATGACTGGCCGGGACGGAGAAGATAAAAGCGGCCGAGGAGCAAAGGGAAAGGTTTATTTCAAGAAAAAGGTTTGCAAATTCTGTACTCAGAAACAGAAGATTGACTATAAAGACGCCGATACCCTGCGCAGGTATACCACTGAACGGGGAAAGATACTTCCCCGTCGAATTACTGGCACCTGTGCAAAACACCAGCGTGAGCTGGCAGTGGCTATTAAACGGGCCCGGATTATCGCACTATTACCCTTCGTTGCTGATTAATCAGGGTATCCTTTATGGCACCCCGCACAAAAATGGTACAAATTCTCTATCCGGCTTTTACGGCTGTGGTAATGGTTATTCTTGTGCGGAGCGGCTTTTTAACTCCGCTGTTTCTCATTCCATTAGGATTACTGGGACAGCGGGGTAATCCTTTTGAAATCCTTGGAACAGCACTATTGATGCTGTTCGTTAATGGAGTCATATCGTTTGCTACAGCCGGTTCTGATCCAGCTGTATGGAAACTGTTATTGGCCGATACGCTCTATATATCTGTTCTGACCATACTTTTTGTGGTGTTGCTGATACCAGACCTATTTAAAAGATTTATTCCCTTTCTTCGTGGAACATACCGGGTTCTGGTTGCAGCTTTTATAGGGACCCTTTCCATTCTGCTTCTGTATGTTGTTGTTCGTGACGATAGGGAGTTCTACAATCTTCTTATGGATCAGGCAGAAATGGTGACAAAACTAATCAAAGAAAGCACTTCGAGCGATGTAGTGCACCAGTCTGTTATTGAAAATGCAATAAACGCTAATACTATATTGGCACTTATGAAAGCAATAGCCCTGCGAGGTGGAATTTTTATCAGTCATGTGGTGTTTTTTGGTGTTTCTGCCGCATTAAGCCGCCAAAAAGCCGCAAAGCGTTGGTCTCTACGGGCTTTTCATGTTGATTTTGACTGGATTTGGATGTTGTCATCCATGTTACTGGCAATTTTAACCGGTATAATGTTTAAAGTTGAAGTTCTGGAAATTATTGGCTGGAACGGCGCACTCATCGCATGGTTGCTCTATTTATTACAAGGGATGGGCATTATTTCGCATATGTTAGCACATCCACATCTTTCGCGGCTGAGCCGATTTTTACTTCGTACCCTCTTTCTTGTGGTACTGTTGAGTCCTGGAATCAATGCAATAGTTCTGGCAGGGATTACCCTGTTAGGTATTGCTGAGAATTGGGTTTCCCTGCGGAGACCCCATCTTACTGGGCCATCCTCTACTCCGGGGATGTGAAACCGGCGCGTTCGGTTTCTGAGTCCATATATATAAGGAGCTTGTAGTATGAAGGTCATTCTGAACAAGGATGTCAATCCTCTCGGCGAAGAAGGGGATGTAAAGGATGTTGCAAAGGGCTATGCCCGCAACTACCTCTTTCCCCGTGGACTTGCTGTTCCCTATACGGAACGCAATCTAAAGATTTTTGAAGCTCGCCGGGAAGAAATTGAAGCCCGCAAGGCTGAAAAGCGAAAAGATGCGGCCAGTCTTAAGGAACGGCTTGAAGGTACTGAAATCACCATCACCATGCCTGCCGGTGCAAATGGTAAGCTCTATGGTGCGGTTACCAACCAGACTATTGCCGATGAGCTTATGAAGCAGGGCTTCCAGGTTGAACGGAAACGCATTGAAGTTCCCGGAAACCACATCAAGAGTGTGGGTAAATTTAAGATTCATGTTCGGTTGTATGAAAACACTACTGCCGAAGTAACCGTGGTTATACAAGCCCAGGTAACCAAGACTGAAGAAAAGCATGAACCTCATAAGGGACATCAGCGACATGGTCGACCTGCTCATAAAGAAGAGGTTGCTGCAGAAATTTCTGCAAACGAATCCGTTCCCGAAGAAACCAAATCAGCGGAATAACTAAATTGAGCCGGTCCCCTATGTGTTTTAAAGACATATAGGGGACTTTTTTTCTAAAAAAGGATGTACCTATGGCTAGCATACTAAAGGATAAAATTCCGCCCCACGATGATGAGGCTGAACAGGCTACGCTCGGTGCACTCTTACTTGATGAGGATGCAATTTCTGTTGCAATACGATACTTAAGACCCGATGATTTTTATTCTAATGCAAATCGTCGAATCTATAAGGCTGTTCTTAATTTATTTAACCAGGGCCGAAAAGCCGATATTATTACGGTTATAGAAGAGCTTAAACAATCGGGAGAACTTGATGCAGCTGGGGGTCCGGCTTATGTGGCATCCCTCACAAACGTGGTTCCCACCAGTGCTAATATCGATTACTATGCTCAAATTGTTCAGGACCATTCAGTACGACGGTCCCTGCTCCGTATATCCAGTGAAATTTCCGCCAAATCCTATGATGAAGCTACCGAATCCCGGCTTATTGTAGAAGAGGCTCAGCGATATATTTTTGAACTGACCGATAATCGTCAGACTTTAACCTATAAAAGCGCCAAAGAAATTATTCCAAAAACCATTGAAGCCATTGAAAAACTATATAATACCAAGGATGCATTTACCGGGGTTCCTTCGGGACTCCATGAGCTTGATGCAATGACCAGCGGCTTCCAGAAATCGGAACTGATTATTATTGGTGCCCGGCCTTCGGTGGGTAAGACTGCCCTTGCGTTAACCATGGCTGCTCACACCGCTATTAAAGAAAAAATTCCAACCGCCTTTTTTACCCTGGAAATGTCAGACATGGCTCTCATGCAGCGGCTTATCTCTGCTGAAGCCCGGATAGAATCAGAAAAAATTCGAACCGGATTACTAAAACCAAGCGATTTTCATAGTTTGATGGAAGCCGCTGGCAGGATTTACGAAGCACCGCTCTACATTGTGGACATGCCTAACATGAAGCTGCTCGACCTTCGGGCTCAGGCCCGTCGTCTTCGAGCTCAGCAGAAAGTGGAGATCATTTTTATCGACTACCTTACACTCATTACCTCAGAAAATTATCAATTGCCACGGCATGAACAGATTGCAGAAATTTCTCGATCCCTTAAAAGTCTGGCCCGAGAATTGGATATTCCTGTGGTAGCCCTGTCCCAAGTTCGCCGCGATGCAGAAGGGAAACGGCCCACATTGTCAGATATCCGTGAATCGGGATCTATTGAACAGGATGCCGATGTGGTCATGTTTCTGCACCGGGAACGGGAGTCGGACAAGAAAAGTGATGCGGAACGTTCAAAGGCAATTACCACTGAATTAATTATTGCAAAACAGCGTAATGGACCGGTTGGAACAGTGGAAATTGTTTTCCTTCCGTCCTACACTAAATTTGAGAATTTATCTCGAGCCAGTGTGTAAACGGAGGAAAACAGATATGGCTTTTAAGGATAATTACGATTTTGATCAGCTTGTGAATGAAGCGGAGCGGCTTGTTATAGATGAGCTTGAAAAGCAAGTTTTAAGTTATCCTGAGCCGCTGTGCCTTTGTGAAGATTGTGTTCTTGATATGGCAACCTTTGCACTTAATTCTGTTAAGCCTTTGTACCGGGTTTCATTATTGGGAAGTATGTATGCAGCCCATGCAATGGATGAAGCATCCTATGCTGAAAGTGTTAAAAACGCTGTAGCTTCCGCAATAGCAAAAGTAAAGGCTCATCCGTCCCATGATTAATTAATGGTACATTATTCTAGTTCAGGCCGCAAAAGGTTTTGTACTGAAACATAAGGTCCGAATCGTAATGATTTAAAAGGTTCTATGTCAGGATTGCGATGATATTCCTCTGAAGTTTTTGTATAGACCGTAAAGGGAATGTTACTTACAGCAACTTCCTCATTTCGTAATCCATGTACATGGAATTCTAAGGTTTCTCTGTTTTTTCCTGCAAACCACGCAGTAGCTTCGGCTTCAGGGTTCATTTCATCAGCTTTAAGGAGCAGGTAATATTTTAGTGCCTCGATAATGATTGGATCGAGTCCTTCTCTAAGTACCATAATACGATCCGCTGCTTCTGGGTATCCTATGACAATCTCGGTATGGGGTGCAGCTTGTACCTTGTTAGTATAAAAGGCACCACGATCAAATTCAGGTAGAACCTGAAGTCGTGTCTTATGGCTTGGCCACTCAATGATAAGGGGAAATTCAGGCTTTAAAGGGGTATCACAGGAGGGACAGATAATCGTTAAAAAGGTTCCATTACAAAGCTCTTCGATCACCTTGGTTTTTTCATCAAGATTAACGAGTTCTGGAATGTCTACTTCAAAACGGTGTTCACATTGACAGGTTATAGAATGTTTCATGAATACCTCCTATTTTTTCCCAAATAAAAACAGAATATCGCCAAAGATCGAAAAAATAAGCAAACTAAAAATAAAGAGTGCTCCCAGCATTTGAAACCAATAGACTGCCTTAGGATGAAGCGGTCTACGGGTGATAAGCTCAATAAAGAACAGGATAATAAGTCCTCCATCGAGGGCTGGTATGGGTAGTAAATTCATAATACAGAGTGAAATTGAAATGAGTGAAAGAAAACTTGCAATAGCGGTAAAACCTGCTCCAAAACTTTGCCCAAAGCCTTCAGCGGCTATATCACCCACCATGTAGGTAATACGGACAGGGCCTGATACGGCTTTTGTCAAATTGACTCCCTTAAAAAGAACTGCAAGACTTTTTATCGAGACCGTAAGGGTTTTCCAGGTTTCTGTTGTGCCTTTCACAAAGGCATCTGGAAGTGAGCGGGCAACAGCACGATATTTAATCGTCTTAAATTCAAGACCAATATTGGTTTGGCCCTGGTCATCATAGGATAGGATCAGCTCTTTTTTTTGTACTTCACCATTTCGTTCTATTTCAATGTTTACTACAGAGGGTCGATCTTTTAGTACTTTATAGAGGGCAACTGAATAGGGAAGCGGCATATCCTGTACAGAAATGATACGATCACCTTTCAAGAGTCCTGCAATGTGGGCGGGACTTCCTGCTTTGACCGTTTCTATAATTGGATCAGTCCAGAAATAGATGCCAATCCGACCTGCTCCTGTGTCAGGATCAAGCTGAGGTTTTATCTCTATGGCAACTTGTTCCCCATCACGTTCCACTAATAAATCTAATGTGGCTCCAGGGTTTGGTGCAATTTGTTCCTGAATTTCCGTATAGTTTGAGACTTTTTTCCCATTAATCGCTATTATGCGGTCACCAGAACGCAAGCCTGCTGCATCGGCAGGAAAGGTTTTCCCCTCTATTTCTGAGGCAAGAACAATTTTATTGTCCAGGGTTTGTACATCAAACCCTATAGCCCACACTAATGAAAGCACCAGGACTGCAAAAAGGGCATTTGCAAAGGGACCTGCAACGGCTGTCAGGATTCGTTTGAGTGGAGAAGCGCCATAAAAAGTACCTTTTTCTCGGGGAATTATCACCGAATTATTGGTGAGGGCTTCCTTAAACTCTGCTTCGCCCTTCATCCGGCAATAACCGCCTACGGGAAATATACCGATTCGGTATTCAACCCCGCCTATCATTTTTGATAAAATTGGTCGTCCCCAGCCTATAGAAAAGGCTTCAACATCGATGCCTGCAAGGCGGGCAGCAATAAAGTGTCCCAATTCATGTACAAAAACGACAACACCGAGACCGATGAGTCCTAAGATGATTTTTATAATCAACGGGAATACTCCTTTATTTCATTTCTTGCGGCAATTCTGGATCTAGTATCAATTTCCAAAATAGATTGAACTACAAGCTCATCGCAGTTCCATTGGTTTTGCAGAACCTGTTCTACTACGTGTCCTATATCGGTAAATCTAATCATACCATTTATAAAGGCAGCTACAGCCTCTTCATTAGCTGCATTATAGGCGATAGGATAGCCAGAACCAGCTATAACTGCCCGATAGGCAAGGGGCAGCATGGGAAAGAGATCTTCCCGTGGCTGTTCAAAGGTTAAATTTTGACCTACAAGATCTAATCTGCCAAACTGGCAAAAACGGACCTCAGGCCAAAAGAGGGCATTGTGAATGGGAAGACGCATATCAGGTCGTGACATTTGGGCATAGAGAGAGCCTTCTTTTAGTCGAATTAAGGAATGAATATAACTTTGTGGGTGAACAAGTACTTTTACCTGTTCTGGTTTAACATGAAATAATCGGACTGCCTCTATAACTTCGAGCCCCTTATTCGCGAGACTGGCCGAGTCTATAGTAATTTTTCCCCCCATATTCCAGGTTGGATGGGCTAAAGCGTCATTAAGGGTCACCTGTTCCAATTTTTCTTTCGAGTATTGTCTGAATGGCCCCCCGGAAGCAGTGAGAATAATTTCTTCGAGTGTATCAGAACCGTGGGCTTCGATAAGTTGAAACACCGCAGAATGCTCAGAATCTACCGGCAATATTCGACAGTGATGTTCCTTTGCTGTTGCAAAGGCTAAAGGCCCTGCCATCACAATGGTTTCTTTATTGGCTAGGGCGACATCAGCACCCGATTCAAGGGCGGCTAAAGATGGAAGTAAACCGGCAGCTCCTGCAATACCATTTACCACTATATGGGCACCGCTCTCACGAATCGCCTCTAAAAGCCCTTCTGGTCCCCAATAGGATATGTTTTTATTATTAGTTTTTAATGATACAGAATCATCAGTCAGTGCGAGTTTTGCATTCGGATAGATAGTACTTAGTGAACATAATTTTTGAATGTCCCGATGAGCCGAAAGTAGTACCACATCAAAATCATCTGGATAGCTTGCAATCACATCCAGGGTGCTTTTACCGATAGAGCCGGTGGCTCCTAGCACAGCAATATTACGTTTCATCAAAATAAAATCCAATACAGTGCATAAAAAACTGGTGCTGCTAGGGCGATAGAATCTACGGAGTCTAAAATACCGCCCCGTCCCGGGATAATAAAACCAGAATCTTTTACTTCTCCGCTTCGTTTTATTGTAGATTCAGCCAGGTCTCCAATAATTGCAACAACTCCAACACAAATACTCAAAATAATACCTGCAAGGGGGCGTGGCAATGTATGATTTGTAGTAAAAGCGGTTGGAAAGAGCAGGGGAGCAGTAAAACCAATTATTAAAGACCCGGCCAACCCGCCAATAAAGCCAGCGATACTCTTATTCGGGCTTGCAGGAATAAGACCTCGGTTACCTTTCCCAAAAAGCATCCCCACCGCCCATGCAAGGGAATCATTAGCAAAAACCATTAATAAAAATGTGAGAATAATAACCGTTGCGTGGGAAAGTCTCGTCATTCTGATAATCCAGAGCATAAACATACCGGGATATATCATAGCTGAAAGGCCGGTAGATATCCGGTCGAGAACCTGTGAAATGTCCTGTAATGAAGAAAAAACCCTTGAGGCAATCAGCCAGCTTGCACCAAAAATAAACGCTGCAGGCACCAATTCGCCGGGAATGTTAAAACTGATACTGAGGGTCATGGCGAGAGGTGCGAGGGATCCAAGAAGAGCCGCTTCCCATGAAGGCAGTCTGTAATGTTTTTTTGCAAGGATTTGGGAAAATTCAACCGCTCCAAGAGCACTGATAATGGTGACAACAAGGTTTACAGCAAGATGATTATAATAGGGGAGGTAGGCTACAAGGGCCACAATCGCTGGAATGCCAAGAGAAAAAATAAGAAGCCGTTGAACTAATTTGGTCATGCCGTGATACCACCGAACCGTCTTTTTCTGTTTTGATAACTTTGAACTGCATTTTCTAGATCCGCCATATCCCAATCGGGCCATAGCTTATCTGAAAAATAAAATTCACTATAGGCACTTTCCCAAAGCAAGAAATTGCTGGAACGTAACTCTGATGCGGTCCTGATAATGAGATCAGGGTCCGGAACATCAGGGTTATCAAGATACTGATAGATTGTTGCTTCGGTAATGGTCGCGGGAGTCAAACCTTGTTGGATGATTTTTTTTACAGCCCGTACTATTTCATCTCGTCCGCCATAATTAAGGGCCAGGATGACAGAAAGACCTGGAAAATGGGCAGTCTTTTCACAGACTTGGATGACTTCCTGGGCAATATCTTGAGGCAGTCCCTCAAGGTTTCCCGTAAACCGGATCCGAATCTTATTTTCTTGATAAAAATCAAATTCGGCCATAAGGTATTTTTTTACCAAGCCCATAATAAAACCAACCTCGTCTTGGGTGCGTTTCCAGTTTTCTGTAGAAAATGTATATAGTGTGAGATAGGAAATACCCATATCAGAAGCGGCTTTGACGATCCGTTTTGCAGCCTTAAGGCCTTCCAGGTGGCCCTGAGTCCGGGCCATATTACGGCTTTGGGCCCAGCGGCCATTACCATCCATTATGATGCCCACATGGGCTGGTATCGTTAAATTAGTCATTAGACTTCCATTATCTCTTTTTCTTTTTCTTCAAGAATATGGTTAATTTCTTTGATATATTTATCGGTAAGATTCTGAAGTTCCGTTTCAGCCTTGGCTTCCTCATCTTCCGTAAGTTCACCATTTTTCTGAGCCTTTTTGAGCTCTTCGTTACCGTCCCGGCGGATATTTCGTACGGCCACTCTGCTTTGTTCTGCAAGGTTTTTTGCCTGTTTTGCAAGCTCCTTACGTCGCTCTTCCGTAAGTGGTGGTATAGAAATACGGATTACCTTTCCATCATTGGATGGATTGAGAGACAATTCGGATGTCCGGATGGCTTTTTCAATCTCTCCAATCATGGCCCGATCCCAGGGTTGAATCACAATAAGCCGGGCTTCAGGAATAGAAATATTTGCAACCTGATTCAAAGGAGATTTTTCACCATAATAGTCGACCCGGATCTTATCAAAGAGTGCGGCAGAGGCCCGTCCGGTACGAATACTGGCCAAATCATCTTTAAGGCTTGCAATGGTTTTTTTCATCCGATCTTCAGAGGTTTTTAAGGCGCTGTGCATGTAGTTCTCCTTGAATGCCCTTTTCAGGCTTGCAACGTTACGTGCTACAGAGGGCCACTGATGTAGAGTGGCCCTAAGATAGCTATATATTACTGGCCTACACGGAAATATACATAGTCGGCGATACTGATCTTTGCACCAACCTGTTTTCCGAGATCTTCCACAACCTTGGCAACAGAGAGCTTTTCATCCTTGACAAAACCCTGGTCAACGAGACAGATCTCTGCAAGGTATTTATTTACCTTTCCCTTAAGAATATTATCTACTACGTTGGCGGGTTTGCCCTTCATCTTTTCATCCTGTTCCATCTGTTTGCGGAAGATTTCTTCCTGTTCAGCAAGATGTGTAGGATCTACCTTGCTGCGGTCCAGTGCATAGGGGTTAAATGCAGCGATATGCAATGCCAAATCGAAGGCAAAGGCTTTTACCCGTTCATCCTGCAGGGCTTCAGATTTATCAGCGGCCAGTTTGACCACAACACCGATTAAGCCATCACCATGGATATAGCTGGTGAGGTATTCATTGTTAGCTGCAGGGACCACCTTAAGGCGCTTAAGGCCCATGTTTTCACGAATCTTGGTAGCCAGATCGGTGACCATGCTGTTGAGTTCATCGTTGGGTTCAGTATATCCCTTCTCGAGGGCTACTTCTGCAATTTTATTACCTAATGCAACAAAATCGGGATTTCGAGCAACAAAGTCAGTTTCAGATGCAAGTTCAACGAGGACAGCCTTATTATTGGCAATCTTGATAAATACCTTACCCTCATTAGTTGCCCGGTCAGACCGCTTTTCAACGGCGGCCAAGCCCTTTTCTTTCAGGTATTTTTCTGCCTTTGCAAAGTCTCCTTCACAGGCCACCAGGGCATTTTTACATTCCATCATGCCAGCGCCAGTTTTTTCGCGCAGGGCCTTTACATCGGAAGCTTTAATTTCCACGGTGTTCTCCTTATTTGGAATCATAAACCCGATCTACATCTACCGGAAGTTCATCTTCATCGGTATCCTCATCAATTTCGCTGGAAGCAGGAACTTCACCATCATAAGAGCTGATGTCAATTTCCCGATCCTCTTCGCGGATGGACATGTCGGTAAGCATATCATCAGAGCCTTCTTCTTCGTCACCGAGGGTCTCAATGATTTTGAGCCCCGCTTCATTATCCGCTTCAATAACTGCATTGGCGATAATTTGTGTAAAGAGGGTAATCGCCCGGATTGCGTCATCATTACCGGGGATAGGATAATCGATGCCTTCGGGGTTACAGTTGGTGTCAACCACTGCTACCACGGGGATACCCATCCTCTGAGCTTCAGCAACCGCAATTGCTTCTTTACGGGTATCAATCACAAAGAGAATGCCCGGAAGTTCCTTCATCTCCTTGATACCGCCCAGGTTCTTCTGCAGTTTTGCCCGTTCTTTTGCAAGAGCAGCGATTTCCTTCTTGGTCAGATTGTCGAAGGTACCATCAACTTCCATCTTTTCTAGTTTCTTGAGACGAAGAAGAGACTTCTTGATGGTTGCAAAGTTGGTAAGCATACCGCCAAGCCAGCGGTTGTTGACATAGAACATACCACAGCGTTCAGCTTCCTTCTGAATAGCCTGCTGGGCCTGTTTTTTGGTTCCGACAAAGAGTACTGTTTTGCCGGAGCTGACGGTTTTTCGAACCGCTTCATAGGCATCTTTGATTGCCTGGATTGTTTTTTGCAGGTCAATAATGTGAATTCCATTCCGTTCGGCGAAGATGTACTTCTTCATCCGAGGATCCCAGCGTTTGACCTGATGGCCGAAGTGCACGCCCGACTCGAGCAGGCTCTTCATAGTAACTACTGCCAAAATTTCCTCCCTGTTAATTTTCACATACAAATAACTATGTGAAAATTAAACCTTCTCTGTATCTCACCACTCGGAGGTGGCGGAAAATTAAATGATTTATGCCCCGTAGGGATAACCATTCTCCCGTAACATGCCATAAAATTCGTGAATTGGCAAGCCTACTATACCACTATAGGATCCTTCTATATGAGAAATGAAGCAGGCTGCTAGAGCTTGAATTTGATAACCTCCGGCAACACCCTGCCATTCACCCGTATCCAGATACCATTCGATCTCATCATCCCTTAAGTGTGAAAAACGTACGGTACTCGAAACAGCCTTAGTAGCGATACGTTTTTCTCTTCCCACATAGAGAGCCATAGCGGTAATGACTTCATGGGTCCTGCCAGAAAAAGTTTTCAGCATATGATAGGCTTCCTGTCGGTCTGCTGGTTTCCCGAAGATGGTATTATCTATGGATATAATGGTATCAGCCCCGAGTATCCATAAGGGGAGTCTTCCTTCCAATACTTCAAGGATTTTTTTTACCTTTCGATTGGCTATGTGTTCTGCATGTTCCCGGGGGGACAATTCTGCTGGAGCCGTTTCATCTACATAGGAGGGCATAATATTAAAGGGTAGGCCCAGAAGTTTAAAATATTCCTGTCTTCTCAGCGATCCAGAAGCTAATATGATTGGTTCCATAACTTTTTATGCCGTACTGAAGGGTTTTATGTCAAGCAAGTTTCTAAACAGGTTTGTCCATCCATCTTGACATTCCTTAGAGAATGCTATACGTTCATTTTATATAAAATGAGAGATTAGCTCATCTGGATAGAGCGTCAGCCTCCGGAGCTGAAGGTGGTGGGTTCGAGTCCCGCATCTCTCATTGTTCAGACAGGCGATCCAGTTAAGGGTACGCCTGTTTTTTTTTGCTCATGATTAACATGCTTCTACACAATATGCTTATTTAATATGTAAAAATTATTTAAAAAAAAATTAATTAATTATCTAGTTCTTTATAGATGCAAAAAATAAAATAATTTTGAAAATTACTTAAAAAATGCATTATACTTAATCGAATAGGATAAGATGGATGAATAAAAAATGGTCAAGTATTAGTTATATTGTCTTCTTTGTAGTCAGCTCTCTTTGCTCTCAGGAATTACCGCTGGCCCATTCGGGTATTATTGATCTGACTTCGGTACTGTTTTCTAATAATAAAATCATAGAACTAACGGGAGAATGGGCTTTCTGGTGGCAAAAAAAAATAACAAGTGAAACAGATCTGCAACATCTCCATGTTATGCCCGATGCCTGGCCCCGTATTCCTTCTTATTGGATTAGCGGCACCCATGGAGGAAAACAGTTCCCAGCTCAAGGCTATGCCACCTATCGGCTTACGGTGATGCTTCCCAACACTCAGGTGTATGGGCTCTATATTCCCCAAATGGTCAGTTCTTATGAATTATATATCAATGGGACTCTTGTGGGCACTAATGGTATTGCCAATACCAACTTAAAAGAAGTAATGGGTGAATTCAGACCCGAAGTATATTTTATAACACCAGAAGATAATAAACTTGATATTTTTCTCTTTGTAGCAAACCGCGACTATCGGCATGGAGGACAATGGAAACCGATTGTATTGGGAACAGCCCAGGCTATACAAAATTTTTATAATCGATCAGTAATGAACGAATTATTCCTCTTCGGATCAATATTTATTATTGGATTGTATAACATTGCTATGTATTTATTCAGACCTAAAGACCGGTCTCCCTTATTTTTTGGACTTTTTTGTGTTGTTGTAGCTCTCAGGGTTATTACAACTGGAACGATTGCGTTGGGGCGCCTTGTACCTCTCGTACCGTGGGA
The DNA here is from genome assembly GCF_000219725.1 of Gracilinema caldarium DSM 7334. Taxonomy (GTDB): domain Bacteria; phylum Spirochaetota; class Spirochaetia; order Treponematales; family Breznakiellaceae; genus Gracilinema; species Gracilinema caldarium. Next base: position 1,603,624 of record NC_015732.1, on the reverse strand, counting down.
GCTCCAAATAAAAATGGAACTCAGTGTGTTTTATCTGGGCGCACTTTTTTTTGGTCTCTTTTTTAAGGAACTTTTCCCTAAGGATATTCCATTTATTGGCCTTGGAATTATGCTAAGTCCGGCTGTTTTATTCTCGATATTATCAATGATATTACCCCTCAGCTTATTTAATTGTCTAGTTACCCCAATGGAAATAACAGCCCTTGCAGGACTTTTATTTGTCTTGATCTGTATTATTGTTGCATGGGTGCGAAAACGAGAAAATGCAGGTCTGATTCTTGCGGGTTTTATTGTATTTACCTTAACAGCAGTTAATGATGTCCTGTATTCAAAGAACCTCATACACACAACTTATTTACTGCCTCTGGGACTTTTTAGTTTTATTTTCCTGCAATCTCTGGCTTTAGCTAGAATATTTTCAAAATCATTTACTCGGGTTGAACAACTTTCTGATGAATTAACAACGGTGAATAAATCGATGGCTCGCTTCGTCCCTAATGAATTTCTGACATTTCTTAATAAAAAAAGCATTAATGATATCATGTTAGGTGACCAGGTTTTACGCTCACTTACTATTCTTTTTGCAGATATCAGATCCTTTACAACCCTCTCAGAAACCATGAGTCCACAAGAAAATTTCAACTTCATTAATGCTTATTTTAATCGTATAGGACCAATAATCAGGGATAATCATGGCTTTATCGATAAATATATAGGCGATGGAATCATGGCTTTATTTCCTGAACAACCGCAGGATGCAGTACAGGCAAGTTTGGCCATCCATGGAAAACTTAATGAATATAATAAAGAACGACTTTCTTATGGGCTGAAACCAATAGAGATTGGTATAGGTATTCATACAGGTCCGGTTATGCTCGGAATTATCGGAGAACAAATGCGTATTGAAAGTACCGTCATTTCCGATTCTGTCAATTTAGCGAGCAGAATTGAATCATTGACCCGAACCTACAATGTTCCCATTTTACTTTCAGGAAGTATGAAAAACTATATGCAGGAGGCTGGTTTTCAAGGCCGGTTAATTGATACGGTATTGGTGAAGGGCAAGTCCCAACCCTGTGATATTTATGAATTATTGGATGTTTACACTCCAAAGGAAAAAATTTTTTTATAGAATCAAAAAACCTCTTTGAGCAGGGTGTCCGTTTATACCATGAAAAAGAATATGAGAAAGCTTTGAAAGTATTCAAATTATGTTATGCTAAAAATCCCCTAGATAATCTGTCTGCCCTCTATATTTACCGTATCAGGAATGCATTGAAATTGAAAATCCTGCAAAGAGAGGAGCCGCCCGCTATCAAAGTTTCGGAAGGCAACCAAAAGCCAGGGGAAAAACAGATGTCTTCTGATTGAGAGACATCTTCAAGGCCCTGCTAACAATAATATTTTTTTGCAGACTCTTTTATTGATTGCAAACCCTCTTTGGTTGTTTTTGGCTGTATTTTTTCTAGATGTTCCAGTTCAAGGCTAATCGCTCCCTGCTGCTGAGTTACAAGCCCTGTTAATAAAAAGGGTTGAATATCAAAAAGGAGTGAGCGGTATTTCTGATAAACCGGAGGAAACAGAACGGTTTCATAAAGGGCTGTTTCATCTTCGTAGCTGATAAAGGTCATGGTTTCGCCATGTAGTGTCCAGACATCCTTTCTGGTAATAGGCCAGCCTAGAAGCCGTACCCGGAGTCCAATATAATTTGAGAGATCCGATGCAAAAATGCGCTCTCTACCCTTGAGCGCCCGGTGGGGAGTCCAGAGTTCCAGGGGGTGCCCAGAACGAAGAAATCCAAGGGTCTTGAATTCCTTGATACGGGTTTCTAGTTTTTCAGTTGTTTTTTTGGGGGCTGACTGAGGGAATGTAAAAAGCTCCTGCTCATTTTTATTGTTTTGTTCAGTAAGAAACATGCGAAACTGCAGAGCCCTGTTCAATGTTGTAATACTATCAAAGAGGCCGGCCCTCGTCATGGCCGCAAGTTCATCCCTGGGAATTCGAAGTCTTTTCGCAACATCCTGTAACGATTGAAAAGGGCCCCGTTGTTCCCGTTCCGCCACAAGTTGCTCGGTAGTACTTTTCCCAAGCCCCCCGATAGCTATAAGACCGACTACTACATCATTTCCTCTGCCGTAGTAGTGGTAGCGGCTCATATTGATGTCCGGCCCTAGTACCCGTAACCCCATCCTGCGACATTCGCTTACATAAGCTAGAGGATGGTAGTATCCTCCCTGATTGGACAGGACTGCAGCCATAAAATACGCAGGATAATGAACCCTGAGATAAGCTGATTGAAAGGAAACCATCGCATAGGATGCTGAATGGGGCTTATTAAAAGAATAACCGTCAAAGGAAAGCATCATGGCCCATACCTCATCGATGATGGTCTGGGGAACCTGATTCTGCAGACATCCTTTATAAAACGCTTCTTTAAAAGCCGCCAGCTTTTTTCCTCCGGCTTTTTTTGCAATGATTTTTCGTAAAGTATCTGCATCGGACTCGCTGAACGAAGCCAGGGCTACCGCTACTTTGGATACGTCTTCCTGGTAGCACATGATACCGTAGGTCTCTGCCAGAATGGTTTCCAGTCTGGGATGTAGGCTTTGGTAGGTACCGCCCTTAAGTCGTCGTACATATTCTTCGATAAAACGATTGGCCGCAGGGCGTATGATAGAACTGTGAATGACGATATGATCAAAGTCTCCCCGGCTGGTCTTTTTCTGTAACTGGCGCATGGCAGGAGATTCAATGTAAAAAACTCCTAACGTATCGCCCCGGGCAAGGGTCTCTATTGTAGCCTGATCTTGGGTGGGGTCCGTCCGCAGAAAATCTATAAAAATTCCATCATTTTTAAGATTTTCCAAGGCATCTCGGATCACCGACAGGGATCTGTTGCCTAAAAGGTCCAGTTTTACCAGTCCTGCCGCTTCAGTCCCCTCCTTTTCCCAGGTGAGGAGGGGAAAGCCCCCCGATGAGACCTCTATGGGTGCATAGTGGCAGATTGGTTCGGGCGTAATGACAAGTCCTCCGCAGTGCATGGAAAGTCCCCTGGGTAGACCTTCGAGCCGTTGGGCCATGTGGACAACCTGGGTCCACTCGGTGCCTTTGGTTTTTGTTAATTCATCTAGCTGGAGGTCGGCCTTTTGCAGCTGCCGTTCCAGTGTGGAAATTTCTATCTCCGAATATCCGTACACTTTGGCGGTTTCTCGGAGAGCAGAACGAAAGCGGAATCGGTTATGGTTGGCTACCCGGGCACAATAGTCCCGTCCAAATTTTGCAATAACCTGTTGTATTAATGCGTCCCGTTCATCCCAGGGAAAATCCACATCAATATCGGGAGGATCCAGTCGGGATAAATTTAAAAACCTCTCAAAATAAAGACGATGGGCTATAGGATCTACATTGGTAATACCCAGGCTGTAGGACACAATGGATGCTGCCCCTGAGCCTCTACCGCAGATGCGGTTCGCAAGACTAACAATGTCATGCATGAAAAGAAAATAGGATGAAAATCCTTTTTTATTGATGATGTCGAGTTCATAGTCTATACGTTCGAGTATGGCATCGGAAAGTTCCCCATACCGCTGTTCCGCCCCTGTAATAACCAGTTGTCGCAGCAGATCTTCGGGATGCTTTCTGTTTTGGGTTTCATAGACCGGGAAAATATAACCGTCGAAAGGATCGGTACAGCTGACCTGCTGAACCAGCTTTTCAGCAGCTCTATGAGCCTCAGGCCAGGACCGGTAAAAGCTGCGGTATGCCCGTTCATCCATCAATATATGATGGGATAGTTGATTTTCATCGATATAATCTTCAGGGGCCAGCGTTCCCAGGGTTTTATTGGTCCCGATAGCCCGAAGCACCCGATGGACTGGATAGTCTTGAGATTCAAGAAAACAATTATGCTGGAGTGCCAGAAGCGGAATTTTATGGCGCCGTGCATAGGTTATGGCAGATAGATTACCAGGACCACAGGCCGCGTAGAGCAGGGGGACCTTGCCCCTTAGATGTTCGAGCCAAAAGGGGTCAGCGCTTGCAAGGGCAAGGCCCGGATTCCCGCTCTGAGAGTCCCTCACTGCATCTGTGGTAAGCAGGGAGCCCAAGAAATCCGGGGTAACTTCTGATCCTGTTGCACGATAGGATGCCAGGGCTGTCAGAATTTCACAGAGCCGGGAAAATCCGCGCTTGTCCATAACAAAGGCGGTTACCGAACCGGCAGAACTGGTTAGTTCACAGCCGATTATGGGCCGTACATTCCGATCTTTACAGGCTTCTAGAAATTCATGGAGTCCATAGAGGTTATTCCGGTCGATGATAGCCAGGGTCTCGATACCGTAATGAGCAGCCCGCTCCACCATAACCTCGGGCCGGTGGGTGCCGTACAAAAGCGAGTAGGCTGTCTGAATGCCAAGCCGCAGGTTCATATCAGTGCCGCCTGAGCAGTTATATTGTGGTTGCAGGTTACAGAGCCAGCATAGCTTTGAGCGAGAAGGGCAGTTCCCCGAACGATGGAACTCATGCCAAAACGCTGACGGTTTTGATCAAGCGCAGTTTGAAGCCCCTGGCTGAACCGGTCGGTTTCCGGAATAAACAGGTCCTGTTCACCATAATCCCGTTCCAGGTCTTTAAGTTTGATGCCGATCATACCGATTCGTACCCTTCGATCCAGAACCGTATTAAGGCATGCTTCTGCCTCATAAAAAAGTGCCTGATCCATGCTGAGGGGCATACAAAAACGTTTTTTGGCACAGCGCTCAACCCCGTCAGCATAACGCAGGATGAGATCCAGTGATTGAGCTGCCAGCCGCTGTTGACGCAGCGCCATACCGGCTTCTTCTACCAAAGCCATCAGGCCCCCCCTCAGAACCTCCCGCTCAGAAATAGCTCCCTGAAACTGAAGTTCCCGTTCTATGATTGGCCTGCTGTGGGCGGAATCAAAGACCGGTTCTGTATCAAGCCCCCGGGCATACTGTAACAATTTGGTAGAGTACTTTCCCAGAAGTATCCTGGCTTCATGATCCGATAGTTCTGCAAGATCGCCGATTGTGTAAATTTCCGCGGTGTGGAGCAACTTAAGCAGAGCCGGCCCGATACCGGGGAGCAGCCCTATATCTTGGCATGATAGGAACGCCGCCGCCTCATCAGCACGGATTGCCGCAAAACCGGCAGGACGCAAGGTGCGGGTTGCCACCTTGGCGGTCAGTTTGTTGGGGGCCACCGCCAGGGCCGGATCCAGATTGAGGGTCTCGATAATGTTCCGTCGGATCCTGATGGCCGTATCCGCAGGGGGGCCGAAAAGGCGGGCCGTGCCAGAAAGATCGAGGTACAGGTGTCCCCCCGGGACCTGTTCTACCAGCGGTGCAAAGGGTTTGACTGCGGCGACCAATGTTTCGCTGGCCCGTTTCATAGCCCTGGAATCAGGGGCCAGGATCTGCAAATTCCGCAGCCTTTGCACTGCCTCTGAAAGGGCCATCCCCGGTACCAAACCTTCTTCCAGTGCCCGGGGGGACACATCCAGCAGAACAGCCCTGCCGGCCCGAGGTTCGGCCACTACAAATACCTGCTCCCGCAGGGAACGGTCCCGAGCTATAGCCACCGAGGAAGCAAAGCCGGTAACATTGATGTGTACAATGGCACTTTCTTGCCGTTTTATACCGTACCGCATGGCAGACCTGCCTTTTTGAGTAGGGACACCAGGCTTTGCCCATTTTGTACCGCCTGACCTCGCCGATGGTTATTAAAAAAAACAAATACCCGTTCTGCATGGGTCAGTAAAAGTCTGATGCGATCCACAAAGGACTGAAGTTCTTGATCGTTATACAAATAATTATAGCGCTCGGCCCCATCGGAACCCCACCAGGTTTCACCGTTGCGACCATGTAGCCTGAGATAGGCAAAGGGGGCGGTGACCACATCCATGAGAGGAGGTAACCCTTTCAAGGATGGCATGTCCAGGGATACAAGACAGATACTCCGTTGGCGGAAACCCTCGATAACCCTGTTGTTAAACCATTGACTGTTTCGAAACTCTACGGCTACCGGGAAATCCTTCAGGGTTTTTAGGAGTCTATCCAGATACCGGCGCTGATCTGCCTCATAATGAAAAGAAAAGGGAAACTGGAGAAGCAGGGTCCCGAGCTTTCCATCCGCCGCCAGGGGCTCCAGGGCTTTACAAAATCGGACCGCTTCTTCCTCCCATGCGAGAGGGTCTGCCCTGTGGGTCAGACTTTCATGGGCCTTTACCGAAAAAATAAGCCGGTTCTGGCTTTCTTCCAGTATGCGGTTCATCTGCTCCCGCTCAGGCATCCGGTAATAGCTAAAATTGAGCTCCACCGCAGAAAAGAGGGTGCTGTAATAGGAGAGGTATTCATGTGTTTGTATGCCTTCAGGATATACCGGGCCCACCCATTCATGGTAGGAATAGCCCGATGTCCCTGTCAGTACGATACCCATACCATTATTATACTTAACATCTGTGTAGTTATCAAGAGTAAAAAAAGACCCTGGCTTTTAAGCCAGGATCATACATCAAAATATAATGGGGCGTCCCGAACCTAATGTTATGAAAAGCCCCCTTATGGTGAATCTACTTTTGTCCACTGCTCTGAGTGTTGGCTTTGTTATTTTGTTGAGCCGTATATTTCCTCAGGGTATTCAGTGTTTCCCGAGCCCGGGTTTGAACTGGTCGGATATAATTACCCTCTGCGATTCTGATAATGGTCCTTACTACGGATGGATCCTTGATGCCCCCATTCTTTTCAGCAATTTTCTCATAAGATTCAAGGGCAGAGAGGGCGAGAATATTGTCAGGATTAAGAATATCAAAACGGGTTACAATCCATGAAATAGCGGTAGTTACTTCATCATTGTCATTGGTACCAATTTTACCCAGAGATTTAATAGCTTCGGTTAACACCATCGGTTCCGGATCACTTAACACCATTTTAACCAGTATATCCTTAGCTTCTTTTGTACCGAGTTCTCCAAGATACTGGGCCGCCTTAGTACGAACATCGGGATAGTTATTAGTCAGCCGGCCCACACCACCTTCACGAGCCTGGTATACGATACCTTCGAGGGCTAAATATTCCAAAGTTTTTTGAATTTCTGGATTTGCCCGCCCCCCCTTAATTGCATCTCCAATATATTCCAAAGCTACCAGCTTCATATCCCGGCTTTCGGCTCGGGCCTGCTCCCGGATAACCATCATTTCTACCGATTCCTGTAGATAGGACTCTTCTACAGACAGTTCCTTTTTTGTGGTCTGTGTTTGTCCAAATAGAGCTGTTCCAGTCATCATTGATACAACAAACACTACACCTATCCGATACCAAGTTTTCATTGTTTCCTCCTAAGGCCTTTCATCAATTTACAATATTCCAATTCCCCGCTGTTTTTTCAAGTTCATACAGCCTGAGACGTTGTCCCTTGTTAGTAATAGTATATGCTTTTACCCGATTTTTGCTAATAAATTCGATATCATCAACCCGATCATTGGCCCGGGATGGAACCACTACGTATAAAAAATAATCTTCGAGATTTTTTAAAATGATATTTTGATTCTTAAGACGGCTCGATTCAGAAGCGTTTTTTAAAAATTCGCTGTCACTTAATGCAGTCTTATAACTAGGACTCAGATATTGAACCCATGCTTCATAATCCCTGTTTCGTATGATCAGATTCAATTTTTCTATGAGAGCCTGTACTTCTCCCTTAGTAGTATCAAAGACCTCCTGACTAATGCTGGCAGGATCAAAGGTACTATCCTCAACCGGTTCAGTTGTTGTTTGGTTTGTTGTTGTATCGACACTTGTTTCTGGGATCCCAGCAGGTTTGTCATGGGGAGAAACAGAAGTTGGAGCAATGGTTCCCTGTGTTTGGCATGAATTGAACATAACTCCAAAACTAACAACTAATACCCATAACTGAGATTTCATAAGCTATATTTTATCTGACTGAGGCTGAATCGTCAAACCATATTATCAATTTCCTGCTTAACTTATGATCCGTTATCCCATTCATCCCCTTGACGCACCGAAATTGCTCCCATATGCTCCTTTTATTATGTTACGAGCGGCCTTCCCAGGATCCTTCGATCCTCCAACCTTTGGACATCTCAATATTATTGAGCGGGCAGTAGATATTTTTGATGAACTTCATATTGTTGTAGCGGTAAATCGGGAAAAAAAGTATCTTTTTTCTCCAGATGAACGGGTTGCCATGATGAAAGATCTGGTTTCCCACTGGTCTAATGTACGGGTTGATATGTGGGACTCCCTCATTGTTAACTACCTCAGCAAAAAACAGATTAAAGTGCTTATTCGCGGAGTTCGGGGAGTTTCGGATTTTTCCTATGAGTTTGATTTATCCATGATGAATAAGGGTCTTAATCCCTCTATTGAAACCATTTTTATGACCACCGATCCAAAATACTTTGTTCTGCGTTCCTCGGCGATCAAGGAACTTGCTTCTTTTGGCGGCGATGTATCAAAGATGGTTCCTCCCATAGTTGCAGAAGCTTTAAAAAAAAAGTATGATAGGGGCTCTTTTTAATATTACCCGGAAATTTGATCTTGACAATCTACGACATTTTGTTTAGATTGTGTCAGACTCTACCGGTACTACGACTTAAGTGAGGTTTTTGATATGGCAGTTCCTAAGTTTAAGACGTCCAAAGCTCGGACCCGGCGTCGGCAATCCATCAATATGAAGCTTGTCGCGCCCACACTCGTTGAGTGCAGTACCTGCGGAAACCGTGTGCTTCCCCATCGGGTTTGCCCGAAATGTGGGTTCTATCGCGGCAAGCAGGTAATTGTTCCCGAGTCCAAAGCCTAAAAGGATAAGGAGATTACTCAGATGGATGAATTATTTGAAAAGATGAAGAAGCTGATTGCTGAAAAGCTTGAGATTGATGAGGGGAAAATCACCCTCGATGCTTCTTTCCGGCAGGATTTAGGCGCTGACAGCCTCGACACCTATGAGCTTGTCTATGCTATCGAAGAAGAAATGGGGATTTCCATTCCTGATGAGAAGGCAAACGAGTTCGAGACCGTCCGGGACGCCTACGAGTTCATCAAATCCCAGCAGAAATAAGACGGTGAAGGATCGCAGTATACAGGCGGTCCCCGCTGGGTCAAATACTGTCAATAGTGCCAGAAAACAGGTGCTCATTGATTTTCAGAAGACCGCAGCCATAAGGTTCAGAAGTCTTGAACTTCTGAACCTTTCTTTCATTCATCGATCCGCCTCGAACGAATTTCCTCAAAAAATTAATAATGAACGCCTCGAATTTTTGGGTGATGCCATTTTGGGTGCCTGTACAGCTACGATTCTGTATGAGAAGCTATCTGCTCAGCCAGAGGGAGAATTAGCTAAAATTAAATCGGTTGTTGTATCCGAAGATACCCTGGCAGGTATTGCCAGGGAACTTCAAATAGATGTTCTTCTGATTCTTGGCAAGGGCGAAGAACTATCTGGTGGAAGGACCAAAAAGGCAATTTTAGCCGATGCTCTGGAAGCATTGATCGGTGCCTATTATTTAGATTCAGGCTACAAGGCTGTTTTTGAATTTATCAGCAAGTACCTGGAAGTAGAAATTGAACGGGTGGTAACAAATCAGCATCACCGGGATTATAAAACGTTGCTCCAGGAAAAATGCCAACAGCTTTATAAAAACTATCCAACCTATACGCTCCTCAAACGGACCGGTCCTGACCATGAGCGGATGTTCTGGGTAGAAGTACACGTGAATGGGGTTGCTTATGGTCCTGGCATCGGCAAAAATAAAAAAGAAGCGGAACAGGAAGCTGCCAAGCTTGCCTATAAGGCGATTACTGATATCATGTGATCCCCAAGTAATGACTCAGCACTGTCTACTACAGTTAGGAATGTCTCTGTGCGTTCCCATTCAATTAAAGGGGTGTAACCAGTAGCCACATAGGCTTTCTATCGCCCTTATTGGTACTTTTTATAAAGTTGTTCTGCTATATAGGAAAGTCTTTCCTTGGTATTCTGTTCCGGATCATCAAGTACCGTTTCAAAGAGTTCCTTGAGGATCCTCCCCATCACTGGCCCCCGGGGAATTCCGAGCAGTGCCAGGTCTTCTCCATTAACAGCCAAGTCTTTGATAGAAAGGGCCTTATCTTTTGATAAAACCTCTTGAATGCGGTCTACCAGGTCCTGGTTCAGGTTTGCTGGGGGTTCTCGTCCTGCAGTACCCCAGGTATCGGCCCGCCTCAGATCCAAAAGATCCTCCAGCGCCGATTCACCTACCCGGACAATAAAACGGCGTACCGCCGCATCAGTCCAGTTTTCATCGTAATGAAACATATGCACCGAAATAAGATGACAAACCTGATCAATAAGTGCATTCGGGTATTTAAGGCGAATCATGATTGTTCTGGCCAGTTTAGCAGAGACTTCCTCGTGCCGGTAAAAGGTCCATATTCCCAGTTCATCCTGGGCGCGGACAACAGGTTTCCCGATATCATGAAGGAGGGCCGCAAGACGGACCTGAAGTTTATCCTTTGGTGCAGCATCACAGGAGAGCAGGAGATGGTCCAGTACATCAAATTGATGAAATCCCTTCTGTTCTACCCCACGGCAGGCTTGTAATTCCGGAAGCAACAGGTTGAGCATGCCGGTAGTTTCCATCAATCTGAAAGCGAGGGATGGCTGTTCGGATGCAAGAATTTTGTCCAATTCATCCCGGATCCGTTCCATAGACACCTTTGCAGTTATTGTCAGGGCTGGCCCAATAGCTTTCAGCGTATGTGGCTCGATGGTAAAAAGAAGCTGAGATGCAAAGCGGATGGCCCGCAAGGGGCGAAGGCCGTCTTCGTAAAAGCGCTCTGCAGCATCTCCTACACAACGGATGATACGGTTCTGGATATCTTTTTGGCCATTATAAGGGTCTACCAGGCGCTGTTCTGGCAGTTCTAAAGCCAGGGCATTCATGGTAAAGTCCCGCCGGGAAAGGTCTTCTTCTATGGTATGGGTAAAATGAATGGTATCCGGTCGCCGCCCATCTGAATAGGTGCCCTCGGTACGAAAGGTGGTTGTCTCTATCGAAAGACCTTTAAAGAGTATGGTCACGGTACCATGCTTAATTCCTGTAGGAATAACACGGTGGAACATGGCCTGCACTTCTTCGGGTTTTGCATTGGTTGCCAGGTCCCAGTCCTTGGCGACTTTGCCCCGTACCAGATCCCGAACAGCCCCGCCGACCAGATATACCTCTTTGTCATGTTTTCTAAAAATGCGTGCTACTTCGAGTACCGCAGGATGAATGTGGAACTTGCCCATATGGCCCCACTATAATACAATAACCCATTCCTGGGAAAGAGGATGAGGAAGGGTAATCTATGACAACTAAAAAACGGGCTTTGATTTTTATTGGCGGGGCTGGCCCCACTTTCGATCTTTGTAAACCTTTCTTGGATAAGCCAGACCTGGTGATTGCCGCAGATTCGGGACTCCTCCGTTGTGAAGCCTTCGGTTTTTCCCCAGATTGGATTGTGGGGGATATGGATTCCCTTGGGGACCTTTCCCGACTTTCATCGTACCCAAAGGATCGCGTACTCCAATACCCGGTCGATAAGGATTACACCGACACCGAATTAGCCCTTAACCTGGCATGGGACCAGGGCTGTACCGATATAACCCTTATTGGCGGCGGAGGCGGGCGGACGGATCACCTCCTGGCCATTACAGCCCTGTTTGACCGGCCCCGGGCTCCCAACCGCTGGTGCACTGAAACCGAACTGGTCAGCCTTGTAGATCATGAACTTACCTTGTCACTGCCCACTGACACCCTTGTATCGGTGTTCCCAGCCGGTTCTGGTCCATGGGATGCGGACAGCAGGGGACTACAGTGGCCCTTGCGGGGCCTTTCCTGGTTCAGAGGTTTTTTTGGATTAAGCAATAGGGTAACCACAAGCCCCTGTTCGGTTTATGCCTGTGCTGGCCGCTTTCTTGTTATGGTCCCCCTGGAAGCTTTTCTGGAAATTTCTTAAAAACCTGCTGAAGGGAATATTTAAACACGCAGGGGACCGATGGGCTGTCCCTTATGGTTGATTGGCCGTTTCTTCAGCCTTTTCTGCAAAAGCCCTTTGTAATCGTTCCATGCTGTCTAGGGGATGTTCTACGAGCACCCGTTTCCCTGCAAAAAGTTCTGCAATCCCAATTTCTCTGGGGTAACGGGGAATAATATGATAGTGGATATGTTCAATCGAAGCTCCCGCATTGAGCCCCATATTACAGCCAATATTGTAGCCCGATGGATGATACTCCTGATCAAGCACCGACAGAGCGAGACTGAGGGTCTTATGAAGGGCCAGCTGTTCATCAATATGAAATTCCCTGAGATCCGTACAATGACGATGGGGAAACACGATGAGATGGCCGGGGTTATAGGGGTATAAATTAAGGGATACAGAAAACCCATCCTGACTGTATACGGTTAAATCCTGAACAAGATCGCTATGATCCCGTATAAGACAGAGGATGCACCCCTCAGGCCGTTTTCCCTTAAGATAGGCGATCTTTTCAAAATTAAAAAAATACTCCATGCTGGTTCTAGCATAACCGACCATTGTTCAGGAAGCAAGTATGAAATTCAGAAGGGTTGTACCTAAAGCACTGTTTGGCCTATTACTTAAACGATTCATTGTCCTGCTGAGTATTATGAATTTTGTACTCATCCTGTTATATGGCATAGGAAATTACCAGGGCTTCCTGGCGGATACACAGCTATTTTTGCTATCCCTGCTGGTCCATGGCACCATTCTGCTGAGCCTGTCAAGCATGGTTGGTTGTCTCTATTCGGCCCTAACAAAAAGAACTGGCCTGGCTGTGTATCTTGGCTATGGTGGAATCGCTATTTTGAGCGGCCTACTATCTTTTATTATTGCTTTTTTGATACAAATAACCCAAGGAACAGTATAGCCCATGAATGAAGCCCTTAGATTATGTGCACTTCGGGGTGCGACAGGTTGCACGAATACTGAACAGGATATTCAGGAAAAAGTGACAGAACTGTATGAAGCCCTATTGTCCCGGAATGGATTAGAGGAAGAGCAGATTGTTTCGGTCCAATTTACGGTCACTCCCGATATAACGGTACTGAATCCGGCTACAGCATTAAGAAGAGCAGGGAAGGCTCAGAATGTGGCCCTTTTTGCAGCTGCTGAACCGGTAATTGACGGTATGCTCCCTCGAATGATACGTATTTTAATCCATTGCTATCTGTCAAAGGATCACAAGCCAGAACATGTGTATATTCATGGAGCCGAACAATTGCGGCCAGATTTAATGAAGGGCCCATCAAAAATCAAATAAAAATAAAAAAGTGTAAAAATTATATTGACCAAAGCAGCACTTTTCTGTATAGTGCAAACCATCACAGACGCCATCTTAGCTCAGTTGGCTAGAGCGCGTGACTTGTAATCTCGAGGTCCCCGGTTCGATTCCGGGAGATGGCTGTAGAGCAAGCGGATGGCGCGTTGCATCTATTGTTTATAAAAGGGGAGATTCCCGAGCGGTCAAAGGGGGCAGACTGTAAATCTGTTGGCTCAGCCTTCGAAGGTTCGAATCCTTCTCTCCCCAACTTAGGGCTGTAAAATAACCTCTGTTATTTTACAGCCCTTTTTTATATGTTTAAAGGATACATCTCATGCAACAAAAAGATATCTCACCTTTTTATGCAGATGGGTTGCATTTTTCTTGTACCCAATGTTCAGCCTGCTGTCGTTTTGATCCTGGCTTTGTGTTTTTGTCTGAAACCGATGTAAACTGTCTGGCAAGGGCCCTTGATTTAACCTATACTGATTTTATCGAGGTCTATTGCCGATGGATCCCTGCTGGCGGAGGGTACGAGCAGCTTTCTCTTAAAGAACGGTCTAATTATGACTGTATATTCTGGAAAAATGGTTGTTCGGTATATGAATCGAGGCCTCTCCAATGCAGAACGTATCCATTTTGGTCTTCCATTGTTTTAACAGAAGAATCTTGGAAGGCTGTAAAGGCTGAATGCCCTGGTATAGATCGGGGCCAGTGGCATAGCAAGGAAGAAATAGAAGACCAATTGCGGAAGAGGGAGCAGAACCCAATTGTCGTACGGAGGCGATAATGAGAATATGTTTTTGGGGAGTTCGAGGCTCCATTCCATCTCCCCAATCGCCAGCCCAAATAAAAAGTAAAATTTCAAGTATACTAGAACGGATTACCCCTGCGGACCTTGAATCACCACAGACAAGAGAACGGTTTCTTGCTGACCTTCCACCGTGGCTTTTTGGAACTGTAGGAGGAAATACCCCCTGTATACAGGTTGAATCCGATGAACAGCGTCAATTCATTCTTGATGCTGGAAGTGGTATCCGGGAACTTGGAATTGCTCTCTCGCGGGCCCGCAAAAAGCCGAAGGAATTACATCTCTTTTTTTCTCATCTTCATTGGGATCATATCCAGGGGCTTCCTTTTTTTGGACCAGCCTATGATCCCTCGGTAACGATGCATTTTTATTCACCCCATAAAACTATGGAACCAGCACTGAAACAGCAGATGCATCCCCCCTGTTTCCCGATAACCATGGATTCGATGAGTGCGCAAAAGCACTTTCATGTTTTAACCGAGCCTGTGGTGATTGGGGATATGCATGTCTATTATAAACAGATGAATCATCCTGGTTCTTCCTATTCCTATATGCTCACCGATGGTAAAAAGCGGTTTATCTATGCTACCGATACGGAATTATCTCCCAATGATTTTATCAGAAATGATGAAAATGCCGCATTTTTTGGTGGTGCCGATATTTTGGTTATTGATGCTCAATATACCCTGGGGGAAGCCATTGAAAAATATAATTGGGGACACAGTGCATTTTCTTTGGCCGTAGACTTTGCATCTAATTGGGGCATTTCAAAACTGTACCTTTTTCACCATGATCCGACCTATGATGACAAAAAACTCTTTGGAATTTTGCAATCAGCCCGCTGGTATATTGAACATTCAGCAATAAAAGGGCTGGAAGTGCTACTTGCCACAGAAGGAATGGAAATTACATTGTAATGATGGATGATAAGGACCCCTCAATTAAGCTTACGCTTACTGATATTCGCGTCATATTTCCACGTCTTAAAACGCTAGAAGACCAGCTTTCTGAACCAGAACGGGATATCCTTTCTAAAATGGAAAATTTACTCTATAAACACCTTTCTATTGATGAATTGGAACAACTTATGAGAAAGGATCTTTCATGATTAAAAAATATAGTTTTATCATTACTGGTTTCGTGCTCTCATTAATTCCTCTCATAGCTGAACCATTATCGAGTTCTCCTGCGATCCCCCTGCCGGCCGCATATACGGTCTGGTCAGATCCTTTGTTTTCTTTGCATCCTTTTAATGATGATGCCCGACAATTTTTAGTATATCCTGCCGGAGCTGGTAAGGTTAAATGGCCCCTGTACTCATTCGCTCTTGGAAGCCTATTCCCTAAAACAGTAGAGTCTCAAATGGGATCCCTTGGTAATGTTTCAGCAACGGTGGTTTATCCTCTGTCAGATGCGGTTCTCTGGGGTGGTTTTGAGGGGCTTGCTTCTTTTAAAGAGATTCCTGAAATGCAAGATGGTAATGGGATCAGCGGTGCTGCAGGGCTTTCTAAAAAACTGAGTGATACCTTGTCTCTCGGTGCAGGTCTTACCGCTTTCTGGTCTCAGACTGTAAGCAAGAATATGGGGATGGGCATTTCTCTAGGCTTTTATCAGGATTTTCCTCATATGAGCATCGGTAAGAGTAGTCTCTTTGGTACGCTTATCAGTGGAGGAAATGGACCAGAAAGCCCATACCCCTATACATTCGTATCGGGTTGGAACTCTCTTATACTGCAAGATCCGGTGGAATTATCAGCGGGAATACAGATAGCCATCCCTGCCTTTCAAGATCTGTGGATACAAGGTTCCGCTTCTTTAAAAGTGAGAAAGGTAGTGACTATTTCCATTGGGTGGAACGAATCTCTTATTCATCCTGATAATAATGCTTGGTTCCCTACGATCTCTTTTACTATTAATAGCAGTGCCTCTCTAAAAATGGGACCGCTCGGTCTGATACCTCGATTCAGAGTTTATCCTGTTTGGTCACAGGGAACTGGTATTGAAACTGCGGTAACCTTAACCAATAGTGAAGTAGACCATCAGAAGCCTGTTATTGAGTTATTACAGCCCTTAGAATCGGTTTATTCAGCGAAAACCCCACGAATCATCAATATAGAAATGAATCTTACAGACGATAGTCCTATTCAGACTTGGGATGTGCTTATCCAAGATGAACAGGGGGGCATTAAATTTCATCAGTCAAACACAAATCCTCGTGTTCTAAAACACCTCAAGATACCCCTTGCGATACCTTTGGATGAGACCTGGTCAGATGGGGAGTATCAATTATTCATTTCAGCTCAGGATACTCATGGAAATAAAAATACCACCCATTTCTCTTTCAGTATAGATAGTACTCCGCCTTCTGGATTCGTTCGTATTCCATCAGAAAATAACGATGGTCTTGTTATCTTTAGTCCCAACGGTGATGGCGTCCGGGATCTTTTACACATGCTTCAAAATGGTACCAAAGAGAGTTTTTGGACAGGTACGCTCCAGAACCAGCATGGTAAAGTAGTCCGCAGTTTTACTTGGAAAGAGCTAGCTCCACCGGATTTTGTCTGGGACGGCCGTGATGCTGAGGGTAATGTGGTTGATGACGGCAGCTATACTTATACGCTGAGTTCTACTGACAAAGCTGGCAATACCTTTTCGACGGTCACTGGCCCCATTATTGTTGATAAAGAACCACGACGTCTCAAGGTTACCCTTTCCCATTCGGCCATGTCCACTGAGCCTGGATCCCTCTTTGCAAACCTCCAGGTGTTGTTTTCCGATTACATCGATAAAGGCCTTCTCGAATGGACTATCTTGGTTGCCGATGTACAAGGAATGTCCTATCGGACCTGGCAGGGTAATCGGGATAATTTAGATCAGTTCCCTCAATCTTTACGATTTAATGGACTTACCGATACTCAAGACCCCATACCCGATGGTTCCTATCGGTTTGTTATTACAATGATCTATGCCAATGGGGACACTCTTATACAATATAGTCCTTTCTTTACTGTACAATCCCATAAACCATCAGGGCATGTACGGAGTTCCCGCACAACTATATCGAGAGTAAATCCCGAAGGGCTCTTCTTGTACCATGACCTTTCGGCCGATGCAGAATGGACCGGTTTCATTACTGACGCTCAGCAGAAGGTCCTTAAAAAAATCCCCCTTGGACGAAACACCGAAGCGATTATTCGATGGTATGGAGAAACAGATTTCGGAGAGCCTGTACCAGAGGGAACCTATTTCTATTTTGCAGAAGGGGTGAATGCGGTTGGACTTACCGGCCGTACATTACCAATTAGCATTATGGTAGAACCCATACAGCAAGGAGCTATTGTATTGCAATCGAGTGCTGAAATTTTTTCTGGACGGTCAGGAGAGGAGCGGGTCGTTTTTACGCCCTATATTCAGGATAATGGTTCTATTAGTTCCTATCAGATGAGCATCCGGAACATGCAGAGCGGCATTGTGGTTAAAGAATTCTCAGGAATTCTTCCGGCCCCATTTATGTGGGATGGAAGAGATGCACAGGGTATGCTCTGTTCCGATGGAGTTTATCACGCTGTGCTGAGACTGAATATGGCGAACGGAAAAGTCCGTATTGTAGAAAGCCAGCCCATAAAGCTGGATTCTACACCCCCACAGGTGAAGGTTTCTGAAGAAACACATATATTTTCACCGAACGGTGACGGAATACAGGACACCATAAGATTTCTCATTCAGGCAGAAGATGCAGTACAATGGGTTGGTACAATTGTTAATACAGAAGGCAAGATCGTACGGAGTTTTATCTGGAAGGGCAATCCGCCAAACAGTCTTATCTGGGATGGCCGGGATGATGGCCATAGTATCGTCTCTGATGGGACCTATCGCTTTGTAATAGAAGGTTTTGATCTGGCGAGGAATCGGACTATAGTTTCTTCAAATCAGGTTATTCTTGATGCCCGGAATCCTTCAGCAATCCTTACCAGTAACCTGCAGGCCTTTTCGCCAAATCAGGATGGATTTGCCGATCTCATTACCTTCCGCCTCGTTGTATCCTTTACGGATGGAATAAAACGGTTTAGACTTGAAATTCGGGATCGCCATGGTAAGTCTATTCGTCATCTTGCGGAGGGCTCTCATCTCGAACAGAGTTCACAGTTTCAATGGGATGGCTCATCTGACAAGCCTAATGTGATAGCCCCCGATGGAGAATATATTCCCTGGGTGCAGATTGAATACACAAAGGGTGATCGTATTTCCGTAGAGGGAAACGCTATCCGTTTAGACAGAACCCCGCCGGTTGTTACGGTGAGTTTTTTACCTCAGTCATTTTCCCCTGATAATGACGGAAAAGATGACCTTCTGGCTATAACTCTTTCTGCTTCTGACCCCAGCGATATTAATGGATGGAAACTCAGTATCCTGGACTCACAGGGGAAACTATTCACAAGCTTCTCTGGAAAGAAACTTCCGCAGGAACCCATTTTATGGGATGGCTATAACCTGGACAACAAATTAATTGAAGTGAATACGGAATATTCGTATATTGTACAGGTTCGGGATGTGCTTGGAAACATGACAACTAATAAAGGAACGCTCAAATTACGCAAGCGATGAAAATGAGGTGAGCATGTCAAAATATATATATTTCTTATTTCGTATTTTTGCTTGGATTGTAGGATCTATTCTTGTAGTAATCATCGCAGGGATTGGAATATTAGCTTACATCAATTCAGCGCCTGCATGGCCAAGGGGCAAACAGGGTCTTGAACGGGGTATTGAACAGCAAGATGATGGTTCGGTACTTATTGAAATATTTCAGGGAGAATCGGCCTCTCAAGTTGGAAAGCGATTAGCCGCTGCAGGTCTCATTCGTTCAGCTTTAGTCTGGAATCTAGTAAGCCGTTTTTCCAAAGAACCCATAAAAGCAGGTTTTTATAGTATACATACTCCAGAAAGTCTACTTGAACTGCATCAACGTG
This sequence comes from Gracilinema caldarium DSM 7334, assembly GCF_000219725.1. Taxonomy (GTDB): domain Bacteria; phylum Spirochaetota; class Spirochaetia; order Treponematales; family Breznakiellaceae; genus Gracilinema; species Gracilinema caldarium. The sequence continues at coordinate 1,584,502 of NC_015732.1, read as the reverse complement.
TTACCCTTGGACAGCAACTGCAAATTCGGGTGACCATTCCTGAAGGGGTAACCCTATCAAAAATTGCTCTAATTTTTGAACAGGCCGGTATTTGTGAGAGCCGGGATTTTATGCTGGCAGCAACAAACAGAGAACTGCTTGAAACATATCATATTCCCAATTCCACTTTCGAGGGGTACCTGTTCCCGGATACCTATTTATTTCCTAAAGGTTTTCAAGCTGCTAAAATAATTACTCACATGGCAGAGACGTTTTTTACTAAACTAAAAATGGTAAACCCAGAAGCCATGTCGTTATCACCTCAACAATTGCATGAGAAGGTTATTCTTGCATCAATTATTGAACGGGAATATCGGGTTGATGATGAAGCACCACTTATGGCCAGCGTATTCTATAATCGACTTACTATTGGCATGGCTCTTCAATCCTGTGCAACGGTAGAATATGTTATTTCGGAAATTCAGGGGAAACCTCATCCGGAGGTTTTGTATTATAAGGATATTGCTATTCAAAACCCCTATAATACCTATATAAGACCAGGATTGCCTCCTGGGCCTATCTCAAATCCCGGGCTTGTAGCATTACGGGCGGTTTTCTATCCAGCCCAGACCAATTTTCTCTATTTTCGCCTGGTGGATCCGAATGAAGGACGACATCGTTTTTCTAAAACCCTGGATGAACATCTGAAGGCTGGTGTTCTCTATGTGAAAGGGAGAGCAGGCAATAAATGAGCTTCATTTCTGAAGAAACCATACAGGAAATACAGCAGCGAGCCGATGCGGTAAGTATCATCGGAGAATATGTACGCCTAGAAAAAAAAGGCGGCCGCTATTGGGGGCTCTGTCCTTTTCATAATGAAAAAACACCATCCTTTTCTGTCGATCCTGAAAAGAATTTTTTCTACTGTTTCGGTTGCCATAAGGGAGGAGGAATTATTTCTTTTGTGATGGAACAGGAAAAACTTTCCTATCCTGAAACCCTTGAATTGCTTGCTAAAAAACTCAACATCACTGTTAAATATGAGGCCGGTTCTTCAAGTCTTCAGGAAACAAATCGAATGAAACAGCTTGAAGATATGGCAGAATTATACCGCCGGGTAGCAGTGAGTTTTCATCATATCCTTACAGCGACCGAAGCAGGGAAAAAGGCCTTTGTCTATCTTAAGGAACGGGGTATTTCAGATGAAATGATCAATACCTTTAGATTGGGATATGCGCCGGCTCACCGACACTGGCTTTACCGTTTTCTTCTGTCTAAGGGGTATTCAGAGGACTTCCTTGAAAAGAGTGGACTCTTTTCACGCCAGCATACACAGTCTTCTTTTTTCACTGACCGACTGATATTTCCCATTTCTGACAGAAAGGGCAGAACCGTCGCTTTTGGCGGGCGGATTTTGCAAGGTGATGGTCCAAAGTATCTTAATTCACCGGAGTCAGATTTATATAAAAAACGGGAAACCCTCTATGCTATTGAATTAGCACTTCCTCATATTCGAAAAACCGAGGAAGTCCATATTTGTGAAGGTTATATGGATGTCATCGCCCTTCATCAGGCAGGCGTACAAACCGCTGTTGCTCCCTTGGGTACTGCCTTTACCGACGAACAGGCTCGATTACTCAGGCAATGGGCAAAGACAGTCTACTTAGTGTTCGATAATGACCCCGCGGGACAAGCTGCAACTATCAAGGGAATACTTACCTGCCGGCGCAATGGTCTTGGTTGTAAGATCGTTACTATGGAAAAAATAGGAGCAAAGAGCACTATTTTCAAAGATCCTGCAGATATTTTAAAAGAAGATGGTCCAGAGGCGTTGCAAAATTATGTAAAATGTTTTATAAATGATTTCGATTATCTTGTGGGTCGAGCTCGAGCCCTATTCGATACTACTCATACAGAAGGCCTTGCTCAAGCAGTGGCCTTCTTTTTTCCGTATCTTGAGACTTTGGATTCCGAAGTTTCTCGGGATGGATGCATGGGGGCCATTGCGGACAGCTTTGGTGTTGACAGGACAGCAATTGTACGGGATTTTAATCAATACTTCCAAAAGGGGGTAGCTGTTCATCAGTCATATACCGAAAAAAAACTTCAATCTAAAGCTCCGATCCGGATGAATGATGAATTATTTCTGTTGCTAGCTATAATAGCTAACCGTAGCCTCTATCCACGGTTGCGGGCATCCTTATCTATTGAGGAGGTAGAAGACCCACGAGCAAAGGACTTGTTTATTGCCCTGGAAGAATGTTATAGAAACGATATTCAGGATATTGATGGATTGCTCGTCCAGATACAAGATGAGGAGCTTCGGCGTTTTATTCTGGAAAAAGCTTCTTCTGAGGCCTTTTCACAGAAACCAGAACAACTTGTATCAGATGGAATAAAAAGAATTCGTGCAAAACGCCTTGAGCGGCGGCGAGCAGAGATTATACTTAGGCTCAGGTCCGCGCGGACAGGAAGTCGCCAATCTGAACAACAGATAGAAGAACTCTTGTCTGAAAAAGTTCATATAGATGCCGAATTACATCGGCTTAAGGAAGACTAGGAATGACGGAATTGCAGCTTGACCCCGCAGTTGCGAAGCTGATCGAATACGCAAAAGAGAAAAAGAGCCTCTCCTATGATGAACTTTCAGATTTTTTACCGGAACATATCGTCAATTCGGAAAAAATCGAGGAAGTTCTTGCTCTGTTAGAAGAAAATAATGTGCAACTCATTGAAGAAGAAAGTCTTTCTGAAGAAGAAGAGACTGAAGATCAGAAAGCGCAGGAAATCGAAAAGAAGCGACTTGTTTATAATGATAAAGAGTCATCTGTAGATGATCCCATTCGGCTGTATCTTCGTGAAATTGGAAAAGAACACCTGTTAACAGCTGAACAAGAAGTAGAGCTTTCCAAACAAATGGAAGAGGGAGAAAATATAATAAAACGGGTTGTAAAAAAATCCGGAATGATAATCCCTGAATATTATACTATTGCCCAGAGGGCCTTCTCCAAAAAGGATCCTAGGGAAATGAATCTATCTAAAAAAGAAATGACCGAGTATATGGCTGAACGGCGCCGATTGAACCAGTACTATCGAGAAACCCTAAAACAAATAGGGCCTGATCTCAAGCAATATATGGAAATAAAGCGGCATATACTCGCCCGGGGTGGAGATATTTTTGAAAACACAGAATTGATCGAATTACGTCAAAAAATGATGCCCATCCTCGCTGATGCAGAAATACATCCTGAAGAAATCAGCAGTTTTTCTGAAAAGTTTGTCCAAGCTGCTAAAAAAATTAAAAAATATAAAAAAGAACAGGAACGGATTGAAAAACGTCTCAGGGTCGGTTCGGTTAAAGAACTTCGTTCACTAGGACGCGGGTTGACCATTAAAGAAGAACGGGATCGTATTGAAGAAGCTCTAGGGCTTCAGTCAGATGAAATAAAAGAATTAATTCGGCACATTCAGGTAACGGAAAAAAAATTACACCAACTGGAAGCTGAATTCGAAGAACCAATTGAAAATATAAATAAAATGGCTAAAGAAATTAACCGGGGCCGCATCATGATGAAGAGTGCCAAGGATCGACTGATTAAGGCTAATCTTCGTCTGGTTGTCTCTATTGCCAAGAAATATACTAACAGGGGGCTCCATTTCTTTGACCTTGTTCAGGAAGGTAATATTGGCCTCATCAAGGCTGTAGAAAAATTTGAATACCGAAAGGGGTACAAATTTTCAACCTATGCAACCTGGTGGATCCGACAAGCCATTACTCGATCTATTTCAGACCAGGCTCGAACCATCCGTGTGCCAGTGCACATGATTGAACAAATCAATAAGGTTGTACGGGAATCTCGCCAGCTTATGCAGGTCCTTGGGCGAGAACCGACGGATGAAGAAATCGCAGAACGACTCGGATGGACAGCACAGCGGGTCAAATCAGTTAAAAATGTGGCTCGGGAACCAATTTCTCTTGAAACACCTATCGGTGAAGAAGAGGATTCGCTCCTTGGGGATTTTATTGAAGATAAGGATGTTGAAAATCCTGCAAATCAGACCGCATTCACCTTATTGCAGGAACAACTGCGTACGGTATTGCAGACCTTGCCGCCTCGGGAGCAGGAAGTTTTAAAAATGCGGTTTGGTCTCGATGATGGATATTCACTCACCCTGGAAGAGGTGGGTTTGTATTTTAATGTTACTCGTGAACGAATCCGGCAGATAGAAGCTAAGGCCTTGCGGCGACTTCGTCATCCGAAACGCAGCCGAAAGCTTAAGGATTATCTGGATCACTAATTGAGGGGAATAGCATGGTAATGGAAGATGTATTTGGAAAATTGCGGACTCTGCAAGATATCCTTAAACTAAAAATTGAACTGGAACATGAAATTGAGGAAATTCCAAAGATTCTGACTACTCAGGAAGACGTTTTGTCACGGCTGAAGAAGTCCTTTATCGAAAAAAATCAGGAATATGACAGGATTAAAGCCAGCGTGACCCAGTTCAAAACGCTCCTTGCAGAAGCTGAAGCTAATCGTGAGCGGGCGGAGCGCAATATGGATACTATTACTACTCAGCGAGAGTATGAAGCCCTGGATAAAGAAATAAAGGATGCTACTGAAAAAGAGCAGCAATATCGCAAGGATCTTCAGCGGGAAGAAAAAAATCTATCAGTTCTTGCTGAGGAACTACAATCTGATGCTACAATGATTGAGTCTACCGAAAAGGAATTAGTAGAACGCCGTGCTGGTATTGAGGCAGAAATTGCAGAAAAACGGGCTCAGATCGAAGAACTGAAACAGGAAGAACAAAATCTTACCCCTGGCTTGGATCCGGAAGTATACTTTAAGTTTGAACGGATTATCCGTAACAAAATGGGGTTGGGTATTGTTCCTATAAAGGGTGGTGTATGTAATGGCTGTCATATGATATTGCCAGCCCAATTTGCCAATCAGGTTCGGATGGGTGAAGAGATTATCTTCTGTCCCTATTGTTCCCGTATTCTTTATTATGAGGAATCTGAACAGGATGAACAGGATTTCTTTAATGATGAAGATTCGGGCAGTCTTTCTGACCTTGATGACCTCGATATGGATGATGAAGAAGAGGAAGAAGACGAGGAAGAAGAAGACGATAAAGTTGATATAGAGTATGATGAATAAATAGCTAGTTGTATTCGATGGATCCGATTGCCGCTTGATTATTGGTTGACCAATAATTCAAGAGGAAAGTCCGGGCTCCGTAGGGCATGATGCCGGGTAATTCCCGGGCTTATAAAAGACTTTCGTCTTTTATAAGACAGACAGTGCAACAGAAAGTATACCGCTACATCGTAAAATCCTATGGATTTTACGATCAGTAAGGGTGAAAGGGTGGGGTAAGAGCCCACCGCATATCTGGTAACAGGTATGGCACGGCAAACCTCATCAGGAGCAAAGTTGAGCAACGGAATGAAGGGCCCCTTCGTTACTCCGTGGGTAAACTGCGTTGACAGTATTGGTAACAATACTGCGAGATAGATGGCAATCCTACGGTTTCGGTATCCGAAACCGTTTGACAGAACCCGGCTTATGGATCCATCGTTTTTTTTAAGTTGACTTTTTTAAAAAAAAACGGTTATATCTTAGCAGTTATGTTTTCTCATCCTCGTTCATCATATTCTGCAAGTATACTCAAAAAACGGATAATTAAAAAAAGTATTTTGGGTGTAATGTTGTTGGTTATAACATTCCTTACTATTGTAATTATTCGTAATCATCACCTTCAACAAATTAATAATAGAGATTATTTACTATCTCTATGGAATAATGGCCGTTATGAAGATGTTTTACAAAGAGTAAAAAGTGATTTACAAAAAAAACCTTTAGATACCTTTTTACTTATTATGTATGGTTTTTCAGCATTCCAAGTTGCAGAATCCCAAACTGCACCTCAGGATGCTCAGGTTTATTATGATGATTGTATTTCATCCCTAAGGAAAGTACTTCTTTATAAATCAAAATCTAAGGACGGAAGAATCCCCTATGTTTTAGGTAAGGCGTACTTTAAAAGTGGCCCAGCTTATGCTGATTCTGCAATTCTCTATTTAGAAAAAGCGAAAAAACTTGGATATTCGGCTCCTGATTTATACGAATATTTAGGCCTTGCTTATGCTTCCGTAAAAGATTATAGAAATAGTGTTGTAGCTTTTTCAGAGGCTTTACAACCTGAAAAAGACCCATCAGATGTGTTATTATTAGCAATAGCTACATCTTATATAGGCCTAAGCGATTATGATAATGCAAAGGCCTATTTGTATCGATGTATAGAAAGCACCAAGGATGATGATCTAAGATCCAAGGCTCGTTTATCTCTGGCCTCTTTATTTGTTTCTGAAGGGAAACAACAAGAAGCGATGGATCAGTACCTTGCAATTATTGCCAATAACGATCAAAATGCAGAAGCCCATTTTCAGCTTGGAGAACTTTATGCCAATTTTGGTGATGCGATTAAGGCTCGATCTGAATGGCGCAAAACCCTTAAAATAGATCCAAACCACGGGCCGGCTCGAAATCGGCTCAGTATGTAAACCGGAGGATGTATATGGCTCGCGGAAATCTTTTTGACAATCTTTCATCTGATATTGGAATAGATTTAGGTACCTGTAACACACTCATCTACGTTCGCGGAAAGGGTATTGTCATTAATGAACCCTCGGTCGTTGCTGTGGAACGGGGAACTAAAAAAGTTGTAGCCGTTGGGGCAGATGCTAAACGTATGTTGTGGAAAACTCCTGGTGATATTATTGCGATTCGTCCCCTGAGAGATGGAGTAATTGCAGATCTTGAAACTACTGAAAAGATGATTCGATACTTTATTTCTAAAGTGCTTCCTCGTCACTGGTTTATAAAACCACGAATGGTTATTGGTGTTCCATCCTGTATAACTGAGGTTGAACGGAGAGCTGTCGAAGAAAGTGCCTATAAAGCCGGAGCCCGGGATGTAAAAGTCATTGAAGAAAGTCTTGCGGCAGCTATCGGTGCTGACATTCCTATTTTTGAACCTGCTGGACACATGATCTGTGATATTGGCGGTGGCACCACTGAAATTTCGGTGATATCTCTAGGAGGAATGGTAGTAACCAATGCAATCCGATTAGGTGGAGATGAGTTTGATGAAGCGATTATTAAACATGTTCGGAGTGTTCATAACCTCATTATCGGAGAACAAACTGCTGAACGTCTAAAAATAGAAATTGGTAATGCGTCCCCTGATAAAACGATAGAAAAAGTAGAGATTAAAGGAACCGATGCAATTACTGGTCTTCCCCGACGATTGGAAATCGATTCGGTGGAGGTTCGGGAAGCATTGAAAGACCCGATTACTCAAATTATTGAAGAAATAAAACGTACACTAGGACAGACCCCTCCTGAACTTGCAGCTGATATTGTTGAACGGGGTATTGTCATGACCGGTGGCGGGTCTCTTTTAAAGGGACTCCCCAAGCTTATTTCAAAGGAAACCGGGGTTCCTGTAATACTTGCAGAAAGGCCTTTGGATTGTGTCGCCCTTGGTGCAGGCAAATATTTTGAATATGCAAAAGGGTTTGATAATACTAGAAGCATTTATGACAATTTGAACGGATAAAAAAAGGCATGCCCTTACCAATGAATGGACCGAACCCAAAACGGTCAAATAATACACTCTATGTGTTTATTGCACTTGTTACGGTGTCATTCTCTTGCTTGCTCTTCTCTACTCGAAGTTTTGTAATTGATGTTCGAGATGTCGGTTTTTCTCTGTTCTCAGGATTTCGTGGAGCAATACATGGAATTACATTGTATGTTCAAAAGACAATTCTTTCAATTGAAGAACTACGTCGACTCAAACAGGAATATGATCAATTAACAAAACAATTAGAACGATATGAACAATTAGCCAGAAGTGCTGCCGATATTGAGCAGGAAAATATCAATTTAAAAAAACAACTTAATTTTTCACAAAATATTACATACAAGCATATTCCAGCACAGATAATTGGAAAAGATCCGGATAATCTATTTACTTCCTTTGTAATCGATAAGGGTATAAAGGAAGGTATAAAGAAAAATATGGCTGTTATTGCTTTTCAAGACGGTATTCAGGGGCTTGTAGGCTTGGTAGTGCAGGTTGGCCGTCATGAAAGTATGGTATTGCCTGTCTATGACGCTAATTCTTTTGTATCAGCCAGGTTTACCCCCTCATTGTATGAGGGTATTGTATCCGGACAGGGTGATGTAACGAGCCCTCTCATTATGAAATATATTAAAAAAAGAGCAAAAGATGAAATTCAATATGGGGATAGGGTTATTACCAGTGGTCTTGGTGGAATATTCCCAAAAGGAATCGAAATCGGCCGTGTTTCAAGGATTATATTCCAGGAATATGAGACATCATTAACAGTAGAATTGGAAAGTTCCATAGATTTTTCACGGTTAGAATATGTCTTTGTTATTGAAAGAAGCAATACAGGAGCCGATAATGAGTAGAACTGTTGGATGGGCTACTGTTTTAATCATAATAGCAGGAATAATTCAATCAAGTTTGCTCTCGAAAATTGCAATTTTTCATGTTATCCCAGATTTAGCGTTGATTATATTAGTATATGTATCATATGTGAATGGATCGATGACTGGACAAATCACAGGGTTTGTATCTGGTATTTTCTTAGATTTTCTTTCATTTGCTCCTTTTGGTTTTAATGCCCTAAGCCGAACAATTATTGGATCTTTGGTTGGTTTACTCAAAGGCACCTTTTTTTTAGATATTGTCATTTTCCCAGCCTTGCTTTGTGCTGGTGCAACGATTATTAAGGCAATAATTATTGCCATTATACATTTCTTATTTAATGCAAATACCCCGGCTTATCATTTTACCAACAATATGTTGTGGATAGAGGTAGCTATTAATGCTGCTTCTGGGCCTTTTGTTTTTGCTTTTTTAAAATTGTTTAAGAAGATTTTGATGTCTAGAAAGGAAAATTGATGTCGCTTAAATTTCCGACCGGTGAAGAACGACCTGCTGAAAGAATTGTTTTTTTACAAATTTTGTATATTATCATATTTATATTGTATGCAATAAAATTATTTAGCATGCAAATAATCTCTGGAAATTTATACCGTTCAAAAGCAGCAAACATAACTCAACGGGTTTCTATTATTCCTGCCCAGCGTGGTGAAATTTTCGACCGTAACATTAATCAACCGATTGTTCTTAATATCGATTCTTTTGCAGTACAAATTACACCGGCGGAAATTCCTAAAGAATCTATGCCAACTGTTTTTCAAAATGTTGCTGATATTATTGGTATTTCTAAAAAAACAATAGATACTAAAATTCCCCCCCAATATTATAAAATGTATCAGCCGGTGGATATTGCAATTAACGTACCCTTTCAATCGATTGCGAAGCTTGCTGAACGAAAAAATGAATTACCTGGAGTTAGCTGGCGTTCTAATCCTATTCGTAATTATGTAGATACTGGAAGTCTTGCTCATATTATTGGCTATGTTGGAGATATTACAAAAGATGAACTAAAGTTATTATATAACAAGGGCTATCAGGCCGGTGATATTATAGGAAAAGCAGGAATTGAAAAGCAATATGATGAACTCTTACGAGGGAAAAATGGTCGAGAAATAAAAATTGTTGATGTCCGAGGCAAAAAAGTATCCGGACTAGACAATACTATTAAAGAAAGCCCTGAAATGGGGAAAAATCTCGTTCTTACCATCGATAGATCCATGCAAACCTTGGCAGAAAAAGCCCTTGGAGAACGAATGGGTGCTGTGGTAATTTTAAAACCAAGCACAGGAGAAATCCTAGCGATGGTTTCCTATCCATGGTATGATCCTAATCTTTTTAATAAAAATGATGCATCGGTTGCATATCAACAATTATTAGAAGACCCAAAAAAACCTCTCTTAAATCGGGCTATTCAATCAAGTTATCCGCCAGCCTCTACTTTTAAAATTATCATGTCTACTGCAATTCTTAATGAAAAAGCATATCCTCCTGAAAAAACTATAGAATGTAAAGGTGAAATATCCTATGGTAACCGGGTTTGGAAATGTTGGATTCATAAACCAGGTCATGGATATTTAAATTTACAACAAGCCTTAGCCCAATCATGTGATATTTATTTTTGGGTCACTGGCCGAGATTATCTAGGAGTAGAACGTATAGTAAATTATGCTAAAGATTTTGGATATGGTGAATTGACAGATGTAGATATTCCAGGAGAAATCCCAGGTTTTGTTCCCACCCCTCAGTGGAAAGATCGGAGATTCCATGAAAAATGGCTAGCCGGTGATACTATGAATATGTCTATTGGACAAGGATATACTTTGGTAACACCATTACAGATGGCTAATATGGTTGCCATGGTTGTCAATAACGGAACAATATACCAACCACATCTTCTCAAAGAGATCCGAGATCCTGTTTCAGGAGCCATTATAAAAACTATAAGGCCTACTGTTTTACATCAAAGTGATATTGATAAAGAAATATTCCAAACAGTTCGGAATAATATGCGTTCTGTTATTACAGAAGGAACTGCTCGTTTTCCTATGAATATTAAGTCAGTGCAGGTTGCTGGAAAAACAGGAACAGGAGAAGTAGGTTTGTCAGATCGATGGCATTCATGGTTTGCAGCTTATGCTCCCTATAATTCGGATAATCCTGATGAACAGATTGTAGTATCTGTTATCGTCGAAGCAAGCAATACCTGGGAATGGTGGGCACCATATGCATCAGCTATCATTTTTCAAGGAATCTTTGCACAACAAACATATGAAGATGCAGTAAAAACGTTAGGATTACAATATCTTATGTCTCCAAGGGAACGTAGAGAATGAATTATAAAAGGTTAACGGAAATAGATGTATCTTTATTACTTTCAACTCTAATACTTACTCTATTTGGAATTCTGATGATCTATTCATCAGGTGTGAATTCTTCAGGTATATTAATTAGTAATGAATATATAAAACAAATTATATTTTCTATTATAGGCTTAGTGTTAATTGCATTCCTTATTATGTACGACTATCGTAGACTATATGATTATGCAGAATATTTCTATGTATTTTTTCTGTTATTAGTATTATATACTATCTTTTTTGGAAAGCTTGTAAATGGTGCAAGAGCCTGGATTGGATTTGGAAACTTTGGTATTCAGCCTTCTGAATTTTTAAAAATAGCTACTATAATTATATTGTCAAAATACTTAGAGAATTCTCATAGATCAGAAGAACATTTGAAACGATTTGTAGTAGCCAGCATTATTGTTGGAATGCCAATGTTATTTATTTTGCTGCAGCCTGATCTTGGTACTGCGTTAGTTTTTATACCCATATTCTTAGCCACCTGTTTTATTGCTGGCATTACAAGACGCTATATTGTATATACAATATTACTAATAGGTTTAGTGGGATTTTTTACTATTTTACCACTTTGGCAACTATATATATTAAAAGGAGCATTACCATTTTTGAAGATGTTTCAAAATATAAAAATTGTGAGCATCTTGGAACTTGCTATGCTATTGATTTCTGGTATTGCCTGGTACGGCTATAAGAGATATAGAAAAGATTACTTTTATTGGATTGTATATTTTTTATCACTTTTTATTATTGCACTCTTAGTATCCTTTGCTGCTCATAAGGTTTTGAAAGATTATCAAATCATGCGGCTTATAGTTTTTTTAGATCCTTATATTGACCCAAAAGGATCTGGGTGGAACATCATACAATCAATTACTGCTATTGGTTCTGGTGGGGTTTTAGGAAAAGGATACTTACAAGGTACACAGAGTCATTATCGTTTTTTACCACAACAAAGTACTGATTTTATATTTTCAATATTTTCAGAAGAAATGGGATTCATTGGTGGATTGCTTTTATTTGCATTGTTTTTATTGATTGTACTGAGACTATTGAATATCATGAAAACTACATCTGATTTATTTGGTGCATACATAGTGGCGGGATTCTCGGGTATGCTTGTATTTCATTTTTTAATCAACGTAGGTATGACAATGGGGATTATGCCTATAACAGGTATTCCTTTACTATTTCTTTCATATGGTGGCTCTTCATTGCTATCTGCTTTTATAGGAATAGGGATTGCCTTAAGTATTTATGTGAGAAGGTTTGAACATTGATAACAGAGAATTGTACCATTGATCCTCTTAAAGAAATTGGTAAAGATTTTTTATGTATCGAAAAGCCTGGCCGCTATATCGGTGGAGAATATGGGGTATATAATCATGATCATAAGCTTGTAAAAATGGCTATTGCCTTCCCAGATCTTTATGAGATTGGGATGTCTAATCAGGCAGTTAAAATATTGTATAACAACTTAAATCAACTCGAAGATGTTTCCTGCGATCGTGTATTTGCTCCTGCTCCTGATTTTGAAAAATTATTACAAGAAAAAAAACTTCCCCTTTATACACTCGATGTGTATCGACCACTATACCAGCTCGATATTATAGGTGTTTCATTGGGATATGAGTTAGGTGTTACCGGAATGCTATCTATTTTACAGAGTGGATGGATTCCGATAAAAAAACAAGATAGAACAGAACAACATCCGATTATAATCATTGGCGGACCTGCAGCATCGAATCCAATCCCATATCAGGAATTTATTGATGCAGTCTGGATTGGTGAGGCAGAAGATGCATTTTTTAAACTCATAGAAAATGTTAGAGATGCTAAACGGGCAGGGTGTAATCGTACCGGTATTCTTGAAATGATAAAGGCTGATGAAGCTATCTGGGTCCCTGGTAAAAGAGCAAAACGACATATTGATATCAATTTTCCAAAATCACCACGTATTGTAGCTACACTTCCAACACCTTCAATTAAGGTTGTTCAGGATCATGGAACAATTGAAATTATGCGCGGCTGTCCCAATGGATGTAGATTCTGCCACGCAGGTATCTGGTATAGACCTACTCGAATGAAATCATTGGATACGATTGAAGCAGAAGTTGAGTCAATTGTAACGAATGCTGGATATAGAGAAATAACCCTTTCTTCACTTTCATCTGGCGATTTTATTGGAATTAATGAATTGGTACACCGTTTAAATCATAAATATAAAAATAGACATATCTCATTTCAATTGCCATCATTAAAAGTCTCTACGTTTTCATTACCTTTATTAGAACAAATTGCTGAGACTAGAAAAAGTGGGCTAACCTTTGCAATAGAAACCCCCCGAGATGCCTGGCAGTTATCATTAAATAAAGAAGTAGCTCGGGAAAATGTAATTTCTATATTAAAAGAAGCAAAAAAACATGGATGGAAAAGTGCAAAATTTTATTTTATGATTGGTCTACCTATAGGTGATTTTCAAAATGGATACGAAAATAACCATGAAGAAGAGGAAATAGTTTCTTTTTTACTAGATATCTATAAAAATACAGGAGTGCATATACATGTAAATATTGGAACCTTTATCCCAAAACCACATACCCCATATCAATGGGTTCCACAAATTAGCGAAGCATTAGCAGAAAAGAAATTAAAATATATACGAGACACCTTACGGCCTTTGGGTTTTAAAATAAGTACCCATGATCCTTTTATATCTATTATAGAAGGAATTTTATCACGGGGTGATGAACGGGTAGGGGAAATCATTGAACAGGCATTTAGTGCCGGTTGTAGGCTTGATGCATGGGATGATTATTTTAAGAGAGATATATGGAAATCAATATTAATAAAAAATAAAAAAATTATAGATGAAATTCTTGCAGGTTTTTCAACCGATAGTGTACTACCCTGGGATACAGTATATAGCAGAACATCTAAAGCATTTTTATTACAAGAATTTAACAAATCACTGTCATCAGAATTAACATCAACATGTCTAGAATATTGCAATCATAATTGCGGAATATGTGGTAATGAAGTAAATATTGTTAAAAATAGTATACATCGCAACAGTGTTTATAATATAAATCTTTCTGAAAATAATCAGGATGTTGTACTGAAAACAATAATTCGTAAAAAGAGTGCCTATAAAATAGTTTTTTCCTTTTCTAAAGAACGAACCGCGATCTTTATTCCTCATTTAAGTCTTGTCGAAACATTTTCTAAGGCCTTTATACGAGCAGCCTTACCAATTCAATTCACTGAAGGTTTTAATCCTTTGCCGCGTCTCGATATTGCAGCTCCTTTGTCTTTAGGTGTTACAGCATTAGGAGAAATTGCAACAATTGAAATTATCGATCCTTTTAATGTTACAGACTTTATACATAAGGTAAATAAAGCCTTACCTAAAGATATTAGAATACTGCAAGCGATGCTTGTATCAATTCCAGAGGGGTCAAAAAAGTATACAAGCCCTTCATTGTTATGGGGATATCGATACAAGACTAATGATGGTTTTATCGATGTGAAATCTAGTGATGATAAACATTTTCGTGAATCTTTTTTACATGATCCTACAAAATCTTTATTGGATTTAACAAGAATCACTGTATTAGCAGATGATGGATTAGGTTCTTATACTGATTATTTCACTCGTTACAAGAATTTGTATGCCGCGGAGCATTGAAAGCAGAAATGATAATTAATAATTGAAACAATATTTATTTGAAATAACTTATAGTAGACAGAATATACATTATGCATAGTAATGTGTATTAGTATTTAGTATAAAGGTGGCCTTTTTAAGTTCAGTTTTTAAACTTTTCCCTTATTTAAATAGAATCCTTTTTTATTAATTTTTTTCATAACAATCTATTTATGATGCATTTGGTAATTGAAGTACTCCAAGCATAGATGGTCTACTGAATATAGATGAACCATATTCATCAACACCGTATGCAAAGATAAAAAAGAGCACATACGCTGTAGTATCATTATCAAGGTCAGCCACATCACTATCATCAGAAATATCTGAGCTGTTATAAATAAACCCGGGATAATTTGTAATACTTCGTTGTAATGTATATGATGTTGTAATAGTTATAGATAACCCATTATCTTCTTTTTTTAATGAAAAAGCACTATTGGTTCCATCCAGTAATACTGCTATATTATTATTATTCACATATAAAGGATAAAAATTGAGACCATTGCTGTTACTACTAAAAAATACATCCATATTAATAGAAGTTACCGAATCTGTCGAAAGATATGGTGCAATTTTTGAAAAATCTGAAGCCATAATTTTATTAATATCTGAAAAATTGGCACTCGTTATAACAGATGTAAATGTTTTTTCACTTGTATATATTTTATAATAAATTTTATATCCTTTAAAATACAAACTCGGTTGATCTCCATTTGGTAAGTTTACTGTAATGCTATCATTTTGAGCTGTTATTGCAGTAACGGGAGCTAGATAAATATAATTTTCTAGTCCACAGGAACTAATAATAAAAATATAAAATACTAAAAGAAACCTAGAAAAGAATCTGCATGATTTCATGAAGCGCTTTTATCCCCTACCCTTTTTTCCCTTACCAGTTTCTAGGGCCGGTGGATCCAAGGAATCAATGGAATCAATCAGTTCATAGATAAGAACGGGCTTATTTTTTCCTTTTACCCTAATATTATCCAGTTCTCGGACAATGAAGTGATCCTTTACAAGGCCATAGGTAAATTCACTGATAATAATTCCCGTTCCATATTGCTTGTTGGTACCTTCCAGACGGGCTCCTAGATTCACATTATCACCCATAAGGGTATAATTCATTCGTCCAGGGGACCCCATATTGCCCACAGTCATAATTCCTGAATTAAGACCTATACCAATGTTAATCCGTTTATGTTCTGGCCATTGCTCGTTTAATTCTTGTAATTTTTCCATTTGCCGCAGGGCGCATTTACATGCCAGTATGGCATGATCTTCCTGTGGTAACGGAGCTCCCCAGAAGCACATAATTTCATCACCAACATACTTATCCAAGGTGCCACCATATTCAAGTATGAGGTCTGTCATGGCAGTTAAATAGACATTTAAATGATTGACCAATTCCTGTGGGGTCATATTTTCAGATAAGGTAGTAAAGCCCCGAATGTCTGAAAAGAGAACAGTCAGTTCTTTATCCACACCACCAAGTTCAGGCGGATTTTCCAAAATCTGATCAACAACTTTAGGACTAACATATTTACCAAAGGTTGCACGAATCATTTTTTTATCTCGCTCTTCAGTCATAGCCCTATAAGACACAACAGCAACAAAAGACAGAAGCATGGCAATTGCAGGTTTAGGGAAATCTATTACCACATTATTTCTTTCAAATATTATAGAGATACCTAAAAATAGTATGATAAGACCAATTAGAACTGATACAAATCCCCATAGTGTGGAATATCGAGATGTATAAAAACAGATAATCAAAATGAATGTCAGTAAAATGATATACTCAACCCATTTTGGTGCAGGAATGAGAAAATTGTTCATCAATATGGTGTTTAATGCATTAGCATGTATTTCTATACCATACATGAGGCCATAAGGTGTTGGTTTTTCATCCTGAGCAATACCATCTGCAAAAGGGCCCACCATAAGAATTTTATTATCTACTGCTTTTGTTTTTGGCCAGGTTTCAGGGTTTGGTCCTGGGGCACGCTCTGCATAACTGGCATAGGACCTCACTGGAAAGGTTCTGTACCCATCTAATGCAGTAGAAGATCTATATCCCATATAGTTAATAACCATTTCACCGTTTTCGTTAATAGGGATTTTTATTTCAGAGAGCACCTTTCTGGGAGCGGCTTTAACAAGGTTTCCGTCTTTATCAAACTGATCTTTACCGACGGGAATACTATAAGGAATTCTTTGGCCAGTCTTTGCATCTCTAACGGTTGGGTTGTGAATAATAATATGCTTGCCGATTTCCACAGTAAGTTCTGATGGGTCTACTCCAAAATATCTACATGCAAGACTTAAGGTTATTGCTGGTACAAAGTAATCCTTAATTTTTCTTACTAAATAGTACTGTTCATCGGGATTTCCATCACCATCTGTATCAATGATAACAGGCGGTGATGATGTAGCCAATTCTTTTTCAAGTCTAGCTAAGGTTTCCTTTGTGATAGGGGTAATAATATTATGAACAAAACCCTTTGTATCATACCAGACGAGACGTTCATACTGGCTTTGATCAACTGTAAACCCTATTTGCAGGTTCTTAAAAGGTATCTGTTCAATTTCAGTACTTAATTTTGTTATAAGCGCCTGACGTCGATATATCTGATCAACATCTTGTACATAATTAGCATGTCCATACCCAGCAACAACCTTGCTATAAGGTATCAGTGGTGCCTGAACGCTCATAAAATCTCTCATTTCCTGCCAGGAACCGCTTACATTTTTAAATCCTGGAAATCGTTCAAATAATACAGCTTGACGTTTAAGCATTATTTCATGACTTGAATAATCTGAAATGCCAACATCAAGCAGTGTTTCGATAAATACGGTCTGAGCCTGTTCTATGCTGGCTATCAGGCGGGCATCCTCTGCAGCTTTTCGGTCGCTTTCTATAAAAAAAACGTCAAGAAATATTGATGATTCACGTGATCCCTGGTCCTTTATTCGGGTAAAGGAATCGATAAGGCTTGCATGGATTGAACGGGGAAATGGCCACTTTCCAAATTTGGCGAGGCTTCTTGAATCAATGCCTACGATAATGATGTCATCAGAAATTTTTGGATTTTTTTCTGTAACGGTAACCCCTTCCTGAACACTGGTAGCAGTAGTAAGCCCTTTTAGAAAAAACTGTAGGTCTGTAGCCTTTGTATTGAGATTGGTAAAAATAGAGGTACTGATATCAAGCAGAAATATGACGAGAAATACAAACAAACCAATGATGAAACCGAAATATTTGGTTTCAAATATTTTTGCTCGTTTTCTCGCCATAGGTACCTCACTTTTGATTAGCGGTTATAAAAAGTATACGGCTCTGAGCAAGTTTTGTCCAATTATCAGTGGGCCATTTTTCTACCATTTTTTGATAGGCTGCAATTGCTCCCGTATTGTTTTTCTGAGTTTCCTGCAGTCGACCGATAGCAAAATAAGCACGGGGTGCCAGGGGAAAATCGTCACCATAGGAATCTACTGCCTTGGTATAAAGTTCTATCGCTTTCACAAAATCCCCCCGATCTTCTGCAGCAGTTGCAGCGTTATAAAGTGCGACCGGTGCAAGATAACTCTTGGGAAGTTTATCCACTATAGCAGCCCAGGCTTTTTCTGCTTCAGCCCATTCTTTCTTATCTGCGTAAATACCAGCCAGAATATTCAAAGCCCGTGCCCCTGCATAGGCAGAGTGAGACGCAGCAAAAGACTTTAATTCATCAACAAGTGCAGATAATTCCTTATCCTTTTTAGCGTCATCCGATTCAAAACGAATTTTATCATACCGTTCTGAAAAGGACTCAACCTGTTCAATAGCCTGCACCTTAGTTGCATCGATGATAGCAATAGCCACCACCAGCACAATAACCGAGAGTATAATACCTCCCAATATCCCGAACAGTATCATTCGATTTCTCTGAATAAAATTAATAACTTTAGCGGAAAAACTAATCGTTTCCTTATTTTCAGATGCCTTTTCCATGATGTCCTACTCCTTGGGGTTTACAATATCAAGTTCTTTAAGCAGACGGGATAAATAGGTCCGCTGAATATCCAGAGCCTTCGCAGTCTCAGTTTGATTCCAGTTATTTTCTTCGAGAACCTTTTTAATATAATGTTTTTTAAAAACAGTGAGAGCATTCTTTAAATTTCGTTGCTCAGACATGGCAGGACTATGCTGCATATTCCGCAATAAAAGATCTTCAGCTTTTATCCATCGATCCTTACTGATGACACAGGCTCGCTCTATGCAATTTTCCAGTTCTCGTACATTACCAGGCCAACTGTAGGAAAGCATAATTTCCATAGCTTCGTCAGAAAAACCATCAAACTGTTTCTTCGTTTCTCTACTGAATTTTTTCAGAAAGAAATTGGCAAGTTCCGGAATATCCTCTGGCCGCTGTCGAAGTGGTGGGATATAAATGGGCAATACATTCAGTCTATAATACAAATCGCTTCTAAATTCACCCTTTTCTACAAGAGCCTCAATATCCCGATTGGTTGCGGCAAGGATACGAACATCAACCTTAATAGTGGTATCAGAACCAACTTTTTCAAAGGATTTTTGCTGGATCACCCTGAGTAGTTTTGCCTGAAGTTTTAGGGGTAAGTCCCCGATTTCATCAAGGAAAATGGTCCCGCCATCGGCCATTTCAAATCGTCCACGGCGATTTTGAACAGCGTCGGTAAAAGCTCCTTTTACGTGACCGAAGAGTTCGCTTTCGAGGAGTCCCTCCGGGAGGGCCGCACAATTGACCCGAACAAAGGGCCCCTGATTTCTACTGCTTTTGAGATGGATTTGTTCAGCAAAAAGCTCCTTACCTACCCCGCTTTCACCTAAAATCAGGACCGAAGAATCAGTCTTGGCAACCCGATCGATAATTTCCAGTTTTTCAAGAATGACTGGGCTCGAAGCAATGAGGGTATGATACCCCTTATCGGTCTGAATCTGATCCTGCAAAAAATGAATCTCTTCCTGTGCCTTTTCAAAGCTCCGGGCATTTTGTATTGCTAAAGCTGCCTGGTTTGCAAATATTTCAAGCCATTCCAAATCATCCTGGGTAAAATATTTTCCATTTTTTTTATTGATGAGCTCAATAACTCCGATACATTCATCTTTCATACGCATCGGAACTGCAAGCATAGTCCGGGATGGATATCCTATATTTTTTGATATTTCAGCCAAGTGTCGGCTGTCATTTTCCACATCGTTGACAATAATTGATGTGTTATGTTGAGCCACCCATCCGGCAATACCCTCCCCCATATTAAGGGAATATTTTTTTACCGCTGCGCCTTTAGCTCCTAGGGCGATTTCAAAATAAAGCTTATTATCTTGTTTGTTTACCAAGAGGATGCTAGAAGCCTCCCCTTCGCAAAGACGGGTAGCCGATTCGAGGATCTGCGTTAGCAAGGATCGAACATCCGAATAGTTCGAATTGATAAGAGTATTAATCTCTATCAGAGTATTGAACTTTTGGACGTCGATCGATGCCAGCATGTCCTTTGGCTCATTACCTTACTTAGAATCCCTGGATTTTAACATATCTCCAAGGGTAAAGGTAGATTCATTTGTTTCTGTTTCAGCCATATACTGGGAAATTGCTTCCCTTTGAACCTTTTTCTGATAATCTCGAATAGAAAAGGCTACCTTCTGTTTGTCTGGCTGAAGTTCAAGCACTACAGCCTTTATTGTATCACCGACCTTATATTTTTTTAAGGCTTCATCAGGATCTTCTTCCCGATTTTCGGTAAGGTTCGATTTATGAATAAGACCTTCGATCCCACCGGGAACACGTACAAAAACTCCAAAATCGGTTACTGAAGATACTTCTCCTTCAATGGGAGAACCAACTTTGTAGGTTGCTGCAAAGGATTTCCAGGGATCATCGGTGAGCTGTTTAATACCAAGACGAATGCTGCGGTTTTCCGGTTCACAGGCGATCACCATAACCTCAACGTCCTGTCCTACCTGCAGTTCGCTTCCCGGATGTTTTACCTTCTTGGTCCAGGAAAGATCATCCACATGGAGGAAGCCATCAATACCCTCTTCCAGCTGGATGAAGGCGCCCGCATTGGTCAGTTTTACCACTTTACGGGTAAGCCTGGTTCCAACGGGATAGCGTTCGGTGATGCTGGTCCAGGGATTCTCTGTTACCTGTTTCAGGCCCAGGGATACCCGACCTGCCTGGAGATCATAACCGAGGATCATGCATTCTACGACGTCACCGATTTTCAGCATCTCTTCGGGCTTCTGAATCTTCTTTACCCAGGAGAATTCAGAAATATGGGCGAGGCCCTCAATACCTTCTTCAAGCTCGATAAAGGCACCAAAATCGGTGAGCTTGGTAACCTTGCCCTTTACAATATCATTAACATGATACTTGTCTTCGAAATGCACCCAGGGATCATCGGTAAAATGCTTTAAGGACAGGTTGATACGCTTTTCAGCGGGATCGATCCGGATAACCTTAAGACGGATTTCCTGCCCCTTCTTTACAAAATCCTTGGGACGAGTTACATGGCCCCAGCTCATATCATTGATATGGAGTAGCCCATCAAAACCGCCTAAATCGATAAAAGCTCCGAAGGAGGTAAAGCTCTTCACCGTACCGACTACTTCGTCTCCAATTTGAGTATTGGCAAAAAAGGCTTGCCGACGGGCTTCGACTTCTTCTTCCATCCATTTGCGGCGGTTAACCACAATGTTAACCTTGCCATCGGAATAGAGCCGTTCAACATAAAATTTGGATTTTACCCCAAGGAGCTTTTCTGGTTTATCAACCTTGTTAGCATCGGACTGGCTGATGGGGAGAAAGGATTTTACGCCTGCGCCCAGATTAACATCATAGCCGCCCTTGACTACTTTCTCGATAACCCCTTCCACAGGAACATGATCCTGGAAAGCTTGCCGAAGGTTTTTCCAGAAAACTTTAATATCCGCTTTTTGCTTTGACACAATGACTTCGCCATGCTTGTTTTCTTTAGTAATCAGCACGACAGAAACGGTATCCCCAACCTTCGGGACTTCAGTGAACTCCGCTATCGGGATCTTTCCCTCCGACTTGTAGCCTACATCGACGAATACCTGGTCTGGGGTTACCTGAATGACATACCCGTCGACTAGCTGGCCCTCTTCAAGTTGTTCGAGGGATTTAAGATACTCTTCCTGTAATTGTGTCTGGATGTTGTCCGCGGAGTTTTTAGACTCATCCATTTCCACTTCCATCTGACCCATAATTGATCCTTATATCTGAATTTTCTCTATCAATCTGTCATAAACTTGCTCAATGGTCAAGTCCGATGTATCCAAATAGACTACTCCATCGGCAATTTTAAGGCTTCCTTCGGCCTTGTTCCGATCAATCTCATCCCGTTTACGAATACCGTCGGCAATTTCTTCCAGACTTAGCTGAGATATACCCTGCAAATACCGCCGCCGAGCACGGGATTCGGGGCTCGCATCCAGAAAGAACCGATATTCTGCATCGGGAAATACCACGGTGGTGATATCCCTGCCTTCGACTACCACATGTTTGCCCTGGGCTATTTTGCGGATTAGATCGTTCACCACATGACGGATAGGTACAATCGCAGAGAGCTGAGCAACCCAGGCATCAATCTCATCGCTGTGAAGGAGACTATCCACCACTTCACCATCCAGGAGCACCTGCTGTCCCTGATAATCGATATAGGCTTCCCTGGCACAGGCAAGGGCCTTCTCCGGATCTGTGGGGCTGATATGTTTCCGTAAACACCGGAGGGTAATTGCCCGATACAGATTTCCTGAGTTGATATAGGTGAAGTTCAGGCGTTCTGCCAACAAGCGGGCTATGGTGCTTTTTCCGGATCCCGCCGGTCCATCAATCGCGATGACCATGAGATTGTCTCCTTCTTTTATAAGCTGCCAAATATGGTTCAAAAGACCGTAGTTCTTCAACCGAAAGGGCACGGCCTTTACCTTCAGGGAGCGTTCCCAGCATAAGCGGTCCTATACGGATCCGATGCAGTTTTTCAGGGTGCAGGTGAAAATGAGAAAACACCCGACGGATTTCCCTGTTTTTACCTTCGATAAGCACGATCCGTACCGATTTTCTTCCCAATCGTTCAATTGAGGCACATGTATATAGTTCGCCATCGATTTCTATACCCTTACTAAAAGCTTCGATCGTAGCATCTGGTATGGGTACAGTAGAGTCAACTATATATTCTTTTTCGAGCTCTGTAGATGGATGTCCAAGGGCAGCTGCAAAGTCCCCATCGTTGGTAAAAAGGATCAGCCCAGAAGAACGGTAATCGAGGCGTCCGATAGTGTAAACCCGTTCTGTTATGTCAGGAGGCAGGAGGTCCTGAGCCAAAGGACGGCCCTGGGGATCGCTGGCACTGCAGATATAGCCCGCTGGTTTATGAAGGGCAATATATCGTTTTTTCTGTTCTAAAAAGACCGGCTTACCATCCACCAAAACCACATCCCGGGCATGAACCTTGGTCCCCAGCGTAGTTACGACCATTCCATTCACGGTAACCCTTCCCGAAAGGATGAGCGCTTCCGATGCCCGGCGGCTTGCTACACCACAATGGGCGAGATAGACCTGGAGACGCAGCTCTTTATCCATTGAGTTCAAACCTATCCCGTTCGCTTTCATCAAGTTTGGGTAAATCAGCAATGCTTTCGAGTCTAAAAAACTTGAGAAATTCTTTTGTAGTGCCATATTGGATAGGCTTCCCTGGCACATCCTTTTTCCCTACTTCCCTTATAAGCCCCCGATCGAGCAACATGCGGATCATAGTGTCTGCAGATACACCGCGGATCGCTTCAATTTCACCACGGGTAATAGGCTGAGAGTAGGCGATAATTGAAAGGGTTTCCAAAGCAGCTTTGGATAATTTGGCATCATTTTTTTTACCGTATCGGTCACGGAGTACATCCCAATACTCTTTTTTAGGAGCAATGAGCACGCCACCTCCGATTCTTGAAAGTTCTACTCCGCTATCATTCCGGTTGTACCGTTCCTGCAGCAATTCAAGGGCCTTTTCTACCACTTCCCTGGATAGTCCTGATATTCGAGCCAGAGTAGTTTCTTCGATCGGTTCATTTTCCAGGTAGAGGATTGCTTCGATCAGGGCTGTTTCCTTATCCAACTGTAGCTCCATCGGCACTTACCTTCTCATAGGGTTTTATAATGATATCACCAAACATTTTATTTTGATATATCGAAACCATTCTGAATTTTACCGCTTCCAGAATAGCGAGAAATGCGCAGACAATGTCCATGACGGAACCGCTGCGAACTACCAGGTCGGTAAAATTACATTGCCCCTTTGTCTCTAATAGTTCAGTCATGAGAGCCATCTTCTCATTTACGGTTACTTCTTCGAAGAGGTCAATGATGCGTTCGCTCGTAAGGTTTGTCATAAGGCTGGAAAAGGTCTTGAGGAGATCCCAAACATCCACCTTTTCCCAGAGTTCTTCATCTGCAAAAGGAAGGGCCCGCTGAAGCTTTTTTCGTTCAATCACCCATTCAGCTTCCCGTTCTTTTTCTTCCATAAGTTCTGAAAGCTTTTTGAATTTCTGGTATTCTATCAGTTTGTCTACCAGTTCCTGCCGGGGATCTTCGATGTCATCATCCGCTTCTATTTCTACTGGCAGAAGCATCCTCGATTTAATGTACAGCAGATTTGCGGCCATGACATGGAATTCGGTAAGATTTTCTAGGTCAAGTTCGGTAGCATAGGTAAGGTATTCCAGGTATTGCTCGGTTATCTGGGCAACGGGAATATCATAAATATTAACCTCATTCTTCTTGATAAGAAAGAGAAGAAGATCCAGGGGGCCTTCAAATTGTTGTAATCTGAAATGGTAGGCGTTGTTTTGGTTAAGTTCTTCCATTAGGGGTGATTATAGTCATCAAAATCGGCATAGTAAATACCCTGGGCTTCCAGGTTTTCATAGATTTCCCAGTAGGGTACGTTGCTTTGGGGATCCCGGGCTTCTGGTTCTAGTTCAAGGAGCGGCAGAAGCGCAAATTTACGTTCCCTCAGCAGTGGATGGGGAATAATTAAGGAATGCCCATCGTTGATAATGAGAGATCCTATTAACAGAATATCGATATCTAGGGTTCGTTCTCCCTTGCTTCGTTCCATGTTTCGATTACGACCATAGCGGGCTTCAATTTCATGTATAAAGTCGAGTAATTCCTGGGGGCTCCCATTAAATTGCCCTGCTACGGCACAATTATAAAATTGCGGTTGATCTAGGACATAGCGGGGCTCACTCATATAAATACGGGAAGCCCGAAGGTCCTGAATCCTAGATTCCAAATCAGTGATTGCATGCTGTAAGATTGTTCTGCTTTCGCCTTGGTTAGATCCAAGCCCCAGGACGACAGGATTAGAAGAGTTCGTCATCTTCTGAGAGCGTCGGTTTTACCTGAGCAGGCTTTGGCGCACTTGGTCGAGAGGGGCTGGTTACAGCGGCAGCTTTAACCCCAGGAGTTTGCCCACTTCCTCCTTTTAATTCTGCCCCTTTCACTTCTGCTGCGGAGGTTTTTGCCCCCTGGTTTAAGCCTGCTGGCATGGAGACCCCCGATCCCAGACCAGTACCGGATAGATTAGCTGCAGGCTGAACTTGCTCCGGTTCTTTCATACCAGGAAACATAATAGAGCGGAGCTTTTTCTCAATTTCCTGGGCTAATACAGGGTTGTTTTCCAGAAATTCCCGGGCATTATCCCTGCCTTGGCCGATTTTTTCTTCGCCATAGGCATACCAGGCGCCTTTTTTATCAATAATTTCGTACTTCACCGCCGCATCCAGGATACTGCTGATGGCGGAAACGCCCTTACCAAACATAATGTCCAGCTCAGCCTTTCTGAAGGGTGGCGCAACCTTATTTTTCACCACCTTAACCCGGACCTTGTTTCCAACCGCGTCAGCCTCACCCTTCTCGATGGTTTCCATTTTACGGACCTCAAGCCGCACCGAGGCATAAAATTTTAGGGCGTTTCCGCCGGTGGTGGTTTCCGGGTTCCCAAACATAACACCAATTTTCATACGGATCTGGTTGATGAAAATTAAGATCGTTCGAGATTTACCGATCGTGGCGGTCAGTTTTCGCAGAGCCTGACTCATGAGCCGGGCCTGGAGCCCTACATGGGCGTCTCCCATTTCGCCTTCTATTTCTGCTTGAGGGGTCAGGGCGGCTACGGAGTCTACAACAATGACATCTACTGCGCCGGAACGGACAAGGCTTTCGGCAATTTCCAGGGCTTGTTCGCCCGTGTCGGGCTGGGAAACCCAGAGTTCATCAATATTAACACCTAAATTTTTTGCATACACCGGGTCAAGGGCATGTTCGGCATCAATAAAGGCGGCAATACCGCCCCGTTTTTGTGCTTCTGCAATGGCGTGCAAGGCCAGGGTAGTTTTACCGGATGATTCGGGCCCATATATTTCTATGATTCTCCCCCGGGGGTACCCCCCTATACCGAGAGCTTCATCAAGCAAGATAGAGCCGCTAGGAATAACCTCTATTCCAGCCGCATTGACATGGGTTCCCAGTTTCATGAGAGATCCCGCACCAAACTGTTTTTCAATCTGCAGACGGGCTATTTCCAGGGCTTTTAATTTTTCTTCGTTACTAGCCCGTTGTTCCTGATTTGCTCCGGAAGTTTCTGTTACCTTTGCCACCTTAGCCTCCCTTTTCAGTACCGGTATATTACATTTCCTGCTTTAACAGTACACAAATTTTATAATTCTATCAACCAAGGACTCGACGGATTTATAAAGTCATCGTAGGATAGGGGTATGCAAAATACATTTGCCATCGTAGCCACCAGAACAATGCAAGAATATGCTGAAAAAGTCGTGCAAAAACTTATTCGTTTTCCCAGTTTTTCAGAACAAGCCGAAACAATCAGCCGGGTAGATACCCTTAAGGTTTCAGTCTTTGCCGATGGTGAATTGGAAGTATATGTGGATTCTTCCTTACGCGGCCAGGATGTGTACCTTTTTGCCAATGCAGCCAGAAATATGGCGGGGATTCCGGTCGAAGAAGCAAAGATAGAGCTTTATCATGCGGTAGATGCCCTGAAACGTTCCCAAGCAGAACGGATCATTGTCTTTGAGCCCTATGTCTCCTGTTCAAGATCCGACAGGACTACGAGACGTAATTCGGTAGGTCTATGGATTCATTTTAAAATTCTGTCCAGTCTTGGCACCAACCATATTATCACCTATCAGCTCCATTCAGATAAATCGAAGAGTATGGTGGACCCGACGATTTGTGCTATCGATGATGTACCAGGGCTGACCCTGCTTAAAAAGCAGCTCTGTGATACTTATATTCAAACGATTGATCAGCTTTATTCGGTGGTAAAACCTCATTGGGCGTTTTGCAGTGTTGATGCGGGTGGAGAGAAGTTGGCCCGGAGCTTTGCTAATGCCTTTGGGGCACCTCTGGTTGTAGCCCATAAGCAACGGGATTATTCCAAGGTAAATACGGTTGAATCCATCAATATACTTTCCGCTGAACCCATTAAAGGGAAAACCCTCTGGATTGTAGATGACATGGTCGATACAGGGGGCTCGGTGTATAGTCTCATAAAAACCCTGGTAACCCTGGAACCGGCAGAGATTAATCTCCTTGCGGTACATGCGGTATTTTCACCACCTGCTATTGATCGACTTTGTGAATTAAGCAGTAAGGGCCTTTTAAAACATATCATGGTAACCGATACGGTCTTTTGTCCTGAATGTTTTATCGATGATTTGCCTAACCTTGAAATTGTGCCCTCTACAGAATTTTCTGCGAATATCATTGCCACAATCGCAGAAGATAAGTCTCTCGGTAAGTTGCTCAAACCTTTTAATGCTGAAGAATATCTCAGGCGCCCCCGGCTCTTATAAGGCTAGCCTAAAACAATTTTGTAGAATCTAAAAGGATGGTCACCGGACCTTCGTTGATGTACTGGACCCTCATAGATGCCTGAAATACACCGGTTTCCACGGTAAAGTCCCGTTTCCGAAGTTGATCGACAAAATAAAGATATAAACGGTTTGCCTTTTCTGGCTCTGCCGCATCTGAATAGGAAGGTCTGCGGCCCTTACGGGCGTCTGCAAGCAAGGTAAACTGGGAAACTACAAGGATGCCTCCTCCTATATCCTGAACCGAAAGATTCATCTTGTCCTCTATATCGGTAAATATACGTAAACCAGCGACCTTTTCTGCAAGGTAATCCGCATCCTTTTCTGTATCCCCAGCGGCCACACCGAGGTATACAAGGAGTCCCTTTTCGATTGCCCCTACCCTGTTGCCCTCTACGGTTACTGATGCTTCTGATACTCGCTGTACTACCGCCCTCATTGCTGTTCCTCTGGTTGCGGCAGGGAAACTGCCTGATGTATTGCAATGCCCCGTAGGGCAATAGATCCTTCTTTCTGTACAGTAATGGAACCAAGGACTTCTATGGGCTCATTCTGATTAATGGTTGCGGCAAAGGGAAGTACTACAGGGACGATGCCCTGGAGGACTTTTTTCATATCATAGCCTACGAGCAAGTCAAACATTACAGACCGATCATGTAGCTGAACATTTGCGGCCATGCCTTTCCAGCGAACGACAACGTTCCGATATAAGTAGGGATCTTTTTGTACATCCAGATAGGAATAGGTGTCTTTCAGGGTGTTAAAGCCCGGTGTTACCGTGTAGGAAAGCAACAGGTTTGCCTTTGCCTTTATTGTATCGGATGCATTGGATTCAAGGATACGGTTAATTTCAATTTTCGCAGCCTCATCTCTGAACTCTGCAAAAAACCTTTTAGCACGCTCGTAGCTTTGTAAAACCTGATCCTGGGTAAGTACATATCGAAAAGCCCCCGAAGTGTTGACGGTAGTTTTCCGCTCTGTATCATCGAGGATAAGACTTTCCATACCTGGCCGGATCGGTCTTGGGGCTATTTCAAAGGGATTGGGTATGCTTTTAGTATAAATACCTATCCCCGCCATCGCAATAAGAGCTAGCCCTGTTACCAGGGCAGCGGAAAATACCGTACGAAGACGGCGAGGAAGCGGTGGCAGCGGGGGATATATGTGTTTTAATGCCCCTGTTTCAAGCCATGTTGATAGGGTTTCCTTTTCCCCAAATTTTCGAATAACTGCCAGACCTCGTTTGGCTATTCGAATGGCATTTTTCGAGGGATTGGGGCTGGCTGCTTCGAGATCCAAAATCTCAAGATAATATTCAACAGCCCGATCTGTCTCACCACGCCGGACATGGAGTGCTGCTAATCCCAGTAGGGTGTAAGAATCCTGTATTTTTAGTTCCCGGCATCGACGAAAATAAGTATGGGCTCCTCCAAAATCTCCTAAATTCAAACAGGATACAGCGAGAATATAGTAAAACCGATGAGAATCATGATATCGGAGCACTTCTGGCTCAAGAAGTCGAATTGCTTTGCTATAATGACCCCTTCGTGCATATTGGGCAGCCTTGGTTAAGAGCGGATCCAGCTTCATCCTCTATCATTACCGTGATGTATATTTTTCTTGCAGTTTGGACAAGATTGTTTCCAATGCAGCCAACTCTTCCTCTGAAACCGCTTGCTGAGCAGC
This sequence comes from Gracilinema caldarium DSM 7334, assembly GCF_000219725.1. Lineage (GTDB taxonomy): Bacteria > Spirochaetota > Spirochaetia > Treponematales > Breznakiellaceae > Gracilinema > Gracilinema caldarium. The sequence continues at coordinate 1,555,290 of NC_015732.1, read as the reverse complement.
AAGAATACTGTCAATTTTATTTACTACATCTCCAATCATGATGAGATCTGTTCTAAACGATAATTCCTCGGTGCTAGTTCCACGTGCGGTTCCTAATAACTGAGAGATATCACCTTCTATGCTTTTTCCAACCGTTTCAAAACCCTTATCAGATGCTAGGGTCAGTAAGATTGCAACATTTCGAACAGATCCTCTTGGAATGAGGACAGGATCATAATAATAAGCCACAGCTGAATCACCAATAGAATAAGGAAGTAGATTAAAATTTCGTCCATTACTTGATGTTATTTGCCAGCTTGCATCATTAAATCGTTTCCAATTAGCAAAATGGATCAGATCAGGCTGCGAAGTCCCTGCAATATTAATCGATCCCATTAATCCAAGACTATCATTTTTAGAAATCCAATATGTATCCCGATCTTTTGAAGTCAGAGCTAATTCAGCTGGAATCTGTTGTAAATCTGTATAAAAATGATTTTGTGCATTCTCACCAAGTGAAGTATCCAGAACAAAACGAATACCAATCGGAATAGCCTTTTCTCCCTTATTAGTAACCCGTATATTCATTTTTACCCCATTCGATAGAGTGGCACCACCGGTACGAATAAATTCAAACTCTTGTACCACTTCAATCGTGGAAGCTTGAAAAATAATTGCAGGTTTTGAGTTTTCATTCTGAACTTTTATACGAAAAGCCGTACTATCACCAAGTCGATATGATTTATCATTCACTAAAATGCTTAGAAAAGATGTCCGTGGATCCTTGTCAACAAACAGGCTCTGATATCGTTCCTTTTTTATGTCTGTCAGATAATAAAGGGAAAATCTGCCGGTATTTTCATGCAGGACTAGTTTCATTCGACCATCTGAGAATTCTGCGGCACTTAACCATGGAAGCCCCTGCACTATTGCAAGGATAAAACCGATAAAAATAAGATTCTTTTTCATCACTTTTTGTCTCCCTGTTCTGTGCTTTCGCTAAGACGCTTGAGCAGCATTTTCTGTAATTCCAGAGCTGAAGCTTTAAGAGATAATAATTTGTTTGCTTGTTCCTGAGTTAATGTCCCAGAGACCATAGCTTTGGTTATCTCTGTTGACTGTTCCGACATCTGATCCTGCACGACTGAAACATCCTTAAGCGGAGCTGATGCAGCTATAGTAGTTAGACTAGATTCGAGCAGAGCAAGCTTTTGTTTTAGCTCTTTGTTTTCTTTTTCTAGTTCTGCCATATGAGTGTCTTTTAACATTTCCGCAATACGTTTCTGATAGGCTAAAATTGCTTGTTCATAGGCACGTTCTCTACGTTGATACTCTTCTACAATCCTCAAAGATTCTTCATGACTCCATTTCAAGAGATTAAGCAATTCATTCTCAATTTTTTTCTGATCTACCAGAACAATTCTATAACTAGCAGCTTCATACTTAGTACTTTGCGGATATTTTTCTGTAACAATTAAAAATGTATTTCGAGCTTCTTCAAAATGACCTAAGGCAAAAAGACACTCACCTATCCAATAATAGGCAGATGCTTTCCGGTTTGGATCCTGAATTGCATCAGCATAGGTTTTAAATAATGGAATTGCTCCATCAAATTGATTTAAATAATAGAGAATACGTCCTTTATTATAGATAGCTTCATAATAGTTTTTTACCTTCGATGGTGTATTTGATGTATTCTTTATAAAAAGTTCTATATCCTGTAATGCTGCTTCATATGCACCAGCAAAAAGTTCAGATAAAGAAATCCAATAAAGGGCTTCATTTGTTAGCGTTTCATCTACGGTGGTGTCTGTTTGTACGCGACGGAACATAAGCACCGCATCCTGCCATTTTCCATTTTGATATAAATCAAGGCCCTTCTCAAATAATTCCTTTGGGTTTTGTGCAAATAACAAATTACAAAGGAACATTACTAGGACTATAAAAAAGGATGTACGTTTTAAAACCATCGATGGTACTCCTTGCAAGAGGTACCTCAAAAACTATAGAGGTTCCCTTTTATAAATTTCGGCAATTCATCTTTTAAAATCAAGAAAAACCCTAGCATTAGAATCTTATATAAATTTGAGGGCGCTTTTAAAAACTCGGTTATATTTTAAGGGGGCCCTTTAAATTGTTAAAATTTCCTTAATGATTGAACCATTTTTTTCTTTTCCTGAGCTGAAAAGAATGCTGAACCTGTTATCAATATATCAGCTCCAGCCTTTCGTGTTATAGCTGCAGTTTGTTCATTAATACCACCATCAGCTGAGATTAGAAATGGCAATTGTTGATCATTTCGCATGGCTACCAGTTCCCGTATTTTATCTAAACAGGTTTCTATGAGACTTTGACCCCCAAAACCGGGATTAACGGTCATAATGAGGACTTGATCCACATAGGGCAGCAATTCTTTCAGCATACTGACCGGCGTTGAGGGAACAATACTGACACCGGGTTTTTTACCTAAACTGCGAATCATTTGTATCGTGCGATGGGCATGCACGACTGCTTCGAGGTGAAAGGTAATATAATCTGCCCCGGCTTCAGCAAAGGCAGGAATGAGCTGATCCGGTTTCTCAATCATCAGGTGAACATCGAAGGGTAACGATGTATAGGGGCGTAAATCGCTCACCATTTTTGGTCCAAAGGTTAGATTAGGCACAAAAATACCATCCATGACATCAATATGTACCCAATCAGCTCCTGCATCCTGAATTGCAGAGACAGCTTCACCCAGTTTCGAAAAATTAGCAGATAGAATTGATGGTGCTATCAATGGTCTATTCATAATAGCACCATGATAGTCTGCAAAGCCCTGCTTGTAAAGGCAACTATGATTGACTAAGACGGAGGAAATGATATAATAGGAAAAATGAGGGCGGATGTTTTATCAGATATTTCCCTCTTATTCAAGTCATGGATGCAGAAACATCAATACAGGGGCTCCTTCAGAAAGCCTACGATAACCTGAAAGCCTCTGATGCATCATCGGCAATGGCCGTTTTAGAGAAGGCGCTTCAAATTGACTTTGAAGATCCCGAAGTTGTATATGCATTGAAATGTGTTAACTGGTGGATTGAACAGGTAAAACGGAGCGAGGCCGTTCATGATTGCTATGATAGGGGTGAGTTTTTCTTAACTCAGTGGAGGGCTTTTTATAGTTTTCTCGATCGCATTGGCCCCCCCTATGATCGTTGTATTTACGCCATCCGACGGTATGTTTTTTCATCTGCTCTCAGCTGTTTTAAACAGTTGTGGCAGGAAGGAGGAGAAAAGCAGGATCCAGAGCTGCTCCTTCGAATTGGGCGTTGCTATAAAGGGGTGGGAAACTTTGAACAAGCCCTGCACTATCTGGAAGAAGCGGCGGCATCTAAAAAGGATGATGCGGAAACCATATCAGAATTGGCTGATGTTTATGCACTGGTTGATGAAGTTCGGCTTGCAAAGGTGCTCTTTCGAGAGGCCTTTTTTATAAATCCCCAACGGATTGACCTTCGTTCTATGGAATCGGATCTTATTCTACGATTGCAGCAAAAGGTTCAGGATTTAGGTCATAAAAGCCCTGAACTGGAGGAATGGATTCCCGTATATGGAGTGTTATTTGGAGTGTTGAATGTCAAACGGGAACTGAGAGCAATTGAACTGGGTAAACTTAAGCAATCCATATTTACCCTGGAGAACGAATTACGGGACAGACCTGAACGGCAGAACATACTGATACCGAGGCTCATTAATCGGTATTTCTGGCTCATCGATCATTATATCAGAGCCGGTGAAGATGCATCCCGCATTGATGAACTCCTACTTAAAATAAGAGTTCTCGATGCATCGATTTACGAACGATACATCAATTAATTTTCGTCTGATATAGAGCAGACGATTAAGATAGAATTCCCGATAGGGATAGGAGTTAGAGAATGTCAGAAGCCCTCCTCAAGCATGTGCAGGAACTATTAAACGAAGAGAAGTGGACCCGGGCCACTTTAAGCAACTATTCAACAACCCAATTCAAAGAATTGGATCAGATTTTAAAGGAAGCCAAGGAGAAACGGGCCAACGAAGATTTGAAGAAACTTTGTGACGAGCATTTAAGTCATACGAAAAACAGTATTATCGCCCTGTACCTTTCGGGAATGATCGCCATTTCCTATCAGCTCATTGATGATGCTGCTCTGGTATCTCTCATTACTATCTTTGTTGATAACCACAAATGGCCTATTGTGAAGTATCTCTGTGAACGAATGCTTGATTATGGCGAATCTAAATACGCCTTGCGAATGCTGGCTGAATGTTACCAAAACGAAGAGAATCAGGAAGCGATATATGGCGTCTGGGAACGGCTCGTTAAGGTAGACTATGAAGAAGCGGATATTGCGAAAGAATTAGCCGAATATTATGAAAAGCAAGGAAAAACTGAAGAAACGATAGATTATTATAAAAAGGCGCTTCATCGATATGTTAACAAAAAATTATTAATAAATATCCGCGAAATCTGGGCAAAACTTCTCGAGCTCTGTCCTGAAGATCTGGATTTCTTTCTCCATGTTCAGAAAAAGGTCGCAAAAAACATCAGCGAAGATAAGGCGGCCCTATTGCTTCAGGAACTGTACCAGGTTTACAGAAAACAAAAGAAAATTGATACAGCCATTGAAATTTTAAAGATTATACTTACCTATGATGAACGGGATTCGCTAGCCAGAAAAGAATTGGTTGAATGTGTTCGGGAAAAATATGCAAAACATAGTCAGCTGGAAGAATATATTAAAATGTCCAACCTGGCTCAAAGCTGGCGAAATGTCCATGAAGCTATAGCAGATTTTGAAAAACACATTGCCTTTGATACGGGTAACTTTGTATTCCATCGGACCTGGGGTGTTGGACGGATTGGAAAGGTAGAAGGTGATGAGATTACCATTGACTTTGCAAAGAAGCGGGGCCACACCATGTCCCTTAAAATGGCAGTAAGTGCCCTGCAGACCCTCGCAAAGGATCATATCTGGGTTCTCAAGGCCACACAGAAAAAAGAAAAACTGCATGAGAAGGTTAAAGATGACCCTGCATGGACACTGAAAACGATCATTCGCAGTTTTGATAATTCCTGTGACATGAAACGGATCAAGGCAGAGTTGGTACCTGGAATACTTTCCACAGGAGAGTGGACCACCTGGAGTACCAAAGCCCGGGATATTTTAAAGTCGGATCCAAACTTCGGGGTGAATCCGGATAAAATTGATGAATATATCGTTCGTGAACGGCCTATCAGTGTGGAAGAGAAGCTGTTTAATCAGTTTAAGGCTGAACGGAATTTCTTTGACCGCCTGCAAACCCTGAGAGACTTCCTGAATGTAACTGATGCTGAACCGGATTCGGAATATTTTTCTGAAATGTTCAACTATTTTGCCGGATATCTTAAATCCTACAATCAGGTGAATGAACAGGTTATTGCATCATATTTATTTGTAAAGGATCTTATAGGCCGGTTCCCCTATTTGAATACGGGCTTGCATTTTAATTTTGCGGAGCTTTTTGAAGACATTGAAGATCTTCCCGGCATCTTTAATGCGCTTAAAGATACAAGACTAAAGGAAGAATTTCTCCATCATATTAAACTCTTTATTCCTAATTGGGCGGATATCTATATTCAGCTTTTCCCCTATGCACTATCCAGTTCAATTGTCACTACCCTTAAAAAGGAAGGATATGAGCAAAAACTGGTTGCCATGACAGTAAACATTTTTGAAAACTATCGGGATCTTAATAACCGGGAAGCGGTAGTATGGCTCTTTAAAAATGTACGAGAGGATGACTGGTTTGAAAAAACAGGCCTTAGTTATGAAAAACAACTCATTACGCTCATCCATATACTCGATGTAACCTATCGGGAAATTGAAAATCATCGTGATACAACGGAAAACCGAAAGATAAATAAGCAGGTTCATACTATCCTCTTTAAGGATGAAGTCCTGGATACATTTATTGATCGAGCTGATAGGGATACCATAACCCGCATCTACACCTTAATTGATGATGTGAAGGATCTGGATCCCGCCCTTAAGATGAAACTCCGTAATCGAATTCTCAACAAAGATCCTTCCTTTAAATTTTTTGGTTCTGAAGAGAAAACAGTCATTACAAGAGGGCTTATGGTTACTGCCAGCAAATACCAGGAAAAACAACGGCAATTGCAGCATATTATGGAAGTTGAAGTTCCTGCCAACTCTCGGGAAATCAGTTTTGCCCTTTCGTTGGGTGACCTTCGGGAAAATGCCGAATATAAAGCTGCAAAAGAAAAGCAGGAAATTCTTAATGCCACTGTGGCAAAACTGAAGGATGAAATTGAGCGGGCCCAAATATTCGATCCTTCTACGGTTAACACCAATAGGGTATCTTTTGGTACAAAGGTCGTACTTCATAATGAAACCCAGGGCATTGAGGAAATCTATACGATCCTTGGTCCTTGGGAATCTGATCCGGATAATAATATCATATCCTATCTCTCACCATTTGGTGGTAGTATTCTTAATCGTAAAGTTGGCGAGCATTTTGAATTTTCCATTAATGATACTAGAATAAAATATATTGTGAAATCTATTACGGCTGCAAATTTAGGTTAAATTAAAAACTGCACCTGAACGCAAGACTGTTGTATTACAGTACAGTTTGGTGCAGTTAGTTCGGTTGTTGTGTTTTAAAACGAGGTGCTATAATGTCTTTAATTTTAAAAGTGGGAAGTAATATGAGAAAGCATCATATAGCAGTCTTATTAGCCTTTTTCATCGGTAGTATCAATAGTATTACCTTTGCCAATGAGCAAAGTTCTATTGACCTTGTTGTGGTTTTAGATACTTCCGCCAGTATGTATGTCCATAATAAGGAAGTTTCTGAATTTGTTATTGGTCCTTTGTTAAAAGACTTTCTTCGTTATGGTGATACATTTCACCTCATTTCTTTTTCTTCCACTGCTAAAACTGAAATTTCCCGTAAAATTGAAGGCATTGGTGATATTGAAACCGTTATTGGACGACTTCTTTTATTATATCCTTTAGATAAATATTCTGATATTGTGGCTGCACTTCAGTATACCGGACGTTATCTACGTGATTTACCAGAAAATAGATTAAAAACAGTGGTTTTCATTACCGATGGTGATCAAAACCCCAGTCCTACAAGCCCTAATAAAGGATTAAGCAAGGAAGATCTTGAGAAAGCTATTGGCGAGGCTGCTAGTATATTAAAAGGAAATGGATGGAAATTCTATTATATTAGAGTACCTCAGGACTTAAGCTTTAGAAGCAATGAGATACGGAAACCTATACAGGGAAAGGAGAAAACCGGTAGAACTGATACAGGGATCGGTAAGACCGGAGAAGGTTCAAACAAGGCTAACAGTACTGAAGCTCAAAATTCAGAAGTTAAAACAGATAGTAATGCTAAAGCTCTCAGTGAGCAGGGAGAAAAAGGAAAACCTGTAGATTCGGCTTCAGCGACTGAGGATGTCTCGGATTTAGTTACTCAGGAACTCAATATCCCTATAACGGAGCTGAATCCTGAACAGGGCTCAGAAATTATCAGTACCACCATTGGGGCGATCTCTGTTATTTTTCCAGAATCGGTGGGTAAAGTAACAAGGGACTTTTCTATTCCCATCAGAGTTAATAATCCTTCATCACATTCTGTATATCTTGAAACTCAGGCAATTTTGGTCGAAGGTATAGATCGGCTTAAAAGGAAATCTTTTAAAGAAATAATGCCCCGTTCTGAATCGGTTATCGATTTATATGTTGGTCTGCCTGAATCATATAAACCTGGATCGATACTACTTAACATTGAACCACAGTTTGCTGGTGCTATCAGAATAAATCCATCGAGTGCTCTCATTAGAGCCGATCTGGTTGAGAATACTTTATCAAGCTTGGTATTTAAAATAGCCCCCTTACTGTTCCTCATTGGGGGAATACTGTTTGCAGGAATATTAGCGATTATCATCATAGCGGTTTTACGAAAACTACAAAAAAACCCTGGATTGGCGATGGCAGAAGCCTTACATACAACCAAGGAAGCAGCTGCATCAGTATCAGCCTCTGGTCAAACTACACCAGCGGAAAAACTTGATCCAGGACTTAGACCAGCTGGAAGATCTGCCGTAAACTTCAATCATACATTACAACAGGCAATCTACCCAGAGAAAGACACCAGTACAGTCGAACTTATGGCTGCATTTGCTAAAAAGAAGGCTGCAGAAAAACAGCAAGGGCCAAATCTTCCACTGCAACACACCCAAGTAACAAGCCCTGTACAGTCAGAATTGCCTAAAAAAGATGCTATCAAAACATCAGCGCTGTTACCAGCTTTCTCAGCTTTCCAAGAGAGTTCCAGTGCAGGAATTGCTACTAAACCAGATCTCTTTAGTGAACCACAACTTGCAATTCGTCGTCCTACAGGCCGGATAATGCTGAATCTCTTTGTTCAGGATCAGAATACCGCAATTGGGAAACGAAATGTGCACTTTATGAAGGCTGGCCATCGTTTGACTCTTGGGGGACACAATTCCGACTTTTTAATATTCCTTGTTCCTCTTCCCCATCGTATTGCGGATGTGTATTTTGACGGAGAACAACTTACCCTGATTCCTAGGCGTCCAGAATTTTTCCCAGAAACTGGATCTGAACCACTCTATAACTGTGTAGATACATTGATTCATATAAAGTCGGCAAAAGGGTATGATTTGTATATCCGTTTTGAAAAGTACCAGGATCCTCTGCAAACACTCAATAGCTTTTTAAAATCTGTAGAAATGCCCGGTACAAGGATCCATTAAAGTAAGCATCTCATTTAAGATTCATCGCCTCTAAGGTCTCCTTCGCTTTTATAGCGAGGGAGCCATATTTTTTTTCATCAAGTAAGGGGCGTATCAATTCTTCTAGATCGGTAAATTGATTATTCTTTACCAATTGGAGTCCATAGGATAGTTCTACCACGTCGGTAGACCGTAAGAGTTCCTGAGCAAGATTTTTTAAATTACTGGATTTCCCCTCCCCTAAAACCTTTGCAAGACCTGCCTGAAGGGTCTTTTGCTTCTGTTGTTTTGCTTCCTGATATGACTTTATGATATCAGGCCCGTATTTGGTAGCATCAATTGACATCAGCATTTGAGCTGCCATAATTTTTATGGTATCGGGGCTGTTTTTCTTTGAAAATAATTCTACGAGCGCAGCTATAGCCTCGTTATTGGCAATTTTACCCAAAGCTTTTACCGAAGCTTCTTTTACTGCGGCCACTTCGTCATTTGCAGCTCTAAATTTTAAATACGGAATAGCACTAGCAAGTGCTCGTTCTTCCGCGGCCTTGGCAGCCGCAAGTCTTGTCTTATAAAAGGAGTCTCGAAAAGCTTCGAGAATAAGGGGTTCCACCTTTTTATCAGAAAAGGAACCTAAAGAAGAAATTGCACTAGCCCGCACATTAGGGTCAGAGTCTTGTGCCCCTTGTATGATTGCATTGAGTCCTTTTTCATCCCTAATTTTACCGAGAGCTTCGAGGGCTGTCATTTTACGGAAAGGCCGTTCATCAGGATTTGTTGCAATATCAGCAATAAAATCAATTGTCTCAGATACACCGGTCTCTCCTAGAGCATAGATTATTGCATTCTTATCATCATCAGAAAGCTCTTTTGTTTTATAAAAGTTGATTAAAAAATCTGCAATGTCCTTTTTTTGGTGAGCACTACTGCTGCTTGCAATTTTCCCTATTGACCGAATTGCAGAATTTATAAATGACTTATCCTCAGTATTTAAAATATCCTGTAAAGATTTAAGAGCCGCCTGAGCTTTTATGGCACCTACATATTCGATAGCACTTCTTACCGTTTCTTTCTGTTCATCATAACGGTTTTGAATGATCTCTATAGCTTTTTGTTCCAAACCTGATTTATTTTGTTCGGTAAAAAAAGAAAAAACACCGGTCAATATTTTCACATTTTTTGTTATATTTGCAATTGTAATTAGTTCATCATTAAGGTAGGTTGCATTATCCTTTCTCAGCGTTGCAATAAGGTTAGCAATCTCTGTTTCCGTACCATATCTGATAATATCCCGTTGTTTGTCTATAATAGAAGTTTCCTGGGCAAACATGAATAGCCTGGGAAAAAACAGTATAAAAATGGATATAAAAAAATACAGCTTTTGTCTCATTGCATCACACCTTCTTGCAGCTCGGTGTTTCTCGTAAAAACCCTATTCGTTTTTCGAGGTCCCAGATTTATAAGAGTACAAGAAATCCTTCTTAAAACTAGTATATCTGTTTTCTTGAATTGCTCTACGGGCTGAACGGACAAGATCATGAAGAAAATATAAATTATGATAGGAAGCTAATATTGATGAAAGGATTTCTCCGGTACGATAAAGATGCCGTAAATAGGAACGACTATAATTACGACATACTTTACAGGTACATTCTTCATCAATCGGATTAAAATCATATTCATATTTTCCCTTTTTAATGGTAATCGGCCCTTGTCGAGTAAAGAGCAGTCCATTTCTTCCAGTCCTGGTCGGGAAAACACAGTCAAACATATCAACACCCTGTTCGATAGCTTCGAGTATAAATTCCGGTGTACCAATGCCCATGACATAACGGGGCTTATGCTCTGGTAGGAGTGCTGTGGTATATTGAAGATATTCCGTAAAAACTTCAAAGGGCTCTCCAACCGAAAGTCCACCAATTGCTATTCCTGGAGTATCAGCAGCAACAACCAATTCTGCACTACGCTGGCGAAGATCTTTATAAAAATTGCCCTGCACAATAGCAAAGAGTTTCCCTTGATAGATACCATCATCGGTAACAGCTTCCCAGGCAGACTTGGCCCGTTTGAGCCATTTGTCAGTAATTATTAAAGCTTTCTCTGCATCCTTGTAATTGGTTCCATAGCTGGTACAGACGTCCAATTGCATCTGTATATCACTTCCAAGAATACTTTGAATCTCCACCACCCGTTCTGGACTAAGCAAATGATATGACCCATCAATATGAGAACGGAATTTTGCTCCCCCTTCGGTAATCTTACGAAATGGGGCTAAAGAGAAAACCTGAAACCCCCCTGAATCGGTGAGAATATTTTTATCCCAGTGTATAAAACGATGCAGACCACCCGCCGCATCGATAACCCCGGTTCCCGGCCGTAAATAAAGATGGTAGGTGTTTGAGAGAATGATTTGAAATCCTATTTCATGAAGATCATCCACCGTTATAGCCTTAACAGTACCATTGGTTCCGACGGGCATAAACACCGGTGTTTCAACTGGCCCATGGGGTAACTGTATGATACCGGTTCTTGCTTTGCTCGATGCATCTTTGTGTACTACTGAAAAAATCGTTTCAGACATATTGTATCCTTCATTATGTACGTGCAAATCGTATCATAATTATACCAAATAATAAAAACATAAAAACAGGGGACCAGGCTCCAGCAAAAGGTGAAATATATGAAAGTTTTGCCAGCATGGTAAAAAGCATCTGGGCTACATAAAATAGTACCGCAGAAATAAGGCTGGAAAGGAGACTCATCAATAAAACATTTTTCTTAAAGAATCCTCCTAAAGATAAAGAAAGTAAAATAACAATGAGGGGTGTAAGGGCAAAGGCATATCGTTTATAGAGATCGGTAAGGGCAGAAATAATCGGCAACCCTGCTCGTTTTAAATCTTGAATGTATAATTGAGCTTGAATTGCAGAGAGTTCTTCCACATCGATAGTACTGCGGCGAAAGGTATCTGGTTGTTCAGAAAAATGTAACGAGTCTTGTATATTTGATGCTACATAAACATCGCCGTTCCAATGATACATAAGTGGATTTTCAAGCAACCATTCAGAACCATTCCACAAGGCTTTCCGAGATCGAATAATACTTGCCAAATTCCCATCAGATTTTCGTTCAATAATGATGATACCATTAAGACTTTTTTCTTCATCATTATAAAAATCGACCAAATACACGAGCCGGCCTTCTTCTGTTTTTACTACAACCTCTGAATTGCTGCCTGAAGTCTGCTGATGTAAGATGGTTCTAGATAAAGCCTTTTTTGCTTTGAGCGTAGGCAACACTATCATATCTTCAAAGAAAAAAGAAAATACAGAGAGTCCTATGCCTAATACAATAACAGGTACTGAAACTTTCCAGAGTGGAATGCCTGAAGTAAAGATGATGGTCAATTCATTTTTAGAATAGAGATCGCCAAAAGCATAGGCGATCGAAAACAATAACGAAATAGGTAACGCATAGGAAATGCATTTTGGAATATAAAGGAGCATCACCATACCAATCGAACGAAAGGGAGCTTCATAGGTTAGATATTTCCAGAGGTTAGCAAATAAATCTATTAAAGAAAGTAATAAAACAAAAAAAAGGAGGGCCCCGATAAAAATGGGAATAATTTGACGTATTATATACTTATAAAGGATCATTGCCGAATCCGCTCCAATCCCAACAAAGTACCAATCACAATTGCCATAATATTGGGAAGCCACATAGCCCAGAATGGCGAATAACCAAGCCGGCTACCAAGGGTCTGGCCTCCAATAAGTAATGCCCAGTATACAACAGCAATAAGAAGCCCAAAACCAAAACCTACAGTTTGACCACTTTTGCGTGCAAACAAACCCAGAGGAATAGCAAGAAATACAAAAGAAAGAGCTCCAAAGGGAATAGAAAATTTTTTATAAAACTCAAGTTTATAGAGTTTAAGATTCCGATCTTCTATAATATCCTTTAGACTATTTACCTCTTTATTAAAAAGAGAAGCTTTTTGATATAGTTTATCCCTATTAGGCTGTTCTATGTCACCTTGTCGTAATATATTTTCCATAGATAAAACAATTTCAAAAAGCGACATTTGTTTATTTTCTATTTTGTTATTAATTATATTTTGCTTCTTTTTAATTTCTTTCCAAACATCAGCGGAACTCATTTCCCGAGGTCCTAAAGAACCAAATACCTGGCTTAGACTATTCTGTGAAATTGAATATTGTAACAACTTAGAACGAACATAGTCATAATCCATAGGATTACTATCTTTGAAAGTCTGCATAAAAGAATTATATAGATTAATAGTAAAATTACCGTATATTTGATTAATACGTAATTCTGCATATTTTGCAATAATTATGCGCCGTTCACCATCACTTGTCCTATCGACAATAATAACATGATCAATATTTTTGCCCGATGCTTCTCCGGTAATAATCATGGTATCCTTAAAGCGTTTTACAGTATTAGATTCGAGTTCCAAAGCGGGGCTCGCAATCAGAATTTTACGGTAAAGCTTTCCAAATTCAAGGGTACCTATAGGGAGTAAAATATCATTGGCAATAAAAGAAAGTAAGGAAATTCCTAAACCAAGAACAATAACAGGAAGATAGAGAGCCTTATATGAGAATCCGGAGGCCAGGAGTACTAATACTTCATTATCTGACGAAAGACGTCCAATGGCCATGAGAATGCCCACCAAAGCTGCAAAAGGAGCTGCCATAGCTACGATAGCAGGTAGGGAATAGAGAAGCAATAGCATAACTTGATTAAATGGTACTCTTTTCGAAAGGATTTCTTCAGCCATGAGCAGTAGCTGGTTAATAAAAAAAATAAAAAAGAAAAAAAGAAAGGCAACAAGAAAGGAAAACGCGGCTTCAGTAAATATATAGCGAAACAGAGTTATTGAAAGACCGCGATCATTATTTGTCATAGTGAGCGGTCCGTTTGTTTTCTCTATTGGAATGAAGAATCTGCTCAATACATCGTGTGATTCGTTTCTCAGCGCTCTTTGGCCCCGCACTAAAAAGGACCGGTGATGATTGGAAAAAAAGATCCATGCTTTTTTGTATATCCGACAATTCTATTGCATCAATTTTTTGAATTGATTCTTGAGTGGTCATTATAGTACTTTTATAAAGTGCTTGTCGGGCTAAGCGCCGCATTTTGTATTCCACATCCTGAGCAGCGATGGTAATCATTCCTGCAACATGAGACTTTGCATGTTGTATTTCTTCTTCGGTTAAACCCTTTATCTTTATAGTAGTAATTTCTTCATGAATACGTTTAATAAGTTCTTCTGCATGGGTAACAGCACAGGTCCCATATACAGAAAACAATGAACAATCCCTGAAAAGATTGGGACTGCTATAAATAGTATAGCAGAGTCCTAATTCCTCCCGTAATTTTTGAAAAAGCCGAGACCCCATGGCGTCTCCAAGGGCTGCATTTGCAACTTCGAGGGCATAATAGTCGTTATCGTTTATATGATCAGGCCCAGGCAATGCATAATATACCTGGACATACTGTGATGAAAGTCCATGGTAGGATGGACCATGCAACAAGGGCGTATTTGGTTTAACATTTTGAGGGTATTCGGTGGTAACATTGAGTAACGGCTCAAAGGCCTGCATGATCAGATCCGGCGTTAAGCCCCCTGCAATAGTAATAAGATGGGGTTTTCCCTGAAAATGATTTTGATAAAAAGAAAAGACCTGGTCTCTATCCTTGTTTTTTACATCCTCTGGAGTTCCTCCGATAGATCTTCCGAGAGGATGAGAACCCCAATATCGTTGGGCAAACGCATCCGCTGCAACCTCTTCTACATCATCGAGCGAAGCAGTGATTTCATTCTCGATGACAAGGATCTCACGTTTAAACTCTTCTGGATCAAAACGAGCAGCGGTAATCATATCCGTAAGGATATGAGCCGCTTCTATAAAACCGCTCATAGGGATAGTTGCATGAATACCCATAGTTTCCCGTTCGGTAAAGGCGTTTATCAGACCGCCCATCGCATCAAAACGGCGTGCAATCTGGGAAGCAGATAACCTTTCAGTGCCCTTAAAGAGCATGTGTTCAATAATATGGGTAGCACCGGCAAGATGTGCCGGCTCATCACGGGAACCACGGTTGTACCAGACACCAACGGCCGCAACATCAGTTGCGGCCGTTGATTCAACGAGGAGCCGTAGCCCCCCGTTAAAGGTTGTATCAAAAATCAACTAACCTCTCCGGCCCTGTTTTTCATCCTCAGCAGCTTCGATGGCGTCAATATAGGACAGATTTAATCGTCCCATTTTATCAATTTCCAGCAGTTTAACCGGTATGCGCTGTCCTTCCTTGACGACATCGGTTACATTGGCGATCCGCTGACGTGAAAGTTTCGAAATATGGCACAGACCCTCTTTCCCGGGCAGGATTTCTACAAAGGCACCAAATTCCATGATCCGTTTTACAACACCATCATAGATACGCCCCACTTCAGGATCTTCGACGATACCAATAACCGCAGCACGGGCATCCTCTGCATTTTTAGCATTCTTACCATAAATGGTAACGGTACCATCGTTTTCAGTATTGATGGTAACACCGTACTGTTCGCAGAGAGCTTTTATAGTCTTACCGCCGGGACCGATGAGTGCACCGATTTTGTCGGTATCTATTTTAAGAGAAACAATTTTTGGTGCGAATTCACTGATCTTTTCGGTGGGCTTATTGAGGGTTTGGTTCATGATGGAGAGGATATGAAGCCGCCCACGTTTTGCCTGATCCAGGGCTTTCCGCATGATTTCAGGGCTTACCCCGGCAATCTTAATATCCATCTGGAAGCCCGTTATACCATCCTCAGTACCGGCAACCTTAAAGTCCATATCGCCGAGATGATCTTCCTCACCGAGAATATCTGAAAGAACCGCGTACCTGTTACCGTCGGTAATGAGTCCCATGGCAATACCTGCAACGGGTTTCTTCATGGGAACCCCTGCATGCAGCATAGAAAGGGTACCGCCACAGACCGTAGCCATAGATGAGGACCCATTGGATTCCAGGATTTCAGAAACCACCCGAATGGTATAGGGGAATTCCTCTTTTGAAGGAACCATGGCTTCCAGAGACCGACGAGCCAGGTTCCCGTGACCGATTTCCCGACGGCCCGTACCAAGGCGGCCTACTTCACCTACCGAGAAGGGAGGGAAATTGTAATGAAGGATAAAACGTTCCCGCTTATCTCCATCAATATCATCAAAAATCTGTTCATCAAATACGGTCCCTAAGGTGGTTACTGCCAATGCTTGTGTTTCACCCCGGGTAAAGAGGGCTGAACCATGGGTGCGGGGCAAAACGCCAATTTCACAGGTAATAGGGCGAATATCCTCAGTTCCCCGACCATCAACACGGATACCCCGTTCTAGAATGGAGGTTCTAAGAATTTCATACTCCAGTTCTTCGAAGAGGGCATTAAACTGTTTCAGCTGTTTTTCATCGGTCAGCTGTTCCGCATATTGGGCTGCAAGATCGTCCTTCACTGCTTTGATCGCAGCAGAACGCTCATGCTTTCCCTTGACAAAACAGGCTTCCTGCATCCTGGGATAGGCTGCCTGCCGAATTGCATCCCGGTTCTGGAGTACCGTCTGGGATTCAAGAAGCGGTAGTTTTTCCTTTCCTGCAAGTTCCCGCAGTTTTTCCTGCAAATCACAGAACTGGATAATCACCTGATGGGCCTTCTCAAGGGCGGCAATCATAAGATCTTCCGATACTTCCTTTCCGCCCCCTTCTACCATAGTAATGCCATCTCGGGTTCCTGCTACCACAATTTCTAAATCCGCCTTATCGATCTGATCATAGGTGGGGTTTACAATCAGCTCATTTCCTATAGCACAAACCCGTACCCCTGCAATAGGGCCATTAAAGGGGATATCGGAAATATGTACCGCTGCAGAAGATGCTAAAATCGCAAGAATGTCCGGGGGGTTTACCTGGTCTGCAGAAACCGTGGTAGGTACAACCTGAATATCTCTCCCAAAACGTTTATCAAAAAGAGGACGCATTGGCCGATCGATAAGACGGGATACCAGGATTTCCTTGTCCTTGGGCCGGCCTTCCCGTTTAATAAAACCACCGGGAATCTTGCCTGCTGCATAATATTTTTCATTGTAATCGACGGTGAGTGGGACGTAATCCAAATCTTCTTCGCCACTGCTCGATGCACAGACTGTAGCAATAACTGCCGCTCCTGCATACTGAGCAAAAACAGCACCGTTTGCCTGTTTTGCCATTTTTCCGGTTTCAAGGACCAATTCCTCTCCACCAATTTGCATTGAAACTCTCTGTACCATATACTTCCTAACTTCTTTCAACAGATGATGCATCTGTCCTCTGATAATTCAAACCCAGCTTGGTTTAAAATCCCTTACAATAGGGTATAAAAATAAGCAGAAATACTTATTTTTATACCCTATGGATGAAAAAAGCCCGGCGTCGGCTGGGCACCGCGCCTTTCCGACAGAACCGGGCTTTATGCAGCCTTATTTTCGGATTCCTAATTCCTTAATCAAAGAACGATACCCTTCTAAATTGGTCCGCTGCATATACTTGAGCATGCGCCGGCGCTGACCAACCAGCACGAGAAGGCCTCGCTGACCGGATTTATCCTTCTTGAATTGTTTACAGTGTTCTGTAAGCTGATTGATCCGTTCGGTTAAAAGCGCAATCTGAACTGCTGTGGCACCCGTATCCTTTTCAGATTTACCAAATTTGGTAATAATCGATACGGTGTCCTGCTTTGTTAATGCCATATACAAATCTCCTTGCAAACTACTATATTGTACCGGCCTTCAGGCGACAATATCTGTGCGACAAGTACCGTGCAGTAGTACTGCAAAGCTTTCCCGGGGTTTGAGGCAAAGCCCTTGTACTATCTGCAGGTTCCGCCCGTTCAATAATGCATCCTCGACGAGTTAAGCATCATTAAACCGGTGCAGTTTCACAAACTACCGCGGAATAACCTACGCAATTGACAGATATTGCAGATCTTTATGTCCTTTAGAAAATCTAAAGATTACTTCCTGACTAGTTTACCGAATTTTATAGAAAAGTCAATGTGGATATACATGTTTGTAGCTCCATGCTCCGGTTCTACCCTGGCTGGCTTTCTCGATAAGAGCGAGCAACTTATGCTCAGAAGAAAAAAGGCCAAGCAGAGTACTACTTTGAGGCAGTGCATGGTCCTTAAGGAGGGGATCTAAAGGCCTACCCTGCAGAACATAGGTTTTGTCAACTCTATCGAGAAGTACTATTGGAATATTAAGTTGATGAAAGAGCTCAGGGGTTATTGGCTTAAGAGCTTCCTGTAGCTGTGTCACCCCCCTATCTCCAGATTCTGGATCCACCGCATCGGTATCGGTAAAGGGGCCTACTGCCACACGATGCAGGGTCTCAAGGTAGGCACAGGATTCCGCCGCTCTGCCGATATCCCGGGCTAAGGCACGAATATAGGTCCCCTTTGAACAATGGACTCTCAGGGTAAGCCGCGGTTCTTCATAATGCAGCACTTCGAGTTCATGTATCCTAATTTCCCGGCCCTGCATCTCGACCGCTTGACCTGCCCTCATCCGTTCAGAGGCCCGTTGACCGTTGATATGAATTGCCGAATATGCAGGAGGAATTTGTATCTGGGTTCCCAAAAATGAAGGGAGTACTGCGAAAATTCGATCTCGTAGGGGTACAGGGGCGGT
Source organism: Gracilinema caldarium DSM 7334 (assembly GCF_000219725.1). GTDB lineage: Bacteria > Spirochaetota > Spirochaetia > Treponematales > Breznakiellaceae > Gracilinema > Gracilinema caldarium. The sequence goes on along the minus strand of NC_015732.1, from coordinate 1,536,777 downwards.
GCAAACAACCGTACCTTCTGGGTCTAGCGTATCGGTTTCTTTACCAAAATGAATGGTACCAATATATACTTTATCCAACTCATTAAAAATGGGAACAAGGGATGTATATTTTCCAATCACAAGCACTAATAAGCCTTCGGCAAACTTGTCTAAAGTCCCCGTATGACCGACCTTCCCTGTTTTTAAGGCTCGTTTTACCTGATAAAGAGCATCAAAAGAGGTAAGCCCTGAGTTTTTATGTAATAAAAGGTATCCATCGGCATTACTGGCCGCTTTCGGCATTCAGATCCTCAATCTTCTTAACAATTTCAAAGCCTTCTTTAAGGCTGTGATCTTCATGAAAACGCAGTTTAGGAGTTTGTCGTATATGCATAGTAAGATTCAATTGAGCCTGAATAAACCCTGCAGCGCTTTGCAGACCAAGAACACCCTTTTTAAGCCGCGATTCGCTTTCGAAACTAGATACATAGAGGTCTGCATAGGAAAGATCCCGCGAAATATCAACCCTTGTGATGGAGAGGAAAGGACCAACTCGGGGATCCTTGATTTTACCTTCTACAATCAAGGCGCCCACTTTTTCCTGTATCAGATGATTTAATCGTTCCAACCGATATTCGGACATCACTTATCCTTTGGCTGTTGGGTGTTGCTGCTTAACTTTCGGGCAATCTCTACCATTTCAAAGACTTCGAACTGGTCACCCACTTTAATATCATCAAAACCATCAAGACCTATACCACATTCATACCCTGCAGATACTTCCCGGGCATCATCTTTAAACCGCTTAAGGGAGGCAATTTTTCCAGTATGAACAACAATACCTTCGCGAATGACGTTGACGCTTGCACTGCGTTTAACAACACCGGTCAGCACATAACAACCTGCAATGGTACCAACCTTGGGAACCTTGAAGGTCTCCCGAACTTCTACGGTGCCGATAACCTCTTCTTTCACATCCGGCTTTAACATACCTTCCATAGCCTGCTGAATTTCTTCGACAGCCTTATAGATGATATTGTATTTGCGGATATCAACCTTTTCCTGTTCCGCAAGGGCCTTAGCCTGAGGAGTCGGACGGACGTTAAAGCCAATGATGATAGCATTGGAAGCAGCAGCCAGGTCTACGTCCCCTTCATTGATAGCGCCAGGTAAGGCCTGAATAACATTCAGCCGCACTTCTTTGGTGGAAAGTTTTTCAAGGCTTGAACGTAAGGCTTCTACCGACCCCTGCACATCACCTTTAATGATAACCTTGAGTTCCTGGATTTCACCGTCACTAATGGTATCATAGAGATTATCCAGGGTTATCTTTTTAAGATTCTTAGCATCTTCAAAACGCTTCAGTTCCTGACGCTTCATGGAAATTGCCCGGGCAGTCTTTTCATCTTCTACCACCTGAAGCGGATCTCCAGCGTTGGGTATACCCTCAAAACCGAGGACCTCAACCGGCATTGAGGGAGTCGCCTCATCAATCCGTTCGCCCTTGTCATTAAAGAGGGCTCTCACCTTTCCAGGCCAAATACCGGCTACAAAGGAATCTCCCACCCTGAGAGTCCCCCGTTGTACGATTACCGTAGAAACGACACCTCGGCCATGATCGATTCGGGATTCGAGCACCTTTCCCTCTGCACGGCAATCATAATTAGCTTTAAGCTCTAGAATTTCAGCTTGCAGCAGTATTGCATCGATAAGTTTATCGATACCCAACTTTTTAAGGGCAGAAATTTCAACGTACATTGTCTGGCCGCCCCAATCTTCGGGCATAAGCCCCAGTTCAGAAAGCTGGGTCTTTATACGATCAGGGTTAGCTTCAGGTTTATCAATCTTGTTGATGGCGACAATAATCGGTACCTTTGCTTCCTTTGCATGGTTTAAAGCTTCGATCGTTTGAGGCATAACACCATCATCAGCAGCAACCACCAAGACTACAATATCTGTAACTTGGGCACCCCGGGCACGCATTCTGGTAAAGGCTTCATGGCCTGGTGTATCGAGGAAGGTAATTGAACCATGGGGGGTTTCGACCATATAAGCCCCAATATGTTGGGTAATACCTCCAAATTCACCGGATGCGACATCGGCACTACGGATTGCATCGAGCAGTTTGGTTTTACCATGGTCGACATGGCCCATGACAGTAACTACAGGTGGCCGTGGTTGTAAAGATTCCTCATTATCCTTTTGACTTTCGATAACCGTTTCATCATAGAGGCTCACGATATTCACATCACAACCATACTCGGCGGCCAGCAAAGTTGCTGTTTCTGCATCAATCTGCTGGTTAATAGTTACCATCATCCCCATGGACATGAGTTTCTGGATAAGGTCTGACGCCTTCAGGTTCATTTTTCTAGCCAGTTCAGAAACCGAAATAACCTCCATGATGTCAATCGATTTAGGAACCGGATTGGTCATCTTGGTGGTCTTTTTCTTTATTTGAAGGAGTTTTTCCTCCATCTCTTCTTCTTTCCGCTGGTAAACTGTTTTTTTAGCCTTAAAGGACTTCTTAGACGGCCCCTTTCCTTCAGCTAAGGGAGGTGGCGGTGGTCCCATAGTTGGACGGACAGAACCACCGGGACGGGGACCAAAACCGGCTCGTCCACCCTGTCCCTGGGATCTTTGGCCTGGGGCCCCGCCAGATCTTTGTCCTCGTGGAGCTTGTCCGCGTTGTCCAGAACCACCTGTACTATCCCGATTCTGTGCCCCTATAGGACGGGGAACCTGTGGTCTGTTACCCTGGTATCCCTGGCCAGAGGGTGCTCCCTGAGAAGATCCTGAAGGACCTCGGCCGGTATTACCAACGGGACGTCCCCCTACTCGACCAGCCGCAGACGCAGGCCGCTGGGGGAAGGGAGGTACAGTCGAACGATTATGATCAGAACTTTCTCTATTTCCGGAAGGCTGACCACCAACAAAACGCCCCCCTACCCGGCCTGCAGCAACCGCTGGTCTTTGGGTATTAGGCATGGATGTAGGTTTCGTAGTTTGAGCTTTCTGAGTTTCTGCTAAGTCAGCACCTTTTTCTTCCGTTTTTGGTTTTACTGCTTCTTGCTGTACTGACCGTTCTTCTTGTACTTTTTGTTGTACCGGTGCTTGGAAATTATGAGGAGCTTGTTCCTTAGTATGCTGGGCAGAAGACGGAACTACCACAACCTTAGCTTGAGTTTTTTTAGGTATATTGGGCGCATTTGAAGAGGATTCTGATGAAGAACCAGTACCTGAACCTTGCTGTCCTCCTGGTTGTCCGCCAGAAACCGCCTGGGGCTTTTTCTTCACAACAACAACTTTTTTCTTTTCACCATGCTCAACCCCAGACGCTGAAGAGCTCGTTCCAGCTAAAGACTCCGATGATTTTGCCTGTTCCTGTTCAGGCTGTGCATGAGAAGTTTTATGTTTAATTAATTCAACCTTTGGTTTCTGCGTTCCGTCCAATTCCTCAGCCATATTCCACCTTTTACTCTTGATCCTCGTATTCGAAGCTTAACCCGATACCACAGTTAGGACAACTGGTCATATCAAGAGTTATTTTTGCTCCGCATTCGGGACACTGATACTCTTCTTCTACTTCTTCAGGAGAAGCTTCCTGAGCCTCTTCCTGAACAATATCTTCTTCGTAGTTTTCATCTTCTTCGATGATTTCTACGTTTTCTTCAATTATTCTGCGTAAGTCTGCCAGATCTTGTTCTGAAAGTCCCTTGATATTTGCAAGCTGTTCATCAGACAGTTCAAGGAAGTCTTCGATATACTCAATATCATTTTCCAAGAGCAGATTGACCACTTCCGGTTTAACCCCAGGAAGATCGGCAATCCGGCTGAATTCCTCTTCATAAGCTGATTCTTCACCGAAGAGCTGTGACACAGCCCTGCGGGATTCAGAGGAAATATCCATTTCCTCGTACTGGGATTCGGTTTTGACATCGATATTCCAGTCTACAAGACGGTTGGCCAGACGGACATTCTGTCCCGTTTTGCCGATCGCAAGGGAGAACTGGGAATCGGCCACGATGGCCAGAGCCTGACGTTTTGCCTCATCAAGGATAATGACATCCTTAACTTCTGCAGGAGAGAGGGCATTTTTAATGAAACGCCGCGGATCCGGATCGTATTTCAGAATATCAATTTTTTCGCCTTCCAGTTCTTTAATGATAGCCTGAATACGTACGCCCTTGAGTCCTACACAGGCTCCCACAGGGTCGACATCATCCCGGTTTGAATACACCGCAATCTTGGTCCGATACCCAGGTTCCCGTACAATCTTGTGAATTTCCACAGTCTTGTCGTAGATTTCGGGAACTTCAAGTTCAAATATGGCCTTTACAAAGTCCGTATGAGTTCGGGATAGAACTACCTGGAGTCCCGTTGGGCCCTTGGAGACTTCTACAATCAGGGCCTTGATGCGGTCATTAACCCGGTATACTTCCCGGGGTGACTGATATTTCTTCGGAAGAATGCCTTCTACCTTGCCAAGATCTACATAAATGGTCCCATTCCGTTCCCGCTGATAATAGCCGATGATGATTTCACCAACCTTATCCTTGAATTCTGAATAGAGGCTGTCCTTCTGGATTTCCCGGATAGATTGATGGGCGGTCTGTTTTGCGCTTTGCACCGCAATCCGGTCGAATTCTTTAGGATCAATTTCGATGAGCAGTTCATCTCCAATTTCTGCTTCCGGATCCAGTTCCCGGGCTTCTTCCAGGTCAATTTCACAAACCGGATCGTACACACCGTCTACAATCTTTTTCTTTGCAAAAATTGAAACCTTTGTATAATCGTCATTAAATCGAACAACCGCATTGTCAGCAGTACCAAACCGGCGTTTGTATGCTGCCAGGAGGGTGTTCTCGATGGTTTTAAGGACCAACTCCTCTGAAATACCACGATCCTGAACCAGTTGGCGGATCGCTTCGGACATATCCGATGCCATCAGTCTTCAACCTCCTGCGAATAATCTAATTTTGCCTTTGCAATACTATCATAGGATAGTTCCACAGTACCCTTTGCTCCTCGTAACACCAGGTGATGATCGTCCGCTTCCAGGATAATTCCTGCGGTCCAATCTGATATATCAGTACGATAACACCGTACACCCCGACCAATGTATAATTGGAATTCGGAGGCATCTTTAATGGTTCTATCTATACCAGGGGAAGCCACTTCGATATAGAGATCCTCCCCGGGAAAGGCCAGTTCCAGCCGGGGCACAATCGCATGATGAACCCGGGAACAATCACCCACACCGACCACACCTTTTTTCGTAACCGTAAGCCGAATTTGGGTTTTACCCCGTTGTTTTGACACAGAAAGTTCTACGATGGACATACCAAGACCCTGAACAACAGGATTTAAAGCATCAAAGAGGGGATCTTCCTTTCTCGGACTATAATGCACGGCTCCACCTACAAAAAAGGAGTCGTTCGAACGACTCCTTTTTTTCTATATAATTGGTCGAATGACGGTTCTAATGTACCTTTTCCTATATTCTTTGTCAACTATCGCACCTAATATCAAAACTAATCATAAAACAGTACAACAGTTCCTACTAATTCTGCACCCCCCTCTTTTAGAGCCTTTGCACAGACTCTCAGTGTGCTACCTGTGGTCATAACATCGTCAAACAAAAGGACTCGCTTTGGAACTACATCAATACAACGAATTTTACCATTTAGATTGATAGTCCGTTCTGTTCGATGTAGTTTTTTTTGACTTTCTGAGGGAAGCCGTTCCAGACATGTAATAACAGGCATGTTTTGTTCCGGGGGATTTGCACCCGTGGCACGATGTAACTTTTGTTTTCTCAGTTTATCAAGATATAATGACAGGGTAATGATGTGATCCCAACCCTTTTGTTTAAGTTTACCAGGACTTGATGGGACGGGAACCCAAGCATCGAAATGATAGCCAATTCCAGCAAGATATTGAACAGCCTGATCAAGGCAATTAACTAGAAACCATGCTAATTGAATGTTTTTATTGAACTTGTAGGACTCGAGCATCTTCTTTGCTTTTCCAAGATACGGATACAAGGCTAATGCTATGTCCTGTGGAGGTGATTCATGCTGTCTACAGGTCATACAACTTGTTTGCTCTGAAATGAGGGGCCTACCACAATGGGGACAGCGGGAATCTATGGTGAAATCTAATGTCAATTCCTTTTGACAATCGAGACAGAGTCCATATAAATATTCTCCTTGTTCTACAAGGGGACGATCACAAAGCACACAGCCCCTTTCAAAACATAACTCCCGTAATAATGCACCTAAGATCTCAATATATTTATTCATACACCCAGTACAGAGAAATGTGAGATATTGCTTATACATGGATTCCCATTAAAAGAAATTTCAAGGCCTTAGAAACATCATATATGCAAGCTCTCTATATTACAGTATCATCACAGATCCTCTCCGAAGAGTGAGCGGCTGGCTGCTTTTTGTTTTTTTGGTCTATTGGAAGCAGATACTAGGTTTTCTTTCCAAGTATATAGACGGGCCAACGCTTCGAGGGGCGTTATACGGTCAAGATCGAGATTAAGAAGCTCTTTGATAATTGTCACATTGTTATCGGGACTTGGGGGTTCGGCTGACGATTTCTGAAGGGTTTCTGGTAGTGGTAAGGTCATAGTCGCTAGCTGAATTTTTAATTCACTCTCCTGTCGACGAAGTCGATCCATAATCTGGGCAGCCCTTGTAAGGACCCGTTCAGGAAGACCTGCTAGCTGAGCAACAAAAAGACCATAAGATTCTTCAGTAGCCCCCTCTTTTAGCTTTCTGAGAAACAAAATCCTACCATCCTGTTCTAGAACTTCCATTGAACGATTGGCAAGCCGTGGATGCTCAATCCGGGAAAGTTCATGGTAATGAGTGGCAAAGAGGGTTCTACACTGAATATGTTCTAGTAGTTCTTCACATACTGCCCAAGCAATAGAAAGACCGTCATTTGTGCCCGTACCACGGCCTACTTCATCCATAATAACAAGACTCTGAGTGGTTGCTCCATGAAGGATATTAGCGGTTTCATTCATTTCTACCAGGAAAGTAGATTCACCCCGGGCTACATTATCCGAAGCTCCAACCCTACAGAATATTTTATCTACAATACCGATGTGAGCTTCTCGGGCTGGTACAAAACTGCCTATCTGGGCCATTAGAGTAATCAGGGCGGTCTGCCGAAGATAGGTAGATTTACCAGCCATGTTAGGACCGGTTATAAGAGCAAAGGCGATTCCTTTCGTATCCAATATGATGTCATTGGGAATAAATTCGCCTCGGGGCAGATGTGCCTCAACCACTGGATGACGCCCCTCGATAATATGAAGTTTTTGTTCATAGGTGACCTGAGGTCGAGTCCAACCATAGGCAGTGGCAGCTCGAGCTAAGCTTTGACATACGTCAAGCTCAGCCATTCTTCGACCTGCAGCACCTAACTCATTTATCAATGTTTTTGCACGCTGGCGAATTTCGAGAAAAAGTTTTTTTTCCAGCTCGATAATACGGTCAGACGCACCATTAATTTCGGCCTCCAGAGCTGCAAGACGGTCAGTGGTGTATCGTTCCCCCCCCACAACACCCTGTCGACGAATAAAATGGGGTGGTACAAGGGAAAGATTAGATTTTGTTACTTCAAAATAATAACCAATAAGACGGTTATATTTTATTTTTAAGGTGTTAATGCCGGTAATCTGCCGCTCTTCTTCTAGGTAGGCTTCAAGCATCTGGCGTCCATTATTTTTAAGGTTTTGCAGCTCATCAAGCTCCTTACTGTAGCCTGGCCTGATAAGATTCCCTTCGGTAAGAAGAATTGATGGGTCATCGAGGATAGCCTGCTCCAATTCATTCTTAAGAGCTATCAGTTTCTGCAGTGCTGTGTTATCAGGAGCATCCCCATATTCACTTGGGATCTGACACTCCTTTAATAATTGGGACAAGTTCTCAAATACTGATAAAGAAGTACGGAGGGCTACTAAATCTTTACCATGGGCCTTGTCCATAGCAAGCCGCGAAGCAAGTCGTTCTAGATCTGAGGCATGACTAAGGTATTCCCTAATTTTAGATAGGAGATCTTGACGATGATAGAGCATCTCGACCATTGAAAGTCGCTTTTCTATAGCCATTACATTTCGAATAGGATGTAGGATTCGCCAATATAGAAGCCTACGACCCATGGAGGTCTTTGTATGGTCCATGACTTCAACAAGCGAAAAATGCACGTCCCCATCCCGCATATTCCGTACCAATTCTAGGTTTTTCTGGGAGGCCTCATCAATACCAACAAATTCTTCATCACCATATCGATGCAGCTGTTTAAGATGGGGTAACACACTTCGAGCTGTATCATCAATATATACGAGAAGTACACCAGCGGAGATAATTTCAGGAGACTTGTCCAGGAGATTAAATGCCTTAAGATTTGCAGTTCCAAACTGTTGTTCTAGCCGTTTTCGGCTTCGGTCCAGGTCAAAGAGCCAATCGGCCCATCGGTTTACCACTAATCCAGGACGTTCAAGAATTGATTCCTGTACATACCGGTGAGATTCAAGCAGGGATTCCTGAACAATTATTTCCTTAGGCTGTACCCGTTCAATTTCACGACGTATCCGTTCTTCGGCACCTTCAGATGGGAATGATGTAGCCCAAAAATCTGCAGTAGATATATCGATATAAGCAAAAGAAAAAAAAGTACCATATTGAGCAAGGGCCGCGAGATAATTGGCAGCTCCTTTTTCGAGAAAGTCATCATCTACGGTAGTACCAGGTGTAATTACCTCTACAACTTGACGTTCAATAAGCCCTCTGCCACGGCCAGGTTCTGTAAGTTGTTCACAGATAGCGATTTTTTTTCCCAATCTAAGTAGTCGTGCAATATAACTGCGAGAGGCATGGTAGGGCACACCACACATAGGTAATCCATTACGGCTTGTAAGGGTTAAATTGAGCAGGGAGGATACTTCTAGAGCATCCTCGGCAAACATCTCATAAAAATCGCCAAGTCTGAAAAAAAGCACCATTTCTCGGTACTCTTTTTTGATACGGCGATATTGTTCAATCATAGGACTAGATTCTGCCATGGGAGTTGCATTATAGAGCACTATGCTTTAAAGTACAACATGGAGTGATTGTGATTTTTTGTGTAAGAAAAGGAGCACACGGTGGCAGAAGCGTTATACTACAAAGAGGAAAATCAGCGCCTCTATCTCAAGGGCGAAGGACATATTACGGCTATACTCTGTGCAGACCTTAGAGAATTAATATTTAACCGCTTTGAACAGGGACACCCTTTAGAAGCCTTTTATATAGATCTTTCTGCATGTGATTATATGGATTCCACATTCATGGGACTCCTTGTAGGGTTTAATAAACGGATGCTTAAGTTAATGAAAAAGCGGATTACCATTGTGTGCCCCTCTTCCACTGCAAAGGGGTTAATGGAAGGGTTAGGCCTGACTTCTTTGGTAGATATTCTTGAAGATCCGGTACCCTTCCCAAAAGATATGATAAACATAAACCAAACAAAAACTGCTAATGTAGATTTGTTATTACACAGCCATGAAAATCTCATGGAACTCTCAGAAGAGAACAAGAAAAAATTTGCGGCCCTCCACTCGGTGCTAAAAAATCAGAAAGAACAGGAACCATAAACAAGAAAAAAGCCCAGCTTGTTGCTGGGCTTTTTTAATAAACAAAAAAGTTCAGAAGAACTGTTGTAATAATCTATCGGCCAGCCTTGGTGAGAAGGTTATTGATAACCTTATCGGTTATATCTACCGTAGGGCTGTACCAAAGGATACCACTTGACTCTTTAAGATTTAACACCATGCTATAGCCATCACTTTCTGCAACAATTCGAATTTCATCGTAAACCTGTTTTAAAAAGCTATCCGATTGGGTTAGTTTTTTTCGTTGCTCTTCGAGCTCAGCGGTTTTAATACGATAATACTCTTTAAGATATTCTGTTTTCTTATAAATTTCGTTATCGAGGGACAGAACTTTTTGCTGATCACCGGCATTAACTGCATCTAAACGATTTTTTTGCAGAGTCTGTATTTCATTATTCATTTTATCAATGTCAGCCTGTACACGGGCACTTCGTTCTTCAAAGTCTCGAACCGCTTTGGAATCTTTAAAAAAAACAGTATAAATTTTAGGAAGATCCACCACAGCAAACCGTGTTAATTGCTGAGCTGAGACCCCCATTGTTGCTATTAACAACAAGACAACACATGGTAAAATATGTTTTTTTTCCATTTCATTGGTCTCCTTTATTAATAGGTTGATAGGGCAAAGGAAATTACAAAATCGAGTCCCCAACTGCCAATACCACCGTCAATCCATTGGATCTTATTATCTACGACTTGGAAACGCTTTGCTAAACTAAAACGGAAGGGAAATTGGGGAATAGTAAAGCGAAGTCCACCACCTAAACTAAAACGGAAATCTTCGATGGAAAGGTCGTTCATCAATGCATACCAATCATCTTTAACCGCCGCCGCATCTATAAACCAGTCCCAGGCAAGTATATTTGCCGCAAGGGGAATCCGAAGTTCTGCCCAGTTTTCCCAAAGGGCTAAGCCATAGCTGTACCTCATACTATACCAACCACGGGCAGTAAACATTCCATCAATAACTAATTTATTAGAATCCTGAACAACCGGTTCTTGATTAAACTGTTGCGGTAAAATGAAGGACAATCCAGAGTGAATACCGAAGACAGTCTTAAAGGTAAAGGAATCTGAAACAGGAAGAGCAAACAATGTGGTAAAGACCTCGGCTTTGGTATCGGTACGAAGATAATGTTCCTGTTCTATAGGTAAAATGCCATATATGCCAAGGCGCTGCATTGCATAATACCCCTTTGAAGGGTCATAATAAATATCTCGCTGGTCAAGGGATACCGTCCCCCATAGTACATTCGACGGAGTCCATTTATTATTCAACTCCCGTAATACAGGATCAAAGGGGCGATATAAGTCACTATCATAGGTATTTTGCACCAAGCCAATACGCATACCGCCACCAACACCAAGGATTCCAGCAAGGGTACTAAAACGATAACCCGTAGAGAATCCTAGAGAAATTTTCCATTGGTCATATTTCATTTGATAACTTTTTGGAGCTACTTTATTAGCGTCTATATAGTCTTCATAAGATTCAAAACCATCGGGAAATGCATAGGATTCATCACCATTAAAATAGGGAGCGAAATTATCCATGAGAGCGGTCTTCTGAGCATGACTAAGACTCAAGTCAAAACTTCCAGAAAGAGGTAATCCAAAGAGCCAACGTTTTGAATAAGAAAGAGAAACACTTTGAGTATCCGGTGATCCATTAAGCTCAAAACTTGCCTGGTCGCCGTTACCCATAAAATTGCGATCATTGAGCTTAATCAAGCCAGAAATGGGAAAGGCATTAGGGTCTGAGGATCCAGAAAAAGTAAGCCCAAATTGTATATCCGCGGTAGGCTGTTCTTCGACATTGAATACCAGATTCATCAGGTTATCCGCACTACCTGGAGGTGTTTCGGGAGTAATTGCAGAAAAATATTGTAAATTATAGAGGTTGCGAAGCCCATCCATAACTTTTGTTTTAGAAAAGATATCACCAGGTTCAAGGGGAATCTCTCGCAATATAACTGACTCTTTGGTTTTTTTATTTCCTCTAATAATGATATTCTCTATATGTGCTCGAGTTCGTTCAATAATACTTACTTTATAAGAAATAGTGCCAGTATTCTCATCACGAATTTCCTTTCTACTTATCGTATTAAATATATAGCCATTTTCATAATAAAGATCTGCAACCCGCTGTAAATCTGCTTCTAGCTTTTTAATACTTACGACTTGACCTTTTTTTGAATAAATGAGTTTCTCCAATTGGCTTGTTGGAAATATCTTATTCCCTTCAAACTCTATCGTACCTAAGGTATAAGCCTTCCCTTCAAAGATCTTAAAGGTAATACTCATAAGGTTTCGGTTCTGTTCATCCTTACGAATCTGGCGAACCGTATCGATAATCCGTGCATCAATATAACCACGGTCTTGATAATATTGTACAAGGGCCTGTTGATCTGCTAGAAGTTTTGCTTCTTGAAATGCACCATCATTTAAAAGGGATTTTGTTTTTAACGAAAGAACACTTCTGAGCGTTCGTTCAGAAAAGACCGTATTCCCTTCGAATTGGATAGATTCAAGAGCGATTTTTTCACCTTCATCAATGGTAAAGGTTAATTTTACCGTTGCATCCTTTCCTTCACTTGTATGACTAGAAACTTTTACATCAGGAAATCCTTTTTCTAGATATTTATTTTTAATAGCCTGTTCATCAGCTCTAATTTTTATTTGACTGACAACATCATCTGTTTTTGTCGATATAACATCTAGCAATTCATTTCGCCGAATACCATTGTTACCTTCAAAATCTATGCGACTAATAACCGGCTTTTCCTTAACTTTGAATTTTAAAATGACTGCAGAACCAGTCTGATCGACTGGTATAGCACTTGGGGAAATCATATCAAAGTATTCTAGTGCATATAAGCGACCTTGTAATTCCCAAAACAACGCATCAGTGAAAATTCTTCCAATATAGGGGTCGGTAATACCCTCTAATTCAGTAGTTTTTACATGTCTAAGCCCTTCAAAGGTGATGTTTTTTATAGGTTTTCCTACATACCAATCTTCGGTCTGTTGACCAAAAGCAAACATGGCCAAGATGGTGAGTAATACTACAATGATTTGTTTACGCATCGATGCTCCTTATAAATATTAAAATGACCATTTCCAACTTATAGTAACTGACTGGCTGTTTATAAACAAACGATCCCCCTCTTTGGGTACAAAATTCCAATTTATTGTAAACAAGGGACTGCGTAACTCAGCTCCAATTTCCGGTTCTATTGTTAATCCCCCTAGTAACGTATTTTCATTATCTGAATTATACCGTAAAGATACCATAGAATGAACAAAAAAATCAGGTCCAAAGTATTTTCCTACATATAATGTAGTATTATCAAAATAGTTGCCTAGGCTGCTTGTCCTGTCAACAGGCCTGTCTACGAGTCCTGAGGCCTGTAAAATAGTGTTTTGAAGAATTTGGGTTCTAATTGAAAACATATCTAGATTTAAAGATTCACGTATATCCTGCTCAAAGGAACGTACCACGTTAAATTGAGCAATAACATCCGATGAGGCATTAAGAACCGCATCTTGGAAGCTTTTCTCTTGATTATTAATAGAAGTACCAGTCACATTTTGACCTAACAAGGCAAAAATATCAACCTGAGATAGGGGTGGATCTGATAAAAAGCGAGGTGAAAAGTTACTTAAGGGTGCATTATCAATGATTAATGAAATTATGACTGGACTGCTGTTAAGTCTATCTCTTATTTCTGCTCGAAGAGCTACACGAGGATCAAAACGGATTTCATTTTCATTAAATGTAAGTTGACCACTACGTATATAAAAACTACGTTGGAAATAAAAAACTTCACCTCCCCTTAAGTTTACATTTCCTTTAACAGAATATTTTCTTGTTTCTGAATTGCTTTTAATTTGGATTATTGAACCTAAATCACTATAGGCGCGAAGTATTGGGAAATTGGTATTTGGCCATATAAATTCTACTTTTTTGCCAGTTCTTAATGTAATCAAAGATTCGATTGCAAAGGGACTAGCGATATCCAAGTTTTCAGTAGACTGATTCCCTGAGTACATAATAAGAGTTTCAGAAACTGCTAGATCACCTGTCACAGAAAACAGCCCATCTTCAGACTTTATATCAAGAATTCCCCAGGTTTTACCTTTGGCTTTAATACCCAAAAGATCCGTTTTAAACAAGATTGCTTCCGGCTCTTTTACGGCAATCTGAAAGAAATAATTACTCGGTAACCAGCGTTCAAAAATCATCGATCCCTTTACTGATGCTTTTCCTTTACCAACAGGTAAAAGGACGGGTGTGAAATTCATACTAGTATCTTGAAAGGTGATGGTTACATCCGTAGGCCCCAATTCTTCTTGAATCCAATCAGGTATTGCCATGCGAACACTCGATGCTGAGGCAGTACCATATAATAAGGGATCAGTAATTGGCCCTTTTATATCTACTGTAACCGTTGCAAAACCACTAGTTATCTGAAGTGGAAAGTTCTTAGGCAGTAATCCCCAAAGGGCGCTCACATCTACATATAATTTATTAGTTTTTGCATCAATCATCCCCTTGTTTAATGAGCCAGTTATAGCTCCTCGTAATGGTAAAGGCTGTGAAAAGGCGAGATAAAATGCGCCATCGGTACCTAATTCAGCTCGTATTGCATTATTTTGTCCGCCTCGAAATGAAAAAGCCCCACCTTGAGCAGTTACTGCTAAGGGAATTGGCTGATCGATATGCCAACGATCATAAAAACCCTGTGTAACGACTATCGACCCCTCATAAGATAAGGGTTGCAATGGTTGTTGCAATAATGCTTGTACTGTGGGCACGTCAGAAAAATGTAAATCCACCTTATTATAAATATCTATTGATCGGGATAATAAAATACCTCTTATACGAGAGTTCATACTTAAGGTCTTTTGTATTCTGTTAAGTTCAAGATTATTAATATCAACTTGTAAATCCCCATAGGCAATAGTTGTATTAGATATTTCTAACCCCTCGGGACTTAAAGATCCAGAAGATGAAACAAGAGTATCCTGATCAAACAGTCGTGCTTTTAAAGAGGCAATTTTCCAATCTATACTGAAATTATCTATGGAACTCCAAATAAACCGTAGTTCACCGGTGAAGATTGGGTTAAAAGAGGTTACGTAAAATCGATTTAAATTTGCTCGCGAAACATAAAAACGCCCTTCCAATTCACCAGAAGCTAAGCCTTTTAGAGTAATTTCATACCGCTCACTATTTTGTATATCCGATAGACGAGATATTATAACAATGTTGGTAAAATTGTGTTCCCATGATGCTGTAAATATTCCCGATAATATACCACCACTATCTTGATATGTAACATTTTGAAGTTGGATCCCTTGAGGATTAGCTTCCCCGGTGCAACTTACTGAAAAAGGTTGTTTGTTAAAATTGGGTATATCTGAGAGGACCAACTTATGTAATTGTAAATTCCACTGTTTTGGATCAAGAAATTTAAAGTCTATATCAAAAGACAGCAGCATCCGGTATGATTCTATAGGAATTGGAATGGTATCAGATTTGCAAAATCCAGACCACGAACCATCGGTAATACGTATAAAAGACCCTGTTAGACCATAAGAACCCTGTAATGTAATGGTATTTAGGTCTAATACCTCAATCAATACCGAATAGACTACTTTTTCATAGGTTAGGTTTGTATCAATTTTAATTGAATTGATATCTGTAAAGTCTAGGTTACTGTTAAAATACAACTGCAATTGCTTTAACAAAATTTGTCCATTTTGAATATTAATTTGGTGTTCAGTCCCGGCAATAGAGGCGATAATAGCAGCCATATTGTCGTTTTGATTATAAAGAATAAGTCGTGGGGATGAGTAAGAAATATGTTTGCCATTATAAGTTACAAATAATTCTGTTGTAGCAGCCCATGGCTCTAAGCTTTCTTTGGAAATCTGTGGTAAACTACCAATAAAAGCTTGTACAATATCGTTATATATAACTGATAGTTCTAAACCATCAATTTTAAAAGTACCCTGAAATAAAAAATCTGAAGGATCAAAAATACCATCAGAGAATATTCTCGCAACCCGTACATTTTCGTAGGATGTTTCATCGATAAAATGAAGAGCCGAAATATCCCAGGTATAGTATTTGCCATTCTGATTGATATGAGCATCTACAGCAGAAAATTGAGCTTCTCCGAGCGTTAAGGATTCGCCAAAAATATAGTAATCCGATCCCTGTGTAGTAATGGTAAAGGTTCCATCGATAGGAATATTGGTAGGACTGAGGACTTTTTGAATTGTAACATTTCCAGTAATATTTTTCATTTGCAGATTTATATCTCCAGAATACTTGATAGTACCCCTATTGGAATGTAATGTTATATCCTGGATATGTATCTGGGATCCAATTCCAGAGATATTAATCTGAGCCCTAGTATCCACCCAAGGAAAAGGAGTTAGAGCGTTAACAGACACTTTATAATGGACATCATTCCCTAAAGTATAATTAAATTGTATTGAACCTGAACACGTTGCAGTTAACCAGGGTGCAACATGAGTCCATGCAGAAGCCCCATTTATCAACATGTTTGGAGTAAAATCTGCAAATTCAACACTACCTTCAATTTTTTTTTCGTTTACATTATATATAATCTCAAAATTATAGGGAAGAAAATCCCTCAGTTTATATAAATTAAGCTTTTCACTGGTAAAATTAGCCTGTATTCCTATGGTTTTTATCGTAAATAACGTAGTCTTTAGCTGTGCAAGTCTGGCTTGTAAGGAGCCAGATAGGGTTCGTAATGAAAGAGCACCCTGAATCTCTAAGGAACTGCTTATTTGTTCTGTGGATAATTCTGGACAAAGCATAACCATAGTAAGTTTACTTTTAACCTGAAATTCATCTTTCAGAACCCTTCCATTAAGCGATATTTGTTGTACTTTGAAATCTGTTGTTGCAGAGGAAAAATGCAATTCTCCATTTATCAACCGAATTTGAATCCCTTTTTTAAAAGAAATTTCACTCAATAATTTAATAAGAGAGGGGGGACTACTTTTTTGATTGTTTTGGGTTTTAAACACCCTCTGTAATAAGAACTGATCTCTTTCCATATCGATTGCAATAAGCGGCTTTTCCAAGCGTAAAGACTGAAAACTTTCAATAACGTTGCCCCGTACTAATTGGAATAAGGAATAGCCAATTCTTATCCGTTTAACCTTGATTATAGGATGATTATCTTCTTTTGATCGAATCTCTAAATCCCGTATATCTATGGTTGCAAACAGTGATGGACCCAAAGATCGATAGGATAGATGTATGGTATATTGCTGTTCTAGTTGCTCAAGAATTGAATTTTGTATTTCTTTTGAAAGCTGCATTAACCCTTGTTTGACCAAAAAAACAAAAAATATCAGCAAAATAAGAACTATGAAAAAGAGGAAAAACTCAGTTAATAGTTTTCTTATTTTACCTGTTGCTACCACTCTTGCTGACTCCATATTTAAACACTATAACAATACTCTATGATACTACAAAACTTTGTGGTCCTGGAAGGTGGTGACGGGACCGGAACTTCGACTCAATTACAGATTTTACAGAACCGTCTTGCGAGCTTTGCCAGTAAGGAAGGGAATTCTTCCAGCGGACAACAAAATCCTGCCACTCATTTTACCTTTGAGCCCACCGATGGCCCCATCGGCACCCTCATCCGGCAGGCCCTGCACCGTTCTCCAGCCCTCCAGCATCATACTATAGCACATCTCTTTGCCGCAGACCGGTATGAACACCTCTACAATGAATCGGGTATTGTGGCTCGGTGCCATCGGGGAGAACTGGTCATCTGCGACCGCTATGTTCCTTCCTCTCTTGTATACCAGGGTCTTGCCTGCGGAGATGATACCCCCGCATACCTGAACAGCCGCTTTCCCTGCCCTGAACTCATACTTTTCTTTGAACTGGACCCGGAGGTAGCAGAACAACGGTACAAAAGGCGTGATACACAGGACATGTTTGAACACCTAGCCTTTCAGAAACAGGTCCATGAAGCCTATGAGCGGATACTGCCTGCCTACTGCGCCCAGGGCACTACCCTGGTCCGTATCGATGCGGCAAAAAGTATCGATGAAGTCGCAGAACAGGTATGGAGTGCTTTGCAGAATCTGCCGATATTCAAAAGGTGAAGTACCCAGTGAACCTACGGCTTAGCGCAGTTTTCATGGTCCTCCTCCTCAGCCTCCCCGCCCTGAGCGGGGGGGCCTACTATGTCCAGTACAAGGAACAGTACTACAAACTATACCATCTCCATTATATCCAGTATCCCGATGACACCATGGAAAATATCTACTGGCTCGAAAAAGCCCTGAAGGCTGATTTTGCCAATCCCCTCTATGCCCTGGCACTCATAGAAGACAAAACACAATGGGAAAAATACCGTTACCTTTTTATGATGCACATCAACCTGAAACTCATCGAACAGTACCTCTACCTTGGCAATAAATGGAATAAACGGAATGCCTACTTTTACAACGCCCCTTGGAAGGAACAGAACCTGGAAAGCCTAAAAACCGCCGAAACCTGCTATAAAACAGCCCTCTACTACTGGAAGGATGCCAAGGAATGGGCCGACAAAGCCCTGGACAAGCGGTTCCGGTTCATCAACCTGGAACGGGTACAGAATTGGGAAGATGAGGCAGGCCGGATTGCCGATGGCACCCTGAACTACGAAAAAATTATCGGCCGGGAACTGGACCTCCTGGAAAAGGTCCGGCAGAAATTCCAGGCTATGGACGAAAACACCTACTGAATATACATGGCATCGCCGTAGCTGAAAAACCGGTACCGCTCCCGGACTGCCTCGGCATAGCTTTCCAGAATAAGCTCCCGGCCCGCAAAGGCGCTTACCAGCATGAGCAGAGTCGATTCGGGGGTATGAAAATTGGTAAAGAGCTGGTCCACCACCTTAAACCGGTAGGGCGGATAGATAAAGATTGATGTCGAGCTGGAACCCCGCTCCAGGTGGTCCCCTTTCCATGCCGATTCCAGGGTCCGGACACTGGTGGTCCCCACCGCAAGAACAGGCCGTTTTTCCCGCTTCGCCCGTTCCACCGCTGCAGCGGTTTCCTCGCTCACCGAATAGGTCTCCTCGTGCATCACATGGTCTTCGATTCGGCTCGTGCGGACCGGCATAAAGGTCCCCAGTCCCACATGGAGGGTAACAAAGACCCGTTCAATACCCCGGGCATCGAGGCGCGTAAGAATTTCATCGGTAAAGTGGAGCCCCGCCGTCGGGGCGGCACTGGAACCGGGAGTTCGGGCATAGACCGTCTGGTAGCGCTCGCTATCCTCAGCCTCGTCAGAACGCTTGATATAGGGCGGCAGAGGGATATGGCCATAGGTGTCGAGCCAGGCATCATCGATGGGGTGGTCAAAGTTGATGATCCGTAGTTCCCCCGCTTCCGCTTCGATGAGCACGGTGGTGCCGTCGGGGAACTGGTAGCGGCTTCCGGGGCGGCGGCGCTTTGCCCGCTTAACCATGACCTCCCACCGACTTCCCCCAATAAAGCGGGTCAGGAGAAACTCCACCTCGGCCCCCGTATCAAGGGAGCGGGCAAAGAGGCGGGCCTTTCGGACCCGGGAATCGTTAAAGACCATGAGGGCCCCTTCGGGCACCAGGTCCGGAAGGTCCGCCACCATGAGGTGCCGCCGCCGCCCCGTCCGCCGGTCCAGGACGAGGAGCCGGCTCTTCCCCCGCTCCGCCGGAGGATGCTGAGCGATCAGTTCGGGGGGAAGTTCAAAAGAGAAGTCCGTTGTTTCCATTGCTGTTCCGTTCAAGGTTAAGGTGTTCGTAGGCAAAGGGGGTGACCATCCGGCCCCGGGGAGTCCGCTGGAGGAGCCCTGCCTGAATGAGGTAGGGCTCATAGTAGTCTTCCAGGGTATCCACCGCTTCGCCCACCGAAATAGCCAGGGTTTCGGCCCCCACGGGGCCGCCGTTATACCGTTCTATAATGATCTTTAAAATCTCCCGGTCATAGCGTTCCAGGCCCAGGGAATCAATTTCGAGCCGTTTCAGGCCCTCCTGCACCACCCGGCGGCTGATATGTCCCTGTTCCAGGACCTGGGCAAAGTCCCGCATCCGCCTGAGGAGCCGGTTTGCCACCCGGGGGGTACCCCGGCTTGAGGAAGCGATGAGGGCTGCCGCATCATCGTCGATAGATACTTTGAGGATCCCCGCAGAGCGGTGCACAATGGCTTCCATATCGGCCTGCTCGTAAAAGGAAAAACGGCAGGTAATGCCGAAGCGGCTGATGAGGGGGCTCGAAACCATGCCGGCCTTGGTGGTGGCCCCCACCAGGGTAAAGGGCGGAATGGGAATCCGGATCGTCCGGGCACTGGGGCCCTGGCCGATTATCCAGTCGAGCTCATAATCCTCCATGGCGATATAGAGCATCTCCTCGATCGTGGGCTTGAGCCGGTGAATTTCATCAATAAAAAAGACCGTTCCTTCCGTAACGGTGGTCAGGATCCCCGCCAGGTCCTTCGGTTTATCCAGGGCGGGGGCACTGGTCACCTTAAAGTCTACCCCAAGCTCATTAGCCACCACCTGGGCTAGGGTGGTTTTGCCCAGACCCGGTGGCCCGATGAGAAAGAGGTGGTCCAGGCTTTCCTTCCGCTGTTTTGCCGCGGAAATAAAAACCGACAGGTTTTCCTTCATGGCCGCCTGGCCGAGAAACTCCTGCAGATACCGGGGCCGCAGGGAAAGGTCCCCTCTATCCTCTTCCAGGGGTGTTTCAGGATGCACGATGGATGCAGTGGTTGCCCCTGAAGGCGCAGGTGATCCGCTTGTAGTACCAGCGCCCGTTGTCGTCGGCCTGGTTGCCCCTGAGGGCGCGGGTGATCCAGTGGCAGGGGATCTTGATGATGCAGGGGTCAGTCCCTTCTTGTTTGCCATGTTCGGTCACTCCTCGCCCTTACTGACTGCTTAAAATGACGATTGCCTGCTTAAAGATCCGCTTTTCCCGCTCTGCCTGAGAGAGGGTGGCAGTTCCTGAAGCCGCAGACAGACCGGCGAGAGCCTCGGTACTGACGGCCCGGGCCGCGGAAGCCGCGGAAGCCCCATGCAGGGCCGCCCGATCGACGGCCTCAGCGTTGACAAGCCGGGCCGCCCGTTCGACAGCCTCAGCGGCGGTTTTCCGGTCGTAGCCCATATCGGCCAGGGCATTAACCAGTTCTTCATAGGCCGAACCAGCAACGGCGGCAGACACTGGATGGGCCAGTTTGCCCTTCAGAGCCAGGATCATCTTCTGGGCAGTCTTTTTACCGAGGCCGGGCACTGCCTCGAGCCGGGCAATATCCTCGTTTTCCAGGGCTGTTTCCAGGTCATCCTGGCTGATACCGCTTAAAATTTTCACTGCCTGCCGGGGACCGATACCTTCCACTTTAATAAGCTCTAAAAAGGTATTCCGCCGTTCTTCTGTGACAAAACCAAAGAGCCGCATCTGGTCCTCCCGGTGGTAGAGCCACACCAGGACCCGCCCTTCCTCCCCAACCGGAGGAAGCTGTTCCATATCCAAAAGGGGCACCGAGACTTCCCACTCAATGCCGCCAGTGGCAATACAGAGGGAATCCAGCCGTTTTTCGGTAATCATGCCGCGAAGACTGTTAAACATGGTATTGAGTATAGCCGAAAGGCGGGCTTTGCGTCTATGAAAGGCGGGCGGGCGTTTACAGGAGGTTTATAAAATTCGGTGTGTGGGCACTGCAGAGGGCAGCCCCGAGGGCGTCCGCCGCATGGTCTGGCCGCGGAATACTGTCGAGCCCGAGGATGAGCCTGACCAGTTCCTGAACCTGCTCCTTGCCTGCACTTCCCCGGCCTACCACAGCCTGTTTTATGGCCAGCGGTGTAAATTCCCTCACCGGGAGCCCCCGCTCGGCCATGGCCATGGAGACCACACCACGGGCTTCTGCTACAGGTAAAGCACTGGTGACATTTTTTGCAAAATAAAGGGTTTCGATAGCCCCTTCGTCGGGCTGATAGAGGTCTAAAAGGTTTTTAAATTGGGTATAGATGATAAAAAGACGCTCTGGCCGCGCCAGTTTAGCTTCTGTCTCGATACTGCCATGGGCAATGTGCAAAATCCGCTGGCCCTGCTGTTCTACCACCCCCCAACCGGTAGACGCAAGGCCGGGGTCAACGCCAATAATGCGCCTAACCCCGGACTCCTCTTTGCTATTATTCTTCTTCGTAATCTTCGGGGATCTCAAGGTTGTGGTATACGTTCTGAACGTCGTCGTTTTCTTCGAGCCGGTCGATCATCTTCATGACCTTGCTGGTGGCATCCTTATCCAGGGAAACCTCTGCATCGGGAACCATACTGATTTCAGCACTCATGGATTCAAAATTCTTGGCATTCAGGGCGTTCAGTACGGCTTCGAAGTCTTCTGGTGCGGTACTTACTTCGATAATACCATCGGAAGCGGTAACATCTTCAGCGCCACCTTCGAGGGCAGCTTCCATAATCTGGTCTTCGGTGTATTTTTCACCGTCAAAAGTGATGATACCCTTGCGCTTAAAGAGCCGGGAAACAGCACCAGCGGTAGCGAGGGAACCACCAGCCTTGTTCAGAATGTTGCGGACATCCGCAGCGGCCCGGTTTTTGTTATCGGTAAGTACTTCGATCAGTACCGCCACACCCCCGGGAGCATAGGCTTCGTAGGTCAGTTCTTCGTAGTTAACCCCTTCCAGTTCACCGGTACCCTTTTTAATAGCCCGTTCGACGTTGTCCTTGGGCATGTTAGCGGCCTTAGCCTTAAGAATAGCCGTGCGGAGCCGGGGATTGGCATCGGGATCACCACCACCCATACGGGCAGCAATAGAAATTTCCTTAATCAGTTTGGTAAACATCTGGCCGCGCTTTGCGTCGGCGGCACCTTTCTTGTGTTTTATAGTGGCCCATTTACTGTGACCGGACATGATAACTCCTTATATTGGGGGGAATGTAACGATGTATAGTGATACCATAGGGGGGAAAACGTTGTCAACTGTCCCGTATTTTACGGTTCCTTGCAAAATAACGGAACAGTTTTACAAAGAGGAT
This sequence comes from Gracilinema caldarium DSM 7334, assembly GCF_000219725.1. Classification (GTDB taxonomy): domain Bacteria; phylum Spirochaetota; class Spirochaetia; order Treponematales; family Breznakiellaceae; genus Gracilinema; species Gracilinema caldarium. The sequence continues at coordinate 1,514,039 of NC_015732.1, read as the reverse complement.
TTAGGGCACCTCTAAAAAGTCGCCTTTAGACAGCCTCGAACTTGCCCTTCTGGACAGCCTTTTCGATGGATTCGACCATTAGCCGTTCATACCAATCATAATTAAAGGGATGCTTGTTTCGGACTACGGGCTTCAGCACTAGCTCTAGCTGATCCTTGCAAGGCTCGCAGAGATCCCGGTCTTTAATATGGAAATAATTCCGATCCTTGATTGGGTTCTGGATAACGCGTTTGCATACATCGCACACAAGGGTCTTCATAGCAAACTCCTTTCATCAATATGGTGGGCTTCGTAAAACTGCAAGAGCAGGAAGCCCTATGTAGCATATAAATAATACTCTATTGCATGAAAAATACAAGTATGAAATGATAGATTTATGCACGATTTACCTTTTATCCCCCTGCGTCCCCTCATCATTGCCGAACTGGGTACCGGACACGGGGGGAGTCTCAGTAAAGCCAAGGAACTGGTGGATGCCGCCCTGGAAGCCGGTGCGGATTGCATTAAGTTCCAGCTGGTCTATGCGGATGAAATACTCCACCCTAACACGGGGGTAGTTCCCCTCCCCGGCGGAAACATCCGGCTCTATGACCGGTTTAAGGCTCTGGAAATGCCATTAGCATTTTTTGCTGACCTGAAAGCCTACATAGAACAGCAGGGGAAGCTCTTTCTCTGTACCCCCTTCGGCCTCCGCAGTGCTCAGGAAGTGGCGTCCTTAAAGCCCAGATTGATGAAAATAGCATCCCCTGAGTTAAACCATGTGCCCCTGCTTAAGGCCATTGCGGCATACGAGGTGCCTACCATCCTTTCGAGCGGTGTTTCATTATTAGCAGATATTGAATATGCCTTATCCTTTTTTTCCGGAAAAGCTCCGGTCTGTCTCTTGCATTGTGTAACCGCCTACCCCGCTCCGGAAAGGGATTACAACCTGCGGGTCTTAGAAAACCTTCAGCAGGTTTTTGGCATTCCCCTGGGGGTAAGCGACCACAGCATGGACCCGGTACTGGTACCGGTGCTGGCAACCCTGTTTGGGGCAAGCGTCATAGAAAAACATTTCTGCCTCTCCCGCAATGATCCCGGGCTCGATGACCCTATTGCCCTGCCCCCAGAGGATTTTTCCCGGATGGTCCGGGACGTGCGGGCGGCAGCAGCTGAACTGGAACCACTCCTGACGGTACAAGGCCTGGCCCCCGGCGGTACTACCGGCGGTGCTGCCGGCGGTACTACCGGCGGTGCTGCCGGCGGATCCTCCTATGAAGCAAGCCTTGCATCATACCGAAACCTGATGGAAGCTCCTGCTTTTATCCAGAAACGGCAGGACATCCTGACCCAGTTACAACATGAGCGGGGGGCGGCTTTCATCGAGGCAATACTCGGCGATGGGGTAAAACGACTTGCGCCATCGGAAAAGGCAAATTATGATAGAACTAACCGGTCCCTCCATGCAGTCCGGGATATTCCGGCAGGGAAGGTCATTGAAGAAGCGGATGTGGCCATTCTCAGGACCGAGAAGGTGCTCCGGCCAGGCCTGCATCCCCGTTGGCTGCATCAGGTCATTGGGAGGACTGCCCGAACCATGATACCGGCCGGAGAGGGCATACGATTCGAGGATATTTAAAGTATAAGTAAAGGAAGTAGTGATGAACATACCAACAGGTCCAGCTCAATATCTAGAACGCTTTGCAGAACAGCAGGTGAACTGCAGTCAATATGCGCTTCAGAAAATGGGTGTCGATAAAACCAGTTCCTTCATCAAGATTGATGAATATATGATTCTCTGTGCGCCCTTTCAGCTTGGTTTTAAACGGGGTATATTTTTAGCATCCCTTTCGAAACAGGAAATGACCTTTTTTCAGCGGTATCTAAATGGCATTGTGGGTGTTTCCATGGTTTTTAACCAGGCAAACCGGAAGGAACCGCTCAAACTCTTTATCCGGGGAAGCCTCGCAGCTATCGGGCCCATGAAGGGGAAGGATAACGTGGGGCTTCTCGTGGTAGATTACAAAAACTCCCCCGATGACTATGTTACCATTCTGGGCACCCATCTGGAATATATGGAACTGCTCCGGCTTAAGTGGGAAGATTTTGGTAAAACGATGATTAAAATGACCCCCGATACAGCCCAGCTCATGGGGTATAATATGTATGCCACCATTACAGAGCCTAATAAGGGGGGGAGCAGAATACAGGTATTTGCCCTGAGTTCACAGAAGATTGAGCACCTGGAATCGATGAACAGCCCCGAACGGGCCGTTGGAACCGCAGTAGCCTACCAGCTCTATTTCCGGAAATACCGTATCGCCGTCGGGGGCACCATAGAGAGTGCTACCAGGCTCCCTACCGGGATTGTGCGAACCCAGGCGAGTTTAGCCTTCAGTCCCGAACTGGTTGAAATTTTCGACGACTATCACTTTGCCGAACGGGCAAAGCGGCTTAACAATGTTCAGCAATAAGCTTAAGCCCCCGGAGGGTGAGGTCCTTATCAACAAAGGAAAAGACCCTGGTGAGGGGTGCAATAACATCACAGAGGCCACCGGTGGCAATTACCTGTAAATCTACCTGTAAATCCTCTTTAATACGGGCAATCATGTATTCCACAAGGCCCGTATAGCCGTAGACGACACCGGCCTGTATAGCGTGGAGGGTGTTCTTGCCATAGGGGGCCGGGGGCACTGCCAGCTGCACATAGGGAAGCTGGGCTGTATCCCGTGAAAGGGCATTTACCGCGGTTCCCAGGCCCGGCGCAATAGCAACCCCTTGCATGGTACCAGAGGCATCTACAATGGTAAAGGTAAGGGCAGTACCAAAATCCACCACCACACAGGCGCCCCTGCATTTGGCATAGGCTGCCATCGCATCGGCCACAAGGTCTGCTCCCACCTCATAGGGGTTTACAACATGGATTGGCAGTTTATCATATATGCTGGGGCCAACAACCACCGGTGACTGGCCGGTAAAACCTTCTACCATGGTAATCATTGGGGTCGTCAAAGAAGGCACTACTGACGAAAGACAGATTTTTCGGAGCTGTTTCGGGTCCAGGCCCTTATCCTGAAAAAGGGCTCTAAAAAGGGTACCGTATTCATCTTCTGTTTTTTTTGCCACCGTATGAATGCGCCAACTGTAAAGAAGTGTATCTCCTTTCCAGACACCGGCTACTATATTGGAATTTCCTATATCAATAGTTAAAAGCATATTCGTTCCTTTACCGATAGATTTATCAGCATTGTTCTGTCAGACCTTGCCAACAGATGGCATGTATGGCATTATGCTGACATATTATCAGCATTGGAGCAAGACCATGGCCCCACTTATTGAACCCCGGGTCCTTAAGGGATTCCGAGATTTTTTACCTGCCGCAGAAATTAAGCGGCGACAGTTAACAGAAATAATTGAACAATCCTTCCGTTCTTTTGGATTTGTCCCTATTGATACGCCGGCCCTGGAATATACGGAGATTCTCCTTGGCAAGGGAGGCGGCGAAACGGAAAAGCAGGTATATCGATTTAAAGACCATGGGGACCGGGATGTGGCCCTCCGATTTGACCTGACAGTGCCCTTTGCCCGTTTTATGGCAGAGCATCGAGCTGAACTGCCCCTGCCCTTTAAGCGTTACCATATTGCCAAGGTATGGCGGGGCGAAAACACCCAGCGGGGCCGTTACCGGGAGTTTACCCAGTGTGATTTTGATATAGTGGGAAGTGAAAGTTCGGGAGCAGATTTTGAGATACTGCTCATGATGCGGGAAACCTTACAGGCTATCGGCGTGGGGGATGTGACGATTCGGATGAACCACCGGGGGGTTTTTAACCGCTTTCTCCGCTGTCTCGGGATAGAAGACAAATCGGTAGAGATCCTGCGGACCGTTGATAAGCTCATAAAGATTGGTAAAGAGTCTACTTTATTGCAACTTTCTGAGCTTATTGGTACTGAAAAAGCAGAAAGCGTATTGCAATATATACAACCTAAGAATACTTATAAAGAAACACTAGCGGCAATGACAGAAGCCGCTGGCGGTCCCGGGCCTGATACGGAGCGGCTAGAGGTGCTCTACCGGTTTATGGAGGATGCGGGCATTGCCGATATCTTTGTGCTGGATCCATCCATTACCCGGGGACTCGATTATTACACCGGTGTTGTCTATGAGACCTTTCTGAACGACCTTCCAGAGATCGGTTCAGTCTGTTCCGGCGGCCGCTATGATAACCTGGCGGCCCTCTATTCCAAGGAACAGCTTCCCGGTGTTGGAGCCTCTATAGGGCTTGACCGGCTCATCGCTGCGTTGGAAGCTTTAGGTAGAACCCAGGCTCGTCCGGGCTATGCCCAGGTTGCCATAGCCTGCACCGATGAAACACTACAGGGCAAATACCAGGCTCTGGCGCTCGAGCTCCGCAGGGCGGGCATTGCCTGTGAAGTTTTTACAGAACCGAAAAAGCTGACCCAGCAGTACGCGCTGGCCGAAAAAAAAGGCGCCCGCTGGGTCATTGTTTGCCCAGAGGACGCCTTTACGAGGGAACCCTATCGGTTTACCCTGCGGGAACTGGCTACCCGCACAGATACCGAAGGGCTGACTATTTCGGATATTATTTCAACGACTATAGCTTAGAGAGATTCATCCAGCCCCCTCCCGCACGGTCAATTTCTTGCCGCAGGAGGGGCGGTAGGAAAGGACCATACTGGACCATGATGTTCAGTATACGCCCCTTTTTGTATCCCGATCATAACACTACGTTGCTAGGTACGTATTTCATCAATATATTTCTGTAAAAGCTGGACGAAACGATCCATTTCTGCGGGCTGAATATCACCGATATTTGCTATACGAAAGGTATTTGCATCGGACAACTTACCGGGATAAATTGTAAATCCAGCCCTGCGTGCTATATCATGGAGCTCATTAAAGTTATAACGGGTATTTTCTGGTTCCAGTATAGCGGTAATAAGTTTTGATTGATATTCTGGTTTTACAAGGCACCTAAGCCCAATACGGTCAATACCTTTAATTAACGTATTCCAGCATGCACTATACCGGGCATAACGGCCTTCTATGGTTTCCACCTTTGCTTCGATAATTGCCTGACGTAAAGCATAAAAAGCCTGGACCGGTGGTGTAAACCGGGTTTGCAAGGTCTTCTCAAAGTAAGCATGCTGATCCCACAGGTTAAGATAAAAACTACGCATTGGAATTTTTGCAGTCTCAGCTAAACGATCACGTCGACATATCACAAAGGCAATACCAGCCATACCCTGTATATTCTTATTAGAAGTACTGGCCATAAAATCGACATTAAGGGCCGATAAATCCATTGGAATACCTGCGTAAGCACTGACAGCATCTACGATGGTAATAATTCCCAAACGTTTACATATTTGGCCGATACTCGGCAAATCCGTTAAAAGCCCTGTCGTAGTTTCATGATACACTACCGCCAGATGGGTAAATTTACCAGCTTTTAAGGTAGCTTCAAGAGCATTTAAATCGACCGGTGCCGTAGTAGAACTTTTAAATACTTCATAGTTCAGTTTGTAGACCCCAGCAATCTTTGCCATACGGGCCCCATAAACACCATTATCAATGACTAAAAGGCGGCCATTTTCAGGAACTACACTGGAAATCATCGCTTCATCAGCGGAAGTTCCTGAACCACCCCATAGGACAGTTACATATTCTGAAGGATCGGCAACAAATTTAGTAAGTTCCGTCCTGGTCCAATCCATTATCTGACCAAATTCTTTTTCCCGAGGACAAATATCAGCTTGAACCTGGGCATATTTAACCGAGTCCGTTGTTGTAGCAGGACCAGGATTTAAAAGGACTTCGCGGCGAACACGCCGAAGGGCTTCTGCTTGTTCTATTTGGGGCTGTATTTTCTTTTGGGCTATTTCAAGATGATGCTCATCATCTATTTCCCGCCATAAGAAGTTATCAATCCGTAAAATATGAATAGGATCGTCTTTTGATACAGCGGCCATGGCATGTTCATATTCAAGCATCGGTTTTTCAGCAAATACCGATTCAGCATAAGCACACATGCCTTGTAGTGTTGATGGACGCAATTTAGTTATTCCAACGAGTTCTCCATCATTTCGAGATAGATCTTCTCGCCGTTTTGAAAGCTTAACCAGGCGTCCATCGGGTCCCGATTCCAAATAAACCTCATCACCCGACAAAGTAGGACCAGAAGCAAGTAAAAGATCGGGTCTAAGATCATTAGCTAAAGCAAAGAGTCCTGCACTATCATAAATAAGATCCGATTCTAACAGAAAGAAATCGGTGGTTACCCTATCTCGTAATTCATAGAGGGTTCGCATACTACCAGACTGAGCGTATATTGGATTAAGTATAGTCTCTATAATATGATACTTTTTCGCGAGAGCTTCATAATACTCTGCACAATGGCCGGTTCCAATAATAATCCGTTCAACACCAACTGCAATAAGCTTCCGTATAGAAGCTTCAACAATAGGCATACCACCTAATTCAAGAAACCCCTTTGGCATGGCCTTCGTACGTTCCTTGAGTCGAGATCCAAGCCCAGCACCAAGAATAACCGCTTCACGTACCATATATGTTACCTCACCTTTTTAAGAAATTTCGGAGCCGCTCTGCAACTTCATAGGGCTTTGTTTTGGGGCGACCTAACTTTTCAGGGGCTCCTTGTTTAATTCGAGCGTGAACAAACAAAAGCCCACCTTCTTGAGCCCATTTGGATAGTACTCCTTCGAGCTCCTGTGAATTTCTAACCTCAACAGCCTTTGGATAACCTGCAGAAAGAGCAAGGTTTTTCCAGTTTACCGTACTAGAAACAGTGAACTGGCCTCCAGTAGATTCATGGGCATTATTATCGAGCAATATATGTAGTAAACGCTTAGGTTTATACGCAGCGACCACTGGCAAGGCACCCATCCGCATGAGCATTGATCCATCACCATCGAGAGCAATAACAGGTCTTTCGGGCTGAGAAAGGGATATACCAAGACAAAATGAAGAAAGACACCCTAAGGACCCAACCATATAAAAATTACGTTCATCATCCCCTAACTCATACAATTCACGACCTGTAAATCCGGTGGTGGCAGCAATTACTGCTTCTTCTGGTGCAGATCGGCGAACTACTGAAAGAAGACTATTCCTAGCAGGCAATCCTTCTGGGGATGTAACCTTTTTATCATCTTTTAAACTAACCTTTGAGAAGGTTTCTTTTTTTACTATAAAGAAAAATGGATACCCCTTTGCTATCACATCCTGGGCCTGTATTAATTGGGCTTCTGCTTGGGCTTGCTCATTAGACAGATAAGCCCATTGTATTTTCATCGCAGAAAGCAGATCGCCGGTAATAACACCCATAAGCTCATGCTGAGGCTCATCGGCTAAACCCGGCTCACCACGAAGGCTCACAAAACCTAAAAGGGGAATTTTAAAAATTGCATTGAGGGAAGTAAGGGGGGATACGGCATTCCCAAGGCCAGAATTCTGCATAAGCACCACCGTCTTACGGCCTGCGACCTGTGCACCAGCACAAATCGCAACCGCATCTCCCTCGTTAGCAGCCATGACATATTCACATTCATTGACGGCATAGTTAATCAGATCCTTAAGAAAGGAACAGGGGACACCAGAATAAAAATCAAAACCAGCGTTTTTAAGACTCTCACCGAATTGATAGGTATCTAACATTATTTTGTCTCCGGAATTAATTCTAGAATTTCTTTTATAGGCATACAAATTTCATCAGCTTCGAGGGATCGTTTATTGGCAAGAATTAGCTCTGCTGCTTTTACCATAGCAGGGTAGGAAGCACGAAGTAAATGATTTGCATAAATTATAATGCTTGCCCCCCAGGATGCTAGTTCATCTTCGGTAAAACGATTATAGGTCGTAGGTACCAATACGAGCGGAACATGAGGATAGTCTTTCCTAAAGGATAGACAGAATTCCTTAATGTCATTACCCGATTTTTCTTTACTATGTATCATAATACCATCAGCACCGGCGGCAACATAGGACCTGGCCCGGGTAAGTGCCTCATTCACATCCCTTCCGGCAATAAGGCTTTCGATGCGGGCAATAATCATAAAGTCTTTTGTTACCTGTGCACGTTTTCCGGCACTAATTTTAGAACAAAATTCATCAATTGGAGCTAATTCCTGTTTAACTTCAGTCCCAAAAAGGGAGTTTTTCTTGAGGCCAACCTTATCTTCAATAATTACCGCTGAAACTCCATGACGTTCAAGGGTGCGGACAGTAAACACAAAGTGTTCTTCGAGCCCACCGGTATCTCCATCAAAAATAATAGGTTTTGTTGTACATTCTAATATGTCGGTTAAATTCTGTAGCCGTGATGTCAAATCTACCGCTTCTATATCCGGCTTACCCTTTACGGTAGAATCGGTTAAACTGGATGACCACATGGCATCGAAGAATCGCTTACCATCGGGGGCCTCGAATTCGATATTTTCTACAATAAGCCCGGACAAACCTGAATGGGCTTCTAGAACTCGTACGATAGGTTTTGCGGCTAAAAGTCGCCTGAGGGTCTTCATGCGTATTTCAGGCGTAGTCCCAATGGCTTTGAGACTTTCATTAAGGGCACTCGAGTTAATCCCCTTTGTGTAAGGTATTTCAATAACACTCCCCCCGAGTTCAGCCATAACTGCAAAGACTTCTTCCCGGAGAGAGCTTTCAGGACCATTTTTCCAATCATCCCCATGAATAATAAAATCAGGACGATATTTACGTAAGTTGGGAACATAGGACCATTCATCCTGAGGAACAACCCTGGAAACTCCTTTTAAGTTCTCTACAACCTCACGACGTTGTTCATAACTTAAATAGGGTAATCGCTTATGGCTGGCAATAGCCTTGTCGGTGAAAAGCCCCACGAGCACGTCTCCGTGTTTTGATGCTTCTCTTACAATATTAACAATCCCAGGATGAATAATATCACCTATCATTCCTAAATAGACAATTGGCACATGAAACTCCTCGTTTTCCCATTTCTATACAGTAATGGGGTTTTCACATATGGGCCATATTTTATAGAATAACACCTTTATGGTCAATTTATATGTAATGTATTTTCAGCCAATCCGTCTCTGCCACAGTAAAGTGGATTCAGCAGGACCCCTTCCCGGTCAATTTCCTGACGCAGGAGGGGTGGCAGGGAGGGACCATACTGGACCAGATCTAACGGCAGGGGAAAGCTCTTTCTGGTAAGATGAGCAAGAAGTTCTATCCGTTTCTGTTCAAATTCTGCAGGGGGTATATCAATTTTAAGAGCAATATCGATATCCCCCCCACGTTTTTCGTCATGAACCCGGCTACCAAAGATAATAATAGGAACTGGACCAAAAAACCTATGTATTGATGCAACAAGCTCTCGTTTTAACGATTCAGGAATCCGCATGGTTACCGAATCCGTATTTTGCGATAAACTGTTTTACGTTATTGTAGTAATTCATGATTGTGGTATAATGGTTTATGCAGAACTGTAAGTCCAGAAGGGCCTGTTCCATTTCTGCAGGATAATCATGTTCCAAATGGTTTCTTGCTTCTCGTAATCCTATCCAGGTCTCCAGGTTATCAATAATCCCCTCTTTTTCAATGATTGCAAGCACCTCACTGAGCGATTGAGCGCCAATACCTGCCAGATCCAAGATAGCCGGAAAGATTTTAGCACCAAGATAATCCTGAATTGATGCAAACCGTTTAAGATAGGCATCGAAAATTGCCTTTTCTTCGGGCTTAAGCTGTTCGAACAGATCGGGCTGAAACACCGGTTTTTCAAGCATTAGCTGATCTATGAGCTTTTTGTAGGCTGTAAAAGCAGTAATGTGGCGGTCGAGTTTAGCAATACGCTCAGCTACGATATGCTCAATATCGATCATACTTGGAAAGGTATCTGCAATCGCTGGTCTTGTCAACCTTTATTTTTTGTAAAACGCTGACAGACTTGCTCAAGCAGGGTACAGGAATGTTCTATAGTCCAGCGGGAAAATCACCGCTTCTCGTAATTCTTTTCGATCCAGTCGCGGTAGGAACCACTGCGGACATGCTCGACCCAGGTGGGGTTCGTGAGGTACCAGCGGACGGTGCGGCGGAGGCCTTCGGAGAAGCTTACTGACTGTTTCCAGCCAAGTTCAGTTTTGAGCTTCGTGCAGTCGATGGCATAGCGGCGGTCATGACCGGGGCGGTCTTTGACATAGGTGATGAGTGCGCGAAGGCTATCGGCGGGTTTGCCGGTTTCTTCGGCTACTATATTGATGAGCTCCTGGAGGAGTTCGATGTTCTGCCACTCGTTTTCGCCGCCGATGTTGTATTTTTCCCCTACCCTGCCCTTTTGCATCACAAGCCAGACCGCGCTATTGTGGTCCTCTACATAGAGCCAGTCCCGGATGTTTTTGCCATCCCCATAGACTGGGAGGGGTTTCCCTTCGTTCATGTTCATAATCATGAGGGGGATAAGTTTTTCCGGGAATTGATAGGGGCCATAGTTATTAGAGCAATTCGTGAGGGTTACCGGGAGCCCATAGGTGTGGCAATAGGCCATGACAAGGTGATCGCTTCCAGCTTTGCTTGCTGAATAGGGCGAGCGGGGATCGTAGGGGGTTGTTTCGGTAAAGTAGCCCGTTTCTCCAAGGCTCCCATAGACTTCGTCGGTGGAAATATGATGGAAGAGCACAGGGCTGTTGTCTGCAGAGGCGGAGCCATGGTGGGGGCTATAGCGGCCAGCCCAGGCAGTGCGGGCTACATCGAGGAGCGCAAAGGTGCCCATGACGTTGGTGCGGACAAAGGCCTCTGGCCCGAGAATAGACCGGTCCACGTGACTTTCGGCCGCAAAGTGGATCACTCCATCAATCTCGTAGTCTTTAAAGATGCGTTCCACCAAGGCGCGGTCGCAGATATCGCCCTGCACAAACACATAACGTGGATTCGTGCCTTTGCCATACTGCTCAGCAATATCAGCAAGGCTTTCGGGGTTGCCCGCATAGGTAAGAAGGTCCAGATTGATGATACGGCCAGCAAAGCCTGAGGGCCCGGTAAGAAGGTAGCGGATCATGTTAGAACCGATAAAGCCAGCACCACCGGTTACTAAAAGGTTCTTAAACGTGCGCATGGGGTTGTCCTTATGATATTGTAGTTATAGTGTCTTTAAAAACTCCACGAGGCTCTCCCGCCAGGCGGGGACAGGGATGCCGAAGGATTTGATTTTTGCTTTGGAAAGGACTGAATAGGCGGGGCGGCGGGCTTTAGTAGGATACTGGTCGGTGGTGAGGGGGCGGACGGTGCAGTCCTTTGTAAGGAGGCCGAGCTTCCGGGCTTCGTCATGGATGGCGAGGGCAAACTCGTACCAGGAGCATTCGCCGTCGTTTGTAAAGTGGTAAATGCCGGCTGGTACATCTGGTTTTGTGATGAGCCCATAGATCGCGGCGGCGAGGTCCCGTGCCCAGGTGGGACTCCCCTGCTGGTCTGCAACAACACCGATGCTGTCCCGTTCTTTCATGAGGCGGAGCATGGTAAAGACAAAGTTCGGGCCATGGGCTCCGTAAAGCCAGGCGGTACGAAGGACGATGGAATCTGGCGCGGCACTCATAACTCGGCGCTCCCCGGCTTCCTTCGTCCGCCCATAGGCGCCCGTAGGACCTGTAGGGTCATCAACCTCATAGGGGCGGGGCTTGCCATTAATTATATAAGGCACACCGGAAAAAACATAGTCCGTAGAAATATGGAGGAGCCGGGCACCCTGAGATGCTGCAAGGCGTACCAGGTTTTCAGGGCCTTCGGCATTGAGGCGCAGGGCAAGGTCTTCTTCGTCTTCTGCTTTATCTACCGCCGTATAGGCCGCACAATTGATAATCCATGTAATGGGTTTATCGCGAACAAAGGTCTCGAGGGCGGCGGTGTCGAGAAAGCTCACTTCCCGATCGGTGCCAACAACAGGAAGCCCTTGGGCTTCGAGATATCGGGTAAGCTCGGTCCCGAGCATCCCCCGGTTTCCAACAATCCAAATCATAGTTGTTCCTTTTGTAGGGCTGTAAAATATGGCAGTTGTGCATCCTTGGCGGAAACTTGGACATCGGTGAGGGGCCAGGGTATGGCTAACTCAGGGTCATTCCAGCGGATACCCCCTTCGTCTTCCGGGTGGTAGTAGTCGGTACATTTATAGGCAAATAGGGCAGTTTCGGAAAGGACCACAAAGCCGTGGGCAAAGCCTGGGGGTATATAAAACTGGTTATGCTGTTCACCGCTCAGGATGAGGCCATAGTAGTGACCAAAGGTTGATGAACCGGGTCTTATATCGACGGCTACATCATAAACTTCCCCTTGAATTACCCTGACCAGTTTACCCTGGGGATGCTTTTTCTGAAAATGAAGGCCTCGGAGGACTCCTTTACGGGAAAAGGATTGGTTATCCTGCACAAAGCGCATGGTAAGGCCTGCGTCGTGAAAGTCCCGTTCATTGAAGGACTCTAAAAAATAGCCCCTCGCATCACCAAAGACTTTTGGTTGGATGATAAAGAGGCCTTCTATAGGGAGCCTGGTTACGGTAATGGGCATGGTTACTGCTCCGCCACATAGCGCAGATATGCGCCGTAATCGGTTTTAAAGCTCTGGGCCAGGTTGATGAGCGCATCCCGGCTTATAGTGAGCCCAGCTGTCAAGACCATTTTAAAGAAAAAATAAAGTGGATAGGAGTAAGGGGTTCTAGGCAGATAGAGCCTCCTCTATTGGTTGAGTACGCTTAAATGCCTGTTCATAGATTTCATCTGGGGTAGCATAGTCCAACGATTGATGATACCGTTTACTGTTGTAAAAGGTTACATAGGTTTCTAAGCCCTCCTTCAGTTCTGTCATAGTCTGATAGTCTTTGATATATATGTCTTCGTACTTGATAGTACGCCAGACCCGTTCCATGTAGATATTGTCCAAGGCTCTGTTTTTGCTATCCATGCTGATACGAATGCCGTAGGATTCAAGGACTGATATAAATGCATCGCTGGTAAACTGACTACCCTGATCAGTATTGAAGATGGCAGGGATTCCCCATTGGGTAATTGCTGCTTCAAGGGCTGCTACACAAAACTCCGTATCCATCGTATTTGATACTTTCCAGGACAATATTTTACGAGAATACAGGTCAAGTATGACCACGAGATAGACAAAACCCTTACCAAGCTTAAGGTAGGTAATATTATCCGTTGCCCATACCTGGTTAGGCACCCACAGTACCATGTTTTTCAGCAAATAAGGGTACTTTTTGTGGCCCTTTGCTTGCATATTGGTCCGTTTTTTGGGATATATGGCCCGTAAACCAGCTTTATGCATGATACGACGCACCTGTTTCCGTGTTACCCCCATATCTGCTAAGGCACGAGCTATTTTGCGATACCCATAAAACGGGTGAACTTTGAGCTCTTCCAGAATGGCCTTCAAAATGGCAAGGTCTTTATCCTCGTCCTTTTCTACGGCTTTGTAATAGTAACTCGCTCGACTTATTCCTAGTATTCGACATTGGTCTCGTATCGATAAAACCGGGTGTTCTGGTTCTATAGCGGCGGTTCGGTCCCGTACAATTGTTTGTACTTTTTTTTTAAGAATTCGTTCTCTATCTGGAGCTTACCGATTTGTTTATACAGTTCATCCTGTTTCTGCTCCAGCTCGTGCCGTTCCGTATCCTTCCCTGGCTTTTCAAAGAGCACTTCAGCTCCTTCAAGAAGCTGTTTCTTCCAGAGGGTCACCATGTTTGGATGAACCTCATAAAGAGCTGCCAGTTCCTGGACCGTTTTATCACCGCGAAGGGCTTCGAGAGCCACCTTCGCTTTAAATGCCTTATCGTATCGTTTCCTCATGTTGGTAGTTTCCTCCTGTTAGGCAGGTTATTTCTGTACTCCTACCACCTTATTTTTACATTTTTTTGGCCCAGTTTCCAGGGCTCATTATAACCTTTGGCGCTCTTTTCCTGGCGATGTTTATAGCTTTTGTGCTTGAATGGATTGAGTCTATCCGCAAGGATCCGGAAGCCATGGCTAAAATTCGGGAGGCCCTGGCCCACGCCAAGAAAGCCTAATGCGTTGGGGGAGATCTGCATTTTAAGCAATCTTCCCCTTGAAACAAATTCATAAAGGGGTAGAATATAAACATGACCCTGTTGTTTGTACTCAGCTTATGTGCCATAACTTTTATATTTTCCGCCTTTCTGGTAAAGCTTATTATCAAACTGGCTCATCGGTATTTCTGGTTTGATCATATTGATGAACGGAAAATCCATACCGGGCAGGTTCCCCGTTTGGGCGGCGTAGCCTTTATTCCGGCCTATCTCATGGTAATCATTATCCTTACTGTTATGGAAGTCTGGAAGGAACAGGTAACTGGTTCCTTTGTGCTGGTGCTCGTAGCTATGGTATTTATCGTTATCTTTGGTATCTGGGACGATTTTAAACCCCTCCGAGCCCGCTATAAGGCACTGGTGCAGATGATTGCGGCTTTGTTGGTCGTTTTTGCAGGGTACCAATTCCGTATAATTGGACTTCCCTGGACAGGGGGACAATTAAATTTAGGTGTTGCGGGTCCTCTTATTTCTGTTATCTGGATTGTGGGTATTATTAATGCTATTAATCTTATCGATGGGGTTGATGGGCTAGCTGGCGGCGTTTCATCTATTATTCTCCTCTCTTATGCGGTTATTTATGCATATCAGGGAAATATGCAGGCGGTAATGCTCTGTCTCCTCCTTATCGCCGGTATTGGGGGCTTTCTTGTCTTTAATGCACCTACACCGCGGGCAAAAATTTTTATGGGGGATACGGGGAGTCAGTTTTTAGGCTTTATTATTGCTCTCATGCCCCTTATGGGCTTTAACTACGAATTGCCCGGTCGTGGTGTGGGTCTCCCTTTTGCGGCGGCTCTGACCCTGATCCCAATTTTTGATACCTTTGCGGCCATGTGGCGCCGGATCCGGGATGGCCGGTCCATCTATACTCCTGACCGGGAACACACCCACCATAAGCTCATCAACCTGGGATTAACAGCCCCTCAGCTCGATGCCCTCTTATATGGAGTCCAAACACTTATCGGTATTGCGGTGATCCTGGCCCTGACGGTGGCCCAAAACTATCGGTATATACTGCTCCTAGCGGCTTATATCGTGGGAATAGCCTTTTTTACGGTCCTGCACTATATGCATAAGGGCCATATGCTCAAGGGACAAGGGGATAGATAAGGAAAAGCTGTTTATAACGGTATAGAAGGGTCTGTTTCATATAGGTTGATCCAAACCCCCACACTCGCTGGGCGTTTGGGTATTCATGTAACAGCTTCTCTGCCAGTCTTTTTCCCTCTGCCTGGGCTTGTTCCCTCCGTTGGGTAATCCGAGCAAGCTCAGCTTCATTCTTTGCACATATAGTCTTTGCTGCATCCCTAGGGCTTACCATAGGTTTATACTTTCACTCCTGTACGTAAGGCTTCCTGTTCTATGAGCCGATTCGGATTTCTCGACAGAACCACATCTATTTTTTGGTCTCCAATGCGCTGTTTCAGTAAAATCGGTTATACGCATAGCTATTTCTCAGAATCATTATAGCATTATCCAAGGGGCAAGCACAATGATTCCGGCAATAGCTGGCCCGCAGGCGCGGCCTACCCTGCCCTACCAGCGCTCCATGGCTTTTTTAAAAGCACCGGCTGAATTGCGGATGATGCTTTCGTCAACACAGTAGGCCAGGCGGAAATAGCCGCTCGCGCCGAAGCCGGTGCCGGGGACAGCCAGGATGAGGTGGTCCTTCAGGTGGTTCACAAACTGTACATCGATGGGGGTGGCGCTGTCTGCGGCAACGGCAGGACCGTGACGCCGGGCCGGGACCTGGCAGAAGAGGTAGAAGGCACCTTCGGGCTCGATATAGGGGATACCTGCGGCGTCGAGGACCTGCTTAAAGGCGTCCCGCCGCCGGGCGTAGACCGATACATCAACCTGCGCAGTAGTGAGTTGGGCCACGATTCGCTGCATGAGCGCCGGGGCATTCACAAAGCCGAGGACCCGGGTAGCATAGGCCAGAGCTCCGGCCATCTCCTGTTTGTTGGCAAGATTCGGTCCCAGGGCAATATAGCCAATCCGTTCGCCGGGCAGGGAGAGGGTCTTGGAAAAGCTCGTCACCACGATGGATTCTTCATAGGCAGACAACACCGGTGCTACCTCCAGGTTTTCATAGACAATTTCCCGGTATGGCTCATCGGCGATCAGGTAGGGATAGCGACCAGTCTTTTTCCCATGCAGGCGGAGTGCTTCTGCCAGGGCGTGAATGGTGCTGGCAGGATATATGCGGCCTGTGGGATTATGGGGTGAGTTGATGAGCACCGCAGCGGTTTTTTCGGTTAATACAGCGGCTATGGCGTTTACATCGAGGTCAAAGTCGGCCCTTGCAGGTACGAGGACCATCCTGCCGCCGTGGTTACTGATATAGGAGCCATATTCTACAAAATAGGGCTTTGATACCACTACTTCGTCGCCAGGATTAAGAATTGCCTTAAGGACTACATTAAGCCCTCCCGCAGCACCTACGCACATCACTACATGGGATCCATCAATCTGAACGTGATGATCCTGGCTGGCTTTTCGTGCCATGGCTTCCCGTACCTCAGTAAAACCTGGGTTAGGCATGTAGCCGTGGGAGCCCGGGGCATCCTCGGTGGCGAGCTCGACCAGGGTGGTATGAAAGGCCGGCGGAGGCTCAATATCGGGATTGCCGATGGAAAAATCAAAGACCTTATCGGCTCCATACTGCTTTTTGAGGGCTGCGCCTTCTTCGAACATTTTTCGGATCCAGGAACCGGATTCCTGGGCTTTTTTTATGGCATCGGCAATCGGCATAGGGCTCCTCCTTTGGCCTTGGTTATATGCTACATCATGCTAGAACAGACCAGGGTTCACACCAGGGTCCGGGCAATACGGACGATATCCGCAAAGACACCGCCGGCGGTTACCTGGGCACCTGCACCGGGGCCTTTGATAACCATGGGGAGTACACTGTAGCGGTCGCTGGTAATAACCACAATATTATCCGCATCGACCAGGGAACGGAAGGGACTCTGGGCCGGTTCTTCCCGGAGGGATAGCCGGGCCTTCCCATCCTCTATGACGGCGACATACCGCAGGGCCTTTCCCTGGGCGGCGGCTTTCTGGCGCCGTTCTTCGAAGAGGCTGTCGGCCTTCTCGAGTTCCGCGAAAAAGGCATCCACCGTGGGAGCCGCGAGACAGGATGGGGGGAGGATTGGATCGATATGGACCTGATCGAACTCGATGTTCATGCCGCATTCCCGGGCGAGAATCAGGGCTTTCCGGGCCGCATCCATTGCATTCAGGTCGTCCCGTGGATCCGGTTCGGTGTAGCCCTTTTCCTTTGCCTGGCGGACCAGGGCTGAGAAGGGCACGGAGCCGTCAAAGTTGTTAAAAATATAGCTCAGGGTGCCTGAGAGCACCGCTTCGAGCCTTCGGATCCGGTCGCCCGAAAGGGCCAGGTCGTGGATGGTCGAGATAACCGGGAGGCCCGCACAGACCGTGGTCTCATAAAGGTAGGGGATGCCCCGTTCCCGGGAATAACCTGTCAGGGCATGGTAATAGGCAAGGGCCCCTGAGTTGGCCCGTTTGTTGGGGGTGACCACGGGGATTGCACTTTGCAGGATTTCCAGATAGCGCTCTGGAACCTGGTCGGCGGCGGTGCAGTCGCAGAAGGCCGAGTTGGGAAGATTTAAATGCTTCATTCTGTTGATGAACTCATCCAGGTTCATGGGTTCACCCTGCTCAAGCAGTTCTTGAACCTTTGCGGGGTCTATGCCCTGGAGATCGAAGCGCATCTTTTTTGAATTGGCTACGCCGATAAGGTTAATGCGGATCTTGTGTTCATCGGCCAGGACTTCCTGCTGGGTGGCAATTTGCTGGAGCAGGGTACCGCCAATAAGGCCTGTTCCCACCAGGAAGAGGTTTACCGTCCGGAGCCCTGCCAGGAAGAAGGCATCATGGATGGCATTCAGAGCCTTGCCTTCATCGAGGCGGGAGATGACCGCTGAAATGTTTAACTCTGAGGAGCCTTGGGCGATGGCAACGATGTTAATGCCATTACGGCCCAGGGCATGAAAGACCTTGCCCGCAATGCCGGGGGTGCTCTTCATCCGTTCGCCCACCACAGCCACGATGGAAAGGTCCTTTTCTATGACCGGCGCATCGATGGCTCCATGGGCAATTTCCGCTTCAAACTCTTCTTTAATTGCCGCGGCGGCCTGCAGTGCATCCTTGGGAAGAACCGCAAAACAGATGGAATATTCACTGGAAGCCTGGGTTATGAGGATGATGTTGATTTTTTTGCGGGCGAGGCAGCTGAATAGGCGGGAGGAAAAGCCCGCGACCCCTACCATACCCGATCCCTGAATGCGGATAAGGGCGATATCCCGCATGGAGCTGATGCCCCGAACAGGATAGGTGCTTGGGGGTACCTGATTTGCGATGAGGGTTCCCCGGCAAGAGGGGTTAAAGGTGTTCCGAATCCGGATGGGGATGCCCTTTTCCAGGGCGGGCCGCACCGTAGGCGGATGGAGTACCTTGGCGCCGAAGTGGGATAACTCCATGGCTTCCTGGTAGGAAATAGACTCGATACGGAAGGCATTGGGGACAAGTTTGGGATCGCTGGTGAGGATCCCATCCACATCGGTATAGATTTCTATTTCCTTGGCACCGATGGCAGCACCAAAGATGGCCGCCGAAAGGTCCGAACCGCCGCGGCCGAGGGTGGTTGTTTTGCCATCGGCGGTGGATCCGATAAAGCCGGTGGCAATCTGGAGGGCTTCATGGGTTGTCAGGTAGGCCTGGATCCGGGGATAGGTTTCTTCCGGTAGAAAACGGGCTGAACCAAACTGGTCATCGGTGCGAACCACTTGACGGGCGTCGAGGTATTCTGCCTTCTGACCGCTGGAACTAAAGACCTGGGCAATGATAAAGGCCGAAAGCCGTTCCCCAAAACTCATCACCAGGTCCAGGGTTTTTGGCGAAAGCTCGCCTATGGCGGCTACACCATTCAGGATATGCTCCAGGTGGGCGCACTGTTCATCAATATATAATTGGACCGATTGCTGGTCCTGGGATGGTATGAGAGCCGAGACAGTATCGAGGTGCCGACTTTTCAGGGCGGAAACCATAGTTGTAAAGATTCTGTCGCCGGCTTCCGCCTTTTTCGCCATGTCGATGAGGGTGTCGGTAACCTTTGAGAAGGCAGAGACCACCACAAGCCGGACCCGGCCTGAGTGTTCTGCATCCTGAACTATTGAAACGAGACTGCGGATCGCCTGGGGGGACCCGACCGATGTACCACCAAATTTCAGTACCAACATACCCTACTCCGTATATTTATGCAAAAATAATACTTATTCATAGTTTTTTTTGCAAATTTTTGCAAGAGGGGTATGCCAATTGGGGCCAGGAGCCTTTCGGATAAGTCCGACGAACTGCTAGACTTCTTTTGTATCTACGATTTTAGAAACCAGGTTGAGGATGAAAGGATCGACGATGGTGTAAATCCGTTTATTCCCCTGGACGGTAGAGTCTACAATACGGTTTTCTTTAAGCACCGCCAGGTGCTGGCTAATGACGGGCTGGCTTTCCCCGAGGCAGGTCCAGAGGTTGGTCACACAGGGTTCTCCCTGGTGGTGAATAAGGCAGAGAAGCTTAAGCCGGACCGGGTGGCCGCAGACCTTGAGTTTCCGGGATATTTCTTCGATCATATCATCGGCACATACTTTTTCGTCGCTCATAGTGGGACAATCATTACATAAATGATGCGATTCGTCAAGCGTTTTTTCTATATAGGAAAAATATTAAGACAGATAGATAACCGGGCGGGCTGGCAGGTTGGAGAGCGCCCGCGTGCCAGCGCCTCCCGCGGAAGCGGGCCGGCGCCAGCGGCAGCAGCTGGCGAGGCCTGGCGCTGTAGCTTGGGCGCCGGGGCCGGATTCGGCGGCTGGGCGCCGGCGGTAGCAGCTGGTGGGGCCTGGCGACCGGGCAGGGCCTTGTTCGATGGTACTCCTTTGGATACTATACAGCGGATGACACGAACCTATTTTGATTGGGCCGCCACGACTCCGCCCTTTCCTGAACTCTATAACATCCTCGCTCAAGCCCCCTTTGGCAACCCCTCTTCCCGGCACCGGGAAGGACGAGAGGCCCGGCAGGCGCTGGAAGATGCCCGCCGCCGCTGCGCCCAGGTTCTAGGGGTGAAACCGGAACAGCTCATCTTTACCTCGGGAGGCACTGAGTCCAATGCCTTGGCACTCCAGTCCCTTTTGGTACGCCATAGCACTGCAGGACTCCTGTATGGCGCAACAGAACACCCTTCAGTCCGGGAAAATGCAGAACAGCTTCAGCGGCTCTATATTCCGGTTGCATCAATACCGGCAGAACGGGACGGCCGGATAGGTATAGAGGCGGTTCTCAAAACGATGGAGAAAGCCCGGGAACGAAACCTGCCGGTCCGAATGCTGGCTATCATGGCGGTAAACAATGAGACCGGTGCCATAACCGATATCGAAACAATCGTCCAGACCGTACGGCAGCTGCCGGGGCCGGCCCTGCACATTCATACGGATCTGGTTCAAACCATTGGGAAAGTGCCCTTTTCTCTGGCTGGCAGCGGTATAGATTCTGCGGCTATAAGTGCTCATAAACTGGGAGGGCCCCGGGGTATCGGCTTACTGTATCTGAAACGGCCCCTCATCCCCTTAACCCGAGGCGGTGAGCAGGAATGGGGCTTCAGGCCGGGGACCGAAAATGTAGCCGGTGCTCTTGCAATGGCCTACTGCCTTGAACAGCTTGCAACGCCAGATAAGCTTGTAAAACACTACGAAGCAGCCCAGCAGCGCATGGCTCAGCTTATCAGCGGGCTAAAAAAAAGTGGAAACTGTATGCTCATTCCAGAGGATCGCCAGGAACAGGACCCCCGGTTTTCACCCTATATTCTTCAGGCAGCCTTCCCGGGCATTCCCGGAGAAGTGATGGTCCGGGCTCTGGACGATGCGGGTATTGCCATTTCTACCGGATCGGCCTGTTCTTCCGGAAAAATTGAGCGGCCCGTCCTCAAGGCCATGGGAATTGACGCGGATACCTCATTCTGCAGTGTCCGCTTTTCTCAGGGCTGGGCCACTACAGAGCAGGATATCGAAACACTCCTCCATGCGGTAAGCACTATAAGGAAGACCCTATGACAACCTTTCTATTAAAACTTGGCGAATTAACCCTTAAGGGCGGAAACCGCACCGAATTTGAACAAATTTTAAAGCGAAACCTAACCACCATGCTCAAGGGAAGCCGGGCGGTCATCAACTGTACCCAGGGACGATTTTTTGTACACTGTGAAAAGGATAAGGAATCCCAGGTAGAGGCTGTGCTGGACCGGCTTATCGGTATTGCAGGCTGGGCGAAGGCTCGGGTCTGTGAAAAAACCGTAGATGCGGTGGTGGCCGCCTGTGTGGCCGAAGCAAAAGCCCTGGCAGAAGCGGGGGTAAAAACCTTTAAGGTAGAAGCCCGCAGAGCAGACAAGGGCTTTCCTTTGGATTCCTATGGCATCATGCGGGCTGCGGGAGAGGGGATATGCGAGGCAGTTCCGGAATTACAGGTTGATGTACAGCATCCTGAGCAGATCATTTCCGTAGAGATTCGTGAACGGGCCTATGTTTATGGGCTTTCGCATCGGGGACGGCGGGGGCTCCCGGTGGGCAGTGCCGGCCGGTGTCTCCTCCTCCTTTCGGGTGGTATCGATTCGCCGGTGGCGGGCTACCTGATGGCCAACCGGGGCATGCGGCTTGAGGCAATCTATTTTCATGCCTACCCCTATACCTCGGAAGAAGCCCAAAAAAAGGTACACCGTTTGGCGAGCATTGTAAGCCGCTACGCTCTGTCGATCAAACTGCATACCATCCCCTTTACCCAGGTACAGGTACGGATTAAACAGCGTGCTCCTGAACAATGGTCCACAGTGTTATTGCGGATGGCCATGATGGATGCGGCGGGCAGGCTGGCGCGGCGCAATAAAATTCATTGTCTTGTTACCGGTGAAAGCCTGAGCCAGGTAGCAAGCCAGACCGTGGAAAACATTCAATGTACCGAGAGCACCGCAAAACTACCTGTGTTTCGCCCCCTTATCGGACTCGATAAGGAAGAAACCATTCGAATAGCCCGGGACATTGGGACTTATGATACATCTATTTTGCCCTATGAGGACTGCTGTGTGCTCTTTAGTCCTGCGCACCCGATTTTACATGGAAACATAGCAGAAGCTCAGGAATTGTATTCAGGGCTTGAACTTGATGAGATTATAGAAGAAGCACTGCATCAGGATAGGATTGAAAAATGCAATGCCGATGACGTAGAAGGTAGTAAGCTGTAGAAAACGGTAGGGACCTCTAAAAACTCATGTAAATGTAGATTTGTAGAGGTCCCCATTATAGGGCCTCTTAGGCAGTCTTTTTAACGCCCAAGACGTCGTTAATTGCCTTTTCCAGGGCAGCCTTGGGTAGTGCTCCCATAGCCGCCTGAGGCTGGCCTTCTTTGGGAATAAAGAGAATCGTAGGAATACTCTGAATACCAAAGACTGCAGAGAGTTCCTGTTCTTCATCGGTATTAACCTTATAGACCCGGATCTTTCCCTCGTATTCCTTAGAAAGCTGATCCAGCACAGGACTTACCATTTTACAGGGACCGCACCAGTCGGCATAAAAATCGACTATGGCAGGCAGATCCCCTTCATATTTCCATTCCGTATTGGTTTCGTAGTTAAAAACCTTTTGTTTGAATTGCTCCGTATTTATTTTTTCGGACATTGCTCGCTCCTTAAAGTATGTTATACTTTTAATATATTATTTTTATTATATATCGTCAAGCAATTTTATTGCAGGGGAGCAAAGTAGCCAAGCGCATCCCGACCGGACCGTTCCAGGAGGTAGACTTCAGCTTCCACCGGGAGGAAAGCCCGGCCAAAATCGGTGGGCAGTTGGGATTGATACTGGAGCGTATAAGAACCGGATGGACTCTGTCGGATCTTCCGGATCGAAGCTCCGATGCCCTGGTTTTGGTACAGTCTGAGAACTTGACCTCCGGTCTGGTCACAAAGATATTGCAATTCCTTGTCTGCGGTGCCATTGCCGATAAGCACCACGTAAAAGTAGATGCCATTGTTAGCCATATAGGAAGCCAGTTCCGAAAGGCCGTAGCTGTCAAAGGCTTTTTGCCCTAATTGGCCTGAACCGACAAAGATAAGGGCTCGTTTTTTTTCTACCGGGAGCAGGTCTGTTGCAGCGAGGCGGACTGCAAGGTCGAAACGCCAGCGAGGACTGTAGGAGCCTGGGTTTCCCCGGGCAGACTGTTCAAGGGCGACCGATGAATCGATCCGTTCTTTTACAGGGATGTCGCCGGCAGAAACGAGGGATACCAGGCGATCTGTTGCAGATACAGAGTCCTTAACAGCAGTCCGAAGCTCTGTAAGGAGTGGTACCGTCGCAGGAGATCGTTCTAAAATAAGGGAGATAGCAGCGCTTGATGAAAGGTATGCCGCACCGCCAAAGGTTTGCTCAAAAACCGGTTTACCCCCCTCGGTAATGAGAAAATTTCGTGCATCGAGCCCAACAATAGGCCGCCGATGCCGGTCCTGTACCTGAACTTCCAAGGTAACCAGGGGAAATTTGTCTGCAATAACCCGTTCAATCTGAAC
Organism: Gracilinema caldarium DSM 7334; assembly: GCF_000219725.1. Taxonomy (GTDB): domain Bacteria; phylum Spirochaetota; class Spirochaetia; order Treponematales; family Breznakiellaceae; genus Gracilinema; species Gracilinema caldarium. The sequence goes on along the minus strand of NC_015732.1, from coordinate 1,490,297 downwards.
AAAAAGCCCCGAGGCCATATCTTCGGTGCGGTTCAGGATGGTTACCTCCTCCGCCTGGAAGTTAGCCGCCGCAATGGAGCCGTTCTTGTCAACATCGGCAGTCAGGATGCGTCCCCCTGCATTCCCCAGGGAGCCGATAGGTTGAACATTGCCTGTCTCAGGGGAAACCATGAGGATCCTGCTCCCATCGGCTACAAGTAGCTTACCATCCCGGAGGGGACGCATCCCTTCAGGAGCATTCAAGCCTTCTTGTACTGCAATCCCCAGGTAATTTCCGTTTTTATCAAAGCTGTAGATGACCCGGTTCACTTGGTCTGCCACATAGACAATAGCGTCTATGACTGCTATCCCCGTGGGAGCCCGAAAACCCGGAAAATCAGGGCCCTTGGTACCAAAAGAAAAGAGAAAAGTACCCTCGGGGCTGAATTTAGAAATACGCAGGGAACCAAAATCTACCACATAGAGGTAGTCCTCTGCATCGATACAGATATTCTGGGGACCGATAAACTGGCCAGGTCCCCTCCCTTTACTGCCAATAGAGGACTTCCAGTTTCCCCGCCCATCGAGGACACTAACCCTGCCACCGCGATATTCGGATACAAAGAGGCGGCCATCGGAAGCTTGGGCAATATCGTAGGGACGGTCAAACCCATTCAGAGGCCCCCGCAATCGTTGTTTAATAATACCGTTAACATCGATGCGTAGAATCTCGTTTGAACCATAGGCCACCACCCAGATTGAGCCATCCGGCTGGGGTAGTACCGACGAAGGCTGGCGGTATAAAAACTGGCCATTTTGTTTGGCAGGGTACCGACCTGACTCGACATAGCGGACCTGGTCTTCGGTAATGAAAAAAAGGCTCCGCCGGTTCCGAATGGTTTCGAGGTAACTGGTCAGAAGGAGGAATTGGCTAGATGCAGCAGGATACAACTTAATAGCTTCCTGCCATTGACGGAGAGCCGTTTCTTCCAATCCAGATCGATAATAAGAACGTCCGAGCCATTCCAGAATGAGTGGTTCCGTAGGTTTATAGGAGAGGGCTTTCTCAAAGGAAAGGATTGCCTCATTAAATCCAAAACGATTATAAGCTAATATCCCCCTGCGGAATTCCTCCCTGGCAAAAACCGCATTACGGTCCACACCAATTGATGCATCCTGACTATTCTGGCCAAACAAAGCCATCCCTGGGCTTATAAAATGTCCTATAAGTAACAGAACAAGGATTTTTTTCATCAATCTGCTCCAAGAATGGTCCGCATATGGCTTATAATTTCTGGATGTCGGGGAAGCAAGTCCAGAGCCCGTCGAATCCAGGTACGGGCTTCGAGGATTTCCCCGTTTTTAAAGTATGCCCAACCTAAGGAGTCCATGTAGGCAGGGTTTTGGGGCTTTTTTTCTATCGCTTTTTTGCAAAAGGTAAGCCCTTTCCTGACATCCTTTTCGGTATCTGAAAGGATGTAGCCCAGGCCGTTCAAAGCTGTGGGACTTTCCCGGTCCAACTCAAGGGCTTTCTGATACAGTTCAATGGCATCATCGTAGCGTTTCTGGCTGTAGGCGGCATAGGCCATGGTTGAATAAATCTGCACCGATTCAAAACCATGCTCTATGAGCCGCTTAAGTTCGAACTCGGCTAGCTTTGAACGGCCGGTAACAGAATAAATATAGGCTAAGGTCATCCGGCACTGATATGCCCTGAGGGGATTTGAACCTCCGGTTACCACCTGCTCCAGATACAGGAGAGCATTATCATATTGTTCAAGCTTGGTATAACAGAGACCAAGATAATAGGCTAGCTCTCTATTCTCTTCTGTATCAAAGTAGGATGCATCGACCTGTAACAGTTCCTTTAATGCCGCATCCCAGCGTTTTGAACGATACAGGCGAATACCGGTTTGTAAAGATCCTGCCATACCCTATTCCGTACTGGAGACTAATGGCTCAGCATGAACGACCATTGCAGGGCCCGATTCGGTAACTTCATGAACGATAGGCTTAAAGCCGAAAATACGTTCATAATCTTCCATACGGCGAGTGTACTCTTCGACCGCATCATCTTTGATAAGTGAATAGGTACAACCGCCGAAGCCCTGCCCTGTCATACGGGAACAAAGAACCCCGGGAATTTCAGCGGACCGCTTGATAAGCCAGTCTATTTCAGGACAGGACACTTCCAAACGGTCTCGGAGGCTTTCATGGGAATGATAAATAGCCTTTGCAAAATTATTTAGATCGTTCTTTTTCAGGGCCTCTTCAGCTTCATTGATACGGCGAAGTTCCTTGACCACATGGAGGGAGCGGCGCCGGATTTCCTCTGGTAATGCCCCCATGGATTCCATAAGGTCCTCGGTAACATAGTCCCTGAAGGTGGCCCCTTCCCGTTTATGAGAGAGCAATTCCAGTCCCTTGCGAATATCCCGGTTCCGTTGTTTCAGTTCCGCTTCGACGGAGAAACGGGGAACCCGGGAATCGGTAATGAGAATCTTATATCCCTTAAATGGAAGTGGAATCGGCCGAGCAGACATAGTAAGTTCATCTACAACAAGGAAATGATCTCGCTTCGATGAAAGGGCGATGAGATGATCCAGGGGATGTTCATTGCGGCCAAAGAATGAAAAGGAAGCATCAGCAAGGAGATTTAAAAGGTCCTTATCGGTCATATTCGGGGCGAGTAAGGCCCTTAGGGCCAAAGCGCTGGCGACCTCTATGGCCGAAGAAGAGGCCAACCCTACCTGCTGGGGAATATCTCCTGTCAGTGTACAGTTCAACCCTTTGATAGGATAACCCCATTCAGCAAAGCCATGAATCGCCATTTTGATGAAATTAGCCCAACGGTCTTCCCGTTTATATTTTAGATTGATAAGGGTAGTCCGTTTGCGTTCGCCCAAATCAGCAGCAAAGAAGCGGAGTGAACTGTCCTTCCGGTGGCTTATGGCTACCCTGACATGGCGGTTTATTCCTGTAGTGAGAAGTAAAGCTGCACCGGGTTCGCCATGTTCACCAAGTAAATGTAATCTGCCGGGGGCCTCAGCAATCATAACCGGCTCTGAGCGGTCAATATCGGCTTCGTATTCCTTGAGATGTATAGAACCGATGTCCTTCATAACGCAGGCCCCCGATAGTATTCTTTTATGACATAATATATGAATTTTGCCTATTATTCAATCAAAATATTATTGCTTCTTTTAAAACTACCATTCTTTTGATAAGATACATTCCATGAATGTGCTTGCATCGATACTATCTGCCCTGCTTCTCGCGCTAGCAGTCCCTAATGAGCTTGCTCCCTATGGCAATGCTTTGGTAGCCTTTGTAGCCCTGGTGCCTTATTTTATTGCGCTGCGACGAAGCCGCTCCTATCGGCATGCGGCTTTTCTCGGATTTATATTCGGAAGCCTTTCCCATGCAAGCTCCAGTTATTGGCTCTATTATTTTAAAGATTTTGCATTCTGGACTATTGGTTCCACCAGCATCGCCTATGGTGTTCTGCATATGTTAGTTGCAGGCTTTTTGCACTGGGCTAGTGTAACCAGGTTTGAAAGACTTTTCTGGCAGCCCTGTATACCTGCGAGAACAGTGCCGGAATATAGGTGGGGTACTTCCTTTTTGAATATGGGTTCGATTGTACAAAACAATTTTTCTGTCCTGAGGCCCTTTGTTCTTGCCCTGGGGTGGACTACATGGGAATGGGGAAAATCTATTGGCTTTCTAGGCTATCCCTGGGGGCTTGTGGCCTATGGGCTTAATAACTATCCTCGAATGACTCAAATTGTGGATGGGCTTGGTGTCTATGGACTGAGTTTTTTCCTTGCCCTTGCATCAGCCTTGCTGGTTGAACTAGGGTCTGCTCTAAATACGGGTATTGACCTAGGGAAGAAGGCCTTGAAAGATCTTTCTGCATGGGCTCGAACTACCATTATCTGGCTTCTTTTATTTATCTGGTTTGCTGGATATGGTTCATATAGACTCGCTCATCCTACACCTGTCCTCGCCGAGGTCCCGCTCCTACTTATTCAGCATAACGCAGATTCATGGATGGATGGCGAACTTTCTGCCCTTGGAACGGCGGTACGGCTAAGCCGGGAAGGTATGGAACAATATGAAAAGGAAACAGGTATTAGAAAACCGGTTCTCCTGGTTTGGTCCGAAACGGTACTTCGCCGGCCCTTTGCAGATTATCTTGGTTTTTATAAACGTAACCCCAAGGATGACCCGTTGGTACCTTTCCTGGCTGAACAGAAAGTCCCCCTGCTAACTGGAGCCCCAGTGGTACTCAACTGGGAAACCTACGATGCCACAAACTCGGTTATTTTCATCAACCCTGATAGTACTATCAGCTATTCCTATGCAAAACGGCATCCGGTTCCTTTTGCTGAGGCCATTCCCTTCTGGGAATATCAGTGGATGCGGGACTTCATGGCCAAAGTTGTTGGTGTTGATGGAACCTGGACCATGGGAACCGAAGCGGTCGTTATGGAAGTAAAAACCTCTGAGGGGACACCGATTCGCTTTGGGACGCCCATTTGCTTTGAAGATGCTTTTGCCGATGTCTGCCGCGACTTTTTTAAAGACGGAGCAGACCTGCTTATCAACCTGACCAACGATTCCTGGTCCCAGACGGTCTCCTCCGAAACCCAGCATCTGGTGGCGGCTCGGTTTAGGGCAATAGAAAACCGGCGGGTTTTGGTTCGTTCGACCAATGGGGGAATTACAGCGGTGATTGATGCAGAGGGACGGGTTATCAAGAGCCTACCACCTTTTACCGAGCAGTACCTGGCGACAGTGGTACCAGTACAAAAAGCTGATAGTTTTACAACCTATTATCTCTTGGGGGACTGGTTTGCCGCCTTAGTAAGTCTTGTCTTTTTCTGCCTTATTTTTGTGAACTATGTAAAAACCCATCGATTCCGAGCCCTATAAAAATACTGGGAGTAAAGCCAGGTATGGGCGGCCCGTCTAGGTACGGCCTTACTAAATGTGGCTTTAAACGTTGTGAAGTCTAAGTGGATGCAGCCCTCGAGGCCCTTGACGTGAATCGTTGTTTCTGTTAACCATACTTATCGTATGGTTAACAGAAAGCCAAACCATCCTGAGACCTTACAGCATGGGAGACCAACAACCAAAGCTACTGTGCTTACTCTGCTCAGAGATGCCCAGGGCCATATTCTCTCCGGTGAGGCAATTGCCCATCGAGCCCAGGTGTCTCGGGTCGCTGTATGGAAATCAATCGAAGCATTAAAACATGCAGGCTACCCTATTGAAAGTATTGAAAACGAAGGATACCGGCTTAAGGGAAACTGGACCGATGATTTTTTATATCCCTGGGAATTTCCCGGCCGGGAGGATCGTTTTTTTTATTTTGACCACATCGACAGCACCATGCATCGGGCCCGGCAATTAGCCCAGCAGGGCAGTCCTGGCGGTGCGGTTATTGTAGCAGAATGGCAAACCGGACCGGTCGCACGTCAGGGTGGGCGTTGGGATTCCAAGCCAGGAGGGCTCTATGTAACTCTTCTCGAACGTCCCGGATGTCCCCTCACCGAATATCAGCGGTATATCCGGTTTGCCCAGCAATGTTTGGGACAGGCCTTAGAGAAGGAAGTGAGTATACCGGTGCAATATGACTGGTATCCGGATATTTATGTGGAACAAAAAAAAATAGCCGGGATTGTTTCGGAATTGCATGCCCTGGATGAGCAGGTACAATGGATATCCATTGGCATCGGGGTCCATGTCAATGATGCAATTGAGGATGAGCAAAGCATCAGTTGTAGCAGAATTGTTGGAAAGCCTTTGTCCCGAAAGGCTCTGCTCAAGGAATTGCTTGCTGCCTGGGAGACACAAAGCTGTGAATGATAAAGCTCCTGTCAGGGGCTCTTATTTTACATACCTCACAGTCGACTTAAACAATAATTAAGTTACTAAGTCGGTTGCAAGGAGTTTCATGATGGAAAACCGAACCAAAATGCTTTTATCACTCTCACTGGTGGCGCTGTTTGCAGCCCTCACCGCAGCGGGAACCTTTATCAGTATTCCCCTGCCCTTTTCGCCGGTACCGGTAGTATTGCAAAATATGTTCGCCCTTCTCTCCGGTATGATTCTAGGGCCCCTCATGGGAAGCGCTGCTACTGCCGTATATCTCATTATCGGAGCCCTAGGAGCACCGGTCTTCGCAGGAGCTAAGGGTGGTTTTGCTATTTTTCTAGGGCCTACTGGAGGCTATCTCTTGGGCTACCTCCTTGCATCCCTTATAGCAGGTTTGATTGTTGGGTCTCCCCGCACCCATGAAGGCACAAATTGGGTTCGTATTATTCTCGCGGCCCTCGCAGGGATTATTGTCATTTATATTCCAGGCCTCTTGAGGCTTAACATGGTTATGAATGGAAACTGGGCTAAAACCTTTACCGCAGGATTAATTCCTTTTATTTTAGGCGATCTTGTTAAAGGTGCTGTAGCCTGTCTTATCACCCCCCGATTGCGGAGTCTCATTTCTGATATTTATCATGCCTGATATCCACCATGTCTGAGCCGTTGTATTGTATTGAGAAACTCTGGAAACGTTTTCCCGATGGAACTGAAGCGCTCAAAGATATTAACCTAGAACTACGGGACGGAACCTGCACGATTATTGCAGGTTCCAACGGTTCAGGGAAAACCCTCCTCATGAAGTCACTGGTTGGTCTTGTTGACCCCAGCGAAGGAATCATTAGGTATCGGGGAAAACCTCTCAGAGAAGTAATCACCGAAGTACGCCAATCGGTAGGCCTTGTTTTTCAGGATGCGGATGCCCAGATCATAGGAGAAACCGTAGCAGATGATGTAGCCTTTGGCCCCAAAAATTTAGGCTTACGGGGTTCAGAACTCTCTTTTCAGGTTGATGAAATTCTTAAGAGTCTTGAGCTCATCTCTAAAAAGGAAGCACCTCCCCGACGTCTTTCTGGTGGAGAAAAACGCAGACTCGCTGTAGCGGGTATCCTTGCCATGGGATGTAGTACGGTTATCATGGATGAACCATTTGCCAACCTGGACTACCCTGGCATAATCCAGGTTCTGACACTGATCATGCATCTGAAACAGGAAGGGAAAACAGTGCTGGTACTGACCCATGAATTAGAAAAAATGCTTGGCCTGGCAGATAGGCTTATTATTTTACATAAGGGCTATATCTGTGACGATGGTGATCCGGAGAAAGTGCTGAACCGGCTTAAACCGGAATATGGTATCCGGGATCCCCGGCAAACCTATAGATCCGTAAAGGACTGTACATGGCTCATAGCATAGCCTTTGAATACACCCCAGTGGCAGGGCCCCTGCATCGCTTGCATCCGATCCTGAAATTGGCTTTTATGGCAGGAATAAGCCTGGGGGCTCTGGGACAGGATACGCTGGTACTGATCCTCATCACTTTTGGGGTTATAATAGTAGCCCGATGGGGTAAAATTCCTATTCAAAAGCTTTTTGTTGGATCAAAACCCCTTCTAGTAACCACAACCATTATTATTCTCTTCAGTGCTGTAAACCTTCATCCCTTGAATTGTGATAGTAAGGCCCTGTATGGGGGCCTCCGCTTTCTCTGGGCTATTGGTATTTCCTTTGCAGCAGCATCTCTCTTTTTTTACACAACCAAGCTTACCGAGTTACGCGAAGCCCTTGAAACCCTTGAAAATCCTTTACTGAGATCCCAGCCCCACTATCTCCGTTTCTCTCTGCTCTTTACCCTGACTATGGGTTTTATTCCCCGTATATTTTTTGAGTGGTCAGAAGCAGAAGATGCCTGGCTCGCCCGGGGCGGCAAAAAGGGGCTCCAGATGATGATACTTCTCATACCATCGGTACTGGAGCGGCTCATTATGTCTGCAAAGGAAACGGCCCATGCACTGGAACTGCGTATCGGCCGTTAGGCCGATACAGCCGTTAGGCCGATACGGCCGTTAACACCGCAAACATCTGGGCTTCCAGTTCCGCATGGGCTGGTGAACTATAGCAGCGCTCGTCCCGAGAAAGCAGGATCTTTTTGTCCCACACGGGATTGAGAGGTTGACCCTGCAGAATAATGGTACGATCCGCCAGGTATATCGCTTCCCGAGGATCGTGGGTTACAGCAAGTACGAGCCGTGGCTTATCTTGAAGCAACCGTAAAAACAAATCCATAAGCTGAATACGCAGCGGTACATCTAAAGCCTGGAAGGGTTCATCCATCAACATTACTGAAGCAGGACATAGAAAAGCCCGTACAAGGGAAACTCGCTGCTGCTGACCGCCGGATAATTGGGCAGGCTTATCAAAAGCCTTATCCGCAAGACCAACCTGTTCGAGCATAAAAAGCGCCTTTTCGCGGGCTTCGGTTTTTGATACCCGCTGAAAGAGGGGAAGGCTCACATTATCGATAATGCTGAGCCAGGGAAAAAGCCGGCTTTCCTGAAACACATACGAGAGGGGCCCTTCGACAGAAAGAGTACCAGCCTGGGGTTTTAAGAAACCGGCGATGAGTCTAAGCAGGGTTGTCTTCCCACACCCCGATGGCCCAAGTAAAGCACACACTCCCGGCCCCTGTACATATAGCGAAAAATCCTGAAATAAGGCCCTGTCTGTATTGGGATAAGAAAACAATAGATGCTCTATGGTGATGTTCATAAAGCACCTTCCCTATACATAAAGAGCTTTTTAATTGCAAGAAAAACCGATTCTGTAAGGCCTGCCATAATAACAGTTGCTATGGTCCAGGCTATAAGCTCTATAGTTTCGAGCTGGGCCTTAGCCATCTGCATTCCTGTACCAAGGGCAAACCGGGGCTGTACAATAACTTCAGCAGCTACGACCACCTTCCAGCAGAGCGAAAGAGCACTATGCAGTCCCGCAATCATATAAGGCAACAGACTCGGAATATAGAGATATCGAAGCCGTTGTAATTCAGACAGGTTATAGAGATCGAGCACTTCACGGAGTTTTGGATCTGCAGACTGTATCCCTGCCATAATATTCGAAGTGAGAATTGGAAACATCATAAGAAAGGCAGAGAAAATAGGTGTTCGCTCCTGACCGAACCAGATAAAAGCGATAAGAATGATGGACAGAACTGGGGTAGCGGCAATAACCAGAAAAAAGGGCCTCATAAAAGCACGGATACGCCAGTTTAATGCTGAAGGTATACCGATAAGCAACGATACTGGTATGGCGATCGTCATACTGATAAGGATTCGGACAAGGCTCATACCCAAAGCTTTCATAAACTTCTGAGTACCAATGAGCCCTACCAAAGTTACTAAGGTCTTCCGGGGATCAGGCAAGAGAATATCACTTGCAAGAACACGGCTTCCCAGTTCCCAGAGCACCAGAAGGACAAAAACTCCCCCTATTCCCCAGAAAAATTCTCGTTTATTCATGAATAGGCTTTACATCCAGATAAAAGTTGTCAGAAGGCAGTTTTCCTCCGATTGATTGAGGAGCATACTCAAGGAATGCGGAAAAAAGAGCTTCCAATGAGGGACGAGCCTGAGGGGCTGGTATAAATACATAAGAACTCTTCGGGATCGCTACTGTTGCCACAGGAGCCTTGATACCTAAATTGTATTTTTCAACCAGGGCACCAGCTTCTGCAGGATGGCCAGTCACCCAGACAATTGAATTCTCAACCGCTTCATATATAGCCTTCAATGCTGCGGTGTGCTTTTGGGCCAGATCCCGGGAAACCACCAATACGGTCATGGGATAATTTTCGCGCCCCCCTGCTTTTACCCATTCAGCCTGAATATCCCCAACTACCTTCAGGTCCTTGTTTCCAGCCAATGCCATGGTTGCAAAGGGTTCAGGAAGAAGGGCCAGCTTGATTTTTCCAGCAATGAGGGATTGTGCTATTTCTGGATAAGCCAGAGCATACCCCAATTGAACATCCTTTTCAGGATCAAGTTTATAATTGTGTAATATACGGCGAAATACATAGTCGGGGGTTGCTCCCTGACCTGCTACTTCTATTGATGTACCTTTCAAGTCCGTAATACTGCGAACAGTCGGGTCCGCTGAAATAAGTTTCAGCATTCCCTGACCAATGACTGCGGCCACGGAAATATCCTTGCCGGAACTTGCAAGTTTTGCCGCCATATTAGCGGGTAATATACCAACTTGAGCCTCACCACTGAGGAATTTGGCCGCCATCAGGTCTGCTTGGGCAAGGGCTTCTATCATAATGGTATAGCCCGTTGCCTGGGGAGGAGCTTCAAAGAGTTTCACCATACCGACTCCGGAAGGCCCCTTAAGGGTATACACCGTAATTGGTGTAGTCTGTGCAGTAAGACCTGCAAAAACGATGAAGGATAACAGACAGCTAAACATAAGTTTTTTCATAGGACACCTCTTTACGTAACAATACAAAAGAAACAGGACCAGAACAAGCGTCCTGGCCCTGCTTTTAAAATGGTGCAAGGTCTGTCCCGAAACATCCTGATATATATCATAAAGATAGCTATCGGAACAGACCCTCGTGGTTTATAGGCTCCTGATTAAGCAGAAATCACTATTTTTTGGTATTCCGCAAAACCGCCTGAGCTGCTGTAAGCCGGGCTATCGGGACCCGGAAGGGAGAGCAGGATACATAGTTGAGTCCGGTGCGGAAACAGAAATCGATTGTGGCAGGATCGCCGCCCTGTTCACCGCAGATGCCCACCTTGAGATCGCTCTTTACAGAACGGCCCTTGGTGGTAGCCCAGTTCATCAACATACCCACCCCTTCTTCATCAACCGATTTAAAGGGATCCACATCGAGAAGACCCAGTTTTTCATAGGCAGGCATAAAGGAGCCCACATCGTCCCGGCTGAAGGCAAAGGTCATCTGGGTCAGGTCATTGGTACCGAAGCTGAAGAAGTCTGCAAATGCGGCGATTTTGTCCGCCAGGAGAGCAGCCCGGGGTACTTCGATCATGGTACCGATCTGGATATCCAGTTTCACCTTGGCTTTTTCCAGATTTTTCTTAATGATTGCTTCTGCCCTGGGCCGGAGAAGGGCCAGTTCCTGTTCATCGCAGACAATGGGAATCATAATTTCAGGCTTTACAGGAATATTCTTCTTCACACAGTCTATAGCGGCAAGCACGATGGCTTCTACCTGCATATCGTAGATTTCCGGATAGGTAACCGCAAGGCGGCAGCCCCGGTGACCGAGCATGGGGTTAGCTTCGTGGAGCTTATCAATCTTGGGCTGGAGGTCCTTGGGTTTCACACCGAGATGTTCCGCAAGCTCTGCCACCTCTTCCTTGGTGTGGGGTACAAATTCATGGAGCGGCGGATCGAGGAGCCGGATGGTAACCGGCCGGCCTTCCATGGCCTTAAAGATGCCGAAGAAGTCCTTTTTCTGCAGGGGCAGAATCTTCTTAAGGGCTTCCTTGCGGGCTTCTTCTGTATCGGCCACAATCATGGTCCGGAAGTGGATGAGTTTTTCCTTATCGAAGAACATGTGTTCAGTTCGGCAGAGACCGACGCCCTGGGCGCCGAAATCAAAGGCCCGTTTGGCATCCTCTGGCTGGTCCGCATTGGTCCGTACGAGGAAGCCCTTCACATTGCCGCGGACCGAATCGGCGCAAACCTTGTCACACCAGGAGAGGAAGGTTTCCAGGTCCTTGGACATTTTGGGGCTGATAAGGGGAAACTGGCCTTCATAGACATCTCCGGTGGAACCATCGATGGTAATCCAATCCCCTTCTTTAAAGGTCTTTTCACCGATAACGACTTTTTTGCCCTGTACTGACACCCCCTTGGCACCGGCCACACAGGGGGTTCCCATACCGCGGGCAACGACTGCCGCATGGCTCGTCATACCGCCAGTGCTGGTGAGGATGCCTTCGGAAACTACCATACCGCCAATATCCTCGGGGCTGGTATCTTTTCGTACGAGGAGTACCTTTTCGCCTCGCTCTGCCCATTCCTCTGCATCCTTGGCGGTAAAGACGATACGGCCGCAGGCAGCACCGGGAGAAGCATTGAGGCCCTTGGTCAGAGGTTTAATCCCCTTTAGAGCCTTCGGATCGATCATAGGATGGAGGAGCTGATCCAGATGTTCCGGGGTAACCCGTTTAATAGCCGTTTCCTTGTCAATGAGTCCTTCGGCCACCATATCAACGGCGATTTTTACTGCCGCGGCCCCTGCCCGTTTGCCGTTACGGGTCTGCAGAATATAGAGGACCCCCTGCTGAACAGTGAATTCCATATCCTGCATGTCGCGGAAATGATTTTCAAGCTTGTCTTTAATATCTAATAACTGTTCATAGACCTTTTTGTTTTTCTTTGCCAGGGTAGCAATCTTTTCGGGAGTACGGATACCGGCGACCACGTCTTCGCCCTGGGCGTTCATGAGGAACTCGCCGTAGAATTCATTTTTACCCGTAGAAGGATCACGGCTAAAACAAACACCGGTGCCCGAATCATCACCGAAGTTGCCGAATACCATGGACTGCACATTCACCGCGGTGCCTTTGAGGCCCTTGATATTGTTGAGTTCCCGGTACTTGATGGCCCGTTCGTTCATCCAAGAACCAAAAACCGCATTAATGGCGCCCCAGAGCTGATCCAGCGGATTCTGGGGGAAATCTTTCTTGGTGTGCTTTTTGTAGATTTTTTTGTATTCCACCACCAGGTTTTCCAGATCCTTCGCATCGAGGCCCGTATCCAGCTCAACCTTCTTAGCCTTTTTCATGGCCGCCAGGGCTTCTTCGAACTCATCGTGGGGGATTCCCATGACAATGTCGCCATACATCTGGATAAAGCGCCGGTAGGCATCCCAGGCAAAACGGGGGTTCCCGGTCTTATTGGCCAGACCCACTACAGCCTTGTCGTTCATGCCAAGATTCAGGATTGTATCCATCATACCGGGCATGGAAACCGCTGCACCGGAACGTACTGATACTAATAGAGGATCCTCAGGATCGCCCAGTTTTTTACCCATCACTTTTTCCAGTTTTGTGAGATTATCCAGAACTTCCTTTTCCAGTCCCTCAGGATACTTTTGCTTATTCTCATAGTAGGCAGCACAGACCTCGGTCGAAATAGTAAACCCCGGAGGCACGGGGATGCCTAAATTCGTCATTTCTGCAAGATTGGCTCCCTTACCACCAAGAAGCTCCTTCATCTTGGCATCCCCTTCGGCCTTACCTTCACCGAAGAAATACACAAATTTCTGCTTAGCCATTAGTTCTTTCCTCCATATCAATTAAGAATAGCATATATACAAAAAAAAGAAAGGGGATTATTTTCATAATTTGTAGTATAGTTGCTGCATGAAGTATACAGATTTACCGGTCTATCAGCATAAGGATCTTATTGTTTCAGCCCTACAGACACACCAAGTAATTGTTGTTGAAAGCCCCACCGGTTCTGGGAAAACGACCCAAATGCCAGTTATATTGTATGATGCTGGTTTTGCCCAGCATGGCATGATCGGGGTTACCCAGCCGCGACGGATCGCGGCGGTATCGGTCAGTGAATTCATCGCCCGTCAGATGGGAACGAAAATCCCTGGCCTTGTAGGCTATAAAATGCGTTTTGAAGATCAAACTGACCACAGTACCAAAATAAAAATCATGACCGACGGGATTCTGCTTCAGGAAATGAAGCTCGACCCCTACCTTTCCAAATATGATGTGCTTATGGTTGATGAAGCCCATGAACGAAGTTTAAATATCGACTTTATTCTGGGACTCCTGAAACGGGTTTTAGAGGTTCGACCGGAATTTAAGGTCATCGTTTCTTCAGCTACCATAAACACCCAGGTCTTTTCCGAATACTTTGGTGAATGTCCGGTGGTTAAAATTGATGCTATTACCTATCCGGTCACAGTGGTCTATGATCCGCCAGATACGACTGTGGTGAGCGAGGGAATTGCTACGGGACAAGCGGCCCTGGAAGCCCAACTTCTCAAAATCACCGCCATTGTAGAACGGGTCGTCAGCGAAAAACGGCCCGGAGACATCCTCATATTTCTTCCCGGTGAAAAAGCGATTAAGGACTGTATGGCAATGCTGGTATCCTGTTCTGTTGGAAGAAGCCTGCATCTTCTTCCCCTTTATGGCAGACTTGGCAAGGAGGAACAAGATCGGGTCTTTGATTCTGCCCCCTGGGGGAAAACCAAGGTGGTGGTTTCCACGAATATTGCAGAAACCTCGGTTACCATAGACGGCATTACCACGGTTATTGATTCGGGCTTAGCGAAACTCAATTACTATAATCCAAGAACCTTTACATCGAGCCTGATCGAAGGGCCGATCTCCAAAGCGTCCTGCAATCAGCGCAAGGGACGGGCAGGACGAACCCAGGAAGGGACCTGTTACCGGCTTTATTCCCGCAAGGACTTTGAAAACCGGCCCCTTTTTACCACGGAAGAAATTTATCGGACCGATCTTTCCGAGGTCGTTCTCCGTATGGCCGAGCTGGGTGTTACGACATTTGAAGAATTCGACTTTATTTCTCCACCGAACCGAGAAGGGCTCATTGCGGCCATAGAAACCCTCAATCTCCTGGATGCTCTTGATGATGACCGGAACCTCTCATCAATTGGGAAAATGATGGTTCAATTTCCCCTGCCCCCGCGCCAATCCCGTATTATTGTGGAAGCCCTGCGAAGTTACCCCCAGGTTACGGAGGAAACCCTTATCGCAGCGGCCTTTCTTTCGACCCAGAGCCCTTACATTCTCCCGCCGGGGGAGGAGACCGATGCCCGGAAGGCTCATCATACCTTCCGGGACCCCGCTGGGGATTTTGTGTCCTACCTCAAACTCTTTAAGGCATTTAAAGAGGCTAAAAATAAGAGTAAATTTTGCGACAAGAACTACCTGGACGAAAAGACCATGGTGGAAATTGTCAATGTAAAGGAACAGTTGGAACTGATTGTATCTGATATGGGACTCCCAATATTATCCGGGGGGGCCACCGAGGACTATCTCTGTTGTGTTGGCAAAGGGCTCATCCAGTTTGTCTGCGTACGAGTTGGCCGAGATATGTATCGGAGCCTTACTGCGGACCGTATTTTCATCCATCCCGGTTCAGTAATGTTCCGGGAAGATCCCATGTACATTGTGGCGGGAGAAATAGTCAGGACGACCCGTATGTATGCCATGTCGGTTTCGCCCCTGCCCAAAAGCGCCTTGGGGAAAATCCATCCAACCCTCTATGAAGGCTTGGTTGGCAAAATTTCCAAGACCGAAACAAAACCAAAACAGGCCCGGGATTTCACCAATCGCTGTAAAATACTCACCGAAGTCTTTGATATTGAAAAAATCAAAGGTGTTAAGACGGTGGTGCTTCCCTGGGAAAAACTGGAAAAAATTAAGGGGCAAATCGGCATTGACACGGCGAGTATGTACAAGGACCTTAAGGGCATCGTTACCCTAAACAACAAGTACACCATTCTTGCAGGGGAACGGCTTGAACTTATTTTAAATCTGGCTCCTACCCTTAACCTCGATGAAGGGCTGAATAAAAGTTGGCCCCGAAAGAAAAACTTTTCCATCCATGAAAACCTCTCCGAACTCATCGAGGCTCTCCCGCTGGTGGGGACTGCGGCGTTCTGGAAACAGGGGAAAAACGAACTGGGCTTTCTCTGTCTCTTTACGGACAACGGAGGCAATTACTGGTTTAAGTGTTCCCGGGGCTTTCATACGGCAATTAACGAAAGTGTAGCCAGTCTGGAAAATCTTATCGATGAACTGGGAGATGAGATTAATCTGGAATGGAAGGATCGGGTTAACCAGACCTATCGTCGCCTTGCATCATATTTGGCCTAAGGGCTCGACAAAAGGGCCCTACAGCCCCTGCTGTTCCAGTTCCTGAAAACAGTCCACCAGGAAACTATTGAGGAGGAGGAGACCCTCCGACGTGAGGGCCCATCGGTCTTTCTGAAAAAGTCCCCGTTTTTTCCAGAGGCTGATCGTACGCCCAATGAGGGATCCTATAGATTGATGAAAACGAGCTTCGAAAAGGGCTTCATCGGGTCCTGCAATTGTCCTGAAGCCCATCATGAGGCTTTCTTTCATCAACGTGCTCTGATCTAGAAATTCCCTATCCGCCGGAGGAGACACCCTATCGGGGGTGACTGACTCATCGGGTAGAACCATTTCACCCCGGGGCGATATTTTGTCAGCCCACTTTTTTTCAGCCAATTTTTTTTCAGCCCAATGGAAATAGGCTTGTAAATCAGGTCTGTTGGTCAAGCGCTGACCGGTGCCATTCTTTTCATCTATAAGCGTCGTAGAAGCTCCGGGACCACAGCCAATCCAGCTTTCCATACGCCAGTACCGCATATTGTGCCGGCTTTCATAGCCCGGGACTGCAAAGTTAGATACTTCATAGGTCAGCAAGCCCCGGGCTGTCAGAGCATCCCGGCCGGCAAGCCAGATGTCTTCAGCTTCCTCTTCGGAAGGGAGGTGAATCGTACCGGCACGGACATACCTGGCAAGGGGGGTAGTTGCTTCCAAGATAAGGGAATAGAGAGAAACATGATTGGTACCGGCATCGAGCACCCGCTGAATATCCGCACACAGTCCTTGGGCTGTTTGAAAAGGGAGCCCAGCCATAAGGTCTACTGAAAAGGCCTGGGGAAAATACTGCCCCGCAATGTCCAAAGCGGAAAAGCACTGGTCTACGGTTCCGCTTCGGTGTACTGCAAGGCGGCTTGGTTCATGAAAGGACTGGATCCCAAGACTGAGCCGATTCACCCCCCGGCACCGGAGCATGCTCAGGATGTCTTCGTTCACCGATTCAGGGTTTGCTTCCAGGGTTACCTCAGCAGGCCAGTTGGGGAGCACATGGGACAAATGCAGAAGCAGGGCTTCCAGCCCCTCCAGACCGAGAACCGTAGGAGTCCCGCCGCCAATATAGAGGGTGGGCACATGCTCCAGCCCATACTCCAGCCCATAAAAACTCAGGGCCCAATCCAGTTCCCCCTTGAGAGCGGTTACATACCGATGAAGGAGCCCTGAACTATCGGATTTCGAGGGTGGGGCCAGGCGTAGGGCCAATTCAGAATAAAAATCACAATAATCACAATGGGAAACACAAAAGGGAATATGAATATATAAGGAAGCGGTCATGAACAAGCCCGAAATTTACAGTTTTCCGATACGAGAAAAGGGCCAATAACGGAAAAAGGGCTTTCCCTTTATATCAGATAATGTAACCGGCCCCCAGGTGCGGGAATCGTTGCAATCACTGCGATCGTCGGAGAGCACAAAACATTCCCCTTCTTTAAGACGAATAAGAGCCATATTCGAAGCAAAGGGTAATGTATTCCCTGCTCCGCCCTCTTCATTGGGTACGGTAATATCATAGGTTTTTGAACTTAGCTCGAATTCAGTAAGGTTATAGTCCTGATTTACCTGTTTGACCCGTACAATATTATCAGTGATGGAAATTTCATCTCCCGGCAGCGCAATAATCCGTTTTATAAAAAGGCGTCTGGCCTCGTTTACATGCACCGCCCGTTGGGCAGTAAAAAAGGCAATAAAATTATCCCACAAACGAACATACCATGAAGAGGACGTGGTAGAATAGGATTTCTCAAGAACAATGAGATCCCCATGCTTATAGGGAAAAAGAGAAGACTCTTTGTCATGAGGAAAGAGTCGAGTAGAGAGGGCAAGCCCTACATCACCAGGGGTAAGCGTCTTAGCCATAGAATCGGATTCAACATAAAATGAAAAAATAAAAAAACTGGAAATAAAAAGGTACAGCAAAAAAGTCCCTAAAATCCATAGAAGAGCCACAAGGAGCCGATGTCGCTGATGTCGTTGAGCTGTGTATGAATATTTTTGCCATTTCTTGTATATCATAGCGGACCTTATTTGATACTACCAAACCGAGAGAGGGGCCAATATTTAAGCGATCCCTGGCCGAGTACTTTGGATAGGCGGACTGCACCAAAATAGCGGGCATCCCGGGAATTATCCCGATTATCTCCCATGGGAAAGATTCGCCCTTCGGGAACGTACCAGCCCAGTTTGAACCGGGCAGCGAGCATGGTATATCGCCGGTCTTGAGGATTTGCAGCCTGTAGTACTGAAATACGGGACCGCTCGTGTTCCAGATAATCGGGATATTGTAGTGTGGCAGCACCCTTAACTTGTTCCAGTAAAGCGGCAGGAACCTGTAAACCCATATCTGAATAGGCTGCCATACGCCCTGCCGCTTGCAGTGCAGGATAGGCAGAGATATCCATCAACCTGTTAATTCTATGATTCATATTCGTTGCTTTGATATAATCCCGTTCTGCCACAATCCTGTCTTCACCGGGGAACAGAAAATATATTTCACCATCTTTCATAGTAATAGTGTCTCCGCTCATGCCCACAGCCCGTTTAATGAGAAAGTGTGCCTTGGGAGCCCCATTTTCATCCCTGTCTATATCCACCAGTGACAGGGTGAGCATATAGAGAACTCGCTGGAGCACATCAAAGGCGGGACCGCGGGATATATATGAAGGATTCTCAAAGATGATGACCTGATTCCGCTGAGGCTTAAAAGGACTGGGCAGTTTACCCACACCGGGAAGGAGCTCCGGTCCATAGACAAGTTTATTTACAAAGATCCGATCCCCAATGAGCAGTGTGTCGATCATGGACCCCGAGGGGATCTGATAGGCTTGAAAAAGATATTGATTAATGATCAATACCACGCCAGCGGCCCACACGAAGGCTTCTATCCAATCGATGATTGGGTTTTTAGCTTTCTGTTTTTCTTTTTTTGCCCGTATTATTGCACGCCGCCGGGTGAGCATCTGCTCTGTAAATTGCTGTACCTTGTTAAAAAACTCGCTGCCCTGTACCATGATAAAAACCTACCATGAAGTACCGTCGTTGACAAGGTCTAGCTGCCAACTTATAATTCGCCCATGTTTGGATTTATAAGGAAAAAAACCGAAATACTCCCAGAAGATAGGGTTACACTTAAACCTATTTTTGGAATTGAACCGGGGAAATACTTAACAGTCCTTTATGCACTACTCATAGTGGGGCTGCTGTTTTTTTTACTCCTCTATCCGGGGCTGACCAAACGGGGAAGCATCTATACAATACAGACAGAGCCTGCTGGAGCCGCAATCCGTATCGATGATGTGTATCAGGGGACTAGCCCCTGTACTATTTTTGTACCCGAAGGGAACCATACCATTTCGGCGGTTCTCCCCGGTTTTACTGCAGAGCAAAAGACTCTTGATGTAGGGAATCGGATTTTCGGATCTCTCTTCTTCCCGAAACATAAGCAATTATTTTTAAAATTAAGCAGCGATGACCCTCTTAACGCAATTTTAGCAGGGGCTCAAGCCTATGCAGCATGGACCTTTGCGGGAGAACCAAGTGCTACCTATCAGGTTCCTCTGGTGCTTTCCGAAGCCATGTACCGTGGTGCCTTCCAGGCTGTACAATCTGGTCATGGTGATGAACTTCTGGGCATCCTTTCAGCTTCTGCCCGTTTTGCAAGTACCTCTGTAGCGCTGCGAGACCTGAGCAGGGCCCATTTTTTTGCCCATACTTCAGGACTGGCACCATCGAATGTCACCACCCTTTCTGCCCTTCAGGATGCCCTTGCCTATATCAATGAAAATCCGGCTGCTCCAGCATGGCTCCTGTCGGCCTTACCTTCAACGGAATCCAAGGCTCTCGCCAGTACAGATTGGTATAAAAAGCATACATTGGCATCACAAACCGAATGGGATAGCTTAAAAGAGAAACCAGCCCTGCTTGGAACACGCATCAGCATTGGCCCCCTCCAATTCCGTGAAATTAGTATAGGAGACAGCACTTTTTATATGGCTGAACAGGAAGTAAGCCAGCAAGCATGGGACACTTTTGTAGCTGAACACCCTGAATGGGCAAAAGAAAAAAAAGATGCCCTCATTGCTCAGGGGCTTGTGGGATCTGAATACCTGGAATCTGCTGATAATAACGCCTTTCCTGCAGGGGTTGTTCCTGGAGTTTCCTATTACGCCGCAAAGGCGTTCTGTGCCTGGCTTACTACAAAAGTTCCTCAGGGGCTTAAAACCGGTAGGACAACAGACTATCAGGTACGGCTTCCGACAGAACTAGAGTGGTATAGTGCGGCAAGCCATTTCAACAACAGGAATTTTACCAATATCATTGGTGGACTTTGGGAATGGTGCGATACCCCTTTTGTTCCCTTCCCTGAACTTAAAGCTCCAGAGAACTTTCGAAATCTGCTAAGCTCTCCCGAATTTGTGGTTAAGGGAGGTTCCTGGGCTAATAAAGCCCAAACGATACAGGCTGAAACCAGGGCTTCCTTACCGCCCGATTCGTCATCCCCCTTTGTTGGGTTTCGACCCGTATTTGCAAGGGAGCGTTTCCATGAGTGAGGGTGTTAAAATTATTGCGGTTAACCGCAAGGCCCGGCACGATTTTACCATAGATGAAACCTACGAGTGCGGTATTGTACTCATGGGAACGGAGATTAAATCTGTTCGTGAAGGAAAAATATCCTTTCCCGATGCTTGGGCAGAGGTAAAAAATGGCGAAATTTGGCTCAACTCTTTCAGAATTGCAGAAAACCCCTTTTCATCGATCTTTAACCATGATCCGGACCGTAAAAAAAAGCTTTTACTCCACAAGGATGAAATAAAGAGGATTGCCAGAAGGGTGGAAGAAAAGGGATACACCCTGATTCCTCTATCCTTCTATTTTAAAAATGGAAAAGTTAAGGTAGAATTAGGGTTATGTAAGGGTAAAAAAGCCTTTGATAAACGTGCAGATATTCGCGAACGGGACATACAACGGGAAGTTTCCCGGGAGTTCAGAGAGAAATTGCATTGATGGAACCTCTCTTACATTACCATACGTAAAGGGTTCCATTGTTAAGGAGGGGAAAAAGTACTAATGTTTAGACGTTGGCTCACGTTGAGTAGCTTGTTATTATTTACTTTATTTTCATTATCCGCACAACAAAAACAACCAGTTTTAACAATATTACCTTTTACAGCTGTCCAAGATCTACAAGATGAATGTCTTCAGTTAGAAAAACTTGTTCAAAGTTATATTACCGAGCTAAATCTTTTTAGACTAACCGCGATACAAGATCGTGATCGTATTCTTTTAGAGTGGGAATATGCAATAAATAATGCATTTACTGACATAACAGAAACACAAAAATTGGGGAGCCTATTATCAGCTGATTATCTATTACAGGGAACCCTTGGTATTTTGGGAAATGGTTATGTTTTAACACTTGAAGTTATAAAGGTAAAAACAGGCGAAAAGATAAGTTTTTCATCCATTGAACCAACGGTCGATATGCTATCTGCAAATCTTAAAATATTACTTTTAAAGACTTTAATGCAACAGCCCGACACCATTAAAAACAAAGAAAACGAAGTCCAAAAAGTAATAGAATCTGAAACAGAAATTCTTGGCACTTGGCGTGGAGATAAGGGCATAGAACTTGTTCGGCTTTTCTCAGGAGGAACTGGACAGGCAATACTAACATCCGGTGCACGAATGGATCTTAAATATTCTATTCACAATGGAAATCTTATCGTATATCAAATTTCTCAAAATACTGAACGATATTATCATCCACTTCCATATAAAGTGGCACTTCAACTTGTTGCTCTTGCTAAACCGATGCGTTGGATATTTACAGAATTGACTAATACATCGGTTCTCCGCGGGAAAAAGATAAGTACCGCTGTTCGCTATGATCAAGACCAGATTCTTGAGGTCATTCATGATACCGAACGAGATGCAGAATGGGTGCGTACAGGTAATTAGGGTTTAGACGTAGCCTTATTTGTTTTTAATGTTCTTCCCAAAATTATAGTTAGAATGAGTATAATGAACCCAGAGGCTATCGCAATGATTCGTAATGTAACTTCATGCAGAGGTGGGGTATAAGCTTCAGGTATAACAAGACCACCAACAATATAACGACTTTTATTTATCGATTCGGTACTAGAGATTCGAATAAATAACTCATCAGATTTTCCATAACCTAAATCTCTTGCTAATACTTCAATAGTATCCCGATCATACAATAGAGCGTTAACAGAATATGACAAATTCTGTTGAAGTATTCCTAATTGTTCTATATTGGTACTTAACTTTTCTTTTTGCTGTATAAGATGGTTCATAGCTAGTATTCCAGTGGGCCCATAACAAAATGAGCCAAGAGAATAAATCGCTACAGTAACCCAAATAGAAAGCATAACATATCGAAGCTTCATTACTTGGTTTTCGGTTATTTACGTAAAAGTCTTTAGTGGTCTCCATTGACAAGTAGAGATTGGTTAGATACGATTAAATAGAGGAGAAATATTAATTATTTTCTTCTTTGTGTCGATACTGAAAAGGACTAAGGGACCTCTGGCTGAGTGCTGGGGGGGCCCGATGTATCCTAATGCGGGAGAAGGTAATGGCAATCGATAAAGATCCATCTATTTTTACTGATCGTTCAACTATTGGTTCTTCTGATGAATTAGACGAATATGGCGTCTGGGTTAAAAGCGAACCAAAGGATGTATCTGATGTAAAGAAAACTGAAAATAACGCAGAAAGTACTAAAATGATAGATGATTCCTTTGAACCTTCTCTTCCAGACATTGAAGATTTACCTGATTTGGAAATGGATACGCTTCCTGATATAGAATTGACAAATGATAGTCGTTCGGAGGTTACCAATACTACTGATGCATCGATTCAAGATTTTGGGAATCTGCCCGAACCAGAAGATTTTTCTGTAGAAGAATTACCACAAGCAGTTAATTCAAGCGATACTTTTGAAGAATTAACAAGCTTCGATGTTGTAGATTTTACGAGTATTGAAGATCGGCCTAAAACATCAGAACCGGTGTTAGAAAATAAAAAAGAAGAAATTGGGCTAGAAACAGAATCTTTTATTCCTGAAGAAGATAACCTGCCAGCATCTAATACCGACGAATTTACCGAACTTTCGATGGATGATTTCCTCGATACCAATGATTTTGACACAACATCTGTTGCTGAACAGGAACAAGTCGAAGAAGAATCTTTTGATATCGATCTAGAGTTTAATGAGTCTGTTGATTTAAACATGATGAATGCAGAAAGTGCAATGGATATAGGAACAGTATCAGAGGCGAAGGATTCTGATCTAAATCTAGAATCTGTCTCAGATTTTGATGACTTCCTGAGTGATTTAGGAGAAGCCTCTGAAGATGATTCACAGGAGAAAAATCCTTCAACTTCAGATAAAAGTACCATAACACATGAAAATACTGCTGATTTTAATGATGTAGAAGCGGTACACCATGAACTAGAAGCAGCGACTGTTGTTCCTGAAACACTACAACAACCCCAAATTGCTACACAACACGAAAATTCTGAAAGTTCGGTAGATCTTTCTACTCAATTACTTATGAAAATTGCTGATGAGCTTTCCACCATTAAAAAAGAATTATCAACGCTTAAGGAAGAGCTCGCAACATATAAAAATAAACCATCTATAAACGAAGAAACAAAAAGTTCAAGCGAAGAAAAACAAAAGGGCTTTTTTGATGACGAAGAGGATGAAAAAATAGCCCTTACTGGCGATGAACTAGATAATATTTTAAACACAGCTGAATTTACCGAAGAGGCAGGACCGGAAATTACAGATAATTTTGAAGAATCGGAGCTACTGAGTGAAAAGGAAGATCTTATTTCCGATGAATCTGCTGAAATAGATGAAATTCCGAATCCTATACCGGAAACGACAATTGAAACAGGTGTTTCAGGATCAGCTGATTTGAATACAGATGTGATTAAAGCAACCTTTTCTGATGAAATTACTTCAAAAACGCCTATAGAGGAAGGCCTGGGAGAGGAAGCAATTGAACTGCCTGTTGATGAAAGTATTGCAGAATTACAAGAAGAGGGGGTAAAACCAATTATTGAAGCCCCTGAGGATTTAGAATATCTAGCAGAGGATCTGAATGAAATAAGTCTACATTCTGAAGAACTGCACGATTCACCCCAGTTAGATCTTTCAGAGGCAGTTATCGAAGAACCAGATTTAAGCGGTGTGGTGCTTGAAGAACAGCCTCTCGAAGAGCCCGCTATCGAAGATATTCATATCGAACTGGACACTTCTGAAGGATCTGAGGTTGAAAGTCCTCTTGCTTTTGAAACAGAAACTTTACAAAATTTAGAAGAACTTGAGGATATAAGTACTCCTATTCAGGAAGAAAGTTTTGAAGAGGTACTACCTGAGGGTTTTGTCGTTGAACCTGAAGAAGCTGAACCTATCGATACCTCTAAAACACCGTTAGAAGAAGAGGTTTTAGAAGCAATACCAGAAGAAACTCTAGCAAATCAAGAGATTGAACCGGAGGTAGTGCAACCAAAGGAGAAAATAGTTGGTTCACCGAATCTTACTCAGGAAATTAAGGCTGTGCTTTCCTATATGGATCAGCTCCTTGAATCCTTGCCTGAAGAGAAAATAGAAGAATTTGCAAAATCAGAATATTTTGAGACTTATAAAAAATTATTCGAAGAGTTAGGTTTGGTATAAATGGGATTATTACAAAGGGCTGCCAGTACATCCATTAATAGCAAATGGGATCCAATGGCAGATGCCCTTGTTGAAAGAATGCTGCGATTAGGCCCCTCATCAAACAGGGTATATATGGTACTGTCTCTTTTAAAGACTTATGTACCCTTTCAAGGAGCCTTTGTATTTAAACAACAACAGGATAATTTTACATCTCTGGAAATTATCGGGTTTGATATTCCAGCATTTACCATTAAGGCTTCAGATATACTTTCATATTTACCTGAAAAAGAAAATAGTTGGTTTTCTGCTGACTTTATTACATCTTTACCATTCTTACAGACAGTTATAGTATCTTCGGCCCAGGGCTACCTGATACGTAAATCATCTGTAGAAACAATCTTTATTGTATTTATTGAAGAACCACAGAAAAAAATAATGATTGATGATCTTTCGTACATCCTTAGCCGAATTCATGGTATTTTTGCGACAAGCTGGGATCCTGTCGAATGGATAAATAACATATTTACTGAATTGTTAAAACCGGGGGCAACCTTAGGTATAGGTATTTTTGAAAAACCAGAAAAACCTGAGGAAATAGAAAAAATCCTATGTCACTATGGTCGTTCTCATATTTTGGATGAATCAAGATTGATCATCATTTTGGAATCTACTGTAGACTTTGAACTTTTTTTTCATAGGATACAAAACAGTTTTAATATTAAACTTTTAGATGCATTTGAAACCGCCGATAGTCTTGCTGCGGTAGAACGGATATTATGATACCTCGACTTGTACCAAGTCGTTTAGGGCAACCCACAATGTTAGTGGGAAATAACTTAATACATTCTAGTTATAATCCTCTTTATGAAGCAGAACGGTTTGTAAAAGCGCTCAATATTCCACATAATTGTGAGAATCTTATTATTCTTGAACCAGGACTTGGGTATTGTATACCTTTTATTAAAAAGTCTTTTCCCAACAAGAGAATACTTGTCATTCATGCAATAAATTTTTTGAAACATGTATCAGAGAGTTTCGATGACGAAGCTCATAAGGTATGGTTTCCAGAAGGAGATATCGATTTACTTGATTTCCTTGAACAGGAAATTCCAGAAGGGTCTCATTCTTTTCTAATTGAATGGAAACCCTCTGCGGTTGCCTTTGGACAACAATATCAAAACCTATGGAATATAGTTCAACAATTTATTAAACGTGAGGCTGCAAATATCAGAACTACAGAAGGTTTTGGCAAACGCTGGATAAAAAATAGTATAAAAAATCTAGCTCGTTTGCAAAATCCTCTTTATTTTAATGCTGGGACTATTCCTGTTATAGTAACCGGTGCTGGGCCAAGCCTTGAAGAAACAATTCCATTGATATATAAGACACTTCAAGAAGGACCGGCCTGTATTATTGCTGCAGCGTCTTCAGTGCCTGCGTTGCTATACCACCATATTATACCATCCCTATCGGTTGCTACCGATGGGGGGACCTGGGCTACCTTTCATCTTATTGACCAATCTCGCCGGGTTCGTTTATTTCCAGCATTTTCTTCTAGTAAAGCAGAGGGCATGAATGTACTTCCATTCCCTTTGGCAACGAGCTTAAATGCTTACCTTTCTTCTCATGTAGCCCAGGTCCCCCAGCTTGTCATTAGCGATGGAAGTATATGGCAAACAAAATTATTGCAGAAACTGGAGGTTCCTTATATTCAGTTACCTCAACGAGGGACTGTTTCTGCAACAATTATTGATATTGCCATGGCACTTACTAGTGGACCAATTTATATAACTGGGATGGATATGGCTCATCGGGATATGATGACCCATGCTCGACCATATGGACTCGATTTTTATTATGATCAAAAGGTCAATCGATTTTCACCTTTATATCATCTACAGTTCAAACGGGCTCTTATTGATGCAAACTATGAAGCTTTATCAATCTATGCAGATTGGTTTAATTGGTATTTTTCAGATAAAACTGAACGAATCTTTGTTATTGGTACAAAGCATCCACGATTTCCAATGCTAACTGCGGTTGAACGAATAAGTTGGCAATCCTATGAAGCACCATCATTTTATATACTTCCACGGAAAAATGGTAACATACAGCAAAGGATACAAAGCCTTTTGTTACTTTTAATTCAAGAATTACAAACCTCTCCAGAACATGAATTGATGAGAAAAGAGCTTAGTTTTCTTCTAACAGGTGATAAGGAAGCTCTTTCAAGTTCAGAAATTATCCAACAAGTCTCAAATCTATTTTCCCAAGGGGTTATACATGGATAGGGCAGAACTTTTTGACCGTAATTTGTTGGTTCTGCATGGCAAATCACCCGAATTATGTACAAAGCTAAGCAGTTCTGAGACAACGAGAGGGTATTACAAATTAATGTATTCAAAAAATAATCTTCCTGTTCCTGCACTTCAACGATTAGATGGTTCATTGCAACCTTTACATTCATTATTCGATCCTTATAAAGAGGCTGAACGTATTATTAAAACCGTTGAGAAAGCAGGGTACCTTATTATTATGGGGTTAGGTGGGGGGTATTTTGCCAAGGAAGCTCTAAAACGACCTGATATTCAATCAGTACTTATTATTGATTTTAATTTGAATGCATGTGCAGAGCTATTCTCACTGATTGATTATGTATCACTATTGAGCGACCCGCGAATATCCTTGCTTGTGGAACCCAGTGCTGAACTGATTTATCATTATCTTCTCGAAACATATAAACCGGCTCTTCATGGGGGAATACAGGTGATTTCTCTACGGCCCCGAGTTGACTATGATCCCGAACCTTTTACGGAAGCATCTGATATGATACGAGTATCTATTGAAACGATTTCTGAAGATTATTCCGTACAGGCATATTTTGGGAAGCCATGGTTTTCCAACACGGTTCGTAATATTATTAATTCAGAAAAACATGTTCATCCTTTTGTAATGCCCCAGAATGTTGCTATTACAGCAGCGGGGCCATCTTTAGAACTACAAATTCAAGATATTAAACGAGATCGAAATGAATCTTTTTTACTTGCTACAGATACATCTCTTCCTGCTCTATTGGAACATGGAATAGAACCAGATGGAGTTATTTCTATTGATTGTCAGCATATCAGCTATTACCACTTTGTTCCTGGAAAACCAAAACATATACCCCTCTTTTTAGATCTTTCAAGTCCACCGGTTTTAGCTAATTTATCTGATAACACTTATTTTTTTTCAGGAGGACATCCTTTTACCCAATATATTTCTCATTATTGGCGTTCATTCCCATTTGTTGATACTTCAGGTGGGAATGTTACCTTTGCAGCAGTTGCTTTAGCAGATCAATTAGGTGCCCGCAAAATTACCCTTTATGGGGTAGATTTTTCCTACCCTGAAGGAGAATCCTATGCCCGAGGAACCTATATACATAAACTGTTTTATAATAAACAAGATAGACTACATCCTGCAGAAGCTATGTTCAGTGGGTTTCTATTTAGAAATAGCCAGCTCTTAAAAATCAGTAATGCAACAACTTGGCGATATGAAACAAAACCATTAATCAATTACCGAAAAAAATTAGAAGCCTTATCTGAACGTATACAGGCCCAACTGGTTATTTCTGAAGGCAAAGGCGCACCGATTAGCGTACACCACAATGTTCAAAAATTAAATTTAAGTAAGATAAAGCCCGTTTTTACAGTTGGTGCTGTTAGTGCATCTGCTAAGGAATTTTTATATTCCTATGTGGAGTGTATCATGGGGCTACCTTTGTGTGAAACCAGCTTACCTCAATATATACAACAACTATCTGAATACCAACGGGATATATTCACAACGCTGATTCCGTTAGCTGCTTTTATTAGACGAACCCATCAGGATATTCCACTGTACAGGCTGATAGAAATTCTTAAAGAAATTGCTAGTCAAGAAATTAATAGGTTTTTAAGTTCTATTTCCAGATAAAGGAAGCATATCCAACAAAGGAGTCGGAATTATAATTATCTCTACTGGTGCCATAGGCAATCAGTTCAGGTTTTCCAAGACTAATTCCATCGCAATAACCCATGGTTCCGAGCACTGCTCCGACTGAACAGGCAGCAGAATCCTCCGTTGCTTTTCGCAAAACCTTTTCCTTATCCATTGAAAGTACTGCGGCAATAATCTCTGCATCATTCACCTTAGTCACCCATTGGTACGCCTTTTCACCGACACCCTGGGGGGTAAAATCATAATTTGGCCCATAATGAGTTAAATCGGTGGACCCAATAACCCTGACATCCTTATGCTGGGAATAAATAATTTCAGAAATCTGTTTGCCAATTTTAAAGGATTCAAGTTTTGCAGGAAGCCGCATCCAGATAATTTCTGACTCAGGAAATAAATAGTGTAAAAAAGGTAATTGCACTTCCACAGTATTATCCTGATAGATGTCAGAACTACAGGGAATCTTCTCAAGCAGCATTGTTCGCAAACCTATATCAACAGACATGATTCCTAGAGGAGTTTCCACTCCATCATCCATGAGCATTAATGGTTGATGAGATGGACCAAGATGGCCGCCAAAAACAATGAGAGTTTGTGGACCTGGTTGTAAGCGAAGGAGTGCTGTCAAAGCGATGGTTCCAGAAAAGCTCCATCCTGCATGGGGTACAATACAAGCTTTGGCATTTTGTGAAAATGTAGGATCTGATTGTATACGTTCTTGTACTTTTAAAATGAAATCTTCTACAGATGCAGGATGTGTTGGATACCAACCGCTCGGTAAAACTGGTTTTCGTATCCTCATACAACGCTCCTTAGGATGATTTCAGAAATATAAGATTCTTTAAAATCGGTGTCATTATTCTAGCATGTAATAAAAAAAACGTATATAATGAAACTATGCGAACCAAGTATACTTCAATTGTAGCCCTGATTTGCGGTTTTTTGTATATGGTAGCCATTGTATTTGCAATTGTTACCATTTCTCAATCTATTTCAGAGAGAAAAGTAAAGGCTCAGCAGGATTTTCTCTTATTATCCGATAGGGCTACTGCAGCTGCGGCTCTTGGTTTTATGTCGGATCCTTTCCGTGAAGCTGTGAAAGACACCCTGGAAACATCTCGAACACTAATGGCTGTCATCATTTCTGATAGTAACGGTGTCATGTATGCACTAGAAAAAAAACCTGGATATCTTCAGTGGAATACTGGAGACCCCACCTTCACCGATACCTTTGGATTGTCAAAACCTCCTCTTATCCGTCCTATCATGGTAGAAGGATATCGAAATATTACCATAAGTGCGGTGGCTGAAGAGATCGATTTTGTATTGATTCACAAAATTCTCATCAACAGTCTGATTACTGTTCTTATCGCTCTGGTACTTGCGGTTGGGACTATTGCCTTCTCCTCATTAAAAACATTATCAGACACATCATCAGAACCATATACCGCCCAAAGTATGGATAGGGAATCCACATCGACACGAGGCTCCTCAATCCTGTTAGATGAAGAAATGCCCTTTGAAATACCCAAACTGGATACACAAGATTTCTCCCCACCTATTGCTGACCATAATTCGGACTGCGCCGATGGAACACCCCGGGGGCTTTATACTCCTTTACTTTCGGTCAGTTGGGAGGATTATACCCAAGAACGTTTGGAAGCTGAACTGCATCGCAGTGCATCTTTTGAACAGGATCTGACTGTAATGATTATTGCCTTTCCGGACTTGAGTTTTTCAGCTTACCCTGATCTTTTTAAAAATATTGCAGACCAGATTGTAGCGTTTTTTACCTTCCGTGATCTTATTTTTGAATGGAAAGGACAAGGATTTTGCATACTCCTGCCTAATATTGATCTGGACCATAGTTTTAAAATGGCAGAAGAGTTCCGAAATAAACTATTTTCTAAAATTAACTCTGAAATCCTTATAAAGGCTCGTTGGGCTATAGGTTTAAGTTCCCGCTCAGGAAGATTAATCGAAGCGGATCGGCTTTTACTTGAAGCTACACGGGCATTTGAAAAGGCTCTTGAAGATAGTAATTCACCAATTGTTGCTTTTAAAAGTGATCCTGAACGGTATCGAGCTTTTATTTCCAAGAGAACATAATCCTCAATACAACAAGGAGCTCTTTATGAGCCCCTTGGATTAATTAAACTTATTAACGGTGCAGGTTCCCTATTTTTCAGATTTTATAAAATAATTACGTTCCTTTACTAATCTGTTGTACTGCCATTCAGACAATGTATAGGTATAGGGAGTGTCAGAACTTGTGGCCCAGTGGGACTTGGTTTCAGGATCAGAGCGGATAGTTACTTTTTTTGTTCTTCCATCTCCAAGTTCTGCAGTAATGGTCACCTGATTTACTTTTGCACTCTGATTTGTTATTTCAGTAAAATCATCACCAGTGGCATTTATCAGATCTTGGAGAAAGGTATCTATCTTATTGGTATCGAGCTCTTTACCTTCAAGATTATCTTCTTTTCCAACCCAATTGGCAGGACCAGACCTACTGATGCTAAAGCCGACGTTTGAATCTAAGGTCCAGATAATACGTTGAATCAATTCTGGTTTCATCCCCTGATTACCAGACTGGGGAAATATCCTAAGGTCATACCAGGATTGGGGACTGCTCTGGATATAGGAACTGAAACGGTCCTCTATAGATTTAACACTATCTGAATCGGAGAAACGGAAATAGATTTCCTTGCCTGTAGCATCCATGGAACCAAAATACATATCGAGCACAGGCTTTTCTGTATCTTCTCCCCAGAAGGTAACCCGGCTTGCTGATGCCGTTCCCAGGCCGAGCCGTTCATGGGTTTGAGCTGAAGATGCTCTTTGAGGAAGGAAAGATGGCTTACTAAAGGGTTTGAGGAAGTCACCGATACGTTCGTTTTTAACAGGATATTCTTTACCGTCCCGGATTGCATACCATAAACCAGTTCTTTTAATAAATGTTAAGGCAGATTTGGTCGGTCCCTTGATTTCTATTTTAGTGATATTCTGTATTTTTTTGGGATCCAGTAATACCCCCGTAGCTTGACGCACAGAACGGGCTTCGGGATTAAAGATAAAAGAACTGAGTAAAGTTACAGAAAGAATGATAATCATGGTACCGAGTATTTGTATTTTACGCTGATACTGCATTTCGAGCCTCCTGGTTTTGTAATCTTGCCTTTCTCCTCATAATTCGGAACACTCCATAGCCAATAACAAGGAGGGGAATAATAATCATATTGATAAGTTGACTCATCAGTATAGCCTGTGCCCGCTCAATGGGGTCACTTATTTTGTTGAGTCGCCCACTGACAGGAAGTCTCGTACGGATAGACAGAATATCATCATCACTTGCAAGCCAGTCTGCCGCCTGAACAAGAAATTCGAGATTCTGGTTGCTGTTGGTATATTGTACCAAATTAGTAGGGAACTCACTGTCCCCAATCACGATGATTCGTCCTGTCTTTGGTTCACTCGGCAGATCAGGAAGCATATCCTTAGAACCTTCTTTAACCGGTTTCTTTTTTCCTAGGAAATAACTGGGAAAGGTCCCTGACAGACTGACACCTAAGGTATATTGTCCCCTGGTAGAACTTGCTTCATTGGTAAAAACGGATTCCATATCGGGATTGGTAATGAAATCCTTGGTCATAAGCCATGCTTCTTTTGTACTGCTGAAAAGCCTATCCCCTGATACTCCTGCTGGTGGATTTACGGTGAGGGGACTTGCCCAAAAGAGGTCGAGACCATCAAACCGGGCTGTGAGAGGATGTTTACTGTTGCTGTTCTGGGGCAGTACTACTACCCAATGGGGATAGCGTACAAGCTTTACCTGAACCATCCCTGACATATTCATAGACTGATAAGGGATAGTAAGGTTTGCTTTATCCAGCACAAGCTTTGTATCTAACCTCACACCATAGGTTTCAAGCATACGGAGCAAGCCCTTGTCTTCTATAGCTCGGGCCTGTAAGTTAGATCGGGAGTCGACAAACACACCATCTACTGCATAGAGGATTTTTCCTCCCCTTTGCAGATAATAGTCAAGGCGGTAAAGATCCCATTCATCAAGAGCCGCTGCACCACCAAATACAAAGACTGCTGAAAGACTCTCGGGAATTTCATCGCCCCTATAAAGCTGCCGAACCTTATAGCCGGCTTTTTGCAGAATCTTATCAACATACTGATAATCATTGGACCAGCTTTTATCTGCATCGGCAACAAGCACTCCTACCTGTCGCTCCGTATTTTTTACCAGGTTCCGTATTCGTGACGTGAGATCATACTCCAGGGTTTCGAGAGAAAAGACCACTGGTAAAACCTCTGTCTTATCCAGGTACTCAATAACAATACCTGTATACACAGTAGCCACACTGGCCTGATCCTGTTCAACGGTTTGTATCTGCTGGGGTTGTATGCCAAGCCGTTCCACCGCTACAACGACTCCCGCTTTCACCGGGTCTTTTACGAAGAGGCGGATTTTCCCTTTTGATTGGGCTACATACTCATGAAGCAGATCCTGAATTTCTCCGGGAACCGGGTGCATCTTTACCAGTTTATCCGAGACATAATAGGTTATGGTAACCTGTTCAGGAATTTCCTTGTAAAGATTTTTAGACACCGCTGAAAGGGTATAGGATTTATTTTTCGTAATATCAAAACGAACATACAGCCGCTGAGCATTAAGAATACCAAGCAGTATGACAATCAATGTTAAAATTGTTATGAGAACAGCCTGTCGTTTTTTCATAATCTATCTCCATTTCCTAAACAGTAAGACCCTGGTGTTGATGAACAAACACAAGCATGTAACCAGCAGAAAATACAATATATCCCTGCTATCCAGTATCCCCCTTGCAAAACTTTCAAAATGAAAGGCTAATGACAGATAGTTCACTATATCTGCAATCACCCTTGGAAGATCCATGATGGTGGTAATTTGATTAAGCAGCATCATGACAAGCAGAACTACCACACCGCCCAGAAAGGCACTAATCTGATTTTTGGCGATTGCTGAAAATAAAAGCCCTAATGCCAATGCTGTCATCCCAAGGAGGAGGGCTCCTATATATTCACTGAAGATAACCCCCAGATCAAAAGCACCCAATGGCAATAGACTCATAGGTATGCCAAGGGATAGCAGTAATGCAATAATCAGTATGATGAATGATGAAAGGAATTTACCTAAAACTAAATCCCATTCTGAAAAGGGCATCGTTAAAAGAAGCTCCGCTGTACCGGTTTTACGTTCTTCTGCCCAGCTTTTCATGGTAATAGCCGGTATAAGCAAGGTATATACCAAGGGAATTACGGAAAAATAGGGACGCAACGATGCGGTATCAAGACTGAAAAACTTTTGCAGATAAAAAAAGGTAATACTCATAAATAACAAAAAGAATACCCACACTCCATAGGTTGCAGGACTATGTAAAGCGGAAGAGAGTTCCTTTTTTGCAAGGGCTATTGTTTGGGATGAAAGGCCTTTCATTTAGCGTCTCCTTCCTTGGTAAGCTGTACAAAAATATCTTCCAGGCTTACCTTCTGATGCTCCATGTGGATGATTTTATACCCCTGGGCAACGACCCAATCAAAAATGGTTTCACCTATTAACTGGGGATCTTTGATATCCATTGTAGATTCATCAATATAACTAATTGAAATGGAAATTGTACCGTCGCCAGATCTGGATTGGGTCTGTATAATAAACTTTTTATCATTGAAAATGACATTTTGTGGAAGCTGCTGAGGCAGGTTGCCCCTGAGTGCTAACTTCCAGCTGTCTTGGCCTTTCAGAGTTCGGCCAATTTCAACACTGGTACCCTGGGCTGCAATACGCCCTTGATGGATGATGATTACCTGGGAACAGACCGCTTCCACTTCCTGCAATATATGTGTAGAAAGAATGACGGTTTTGCTTTTTCCAAGTTCTCGGATGAGAGAACGAATCTCGAGAATCTGGTTAGGGTCAAGCCCTGTGGTTGGCTCATCTAAAATGAGTATAGCCGGATCATGAATGATAGCCTGAGCCAGTCCAAGTCGCTGACGATATCCCTTAGAGAGGGTCTCGATAGGTTTGTTCCTGACCTCCTGTATAGAACAGAGGGCCATTACTTCGTTGATACGGTTTTGTCGTTTTTCTTTTGGTAGCTGACGGGCCTCTGCCACAAAGGAGAGGTACTCAAGGGGCGTAAGATCCCCATAGGACGGTGCATTTTCTGGAAGGTACCCGATCTTTTTCTTAATTTCTTCAGGGTAATCCTCTACCGAAAGCCCGTCGATGTAGGCGACTCCAGAGCTCGGGAAATGATACCCTGTAAGGATTTTCATAATGGTGGTTTTGCCAGCACCGTTTGGTCCCAGAAGTCCAATAACCTGTCCTGTGCCTACCTGAAAGGATACATCGCGGACAGCCTGTACATTGCCATACTGTTTAGACAGATGTTGTACTTCTATCATGTTGCTTCTCCTATCCTAAAAGATAAGAAAAAAATTAATTGATAAATGGTTACAGGTTATCCCTTGGGTATTTTAATCTTCATATTCAATGGGAAACACCGCCCGGTCCCGGGAAAGTACCGTATCGGGGAATATGGCCTGAGCTTCCTTTAAAAGCTGTTTTAAATTATGTTCTGTATAGCGAGGACTATAATGAATGAGGGCAAGTTTTTTTATCCCCCCAGCCTGGACAGCGATTTGTGCGGCCTGTTCAGCGGTCATGTGTTTTTTTTCCTTCGCACTTTCAAGGAGGTCCCGTTCGAACATGCCTTCACAAACAAATAGATCTGAATTAGCTACTTCCGATGCAATTTCTGGGAATGCAAGGGTATCGGTAACATAGGAAAATTTTCGTCCCTTCCGCTTTTCACCCATAACCTGTTCTGGATAAACCATGGCCCCATCGCTGGATACCACTGGTTCTCCATTCTGGAGCTTAGACCAAAGTGGGCCCCGGGGAACCTTAAGGGCCTCAGCTTTTTCCGGATGGAAAGCCCCGGGCCGTGGATCTTCTTCAAATACATACCCCACACAGGGCTTAGTATGCCGTAAGGGGAAAGCCCGGATATGAAAATGCTCTCCCTCATACACAATACCAGGTTCGGTTATTTCCTTAACCACAATATCATAGTTGATATACATATCGAGCACCCGTCGACTCGACTCAATGTATTCTGCAATTTTTGGGGGACCGATAATAGTAAGAGGATCATCCCGGTCCACCTGCGAAGAAAGCATAAGAATGCCAGGTAAACCGGTAACATGATCTGCATGGGTATGGCTGATGAATATTGCGGAAATTTTTTTCCACCGTAGATTCAATTTTCGTAAGGATACTTGAGTGCCTTCTCCTCCATCGAACAGAAAAAGCTCTCCTTCACGCCGCAAGAGGACCGAGGTAAGAAATCGGTTCGGCAGAGGCATCATACCGCCGGTACCAAGAATAAAGGCTTCTAAGTTCATAGGCTCCTCATGGATTGTCCCCGTCGCAGAGAACGCATCGCTTTTTTTAAAGAACGAATTTTTTTTCTTGAAGCTTCCGCAAAACGGAAGACCTGGGTAATAAGTGGTTTATATGCAAAGTCCCAGCTTCCGGGACGATGTATAATCATTCCTCCAAATCCTGTCTTAAACCGGTAGAGTCCTGCCATAGGATGCAACGGATTTTCTTCCGGCGGAATACCAAACAAATCATAACGAAAACAACCCCGTGCATGGGCATCTTGTATTGCTTTCCATTGGAGTGCATAGGGTGCCATAAGGTTGCGTTTTATATCCGATGAAGCTCCATATAAATAGGTAGCCTCCTCTCCACGGAATAGAACGATAATTGCGGCCAAGGCATCACCTTCATGTTCTGCTAAATATAGCCGTATATCCTGGTTACCATCCCGATACTCACGGCTATGCTGGAAAAGGGTACGGTAATAGTCAATGCCATGAATAGCTATTTTATCGCGCCGTGCCGTTGTTTTATAAAGTTCGTAAAAGACTTCCAAACCGGCTTCATCCTGTCTGGTTACTCTTACCCCTTTTTTCTCTGCCAGTCTGATGTTATAACGCCATTTTGGTTTCATAGCTGAAAGGATACTTTCTTCATCTTTGCTGATATCGATAATGACTGTATCGGGGGGTTGAACATCCGCTCCAGAGCGTATAAAGGGTTTTGGGAATGGAAGTGGAGCTATTCCTTCACCAGTGACATACCATGGTGGATCAAAGCGAATAAAGGCTGTATCATGGGGAAGTTCTTTTTTTAAAATAAGGGCCAATTCTAGAAGAGCTTGGTTACGATTTGAATCTGCTTCCGAAAATTGATCTGGCAATTCTGGGCCAAGCGGAACATAGGCAAAAGAAACACCCGGTGCTAAGCGACGCCTTATGACAAGAAGGGGTAACTTTCCCCCTTCGCCCCAATCAACAAGAAATGACCGGGCATTCCAGCCGAATCGAGCCTTAAAACTTCCCCAAAAACCGGATTGTAAAAAGCTTTTTGCTCCGTCACACCGCCCTAAATCGGTAGGTGTTACGGAGCGTATCAATGTAACTGCCGCATCGGGCATCAACCAACCTCGCCTTGTAATACCCGTTGCGTAGACAGGGCTTGGCCATTACAGCTTAAGGGCTGTTGATCCACCAAAATGATTCCATCCTTGGCGACAATGGGCATAGAGAAAAAGGTGTCTATATCTATTTCTGCAGGGGGCTCTGAAAGTGGTATAGTACCAACCTGAATTCGGGTTCCCGGTTCTGCAAAGCCTGCATCGAGAACCTCAACCATTTCAGATCCATCGCTCTGGGTAGCGGAGGCAGCTAAGAGCATGCCCATACTTTCTACACCACGAAGTTTGGCAGGCTTCAGGTTATATACCACCACAATATGTTTTCCCAGTAGTTCCTCTTCCTTATAGTACGGTACAAGACCTGAAACAATGGTCCGACTTTCTCCACCCACATCGAGGGTTTCTATATAGAGTTTATCCGCCTTAGGATGCCGTTCGATATGGGTTATCTTTGCTACCCGTAGATCTACAAGACGGGCAAATTTCTGGCAAAGCGGCTCATCAGGGAACACTGCTTTTTGGCCGATTGCAGGCTCAACAGGAGACTGTGGAGCAGGCGCTGCCTTTGAGTCTGCCAAAGCGGGAGTGCCACTAGGTTGTTCTCTGTCCCGTTCAAACCGTTCTTTCTGACTGCCTGAATAGCGTTCCCGGAGGGTTTGTATGAGTTCATCTTCCAGCTTTGTAAAGAGTACTTCTGTCTTTACTATTGTATCGAGACCTTCAAGTTTTCCCAAATCCTGCCAGGACAGGCCATCTTTCCCAATAGTAAGACCGAAGAAAGAAGCAAGCTTTTCAGCACTTCCAGGGATATAGGGATGCAGTAAAATAGCTAAATCCCGCACAACATAACAAAGATCACGGATAAGGCTTGCAGCCTGTTCTGGCTGTTCCTTTCTTTTTTTCCAGGGTTCTCCATCCTGGAAGGTTTTATTTGCAAAGGATGATAATTCAAAGACAGTTCGAAACGCATCCCTGAGTTCTGCCCTATCTAGTTTCTCCTGGATAGAGGCTTCATAGGCTTTAATCATATTCCAAAATTCGGTATTTGCCTTTCCTTCAGGGACCTTTCCATCATAGTAGCGGCTTACAAAAGAAAGGGTCCGGTTTACCAGATTCCCTAAATTACCAATCAGTTCGCCGTTTACCTTTTCCTGAAAATCCTTCCAGGTAAAGAGGGCATCCGCCCTCTCAGGCCGGTTATAGAAAATATAGAATCTCCAGATGTCGGCAGGAATGCCCGATTCCATCGCATCGGAACCAAACACACCAACGCCTTTGGATTTTGAGAATTTTCCGCTTTCATAGTTCAGATATTCCGTACTGGACATATGATGAAGCATCGTCCATTTTTCACCGGTACCAAGGAGGCTCGAAGGGAATATAACCGTATGGAAGGGAATATTATCCTTGCCAATAAACTGGAACAGTTCAACCTCATCAGGATTTTTCCACCAATCTGCAACAAAAGCCCGCCAGTCTTCACCACGGTCAGCAGCTAGGTTCCCCGTAATGGATATGTAACCGATCGGTGCATCAAACCACACATAGAACACCTTATCTTCATAGCCCGGTTTTGGTACAGGAATACCCCACTTAAGGTCCCGGGTAATAGCCCGTTCTTTAAGTCCATCCCTGATCCAAGCATTGGTCATCTGAATTGCATTATTTGCCCAAAAGCCCTTGACTGAAGCTTCAGCAATCCAGGCTTCCAGCCGGTCTTTAATACGGGGGAGGTCGATATACAGGTGCTTTGTTGATTTCAGTTTGGGTTGTGAGCCACAGGTGGAACAGCGGCTTTCCTTGAGCTCTGTAGGATCCAATAATTTACCGCAGTTTTCACATTGATCGCCCCGGGCATCGGCATATCCACAATGGGGACAGACACCACGGACATACCGGTCGGCAAGGAACCGGTTACACTGTTCACAAAAAAGCTGTTCAATCGTGCGTTCCACAATAAAGCCCTGGGCATCAAGTTTTTTAAAAATATCCTGGACTACTTCTGTCTGTATCGGTGTAGAAGTCCGGCCGAATTTATCAAAGCCAATGTTAAACCACTTATAAATAGTGGTATGTAACGCATGATAACGGTCACAGAGTTCCCGAGGACTGATCCCTTCTTCGGCAGCCCTTGTTTCAGTAGCCGTACCATACTCATCGGTGCCGCAAACATAGAGCGTATCATACCCGCGCAAGCGGCAGAACCGGGAAAATACATCCGCAGAAAGAACCTGAATCAGGTTTCCCAAATGGGGAACATTATTTACGTAAGGTAATGCAGAGGTTACTAATCGTCGCTTCATAGTTTTGTTACTATAGGGAGCAGTTACTGCTCTGTCAAGCTAAAGTTGATTGGATTCACAGCTTTTCAAAGACAAGTTGAAAACTGGTTTCCCATTGTTCGCCGGGAGTCAACAGAACTTCTTTAACCGGAAGAATACAGGTAGATTGATATACCGACTGGGGCTCAAACACTTGATACTGCCAGGTATCAAAGGGCATGACTGATTTTATTGATATTAACACATCGTTTACACAATCCTTAAAAAGAACAGAATCAGCATTTCGAATTTCCCAAACATCCAGGTCATGTTCTTTTTTTATATCACCCTGAAGGACAAACAACTGATATGCCCTGGTTGAAAACTCAGCGAAAGAAAATTCTATTTGAGGTAAAAAGGTGAATCGTTCAGATTCAATACCTCTGTTAATCAAGATATAGTTTACGGTGAGCACATTCTTTTTCAGTGAATACTGTTTTTTAACTTCTATAGTACCAAAGGGTTTTGTTTTTATGCCATCGGTACTAAAACCAATTGAGTTTTGTGAACGACTTACTGTTTCTTCTGTAAACCATTCGTCACCAAGAAATCGATTACGATTCTGACTATCCGATAGTATTTCATGCAAGGAGCTTCCAGCAGGACAGAGATATTCTACGAAAGAGGTTCGTTTATAGGACCTAGTACCCCCTTCCTCTTGTAATCTAAAGGTATCGGTATAATTTGTCGCAACAGGGAAATAGTCTAGTTCAAATACGGATGCACCCTTTTGACTGATACAGCAACTTATTTCGTTACCCTGTATAACATATTCAGGTTTGCCATCCAAGTTAAAATCAAAGGTAAGAATAGAGGGAATAAAGACTCCCTTCTCCCTGGTTATTCTTTCGGCCTCAAGTAAAGACTTATAAACAGCTTTTCGAAGCATCCTATTCTGTATGCCCCTGGATGAATCCATATAAAACATATCAATACCCTGGGCTTTCCAGAGTTCTTCCCGGGCATTTTTTTTACGGGCCTTGTCACCCCTAAGCTGATTTACCAGGGTATGGACATAAATCATTTTTCCATAAATATCGTTTGCTTCTGGATATTTAACGAGACTTTGTCGAGGATTTACTCCTGTTAAATATGTTTTAACGGCCTTTACATCCTGTTTGAGATATTTTATAGGTAATGTTAAATCAAAACACTCGGATTCCTTGGAAATATAAGCAAACAAGGAATCAAAACCGCGTTCAACTTCATCAATATACGTATCTTCTGGACCCACAGATTCAAGATTTATCAGTAAAGATAGGATTTGGTCCTCTCGCTCTCCTTTTTTTACAATGGTTTTATACTTGTCGAGGTAGGCGAT
The DNA here is from genome assembly GCF_000219725.1 of Gracilinema caldarium DSM 7334. Lineage (GTDB taxonomy): Bacteria > Spirochaetota > Spirochaetia > Treponematales > Breznakiellaceae > Gracilinema > Gracilinema caldarium. Next base: position 1,449,633 of record NC_015732.1, on the reverse strand, counting down.
AGCCTCATCACATGAACCAATAGGCTTTACCGGGAAAAGAGTACTAAGTTTTCCCTGATCTTCAGTTATAAATATATGGTTTATGCTTTCATCATTCCTAGTATGTAAAAATTGATCATAATGGACAAAGGCGTAATCAATACCACAGGTGTTTAAAACAGAAGCATAATTCTGTTCCCAGAACATTCCCGGCAACCAGCATCCTCGTGGACGTTTACCAAAGTGCTTTCTGATGTAGGTAGTGAGTAATTCTATTTGTCCAATCTTGTCAGTAACAGAAAGAAGCGGAAAAACAGGTTCATAATAGCCACCACCTAATAGTTCAATCTGCTTTCGATTAATCAGTTCTTCCAAGAGCATAAACAATTCAGGATGATGTTTTTCTATCCATTCGAGTAAAACTCCTGAACAATGCAAAAGAATTGAAAAATGAGGGGCCTTATAAAGGCTGGTAACAAGAGGTTTTAGTCTTTTCGTATAATAGGATTCAAATTCTTCCCCAGAAGAACCAAACGGGACGTGATGATGGGTAAGGATAATGACTTTTACTTTATTCATATATAGTTTCCACTTCTAACGCCGTATGATTCTCTTAATTCCTTATAATAGACCATAATTATCAGTCTGAAAAGCAAGATTTCTAACAAAACATAAAAAAAGCTCTGTATCATATTCAAAAGTACTTTAATAATGGGTTTAGTTTGTAAAAATACGTATCACAATAGGAAGTAATTCCGAAAAAACAAGGGATACTAAACCTGTTGATATGAGTAATAATGGTTGTCCCTTAAAAAATTGGGGTACCGCTTCTACCTCGGACCTTTTTTGAATGCCATTTAAAAGAATTATGATGCATAAAAAGCCTAAAGTTCCTCCCAGAGCTATAATGAGGGCCTGTAAGAAAGATTGTGCAAAGATCACGATTTGAAACGCACTAAAAAACGCCAGCCCATTAAATCCGCTAAAACATGTTGGATCAAGGTCTTCCCTGCTTCCTCTCTTGAATAGGATCGAAATTTTAGCTACAAACAAACTGCATACAACACTGATGGGAAATATAAGAAATACTCCAAATACTCCAAAACCAATAGGTTTCAATAGAAAGGTATGGATAGACCAGCTCACGATGCTCGATAAAATCATCGCCATTATAGGAATAAGAGCATTTCTCGGATTTCTTGCATACTCAATGCCAAAACCATTTTGGATAATGGCATTAAAAAGGAAAAAGGCTGTGCTTAAAGTTAACAGAAAGGACATTAGTTTTTCTCCCGCTGGGAATAATAGGTGACTAACATTTCTCTTATGATTCGATAAAAACCGATTATAAATCCTAATAACATCAGTCCTCCACTGGTAGCAGCAATACTTCTGATAGCAAGATCACTAGATATTTCTGAAGTAAGGATTTCCGAAATACCCTCTCGAGTAGGCAAACTGAGGGCGCCAAATCCAAAAGTCTCTCTTATTAAAGCAAAGATGAGAATAATAAAACTTACAACAAGTGTTTGTATTACTGTTTTTTTCATTGCATTACTGAGCGTATCAACCTCGAGAGAGTTTCCAATTCCAGAGATAATGTAAAGAACTGCAGTAAAAATCAGAGGAAATTGCATTTCATAAAACAAGACAGGAGAAAAGAAATATACAATAAGACCAAACACAAGGGACCAAAAACTACAAATCAACACATGAATAAATGATGTAAATATGGATGGAATGAACCTGTTTGTTACAAGTATGGTAGCACTCGATAGCATATAAACCCAGGAAAGTGCGGCTGAACTCATAATTGCAATTGATAGACGAGATGAAGCACCAAGAAGAAACGGTATGTAGGATAGTTGAGCCAGAGGAGAATGTTTACCCCAGAAAGGATGAGATTCAATCTTATCCATAATTACTGCTTACTCCTTTTCTCTTTTAAAACCGCATTCGATAACAGCGTACGTACATTAAAGTGTATCACTTTTGGATCAGTACGCTGATTTATTATTCTTGAACTTGAATCTATAGGGTAAAGATCATCTATTCGATTCGAAGCATCTAGGATTATTAGGTTCAACGAAGTGCCTGAAGTGGTGATTATAGATGAAAGCAAGGCATGTTTATTAGTTTTGTTGGATGAGAATAGTACAGTCCCATCATGAGCGCTTATGATTTGTTTTACCAAAATATTATTTCCTTGCTTTATTAGTTTCGTGTTACAGTCATCGATCAACGCGGCATTTCTAATATCCGAAGTAACCCATACAAGCAACCAAGAACAAATAAAAAGAACAGCGATCCATGTCATAAGAATGGTAATATCCTTAACGACTTGTTTCATAGGGATCTCCGATTTGTATAAAACAATCTTATTTCTAGAGAGCGTATAGTTGGAATAAGCGTATTCGTTATAAGGATTCCGTAGAGAGCTCCATAAGGGACCCCTCCTAAATATCTGAATATAAATCCAAAAATCGCCGCAATTCCTGCTACTAGGATACCTATCTCATAGGATTTCGTTCCGGTACCAGGATCAGTTGCCAAAATAAAAGCAGATAAAAGCGTTCCGCCGTGTAATAAACCAAATATCATATCACCATTACCAAAGGATCCACCAAAGGGAATGGCTCCAAAAAGGCGGATTAAGAATAGATAACTTGCTATATACATAGCCGGAATGAGCGGTTTATTAATTCGAAAGGCCGTTAAAATTATCGTTCCGATTAGTAGCATTAAAATTCCACGATCGGCAATAATCGCGGGACTAGAAAGAGAAAAAAAATCAAAATAACCGGAGGGTAGTTCTGCATTCATAAGCGAAAACAAGGAATGATTAACGATGCCAGTTAATATACTATCCTGTGAACTGACCTTATAACCAACAATTTTTAAAATCGCGAGGGGTGACCCTGAAACATCAATAACTCCTCGTTCAATGGCTTGGTAAAAGGTTTGTAAAACTGAATCATTCAGGGCTTCGCTAAAACGCTCTGGCCAAGAAACAAGGGTAAATAACCAACCGCCTAAAGCAGGATTTAACCAGTTTGTACCTAGACCACCATATACATGCTTCACAACACCAATTGCGAAAATTGCCCCTAAAGAAACAATCACCGGATGGATGGAATTTGGCATAAGCAGAGAAAGAATGAGGGCTGTGGTTACAGCACTTCCATCATTAAGAGTAAAGGTACCTCTAACCCCATTAATGGCAAGTTCCATTACTATTGCAGAAACAACTGCTACTAAAGCTACAATCAAGGATGCGTAGTTATCATGCAAGGCTGATTGTATAATAACAAGCAGAGCTACACTAGAGACAAGCCACATCCGGTAGCTGGTAGCATCACGTATGTGTATTAAGGGTTTTCGTGCAACATAAATACTATTCATAGAGCCTGCTGCGCTCCTCGCTTAATTGACACCCTAATAGTTGAACTTAAGGGTAACCGGGAAGGACAAACAACTTCACAACATCCACATCCATGACAACTATGTGCTTTATGAAGTAATGCCTCAGAATCCCGTCCAAGTAAAGCTAATTTATATAAATATTCAGGATCTAACCTAACAGGACACACAGATCTACACTCACCACAATTGGTACAGTCATTCATCGTTTCACCACCAATTTGCTCTTCAGTCAGAGCTACAATCGCAATGGTAGTTTTGGTTATCGGTTCATCAAGATCCTGTATAATCATTCCCTTGAGCGGTGATCCTGTGGCAATCTTTTTTGGCTGAATGAGAAAACCTCCACATTGTGAAATAAGATCACCGATTCTTGTACCTATTCTTACCCTCAAGACCTGAGGATGCTTAATAGCGCCGCCACCAACAGCAACATACCGCTCAAGTATTGGTTTATTCTGTACAACTGCGTCATACACAGCTGCCAAGGTTGCAGGGTTACAGATACAGTATGACCCCAAATCAATAGATTCATTTTTTTGATATTGTTTCAGAACAGTTTCAAGTTCCCGTTTATTTCTCTGCGGATAACGGGATCCAGTAATAATCACAGTAACCTGAATACCCAAATCTTTTGAACGACTTGTAATCCGTTCTGCTAACTCAATTTCATCATTAGAAATCACGAAAACAATAGTACTTGCATTAGATGCTTTTGAAGTAATTGCTGAACCGATGAGAATTTCATCCAAGCGTTCCTGTGCAAGCACATAGTCGGCTACGAGCCATGGGTCGTCAAAAATCATTCTTACAACAAGGGTCACTTTTTTTGATTGTCCTGTTGCATCCCGTATTATATCTATAAAGGGTTTACCTGGCTCTTCCATTTCTACAATACCCTTTTCTGAAATAATTCTCAACAAATCAAAGCTGCTAAGCCCCTGCCAATTATAGTTATCCTTTTTTTTCCCCAATTTTTCAAAAGAGCCTTCTAAGCGAATTAATACTCCCTGGGTAGTTCTACCATCAGCTAATTTCCAAGACACAATTTTGACCACCTGCCCTGGAATAGATGCATGAATATTTGCAGATCCCATTCCTTGGCCCCGTCCAATAAGCATCCCTTCTTGAACGAAAGCTCCAGTATCAACCAAGGGCAAAGCTTCCTTTCCAGGGTGTTGGGTAAGCGAAATCAAGGCATAAGTTGGAAGAAATGCTATGGTACTGGTATCTGCAGGAGGAACTGTAGCATCCTCTAACTTGAGTCCACCTTGCGGAAAATGATATATTTTCATGCTGCAATCCGTTTATCTAAATATCCAGACTTATACATAAGTAATAATGTACCATGCGACGCACGATACAATAAAATGAACGCACCAGCAATAACAATCATAAGATATATCACATTTCCAATAGTTTCATGATCTATTATGCTAGAACTATTCAAAGACAATAGTAGAGATTCCAGTGGTGGTATCGCTAAATTTATATATGTATTTTCATGCGGGACAGGTTTTTCGTTTGATAGTAGACCATCCGAATCCAGCATAAAGGTATTATAGGAATACCCTTCGGATGTTTTGCGATGAAGCGATGTACTAGAAAAACGAGATTGAGTATTAAGATGAGCCTGATATTGGTCTAATGTCAACGGAATTGAAATGGAATTGTTCATGAGGTTATTTGATGGATTAACTGGAATAATCAATAAAAAGATGGAAAAACCTATTGCACCAAAAGCAAAGGGTATTATAGCTCGTACAGGATCAATACGTTTTTTTGTTGTACCCACGAGCTCTATGGGCAAAAAATGATGATGGCCAAGTTCATGATAATAAAATAAGCGTAGTAAAACAACTATAATTCCTGTCATAGGATGTATAACCAATGCCCCTATAGTACAAATCCAATTAATGGTAAAGACATAAGCATTTAAAAAATAACCCATTACTAACACAATTCCATAAATAAGAGATCCTTTGTACCATCGAATAAGAGATCGAACAGCATCAAATTCATTATGGTAATATCGAATCAAGATATCATGTTGAAATTGTCCTAGACAAATTTGTAATGACACTAGTAGGCCGATACTCAGTATACTTCCATGACCTGATGGTAAAAGAATTAAGCTTGCGGGAATAGAAAGTAAGACTTCCTTTTTATAACCTAACTTGAAAGCTGTATATACCAAGATACTCATTAAAACCAAACCAATAAGCCACCAGGGAAATACTACAGTATTAGTCATATACAACTGAACTGTTGGTTTTACATTTACAAGGATCTTATCTATTTTTCTTACAAGCGTATCTGATGAATTCCAAGGGTACAGACCCTGCATTGTAATAAAATATCGCCGTACACCATTGGATACAAAAATAGTTTTTAATAAATCTGCATACCCATCATTCCGAGGATCTAAAGGTTCAATACAATCATAATAATCCTTAAGTGGTATGGATTTCGGTCCCTCAAAATCATCAATATACACCCATTGGTTAGACTCTGAAACCACATGATGAAAACCAGCATCAGACAAACGATCCAAAACAAAGGACTCACTAATGATATCGGAAGTACTCACAACAAGCATTGAAGCGGGCTGTCGAGTATTGCTTATACTAAAGCTAAATAGAAGGATCCCTGCAAACCCAAAAATATAGAGGAGTGCGAAAAACCAAAAAACCCGGATCCACTTCATGATGAAAAAATCACCTACAGAAGCGCAAAGGCTGCAGCAATGAGTATACCCAAAAGGGAACCTACCAGGACCTCAAGTGGTGCATGGCCCTGAATTTCTTTAACCTGATGATATTCAATGTTAAGCCGATCGCCAACCTGTTTACCTAAAAGATTCAGCGCCCTAGCTTGTAAGCCTGCGGATCTCCGTACTCCCATAGAATCCCTAATCACAATCAGGGCAAGACAAAGGGTTACAATAAACAAAGTGGAACCTATTCCTTCCTTAAAAGCAACTGAGGTAGCCAGGGCAGTTACCAGCGAAGAGTGGCTTGATGGCATACCACCGGTTTTCCATAGCAGGGTTGCTACGATTTCTTTAGCAGATTTTTTAGTATTTTTTAAGAGTACAATAATTGCTTTCAAGAGTTGTGCAAAAATAAGACTTGTGATCGCCGATAAAAAAACAGGGTTTTCAAAAAAAGCTGACAAATCCCCTGTACGTAACGGAATAAATGAAATCATTGCCTAACAATCCCCTATGTAAGCCCTTTTGTCAAGAACTAGCTTTTGATAGAATACCATATATGGCCTTTACTGCACAAATCACCGAGAATGATCAGAACCGGCGTTTAGACCGGATTGTACGGAAAGCCTTGCCCCAGCTCCCCCTTTCGGCAATTCATAAAATGTTCAGAAAAGGCCAGGTATATATTGATGGGAAGCCGGTCCCGGCCTCATTTAAGCCTCAGTTGGGCTCCATTTTGGAAATTCCTGAACTTGTTGCAGAAACACCACAAAAGATTCCAATTACAAGGGGTAAGGTTTCAAAGGCACCACCTGTACGGCTACAGAGCACAGACAAGGGGCCATCCTTTCAAATACTCTTTGAAAATGAAGCTTTGCTGTTCATCAATAAGGAAGCTGGTATTCCTGTCCACGGGAAGGACAGTCTAGCTCTAGCGGTACAGACCTATCTAGGGCCAAAACTGTCTCCTTCCCTTTCCTTTAGGCCCGGACCGCTCCATCGGCTCGATCAGGGAACCAGCGGTATTATCACCTTTTCTAAAAACCTGATGGGGGCCCAGTGTTTTAGCATTGCTCTGAGAGAACACCGGCTTGAAAAATGGTATGTGGCACTGCTGCAAGGATGTATGACTGAGCCAGCCCAATGGACAGATACATTGATTCGTGACCAAAACCGCCGGATGAGTAACCTTGTGAGCGAAACTGACGCGGGTAAACAAGCGATAACCAGGGTCTATCCACTGTTTCATACTGCTCATACCCATAATCCTGCTACCCTGGTGTTCATCAAACTGGAAACAGGAAGGACCCATCAGATCCGAGTTCAGGCCGCACACCATGGGTATCCGCTTCTGGGGGATATAAAATATGGGGCAAAAAAACAGGCTCGACCATGGGTGCTCCATGCCTATACACTTGCAGGGCTTGGGCGGTTAGACCTTGGGCTTCCTGACAGCATTCAGGCGCCGCTTCCGGATGTTCAAGTAATATACCTGAAAACATTGTTTACTGAAATAAAACAAAGACTTTTTATACAAAGGCTTCAAGAAACCACTCCCATTACGGACCTTCTTGGTGCTATAATAAAGTAATGTTTCGCATACTGAGTGATATATTCTGGTTTTTCAAAGGTGTTAAGGTATACGCCCTTGTCGGCGAAAGCGGGACAGGGAAAAGTTTCCGGGCAAAACTGGTAGCACAAAAATATGGTATTGATCTCATTATCGACGATGGCCTTTTAATTCGGGATAACCGGATTCTGGCAGGACATTCAGCAAAGAAGGAAAAAACCTTCCTTGCAGCGGTAAAAGTAGCCCTGTTCGATGATAAGGCCCATCGGGACGAGGTGGCCAGAAAACTACAGACAGAAAAATTTAAAAAGATTCTTATCCTCGGCACATCAATCAAAATGGTGAATAAAATTGCCGCCCGGCTGCAATTATCCCAGCCAAGCAAGATCATCAAAATAGAAGATATAGCCACCCAGGAAGAAATAGAAAAGGCAATACGAACGAGGAAAATCGAAGGTAAACACGTTATTCCCGTTCCTTCCATCGAGGTAAAACGTAACTATCCTAATATTTTTTACGACGCAATCCGGGTATTCTTAAAACGGGGTGTTTTGCCTCCTGTAGGAACCAGCACCAAGGTCCATGAAAAATCAGTGGTACGACCGGAATATTCCAAACGGGGTAAGGTAATTATTTCAGAAGCAGCCCTCAGTCAGATGGTTCTCCACTGTGTGGATGAATTTAACCCCAATATCAGGATTAAGAAAATCGTTGTAAAAGAAGACGGTCAAGGGTATCGGCTTGTCATTACCATCGACGTGCCCTTTGGTACCCAACTATCTGGCAATATTCATGAATTACAGCAATACTTGATAGATACGATAGAGCGTTATACGGGTATACTGATTGAAGAAGTCAATATTATAATAGACAAAATCACCGAATAAATGGAGGTTGACATGAAAAAAATATGGGTGATAGTGCTCATGTTAGTATGTTTACGCACTATCAACGTGACTGCTCAGGCTGTAGATACACAATTTGCAGAATTTACAGGTACCCATTATAAAGTGTATGCTGAGGGGGGGCAGGAAGCAGCAAAGTCACTTGCAATGGAAATGGATGTTCGTTTTTCAGTCTACAATAAGCTCTTCCGTTTTTCTCTGTCCCGATTAAGTCAGCCCCTTGTAGTCCGATCCTTTACAACAAAAACTGCCTATGATACCTATATACAAACAAAACTGGGGACACTGAGCAATGGTGCGGTGTATCTCCACTACAACAATAGACCTGATTTAAACGAACTAGTCCGCTTAGAGAATACAGAAGCCTTACTGAACACATTTCCCCACCAGGCTTTCATGCAGTTTTTGCGGGCCTTTGTTCCGAATCCTCCTACCTGGCTGCAGGAAGGGCTTGCTATTTATTTTGCTACCCTGGGATATGACCAGACCAAGGGTGAAGCGACCTATGAAGAAAACCTCGCCTGGCTCGATATGGTAAAAAGCTGGGGAACTACCGCACCAAGCCTTGAATCGGTTATTATGTCCGATATTCAGGGTCCTCTTCCCTCACCAAAGTTACAAGGAGCTTCCTGGGCTCTGGTATCATTTTTGTTAAATACTGATATCGAGGAATATCGCCGTTCACTCTATGAGATTTTCATGGCGCTTTCTCCTTCTGAAAGCCGGGAAGGGAACAGTAAACTAGCGTTAGAACGGATAATTCCATGGATTCAGATTGATGAAATTAGTAAGGAGTATCAGAATTACATTAAAGAACGAAAAACCTTTGCAGAACTTATAGAGGCAGGTCGGCAGGCATATAGTGCTAAGGATCTACCTAAGGCAGAGGTACTGTTTTTGTCAGCCATGAATCTTCAACCCCATCATTATGCTCCCCATTATTACCTAGGCTTACTGTCCTATGAACAGAAAAAATACGATATGGCAGAGAATTACTATCGATCTGCCCTACTCTATGGGGCTGATGAAGCTCTGGTGAATTATGCCTTAGGACTTAATGCAGGGGCTGCTGGCCGTAAAGCCGATGCGGTACAGTATCTTGAAAAAGCTGCCGCTGCAGCCCCTGAACGGTATAAAGCTAAGGTACAGGAACTTTTGCCACGGTTTAAGTAGGCTTGTTCTTACGCCTGCGGCGCCTTTTTTTTGGTCCCTGACTTCCAGGGACTTGTGTTGCTTCATTCGCAGGCTCAGGAATAGCTTCCTTGTTCCGGCCCTTTTCAAAGGTACGTGCTTTTTTAATGCCAATGCCATGTTCTCGGAACAGGAGCCGTACCGCATTTTCAAGCTCTATACGGGGTGGATTCATCGGTAACACATAAGCCCGGCATGCGGTAAGGGCTGCCCTGTAGGCTTCGAAGGGTTCCTGTTTCCAATCTACAATCGTATTAAGATAATCCCTTATAAAATAGCTTATAACTTCACCGCTCTGGAGCTCTTTGCCACATTTAATAAGCTGATCCAATGCCAAAAGACTCTGCATATATAGATTTTTAAACTTTGCATCGGACGACATCATACTCACTGCGTTGGGTTGAAGATACTGGTAAAGGGAAAATTTTAGAAGTTGATCTACAATAGCAAAGGAATTTCCCGAATTGATAATTTTAAATAGTTCTTCCGTACGCCGGGATGGCGACACCGTATCAAGCAGGTGAGCTTGCTGTTTGATCTTCCAACGTAGCGGTAAGGATAGTCTAAAGCCCGTTGTGGCAGCATATTTTACCGCCCTGAGCATCCGAACTGGATCATCCTTAAACATAACCGAAAGAGGAATAATTGGTCGGATTAACCTTGTCTTGATATCCTTAAAACCTTCCACATAATCGACAACAACCTGTTCTTTTGGGTCATAGAAAAGAGCATTCAGGGTAAAATCTCGGCGGAGTACATCCTCTTCTATGGTTCCGTAGGTATTTCCGTTGTGTCCATCTCTAAGGGAACGAAAGGTGGCCACCTCATAAATCGTATCACCAACATAAACATGGACAAGCCTGAAACGCCGGCCAATAATCCGGGCATTTCTGAAAAGCCGTTTGATTTGTGAGGGGCTTGCACTGGTTACAATATCAAAATCCTTTGGTTTTTTACCAACAATAAGATCCCGGACTGCTCCACCCACTATAAAGCTTTCATGTCCCGCCTGTTTTAAACGACCTACAATACGAACAGCTTCGATATCGACATCGAAGCTGTTAATGTGATGTTCATCTGAAGTATAAACGATCGCCTTCTTTACAGGGCGACCACGTTCATCGGTAGAATATCTGAAACGCAATGTTGCCTCATTAGAAATAGGGTTATATTAATGCAGATGCCGAGTGATCCAGGAAAGCAGATTCTGGATAACCTCTTCCCTATTTATTTCATTGAGCATCTCATGCCGACCTTCAGGGTACAGAATAAATTCCAGATCCTTAATCCCCAGCTGTTTATAGGCTTCGACCAGCTTTGTGGGACTCTTTCCCATTTCACCCACCGGGTCTGCTGAACCGGCAAAAACAAATATTGGCAAATTTGTTGGTATTCTGTCCATAGCCTCTTGGGTATGTATACTTCGGAGTCCCTGCGCGAGATCTCGATAAAACGCAACAGAACAGGGAAACCCGCAAAGTGGATCCGCCACATAGGTATCGACCTCCGCATTATCTCGAGACAACCAATCGAATTGGGTACGGTTTGGCTTAAAAACCTTGTTATATGGGCCATCTGCGAGGCGATACACAAGGGGAGAGAATTTTTTGCCCCCCTTTACAATTGCAATAAGCCCTGCCAGCGCTGCACCAATAACTTCTTCTGGTCCTCCCGGGCCACGGGTTCCTGAAAGTATACAACCCGCCAGGTTTTGTCCAAATTGCTCAATATAGGCCTGGGCAAGAAAAGACCCCCAGGAGTGACCGAATAAAAATAGTGGCACATTTGGGCGCTCTTTCCGAATATCCCTACTGAGTAGTTCCAGATCTGCCACAACTTTGTAAAATCCGTCTCTATCAGCACAATGCCCCAGCAACCCACCAGCATCGAGAGGATTTTTTCCGCATTGTGCAGTTTGACCATGACCACGATGATCATCGGCCCACACCTCAATACCCGCAGCACAGAGGGCCTCTGCCAGAAGACCATATCGCTTTGAATGTTCCGCCATACCATGGACAACCTGTACAACCGCCCTGGGTGATACATCGGGACTCCAGATACGGACAAAGATATGTATTCCATCCTTTGATGAAATATAACGAGTTTGTTCCTTCATGAAAGTATTCTAAACCCTATACCATCGTTCTGGCAATCATGCTATATTCGCTTTATGGCAATTGGTGAAAAAGTATCAGGCATCATAGTGTCTATTGCTGCCGGAGGGGCGGGAATTCTGCGTTGGCAGGGAAAGACTCTGTTCATCGATTATACCGCACCGGGCGACCTTGTTAGTGCAGTTATCACAGAAGAGACCCCTTCCTGGGGCAGAGCAACTCTGCAAAAGATTCATGAAGCATCGCCCCATCGTACCCAAAGCCCCTGTCCGTATTATCAGCACTGTGGTGGCTGCAACCTCCAGCACCTAACCTATACTATGCAACTGCAGATTAAACAACAATTGCTGCAGGACCATTTTACCAGAATTGGCGGCATAAACCGCCTTCCACACATCAATATTGTTGCCTCTGAACCCTATGGATACCGGAATCGTATGCAGTTTCACCGCGTCCCAAAACCAAAGACAGGACAAAGCCGGGTGGGCTTAAAAGAACGGTCCAGTGATCAGGTACTTCCCATAGAAACCTGTCCCATTGCTAATGCAGGTATTCAACGAGCCTTGCAAGCTAAAGAACTGGTACCGCCTCCTGCGCTTGATCGATTCACCGTTTATTCTCGTTTCGATATGTTCTTACAAGAAGGTAAACAACAACGGGGAACGGTACCGCTTTTAGGTGCCCCAATTCATATGGATGCAGGTGTCTTTTTCCAGAGTAATGCCCAAGTCCTGGAAAAACTGCTTGAAACAGTCCGATCCGTAGCAGCTCAGGCAGACCACAGCCTTCCTGCAGGGGATCTGTATTGTGGAGTGGGAACCTTTGCCTATTTTATCCAGGACATCTTTTCTGCGCTGGATCTTATGGAAGAGAACCCAAAAGCTCTTGCATTAGCAAAGGAAAACATTACCCACTCACAGGCCCGTTACTTTGCAGTGAGCGATGAACAATGGGCAAAGCAGGCACTGACAAAACATCAAGCTCATCGTTATGGTTTTATGGTTCTGGACCCTCCTCGGGAAGGTCTTTCCCCTTCTCTTCGAAACTATCTCTCTACAGAAGGACCACCATTGATTGCTTATGTTTCCTGTGATCCAGCAACCCAGGCAAGGGACTGCAAAAGCCTTGTTCAGGCAGGTTATACCCTGGAACGATTGGAGTTCTATGATTTTTATCCACAGACATCCCATATAGAAAGCCTTGCAGTTCTGCGGAGAGCTTGATGAACCGATTGCGGGTAATACTACAGCTCAACTTTAGGAGTCTCTGGTTACTAATCGCTATAGGCATACATGGCTCATTATTTGGTCAGCAGGAAGCCTCTGAGGCAAAGTGGCGCCAGGCATTGGGAGGCAAAGTATTAAGTATCCCCGTTGCTCAGGCCGAGTCGGTGGTTTTGGTAACCGATGACGGCATACTCCGTTCTTATAGCTACACCAGCCGACCACTCTGGCAATTTGATGCCAGGGGAAAACTCATGCCCTTTGTCAGCCGTTCTAGAGAAGGAACGAGTTATATTTGCCGTCAGGATGGTACCCTCATGGCGGTAAATCGATCAGGGAGACTCCTTTGGACTAAAAAAATACCTGGCATGGTTGTGGAAAGTCCCCTCATCGGATGGGATGGTCGGCTTTTTATTCCCCTGGAACAATCAATATTCTGTATCAGTGCCGCCGGGGACCAGCGATGGGCGATCCAGCTTGATGCACCCCTGGCATTGCCTCCGGTGTCTGACGGAGGTGGCGGTATTCTTATCACATTAAAAACTAATCAGGTCCTGAACATTTCCCCAATCGGCAAGGTTCATGGACTCAAACTTACGGATACCCCATCGGTTCTTGTATCTGCACCGGTGGCAACTTCGGGGTCTGTACAGTCTTCATTCCTTGTGTATTACCAGAACGGCAAGGGCGAATGGCGCAGTTTTACTGGCCTTCAGAAGGAGCTTCCGAGTCTATCAGGGATCCCTGTCGCAGGGAATCGGAACGGGTCTAAAGTTGCCGTACTCCTTGATTCAGGGCAACTACATACCATTTCTTTAGAAAACAACCGTATCCTTTGGACCGGTACCGGACCGGTAAAAATACATGGAGAACAGACAACTTTTCCCCTACCAGGGAAAACCAATACCCGGCCCTACCTTCTGTTTGATGAACGGGGTATCTATGTGCAGAGGCTTTCTGGTGCCACGGGCTTTACCGAAGATGGCAGACGATTGTGGACCATTACCATCGATGGAGCAGCTTCAAGCCCCGGCTTCTCCGATGAGGGCATTCTGTATTCTGGTGGAAATGACTGGATACTCTATGCCTACAAACTAGAGGACCGGGTTCGTTCCGTAGTCCGTTCGATCTATGGCCCTGCTCCGGAAGGAATTTATCGGCTCGAAAGTCTTGCAGACCCAGAAATCACAACAGATCCCTTTTTCTTGAACGAATCCAATTTGATAAACAAGCTATCTTACATTGAATCATTACTGGATAACGGAACAATTGGTATTGAAGAACCTGAAAGTCTTGCAATACTCATGTATATTGCATCTTCGGGACAACAAAACCGTGGCATGCCCTTTCAGCTGCAACCTCCGGTGCAGCCCTTGTATCGTTCCTGGGCAATCCGCCTCCTTGCCCGACTAGGTTCACGGGAAACGATACCCTTTTTAACTAATTTAGCAACAAAAGAAACGGACAACCTTGTGGTTTCCGAAATTGCCACTGCAATTGGTCATATCGGTGTAGATCCCGAAGGGCTCGCCCTGGCAGCCTTTGAAGAACTTATGCATTCAGGTTTATTCCGTCAGGATGAACGTGTTCTCGCTGCTATTGCCAAATCTATAGGAGCCCTGTGCCGTTTTTCTGGTCCGCCCCTTAGCAACGCAGGAATTCCCTATCTTATTAAACTTAGTGAAGCAGATAAAGCACCAGTTGTACGTTCTAATGCAGAAAAGGCGTTGAAAAGCATGATTGAATAGATAATCTCAAGTTTTTTTAATTCTATCGTCGATAATTTTTGAAAATAGGTTATAATACAAAAGGTGACTTTTCAGTACCCAGAGTTCAGGAGATATATTGATGAAAGCCAAGTATATACTGCTCATCATACTTACAGCACTGTTCATGTTCCCCTCAGTTTTTGCTATCGAAGTAGATAAGGCAGAACTGGAATCCACCCGGAACAGTTCGATACTCTTTATTAGCTATGAGGGTCCCCATGGCAGAATCGAGACCAGGGAAGATATCCGCGGCATCGGCTATGCCTTAGGCAGGGCAATTAAGGCTGGAGCCTTACGGGCCGGTAGTACAAACCGTTATTTTGCTATCCACTCAGTAACAACAGGGACTACCCAGCTCGATGCGGACATTTTTGGGCTTGGGATTGATGTAGGGGTAGATCATATTAAAAACCTGCGGCTTATTCTGCAGGGCTATCTGGAAGGCGCCTATGATTATAGCGCTTCCGATGCAGCCTTGCTAGCCCAATTTATTACAATTTATAATGCGGTCTATCGGGGCAACTGGAACTATGTTACCAGCCGATATACACCTAAGGTAGTCAGTGAACTTACCAAAGAGAAGACCGGTCTTTCTATCCGGTTTGATGAATGGCCGGGGCAGTCGCTGATACTTATACCCCTTGCTATAGGTCAGGCCGGGTCGCTCAGTGCCATCGACACCAGTCAAATAACTCAAAAACCAGTAATTGAACAGCTTAAAAAAGATAAAGATCTTGGGCTCGATGCTCGTAAAGATATGGTAGATCTCAAAGAACGGGAAGCCCAGGAAGCGAAGCAAACAGCTCAAGTTCAGAAAGAAGCCATAGCCCAGGAAGAAGCACGACTTGCCGCAGAGAAGGCAGCTCTTGAACAGGATAAAGCCTACCTTGCTGAAGAAAAAACCAGGGCTGAACAAGCATCAGAAAAAGCAGGATCGGTACAACAGAGCGGAACAGTCAAAGCCGCTGCGGAATCGAAAAAAGCCGATGAAAAAACACTGAGTCCCCAAGAACTGGCGGCTAAAGAAGAAACCATAAGGGCTCAGGAACAGGCTATTGCCAAAAAAGAACAGGCTCTGGAAGCTCAAAAACAGGAAGTTGCAGCTGCAGAAGCCAGGGCAGCACAAAAAGAACAGGAAGCTAAAGCAGAACGGGCAGAAATAGCCAAGGACCAGCAGCAGGTCATTCAGAGGCAGGAAGCAGCAAAAACCGTCCCAGAGGGCCTTCTTGGGATCAGTCTACTGCAAAATACCAATGCCCTTGGAAGACTCGTTCTGGTAAATCCCACTAACGGTACTGCCATGAAACAGTCGACTCTGAATACGATCAACAGCAGGGCTATGCTTATCCTGCCGGATAAAATCATTGCGATCGCCGGTCAAGCCCAGGGTAGCGGCGCAGTACGGCTGGTCCAGATTGATCCGAAGAGCCTTGAAATGCTGAAACAGGGAGATGTAGATATTGCATCTACGAGCCTGCTCTGGGCTCAGGGCCAGGATATTTTTGCGCTGGCCAATACATCGGGGAAACTGTATCTCGCCCGTTTTGATCAGAATTTACAGCTGCTGAATAAATCGACCACAGAGATTCATCCATTCGCTTCTGTACTGTTCTATGGTGAAACCCTATTAACCCAAAAAGCAGATGGAACACCCTTATTACTAAACAGCAAGAATTTAACCGAAAATAAAGCTCAATAAACCCTTACTATAAAAGGCTTTCACAACCAATCCTTTGTGCAAGCCCTGTCTTTGTAGTATCAATCCCAAAAAGCACCCCCAGTGGGGTGCTTTCATAAAAATTACCTAAAACGGGTTAAACCTTTTTCGTAAACCTCAATATATTTTAGTGCAGAACTTTCCCAGGAAAAGTTCTTCTGCATACCCCGCTTTCTCATAGCTTGAATGTGCTGGGGCCGATTATAGTAGGCCCATATCGCCCAGCCAACGGTATCATAGATTGCCCGGGGAGTAAGATCATCGAACATAAAGCCCGTACCTTCTCCTGTGTCCTGGTTATAATTTTCTACTGTATCTGCAAGTCCTCCAGTCCGGTGCACGATTGGTGGTGTCCCATAGGCTAAAGAATACATCTGGTTAAGACCACAGGGCTCATAGCGGCTTGGCATGAGAAAGAAATCACTTCCTGCTTCGATGAGATGGCTGAGTCGTTCGCTGTATCCAATCTGTACCTTAAAGTTAGGCAGTTGACTGCTTAAATTCCGCACCTCCTGCTCACACCATCGTTCACCGGATCCTAATAACACGAATTGTAGTTTCATATCATGACAGATAGACCAAGCTGATCCATAGGCTGGACCAAAGAGTTCGCCAATACCTTTTTGTTCCGTAAGCCGGCTTACCATACCAATAACAGGAATAGAGGGATCTACAGGCAAGCCGTATTCTTTTTGCAGTGCCGCTTTCGCAGTTTGTTTACCTTCCAGATTGGTATAACTATAGGTTTGTGGAATATAGGGATCTTTTTCCGGATTCCAAACCTCCGTATCAATACCATTCAGTATACCAATATAATCGGATGCCCGTTGGCGGAGTACCCCGTCGAGCCTAAATCCGTAGGCCTGGGTCTTTGTTTCCTCAGCATAGGTGGGTGAAACAGTGGTAAGATAATCTGCACTGGTAAGACCTGCCTTAAGCAAGTTCATCCGATCCCAATCATCGAAACCGGCTTGGGTAAATACATCCCAGCTTAACTGGGTATAGGGGTAAAAATCCTTACTGTAAACACCCTGATACCCCAGATTATGAATGGTAAATACCGAAGCGGTATGAGCAAATTCTCTATGCCGCTCTACATATTTTAAATAGACCGGAACAAGTGCGGTCGGCCAGTCATGGGCGTGCATAATATCGGGAAACCACCCAAGTTTTCTACAAAGCTGAAAAGCTCCGCGGCTTAAAAAAGAAAAACGGCGTGGATTATCGGAAAAGTCAGGCTCAAAGGGTGTACCATAGACCCCATCACGACCGTAAAAACCTTCATGATCCAGAAAATACACCGGAATTGGACTTTGAGCATCCGAACCGGGGAGCAAGGTTTCATAGACAGCGCACCATTCTTCCCCATACCCAACAGGTACTCCGAGGGGACCTTCCAGCTTTGTAAGTTTATCGCGGGAGATTGCATAGTAACGAGGAAGAACAATTCGTACATCGTTGCCTAATTTAGAAAGGGCTATTGCCAGCGCAGAAACTGCGTCGGCAAGCCCTCCGGTTTTGGCGAAGGGCACCGCTTCGCTGGTGGTCATAAGTATTTTCATAGTAATTCATTCTATGCGATTTTCAGAATTTTTCCAGTACCGAAAGACCATGTTCCTGAACAATATGTAAACCATGTTTAATATCTTCAACTTTGAAGATAACCACCGCTTTTCCAGGGGACCCTTCCAAGGAAGCATATAGATATTCAATATTTACTTTGGTAGCCTGGAACAGTTCCATTACCTTGGCGAGACTTCCTGGTTCATCGGTTATTTCAACTGCCAGCACATCGGTAGTTCGGACGGTAAGCCCTGCTTTGCTAAGGGCCTCCATGGCTACATCCACCTTATCAACAATAATACGCAAAATGCCAAAATCTGCCGTATCAGCTATTGATATAGCCCGGATATTAATCTTTGCAGCAGCCAATACCTTTGTTACTTCCGCAAGCCTGCCAGCGGTATTTTCCAGAAAAACTGATATCTGTTTAATCTGCATCATTGCCTCCTATATGGTTCGACGGTCGATTACCCGTTTTGCTTTCCCGATGGAACGTTCAATCGTCTTTGGTTCCACCAGCTTAACCCGTAATGCGATACCCAGCTTGGATTTCATCACCCCTTCAATCTTGTTTCGCAGAGCCTCCAGATTCTTTGTTTCATCTCCAAAGAGATCCTTCTTTACCTCCACCTGTAATTCTACTTCATCCAGGTGGGAAGGTCCACGATCAACGATAATGAGATAGTGAGGATCGGTGCCTTCAATCTCAATGAGGGCGTGTTCAATCTGGCTGGGGAATACATTGACACCGCGGATAATCAGCATGTCATCGGTGCGGCCAAAAAGACGGTTCATTTTTACTGTGGTGCGGCCGCAGGAGCATCGTTCCCTTCGGAGAAAGGTTACATCCCGGGTCCGATAGCGGATAAGGGGGGTACCCTCTTTAACCAGGGTGGTAAAGACCAGTTCTCCCTTTTCTCCATCGGGCAGAACTTTTCCCGTCACAGGGTCGATAATTTCCGGATAAAAGAAATCTTCGTTAATATGTAACCCATCCTTGGCTTCACATTCAAAGGCAACCCCGGGACCGGTAATTTCGGTAAGGCCGTAAATATCATAGGCATCGATACCGTATTTGGCCTCGATCTCCTTCCGCATATTTTCGCTCCAGGGTTCAGCCCCAAAACAGCCTGCCCTGAGTTTCATGGCTTTAACATCGATGCCCGATTCAGCGGCTTCTTCGGCCATATAGAGAGCATAGGACGGGGTACAGGTCAGAATGGTAGAACCAAAGGCTTTCATTACCATAAGCTGTTTCTGGGTGTTTCCGGAAGACATGGGAATGATATTTGCCCCCAGGCGCTTTGCCCCATAATGAACTCCGAGGCCGCCGGTAAAGAGCCCATAGCCATAACAGTTCTGAACCGTGTCGTTCCGGGTAGCTCCCGCACCGGCTAAGGTACGGGCCATGGCCTCTTCCCATACTTCCACATCCTTACGGGTATAGGCATCTACCACAGGAACCCCGGTAGTACCGCTAGACATGTGTATTTCTTCTATTTCAGCCTGCGGACAGGCAAGCAGCCCATAGGGGAAGGTCTCCCGGAGGTCATCCTTAGTGGTAAAGGGAAGTTTGGCAATGTCCGCAAGACAGGTGATATCCTTCGGTGATACACCTGCCTCATCCATCTTCTTTTTATAAAAGGGAACATCCTGGTATACCTTTTCTACAAGATTTTTAAGCCGGGCAAATTGTAGTTTTTCCCGAACTTGTGAATCCATTGCTTCATATTCAGGGTTAAAAATCATAGCTATACATCCTTTGGTCTTGTATCGATTACCCGTTTTGCTTTGCCTTCCGAAACCGGCAAAGCTCCCGGTTCATGGAGTTCCACCTTGGGGTTGATGGAAATCGTCGTCTGCAGGGCATGGCGGATCCGTTCCTTTAAGGCATTCAGGGGACGGGCATCATCCATAAAGATGTTTGGTCCAACCTCAGTTTTTACCGTGAGCCGATCCAGGGCGCCATCCTTATCAACCTGAATGAGATAGTTATTTCCCACTTCCTTAATTCCCATGATGACCTCTTCGATCTGGCTGGGGAACACATTCACCCCGTTGATAATGAGCATATCATCGGTGCGGCCCGTGATACGTCTGATCCGGCGGTGGGTTCTGCCGCAGGGGCATGGTTCGGTGTAAAAAGAAGTGAGATCCCGGGTGCGGTACCGGAGGATCGGCATAGCTTCCCGGCAGAGGATAGTCAGGACCAGTTCACCCGTTTCACCATTCGCAACCGGCTCAAACGTGTCAGGATTGATAATCTCCGCAATATAGCCATCTTCCCAGAGGTGCATCCCATCCTTATGCTGACACTCAAAAGCTACGCCGGGACCGTTCATCTCCGATAAGCCATAGGAATTATAAACATCGATATTCCAGAGCTCTTCTATTCTGCGCCGGGTATCCTCCGAATAGGGTTCAGCACCGGCAAAGGCTTTACGCAGAGCGAGGTCGGAAAGCGTATATCCCTCTTCTTCAAGTTTTGAATGAAGATGGAGCAGAAAACTGGGGGTTGCATGGACTACTGTCGTTCGGTGATCCTTCATCATTTTAAATTGTCGCCCCGTGTTTCCTGGCCCCGAGGGAATAACCAGCATTCCCACCATTTCTGCCCCATAATGGATCCCTAGGCCTCCCGTAAATAGGCCATAGGTGATCATGTTCTGGAATACATCATCCCGGGTACAACCAGTACCATAGATACAGCGAGCCACATAGGAAGCCCAGCGTTCCAGATCCTTTTTGGTGAAATAAATGGTTGTGGGGGTACCGGTGGTACCGCTTGATGCATGGAGCCGTACAATCTCTCTCCGATCTACCGCCAGCATCCCATCGGGAAAAGCATCCCGAAGGTCCTGCTTTGTGGTAAAGGGGATTTTTTGAAGGTCCTGAAGACTTTTCATATCATCTCCACTGGTAATCCCGACCTGGAAAAGCCGTTTTTTATAAAAGGGAGTCCGTAAAGCCCGATTAACCGATTCTCTTAAAAGTTTAAGCTGGAATTTTTCCAGTTCCTCCCGAGGAAGTGTTTCGGTTTCCTTGTCCCAATATTG
Organism: Gracilinema caldarium DSM 7334; assembly: GCF_000219725.1. Lineage (GTDB taxonomy): Bacteria > Spirochaetota > Spirochaetia > Treponematales > Breznakiellaceae > Gracilinema > Gracilinema caldarium. The sequence continues at coordinate 1,428,410 of NC_015732.1, read as the reverse complement.
ATATTGTACCATTCTGTTCATGTTCATACCTTCTATAGTAACCCCTACCAATTTCGCCATTGCGGGGTTCCTGAGATTTATCTTTCCTTAGGTTTTCTCCGAGACTTTTCTGCCAAGGCGAAAGGCTTTGATATTTGCATCGATAACCGCTGGCTCTTTCGTCGCAAAGAGTTCGCAGATTGTGCCTTCCATAGTATCCGCCGGAATAGGCAGGTAGGGACTAGCGGCACCAATAAGTACCATGTTTGCAGCCCGGCTGAGACCTGCTTCTTTGACTAAGCTCTGGGTTTCTACTATAAAAGACCGCGGCAGGGATCGAATGAGGGCCTGGATTTTTTCAAGATCTGGGTAGTTGCTTATATTGATGAACGGCTCTGCTGCGGTAACCAGGGTTCCTTCCGGTTTTAACCAGCCAATGTACCTTAGACTTTCGAGGGGCTCCATAGAAATAATGAGATCTGCCTCACCCTTTGGGACGAGATCAGAATAAATGATGCCATCAGCAATCCTGAGATGTGCGAGAACCGCCCCACCCCGCTGGGACATACCATGGACCTCTGATTGTCTAACCTGGAGCTGCTGACCCACCGCAGCCTTGGCAATAATGGCAGCCACAGAAAGGATCCCCTGCCCGCCTACTCCGGCTAAAATGATATCCCGTTTCATGCCTGGCCTCCCCTGTCTTCGCATACCGGTTTAGCCTTCTTTGCGGCCTCCAGTTTCTGTCTTTTTTTAATTGCTTCGATACATTCCCGCTTGAAAATCACTACCGAGACACCCTGGTATAGAATTTCTTTGCGAAGGATCTCAGCATTTACTTCCAAGTTGGACCGCTTGGCTTCGAGCTGAATCACATGGTCTGGTTCAACTCCCAACCCAAGTACCAGCTGTGCAATACCTTCAGAGGGTAACATCGTGTCCTGACAACCTGTCATGGCTACAATAGAGTTATCCAGGATGACAAGGGTCATGGGGGTATTGGAAGCAATGGCATCGATAAGAGGGGTAATACCTGAATGAAGGAAGGTTGAATCCCCAATAACTCCAATGGCATGCTGTATACCCGCATCGGCGGCACCCTTGGCCATATTCACCGAGGCTCCCATGCAAACGATCGTTTCTGGTACATCATAGGGAGGGGTAGCACCCAGGGCATAACAGCCGATGTCGGAGGTTATCGCTACCGATTCAAGGCCCTCTACCGCAAGCTGTAAAGTGGTATAACTGTCACCATGGGGACAGCCATTGCAAAGCTGGGGTGGTCTGCCGGGAAGCGTAAAGGAACCATCCTGCAATGCAGAGATCTGTAAAGCCGGTCGTGCTGCAATCCCCAGGGCAGGCCGAACTACATCGGGGTCCAGTTCGCCCGAAGCAGGGAGGGTTCCATCTAGCTTGCCATGGATAACAGGTTTTTGAGGTAAAATTCCCCTTAGGTTTTGTTCTACCAGAGGTTGACCCTCTTCGATTATCAAGATTTCCTGAGCGTCCTGACATAGTCGGCGAATCAGGGCCTGGGGGGCAGGATAGACACCAATGTGAAGCCGAGCGGGCAGTCGTCGGCCTTGATTTTGAAGGTGGACTTTCAGGTCAGCTAGGTTTTCTTCGTAATAGTTGCCCCCCAGGCCCGTGGTAATCACTACCCGGCTCAGGTCCCGGCCTTCTAGTTCAAGTCGGTTCACAGGATGGGCTTCTGACCAGACATGGATCGAGCTCTGCCGTTCCAAAAGGGAGGCATAGCGGCGGCGAGCATAGGCAGGGAGGAGCATCCACTCCCGCTTGTCTGCTTTAGAAAGAGAATTTTGGTCTCGGCTGGGAGCAGTCCGTACTCCGGAACGGGCATGGGAGAGACGTGTTACAAGCCGTAACAAAACCGGTACATGAAAGGTTTCGGAAATATCAAAGGCTTCCCGGGTAAGATCATAGGCTTCCTGCTGAGTCCGGGGTTCCAGACAAGGCACCAGTGCAAAGGATGCATAGAAACGAGAATCCTGCTCATTCTGGGAGCTGTGCATACCCGGATCGTCGGCTACTGCTATAACAAGACCTCCCTTAATACCAAGGAGAGCCCCATTAACAAAAGGATCCGCCGCCACATTAAGACCTACATGCTTCATAGTCACCATGGCACGGCGGCCTGCAAAGGAGACTCCAAGGGCTGCCTCGAGGGCAGTTTTTTCGTTTGTACACCATGCGGCTTTGGGGCCGCCCGCTTCATATTCGGCAATGAGCCGTTCCATTATTTCTGTTGAGGGGGTGCCAGGGTAGCCATAAGCTGCGGTCAATCCCGCATGGATAGCTCCCAAAGCAACAGCCTCATCACCAAGTAAGGCTAGTTCTTCCATAACATCCACTTTACAAGCCTTTATAGGCCCTGTCGAGTACATTTTTATCCGGTTTTTTAGTAAAGGTTGAAATGAGTGGAAGGATTCCAAAAGGAAGGAGCATTGCAAGGCTCGCCGCGAGAGGAGACTGGGCGGGTCCCAGAATATAAAAAAGAACTATTTCAGTTATGAGCCCGCTCAGCATCGCTCCATAGGCTCCGGCCTTGGTGGCACCTTTCCAGAAGAGTCCGTAAATAAAGGCGGCACCAAAGGATCCAGCCACAGCACCCCAGGATAATGACATAAGGGTGACAATGACATCAAACTGATACTTAGAAATAAAATAGGAGATAATGACAAAAAGCGCTGAAAGAAAGCGCATCATGGCAATGGATCGGTCCTTTTTGCTTTCCGCCGCGACCCGGCCCGGATAGAGATCTATAGCCACAGATGAGGAAGAAACCAATACCAAAGAAGACAGGGTTGACATTGATGCAGAAAGCACTAACAGGAGAATGATAGCCAGTAGCAATTCCGGCAAGAGCTGAGTCAGAAGGATTGGTACTATAGAATCAAAATTGATGGCTCCCTTGGCGGTTTTAGGAAGAGTATTAGGATTAAAAAACACATGGGAGCTTACACCTACTAAATATGCAGAAAAGCCTATAACCGCTGAAAATATCGTTGTTACCACTGTAGCCCGTTTAATCATTACTTCGTCTTTAATGGCATAAAATTTCTGCACCATTTGGGGAAGCGCCCAGGGCCCAAAACTGGTCATAAAAACTACAGAAAGAATGGTAATAACTGAGGGGCGGCTCTGAGGCGGAATATGGGCAGTATAGTTTTCGAATATATGCCGGAGCGTCGTGAGCAGACCGCCTTCCTTACTATAAACCACGAGAACCATGGCAATAGCACCGATAAACATGACTGCCCCCTGAATAAGATCGGTCATGGCGATGGCAAAGTAGCCCCCCAGTACCAAGTAAATCCCAGTAAAACCAATCATAAGCAAAAGTGCCACATCATAGGGAATATGAAAGACCGCCTCAAAGAGGTGTCCAAGCCCTTTAAACACTGAAGCAGAATAGGGAAGTAGAAAGAAAAAAATGATAGCCGCGGCCAGAGGTTTTAAATGCTGTGCTCCATACCGTTCCTGAAGAAATTCCGGCATGGTCATGGTATCCAGATTCTGGGTCATGGTGCGGGTCCGTTTTGCTAAAACAAGCCATGCACCCATGGCGCCGATAAGGGAGTTTCCCAAAGCAATCCAGAGGGCGTTCAGTCCAAAGAGCCAGCCCTGTTTACCAGCAAAACCGATAAAAAGTACTGCAGAAAAATAGGAAGTTCCATATGCAATAGCTGAAATCCACGGGCCCATGGTCCGGCCGCCCAGGAAAAAGTCACCTAGGGTCTTCGTCCGCCCCATCCCCCAGATACCAATTCCGGTCATAAGGGTAAAAAAAAGCACAAGCAGGATAACACTTATCATTCCTTTAATCCTCCTTATCAGAGATCACTAAATATCTTGCCAAGTTTTTAGAGCCACCCTGTTATTAAAATATGAGAGTATTGTTCAACAGTTGCCTCTATGAATGAAAAACACTATGGAAGACATTTATAGTACAATTATGCTAAAGCAATTTTAACATGAGTAAAATCTCTATGAAAGTAGTCAAAATGAAGAATGTGTTATAAAAACGTTGAAATACAGATTACTCGACTAAGCGTAGAAATTTTGACATACTGTTGCCTTATTGAGGAGAATGTTATGCGAATAGGACTTTTTTCTGATACCTATCCCCCCCAGGTTAATGGGGTTGTTACAGTAGTTAGAACTTTAAAAAGAGAGCTTGAGAAACGTGGTCACCAGGTTTTTGTATTTACTGTACAACACCCTGATGCTCAGCCTGAAGATGGAGTATATCGTATTCCATCTATTAAATTTCCTAATGAACCTCAACATAGAATAGGCTTTTTCTTTGAACCCAAGGTGGTTAAAATTGCCCGCAATCTTGATCTGGATATTATTCATAGCCACTCAGAATTTAGCTTACATCTCGCAGCTAAGGCGGTACAGAAAAAACTTCATATTCCATCAGTTCATACGATACATACCTATTATGAAGATTATCTCTATTATGTTCCTTTATTAGAACCATTTTTAAAGAAAAACTTGCCAGATCTTTTAAATCATGTACTAAAATATGAGGATTGTGTTATTGCCCCATCCAAGAAAATTAAAAATTACTTACTTGAACATGGTTATAAAAAGCCTGTACGGATTATTCCTAATGGCATCGATTTAAGTACCTTTTATGAACGGTCTATGACAATCCGAGAAGCCAGCAAGGAATTGCGGAGACGTTTCAATATCAACGAGGATAATGACCTTATAGTTTTTGTGGGACGCCTTGCAACAGAAAAAAACATCAATACCTTGCTTGAAAACTTTCAAAAAATAGTTACAGAGCGCCCCCAGACCAGGCTTATGATTGTAGGAGATGGACCGGATAGGCGGGATTTGGAAGCCTATGCGTACGAGCTTGGGATATCCAACGAAACAGTCTTTACCGGATATCTGCGATGGCCTGAGGAAATAAAGATGGTTTATGCAGCAGCAGATCTTTTTATGAGTGCTTCCCACAGTGAAGTCCATCCTATTACCTTTATAGAAGCTATGGCATCAGGGCTTCCTGTAGTCGCCACTGCGGATCCTAGTATTGATGATATGGTTCTGAATGGCGAAAATGGTTGGGCCCTTGTGGATGATAAACAGCTTTGGGAAAAGGCTCTTGAAGTTCTTGGAAACAAACAACTACAGGTTGAGATGGGCAAAAAATCGGAAGAAATATCCCGGAATTATTCAGTCGACCGTTTTATCGACGCTATGATAAACCTTTATGAAGAATTCCGCAAACGATAAGGATCCTATGAACATTACCTTTGAACAGTTGGGAGTAGCCCCGCTTTTTATTGGACGACTCCTAGAACGATCCTTTACGAAGCCTACAGCTATTCAAGAACGGGTCATTCCGGTATTGTTAAGTCGGCGTGATTGCCTCTTTCAGTCCGCTACAGGAACAGGAAAGACCTTTGCATACCTCATTCCTCTGCTTCAAAATCTTTTAGAGGATCTTTTGGAACAGACCGACCCCAAAAGGCATGGTCCTCAGCTGGTAGTCTGTGGACCAACCTACGAACTATGTGCCCAAATAAAAAAAGAAACCGATTTTCTTTTAGAGGGAAGTCCTCTGAAAGCAGTTCTGCTTATGGGTGGAGCAAACATCAGCCGCCAAATTGAGATACTAAAAAAAAATAAACCTCATATCATTATTGGCAATATCGGTCGCATTATACAGCTTGAGCAGATGGGGAAGCTTTCGCTACAGCAGATTCGTCAGGTTGTTCTTGATGAGGCAGACCGACTTGTGGCTGATGACCTCAAAGAAGAAACGAACCGTTTTGTCTCACTGCTGCCCCAGGAACGGCTTCTTGCGGCATGCTCTGCAACTATTGGGGAAAAGGCTCGCCAGCGTCTCTTACCCATCTTAAGAGAAAATTACATCAATATTACTGTCGAAAACCATGAAGTTCTGCAAAAAAATATTGAACATTGGGCGCTTTATGCTGAGAGCAGGAAGAAGATTGGGACCCTTAGGTCACTCCTTGTCGCTACTAACCCTAAAAAAGTCCTGGTTTTCTATAATATCAATGGCCAGATAGGCAATGTAGTTTCTCAGCTTCAATTTCATAAAATTGCCGCATTGGGCCTCTTCGGTGAAATGGACAAACAGGCTCGAAAAAAAGCTATAGATGATTTTCGTTCCGGCAGAGTGCGGGTTCTGATTACCAGTGACCTGGCCGCCCGGGGTCTGGATATCCAAGATATTAGCCAGGTCATTGCCCTCGATGTACCCGATTCCACCGATGCCTATGCCCATAGGGCAGGCCGTACAGGCCGTGCCGGTAAACATGGAATTATGATTACTATCGGAGATGCCATTGAACTAGAGCGGCTTGCAAAACTCGAGAAAAAATTGGGTATCGTCGTGTATCCTAAAATACTCTATAAAGGCCAAATTTTAACCCCCAGCCCTATAGAGGAACAATAGCGGATCATGGGTTTGACCGATTATAGTCCCTTTACAGCTCCTGCCCAAGCTCTAGGCTGGGATAATCCTCCCTGGGATGCCGCAGAGGTGCGTATACTTTTTGTAAGGCTTTCTCCGTGGCAGGATGTTCAGCGATCAAGTCCCCATCTTTTTTTGTACAGTTTGATGAGAAAAGCCTTGGGTGAAAAAGCCTTTGGTGATTTTACTTTTCTCCCATCCCGGGCAGAACGAAAAGAGCTTGATAACCATGAATTCCCTTGGATGCGAGGAATTGCTTCAGGTAAGGTGGCTGTCGAATTTGATGCCCTGCTCATTTCCTGTTCTTATGCTCTGGAACTGATAAATCTTCCTCTATTGTTACAAAAATCGGGAATTCCCCTCCGGGCTTCTCAACGGGCTTCCTGGAAGAATTCCCGATGGCCCCTTATCATCGTGGGTGGATCTAATGCACTTGCAAATCAGGGGTTGATTTTTTCCGATGGGGATTCCTTCGCAGATGGGCTTTATTTTGGCGAAGCCGAAGCAAATCCTGGTGGCAAGGAACTTTTTTCTTTGATTGCCCAACTGAGAGAAATTAATGGTTCGGATAAACGAACAATTCTTGAACAACTAGAAGCAGCTTTGCCATCCTTTTGGGCCTATGGACATCATTTATATCACCCATCCCCAGGGCACACTTTAGAGGATTCGCATAAGAACTTGGAATTTGATCGACTAGAACATCAACAAAACTATCGAGAAATTCACCCTGCACGAAGTTATGCCTTCGAACATCCTTTCTTACCTGAGGCTTATCCCATTCTTAATTCGCCTGAGGCTAGTACAGCCCGCCTCCAGATTTCATGGGGCTGTCCATCATTTTGTACTTTCTGTTTTGAGGGCTGGGAGCGGAAACCTTATCGGGAAGTGCCTAGGGACAGAATCCTTGAGATGGCCAAAAATCTGATTCGTCATACAGGGGCTTCTACCCTGGAACTCTATTCTTTTAACTTCAATGCACACTCGGATATTCTGTCTCTGCTTGTAGATCTGAACCGTATCTTTGACCGGGTAAACATGATGAGCCAGCGTGCAGATATTCTTGTGAATACACCTGGTATGCTTGAATGTGAACTATCAGCAGAAAAGCGAGCCTTTACCATTGGTGTAGAAGGAATTTCTGAGGGAATGCGGGCCTTCTATGCCAAAGGCTTATCTACACAGGATCTATGGCACCTCATAGAAAGGCTTTTTCAGGAAAAAGCCCGGGAAATTAAGTTGTTCTATATTCTTTCAGGTTTTGAAACCGAATCTGATATAACTGAATTCATCCAGTTTTGCCAGCGGCTTAAGGAGCTGACAGAGCAGCACCGCCCAAGGCCTCGACTTCTCTTTTCTGCGGGGTACCTGGTTAGAATGCCCTTTACCCCACTGCGGTATGCACCCCTCGAGCTGGACCGAAAAAAATTAGAAACCATTAGCTCAGCCATAGCAACCGCAGTGGAAGGTGCCGGCTTTGAGTACCGGCTAGCCATGGATTGGGATGAATATGTGGTTGATCAGCTTCTGGTACTGGGGGATTATCGGCTTGCAGAAATACTAGAACGGGCAGCAGAAAGGGGCATTTTATACGATGGGGGGATTCGGGGCTCCTTTAACGACATGATATATCAAACCTATAAGGATGACCTTGGTCCCCAATCTCCCTTTACAGGCGAAAAAAATAACGACTATCCCTTTTCTCTTTCGTTCGTTCAAACATCTATCAATAATCTTTTCTTATACCGTACCTATATAAAAGCGCGGGAACGACAGAAATCAGAACTATGCTTTGGCGGGAACCAAGGTGATGGGCATTGTATGGGCTGCGGATCCTGTCGTGTTCCCGAAGAACAGTCATTTCTTATAGGACACAGAATCAGTGGAGATCCGGTACAAACAAAAGCAAAACAAATAGCAGAACTTATCAGAGCGAAACGACGGATCAGACCCCAATATATCAAGGTTCGCTTGGGTGAATCCTATCGCGGTGCCTATCCAGAATATCTTTCAGCCCTGTTATTACACCAGGTTCTGACAAAAAAACCGGACCTTACAGGTAAGTTGTTCCGTATTACCGAAGCCCTTTGGACTTCTCCAACATGGAAGGATCGTATTGGCTGGGGCTTTTACGGAGAAACGGTGCTTGCAGTCTATGGCTTTAGTGACGATTCTAGCCCTGATGATAGTCCAATGCTGAATGATATAATCTTGCAGGATGTCCTAGAAGCTCTCTCCAATGTAGAAGCCACTCTTTGTACCGAGGATAGAGAAGCATTCTACCCTCAGCACTTAGAAATTAGTTTTCCGGCTCTTGATTTGGCTGCAGCACTGACACTCTGTCGAAAATGGCTTGCATCACTTAAAGTAGCCTATACAGAACGGAAGGGCACCCTTATGGAACAGCGTGTTTTCGAGATTGCCCCTAAAGATACGAAAAAGCGAATTCTCTCAGAAGCAACCCTTCGGTGGGACGATAAAATGAGCATACCGGTTATTAGCATATACGGTGGGCCCAAACTTGATATCAGCTATCTTGTACCCACCGAAGGTCACCGTTTTTCAGTTTCTATTTGTATAAAAAAACTTGCGATAAAACAATGATAATTACCAGCGCCAGGAGGCACTGAGGCCCCAGTAATTGATCATGCCGTTATCATCTTTAATCAGGTCCCGGTTCCAGCCATATTCGAGGACATAGTCAGCCTGAGCACAAAAAACACCAAAGGCGGTTGGGATAGACCAGGAAAGACTCAAGCCCCCTGCCAAACGGTAATCAATCACCGATTGGGTGAGGAAACGGGTTTCGTAGTGATAGGTCGCTTTATTATCATCAGTACGGCCATCATCGAGTATGGAACCATCGTGATATGTCTGGTTCATATCTGCAATTCCTTCAGAAGCATTCCCATGACGGGTAAAATAGCCAGAAAGGGTTAAACTAAGATCGGGGCGCAATGCTTTAGCAAAGCTCAGCTTAATTCGATCTGAGTTTGGTTCTAGGTCAGTCCCCAGATTCTTACCCCGGTGGGTATAGTTAAAATAATTCGGAGAATTTTGTTGATATCTAACACTTTCATCCCCCGTTTCATGGGTATACATGTAGGGCATTACGACGGTATATTCCATGCGAATATCCGGAAGCCAGCTATCGATGGGCATATAATTAATACCAGCCTGACCGGCAAGTTTATATTTAGTATCAAAATTAAACTGAACTAGATCATTAAAGTTTAAATCATCCACATAAATTTGGCCCAGAATCTGAAGTCCTGGATAGAGAAGCCAGCGTGCATGAATACCAAAGAGGGAATTATCGGAAAATCCTGCCATTGACTGGGCTGCGAAAAGCTGATTTAAGGGAATGAAATAAAGTGGTTCAAACCGACCGCCCCATACAACGGATTCAAAAAAACCAAACTCAAAGGCTGGCCAGAGTTTAAAATCATAGGTATGAAGCATAAGGTATTTATCAGGGAATTGCCCCTGGCCAAAATCATCGGTTCCCGTGATTGCCATAAAAAGAATGCCAAAATTCCACTTTTCCCGCCGATACTCGAGACTGTAATGGCCGGCCCGTCCAGCCTGGGGACCCACAACGATACTGGAATCATAAAAAGGACCGAAACTGGTACGATTCAATCCGGATTGAAAATAAAGTTGGTCACTACCAAGGGCAAGGGTAGAATTCCAATCCTGGAGAATATTGATAGGCCCTACATTTGACCAATCAAGCACAAAGTCACTATAGGGTGAATAAGTTCCTGGCACAATAAGCTCTTTACCTGGTTTTCTTAGTGAACCATATACCTGAAGTTCATAAGATCCAGTGAGCCATTTTTCAAACCTAAGCACTCCATCCACCGTAGGCGCCCCAAATAAGGTGAGATCATCATCCTTGCCAACTAGAGTGCCATGAATTCCCACATGTACAGGCCGAGCCCCCGGCGCAATAGCGGAGGCATAGGATTGAGCTTTCTGACGGGCTATAGAATTTCCTCGATCAATAACTTCTTGCAAAATTACATCTAACAGCTGGGCTGGATAGGGCCGAATCTGAGGTAACGCCATAGAGATATAACCTTGGACTGCCCAATGGTCAATATCCTTATAAAGCTGAGCATTAGGGTCATGAATAACCTGAGAGAACAGTAAAAATACGTTAAGCCATAGAACTATCATCAATAAAAATTTCTTCATAGGGGCTCCTTAGAACAATAGGGAACTTCTAAAAACTTCAGTTTTTAGAAGTTTACCTTAGCTATTTGCAAATCCTTAAAGGATTTGCTTAGGCACCACTAATAAGTAACAGAGTTATTAGTGGTGCCCAATATATACTTTGCACTTATAGCAAATTCACTACCAAAGGCCGTTACGCCTGATTGATGATCCACATTCAGTACCCATTGACAAGCATTGAATATATTAAATGAAAGAGAATCCATCACCTGCCACTGGAATTCAAAAGATATTCGCCAATTATGTTCCCCTACACCAGAAGGACTGTGCTGTTGCACAGCGGAACTGCCCTTTTCCCAATCCCATAGAATCGAATGCTCACCCCGCACTAAATATGAAACAACCCAGTTAAAACCAAACGGAACTTTATACACCTTTGATCCTAAGGATACTTGGATAACATCTCTACCTTCCGGATAACCAATCCAGGAATATCGAAGTTTTTTACGTGTAAGCTCTGAAAGACGGCGCATCCAGATAAAACTTGCAAAGGGACTCGATAAAATATAAAGGTACGGGTCAGTATATACAGCTTCCAAATAAAACTGAGATCTATAACCAGCTATATCTCGATTATATTCTACACCGCCAAGCCAGCCAAGCCCGTTGGGACTGTTATCTTCAGGCCAATGCTCAAGTTCATAGGGTGTAGCAAATTGGTTCATAACTGCCTGCCCATAGAAGCTGATACCCCAGCCCATCGCCCATTCAACATCTATAGAAACAAGGGAACCATTCATATCCCCCTCTTGATTCCATTTCTCATAATCATTCCAGGAAAAAAAAGAATGATAGATATTTAAGGGATTTAAATATCGCAGCTCAAGGGGACTATTACCCACTATAAGACCCTCAGTAACCCCTATTGATAGTTGCTTCCATAAACGAAAATCCCAACGGTGCACATACAGATATCTTTGGTTCGTCTCTTTGAGAGTCATATCATCAGTCGGTGCAAATCCTGAAGCATAAAAATAATCTGTCGTTTCCAGTGGAAGCTGCGTAACCAATAAGGAATATTTAAAATTGGTACTAAACAGAGATAACCGAGCAAAATCATAATAATCGGGGCTATCCGCAACAGCAAGGTTCCCACTATGTCCATTACCAAAAGACAACCGGTCCCGGCCAAGCTGAACATTCCACCAAATTCCACCAACTGATACAAAGGCCTTGAGAGGCATGTTTGCATCGAGCTTTTGTATATCCAAAGGAAGATTAGTACCATAGGCTTTATCATCATTATAAAATGAAGGATCATTACGAAGGATTAGATCCCCCCGAGCATAGAAACGGTCTACAAAAAAGAATTCTAATGGAACAGTAAAAAGAGCTGGGTTCTGTTGTTCCTGTTTCAACCAATCCAGGTTTTCATTCGTTCGCCATCGTCCTTCTACGGCCAGTTGTGGATGTATAGTCATCCCCCAAACATCATCTTTTAGTAAAGGAGTTTCCGAGAGAGCTTGCAGTATTCTTTCATAAGCAGCCCACCATGCTGGTGAACGGTTTACCGTAGAGAGTTTTTTCAAATTACTTAATATCTCATCACTCGACAGGGGCGGTGTTAAGGAAAGTACACTTTCTTCAGAAGTACGGATGAGAAAAACATAATCTTCCAAAAGGGGATCTCCTACCCCAATTATTTTTAAGGGTACAGAAAAACTATATTGATGTACAAAAATAATAAATAATACACTTAATGGGATGATTTTTATATACTGCATTGTCTTTGATTTTAAATAAGAGTTGCTATATTGTCTACTGTATTCTATTTATCTGGAACATATGGTTTCATCTCCCCCCCCTTATTGTCGTGAGGGTGCATCCTGTTGTAGGATGGGCCTATGAAATTGTGGCTAGCTACCAATAACGAACATAAAAAACGGGAACTGGAACAGATTTTTTCAGGTCATATTTTAGTGACCCCCGCATCGGCGGGGCTTGTTTTTGATCCCGATGAAACAGGAAGCACATTTATAGAAAATACCCTTATCAAGGCCCGGGTCCTGTATGATCTTGTCCATGAACCGGTCATCGCCGATGATTCGGGGCTCTGTGTAGATGCCCTGGACGGACGGCCGGGGGTTTTTTCTGCCCGCTATGGAAGCACCAATGGCAAAAAGCTGGAAAGCTGGGAACGGAACGCCTTACTGCTCAAGGAATTGGAGCATGAGACAAACCGGAAGGCCCGCTTTGTCTGTTCCATGGTGGCCCTCTTCAGCCATGACCGGTTTTATGTGGTGCAGGAAACCCTGGAGGGTGAAATTATCCGGGAAAGCCGGGGCAGCGGCGGTTTTGGTTATGACCCGATCCTGTATCTTCCAGAACGAGGTTGTACCGTGGCAGAATTATCGGAGGACGAGAAGAACCGCATCAGCCATCGGGGAAAGGCAGGGAAAGCCCTGGCGAAACTTCTCACATGGTATGAGTAAGCAGGCTAATCGCCTCACCATGATGTTTTGATAAATAGCTCTATGTAAGAGTAGACGAAGGATTTCATCAATATGAATATGATATTTCTTACCATTTTTAAAGATTGGGGCCAGACTGTGCTGGTCGATGGGGTCATACTCCTGGCTCTGATTGGAATCGCTATCGGCAGGCTTCCCCGACTCAAAATGAACCGGGCTACCATTGCTTTTGCGGGGGCAGCCTTTCTCATCGCCCTGGGTGGTATTTCTGCGGAAGAAGCCGCAAGAGCCATCGATCTCAGTACCCTGATTCTCATCCTATCGATGATGATTATTACGGCCAACCTGAAGTTCTCCGGCTTTTTTGACCTGGCAGGGAATCTGGTGCTCCGGGCTGCGGACCGGCCCCGGAAACTGCTCGGCCTGGTCATGGTTTCCTCGGCGGTGCTCTCTGCTCTGTTCCTGAACGATACCATCTGTATCATGTTAACGCCCCTTGTGGCGGTCCTTTGCAAACGGGCAAAACGGGATCCGGTTCCCTACCTCATCGCCCTGGCTCTTTCGGCGAATATAGGCTCGGCGGCAACCATTATCGGCAACCCTCAGAACATGCTGATCGGTGCATCGAGCGGCATTCCCTTTGGCCGCTTCCTGTCTCGGCTGGCGATTCCTTCTGTTCTGGGCCTCCTCGTGGCATACTTTCTGACGGTCATCGTTTTTAAAATGGAATTTGCAGGAAATGAAAAAATAACGGTTACAGATCTTGCTCAGGAAGGCCTCTCAGACCAGCGCCTTTATAAGCCCTTGCTGTATAAGAGCCTTATTGCAATTCTTATTATGATTATTGCCTTCATCCTGGATGCTCCGGTCTATGCCGCCGCCATGGTCGCCGCAGCCCTGCTCCTCACCACCCGCCGGATAAAACCCGAACGGGTCTTTGCAGAACTGGACTGGACCATCATTGCCTTTTTTGGGGGTCTTTTCATTATTACCGCCGCGGTGGCAAAAACATCTGCCTTCTCCTGGTTCGTAGCCAAAGCCCTCCCCCTCGTCGGCCAGAGCATGGCCGGCCTTTCTGCCTTTACCCTGGTGCTGTCCAATCTCATTTCCAACGTACCCGCGGTCATGCTCATGCGGCCCCTGGCCCAGTATTTTGCTGATACGGAACAATTCTACCTGGTGCTGGCCATGGCAAGCACCTATGCGGGCAACCTGACCCTCCTGGGGTCGGTGGCCAACCTGATTGTCGCTGAAATCGCAAAACGGTTCGATATTGATATATCCTTCGGGACCTACCTGAAGGTGGGCTTGCCTACTACCCTGGTAACCATTATGCTGGGGACGCTCTATATTATGATGTAAGGAAACACTATGAGTCCACAGACCCTCTTTTGGACCACCTTTTTTGCCTTTCTACCCATATCAGAACTGCGGGGAGCCATTCCCTTCGCCCTCTCTCAGGGCATGCCCTGGTATCTGGCTCTGCTGTACAGTGTTGGTATTAATGCCCTGGTTGCTCCGGTCTGCTGGATTTTTCTTTCCACGGGGCACCGGCTTTTATACCATTGGGGATGGTATAAAACAGTCTTTGATGCCTTTGTTGAGCGGGCCCGGGGCAAGGTCCACGAAAAGGTGGAAGCCTGGGGCTGGCTCGGCATTGCGGCCTTTGTGGCCATCCCCCTGCCGGTTACCGGTGCATGGACCGGCACCCTCGGCGCCTGGATATTGGGCCTGGATAAAAAAAAGACCCTCCTGGCGGTCATTATCGGCGTGGCCCTAGCCGGTTGTATTGTGACCGCCGTGGCCATGCTGGGGATTTCAGCCTTTGCCATCTTTGTTAAAAAAATATAAGAAGCACCTATGACAAAATTGAATTTTGAAAAGGAACTGAATGAACAGCAAATCCGGGCGGTAACGACCATAGAAGGGCCGGTACTCATTATTGCCGGTGCAGGGTCAGGGAAAACCCGGGTTATCACCTACCGGATTGCCTATATGCTCGAGCAGGGTATCCCCCAATCGGCCATCCTTGCTTTAACCTTTACCAATAAGGCGGCCCGGGAAATGGAAGAGCGGGTCCGGGAACTGACAGGAAAAAAGCTGCAAAACCTTACGGTGAGCACCTTTCACGCCTTCGGGGTGCAGATTCTCCGTTCCCATATCGACCGCCTGGGATACCGGCATAATTTTTCTATTTATGATGAAACCGACCGGACTCAGCTCATTAAGGATTGCATCCGAGAATGCGGCCTCTCTACGGAAACAGCGGACCTGTATAAAATCGGCCAGCTTTTTTCCAACGTTAAAATCGGCCGCTACCACTGGGGAGATGGGGCTAACGACGAGTATGAACGGGTCTACAAGGAATATCAGAGCAGTCTAAAGGTATACAATGCCGTAGATTTTGACGACCTTTTGGTATTGCCCATCCAGCTTTTCGAAGAACATCCTGATGTACTTGCAAGCTACCGCCACCGGTACCGCTATATCATGGTCGATGAGTTCCAGGACACGAGCCTTACCCAATACCACATGATGCATCTTCTGGCGGACCGGAATGTCTGCGTCGTCGGCGATGACGACCAATCCATCTATTCCTGGCGGGGTGCAAATTACGAAAACATCCTGAACTTTGAACGGGATTTTCCGGACCTGGTGGAAATTAAGCTGGAACAAAATTACCGCTCTACCAGTACCATCCTGGAAGCGGCCAATGGGGTTATTTCCCACAATACAAACCGAAAGGATAAAAAACTCTGGTCTGGCAACGGAGGCGGCAAACCGATAGAAATTTTTTATCCTGAAAACGAGAGCGATGAGGCGGACTTTATTGCCCAATCGATCCGTTCCATCATGATGAAAGAAAAATTAAAGTACGATGATTTCGGCGTTTTAATCCGCACCAACTCCATGACCCGGCATATCGAAGAAGCCTTCCTGGCTGAAAACATCCCCTACCGGGTCTCAGGGGGCACCAGCTTTTTCCAGCGCAAGGAAATAAAGGACATCATCAGCTACCTCCGGGTTATCGCAAATCCCGATGATGATGTGAACCTCCTCAGAATCATCAACACCCCCCGCAGGGGTATCGGCAAAAGCTCCATCGAACATATCACCACCCATGCAAAACAGCATCAGACCTCAGTCTGGGATGCGATGAACCAGCTTCGCTATGCCAAGGACACCCTATTTCCCGAAAAGGGCCGCGTTGATGTGGAAAGTTTTATTACCCTCATCGAATATTTCCGGGGCGAAATGCTCGGAAAACGGGGTCTGGCTAAAAAGGTCCGGGCCCTGGTGGACAATATCGATTATTGGAGCTACCTGGTCACCGAATATAACAAAAACGAAAAGGCTGCCCGCTGGAAATTTTTAAACATCGAACACCTAATCCAGTCCATCGAAACCTGGGAAAACGACCCGGACAACTTTGACCCCACCCTCTTCCCCTACCTGAACCGGATAAGCCTTATAACCCGGGACGATGACAACGAAGAAGCGGGCAAGGGCAAGGTTAACCTGATGACCATCCACGCATCCAAGGGGCTGGAGTTCCCCGTGGTGTTCATCGCCGGCGCCGAGGATGGGCTCATTCCCCACGCGAGGAGCCTGGAGGAAGGGGATGGCAACATAGAGGAAGAACGGCGTCTCTTTTATGTGGCCATAACCCGGGCCCGGGACAAACTCTTTATCACCAGTTGCCGCAAACGCCGCCGGCTTCAGAGCCTGGCAGAATGTAGTCACTCACCCTTCCTGGAAGAAATTCCCCAGCACCTGGTGGAATACCATGAAGGCGAAGCGGCCATAGAAACCGCCGACGAAGCCGCCGACTACTTTGCCCAAATTAAAAGCAAGTTCGCATAATTGTCCTAATCGGGGCCTACCAGATGCGACGCCCCATTCCTGGATCCGCACCGCTTCCGGGGTCATACAGATGCCAAGGGCGCACCGCATTAGTAGGTACACCGCTTCCTAAGGGGATCTCTGCCGCTTTGCCAGAATCCGCTTGAGGCGTTTTTCCAGCTTCATATTGATGGAAGGAGCAAGACCTCTGGCGCCGGCCCTGCGTCGTTCGGCGCCTGCGGCTTCGAGCAAGCCCAGAGCAAGCCTCGTATACATCTCAGCCTGTTCCAGGTCCCCTTTTTTCCATTCGTAAAAAGAAGCCAGGGCAATGCTTGCTCGAAGCCGCAGGGCAGACGCAGACAGCCCTGGCGCAGAAGAGGGAACCTGGAGGATCTGTTCTAAATAGCGACGGTATGCATCCCAGTCACTATCCTGCCGCGCCAAGCGGGCAAGTGCAAAGAGCGCCCGGGCAGAACCACGCCGTGCAGCCTCATGCAGTATGGCTAGCTGGAGGTCCCCTGCAGGCCAAAGGAGAGCAAGCCGGTCCAGATTAAAGGGAATGGTTTCCAGGACCTCAAGGGGCCTTGACCCAATGTGGAGCAGAAGCGTAAACAGTTCTGCCAGGCCCTGAATATCAAGCAGATTGTGATGACAAACGGAAAGGAGATTCATAAGGGCTTCACCCTGAGGCCCCTCTCTGAGGAAGGAAAACCATATTTGTGGGGCCAAGGCGCCAGGAATATCATCCTGACGGCCCTTCTGTAACACAAAGGCTTCAAGATTAGCCTGTGAGCAAGAAGGGACCAGACCGGTCCAGAGAAGCCGGGAAAGCGGAAGCAGGTCGATATGATCCGTTTCTGGCAATAATCGTCCCTGCAGAATAAAACGGCTGCGGAGCAGCGGGATGTCGAAGGCTTTCCCGTTATAGGATACAAGCACCCTATGAGGCTTCCTCGTTAGTTCTTTTTCGATATGTTCTATAAAAAGAGATTCTCCAGGATAATCCAGGAGGAGGTACTGACGAATTTCGAGGGAAGCCCCTGTAAATTCACCAAAGGCTGCAAGAAAGGCCACGGTTCCAGCGCCTCCAGAGAGGCCCGTCGTTTCAAGGTCAAAAAACAGTAAGTCCTGCGGGTTGATTCCTGGTCCTGCTTGTATTAATCCCCGACATAAAATGGTAAAAAACTCTGAAAGATTCCCTGTCTCATGAGCCCGGACTTCCAAGGGAATGAGTTCCCTGCGAAAAAGAACCAATCGGTCGAGACTGACCCAGGGAGGCGGAAAAGTGGCAGGAGTGACTGGGTCTGCATATTGACTTTTCTGTCGGTGTGCTAAGTCGAGAGCCTCCCAGTGCAAGGAACCATCAACTTGAGGCTTGAGACTCGAACTTCCTTGGGCACGGATCCGTTCGAGCCGGGCCTTAAGATTTCCCGCCATGGTCCAGTACCGGTCTTAAAAAATCGAGAACCGCCGCCTTATCTCCATCGGGTCCCACACAACTGGGACAGCCCGACTCACAGGGGCAGGCGGCCACCGTTTCCGCTACAGTTTGCACAAGACTGGGAATCTTTTGGACCAAAGCCTCCGCAAGCCCTGTTCCTCCCGGGTAATGGTCATATATATAGAGAGCGGGTACCATGAAATGGGTATCCCGTACCCGTTCTGAAATACCGATATCCCGCTGATCACAGAGGACAAAGATGGGGGCAATCCGCTTTATAAGGGAACCAATACCGGATAAAATTCGCCCTATTTCCTGTTCATCCCGGCCCTGAAGGGCTGTACCCAGGCTCGTATCAGACTCAAGAAGCAATGCCAAAGACCGGGTCTGCAATTCTTCTTCGGGTAATTCTATGGTGCCGTAACCTATGTTTTCATGGGTATGGAAACGGATTTTTTTAAACTTGGCCACCTGGGATCGTACGAGCACATCCCCCAGAACAAGACGACACCATGATCCTGGTACATCAAGCTTTTCATCCTCTGATAGTACTTTAATGTCTGTTTTAACCAGGGCATCGGTATAATAATTGACATTCGCCTCTTCCACGAGGCACTTTCGCTTCTGAATATCGAGTTTTGTAACGAGGTATTGACGCCCCCGATGCATATATACCGCATTATCAAAGACCAGTTCCTTGGCACTTGGCCGGTCCATCTCACCGATTACGATATTCCGTCCCTGGGTCGTGTCGATAATAGCCACATTATCTGCAGTGGCCGAACGGAGACTGATGCTTTCCGCTGGGTAAGATCGATCAGCCCAGTACCAGCGGCCTGAAACAGCCCGGACAATACCTTCTTCTTCGAGATACTCAAGCACATCCTGAACCTTTGAGCCAAATGGGTCTCTCCCTAGGTCCATATCTGCATCCGTAAAAGGAAGTTCAAAGGCAGCACACTTTACATGGTCCGTGAGGATATAGGGATTGTCCGGATCGAGCCGGGCTTCTTCGGCGGAACTGCGGAAAAACCAGTCGGGGTGATTGATGATATACTGGTCCAACGGCGACGAAGAGGCAATAAAAATCGCGACAGAAGTGCCGCCCCGGCGTCCAGCCCGGCCAATCTGCTGCCAGAAGGAATTAAAGGAGCCGGGAAATCCCGCTACTACCGCCGCATCAAGGCCGCCAATATCGATCCCCAGCTCCAGGGCATTGGTTGAAACCACGCCCTGAATTGTCCCATCCCGAAGGCCCTTTTCAATCTCCCTCCGTTCGTTGGGTAGGAGACCTCCCCGGTATGGCTCTACTCGGATATGATGATTATCCGTATAGATATTTGCCAGATCTTCCCGTATATAGGAAGCGGCCACTTCGGTTTTGAGTCGGGAGTGGGCAAAAAGAATAGTCTTAATCCCGGATCGAAGCAGGGATACGGTCCAGCGGCGGCTTTCAGTTACCACACTGCGCCGAATCCCCTGAACCGCATCTACTAAGGGGGGATTATAAAGAACGATTCTTTTTTCACCCCTGGGAGCTCCATTTTTATCTACCAATGAAACTGGTTGACCGATGAGTTGTTCAGCCAGTTCCTTTGGGTTTCCAATGGTGGCAGAACAGAGGATCATCACCGGATGGGAACCATAAAAGGCAGCAATCCTCAATAGCCGACGCAGGACATTGGCCACATGACTGCCAAAAACACCACGATATGTATGGGCTTCATCAATGACAACATATTTAAGACAGGAAAAAAACTTTATCCATTTGGGATGATTAGGCAGGATACCCGCATGGAGCATATCGGGATTGGATACAATAATACGACCGGTATCTCGGGCAGCGATCCGTAAGGAATCCGGGGTATCCCCATCATAGGTGCACACCTTAATAGGAAGAACACCTGATTTGCCATTAACCAGCTCATTGAGTTCCGCCTGTTGATCCTGAGAAAGAGCCTTGGTCGGAAAGAGGTATAAAGCCCTGGCATGCTCATCCTCAAGCAAAGCCTGCAGGGTTGGTAGATTATAACAGAGGGTTTTTCCCGATGCGGTCGGAGTTACCACGATGGTGTGTCTGCCTGATCGGACATGGTTCCAAACATTAACCTGGTGGGTATACAGGGCCTGGATACCCCGGCTGTATAACGCTTCTTTCAGGCGGGGATCGACATCATCCGGTATGGGTGCCATGCTCGGCGGCACCGCGGGAAGCCGTTTTTCAAGAACAATATGCTCTGCAAATGCGGGGTTTGTAAGCAGTTCATCCAAAATCCGTTCTTGAGCCTTAGGATTTTCGGTCTCTGGTGCCTGTGTATTGGCCTTATTCATACAGAAATTATACCAAGAAAGTATCGACAGATGGAATATCTCATCTTATACTAAGAAAAAAGGATGGTGCAAAACAAACATTCAGGAGGAGCAAAATGACAGAGGTACTTTCTATTGTCCTTGGTGGAGGTAAAGGAACAAGGCTATTTCCCTTAACACAATCCCGGGCAAAACCGGCAGTTCCTTTTGGCGGGAAATACCGGCTCGTAGACATTCCTATTTCAAATTGCATCAACTCAAATTTAAGAAAAATCTATATTTTAACCCAGTTCAACTCTGCATCCCTCCATATGCATGTAGCCCATACCTATAATTTTGACTCCTTCTCCCGGGGTTTTGTCGAAATTCTTGCGGCAGAACAGACCTTTGAACATTCAGGCTGGTACGAAGGTACCGCCGATGCGGTAAGGAAAAACTTTATCCACTTCAGGACCCAGAACCCGAGCCATTACCTCATCCTGTCGGGGGACCAGCTGTACCGGATGGATCTGCAGGAACTCCTGAGACAACATAAGGAATCCGGCGCAGAGGTGACCATCGCATGCACCGCTGTCACTCGGGAAGATGCGAGCCAGCTTGGAATCCTCAAGGCAAACAAGAAAAATGAAATTACCGAATTTCTTGAAAAACCAGGACCGGTGAAGGATATCAACGATTTCAAGATACCTACTGAATTACTACAAGACCGGAGAACAAAGGGCAAGGAATACCTGGCATCCATGGGGATCTATGTCTTTGATGCGGATGCCATGGAATCGAGCCTGGACAATGACTTTACCGACTTTGGCAAGGAAATTATTCCTTCCCTCATTGGCAAGAAAAAAATAAATGCCTATATTTATGATGGATACTGGGAAGATATCGGAACCATTAAAAACTTCTACGAAGCAAACCTTGATCTTACCAGCCTTACCCCGAAGTTTGATTTTTATGATGAAAAATCCCCGATTTATACTCACATGCGCAACCTGCCTCCTTCAAAAATGAACTTCAGCAACATGAACCAGTCTATTGCTGCAGAGGGCTGTATCATCACCAATGCATCGATTTCCAATTCCATTGTCGGTATCCGAACCATCATAGAATCCGGGGCAAGCCTTAATGGGGTGGTCTGTATGGGTGCTGACTTTTACGAGTCCGAAGAGCAAAAGCGGCAGAATGCCGAGGCTCGACTCCCCGATATTGGTATCGGCAAGGGGACCATTGTAAAAGGTGCAATCATAGATAAGAATGCCCGGATCGGGGAAGGCTGCCGTATCGGCATCGATGACCTGAACCGGACCGATGGGGACTATGGTCACTACCATATTGTCGATGGTATTATTGTCATCCCGAAGAACGCAGTCCTCTACCCCGGAACAGTTATTTAATCATTGAATAAGGTATAGAGCGGGGTACCTCTGAAATCAGCCAAGTTTGAGAGGTACCCGCTGCTGCCTGTAAGCCCCCTCGTTTATGAAGAAAGCCGATCAATATAGTTACCAAGCATTTGTTTTAATGCAACATATTCTTCTGCATTATGAAAAAGGCAGGAATACATATGCTGCGGAACCGAAAGAGCCTGCTCTTCAAGCGCTTTCCCCGCATCGGTCAGGCTTACCACAACGACCCGTTCATCCTGCTCTGAACGTTTTCGATGAATCAAACCAGATTTTTCAAGCCGTTTCAGCAATGGGGAAATAGTCCCCGTATCCAGATTAAGCAGGGAACAGAGCTTACCCACCTCAGCCTGCCCCAGTTCCCAGAGGACGAGCATGACAAGGTATTGCGGATAGGTTAAGCCAAGAACATCCAATAAGGGCCTATAGGAAGCCTGAATTTCCCGATCGAGCCTATATACGAGAAAACAGATCTGGTTCGAAAGCAGAAGTTCCTCTTTCATGATGCAAGGGCTGCTTGAATATCTGATTCGATTTGTTTCGGCTCAACGGTCGGTGCATACCTTCTCACTGAGGTACCATCCTTTGCTACGAGGAATTTGGTGAAATTCCATTTTATGGAATCACCAATTGCTCCGGGTGCTCTCTTTCTGAGCCACTGAAAAACCGGGTGTGCATTGGGACCATTCACTTCGATCTTTTTCATAATTGGAAATGTCACCCCATAATTCATTGAACAGAACTGAGCAATCTCTTCGTCGGAACCCGGTTCCTGGTGGGCAAACTGGTCACAGGGAAATCCAATTATTTCGAGCCCCTGTTCCTTATACTTTTCATAGAGTGCTTCAAGGCCCTTATATTGGGGCGTAAAGCCGCACTTGCTTGCGGTATTTACGATTAATAAGACTTTTCCTTTATACTGAGCAAAGTCACAGTTTGAACCATCATTACGTATGGCATTTAATTGATAAATACTAGATTCCATACAATCCTCCATGCATATTATATTGCATAATATAATATTTTACACTACATATTGCAACTAAAAATTTTGAAGAATTTTTTATGTACTGACCGCAGGCCCCTGCAGAAAACCTCATGGGGATCTCTAAAAAATGTTAATTTTTAAGGTCCCCCTGAGTACTGTCTGCCAGACTCTGCAGATCATGTATGGGTTCTTAAAAAGGTATGAAGAGGCTTTCCATGGAAAAGGCGGTAAAATCCTGACGGTCTTTTCTAAAATATTCACCGGAGGTTTTATCGAAATAATAGTCCTCTGCCCATTCAAGACCCTTTTCCCCTATTTCCTTAATAGCCCCAAGGATATACGCAAGCTCATCATTGGTCATGGTTGGATGCAGGGATAGCCGAACCCACCCGGGCTTTTTGGATAGATCCCCCGAATCCACCTGGCAGGCAATTGCATGGGACCATTTCTTATCAATATGCAATAAATAATGGCCATAGGTACCCGCGCAGGAACAGCCGCCCCGGACTTGAATTCCATAGCGCTCAGAGAGGAGGCGAACCACGAGGTTATAATGCAGGTGATCAAAATAAAAGGATACAGCTCCGATCCGTTCCCGTTGTTCCTGAGCTAACAGATGAAGCTGGGGCAGCTCTGCCAGGGTATCAAAGGTCAGGTTGATGAGCTGAGCTTCCCGTTCATGGATTGCATCGGTACCCATGGTAGCCTTGAGATCCATGGCGAGGGCGGCTCGAATCGTACCGAGAAAGGCCGGGGTTCCACCATCTTCCCGCATTTCAATATCATCCACATAGTGGGCCCGTTCCCATCGGTTGGTCCATTTTACGGTGCCGCCGCCGGGATCATCGGGGGTGCTGTTATGATACAGGCGCTTATTGAATATCACTACCCCCGGTGATCCTGGACCACCTAAAAATTTATGGGGACTGAAATAAATACCATCCAGATAGCCCTCCGGGTCCCCCTCAGGGTGCATATCAATGGGATCATAGGGTGCGGCGGCGGCAAAATCGACGAGGGCGATGCCACCATGGCGGTGCATCACCCGGGCCAGTTCCCGGTAGGGGGGCCTGATGCCCGTTACATTTGAGGCCGCCGAAAAGGCACCAATTTTAACAGGACGAGCAGCATAGCGCTTAAGCTGGCGTTCCAGTTCATCAACCTGTACCAGAAGTTGTTCATCCGGTTCAAGAATGACCACATCGGCTAAGGACTCAAGCCAGCTTGTGTGGTTTGAATGGTGTTCCATATGGGAGATAAACACCACAGGCCGTTGGGCTTCGGGTATTTCGCAGACTCCCCTGCCACAGAGGCCGCGAGCGCGCTCGGGGATCCGCAATCCTAAAATACGCTGCAGTTTATTGACCGCACCGGTCATACCTGAACCGGCGGTAATAAGCACATCATCAGCGGAGGCATTGACATAGGCTTTAATGCGCCGCCGTGCTTCATGGTAGGCCCGGGTCATGCTGGCCCCGAGGGCGCTCGACTCTGAATGGGTATTTGCCACATAGGGATAGGCAATCTTCAGCATCCGTTCTTCGATGGGGCCATACAGCCTTCCCGAGGCAATCCAGTCGGCATATACCAGGGGAACTTCCCCATAGGGACCTGTCAGGAACTTATCAATTCCTATGGTATTGTTACGAAATTGAGAAAAATGGGCTTCCAGATTATGCATTTATCGGACTTCCTCGATAACCGGATTCCGCAGTATGCCAATGCCTTCTATTTCGACCTCAACTTCGTCTCCGGCCTTTATGGGGCTCACACCGCTGGGGGTACCCGTTGCAATAATATCCCCAGCCTCGAGGGTGAAATTTATGGAAATAAAAGCAATCAGCTTTTTTATTGAAAAGATCATATCAGCGGTGGAAGCGGCCTGGGTGGTTTTTCCATTAATCCTGCAGGTAATGGCAAGACGTTGGGGATCTGGCAGTAGAGATGGGGGTACGATAACAGGGCCTATGGGACCAAAGGTATCAAAGGATTTACCACGGAACCAGCCAGAGGCATCGAGCTTTTGAATATTCCGCTGGCTCACGTCGTTAAAGCAGGTATATCCCAGTACATAGTCGAGGGCTTCGTGCTCAAGTACATGCCTGCACTTTTTTCCGATGATGATAGCCAGTTCTGCCTCAGGATCGACCCGGGGTTCATCAAAATGATATTCCTTGAGGAAGGCGGGTATGACAATGGGTTCATTCGGTCCCACGAGAACGTTGGGGGTCTTGGCAAAGAGTACTGGCTCTGTGGGTACTTCGAGTTTCTTTAAATCAAAGACCTTGCTTTCCTGCACATGGGCATGGTAATTAAGGCCCACCGCAATAATTTTAGAGGGGGTGAGAGTTATCATTTTGTCTGCCCCCTTGAGTAGCAAGGAAACCATATATTCCTCCTAGGATTTGCTAATCGGTTCTGAGGAAACAGCCGGAACCGTGGTTAGCAGGGTCGGCTTATTCTTTTTTGATTTGATGCTGATTTTTCCATCCCGGTCTTCGGCTATAAATATTGTTCCAGCGGGATATTCCTGTTCAAGAATTAACACGGCCAGGACATCCTCTAATTCTTTTTGGATAGCCCGGCGCATGGGACGGGCGCCATATTTGGGATCCCAGCCCTTTTCTATTAAAATATCCTGGGCACTCTGTTTAACCTGAATCGAGTACCCCTGGTCATGGAGCCGTTTATTCAATTCCTGAATTTCAAGGGCCAGGATTGCCTGAACCTGTTCGCGGCTCAAGGCATGGAACACGACAATATCATCAACCCGATTAATGAATTCAGGGTTAAAGAGACGCTTAAGTTCTGCCAGGGCGGCTGAGCGGATTTCTTCCAGGTTCATAATGCCCGAATCGGGGTTAAATCCAAGGCGAGCATCTCGGGAAATTTCACGGGCCCCTGCATTGCTCGTCATAATGATGACCGTATTCCGGAAACTTACCGTATGCCCCAGATTATCCTTGAGTTCCCCCTCTTCCAAAACCTGTAACAAAAGATTAAAGACATCATGGTGGGCTTTCTCTATTTCATCAAAAAGGATAACCCGATAGGGATTTCGACGGATTTTTTCTGTAAGCACCCCGCCTTCTTCATACCCTACATAGCCGGGGGGAGCTCCAACAAGACGGGAGGCATTGTGTTTTTCCATATAGTCAGACATATCTATGCGAACCAGGGCTTCTTCGGTTCCAAAAAGATACTCCGCAAGGCGTTTTGCCAAAAGGGTTTTACCGACCCCGGTGGGCCCTAAGAATATAAATGACCCCTGGGGGCGTTTGAGAGAAGATACCCCTGCCCTGCTGCGCCGGATGGCCGCAGCAATCCGCTGAACCGCATCGTCCTGTCCTATAACCGAACGGTGCAGTTCTTCTTCGATCCGTAACAGTTTACGGGATGCACTTTCTTCGAGCCGTGCCAGGGGGATTCCTGTGGCTTCCGCAACAACCTGACGTATGTCAGCTTCGGTAACTGCAGGCCGTTCTTCCCGGGAAAGACGTTCCCAGGCCTGTTTTACCGATTCGAGCTGGTACCTGAGGGACCGGACTTGGTCCCTCAGTTCTGCAGCCTTTTCATAGTCCTGGGCGGCCACAAGGCGAACCTTTTCTTCCGTAAGCCGTTTAATTTCGTTTTCTATTTCACTTAATTCGGCGGGCTTGATATCGGTTTCGAGTTTTCGTTTCGCCCCAGCTTCATCCAAAAGATCAATCGCCTTATCGGGCATGAACCGGCCGGTGATATAGCGCTGGGCCAGGGTTGCCGCCGCTAAAACTGCTCCATCATTATAGATAACACGGTGATGTTCCTCGTAGCGTTTCTTGATTCCTTTAAGAATCTGTATAGTTTCTTCAAGACTTGGCTCTTCTACGGGTACCATCTGGAAACGCCGTTCGAGAGCCGCATCCTTTTCAAAGTGCTTCCGATATTCAGCGAGGGTTGTAGCGCCAATACACTGAACTTCTCCCCGGGAAAGGGCGGGCTTGAGCATGTTAGAGGCATCGATAGTACCTTCCGCACCACCGGCACCGATAACCGTATGAATTTCATCAATAAAGAGGATGATATTTCCCGCCTGACTGATTTCCTTCATGATTTTTTTGAGCCGTTCCTCAAACTCGCCGCGGTATTTTGTTCCGGCCACTACCGAGGCTAGGTCGAGGGCAAGGAGTCGTTTATCCGCTAATATTTCTGGAACATTTTCAGATGCAATAAGCTGGGCCAGGGCTTCGACTACGGCGGTTTTGCCCACACCAGGTTCGCCTACAAGGATCGGATTATTCTTAGTTCGTCGGGCAAGAATCCGTACTACCCGGCGAACCTCCTTTTCACGGCCAATGACGGGATCCAAGGAACCAAGCCGGGCCATGGCCGTAAGGTCCCGGGAAAATTCATCGATAATGGGCGTCCGGGTGTTCTTTTGCCCGCTTGGTGTTCCTGTCCCGAAAGGATTTGAACCGGCCGTATGGGCGCTATCCCGGGGGTCTTCAACAGGACCATCATCCCGAATCTGCCCAAGTACGAGTTGCACTGTGGAACGAAGCATTTCTGGGCTAATATGTTTTTCCACTAAATACCGTGCTGCAGGAGAATTCTCCTCTCTTATGGACGCGAGCAATAAATGTTCAGTACCTACATATTCATGACCAAAACTGCGGGCTTCCTCAGCGGCAGCTTCGAGTAAGGTTCGAGCCCGGCGGGAAGGCGGTACATCCCCGAAAATAAAGGTACCGGTCTTTTGCGGAATTTCCCGTTCTAAAACATGACGGAAATCCTGCAAATCTATGGCTAAATCTTCCAAAGCTCTGCAGGCTGTACCAGATCCGTCCCTAATCACAGCAACAAGTATATGTTCAGGAAGAAGCTGATCGCTATGAAAACGTCGAGCTTCATCCTGGGCTATTACGGTAAGTATTCGTTGTGCCCGTTGGGTAAGACCTTTAAACAAACTACATCCCCCTCTCTATATGGTACTGCGAAAGCACGCTCCGGACAAGTTTTGCCCGGAGGCTTTGTACATAATTATCGGTTATCTGTTGTTCTGGTACTATCGCCAGACGTTGTCGTACTAAAGTTTCGGTCGAAAACCATAAGCGGTCAATATCAGCGAGGAGTCCTTGATTGCCCTGAAATGAAATACAGTTATAGACAAGACCTTTACGAAGGTCTAAAAGTAGTTTCCGACATTCATCCCTTGAAAGGAGATGAGCGTGGGTCAGAATCCCGAATGCTCGGTTTGCTTTATCGAGAATTTCATCGGAAAGCTTTTGCACTAATCGCTCCCGTGTAGCCCGTTCTCCCTTAATAAGGCCATTCAAAGCATTGCGTATCTGTTCAAGACCATCTTGTTCAGACATACCTGGAGAGACTGAATAGCGAAGATAGACCAGGGGAAAAGAGGTTTCTGTCCGGGCCGAATCTTCTGCTGATTGTTCGCCTTGATAGAGTGATAATTCAAAACCCTGAGATATTAAGCTTTTCACCGCCCGTTCAAACATACCACTTTCTATGGTTCCCGGCATGAATAGTAGAGCCCTACATTCTAATCCACTGCCGGTATGGATGGGATCTGGATTTAGAAATCCATAGGTTTCTGAGCAAGCCCAGGTGAGTTCTGTATCAAGAGTTTCATCCAGAGTGAGCAATTCTTGAAAAGAATCTAGAGCCAGAAATCCTGGTCCTATCTGTGAAAAAAACACATGGGAATTTTTGTTGATAAGAAAAAGCATACCTTTTGGACCGAGAACAAGCGTTTGTCCATTTTGTAATAAGATGAGGTCTGAATCATCAAATATTTCTTGGGCAGAAGTAAGGCTATCGCCTAGGTTTTCTGATGTAATAAGTAACAGTTTATTACCGATAAGCTCATTGAGGATCAGGATGATCTTATTTTGAATTCTTTCCAAATCCTCATTGGAACAACGATGAGGAAACAGTTCTCCCGAAAGAGCTCTATATAATCCAAGTCTGCAATAAACCACACAATCCAGATCAGGATTATCATTAAACCAGAACCAAGGGTCAAGATAAGTAGTATTCACAGGCTTATACTCCCTGCTCAAGTAATCGAATTTTATCCCGGTATATAGCGGCCTGTTCATAATCTTCCATGGCGACAGCGGTCTGTAAAAGTTGTTTAAGATACTCCAGCTCCATTTTTAAAGTCATGCTTTTAGAAAGTTTGACAGAAAAACGGCCATGATATGGTACTCCTGACCGTTGTCTTTTGATAGAACTTAATAACAATTCACCATAAAGTTCCCAACATGTTTCACAGCCCGCAAGGTCAGTCTTTTTAATATCCTGAA
Organism: Gracilinema caldarium DSM 7334; assembly: GCF_000219725.1. Classification (GTDB taxonomy): domain Bacteria; phylum Spirochaetota; class Spirochaetia; order Treponematales; family Breznakiellaceae; genus Gracilinema; species Gracilinema caldarium. The sequence goes on along the minus strand of NC_015732.1, from coordinate 1,399,016 downwards.
TCGTGTTCCCGCAAACAGGACAACGATCTGGGTATTTTTTTTTCTGTTTCCCCGACTGCATTGATCCTTTTGTTTCAATAGATTCTGACAACGGGGTGTTATCTATCGGGATTTTTTTTAATAACTCAATAAGGGCTTTTCCAACATCACCTTCTAGATGCTGAAGTCCATGTTCATAAGCACATTGAGAACAGAGATGCAGCTCTCTATTTTCTCCTATTCCAACTTGATGAATAAAAACTATTGCTTCTCGCTTCCCGCATATATCACATAGCATATGTTGTATCCCTAGAATTTTTGCAGTATTTCTACTGGTGATAATTTGCCTGCCCTAAGAGTACTACCTAGAGCTGCAATGATCGAACCAACAACGGTTAAACAAAATAATAATGCAACTACAGACCAATTAATAATAATTGGTATACGTTCAAGATAATAGGCTGGATTCAACAGGACCACTGGGTTTCCATGAAAAAGGCTAGATATACAAGAAAGAACTATTTCCAATCCATGAATAATCTCATTAATAGTATACCCGATGCCAAGCCCTACAGCGATCCCAACAAAAGCTCCTACTAGTCCGGTAAGTCCTGCTCCGAAGGCAAAGAGTCCTGCAATATCACCTGGACGAGCTCCATAGGATTTTAATATGGCAATTTCCCTACGTCGTTCTACCACCAGCATGGAAGTCGCAGAGGCAACATTGACTGCGGCGACTAATACAATAATCGCCATAATAAACAGTAATATTTGCCGGGTAGATTCAAAGGATTGAAATTGGGTAGCCTGTAATTCTTTCCAACTATATATTCCAACCACATCTCCCAGTTGTTCCTGTATCAATTTTTGAATTTTTTCAAGCCCCTTATAGGGATTATCAGTTTTAATCACAAGAAAAGACCTTGAGGTATCAGATGCTAAAATAGTTCTTCCTAAATCATAGGGTATAAAGCACCAAAGGGCGTCCAGTTCACGATATCCAGAAGAAATAATACCGTTAACTCTTAATGGTGTAATACGGGGAATCATAGTACCAGTATCAGTGGTTCGTACCGTCATGAGCCGGATCGTATCCCCAGGTTTGGCACCTATAGCGTCTGCTGCTTTAGTACCAAGAAGACAGCTTCGGGAATCAGGAAGCTGTAAATCTCCTGAAAGAACAGAAAGATATTGTTTTGTCCCTTCATAATTTAAAAAAGATGCTGCAACTGAACGTAAGGATGTACCTGTTTTTCCTTTGGGCCCAATAAGAATACCCATACCATCCCGTTCAGGGCTTACCATACGAATTCCTGGTATCCCTTGTAATTTTGGCATAAGTAAAGCAACTTCATCAGCACCGGCCAAGTAAGAATAGAGCTGCAGGTGCCCTGTGCTTAATTCTAAGTAGCGATTGGTGATGCCCTGAATCATACCATCAGAAACAATAAGGGTAATCATAATCGGTACCATACTAATTGCGATTCCCAGAGCAGCACCTCTCAGATAACGATCACCCTCAGGCGAGGGACTTAAAAGGTATCGAAGAGCGATGAAAAACCGAACCCGTTGTTTCATAGGGTAGCTCCAGAATATGTATACCCTTCGAGAATACCGGCATTTAACCTATACTGTATACTAGCCCGCTGGGCGATGCTGTCATCATGGGTAACTACTAGCAACGTTTTATGGTATTTTTCTGCATTCATAAAGAGAAGATCCGCAACAATTTGACTGTTTGAGCGATCTAGATTCCCTGTAGGTTCATCGGCTAAAATAACATCGGGATTATTTATGAGAGCTCGGGCTACAGCCACTCGCTGACGTTCTCCACCAGATAATTGGCTAGGATAATGCTGGAGCCGATGTTCCATCCCCACATCAGTCAAAAGCAACCGAGCCTTTTCTATAGCGTCCTTTTTAGAAACACCTGCCATATATGCGGGAAGATACACATTTTCAAGGGCAGTAAAATCTTTTAATAGATAATGAAATTGAAAAATAAACCCTACATGGAGTCCCCGATATTCATTCAGCTGCGTTTCAGACAACTGATCGAGGTGAAACGTACCAACCCGCACTGAACCAGCATCCGCCCGGTCAAGTCCACCGATAATATTAAGTAAGGTGCTTTTCCCGCTGCCGCTCTCTCCAGTGATTGCAACACTTACACCGGTGGGTACAGAAAAAGTTACAGATTTGAGAATTGTCAAGGTTTCAGACCCTGAAATATAGGATTTATACACGTCCCGAATTGCAAGGGCTGGATTAGATTCCTGAAAAACTTCATTATTGATCATACCGCAGTACCTCCGCAGGGAATAACTTACTCAATGGTAATGCAGCCCATACTGCTGCAAGGGTGGCAGATAAAATGCCAAATCCATAGATAATGAGCACCTCATAGGGCACAAGCTTACATGGAATATCTTTTATATAAAAAATCTGAGGTGAGAAAAAAGCAAAAGCCCTACCTTCCTGAACTGGTATATGAAATAAAATTCCAAGAAAGGAATTTACCAAATTCAGAATAGCATTTACAAATCCTTCAAGCAGTGAAAAAAAGAAAGCAGTATTACCAGCAAACCATAGTGCAGGAACTAAACCTACGGTTGCCCCAGCAAAACCAACTACGAGGCCCTCGGTTATAAAAATAGTTTGTATCCCCTGCACCGAAGCACCCAGGGCACGTAAAAGACCAATTTCCTCACGTCTTTCTAATACCGTTTTTCGTTGAGCTTGATAAATATTAAGCGCAACTACAACAAAAATAAGAGCAACTAAAAAAAACATAATTAATTTTTCAGTTCGCAGGGCGCTAAAAAAGGATCTATTATAGTCTCTCCAGGAACTGATCTTACCATGTAATGATGAATTCTGTGTTATTACATCATGTATCACTGTTTGATCCTGCCATCGGTCTACAAGCTTAATACCAAGTTGTATCTTTCCTGCACCATCTTGTAAAGCCAAGGCTCTATCTAGATTGATGAATGCCCAGGAAGCATCGAATTCATAAAAATTAGAACGAAAGATACCCATAACAATGAAAGTATCTAATTCTGGTCTGGTTTCTGAAAAAAGATCTCCCGCAATGGATGCTACTGAAATTGAGTCTCCTACATGTAGATCTAAACTACGGGCAAGTTCTGCACCTATTATAATAGAAGACGGTTCGGTCACTGTAAAAGAACCATTCTGTAGATGCAGCGCTTGTATCATAGCAGGGTCTTGTTCATTAATTGAAGCTGGGACGCCCCTAATTAAGGTCACTTGTTGTTTTTTTCGATTTCCTCGTACAAGGGCTTGAAACTCAGTAAATGGGAGAGAAGATCTGATAGCATTACCCTTCAATGAGGGAATTGGTGTATCTACAGGTGTTTCGATCCGAAGATGAAAGGAAGAAATTTCAAGAATACTTTCTACAAAACCCATCTGAAATCCATTCATAATACCAATAACCATAATAAGTGCAAAAACACCGATAGCTATCCCCAGTATAGCGAATCGACTGGATATAGAAGCCGAAGATTGCCGTCCTTTTCTAGAACGAGCTAGATAACGAAATGCAATAAAACGAATCCATCGATATTTACCCATAAGTAATTCCTTTTTATACATACTACAATTACGGTTGTAGTATAGGACGGCTAGGCCGGTATTCTGATTGTTTGACACCATCAACCCAGATGGTCCGTAAAAGAAGCTCCCCCTTGTCATACAGCTCTTCTGTTTCTTTTTTACCCTGTATAAAAATTTGCCGAACTAATTCTGATCCATAATAATATTTTTCACTACTACGGTTACCCTGGTTATCATAGGTATATTCAACTTTTGTTATTTTTCCGTTTTCTGTAATAAGAACAGAACTCACCCTATCCTTCTCCCAGGTATTAATCTTCTCGTATACTATTATTCCATCTTTGTTTTTATGTTGTTCTCGGATAACCCGACCTTGAACATCCAAACTATAGAGAATGCTTGTTTCTCTATCTGTAGACGAATTTGACGAAATTCCAGAACTACCAGGACCGGGTTTGTTTACAGTAGAAAGGGATGGAACATCTTTAGAAAACCACTCGGTACTATTAGATTCAACATCTTTCGACCGAATATTTCGTTCAATAGTGCGAAGAAAACCTGTCCGATCATATTGATATATATCAGTAGATAAAAGCAACCAATCCCTATTAAAATTACCAACATAGGTTCGAGTTGTTGTAGGCCTCTCTCTATTAAAAAGATACACCTTTTTATACCATGTAGATGCATCAAGAGACCAATATTCTTCATAAAGCCGTCGTTTACTGTCATATCGTTCGATCCAAACAAAACCCTGAGCTGTAAACTGGGAGACTAATCGTAACTTTTTCTGACCATCATAGAGTTTATAACGGCGCATAATAATTTGTTTCTTATGATAGAGGTATTCTGCAACAATGCTGCCTGCATTCTTTTCAAGATTATTAAGAATATCGGGTAAATTAAGAGCGTCGCACGTGGTTACTTCAAGCGCATATTCCTCACGCAAAGCAAGAACAGAAGAAAGCGATTCCAGAGCAATGCCACCAGAATCTGATCGATACCATTCCGAAGCGAAAACGTTATGTAAAATCAATAAAAACAAAACAGGCATCATTATTTTTTTCATAGAGCGATTAGCTTAATCCGATAAATGTTTTCACAAATTGTTCCGGATTAAATGGATATATATCTCCATAGGTTTCACCGGTACAAATATACATTACCGGTAACTTTAAAGACTCAGCAAGAGAAAACACTATCCCGCCCTTGGCACTGGAATCATATTTTGTCAGTATTACTCCATCTAGCTTTACCGCACTATGAAATACCTCTGCTTGAGTATAAGCATTACGTCCAGTGGTAGCATCCAGAACTAGTAATTTATAATAGACAGCATTGCTGGCTTTTCCAGCAACGATACGATCTATTTTTTTTAATTCTTCAACTAGGGCTGTCTTTGTATGCATCCGGCCCGCAGTATCTCCTATAACAACTGGTGTTCCTGAAGCCTGGGCGGCTTCTATTGCGTCATATATAACTGCCGCCGGATCCCCACCTTGTTTATGGGCTACAACTCGAATACCAAGGCGATCACCGTGTATTTTGAGTTGATCTATAGCTGCGGCTCGGAAGGTATCTGCCGCAGCTAATATAGGTTTCATTTGAAATAAAGTCTGGTACCGATAAGCTAATTTTGCTCCGGTGGTTGTTTTTCCAACCCCGTTCACACCAAGAAGCAAGAGAATAGTTAAAGCATCTGGCTTCCTATACAGTCCATGATTTTCAGGAATAGGTAAGAGTTTTTCTATTAATACTTGTGCAAGTAGGGATCTTATCTGATCGCTCACAACTAATCCTGCCTTTTTAGAGCGAAATTTAACCATCTCTACTGTCTTAATGGCTTCTGAGGCTCCAAAATCACCTTCTACAAGCAGGTCTGCCAGTTCATCAAAAAAATCATCAGAAATTTTTGATCCAATCCCGATGAGTCGCTTTAATTTTTCTGCAAACGTATTTTGTACCACATGTACCTTCCTTAATAAAATTTAGTTCTTTTGTGGTTCCAGAACCGAGCTTGATTTTCTATTAGCACTATACAGGTAACATCCAAGTCGATAAACAGATTCAATTAAAAAGACCCCAGTAATAAGCCAGGCAGCTTGAGCTGAATAATACCATTTTGTTGCTGGATCAACTAAATCTTGATTTTCACTATAATAGATCGCATTTATATAGGTATTTGCCACTCCGTTCAAAACATATGCCACAGGCAAAGCAATCCAAAAACGACCAAAAGCGTTATAGAATTTTCTTCGAGCTCCTTCTACTGGTCTTTCACTTTGGGATTGCAGCAACGTATCAGAAACATGTACAATTCCATCCTTTGTTTGAAGAATAAGGGGAACCGATTGTGTTTCTTGATCGCCCGATTTTTTCACTATAAGCATTGAATAATTACCCTGTGGCATTTCGATAGTGAGTGGAGTTTTACCTTGATAAAGTCCATCAATATAAATGTCATATATTTCCGGAACTGAACTGACGATGTCAAAAGCATGTACAGCAATTGGAGTCAGGGATACCTCTGCGGTATGTAACTCATTTGGAGTGCGGTCCATAGAAAAGTTAAGTGGGTAATATCCAGGATGACTAATAGAAACCGATACTGTTCCAGGTGGTCCTTCGATAACTGAAGTAATTCCTTTTCCCATACATACATCATCCAGTGCAATAGTAGCGGAAGATGGCTCAACTGAAACCTTTACTGCGCCGGTAGGACTTCCAGAGAAACCTTCGTATAAGGCCGAAACCATATTTGGCAAAATAGTTTCTAATTCTTCCGGTAAAAAGGCTATTGCATCAGAATAAATATCTATATTGTCGATAGAACGATATATGTTATATGATAGAACCCAACGTCCAAACAATTCATGTAAAGAACTTATTAATAGAAAATCAATACCTCGATCCTTACAAAATTGTTGCCGCTCTGCAGACTGTGGTCCCGAAGCAAAGATGCCACCGGCGGTGTCTTTATGTAAAACGAGCCGAGCAGTTTCAGCTATTTTGGGTGGCTGTTTAAGTGTATTAATATATTTCTTTTCCAGATCAGATATTATAGTAGTCATTTTATCATATTCTATTTTGTACTTTTGTTGTGAATAACCCTTAAACAGAAGCATATCTCGATTATTTCGTGCTTCTGCAAGAGCCTTTGCAGCAGTGTTTTTTTGTTCTTGCCAGATTTTTTCTTTATATCGAGCTACCTCTATAGCACTTCGTTTTCGTTCATTAATATGTTTTAAGGTCTGAACGAAAACTGAACGGATTCGAAGACCGACAATCTTTTGTTCCTCAGGCATCTGAGATATATCTACATCACAGATATATACGATTAGCTCTGGCTTTTCAACAGACTCAACTTGTTTGGTTTCTTCAGATTTTCCTAAACCAAACAAAGAGGTAAGAGAAAAAATAAAAAAGAAAATTAAGCACAATGTAAGTAGTCTATGTCTACTGTTGTGCATTATGCCAGGCAAAACGGAGATACTCCTCGATAAATACATCTATATCGCCATCCATAACCGCCTGTATGTTTCCCACTTCAACCTTTGTTCGAGCATCCTTAACCAGCGTATATGGTTGAAACACATAAGACCGGATCTGGTTACCCCAGGATATATCCTTTTTTTCCTGGGCAAAGCGTTCATTCTCCTTTTCTTTTTCTGCCCGATAGTATTCATAGAGCCGGGCTTTAAGCATGCTCATAGCTGTAGCTTTATTCTTTATCTGGCTCCGTTCATTCTGACAGGCGACCACAATACCAGTAGGCAGATGCGTTAACCGGACTGCACTGTCGGTCTTATTCACATGCTGTCCACCAGCACCACCTGAACGGTAGGTATCAATACGAAGATCTTCAGGCCGAATCTCTACTTCTATGGAATCATCGAGTACCGGAAACACATACACCGAAGCGAAGGATGTGTGCCGCCGGGCATTCGCATCGAAAGGTGAAATTCGCACCAAGCGATGTACCCCGGTCTCACCTTTGAGGTATCCGTAAGCATAATCGCCTTCGATCTTTACCGTAACAGACTTGATTCCTCCCTCGGCTTCCAGCATATCTACTTCTTCGATGGAAAAGCCTCTGCGTTCAGCCCAGCGTAGATACATCCGGTACAGCATCTGAGCCCAGTCACAGGCTTCAGTACCTCCTGCCCCGGCATGAACCGTAAGGAAGCAGCTGCTCTGGTCAACCTCACCGGACATGAGTTCAACCAAATTCTGTTTTTCAAAGCGTTTTTGTATATCCTTAAACGTCGCCTCAATTTCCGGTGCATGGGACTCATCATGTTCAGCACTGGCAAGCTGATAGAGAACTTCCAGATCTTCTATTTCTGCAACCAAAGCTTTCCAAGGTTCGTAACGGGTTTTGAGAGCTTTGATTTCATTCATAACCTTTTCTGCTTTGGATGGATCATTCCAGAAATCGGCATCATGGGTTTTTTGTTCAAGATTTCTTATTTTTTCATCAAAGCCTGCGGCGTCAAAGACGCCTCCAGGTATCATAGATTTGAGTTTTAAGTTCCATGATTGGGTTACCTAATTCAGAAAGCAGCATGAACATATCTCCTTATGTTGATGGTCTAGCAATAAGCTTGCGCCATTTTTTATCCCTCAGGGCAGAAATTACCAGGGTGCCTTCGACAGGATACTGGAAAATCCGTATGCGATCATAGGCATCGGTCAACCGGTCAATATCGTGTTTAAGCCGTTCAAGGCTGGATGGATGCACAAGACCGGACTCCCATAATCCCCGCTGTACCTTTTCAAAACCATATTGGGCAAGTAGATCAGCCAATTCTCGAGCCCGTTCTTCTGAACCGGGGTCCAAAGCTACCGATACAAACATAGGAATAGCTTACGGAAAAGAAGCTACTCTGTCAAACCCATCTTTTACCTATGTACAAAGAAAAGAAATAGCCGAAAATGAAAGAAGGGAGTATACTAGTACTATGTATTTCCGTATTACATTAATACCCATTTTGATCTTTTCTCTTGTATTACTAACTTTAGGATTTCCTGAAGAAAATAATGCTCAGAGTGGACCCTTTGTTCGGCAAATTGCTGCAACAATTCAAGACGACAAGGTTATACTTCATTGGGTAGATCCGCCGGATGGATCAGGACCGGTATATATTTATCGAAAAATAAAACAAGCTCGTGAAAAAAACATCTTAGAACAGGAGCCGGTACAGATACCCCGTGGAGTTCAGTCCTATATTGAACCCATAGAAGCTGATGGGATATACTCCTACCTTGTACTCGCCAGTAATGCCGGCGAAGTACCATATAGGGTAACTATACCCAATTCAAATTATATCGAATTAGAAGTAAAAAAGACTCCGGTCTTGTTTTCAACTTCAGCAACAAAATATCAAAACATTTCTTCCCTATTACCAGAGATTAAAAATGATAGTATTATACTTTCGTTTACCTTAAATGGTTCAGAAACAACTTCAAACCGCCCCCTCGTTCTATATCGTAGCACTCAGCCAATTCGACATGTCCAGGATCTTGTACAAGCAGTCATCGTTCAGGGCGGCATTATTGAAAGTCCTTTTATCGATTATCCAGTACCTAATATTCCCTATTATTATGCCCTTGTTTTTGAAGATGATATTAAACAGGGAACCCTGAAGCTAGAAGTAGGAAAAAACATAACCATAGTACCTGTTGAAGTAACTGCTGGAACCTTTCGAATCGGACTCCCGGGTCCTCAAAGTGATATCCGATCCTTACCACTTCCAACACTCTCCATAACAGCTACAGTTCCTTCTATCTATAACAACATATTCTTACCAACTGCAATCCAACCTTTAAGTCCTGAAAGCGCAAAAGTAGTATCTATGTTACCGTTTATTGAACAAAATCAGAAAAGTTTAAAAAAGCCACGTGTTTTTTCTCAGGATCTGAATACATCTGGTGGTGGTGAAGAATTTACGCTCAGAACCATCGTACAGGGTCCGTTTAATAATCGGGATTGGAATACTGTTATAGAACAATTGGTTCGATTTATTTCTTTACCAAGATCTACTAGTATCGAAGCCCGGAGTCGGTTTTACCTAGGGCAAGCCTATTACATGACAGGCAAATATCGTGAAGCACTATTTGAATTTCTGCTCATGAAGAATACATATCCTACGGAAGCTCGTGAATGGATACAATCGATATTACCTTTATTAGGAGACGAAGGAATGTAGAGAGATAAAAAATTATATGTATTCTCATGATCAGTTAACGAAGATTTTTGAGCAGCTCACGTAATTCAGGGTCTATGGTCTCATTCTTTTTAGGAATTGCTGATGCATCTGTTTCAGGAAGAGCAACAACTTCGTCTCCACTAGTAATTTCATCATAAAAACCAGCTCTTGTAGCTGTCCCTTGAGCTACCAGTTCATCAATCTCATTTATTATCAAGGTACCAATAATATCTTGCTGTGTGTAGGATAGACCAAGGCCTTCACTTTTCACGGTTGCACTACCCTTTTTAATTATTTGATAGGTACTTGATTTTACCACACCATCGGCTTTTCCCTTATCAATGAGTATAAGGTTTGCCTTTCGCTGAAGAATAACAGCTCGGAAGGGCAAAACAGCTTGTACCTGAGCTACTATTTGACGACTCCCATTTCTAAGTCGGTCCTGACCTACCTTGTATACTGAGAATGATGCTGCTTTAGATCCGGTTCGTCCGACATACATTTCTGCTTGTAAAAATAGATCCCTATCCTGTTCCTTAACAGAAACTACTAAAAAATAATCTACCCCAGCTTCACGGGCTGTTCGATAGGCTGTCGAAAAACTTGACTGTCTTAGTTCTAGCGGTAAAGCAAGAATATTGCCGTCATGGGTTAAAATATCCTGGATATAGGATGCGGCAACTGCACCAGCATCAACATGTTTCATTCCTGATTGAGCCCCGACAGAAAATACCGCAAGTTTCCAGTGTCGATTCTGTATGGTGTACGGGTTTACCTGCCAAACCCTTGGAAGAGTATCAAAAAGCAGTGAATTATATGCTTCTACAGTATCATTAATGGTACGGTTAGAACGTCCAATATCTTGTAAAAATTTTAGCTCTTCGAGTTGTCGTCCTGGATACCCCTCGACCCGAAGTAATTCGGCATAATCCTGCCGTTCTGGTGCATAGGGATTAATACGTAAGGCCCGCCGGTACTCAAAGAGAGCATCCTGAGCTTGATTTTTACTTAAATATTCCTTCGCTTTCTTAAAATGCCAGGATGCCCAGATGGACCGTTCAGAGGATTCAAGGCTCGTAGATTTTAATACAACATCCTCTAATGCAGCACGGATAAATTCATCATCTCCATCAATGGTAAGAGCCATCGAAAGAATTTGCCGGGCTTCGGCTAAACGGCCAAGCCGAGTAAAGGCCATACCCTTAATATACCAGGCACTTACATCATTCCGATTGGTTGCAATAATCTGATCCGCAAGGCGTGCGGCTTCTTCGAACCGGTTTGATCGATACCGTACCATCGCCAGTAAGGAACGGGCTGCCTGGAAGGTGGGTCTTAGAGTCAATGCAATATCTAATGCACTAGCAGCACTATCAAGTCTACCTGCCAGTGTATCCAGATAAGCTGCATAATAATGAACACGATAATCATCGGTATGAAGGGCTATTGCTTTTGTAACATAGGTTCGAGCCGAATCGTATTCACCGAGGGATCCTAAGACCAGCGCCAGGGATAACAATGCTTGTCGATCATCGGGATAACGGTTTACCGCTTCACGGTATTTTGTAACAGCCTGTCCAACCTTTCCCCTTGCAAGTTCAAGTTCTGCGGCGGTAAAGAGGGCTTCTTTATTATAGGGTTCACGCACAAGGATATCTGCTAAAACAGATGATGCAGTATCGAGCTGTCCCATAGCAATAAGGGTGAGGGCTTCAAGATTTGCGAGGGACATGGAAGAACGGGAAAGGGTTCGTGCTTTTCGGACCCAAGAAAGGGCCTGATCATATTCACGGAGTTCATAGTAACATTCAGCTAATGAAGCAAGCGCTTCTGCATGGGATGGATTTATTTTTAACACTTCAAGAAAGGCCTCTGCTGCACTATACCAATCTTCCTGTATCATGGCTGTTTGGCCTCTTTCATACCAGGACGAAAGAGTCTGTTGAGCAGGTACCATAACTGCAGATACAAATAAGAAAAAACCGATACCGAGAGACCTTATAGCACGTTTCATTCCGTAGGGCTCCGTTTTAGTACGATTTTTACGGTATTGATCTTATGACCTTCCATATCCTGAATAATAAAATCATAATCTCCATAACTAACTTTTTCATATTTTACTGGTATTTTCCCGAATAGGTCAAAAACAAAACCACCCAACGTATCAAAATCTTCAATTGGTAAATCAAGCTTGAGTGATTCAGCTAGATCTTCTAAATTGATCCGGGCGTCACAAAGATAAACCCCATCTCCAATTTGGAGTATATCTTCCCGTTCATTATCAAACTCATCCTGAATGTCCCCAACGATCTCTTCTATGATGTCTTCCATACAGACAATACCAGAAACCCCTCCGTATTCATCAACAGCCACAGCAATATGGACCCGTTTACGCCGCATATCCCGTAACAAATTATCAATTCGCTTTGATTCGGGAACGAAAAAAGGTTTTCGTAAAATAGTTGTCATATCTATTGCTTCATGTTTGACTAGAGTTCGAAGCAGATCTTTTACATAGAGAATACCAATAACATTATCGATGGTGTCTTTGTATACTGGGAAACGGGAATGGCCGCTTTCTGCAATTTTTTCGAGCATTTCTTCATGCTCCATATCAACAGAGAGAAATATCGTGTCGATCCGTGGAACCATAACTTCTTTTACGGTCGTATCCGAAAGTTCGACTACCCCCCGGATCATCTCTTTCTGGTCCGACTCGAGTTTATCAAATTCTTTTATATCTTCCTGAGCAGTAGTATTTATAATTCTGTTCCAAATATCTTTTAAATTCATAGAAGAATATGCTCCTCTTTGGTTTGTTCCAGTATTCGTTCCTGTAACTGCAACATTGGTTCAGAAGCTTCATTTGTTTGATGATCCATACCGCTTAAATGCAGAATACCATGGATTACCAGTCGGCGTAACTCCTCATCGGGACTTACGTTAAAATAGTCTGCATTTTCATACAGTGTTTGAAGAGATATTACAATGTCTCCAGCGAGAAAACGAGTTTCTCCATTCGCATCCTGAAGGGTCTCTCCTAATTCAAAGGACAATACATCGGTAGGTTCATCCTTCTTACGATACTCTGCATTGAGAGCTTTGATTGTTTCATTCGTGCAAAGAAGCATAGAAATATCCCAAAGGTCTTTTCCCAGATATGCTAGCACCCCAAGAGCATAGGCTTCTAGTCGTGGAAGCCAGATTATTTCACCAAGACTGTCATCTACCGAGATTTCAACCCTGTTCAAAGGGGACCTCCCTCGTTATTTTAGGATATTCTATCCGAGCATGATAATGACCAGCTAAAACCCGTACAAAGGCACTTTTTATCAGTTCCAAATCTTTAAAAGTCAATTCAGAATGATCGAGCTGACCTTGCTCGAATTTACCAACTATCAGTTCATGAACAAATTTTTCAATTTTAGAAATGGTTGGTTTTTTAAGGGTTCTCATGGCTGCTTCAACCGTATCGGCCAGCATTACGACTGCCGATTCTTTGCTTCGGGGAGGATGACCAGGATAGGAAAAATCATCGGCCTTTACCTGATCTTCCTGTTTGAGGGCTTCATTATAGAACCAGGCAATCACTGAGTTTCCATGATGTTCTGAAATAATATCAATTACTGACTGAGGTAAGCCTAAAGCCCGGGCTTTCTCTATACCCAGTTTTACATGACTACGGATAATAGTTGCTGACAATCGTGGTGCGAGGTCATCGTGTTTATTATATGCAGCCTGATTCTCTATAAAATAATCGGGCTGATCCATCTTGCCAATATCATGATAATAGGCACCAACCCTGGCTAAAAGCGCATTAGCCCCAATATCCCGGCAAGCAGATTCGGCGAGGTTAGCTACAGTCACGGAATGACTGTAGGTTCCTGGCGCTACAGCTAATAAACGTTTCAGAATAGGTGAATTTAAATCAGCTAATTCCATCAATCTAAAGGTAGTGGTAGCATTTAAGGCCTGTTCAAGGAGCGGCAGAAAACCAAGCACCAGCATTCCACACATAAAACCATTAAAAGCAGACCAGAACACAACTGAAAAGAAAACTGAAAGTGGAGCTTGATCATAGAGAAGCAATACCATAACAACTAAGGCTTGTATGAAAGCCACTAAAAGACCAGCCTTAATTAAATCAATACGTCGTTCGGCCCCTCTCATAGCATATACACTACCAATTCCAGCTGCAAGGGCAAAAAAGAATGCCCTGTCATCAAAAGCACCAATAGCAAGGACAATTATTGGTATGGAGATGGCGAGAGCAGAGGCTGCCCTATTACCTATGATAACAGCTGAGAGCATAATACAAAGTGATGTAGGGACAAGTACCGAAAGCGGTAAATAATCAAAATTGAACATTCTGGACAGAATTATAGAACTTATACCATACAAACTACCAAGTATAGCAAGAAAATATATTTCTTTATTTTCTAAAGGTTTACCAATAAGAGAAGGGTTTGAAAGAAATACAACCAAACCAAAAGATAACAGTAAAACGCCAATAAAACCTAAAATATACTGGTAATTTACTTTATTCTTAATATGGTTAAGGGCTTTGAGTTTAACCATATCATCTTTGGATACTATGGTTCCCTTTTTTATAACCCGTTCACCCCGTTCAATCTGACGAACAACAGGTTCAAGGCGTTTAGTAATTTCTTCAAGTCGAAGATTGGTATCTTCCTGAGAAAAAAAAGTATTTTCTGTTACAAACGGGCTTAGCAACATTGGTGCTATATTCCCAAACAAAGAAGGATAAGAACCTGTATTGGTAATTTCGTTAATTCTATCTTTTACGGTAATAAGTGTTACTATACGACTTATAGGAATCCGTTCTCGTTCAGTTCGCAAAGAACCCCTTCGTATTACCTCAACCTGGTCTGGGTTATAAAGATCGAGGTTAAGGTTTCCCATTGAGAAAATCCCTTCTTCAAGGATTATTTTTAAAACCGATTCTGCATATTCAAGAAACCGCTCTCGGGAAGGGCTTCTAAAAAGGGTATCCAGAATATTTGGGGGGAAAACCCCTGGATATTCAGCCTGAATACCGAGTTTAAAAGATTCCACAGACACTCGATTTATAAAAAGAGAATGAACCAGGGATTTAAATCTGCCAAATGTTGCTAGAGCATCCCGGGTCGCATCATTTGAATAACGAAACACAGCAGGAACAAGATGTTCTTGAGCCTTTCTTCGTAGTTGAGTGGCTTCTTCATCAATATATGAGATGGTTTTATCTGCGATAAGGTCACGATTAGCAACTTTGCCAACCTCAAATTCTCGTAACGTCGGACTTACGGTTGATGACTTTCCTACATTGCTGAAAGCAATTATGAATATTGTAATAAAAGTGAGGGAGGTAACGAAGGCAGGCCAAAATCGGATTTTCCTAGGCCATAGGGTTTTCATAAAGGTATTATTTGGATTCATTATCATAGGCTTGTATGATCTTTTTAATAAGTGGGTTTCGAACCACATCTGCGGTATTCAAATAAGAAAAGTGTAATCCATCCACATGATGGAGCAGCGAGATTGCGTGGAGCAATCCCGAATCGTTACGGCGGGGTAAATCAATCTGAGTAGTATCACCGGTTATTATAGCCTGAGAACCTTCACCAATACGGGTTAGGAACATTTTCATCTGTTCCTTGGTGGTATTTTGGGCTTCATCAAGTATAACAATACAATCATTTAAACTTCTACCACGCATATATGCAAGGGGGGCAATCTCAATGGCTCGGTTATCTTCCATTCTACGAATCGTTTCATATGGGACCAGGGCTTCCATAGCATCATATAAAGGACGTAAATATGGATTAATTTTCTGAGCTAAATCCCCCGGTAAAAACCCAAGACTTTCCCCAGCTTCCACTACAGGTCGAGTAAGAACCAACTTTCGCCGTTTCTTAGAAAGTACCTGACGCAAAGCTTCTGCCACTGCCAAAAAGGTCTTTCCAGTACCTGCAGGACCAATACAGAACACAATTTCATTGGTACGGATACCTTGAATATATACTGCTTGATTCAAAGTCCGAGGATAGACACGCCCAAAACCATTAGGAATCTGTATCACCGACTCTCGTAAAGGATCAAGGACCTTTGTTACATTATAACTCTCTGATTGGTCGTTTTGCATGCTAAGGGTAAGGGACCGAACATACTCCGGTGAAGGATGTTCACCCTTTCTAACGGCATCAATTAAATGATCAATAATCATTTTTATGCGAGATTGAAGTAACTCATCACAGTTTTCGAGACGTAATTCGTTACCCCTGGTAGCAATATGTCCTCCCAGAGTATGCTCGATAACCCTTAAGTTGCTATCATTAGCACCACAGACGCCGCTAGCTATATCTTGACTATCTAGTACTATAGTTATACTACTGCCCAAAGGAACCTCTTGAGAAAGTGTATAGAGGGTGGCCCACAACGTCAAGGGCATCATTTAAAGATAAAGCCATTCTTCGAGTCTCTATAGGTCTCAGTCTTAAATTCTGGAATAGGTATCCATTGCACTAAGAATGAAACGGTTGTATTAAATTGATAACGCATTGGAACTACTGCCGTATTAAGATACGGAGCCAGATTTACTTCTAACGTGGCATTCCAATCACCTAAATAATGAACAGCCTTAACACTCAGTGATTTAAGCTTAAATCCTGACTGTTTTCTTAATTCATTATTATCAAAGCGAAAAGAATTTAGTAGATCAATAAGAGGATTCTCTTCGCCGGGCATTTTAGTATGGCTTTCCCAGATCGGCCAATTCTGCACATACCGAAAAACCGCTGAATTCTGCGATTTAGAACTAAAACTTACATCTAAGAACTTGGCAATTTTCCAGGTAGTACCTAAAGAAAAAGTAAATACAGAATTAGTATAGGATTGAAGATCCATATTCAAACTGCTATTAACATCAAAAGAATAAGCAACTCTGTTTTTCCATACAGCATCGTTCTTAAATGAATCTATATAGACTAATGAAAAGGTTGTGGGTTCAAGATTTCCCGTTGAGGAATTTCTTTTAGCAATATAACTTGCTGAAACAGGACCTACAATAGCTCCAGAACTCCAATAGGTAATATCCTTGATCTCTGGATCATATATCAACGATTGAGTAAGGCTTATATTTGTTTGAACTTTGAGCTCCTCTGAAGCTGTTACGGGCTTATATACGGCCGTTTCAAAAGGGTTAAGGATAGAAAACGAAATACTAGTCCGACTTATACCAATATTAAGATTAGTAGAACTTTTTAATAAACTATCTTGAGGTGGTAGCTCTAAAGATAAGCTACTACTCTGTGATTGATTTCCAGTCAATGCTACTAAATCCATTTTGATTTGGTTTTGCGAAACATAGTTTTTATCCCATGTACCTAATTTTGTTATCCATGATCCTGTGTCAACATTACCGTTAAAGGCAGTTTTTAATAAGGTACCTCGTAAATTGTATTGAAAATTTGAATCTTTCCAAACATCATTTTTAACAAATGGTGCTAATTTTAAACTATATTCAGGAATAATATAATTATAAGTACCCGTATATGTTTTTAAGAGTGCTTCTTGCTTTTCACTTTCTGTATCATATTCTTCAGCTTCTTCATTCAAATAATTATATGTTTGAAAGGCTGTTTGATCTATAAGTTTTAGTGATGTAGATACAAATCCCAACGAATCAGAGAGTGAAAATCCCAAACTTGCATCACTTTTATAATTTGTAAATATAGATGAATAATCATCCCAACGAACATCATCTTTAGTTTTCCAATGTTGTTCAGAAGACCTAAAAAAGAGTTCTGTAGAAAAAGAAGGATTATAGCTATAGTCAATGTTCAGTTTTAATGATTGATTATTACTCATTTCAAAACTCTGTTGAATAGTCGGCGGTTGAATTTTTGCAAGAGGCTCCTGGTTTGCTTCATTTTGTAACTTTAGTTCAGTTTTGCTTTTATCATCCTCGGAATACCAAGGTGACCATGAGTTAGGGATTTGTAAATCTGTAGGCAATTTCTCAGCTTTTTCTTTTAAAACATCTGATCCTTCTTTTGTATCAGCAGTCCCCCAAAGGACACCTTTCAATGAAAGACTTGTTGTATAAATAGTCCAGTGATCTGGATAAAAAAACAATGCCTCTAGCGGTGATTCGGAATTACTAACACTACGGGTTTTAAAATATAAACTTGATGATAAATATTGTATTGATAAAGTAGAACGCTGAGAATTATCAGAAAATAAAGGGGTAGGAAAATTTGCTTTTACATTCCATAAATAAGACCCAATGGTAGATGTCGTTGTAGTACTGGTAGATTCATTTCTCGTAAGACTTTCCTTAATCATCTGAAACCAGCTTACATTTTCCGTTCTGTTTAAAAAATCCCTATCTACATAGGGATCAGAATACATAGGGAATTCCCAGGTCAATGAGAAACGAGATGTATTAATAGACCCAGAACCTTTAAAACGATACCTTAATGGGATGGTATTTCCAAAAAAATCTGATGTATTCCAATTGCTTTCACCATCATTATTTTTAAAAGGTGTATAATAGTTCGATTGTGGTTCATAGATATCCCTTGTAAGTCCGAATCCAAAAGAAATATCTGTTTTCCCCAAAACACCTTTTTTAGGAATTGAAGCATTAATCCCAGCATAGGTACCTAGATTTGCATACACATCAAACAGCAAACGTAAACTGGGTGAATCCGCATTAATCAGGCGTTTACCAGTACTTCGCAGAAAAAGACCTTCCCGTTTTCGCTCGGTATCCTCGCTGGATCCAAGAATTTTAGTAATTGAATTCTCCGACGAATTACTAGCCTTTGGTTGTCCTAAGATATATGTTGTAGTTTGAACAAAAGTACCTTCTCTAGATCGATATCCTAATACGGGATGAAAAACCAACTCATCTCCCGGAAGATAAAGAAAAGGTATATACAAAAGTGGTAGCTCTCCTACTTTTAATACTGCATTTGCCATCGCCCAGTCAGAACTAGGCAGTAGCCATAGCTTTGTTGCAGCAATAGACCAATAATCTTCTTCCTGAGAAGCATTAGTAATCTTTGCATTCTTTAATATGGTTACCTCTTCCTCATTTCGGGAAATAATTTCTCCAGCAAAACGATAGGTAGTACTCGTATCAGAGAAAGAACGCTCAGAGGCTCCACCCAGGAAAACCCCTTCCCAATTATCCAGAGAAATGGTTATTGAATCTCCTTTAAAAGACTCTTTTACACCACCGCTTTCTTTTGTATATTCTACATGTCCTCGAGCATTCAAGATATTTCTTGTTCGGTTAAAAAGCACCTCATCAGCCTTAAGGCGATGCAGACTTTCATCATCCTTTACTGTAATAACCACTGACCCAGAAAGCCGAGCATAGGATTCATTTACCTTTTCTAAGGTAAAGTAATCGGTACTCCGGGCGGACTCTATAGTTATGGATCGGGTGTTTTTTAAATTTGAGCTAATGTTCGATGCTGTGATCCCATAATATGTCCGGAGCCGATCCGATAATTCATTCCTATCTCCTGCATCAGACAGACCAAGACGGCGACACCAGTCAGCCAATTCATCAAGTCTGGAAGTTTGAATATCCATTTCTATATAATCAGGCAAACCTTCGCGGTCATCGACGGAAGTTGTAATCCCATTTTCTGTTACTTGAGCATCTCCTGATTGTGCAAAAACCGGAATAGTTAACATCAGGATTACAAGAAGAGTAATAATCCCGGCTATTCTCATCAGTTATTCAAGCTCCGTTCAAGCTGTTCTCTGATATAATATCCAGTATAGGATTTGTCACAGGCTGCCACCTCTTCAGGGGTACCAGTCGTAACGATTGATCCACCCCGGTCCCCCCCTTCAGGACCCAGGTCAATAATATAGTCAGCCTGTAAAATGACATCCAGATTGTGCTCAATCATGATAACCGTATTTCCGCCATCCACAAGCCGCTGTATAACCTCCATAAGTTGTTTTACATCGGCGAAATGAAGGCCCGTAGTAGGCTCATCGAGTATATAGAGTGTTTTCCCAGTAGAACGCTTTGAAAGCTCAAGAGCAAGTTTAACCCGCTGAGCCTCACCACCAGAAAGGGTAAGTGCAGACTGCCCAAGTTTAATATACCCCAACCCTACAGAGAGCAGGGTGTCCAGTTTACGCTCTATATGGGGGATAAAGGCAAAAAACTCAGCCGCTTCTTCTATAGTCATATCCAGTACTTCAGCTATATTTTTGCCCTTGTAACGAACCTCCAGGGTTTCTTTATTAAAACGTTTTCCATGGCAGACATCACAGGTGATATAGACATCAGGAAGAAAATTCATCTCTATTTTTATGGTGCCATCTCCCTGACAATGTTCACATCGACCACCTTTCACGTTAAAGGAAAATCTCCCCGGTTTATAACCCCGAGATTTTGCTTCCGGTAAACTCGCAAAAAGATCCCGTATACCAGAAAATACTCCCACATAGGTAGCCGGATTCGAACGGGGTGTTCTGCCGATAGGGCTCTGGTCAATGTTGATGACCTTATCGATATATTCCACTCCTTCTATTGCTTCATATGCTCCTTCGGGATAGCTTGTGTTACTTACCCGATTGGAAATTGCAGGAAACAGCACATCAGATAAAAGGGTAGATTTCCCTGAACCAGATACACCGGTAATACAGGTAAATGCCCCTAAGGGAATACTGATATCGATGCCCTTAAGGTTATGTTCCGTGGCATTTTTTAACCGTATATAGTTTCCGTTCCCTTTTCGCCGTTTCTTGGGAATTTCCATAAAGAGGGCCCCAGATAGATACTGGCCGGTAAGACTTTCAGGGACAGCCATTACTTCCTGGGGTGTTCCCTGGGCAATCACCCTGCCACCATGAACTCCTGCCCCCGGGCCAAGATCAACGATATAGTCGGCGGTTCTCAGGGTCTGTTCATCATGTTCAACAACAATCAGCGTATTACCTATATCTCTGAGATATAATAGTGTATCAATAAGCCGCTGGTTATCCCGCTGGTGCAGTCCTATAGATGGTTCATCCAGAATATAAAGCACGCCCACCAGACTTGAACCGATCTGGGTGGCAAGCCGTATTCGTTGAGCTTCACCTCCCGAAAGGGTAGCAGCTTTCCGTTCCAGCGTAAGGTAGTCAAGCCCTACATTTTTCATAAATCCCAGGCGGGCAGTTATTTCCTTCAGAATTTGTTTTGCAATAGTCCGTTCTGTATCGGTAAAATGAATCGTTTCAAAAAATTGTAAAGAATCTGCTACCGACAGACTGCTTAATTCATGGATATTCCTGCCACCCACCGTAACCGCCAGAGCTTCGGGTTTTAGCCTGCGGCCACCACATACCTCACAGGGCTTCTGACTCATGAATTTTTCAAGCCAGTCCTTAATTCCCTGGCTCTGGCTTTCACGGTAACGACGTTTCAGGTCTTCGAGGATCCCAGGAAAGCGGGATTTATACTCAAATTTACCGGTCCTTTCCCGGTTCTCATAAACTACGTCGATGGCTTCATCGGTTCCATACAGAATGGCATCCATCACTTTTTTTGGAAGTTCAGCAAAAGGTGTATCCAGACTGAAATGCAGATGTTTGGCGAGACTTTCAAAACGGCTTCGGTTCCAGGCTGATTCAGGATTATAGGGAATGCACCCCCCTTCATTAAAAGAAAGGCTTTTATCGGGGATGATCAGATCCGGATCAAATTCCATCTTGATGCCGAGCCCGGTACAGGCAGGACAGGCTCCGAAGGGATTATTAAAAGAAAACAACCGCGGTTGCAGTTCAGGGATTGAGATACCACACTCAGGGCAGGCACTTTGCCTGCTAAAAAAGAGTTCATCCTCTTCCTGTCCGTTAGATCGTAATACCTGCATGATTCCCTCTGCCAAATCCAGGGCAGTTTCTACCGATTCAGCAAGACGGGACCGAATCTCAGGACCAATAACAAGACGGTCAACCACAATTTCTATGGTGTGTTTTTTTTGTTTATCCAGCTTGATGTCATCTTCCAAATTCACTAACAGTCCATCAATTCTTGCCCGGACAAAGCCCGCTTTCCGGGCATCCTCTATAATCTTCTGGTGCTCACCTTTTTTACCTCTGATAACCGGAGCCAAAATCTGAACCCGTGTCCTCTCTGAAAAAGCCATGATAGTATCGACCATTTGGTCCACCGATTGTTCCTTTATTTCTCTACCACAGGAAGGGCAATGGGGAATACCAATCCGTGCATAGAGCAGCCGATAATAATCGTATATCTCTGTTACGGTTCCTACCGTAGAACGGGGATTTCTATGGGTCGTTTTTTGTTCAATCGAAATTGCCGGTGAGAGTCCTTCAATATAATCAAGATCGGGCTTATCCATGCGACCAAGAAATTGCCGTGCATAGGCAGAGAGACTTTCAACATAACGGCGTTGACCTTCTGCAAAGATGGTATCAAAGGCTAATGAACTTTTACCGGATCCAGAAAGACCGGAAATAACAATAAGTTTATCCCGGGGTAGTTCTAAATCGATATTTTTAAGATTATGCTCCCTGGCACCCTTTATGATCAATTTATCCATAACAGGCTTAGCATACATGGACTTCTCAAGCCTAACAAGCCCCATATTCATGACAAAAAATCATCTTGATATCCCATGGGCCCTTGACTTTTATTCGCGTTGTATGGTAAGGTCTCGCCATCGGGCGCTTAGCTCAGTTGGCTAGAGCGCCTCGCTTACACCGAGGATGTCGGGAGTTCGAGTCTCTCAGCGCCCAACAAAAAGCCGCCTTCTTCAGGCGGCTTTTTTTGTTATGTTGCACTAGTATGCTTGGGATCCTTTTATTTAGCTTGTTCTAGTAAGGTACTTACCGGTACAATTTCATATCCAGCTCGTAACAAGGCATCGAGGAGCACATCTAATCGGTTGAACAGGTAATCTGTTCGAGTGTTTTCATTTGCTCCAATCCGTATGGGGATGATAGAACCGGGCCGTTTCTTTTGCATAATCTGATCGACAATGTCCGAAGCGGTAAGATAAGGTACATAGCTTCTGCGCATATCCGATTTGCCAACCCAATCAAAGGGATCAAGATCACGACCTATTGTTTTGTATCCTGCAGAACTGGCGGCGGAAACAATTTCGGGTGAAATGATATAATAAGGTGCATGCCAGAAGGATGATAATTCCTTTCCAGTTGCATTGAGATATTCATCTTCGTTTCGTGCAAGACCCCGTTTAATAAAATGAGTATCTACACGATACCGCGTATCTGACAAATCGATAGGTGCGTAAAAAAGCGAAGCGATTTCGTGGCCAGAGGTGCTGAGAAGCCGAGCCATATCACCATAGCGGCGAATAAATTCACCATTTACAAAAAAGGTAGCCCGTATATTATACTGTTTGAGAATATCGAGCACCGTAGTAAGCCCTTCAAAACTATCCATCACATCAAAGGTAATTGAGAGTGTTCTCGTACCATATCGCTTTCCATTATTAAACACATTACTAAAAGAAGTACTAGTATCCTTACCAGGGACCTCACTGATGGATTCGTATTGTGTCCCATCTACAAGGATAAGCGGTTGCGTAGTTAGTGCAGCAAGAGAACGCACCATGGGAATATTTGTATAGAGCCCACCACCCTGGGGTTCTAGATACACCCTAAATCGATCAGAACTCAACATTGGTGTCCGGAGGCTAACTTTATCGGTACGCAACGACCATGGTGAAGTACCATCGGTGCTGAACCAGACCTCATTGACTTTAGTCACGATTAATCCTGTAGCAGTTTCAAAAGCATAAGAATCGGCTTTTGAAAGATTAAGTATCGTACGGTTATCCGGTTGTTTCAATTTGTAAATAAATTGATGATCTCCAACAATTACTTCATCATTTGTAATCCACTGGACACTTAAGGTAGGATTTTTACTGACCGTGGTTACCGCCTTCCAATCTAAATAGGTATAGATATAACACCCCCCTTCACCCCAAAGCACCGCCTTTGTTCCATCGGGAGATAGGAGAGCCTCAGAAATGGCTGGTAGTTTTATCGGCACAAAGCTATAAGGGCCTGTGTCTTGGGAAGCATCGAGCCGGTAGGAAAAAGCAAGTGCGCCGTTGTCAGATCGAAGTCCCCATAGGGTGATTACACCGCTAGATGACCATAATACACGTATATCCGAACACAGAACAGGCAACGTAAGATAAGGATATATGGAACTTTGTTCGAAGGTATTGGAAGTCTGGTTACCTTGGGTTGTAAGAGGGAAAAAGAAGAGTATTTGACCTGCCTTGGAAACAAGTATCGCCTTTGATGCTGGATGTATCCAAAAACGATCAAAGGCAGGCTCATATGTAAAGGGCAATATACCAGCAACCTGGCCAATCTCTAAAAAATTCGCATAGAGAGACCGGGCAAAAAGCTCTGAACTGCGAACCTTATATATAGTCCTTCCATTGATATAAAAAAAGTCACCTTGTGGTCCCCAATAGACTGAATGTATCTGGCCATTGCCGATTAAACGAAACTGTTCGTCCACTGGGACTGATTGTAACGATGAAAGGGCATAATAATACAGTTTGCCCTCTTTGACATAAATAAGAACCTGGGAATCTTTACTCCAGACCGCGGGGAACTGGCGTCCTGGACGCTCTACACGAGTAGCAATGGGTATCCTTTTGCCTGTGCCTACATCAATCAATACCAGGTTTCCATAAGCAGCACTTATCGGTTCCACATAAAGGACCCATTTCCCATCATAAGATGCAGACATTGCCTCAATACGCCCAGATTGAATAGGGGCTCCCTCAGGGAATGTAGGAAACCCCATAACCGATGAAGGCAAGCCCCCTTTTATAGGGAATCTAAAAGCACCAAAACTATTGCGTACCTGTACGATTCGGCCTTCATCAAGAAGTTCTATTTTTTCAGGAAAAAGAGTTAATAACTTGGTTTTATTTTTTTCAAGGTCAGAAATGAAGAGCCCACTATGAGGAATTGAACCAGGATTCGACACTTGTACGGTATACAGCAATCGACTATCAGGAAAAAGATCAAGACCTTCAAAACGTACTTCTGCAAAAAGCGCACTTTTGAGGAAAATACTTATAATCGTAATAATGGTTGCTATTTTTCGATAATGGTTCATTGTTCTATCCTTTATTCCGAAGTTCTGTGGTGAGTTGAGCCTCTTCGATAAATTGATCTAATTCTTCTTCTAATTGTTGTAGTTTCTGTTGATAAACCATAATATATTGCACCTTTTTTCGCGCTTCCATTGCCTGTAAGCTCTGAAAAGATCCATCTATAAGCTCTTGAAAACTCCTGTTTATCATAGGGTATCCTGTTACATTATAACAATCGTGCAGCTAGTTCAGCCAGCTCACTCCGCTCAGTTTTCTGCAAGGTTATATGACCAAAGAGGGGCTCTCCCTTAAAGGCTTCAACCAGGTATGAAAGACCGTTTGAATTGGCATCCAGGTACATATTATCAATCTGTTCTGGGTCTCCGGTGAGTACCACCTTAGAATTTGCCCCCGCCCTGGAAACGATGGTTTTTATTTCATGGGGCGTTAAATTTTGTGCTTCATCAATAACAATAAACTGTGATGGCAGGGAACGTCCACGAATATAGGTAACCGCCTCTACTTCCATGTATTTTTCCTTAAAAATCTGGTCCACATTCTTCAGATTGGGCCGTTTATTGATAGACAGCAGGTATTCCAGATTATCGAAAATGGGTTCCATCCATGTGGCCAATTTTGCAGCCTTTTCGCCGGGTAAATACCCTATGTCTTTACCTAAGGGAACAATTGGCCGGGACACTAAAATGCGTTCATATTTCTTTTCTTCTATTACAAGATGTAAGCCTGCCGCTATAGCCAACAGCGTTTTACCAGTCCCAGCTCTGCCAATAAGGGTAACGCAGGGTATTTCAGGGTTGAGCAATAAATCAAGGGCTGCCCATTGGCGTTCATTTCTTGCTTTAATACCAAAACAATGTTTCCGTTCCTGTGGAACCGGCTGAAGGACACCATTTTTCTTATCCCAACGGCCTAAAAAATCCTGCTCAGGATCAGATCCTGGGGTATAAAGATACTCATTGGTGTACAATTTGTCACAAATTTCATTGAATTGAGAACTGGAGAGATTTTCCCGTATTCCAGAATACAACTCCGCAGCGTTCACCTTCTGTTTTTCGTAATCTACCGCTTTAAGACCAAGGACTGCTGCTTTTACCCGTGCATTGATATCCTTAGAAACAAAAAATACCGGTCGACCGCTTTGCAACAAGGATGCTGCCTGCAGGATAATTACATTATCGTTGCGATCAAGGGGCAAATCTGCAGGGGGTTCTCCAATACCGCCAAAAATGACCCGCAAAATGGAACCATTTTCGAGTTTTACCCCGCTGCGAACATCTCCTCCTTTAATCAAATTATTAAAAAATCGAATAGCCTCACGGGCATTTCTGCCACGATGGTCTTGATAGGTTTTTAATTTGTCTAATTCCTCAAGAACGACGAGGGGTATAGCGATCTCAGAATCCCGAAAGGAGAGCACCGCTTCAGGATTATGGATGAAGACATTGGTGTCAATAACAAACAGTTTATTAGACTTAAGCATACATCCAAAAGTGTACTACTGACTTTGGATGCATGCAAGTATACGGTCACAGTAATTTTAATGTTTCGTAATGATCGTCTGTACTGTTGTATTCCCCTGTAGTTCCTGATTTGCAGGAACATCATAGGCACGGATGAAGGTAACAACCGCCAACAGTGCGATAAGTACAAATACAAGCTGCCGCATGGAACCTCCTGTTCCTGTCCGCAGTATACCACTGACAGGTTTCATTACGCAAGCGAAATCGTACTAATTCTTTTATTTTCCTAATAACTCTAAAGGATTCATAGCTCTCCCATTTTTAAAAATGGCAAAATGCAGATGAGGTCCCGTACTGTATCCAGTATTGCCTACTGTACCAATCCGCTGTTTTTGAACTACCCGGTCACTTTTCTTTACGAGAATGCTGTCCAGGTGGGCATACATCGTTTGATACCCACCCTCATGGCTCAGTATAACATAATTCCCGTACACAGCATTAAACCCCGTATATAACACTTTCCCATCCATCGATGCCCCTACAGGAACACCAACATTCTGAGCCAAATCGATGGCAGCATGAAAACGCCTGACTCCGGTAAAAGGGTCATTACGCCACCCATAGGTACTGGTAAGTCGTCCCTTAAGAGGATAGACAAAGAGATTCCCCATCACTCGTTTTATTTCTATAGAACTGAGCCGGGCTCCGGGAAGAAACAATTGAGTACCGGGATTGATAATATCACTGGTTAAATCATTAGCATCCAGGATAGCTTCGATAGGTATACCCCAGGATTTCGAAATTTTTAATAGAGAATCTCCTTTCTTTACCATATAGGGAATTCCATCCATATTTGGGATTTTTAATTGGGTGCCACTTTTTAAGGATCGGGCATTGGTAATTCCATTCAGGGCAATAATTGCATCGATAGAAAGGTTAAAACGTTTTGCGATGCCCAACAGGGTATCGCCGCTTCGGACTCGGTAGATCTGCCATGCAAATTGCTCGGTTAAAGCCAGAGGGATGGACTCTTCTTCGTTCATGTATGAAGTTTCACATAACCCCTGCTTTATATACGATTTAAGATATACTTCATTTGATTGATCAGCCGGAAAAACAATTTGATCACTACGAACCTGCCATGGAGAAAAGACAAGTCCAGCAATAAATAGCACAACTACTGTAATAAAAAGTAAACTGAACAATATATTCCAGCCGCCCTTATGAATTTTCTCTGAATGGACCATTGTGGGCTTTGAAAACCGGGATAATCTATTCAGGTTCTGTATTGCAGGTGCAAGACGAAACCGGGGAGATTTTAAAGGAAGCGGAGCAAAACGACGTCGATGGTTTATATGTTGGTTGCGGATCAGTTCATTCATCATAGTACTTTATCGACAGAGAGCACTAAGTTTATTATACTGGGATAACATGAATGAACTTAAAAAAGATGCTTCCCTTGGAATTACGATACTCGGTGCGCTTTTTGTAGCACTGCTTATCAAAATCCTGTGCTTTGATATTATGATTGCTGAAGGCACCTCCATGATGCCTACAATTTATCCTGGAAAGGTATTATTCATTAATAAGTTAGCTTATGGGTTCCGACTACCCTGGTCAAAAAAATATATCCTTCGTTGGAATTATCCACGGATCGGAGATATTGTAGTATTTGTTTCGCCCCAGGGAACCATTGCGGTAAAACGTTGTGTGCAAATACAGAATCAAGAGTATATACTAGTCCTTGGCGAAAACAGTGAAGTATCCTATGATTCACGAAACTATGGACCAATTTCAGCTGATTTTGTACTAGGAAGAGTTGAAGGGATACAATAATGGAAGCAGTCCCACCAAAAAAGGGTCGAATTATTGTCTTTACAAGCCTTTTTATGCTCTTTATCCTCTTTGTCTATGTGCGGTATGCACAGCTTATGCTTTTCCCTGAAGCAGTAGATCAAAATACAGAAAAGAATAATCTTATTGAGCGAGGACCAATTCTGGACAGAAACGGCACCATTCTTGCCATGCAAACAAGGCTCGGTAATATAACCATATGGAAACCCGAAGCTATGACTGCACTGGAAGAGAGCTCAAAACTGCTTGCACCATTAGTAGATATGGAAGAAAAAGCAATTATTGATCGGGTACAGCAATCCAACAGTTCCTTTATCTATTTAAAAAAACGTCTAGATCAATCGGTTCTGGGTACTATTGAAAACCTAATTAAAGCAGGGAAACTCCCCGGCATAGCTATCGAACCAATAATGGGTCGTATTTATCCAGAAAAAAACCTGGCCAGTAATCTTATTGGTTTTGTAGGGGATGAAAATCAAGGGCTTGGCGGCCTTGAATATGCCTTTGAATCGGATCTTGCCCCTCAAAACGGACAACTCTATGGGAATCAGCTTATTTTGACCATCGATACAAAGGTTCAGTATACCCTTGAACAGATCGCAGACCAAAGCATGGAAGAAAATAAGGCTGAAGCAGTTATATTGATTGCCATGACACCCCAAACAGGAGACATTTTGGGCTATGTTTCGCTGCCGAATTTTAATCCTAATGAGATTAGCAGCTCAACTGAACAGGAAAGAATGGATCGTCCTGCTATCTGGGCCTATGAACCGGGATCCGTTTTTAAGGTCTTTTCTCTTGCATCCATGCTTGATACAGGAGCAATCACTCCGAATAGTACTTTTATCTGTGATGGACAATATGAACAGACGACGAGCGGTGGAGAAAAAATCACCATTAAATGTCTGGGCGCTCATGGCACGGTTCACCCCCAGGAGATTATCACCTATTCCTGTAATGCTGGGGCAGCCTATGCTTCAGATCAGATAAACGCTCAAACTTTTTATACTATGATACAGCAATTTGGCTTTGGAATGAAAACCGGTATTGGAATTCCCGGAGAAACCAGTGGTTATTTACGGCCTATAAACCGTTGGTCAGCCCGTTCAAAACCAACCATTGCTATTGGACAGGAAATTTCAGTTTCTGCATTACAGATGGTGCAAGCTGCCACTGCAATCGCAAACGATGGTCTTTTAGTACCTCCTCGAATCGTAGCACGAGTCCTTAATCATGAAGGGAAATTAGTTCGGGATCTGCAAACAGGAATTCCCCGCCAGATACTTAAACCGGAGACTGCCCGGGAACTGCGAAAATATATGCTTGCAGCTTCTTCTGAAGCAGGAACCGGAAGAAGAGCCAGGGTCGATGATATCCCTATCGGAGTTAAAACAGGAACGGCTCAGATTATTGACCCCAAAACCGGAACCTATTCAAAAACAGATTATATCGCCAGTACTTTGGCATTGGTACCAGCGGACCAGCCATCGCTCATTCTGTATATGGTTATTATTCGCCCAAAGGGTGATTCCTACTTAGGAGGCCGTATAGCAGCTCCTGCAATCAGAGAAGCGTCGGAAGAATTGGCAAATTATCTCGGCATACCGAGAGGTAAAAGTCTTCAGGTTGAGCATCCAGGGACTGTGGTATTAAATTTCCCCCCAACTATTGCCATGGGCGAAAACTTACCCGATTTGAGGGGATACTCAAAAAAACAGCTTTTACCTCTGCTTTTGCAGGATGATATTACCGTAGAAATTGATGGTGACGGCTGGGTTAAAAAACAGATCCCCGATCCTGGGACCCCAATCACGAAAGGTATGGTGATCCATCTGGAGCTTGAGTAAATGATGCTGACACCAAACAAGGCTGTTCTCGAACAGGTGTTTCCAGAGCTCTATAAACGGCTCCTCAAGGAAGCAGAAATCCTGAATCAAACAAACATAGATATTCAATTGGTTACCACCCCATCAGGGGATATTAGCATGAAATATCGGGGTATCTGGATCCACTCGAGCAGGAACCCTAGAGAAGAGGCTAAACGGGTTATTCAGACATCGGTACAATCAGCACAGGTACAAAACCAGACTCCCTTTATCCTTCTCGGCTTTGGACTTGGTTATACAGCGGAACATATCCGAGAACAGTATCCGCAAAATCCCTTGGTTATCATCGAACCAAACCCATCAATACTGCTTACTGCCCTTACAGCACGGGATTTGAGCTCCTTGCTCTGTTCCCCTGGTATCATTTTTATTATCGATAAAACGATGGGTGCTCTTTTTAATGTGCTCCCTTTATTTTCCTCTCCTCCACTACCAATTATCTCAAGACCATATCGTGAAGCTGAACCAGATGTGGTGAAGGATCTCTTGCACATACTTTCGCTCTGGAAAACCAAAACGGATGTTAATGAAGCAACCATTAAAAAATTTGGCAAGCGTTGGGTTAAAAACATTGTAGCAAACCAGCATATCCTCATCGATATTCCTGGCATTGCAGCATTCGCAGAGGCCTTTCCCTCTTTCCCTGCTCTGGTGCTTGCCGCCGGGCCTTCCTTGGATGATATACTTCCGTTCCTGCCGGAACTTCATAAACGGTGTCTCATTATTGCTGTAGATACGGCTTTAAGAGCACTACTCAGGAGTGGTATAGAACCAGATTTTGTTGTGGTTGTAGATCCTCAATATTGGAATGCACGACATCTCGATTTCTGCCATGCTCTCAGGACATGTCTTGTCACCGAAATTGGTGTGTATCCTACAGTCTTAAGGCATTCCTTTCAGCATAGACTGCTTTGTTCTTCCCTATATCCATTGGGATACTATTTAGAAAAAAATGTAGATGTTAAAGGCCGACTCGGTGCGGGAGGATCGGTAGCAACGACAGCATTCGATTTTGCCCTCCACCTGGGATCAAAGCCAATCTATATAGCAGGACTCGATCTCTCTTATCCTGATTATAAGACCCACTTTACGGGCGCCTTATTTGAAGAACGGGCCTTTACCAAATCACATCGATTTCTGCCCGCCGAAACCCAGTCGTTCCAGAGCCTTATGGGGGCCCATCCTTTTTATGCACCCAGTGCATCCGGCGACAAGGTATTAACCGATGCAAGGCTATCCCTCTATACTGCATGGTTTGAAGCAAGGCTTCGTCAGCTTCCTCCAGGGATCTGTAAAAGCCTTTCGCCGAATGGGATAGGTATTCCAGGCTTAGAACTTGGATCTGTAGAAGACCTCTTAAGCCGTCCAGTCATACGGCTTGAATTGCAGAACCAGCTTAGCAATATCATTAAGCAATTAGAAGATCAGTTTTTTGCAGCAGATCATCAGAAACACTTACAACAAGCATGGGAAAAAAATCAACAAACTCTTATACAAGCCCTGACAGATTTATTGGTCATTACAGAAAGGGGTACTGCTCTGGTCAATTCACTGTTACAGGAAATGATGCAAGGTTCTATTAATCTCTTAGATAACAAGCTCACGGAGCTGGATCGAATCAATGATCAGATCGCACAGAGCCCGATTAAGGATATAGCTGGATTTTTATTTACTGACAGTGAAGAAAACAAAATCAGTATCAACAACAGTCAAGAGAAAGATGCTCTCCAGAGCTACCTCACCTACCTTACGTCGTTCTATTCCATACTGCATAATTCCATAAATTATCAAATTTTGTTATTAAAAAGCCATTAAATACTATTTTTTCTGTAAAGCCTGAAGCAAACAATCCGATATATATACTATCAACGGGGTGTATTCCTCTGGTGAGTTAGGCGGTGCGCACAACGACGTCCAGGCGCATCGCCTTTTTTATTGTCAAAGCTGTTTATAGGTTGTCAGAAAGGTGCGAAGCCGGTTCATGGCATCCGCAATGGTTTCCTTATCAGGTAAAAAGACAATTCTGAAATGATCCGGTTCTTTCCAGTTAAATCCTGTACCCTGAACTAAGAGAATCCGCTGGTCCCGCAAAAGGTCCATCACAAACTGCTCGTCGTCGGTAATATTGAAACGCTTTACATCAATCTTTGGGAAACAATAGAGGGCTCCCTTGGGGTTGGTTACCGAAAGGCCGGGGATAGAGTTTACCAGGGAAACACAGGTATCCCGCTGTTCCTTAAGGCGACCACCGGGCAGAACCAGGTCTTTAATACTCTGGTAGCCGCCAAGGGCAGTCTGTATACCGTATTGGGCAGGGACATTGGCGCAGAGCCTCATATTGGAAAGCATCTCCAGCCCTTCCCGATATCCTGAGATGATCCGCTTATTGCCGGAAATGACCATCCACCCGGAGCGGAAGCCCGCCGCCCGGTATGCCTTGGAAAGGCCGTTAAAGGAAATGGTACAAATATCCGGATTGATGCTTGCCATGGGAATGTGGACCGCCCCATCGTAGAGTATTTTGTCATAGATTTCATCCGCAAAGACCAGTAGATCCGATTCACTGGCGATAGCAGCGATACCTTCCAGTATAGTTCTATCATAGACCGCACCGGTTGGATTATTCGGATTGATAACGACTATAGCCTTGGTGCGGCTGGTAACTTTGGATGTAATATCGCTCAGGTCGGGGTTCCAGTCTGATGCCTCATCACAGAGATAGTGAACTGCCTTACCCCCCGCAAGGGTAATTGCAGCGGTCCACAGGGGATAATCCGGTGAGGGAACCAGGACTTCATCTCCTTCATCAAGCAGGCCTTGCATCGCCATCATGATGAGCTCACTCACCCCGTTGCCGATGAAAATATCATCGACGGTTACATCCATAATGCCCTTAGACTGAAATTCCTGCATAATAGCCTTGCGGGCCACAAAAATACCCTGAGAGTCCGAATACCCCTGGGCATTCTGAAGATTGACGATAATATCATGTAAAATTTCATCGGGGGCATTAAAACCAAAGGCCGCAGGATTACCAATATTTAACTTAAGGACCCGAAAGCCCTCTGCCTCAATCCGTTTTGCCTCTTTCATGACGGGCCCGCGAATATCGTAACAGACATTGTCAAGTTTATGGGACTTATTAAACATGCGCATGGTGCGGTTCCTCCTCGTAGATATATCGAGCTGCATCTTCCAGAGACTTTGCCAAAATAATGACATGAATCTCACCCTGAGCTTTTCCCAGTTCTTTATTCCAGGCTTTCAGGTCAGGCAAAGCGCGCTTAATCCGCTGTTTTGCTGTTTCAGCAGCCTGTTTCGCCTCTATAGCCTTTTCGGGGACGGCTTTAACAATGGTATCCTGTAAAAAAAGAGCTGATAAAGCACAAACAAGGGAATCCTTGCTATGCTGAGCTAGGACAATGAGCCGATCGGCGGCATCGGTGAATTTTTGCTGTAACAGGAGGGCGAAACAGAGATACCACTGTTCCCAGTCATTGGCATGGTTGCTGTTTTTTTCTTGTTCTAAAAATAATGTGACTGCACCGACATGATCACCCTTAAGTACATGGGAGAGCCCAAAAAGAAGAGTATTTTTACGAAGTAGTTTAGGGTTTTCCTTTTTTAGCTTTACTTCCAGCGTAATCACACTTTGAGGATCCGACATCACAAGATAACTATGGATGAGTAGTTTCACAAGCCGCTGAGTATACCGATGCTGTTTTAGAACCCTATCTTCTAAATATTGCACCAAGGCAGGCCAGTCCTCCCGTTCAAGAAGCTCAAAAAGTTTAACATTGGTCATGAAAAAAACGTCAAAACCTGTTAGAATTATAAGTAATAAGAGACCTAAGGGCCAGCTGGTTTTCCAGAACGAGAGAGCAAACTCTGCGCCAAGGGCAAAAAAGGGCATAGCAAAGACAAAACAAAAGGAGAGAAGAATTACGGCATTAAAAAGAATAAAAATAGATTTGAATTTCAATGGTGTTCTCCTTTATAATTGCCGAAAATGATAGAGAAAAGTATGGCACGGGTCAACAGGGGTATACATAATGCAATCCTTTCCCATTAAAGATATTCCGCAGGACAGTTATTTTACCAAACCTGCTTATTTAGATGGACGGTTTATTCTGACGACACCAGAAATGCCCTTCACAAATGCTTTAAAAAAAGCTCTTTTAGACTGGGAATTCAGAGAAGTTCAATCCGATGGAATCCCTCAAGAGGAATATTCTGATACGACAACTGCAAACATACAGGAAAGAGAAGAAATTAAAGAAGTTGAAATTAAAAATAACAATGATAGTGAAAGACTTAAACAGGCGATAGAATTTTATCAGAAATTCTTGTTGTATGTTGAAAACTTGTTTACTCGATATACTACAAAAAACGAGATTAACTTTAAAGAAGTGGCGGATAAGATTAAAGAAGTATGTGATGTTGTAAAAGAAGATCGCCGTTTTTTACTTCGAGTAGAGATTCCCCTATCTAAAAATCAGAATTTTCTGGCTAATCATACGGTAAAATCTACTATTATCGCTGTCATTATCGGAACTTATTTAAAATTACCGAATCATCGGCTTATAGAGTTGGGAGTAGCCGCATTGCTCCATGAGATTGGTATGCTGAAACTTCCACCTCAACTGTATATGTCCAACCGGCCCTTAAGTCCCCAAGAGCGCAAGGCTATTTTAACCCACCCCATTCTAAGCTATAACATTTTAAAAAGCCTGGATTTTCCTCTTTCTATTTGTGTAGGAGTCCTTGAGCATCACGAACGTCAGAATGGTGAGGGATATCCTCAAAAATTGAAGGGAGAACGCATCAGCCTTTATGCAAAAATCATTTCTGTAGCTTGTTCCTACGAAGCCCTCACTGCTTTAAGACCTTATAAAGATGCGAAGGATGGCTATACCGGCATGATCGATCTTCTAAAAAATGTAGGCCAACAATATGATGACACCATCGTCAGAGCTCTTGTATACTCCCTCTCCATCTATCCTATTGGATTATATGTTTTGCTTTCTAATAATAAACACGGTCAGGTGGTAGACGTGAATCCAGAAAATCCGCGATATCCAATTGTGCAAATATTTGGAGAAAAAACACCGGATGGAAAAAATAAAACCATTGAAACATCCCATGATGGCGTTCATATTGTTCGGCCTTTAATTAAGGAAGAAGTGGAAACTATTCAAGAATAATATGGAATCTCCAGCCCTCAGAGACATACTCATTATTTTTATACTCATTCTCATTAATGGTTTTTTTTCTTTATCGGAAATGTCCCTTGTATCTTCTCAAAAGGCACGGCTTCTCGCAAAGGCAAAGAACGGTAAAAAATCCTATAAACGAGCCCTTGCTGCAAAGGAAGAACCGGGAAGATTTCTTTCAACAATTCAAATCGGCATTACATTGATAGGCATTCTTGCTGGTGCGTTTGGTGGTTCAACCCTGACCGAACCTTTGCTGAAGATTATAATAAAGGTTCCCATGTTTGTTCCTTATGCAGAGGGCATCGCAGTAGCCATTGTGGTTATTGGTATAACCTATTTTTCCATCGTACTAGGGGAACTGGTTCCGAAACAGGTAGCGTTATCAAAACCAGAGTCAATTGCTTCATTTGTTATGCCAATACTGGACGCCATTGCACATATCTTTAAGCCCTTGGTAGGATTCCTTGCTCTTTCCACTTCAATTCTGCTTAAAATCTTTCATATCCGAGTAGCTCCAAGCCATACTATGACTGAAGAGGAGCTGCATATAGCCCTTCAAGAAGGTCAGCAATCGGGGATTGTAAAGGAATCTGAGCGTACTATGGTAGAGGGCATTTTTTATCTTGGGGATCGGCCGGTAAAAACCTTTATGACCTACCGTTCTGAAGTGGCATGGCTTAACAGTACGGTGGATCTGCTCAGTCTTAAACCGATGCTTCTTAGACCAGATAGTCCAAAATATTATCCCGTATGTCATGAAACACCAGATGAGGTGGTTGGTATCGTTTCAAAAGAAGATCTTTTAACACAAATTCTTTTAGATAGTAAAAAACCGCTGAAATCGATCATGAAAAAACCGATCTTAGTCCCTGAGACCATGTCAGCCCTTAAGGCCTTTGATGTTTTTAAAAGAGAACAGGCAGAATATATTCTGATAATGGATGAATATGGCGGGTTTTCAGGAACCCTTGCTATCCAGGACCTGGTTGAAGAAATAATTGGCCAAATTTCAAGACCCGATCGTGACATGGAAGATATTATTCGCCGAGAGGATGGTTCTTACCTGCTCGGCGGAGCAGTCAATATTGATGAAGCGGCAGAGCTGCTCGGCTTTGGAGCTCTTATTAAGGATCACCACGAATTTAACACCTTAGCGGGCTTTATTCTAGAAATTGCCGGTGAAATTCCAAAAACCGGGACAACCTATAACTGGAATGGATATACCTTCGAAATTGTTGATATGGATGGTAACCGTATCGATAAGGTCATTGTACAAAAGCCTCAAAAGTCCCAAGATAGTTCAGAGCCGCTTACTTAAACGGGCAATTGCGGAACCGATTGCAACACCGGCGGCAATAGCCCCTGCAATAGTGAGCGTTTCAAATCCGGTAGAAAGGGTCCCCTGCAGGTCTCCTTGGAGTGAATGGGCAAGGGTATAGTACATTCCTCCTCCAGGGACTAGGGGAATAAGAGCACACACAAGATAGGTCGTTGCAGGCCGCTTGAATAAGCCCGATATGATCTCTGCATAAAGAGCAATCCCTATTGAGGAAAGAAAATAAGATACCCCTGATGAGGCTACAACGGTGCTTGAAAATTGATAAACAGCCCAGCCAAGACCTCCTCCAAGGGCTGCGAGGGGAATATGTCTGCCCCGTACATTAAAAACAATTGCGAAGGTGCCCGATGCCAAGGAAGCCCAAAGTATATCCATAATTACCTCAGAAGTGAAAATACCGTCCCTGCTCCTATGGCCAGGGCTGCGGCAGTAATAAACGCATCGGTAAGCCGGGCAATACCAGCTACCAGATCTCCTGCGATAGTATCCCGGATTGCATTGACGGTGGCGAGCCCTGGAACGAGTAACATGATAGAACCTATTATGGTTTTATCCATATGCTCTACTATACAGATTCGCAGGGTAATTATGGAAAGCAGTGCAGCAATGGCACCACCAATGATAGTGGTGATAAAATCAGGAAAATGCCAGCGTTGCAACATGTATGCGAATGTTTTTATGCCAAGACCAACTATAAAAGCGCCAATGGCATCACGAAGACTTCCATGAAACAAAAGTGTAAAGAGTGATGCACTCAAAGCAGCGGCTAACAAAGTTATCAAAGTAGCATAGGGTTTTTCACGATCAATTTCTATAAGCCGCGCTTCTGCAGCATTTACACTTAATCCTTCTTGTTCTGTTATACTGACAAGCATATCGAGCCTGCTAATTCGATGTAAATCGACTACCCGCCGGGTAATTCGTCGTACCACTGCCCTGCTTCGGTTATCTCGGTCCACGATAGAGGCCATTATGCCTGTGGGAGTAGCAAAGGCTTCTACATCAGTATAACCCCATGCTTTACACAGCCGAACAATGGCATCCTCCGCACGATACGTTTCTCCACCGGCCTCAAGGATACGTCGTCCTGTTTCTGCGGCAATAATAAGAGGATCCAGTTCTTGATGAGCATTTTCCATAGGTTTCTGGTGTACCCTGCCTTGGCGGATCAGGTCAAGCGTGGTACCATAGAGCAGGAGGACCGCATATGAATGGATTACAACTCATTACGAAAACTACCTTAATGGGACCAGGACCTTCCTGTGTGCATCCTAAAGTATATGAAGCCCTATCAATGCCAACGATTGGACACTTAGACCCTAGGTTTATCACGATAATGGACGAAATTAAAGTTATGCTCCGGGAAGTCATGGGTACAAAAAACGAAATAACCCTGCCCATGTCAGGAACCGGTTCTGCGGGAATGGAGGCAGCCTTTGTTAACCTTGTGGAGCCCGGTGACAAAGTCCTGGTGCTGGTTAATGGGGTGTTTGGCAAACGAATGGCTGAGGTTGCCCGCCGCTTGGGTGCAGAAGTAGAAGAGTGTGAATTTACCTGGGGTACTCCGGTTGATCCCAATGTGGCGGAGAAAAAAATACGGGAGAAAAAGTGGCAGATAGTAGCCATTGTTCATGCAGAAACTTCTACAGGTGTAAGAAATCCCGTGGAAAAGCTTGGTCCCCTGGTACATGAGGTAGGAGCTCTCTATATTGTCGATGCAGTAACAAGTCTTGGAGGTATTCCGGTAGAGGTAGACGCAATCGGTGCTGACCTTTGTTATTCGGGGACCCAAAAATGTCTCTCCTGTCCACCAGGACTCGCACCGCTTACTATAGGAGAGCGGGCTATTGAAAAACTAAAGAACAGATCCACCAAGGTACCCAACTGGTATTTAGACCTTTCTATGATTATCGATTATTGGCAAGGAGCAAGACGGGCTTATCATCATACAGCCCCCATCAATATGCTGTATGGTCTCCATGCAGCGCTGTCTGTACTTCTCGAAGAGGGTTTACAAAACTCCTATGTACGGCACCTGAAGATGCACGAAAGGCTTGTTCAGGGGCTTACCTCGATAGGACTTGAATTACCAGTGGCAGAACCCTATCGGCTTCCCATGCTAAACGCGGTAACCGTCCCAGAGGGTGTGGATGAAGGGCGGGTACGAAAGGTGCTGCTTGAATCCTATGATATTGAAATTGGTGCGGGTCTTGGACCGCTGGAAGGAAAGATCTGGCGTATCGGCCTTATGGGATATACTGCCCAGGCAGAAAATGTTGACAAACTTATTAGTGCTTTGCAATCTATGTTACATCGTTAAGAGGTATGAACATGTCAGGTAATTGGGCACTTTATCAAGATACACTTATTCCACGACAGGATGCCAAAATAGATATTGAAGACCGGGGGTATCAGTTTGGAGATGGGGTATACGAAGTCATACGGGTTTATAATGGTAAACTTTTTCTTGCCGAAGCCCATGCTAAGCGGATGGAACGAAGCCTTAAGGAGTTACGCATTCCCTTTCCTGATTGTACAAAACGGGTTCTGAAAGGGGCCCAGATGTTAGTAGAAGCTGAAGGTATCGTTGATGGCATCGTTTATCTACAAATTAGTCGTGGTATAGCTCCACGGGTGCATCAATTTCCAAGTTCTGCTACAATCCCTATTTTTACCGGTTCCGCAAGCTCACTCCCCCGACCCTTTAGTTACATGGACCAGGGCATCGAAGTACTCCTTTTACCTGATATTCGATGGCTCAGAAATGATATTAAAAGCTTAAATCTTCTTGGGGCAGTACTCAGCAAGCAGCAAGCAAAAGAACGGGGGTGTTATGAGGCTATTCTTGAGCGAGCGGGGATCCTAACCGAAGGAAGTTCTTCAAACCTCTTTATCGTATCACGGGGTGAACTACTCACCCATCCCGCCAACAATCTTATCTTGAATGGTATTACCCGGTTAGAAATTTTCAGGCTTGCCGCTGAAGCTAAGTTGGCTTGTAAAGAGGTAACTTATACAGTCGATGAACTGTTTGCAGCAGATGAAGCATTTATTTGTGGAACCACCACCGAAATAATGCCCATCAGAACGGTAACAACAATAGATGCTGAGAACAGAGCCTATCACTATACTATTGGAACAGGTGCTCCAGGTCCACTTACGAAAACACTTCAAAAAGCTTTCGATCGACTGGTAAAGGATGTTACCGCTGACGATGGTAATAAATCATAGGCAGGTTTGGATGCTCCGGATGGGGAGTAACTTCCACATCGATAGTATAGGCTTCTTGCAATATTTCAGGACGAAGCACCTCCTGTACAGTACCATGCTTTACGATGCATCCCTTGGCCACAAGACTCATTGTTGAAGCATAAAGACTTGCCAGATTGAGATCATGGAGACTGATAACAGCAGATAAGCCCTGAGATATGAGCTTTTGCAGTAGTTCCATGGTAGTAATCTGATAACGAATATCTAGATGAGATATGGGCTCATCGAGTATCAACAATTCCGGTTTCTGGGCTAAAGAGCGGGCAATCAGCACCCGTTGCAATTCTCCGCCTGAAAGCTCTGTTACAAGTCGTTCACGATACCCCGAGAGATCGGTAATTTCCAGGGCTTCTTCCACTGCTATCCGGTCCTCTTGCCGTTCATTCCCAAACCAGCCGCGACTGGGAAAGCGACCTTGAGATACAAGTTCATAGACCGTAAAGGGCCAGTGGATACTGCTAGCCTGAGCTACATAACCGATTTTTGACGCCCTCTCATAGGACAAATAGGATGTTATTGGTTTGGAATCCAGTAAAATAGTCCCAGAAATAGGTTGTGTAAGCCCGGCAAGGGCTTTGAGTAATGTCGTTTTACCTGATCCATTGGGTCCTACCAGGGTAAAAAGCTCACCCTTATGCACAGAAAAACATATTTCTGAAAGAACAGCTTTCCCATGGTAACCCACCGTAAGGCGTTCTACCGATAGTCGAACATCAGCTTCCAAGATGGCGCCCTCGTTTAAATAATAACAATATAAAAAAAGGAGCTCCAATAATTGATGTAATGATCCCTATCGGTAATTCCAAAGGAGCAGCAATCCTACGGGCAACAATATCTGCAACAAGTACCAAGAGTGCCC
Source organism: Gracilinema caldarium DSM 7334 (assembly GCF_000219725.1). Classification (GTDB taxonomy): domain Bacteria; phylum Spirochaetota; class Spirochaetia; order Treponematales; family Breznakiellaceae; genus Gracilinema; species Gracilinema caldarium. The sequence goes on along the minus strand of NC_015732.1, from coordinate 1,358,210 downwards.
CTCCTAGAGCGGCAGCAGGCAATAAACGTCGATGACTTGGTCCCACAATTATCCGCATGGCATGGGGAGCAATCAGACCTACAAAACCGATAATCCCTGCGCTCGCCACTGCCGCAGCAGCAGCCAGAGAGGCCCCCGTGGCGACTAAGAATCGTAAACGCCGTACATCTATCCCCAGGGAATGGGCCACATCATCCCCTTGAATGAGAATATCCAGAGGCCTTGATGCCAGATAAACAAGTCCGGCTCCAAGAATCATAATTGGCACCATGGTTACTAGTTCTGTCCACGATGACATTCCCAGCCCACCGAGAAGCCAATAATACACCCGGTGCATGTCCTTATCCTTAAGGACAAGAACTAAAGATAAGAGGGCTGAAAAAAAGGCACTCAAGGCAGTGCCCGCTAAAAGCAACGCCACTGAAGGGGGAGGGTCTCCTGCAAAACGAGACAATCCAAAGGCTAGAAATGTTGCCATCAGGGCTCCAAGAAAGGCACAAAGAGAGATGGAAGAAACCGGACCTGCTGAAGGAAGAGAGAGTACAATGGCAAGGGCTGCTCCAAGAGCAGCCCCGGAAGAAGCACCAATAACATAGGGATCTGCTAAGGGGTTTCGAAAAAAGCCCTGAAAACCAGCCCCTGCCACAGATAGGGATGCACCTACAGCCATAGCAAGCAATACCCGGGGAAGCCTGAGGTAAAAGAGAATAGTAAAATTTGTATCCTTTTGCTCATGAGAAAAAAGAACACTCATAGCCCCAACGATTTCCCTCAAAGGGATAGTGACCGCCCCAGCAGCAACACCATACAGGGCGGTAAAACATAAAACAATAAAAAGTAATAGAATGATAGAAAGATAACGCCTGCGGGGCATATTTATTTAAGAATCTTTGCTAGGGCTTCTACCGCATCGGCCAGGCGGGGCCCCCCTCTATAGATAATATCTGATTCTATAGTGGCAATTTTCCCATTTTTCACTGCGGGAATATTCAACCATCCGGGTCGATTCATTATATCCTCAAGCCTCATCCGATCTCCATGATCAGTACCGGACAAGATCCAATCAGGGTTTCTGACAAGTAACTCTTCAAAACTTACCTGCGGCCACTGTTCTTGTAGATCGGCAAAAACATTTTTGCCACCAGCTAGAACAATCGCTTCACTAATAAAGGTAGGACCTCCTGCGGTCATGAGCGGGTCGTCCCAAAGTTCCCAAAAAACTCGAGGGGTACCTTTTGTGGTAGGGATAGTTTGAACCGCTGCAATTCGTTTTTGCATAGCAGTTACCACCGTGCGGGCTTCCTTTTCATGCCCAGTGAGGGCTCCAAGAGTGAGAATATCCCTATAGACATCCGCAAAAGATCCTGGTTCAACTGCAAAACATGGAATTTTTACCTGATCTAACAGGGGAATTACCTTAGCATGCATAACTGCAGACAGAATCACCAGATCGGGCTTTAATGCTACAATCTGTTCAATGCTAATGGTAGCTCCAGAAAATCCACCGACCCTTGTTTTGCTTGAGACAGCCGAAGGATAATTACAAAATTCAGTAACACCAACAACCTGATCCCCAGCACCAATAGCAAAAAGCGTTTCCGTAACAGCTGGGGTTAGACTAACAATTCTACCTGCACTTTGCTGTAGAGTAATACTGCGACCTGCGGCATCCGTAAAACGTGGTTGCGCAAAAAGTGGTAAGGAAATAGCAGCGGCCATCACCACTACAAGGAGAGAAGCAAGATTTTTTTTCATACTACTCACTCGTCCTACGCCCAGAGGACTGGGAAAAATCTCAGAGCTCTACAGCCCTAGGATAGTGGCAGGTATCCTGGCTCAAGACTGCAAGCGTTCAACACGCCCTTCCAGGAAATCATTCCCCGTGGTGATGGTTCAAATAATGAACCCCGTGTTGTCCTTGTCTTTTACAGTGCCTGGGGGCGCGCCGGCATATACCGGCTTCCCTTTTACAGCCTGCACAAAATGAAATGTGGGCACCACTATCGTTTTTATCATACCCTGTAGTATTGATCTGGGTCAAGTTCGGAAGTTCACATTCGGTAATAATCAATGTTCCAAAGAAAAAGCCCTTCAGGTGGAGCGGTAGGTCCCGCTAAGGTATGATCCCTGGAATTCATTAATTTCTGTACCTGTTCAACAGAATAACCCCGTTCTTCATAATAAAGCAAGCTTCCTACGATACTTCTCACCATTTTCCACAGAAAGGCATTGGCAGTAATCTCAAATAGTAATGTGGTGCCTGCAACGAAAAAACGGGCCTGTGAAATATATCTGCAGCGGCTCAGAGAAGGATCCCGGGGACTTGCAAAGAGAGAACAATCGGTTTCTCCTATAAGGAGCCGAGCATAGGCGTTTAAACAGGAGATGTTCGGCTGCCGCCAAATTTGCCAGGCATAGCGCAATTCGTGGGGCATAGCGTGCCGTCCGCTTATAATATGGTAGCGGTAAGTCCGGGATTTTGCATCAAAACGAGCATGAAAATCGAGAGAAGCTTCTTCAGCATGAAGAATACGAACATCCCGTTTTAAAATACTGTTAAGGGCTGGAACAAATCGTTCAGCAGGAATATGGGAGATATCAGTTATAAAATTGGCTACCTGGCCTATGGCATGAACTCCCGCATCGGTTCGACCTGAACCAATAAGTTGTACCGGATGTTTATGCATTTTAAAAAGGGCATCTTCAATATCACCCTGAACAGATCGATCAGGTCCTTGCCGCTGCCAACCAGAAAAATCAGTACCATCGTAGGCTACCACCAGCCGGATATTTCGTTCAGTCATCGGTCTCATGTAATTCTTCGTTGATTGCTTCGTATAAATTACGGGCCTTTTCCAAGAGAGGTCCAGGTTTTGCCTTTGAAGATTTTCCAAGTCCAAATATTTTGGCAATTGTCCGTTTTGCAGCTCCCAGGGCTTCGATTCGTTTTTCCTCAGGTTCCCGGGGACCATATTTTAATTCCAGAAGAGCAGTAAGATATAGGGCCCCTTCATAAGCATAATTTTTATCCGTATCTGGGCCGAAATTTTTAATTCCAGAGAGGGGTTCCTTGCCGCTCTGTTCAAAAAGAATGGCCTGACGATAAAAAAATCGAGCTTTTTTCTTAAAGAGCAACGCAAGCCAGTCATAATGCTGACCAGGATATTTACTATGCAATTCATCGAAAAGCCAGCCACAGCGAATGGCCTGGATTGCCTGTTTTATCGTAGGCGAAAATTCCTTTGTATATAAATCATAGCAGCGAAGCGCCAGGTAGGTTGCAGCAGTACCCGAGAAGAGATCCCGGGGACTAGAAAAATCTACCTGGGGGAATATATGTTGAACATCTGCAATTCGGTTGTCCCGATCTAGCATAGCCCGTTCCTTTGATTCATCAGGCAAATGCAAAAAATCTGTCTCAGCGGATGCAAACCAACATGCGGGACATACTGTAGGTTGATAAATAAGGGGATACACCTCGCCATATTTTGCCGATGGTTCATACTTTCGGTGTAATTCATCAGTCAAGGTTCCCGCTATTAAGCGGCCTCCACCGGATAAAAGTTCTTCCCGATTAAAACTGGCATCACATACAGGACAATGTAGAGTTTCCTTGGCATAAAAGGTAAGTTTTAATTCCTTCTCATTCATGGCTTCTGCCTATTTACATCATCATCAACCTGCTCTAGAACAATCATAGCAATGGCATTATCATGTTCATGGGTTAATGAAAGATGAATTTTATTTGCCCCAGATTTTTGTAAAGCCGTCAGGGCTGTACCAAAAACTTCTATTTCCGGTTGGCCATTATGACGATTAACAACCATAATATCTTTTAAAACAATATCTTTTAAACCCGTTCCCAAAGCCTTGCCAAAGGCCTCTTTTGCAGCAAAACGGGCGGCAAGGGAAACCGCCATTCCATGACCTCGGGACCGAGCGGTTTCAAGTTCATAGGGATGAAAATAACGTTCTAAAAGTCCAGGAACCTTTATCCAATGTTCAAGTCGATGCACATGAACTACATCAACACCAATTCCTTTAATCACAAGTCACCACCTGTTTGTTTTACAATTTCTACAGGTATTTCTGTTGGTTCATATCGTAATACAACAAAATTTTGAGGAGCACTAACAATTATTGGCAATAGATAGGTACCTTCTTTATCAATATCAGAACAATCTACTGAAAGAATCGATGAGTCAGGTGTGTAACTATCTAAATCAAGTTGACTTCCCTGTAATTTGATGGTGCCATAATTAATTTGAGGTCTGGCAAGCAATGTATTATGAAGACCAGAAACAATAATCGGAATCTTTTCGAAGGTCCTTATAGCTATAGATTGTTGAATAGATGCGGAAAAAGTTACAGAAAGAGAACCCTCAATTTTAATAAGACTTTCTTTGTTGTTAATCTTTGTTACAACGCTAAAATTCTCTTTTCGTCCTGTAAGTTCAATAAAATCTGTCGTAACATCGTTAATACTATTTACGATATTAACTGGCCCCAAAATGGTTACTTGATTTGGCTCCAGAGTATAACTACTTAGTTCATATCCGCTTTCTAGATATCCACGAAAACTTGGTGTAATCGGCACTATTTTAGTCATGCTTTGATCTAATGGAATTAAGACCTCTATCGGATCTATTTGTATTTCAAGATTAGATGTTTCTGCAATAGTACTTTTATTTTTAATCTGGATAGGAGCCCGATAGAGACCAGGAGTTTTATACTTCGAGAGATCAACGTAAGCCTCTATATCAGATTCTTGCAGGAGATATAGCGAATTTGATTCACCTTTTATCATAATTTTAACAATTCTTGGATATGGTCCTGATGGTAAAAGTTCACCAGAAGTTTCAACTTTGAGGGGAACTGAAAAGTATCGTTCCTCAAGTATGCTTATTTTATGAAACATCGAAAGAAGCAGTGCCACTGCTAACGATAATACCTTTGCAGGCCAATTTTCAATTAATTTATTGATTAATCTATCTAACTTCCAGGATCCCATGTTCGCCTTCCTTTTCCAGACCTTCTTGTAACAATGGATTCTGATCTCCTAGAAGTTTCTTTAAACTATTAAGAATTTCAATTAAAGGAAGATCATAATAAAGACGACCTTCATAGGCTAAACTAATTGCACCGGTCTCTTCAGATACAATAAGAACAACCGCATCAGAATGTTCAGAAATTCCTAACGCGGCACGATGTCGGGTTCCAAAACTTTTTCGTATATCCTGTTGTTCTGATAAAGGTAAGAATGTACCTGCAGCAAGGATATGACCATTTTGAATAATAATAGCACCATCGTGAAGAGGACCATCATAGGCAAAAATGGTAACTATAAGACTCGTAGAAAGTTCAGCATTGAGTCGAGTACCGGTATCTATAATATTTTTAATATTTATTTTTCGAGGGAAAACCATCAAGGCTCCCCGTTTTTGTTTGGAAAGCAGATCGGCAGCAGTAACTGCTGCATCAATCTGGCTCATTTGTTGTTTAGCATTGATATGAAACAACTCGGTCTGACCCAATCGCATAATTATCTTTCTTAGTTCAGGCTGAAATACAATCGCCAATGCAATAAAAAGCCCAGGAGCAATCAAATTTAAAATCCATTGCAAGGTACTTAACTTAAAGAAATAGGCAAAACCAAAGAGCAATACTAAAAGGCCAGCCCCTTTTACTAGTTGTATAGCCTGAGTTTTTACTAATAATTCATATCCCTTATAAACAAGAAAGGCTAAAATAAGTATATCTAAAATTGGACGAAGGATGTTATAGATTGTACTGAGACCATGTATAATTTCCACCGAGATTATCCTTTTCGCTGTTCAATAGCATTCAATACTTTGATAAGATCAACTGTCTCTTTAACATCATGAACCCTGAAAATTTTTGCACCTTGGTAGAATACTGCTGCATGGGCTGCAAGGGTACCTGCTAATCGTTCTTCTGGACCTCTTCCTGTTATGGCGCCCAAAAAGGATTTTCTTGATAGACCAATCAATATAGGATAATCCCTATTTCCAATATCCGCAAGATGGGCTAGCAAATCTAAATTGTCTTCAAGTCGCTTACCGAACCCTATACCAGGATCGAGAATAATGGAATCATGTTCAATTCCAGCCTGTTCTGCATTCTTTGCAGCTTTTATAAGAAATTCATTAACTTCCCTAACCACGTCATCATAATAGGGTTGATGCTGCATGGTAGCAGGGATGCCCTTTTTATGCATAAGAACCACGGGAACTTTAGCTTGTGCACAGAGTGGGGCCATGTTAGGGTCATCATACAGAGCAGAAATATCATTTATTATCTGAGCACCCGCATCAAGAGCGGCCCGGGCGACATTGGCCTTCCGGGTATCTACTGAGACTGGTACGGAAGATTGTCGGCAAAAGGCTTGAACTACTGGTACTACGCGTTTTAGTTCCTCCTCTTCATCGACATATTCAGCACCGGGTCTTGTGGATTCTGCACCAAAATCAATTATATCAGCACCTTCGGCTACAGCCTCCAGAGCTCGATCCACCGCTTGCTGAGCCTGGGCACGGCTTGGTGCATAAAAAGAATCTTCTGTACAATTAACAATGGCCATCACCAGCGGTGGACCAGCAAGATTTAATACTTGACCATTGGGAAGGGATATCTGTGTTGTCATTTTCCAACAACCCTTAAACTATTTGAATACAATTTGCTCTGTATAGTTTTGTTAAGAAATGTTTTGATCCGTTTTGTAAGACCTATGGCATCAAGCTCATTCTGTGCCAATAATTCTTTTCTCGTAGCTTGCGAATGGAACGTATCGCAACTACCAAGATGTAGAAAAGCAATGGTTGATAGATGATGGGACAGTATGATTCCCAGATGTTCACCAATTCCACCATTTTTCATACCTTCCTCTACAACCACAATCTGTTTATAAATTCGCATCACTGAGATAAGATATGTTTCATCTAAAGGTTTTATAAAACGAATATTATAGCTATCACAGAAATACCCATCTATTGCAAGTAACTCAAGGGCTTCTTCAACCTGTGGATAGAGGCTACCAGTAAACATAATACAGGTTTCAGCATAATTCTGATGTACAAAGACACCCCGCCCCTCTATAAGAGGCGTAGAAAAAGCGCTGTGTTCAGATGGGCAAGCGGCTTTTGGATACCGGATCAGGGAAGGTTTTCCTGATTCGATAGACCATTGGAGCATGAGATCCAGCTCCTGTGCTGAGGCAGGAGCCAGCAAGGCAAGATGAGGCACAGAACGGAACAGGGCTATATCAAAGAGGCCCTGGTGGGTTTCCCCATCATCGGGCACAAATCCGGCCCGGTCAAAAGCAAAGGTTACGGGCAGATTCTGTATTGCCACATCGTGGATAACCGAATCGACAGAACGCTGTATAAATGATGAATAGATTGCTACCACGGGCTTTAATCCCCGAGCCGCAAGACCTGCAGCAAAGGTAACTGCATGGGCTTCTGCAATACCTACATCAAAGAACCGGTCAGGAAATTGTTCATGGAACTGGGCAAGGCCGGTACCCTTTTCCATGGCGGCGGTAATAGCTATAACCGAAGGATTCTTTTGAGCGATAGCAACAAGGGCATTTCCGAATGCATCGGTAAAAGCGGGACCAGAGCTTTTTTCGACAAGCCCATCTTCTACAGAGAAGGGCCCAATACCATGAAATTTTGATGGGTCCTTTTCCGCCTGATTATATCCTCTTCCCTTTTGGGTAATAACATGTACGACAACGGGCTTGTTCAGAGCTTTCACATCCTGAAGGACATCTTCGAGCATGGAAAGATTATGGCCATCGATGGGGCCCACATATTCAAAACCCATTTCAATAAAGAAATTTTGCGGATAAAAAAGCACCTTAATACTTCGTTTAAGCCGAACTACGAGGTTATAGAGCTGATTTCCAAAGATGGGTATTTTTTTTATCAGCCGGTCAATTTTTGTTCGTATCCGTTGATAGCTCCCGGTCATGGTGAGCCTGCTCAAATGTTTTGACAGGGCTCCAACATTGGGACTAATCGACATTTTATTATCATTCAATATTACAATAAGCGGTAATTGCAGGTGTCCTGCATGGGACAGAGCTTCGTAGGCAAGGCCTCCGGTTAAGGCGCCATCCCCGATAACTGCAATGACATGATTATTCCCTCCAAGCAAGGTTTCACCGGCCAGTAGACCGAGGGCTGCCGAAATGGATGTGGATGCATGTCCCGTATCAAAGGCATCATGTACACTTTCTGACCGTTTCGGAAAGCCGGAAATACCCTTGTTTTTTCGTATGGTATGAAAATGTTTATAGCGGCCTGTGAGAAGCTTATGGGGATAACACTGATGTCCTACATCAAATACAATCTTGTCCTCTGGACTCTGAAACACCCGATGAAGGGCAATGGTAAGTTCGACAATTCCCAGATTGCTTGCCAGGTGTCCGCCATTTTTACTTACGGTGTGGATAATGACATGCCGAATTTCTTTAGCTAATTCCAATAATTCCGAATGGTTTAAAGTTTTTAATTGTCCTGGATCCTGAATCGTCTCCAGAACGGTATAGGCGTGCTTTTGCATAATTAGTAACAGTATACTGCTTTTTCTTATCTCTTTCCAGCTAGTATCTCAATACCGAAATGGGAGGTTCCCTTATCCTTTAGAAAAGGGCGTCTAAAAATAAAAAAAAAACCGCGTCGGTACTTAGTACCCGCGGTTCTCACAAAAGACCATACACACTCAGAAGGGCTAATTATTTATTCTTATGCCGATTCTTTCTGAGCTTCTTCTTCCGCTTGTGGGTAGCGATCTTCTTTAACTTCCGCTTTCTTCCGCAGGGCACTTCAGAGTCTCCTTTGCAGTAAGATGAATCCCGTCGAACCGAACAGGTGGTACCTCGTAGCCAGGTGGCAACAAACCTTTATATAGTATGAATGAGAGACGATAAAAGGTCAAGGGGTTTGGCTGAACCAGCTGGATATGAGCTTTTTAATCTGCGCTGGCAGGTTACCTTCCTTTTCAGCGGCTATCCAGGTGACCTCCGGAAGAGAAGCAAAAAAGGTGATTTGCCGCTTTGCATATCGGCGGCTATTACGGGCAACCAATTCCTCCACAAGGGTCAGGTCGTGGGAGAGACTGCCATCTTCAAGAAAAAACTCCTGGTAACCGATTGCCCTCATTCCCGGGTCTTCTCGTTTGTAGCCCCGGGCAACGAGGCCAGATACTTCCTCAGGAAGTCCTTCGAGAAACATCTGATGGGTCCGCCGATTGATGCGGTCATAGAGGGAAGTCCGATCCCGTTCTAAACCAATGAGTAAAAACCGGTAGGCTGGTCGCTCCGGAGCACCTTCCTGCCCGGAGGTTCCGGAAGTGGGAAAACTGCTTAAAGGCCGTCCGGTCAGACGATATACTTCCAGGGCCCGGAGAAGCCGGTAGGTATCGTTAGGGTGAATCCGTTCTGCACTTACCGGATCTGCTGCACGAAGTTCCCTAATAAGAGGCTCAACACCGTATTCGGCAAGTTCTTCCTTAAGGGTGTTTCGTATATCCAGATCCGATGGCGGAGCTGCAGGCAGACCAAGCACAAAGTTCTTGAGATAAAAACCCGTACCACCCGATACTACCGGCAGTTTTCCTCGACTGAAAATATCCCTGCAGGCCTCATCCGCATGTCGGACAAAGTCTCCAACCGTAAATTGCTCTTTAATATCACATATATCGATGAGATGATGGGGCAGACGGGTACGAAGTTCGTGGGATGGTTTTGCAGTACCGATATCCATGCCCCGATAGACCTGCATGGAATCGGCAGAGACTATTTCTGCAGGGATAGGTGCATTATGGTCTGCAAAAAGTTCTTCCAGAAGGGCAGTTTTTCCGGAGGCAGTAGGACCGAAGAGCAGGACCACCGGAATTGCCGGTGCATCCTTAATCCGGACCGGATTCATCGGTTCCTATGCTTCCAGACGGAATTCAATTTGGTGGGTAAATACCTGACGGGCCGCAAGGGATACGACCTTGCCATCATTTTTTTCTATTTCAGGATCCTTCATCATAGAAAGCTGGTACGCCCGCCGGGACGCCGCACAGGTGATTTCGTACATATTTCCATCATATTCTACTAATTGTTCCAGGGGAAATACCATGGGCTTACTCCTTGAGTGATAATACAATACAAAATATTACCTGTAATGTAAAGTCCCCTTTTTACACCTTTTTCCTTGACTAAGCTGACTAGAGAGGGTACCTTTTTGAAATGATCTATCTTCAGGTTGTTCGAATACTAAAAAGAAACCTACAACAACCGGCAGATGATTACTATGAAGAGGAGGCTTTGAATGCGAAACGCTACCCCTCGGTCAGTTCCAAATTGGCTGGGACCTACCACCATTGTCCTGGCTATCATTGTGATTGGAGCTATCATTTTTTTAAGTACCAGCTTCTATATCGTGGACCAAACCGAAGAAGCAGTGGTCACCCGGTTTGGAAAATATTTGACCACCAATGGTCCCGGTATGCACTATAAACTACCCTTCGGAATTGATAAACAATATCAGGTAAAAACAAAGGTTGTACAAACTGAGCAGTTCGGGTTCAGGACGGTGAAAGCGGGGGTCAGTACCATCTATTCTGACCAAAAGTTTCCCGATGAATCGACTATGCTCACTGGAGACCTCAATATTGTTGATGTGGAATGGATTATCCAGTACCGCATTGTGGATCCCCGGGCATGGCTGTTTAATGTAAAAGACCGAACCGATACCATACGGGATGTATCCCGGTCGGTCATCAATATGCTGGTCGGCGATCGGGCCATACTGGATGTGATCGGGTCCCAGCGGACCACCATAGAAGTGGAAGCAATTCAGATCATGAATGATACCTTTAAGCAGTATGGGCTGGGTATCGAAGTCATCGCGGTAAAACTGCAGAATATCGTTCCACCCGAAGGGGTTCAGACAGCTTTTGAAGATGTCAATAAGGCCATTCAGGATATGAACCGGCTCATCAATGAGGGGAAAGAAGTCTATAATAAGGAAATTCCCAAGGCTCAGGGTGAGGCTGATAAGATTCTACAGATTGCCCAAGGGTACGCCGCAGAACGGGTGAATGTGGCCCGGGGTGATGTGGCCCGTTTTAATGCGGTCTATGAAGAATACCGGAAAGCCCCTGATATTACCCGGCGGCGCCTCTATTACGAAATGGTCGAAAATGTCTTTAAGGATGAAAGCGGCACTACCCTGATTGACCGTCGTTTCCTGAATTTTCTACCCATGATGAACCTGGATAATTCTAAACCCAGCACCGGGAACACCCAAGGAGGACGATAATGAAACGTCTTATTACATTTTTAGTTATTATCGCCGTAATCCTCATCGCGGTTCTTGTGGCTGGTCCCTTTTACACCCTTAATGAGGGGGAACAGGCTGTCGTGGTGAGGCTCGGTCAAATAATAGCGGTACAACAGGATGCAGGGCTTCATGTTAAAAGCCCCTTCCTGGATGATGTGATTAAATATCCTAAAAAAATTATGAGCTGGGATGGTGAAAAACAGCGTATTCCCACCAAGGAAAACCAGTTTATCTGGGTGGACACGATTGCTCGCTGGAGGATTTCGGATCCTAAAAAATTTTATGAATCTATCGGAAACCTTGAGTCGGCCTATGCCCGTCTTGGAGATGTTATCGACTCAGCGGTCCGTACCATTATTGCTGAAAATTGGCTTCGGGAAACAGTTCGAAATTCGAACATCATTCGTGAAAATAAAGGAGCTACAGAAAATTTCGAGGTTGGCAGTGACCAGGATGCGGGCCAGCTTTCTGCCTTTACCAGAACCGATGTGACCTATGAGGAGGTTCAGAAAGGCCGCAGAAAACTCGCTGAGGAAATGCTGAACCTGTCCCGAAAACTGGTTCCTGAATATGGCATTGAGCTCATTGATGTGGTGCCCCGGCAAATTAAATATTCTGATGAGCTTACCCAGAGTGTGTATAACCGGATGATTAAGGAACGGAGCCAGATTGCCCAGGCGTTCCGATCCTTTGGCGAAGGTAAAAAGGCTGAATGGGAAGGGAAACTTGAAAATGAACGGCGGAGTCTCCTCTCTGCAGCTTATGAAAAGGCAGAGAAGATTAAGGGAGATGCCGATGCGGAAGCAACGAGAATTTATGCCCAGGCTTACAGCAGGGACCCTGAGTTCTTTGAATTTTGGCGGAGTACCGAATCCTACAAAAACACGTTGCCCAAATTCAATAAGACCCTTTCCACCGATATGGACTACTTTCGTTATCTCTATTCACCCCGAGGTCGCTAATCAGTATGGATGGAACTTGTAAGGATGGAATCATTCGCTGTGAAGTCGAGGGCCGCCAGGTCCTTGGCTTTGATACCGGCTTACCACCTCAGGCCTTTGTAAAGGCCCGGTTGGGGAATTTACTGAATAGTGAAGGGCTTATTGTTGATTCGACGGTTCATCCCTGGAAACCTGAAGGGACTGTGGAACATCAGGGGCATATTTTGTTATACGGCAAAAATTTCACCGGAGAAAGCCTGGAAGTCCTCCTGAGTCGCGGTGATGATACGTCTCTCCTTGCCCTTCAGTGGTACATAAAGGCCCTCAAACATATTGCAGAATTCGATAGCCGTTTTTTCGATACGATCAGTTTCTTTCCTGCCGGGGTATTGATACACAGGGACGGAACAGTTTTTTTTGCCCCCGCAGTCCTGGCAAAACGATTTTATGAGTATCAGGATCCGGAATACTATATCAGCAAGGTCCTGCGATGGCTTCATCCTGATAAAACCGGTATAAATGCCGCGGTTTTCACAGCGGCCTGTATTACCTATACATTAGTAACCGGATGTGCTCCCTTTTCGATTTCCCGTTCATCAGAACTTGAACGGGCTCAACGCATCCTGAATCAAGATATACGAGACGGATTCTATAAACCCGCATCTCTCCTTAAACCCAGAATTGATCTAGAGCTTACGGACCTCTTAGATAGCATATTGGAACCAGTTAAAGGTAAGACAAACAGGGATCTCGAAGATTTTATTCGAATTCTTGGAGAACCGGGAAAGAAAAAACTAACCGATCTTTTTAATGCATCTGAAGCAGCAAACATCAGCACAACTTTACTGCAACGGGAATTTAAAAAGCGGGAACGGTCTATCAAGATACAGCGTTTTTTCAGAATCTATCGATATGTTATGCTGGCCGGCCTTGGTTCGGCTCTAGCCCTGGCACTGATCCTCTGGAATATCCTGGAAGGACAGAAAGATAGGCCTACAACCAAAGGTATGACACCCCCCGAAGTTGTAAAAACCTACTATAACGCCTTTAACACCCTCGATCACCAGTGGATGGAAGCCTGTGTACAAAAAGGGGTTAGCAAGGGTGATATAGAAGCAGTTATAAACCTTTTTGTCATTTCCAAGGTTCGGGAAGCCTACGAACGAAAAGCAACCGTAATAGATCCGGAAACCTGGAACGCTGAAGGGGCGAAACCGACAGACGTGACAATATTCGGCATTACTGATCTAAGCCTCAAGGTTCTTACACCAATTCCCATCATGCCTGTTGAGGGAGAGTATTGTAGTATTGAGGCAACTTATACTTTTTACTACCCTGAATCAAAGATGGCCGACTCCATCCCATCAGAATCCCAAACAATTCAGAATCAGATACCAAGTACGCCGAAACAAGAAATCCGGAAAGATATCCTTACCCTCATCTGGAGTAAAAAAAGCTGGAAAATTACTGCAATCGATCGGACGCTCATCAACCCTCAATCTGATATTCCTTGAGTTTATTGAGCAGGGTTCTGCGGGTTATCCCCAGGGCCTGGGCAGTCTTTTCCCGGTGCCCCTGGTACAGCGCCAGGGTCCTGAGAATGGCTGCCCGCTCAAGTTCCTCCAGGGTCTTAACTTCACCAGCTAGAGCATCCCCTGCAAATGAACCAGGGGGTGGTGCTTTATCCATGGCGGAACCGGCGAAAGAAAAATCTCTGCTGTGAAGCTCAGAACCTTCACAGAGTATCACCGCCCGCTCCACCGCATTTTCCAGTTCCCGGACATTGCCCGGGAAACTATAGCGGGAAAGCAGTTCAAGAGCATCAGTACCCAGTTTGAGGGACGGCCGGCCCATTTCAGCAGCATACCGGTCTACAAATAACTGGGCCAGAATCGGGATATCCTCCCGGCGATCCCTCAACGGCGGAAGACGCAGTCGAATGACCGCAAGCCGGTAGAAAAGGTCTTCCCTGAATACGCCCTGTTTTACCGCCTGTTCCAAGTCCTTGTTGGTGGCTGCAATAATCCGCACATCGATAGGGATCTGGCGGCTCCCCCCAAGGCGCATGATTTTCTTTTCCTGAAGCATCCTGAGGATCTTTACCTGTAGCGGCAGGGGCATATCCCCGACCTCATCTAAAAAAAGCGTTCCTCCGCTGGCAAGTTCGCAGAGTCCGGTTTTCCGGGAATCAGCCCCGGTAAAGGCTCCCTTTTCATAGCCAAAGAGCTCACTTTCGATAAGGTTTTCCGGGATACCCCCCATATTGATAGGAATAAAGGGGCCATCGGCCCGTTTACTGAGCCGGTGAATGAGCCGGGCTACCACCTCTTTACCGGTTCCACTTTCCCCAGTTACAAGAACGGTAGAATCAGTCGGTGCAACCCGTTCCACCAGGGACCGTACTTCCTGCATAGCAGGGCTCGAACCAATCCAGTCAGGGTCTACACCTGACAGACTTTTTCGGTTTTTCTTATCCGCAACGGTTTGCATTGCCGAGGCTGTAGCCACAAGCCGTGCATTCCCAACAACCATTCTGAGACGAACCACAAGCTCATCGGGATTAAAGGGTTTCACCAGATAATCCGCTGCACCCCGTTTCATGGCCTCTACCGCATCCTTAATATCCCCATGGGCACTGATCATAATCGCCGGGATAAGGGGGCCGCCATCTTTAAGCCAACTGAGAAAATCGAGGCCTGACATTCCGGGCATTTTTAAGTCCACCACCACCGCATCGAAGCGCTCGGTTTCCATAAGCAGTTTCCCCGCTTCTCCGGAGGCAGCAGTCTGGGCTTCCATACCCTCTGACTCAAGGTATGCAGCAATAGAATCCCGTAGATTTTTTTCATCATCAATGATGAGAATTTTAAAAGCTTGTTGTGTTTCAGGATAGTGAGGCATAGCGTTTATACTCCTTGTTCTGCAGCGAGGGGCAGCTCAACAATAAAGGTTGTACCACCTCCTTCACGATTCTGATGAAACAAGCGGCCACCGGCAAGTTCAACATAACGGCGGCTAATCGAAAGCCCGAGACCTGAACCAGTCGTTTTTGTGGTATAAAAGAGATCATAGACCCGTTCCCTAAGTGATTCTGGTATACCAGATCCCCGATCAGATACCAGAATGTGGACCCTGGCGGGATGAACCTGTTTTAGCTCAAGTTCTACCGTTGCCCCTTCAGCTCTAGCCATGCTTTCTAGACCATTCTGAACCAGATTGTCCAATACTTGATTCAAATGGGTCCTATCGATTCTGATAAACACCGGTGGTGTGGATAGCGGGGCAAGTGCGAGCCGTTTGTCATATCTCAAGCAAAAATCGGAAAGAAACTGGTTCAAATTGATGGGTTCCGGATCTCCCTCTGAGCCGGAAAGGAATTGTCTGAGCCGGTCTGTAAGTACTCCCAGACGGTCAATTTCCTCTTCCATAATCCTCACATTCTTCACAAGTTCTGAATCCGATAATTGTTTTTGAAGCAGGGCCGTTTGAATTTTGAGTACTCCCAGGGGATTTTTAATCTCATGGGAGAGGGTCCGTGCAGCCTCACCTAAGGCAACGAGTTCACGATTACGGGCTTCCTGCAACCTGAATTGATCAAGACTTTTGGCAAGCCGTACAAGCAGGGCAAAGGCACCGAAAAGAGCGGAGGCTATGAGTATTGCCGCCCCGTACAATATATAGAGGCCTCTCCGGAATGCAGAGAGCCTATAGGACACAAACACCAGCCTAGTCATCCCCATAGCCATTGGCGGAGGATTTATCATTTCGAACATATCCTGATTTGGTCTGAAATTACCTATTCGCCCCCGCATAGCACCTCCACCACCGAAGGGACGAACCAGGGATATAACATCTCCTGAAATAACAGGAGGATTTTGAGGAGCCTCAGGATGTATATAATCCGGAGCATTTCCATATCGGTATAAGGAGGTTCCACGGACTGTATAGATTCCAAAGGCTAGAAGGTTGGGATATTTTTCAAAACTACTCAAGGAACCCCGGTCAAAGGCTTGCTGTAATTCGGCCGCAAGCTGAAAGGCTCGGTATTCAGCGATAAGTTGCTGTCTCTGCCGTTCCTGTACCACCGCTACAAAAATACCACCCAGGGCAAGCAGAGCAATAAGACCTAAAAGAGCCATGGCTGCGGCAGTTTCTGAACGCCGGTTTAATTGATGTATCATAGGCTAACTATATACCATTTTGTTGCTGTTGCGCTATTTCTTTCTGTTGTATATGCTCAATATAATGAATAGGGACAACAACAGAAAAATGCCTGATCCGGTACCGATGCCGCTCTTCGACTACCGGCCCCATACCTACGAAACCCTTATCTATGCAACCTATTATGCGCCCCGGGGCCGCCAACGGCTTTACATGCTGGGTAATGAGCTATCCCACCGCTATCTGTATGCCAACGACCTCATCATCGGCATTATTGGTGCCCCCGGCTCTGGGAAATCCACCCTGGTCCGGGGATTGTTCCCGGGCTTGGAGCTTACCAACGACGATGAGGGCACCAATGTTCGTCAGGCCCTTATCTACGACTTTGATCCGGAAGACTTTTTTGCACCCCACACCTTCCATATTGATGTTCATTACGAACTGGGTTTCAGACAGAAATGGGAGATTGCCGATGCCATATCCCACGCCATTTCCCATGGACGCAGGGTAATTATTGAACACTTCGACCTTATCTGGGAAACCCTGGGATATAATGCCCAGATTATTTTTGGCATTGGAGAGGAAGTCATAGTAACCAGGCCTAGTGTTTTTGGTCCCTTCCCAGAAGCAATCCGGGATATTGTAAACCGGACCATCAAATTCCGCCTTATGGCTCATTCGGCAGAGGATATTACCACCATGATTCTAGAGCGGGACTATAACCTCAGACGGCGGGTGCTTCATTCAGATGTAAAACATGGCTTTGTCATTAACTTTCCAGAAAAACCGGACATTAACATTCCTGAACTTGAACAAAAAGTAAAGGATATTATTGCCCAAAACATACCCATAATGCCTGTTGGAGCGGACCATATCCAAATTGGAGAGGCAAGTATTTTTTGCACCGGTATACGAACCCATGTACAGTATTCAGGGCAGATAGAAAATTTTCGCCTGGTAAAACAATTCCGCTATCATCCTATTTTTCAGGAATATATGCTGATTGGCCGGGTTGGCTATGAAGAAAACTCCGGTTACGATCAAATCTTAAACACCATTGGTGAGGAGTAAGTCCATGACGATTCGTCCGATTATTGATGCTACTTTTGCAAAAACCCAATTCGAAAAGATACCCTTGGAGCCCCGTTTCTTGCGCAATGATCAGAGCTCTCTCTATATTGAACCATCGGTCCTCACAAAACTTGCAGAAGAAGCCTTTGTGCGCATCTCCTATTATCTTCGGCCAAGCCACCTCAAACTGTGGTCAGAACAGCTCAACTCAAACACCCTCACAGCCAATGACCGCCTGGTTCTCGAAACCCTTTTAAAGAATGCCCTTATTTCCGCCGAAGGCAAGCTCCCCCTCTGTCAGGATACGGGAACCGCAACTATTATCGGCTGGAAAGAAGAATCGGTTCGCACAGGGGCAGAGGATGGGGAAGCCTTAAGCAACGGAGTCCTGCAAGCCTATACGGGACATCCCCTTCGTGCAAGTCAGGTCGGGTTTCGTAGCCTTTTTGACGAATTTGATACAGGAAACAACCTCCCTGCCCAGATCCATATAGAAGCAGTCCGGGACAACAGCGAAGGTCCTGAATACCGCTTTCTCTTTATCGCCAAAGGAGGAGGTTCGGCCAATAAAACTGCACTGTTCCAGATGACCAAGGCACTTCTAGAACCGGAGACATTTAAGGCATTTCTCAAGGAAAAGATTGCTGCCCTAGGAACCGCCGCCTGCCCACCCTACCGGCTTGCGGTAGTAGTTGGGGGAACCAGCCCGGAAGAAAATTTGAGCATCCTGAAACTTGCAACGACTGAACTATTGGATACAGCCCCTAGGATGGAATCAGCCTTCAAAAACAACGGATCACATTGGCTGTATCGGGATACTGAATGGGAATCCATATTGATGAATATAACCCGGGAAAGCGGCCTTGGTGCCCAGTTCGGCGGCAGTCTGCTTGCTTTGGATGCCCGGCTTATCCGCCTGCCCCGCCATGCGGGATCCTGCCCCGTTTCCATCGGTGTCTCCTGTTCAGCCCACCGCAACATGCTCGCGAAAATAAACAGTCAGGGGCTCTGGCTTGAAAAACTGGAATATCATCCGCTGGAGTTTCTGAAACAGGAGGGCGGCGCTTCAGCAAAACTGGCAGAAGCATTTCAGTACAAAAAAGAACTCAAGACAAAAGGACAGGGCAGTTCAATTAACATAGCGCTGGCCAGTGAAAATCTGCAAATCTCAGCTCATCCCGTTGCCAGCATATCAATACGGCACATCAACCTGGATCAGGGAATAAAGCCTGCCCTCGAAGCTCTCCGAGGAACCCGTGCTGGGGATCGGCTGCTCCTTTCGGGATACCTCCTCGTTGCCCGTGATGCGGCCCACCTGAAATGGCACGAAGCACTCCTACGGGGAGAAACCTTACCGGAGTATCTTACTAAACATCCCATTTATTACGCAGGCCCTGCGGCTACCCCTCGAGGCAAGGTTATTGGCAGTTTCGGCCCCACCACAGCCCAGCGAATGGATTCTTATGCGGAGGAACTCATGAGTCGGGGTGCAAGCCTCATAACCTTAGCAAAAGGCAATCGAACGAAAGCCTGGGCAGAGGCATGCAAAACCTATGGTGGCTTTTATCTGGGCACCATTGGCGGAGCGGCCGCCCTTATCGCGGAGGAAAATATCCTGGAAAGCGAAATTCTCGATTATCCGGAACTTGGCATGGAAGCAGTTCGGCGTATTAGAGTGCAGGACCTTCTTGCCTTTGTCATTATCGATGACCAGGGCCGTGACCTATACAATCCTATCGGGATGCCCACCGGGCAAGCCAGCGATCGATAAGAAAGCGGGAAATAGAACCGGGACCGGGAATTTCAGGCAACGTATCCGGAGTAACCCAGCGGGCATCTATGATTTCCTTTCCGTCACAACGGATATCTCCCCTGAGGTATTGTGCCTCAAAAGCTAGCATGAGTGAACCAGGAAATGGCCAGGGCTGAGATGCTACATACGAGACCGATTCAACCTCAATACCAACCTCTTCCTTAATTTCCCGGTGTACCGTGTCCTCGAGCCGTTCACCGGCTTCGACAAAACCTGCAACGAGGGCATACATAGTATTTTTAAATTTGCTGTTATGGGCAAGCAGGAGCCGATTGTACTGGTCCGTAATCGCTACAATAACCGCAGGAGCAATCCGTGGATACTCCCGCCTGCCGCATCGGACACATTGACGGGCAAGCTCGTCAACAGTGTCTTCCTGGGGGGACCCACAATATCCACAGAACCGAGAAGCCTGTCGCCACTGGGCTACATGAAAGGCTTTAAGAAAACGGGATAGATGCTCCCATGCAGAACCAGTCAGCAATGGCGCATTCAATGCTCCCAGCAAGGTTCTGATTGGTACAGTCTGCCATTGCAGTAATTCAGGAACATCCCTATCGGCATCTACATAAAGCACATGAAAAGGGCCCATTTCTTCGGATACCACAAAGTGTTCTTTCATATTGATGAAAGGCTCACCAAGATGCAGCTCAAGTCCACAGACTGCTGATGAAACATCCTCATCCTGTGGCATTAACAGTTCTCCCTCTCGGAAAATAAACCATCGGTCATTTTGCTGATTCATAAGGTACACCATAGTCATTAAAGACCTTCGGGTCAATGATAAAGAGGGATCCTACTCCTAAGTTTGTTTTCTTTTAAAGAAATATATATTACTTTATTAGTATGAAATATAGAGATATGCAATGGCTTCGGAGGGGACTTTTGATCAGTATTCTGAGCCTTGTATCCCTGGGAGGAACAAACGGTATGGAACCTATTGCTCATAAAGAAACAATCGTCCTTGGCGGGGGATGTTTTTGGTGTATCGAAGCGGTTTATGAACGAATACATGGCATAGAATCTGCCATTTCCGGCTATGCTGGGGGCACAACAGAATATCCTACCTATGAGCAGGTATGTACAGGTCTCACCGGACATGCAGAGGTGGTTAAGATCGAATTTGACCCAATAAAAATAACCCTCATAGAAATATTAGACATATTTTTTAAAGCCCACGACCCTACCTCAGAAAACAGACAGGGTGCTGATGTGGGTACCCAATACCGGTCAATTATTCTTTACACAAATGATGAACAAAAAAAACAGGTCATGGACTTTATAACAAACCTAACAAACCGTAAGGTTTATACTAAACCCATAGTAACCAAGGTTGAACCCCTCAAGATCTTCTGGCCTGCAGAGGATTATCATCAGAATTACTATGAACGACATCCCTATGCAGGGTATTGCAGGGTTGTGATTGCTCCAAAACTGGATAAATTGGGGCTGCCAATTAACAGTCTGATAAAATAAGATCTGCTATAAAAACTTGCCCTCCTTTATAAATATTCGTATAGTTTATATGGGAGGAATTATGAGCATTTCAACCTATCTTGAAACAGCCCCTTTGTTTGAAATTACTAAATACTCAGGCAACCCTCCAAAGGATGGTGTGGTTTTTTCCGGTTATCCTCGCCAACATCCCTTTGAACCTGAAAAGCTCATTTTTGTTTATGATCCACTGGGAACGAATCCCATCATCATGGAATTTAAGCTCTGTGATATTCTCTTTGTAGAAGACCAGCCTTCAGTGGTTACCGAAACCGGTGAAAGTCTGAGAATTGTAAAAATATGGGTCCGGAAAGGCGCCTATGGGGTTATTCATGAACCCTTTGAGGTGCAGGATACACTGCAATTTATCAATACATCTCGATCCTTACATGAGCGACTCCTACGGAGCCTGAACAAATGAACATCAGTCAGGGGCACTATTTCAGTACAAGTACTGAAACACCGTCCCTGGTACATTGCGAATTATGTCCCCATCACTGTGCTCTAAAACCGGGTAGTTTCGGAAGATGTAAAGTACGGCAAGGCGCCAAGGGAGGTGTTAACCTCCCCTTTTTTGGCAGTATCAGCAGTATTTCCATAGACCCCATAGAAAAAAAGCCCCTGTACCATTTCCGGCCTGGTTCATCTATTCTTTCCGTCGGTTTTCTGGGATGTAATTTCCATTGTCCTTTCTGCCAGAACTGGGAAATATCCCAGGAAACGGATATACTGTTCCGAACCTTAGAACCGGAAGCACTGATTCAGCTTGCAGTCAATTCCGGAACTGGAGCTATCGCCTATACCTATTCGGAACCACTGGTGCACATCGAATATATCCTCGAGGCCATGCAGGAAGCAAGAAAACAGGGACTCGCTAACGTACTTGTTTCAAATGGCTGTATTTTGGAACAACCGGCCAGAGATGTACTGGCGCTGACCGATGCTGCCAATATAGACCTTAAAAGTTTTAAAGCTGAAACCTATCAACAAAAACTGGGAGGGGATCTTCCAACGGTATGCAGATTCTTGGAATTGGCCTACGAAATGGGCGTACATCTGGAGATTACGACCCTTATTGTAACTGGTATGAATGATTCTCTTGCAGAAGCAGAAGGTATAGTTGAATTCCTTGCCGGGCTTTCACCGGACATTCCCTGGCATCTATCGGCATATCACCCCGCATACAAATGGCATGAACCGGCAACCAAACCAGCTCTTTTACAAGAGATTAAAAATATGGTTCGGGGACGACTTTCCTTCGTCTATATGGGTAATGTCTGGGGAGAAGATAACAGCACCCTTTGTAGATACTGCGGAAAACCCCTTGTAGAGCGACATGGATATATGGTTTCACAACCCCACCTTGCGTTTAGCCAGGAGTCACTCAGTTATTTCTGCAACCATTGCGGAAAATCAACACCCTTTAGGTATTAAGGGCTCAGAAAGTAATGAGACAAGCCTAAAGCCTGTACATACTTATTTCATTATTTTATTAAGGTCATCACGGCTGTTAGGATCACTGCAATAAAGGCAAGGAAGGTTATACCATACACCCACCATGGAAGCGGCGTAACAGAGCCGTGGCTCGTACCTGAATGCATAAAACAGGAGTCCTTTCGTACAGAAGTATGCTGAGTTTGAGGGCTAGAATAACCACACATTGGACAGCCCTCAGAGAAGAGAGATTCAGGACCGGTAAAGTTACATGAGGGACAACGAACATGAGCAAAAAAGCGTCCACAGGTAGGACATTTTTTTGCATCCTTGGGTACCGGAGATCCACAGTTTTCGCAAAAAAAGAGGGGTCCTTTTGATAAACCTTTCATAATGAAAGGGATTGTATAAAATCATCTACCTCAAGTTCAAGTTCCTTGGGCAAAACCAGGCTTCCCCGACTTACATCTAAGGCCCGATAATACTCAGGACTTCCTTCTGGTAATGCTACATGGTAGAAGGTTCCTTCCCTGGGGGCACAGGCTATAAAATATTCCTGGCCATACCGAAATTCGACCATTTGTTCTGTTGAAAAGGAAAGACTTCCCCAGAGGGTAGGATTTACAACCTTATAAGGAACAAGGGAAAGTAAAACCTGAAGGGAACATGAAGGATATAACAAAATGATATGAATGACTGAACCTTGGAAGTTTGCTACCTTTTGTTTTGGTACGCCCAGGATATAACAAAACAAGGCAATAAGCTCCCTTGCTTGAGATGGGTCAGCAACCATACCCTGCAGTTCGGCCCCCCGTAAGGCTCCCCAGGTCTGTTTTTGAATATGCCGCCCCAACTCTAAAAAAAGCGGATGGTACCGCAAAGACAATCGAAGCGGCAAGGCCATATTGTTACATTAGACAGCGGTTTTAGACGCACAGGTTCCGGAATCGGAAGCACTACAGGCAGAGCAGGAAGCAGAACTTGAAGAAGATGAAGATTTAGAACTGCCCTTGTCGGTTACATAGAAGCCCGATCCTTTGAAAATGATACCCGTACCGCCATTAATGAGCCGGCGCACCTCATTACCACATTCAGGACAGGATGTTAGTGCGGGGTCGCTCATGTTCTGAAATACTTCAAAGTTGTGTCCACAGGTTTTGCATTCATATTCATAGGTTGGCATTTTATGCACCTCTCCGTATGTATCAAAATAGTTTGTTTTGTTCAGAATATACTAATAAGCTATGCAAAAGTAAAGTAAGCTCTGCCTCAGTAATAGGTTTACTGCTCAGATTTACCAAAGGGCCTTCGACCACCGGTCGTTCTGAAAGAAGTAATACCGCCATCCGTTGTATAACCTGCTCAGGCTGGGATGAGTCCATGCTATCACTTACGGGTGGCATAAATCGGGTAACCAATGAGATCAGGGCTCCCAAGGCTTTCCCATAGGTTGGGCTTGAGGTTACCAGGTTGGCCTGTACTTCATAAATTCCCGGCTTTGCTGATGGATAGACCCTGAAGATAACCTTTTCTACAGGGATGTTAAAACTCTCACCCAAAGGCCCCAATCCGCTTATAAAAGATTGAATTATTGTCCTGGGCTTATTGAACATCAGAAAAAAATTGGTACCAGCTATAAGGTCCGCAGGCTCTCCCCCTGCTTCACCATTAACGTTGTTTTGCAATGATCCTGACTTTAAAGGCCTTTCTTCAGAAGAACCTTTCAGCGGTATTCCATCGGTAATGACCATCTGTTTTGAATCGATATGAAGAGATAGGCCATCCTTTTCTGAACGCCAATAGGAAAAGCCTTCGGTACGTTTTTGTTTCCAATCAGGACTGAATGTCAAGGATAGAAAGGTCCGAACAACAGGGAAACGGCCCGAAACCAGGATATAAAACCGCTGAGGCTCCTCTTCATTATAGAGTGCCCCATAGACCGTCCCTACTTTGGCAAGGCTCTTTTCGGGAATTCTTTGTAAAGCTTTCACTGGACCTAAGCGATATAACCCATTTATTAGATTACGAGTCTTCTCAATATCTCCATACACATAAAGGGACGCCCCCGACGGAAGCTTTGCAAAGGGGTTTAGGAGAAGAGCACGATCTGTGGCAGAAGCAGCAGATGAAGGACCAGAAGAAACGGTCGCACAGGAGAACAAACTGAGCAGTGCTATGCCAAGCATAGCACTGCTGAGGAAACGTAGTAAAGGTACCCAAAACGCCCTGCGGTTCATCAACCTGAAGTCCCTCGTTTATACCTTTGTGAGGGCTACTTTCCAAGATTCATCACCGGCTTCTACCTCAGTCATGGGGGAAGTTTCCTTCCATTCGATACTGACAGCCAGGGTTTCTTGGGCTATATAATCTGTAAAGGACTTAAAGGCTGCTTTGAGCTTATCTGAACCAAAGAGGAATAAGTTAATTCGGTCGGTTACATCGAGGCCGCTTTCCTTTCTGAGGTTCTGAATCCCCCGAACAAGGTCACGGACATCTCCTTCCTGGGCTAGTTCTTCAGTAACCTCTGTATCTAATCCAACCGTAAGGGTTCCTTCATTGAGAACCTTCACCTGAGCCTTCTCAATACGGCGGATATCGAGCTTGTCAGCGGTCAAGTCCACATTCTTTCCATTTACTTCGATAGAGAGGGTGGCCCCTTCCAGAAGTCCCTGGATTTCATGCTGGCTTAAGGCTTCGATCCGTTCAGCAGCGGCCTTCATATCCTTTCCCAGTTCCTTACCAAGGACTCGAAAATTTGCTTTTGCCTGATATTCGACTAGGTCTTCCTCATTTTCCCGGAAAATAACATTTTTAACATTCAATTCTTCCCGGACAATTTCTTCCATTTCAAGAAGAACCTTTTTCTCTTCAGGATTTCGGGTCACCAATTCAACCGACCGCAGGGGCTGACGGACCTTAATATTATACTGGTAGCGGAGGGCCCGACCCATAGATACTGCATGCTGGACCACAGACATCTTATATTCAAGGGCTGGGTCTTTTCGTTTGATTTCAGCCACCGGGTAATCCGCAAGGTGAACCGAAATAGGGTCCTGATTTAGCCGGAGGTTCTGCCAGATAGCCTCAGTGGTATAGGGCATAATGGGGGCAGCGACAAGGCTCAGTTTTTTAAGAACACTATACAGCGTGCCATAGGCTTCTGCCTTGTCAGAATCGTTCTCGCTTCTCCAGAAGCGGCGCCGGGAGCGGCGGATGTACCAATTATTAAGGAGATCGATAAATTCTACGATTGGATCAATCGCACGGTTCATATCATACCCATCGAGGGCGGCGGTAACCTTTTCTACCATCGATTCGGCAACTGACAGAATCCATTTATCCAAGGGATTGGAAGGATTGTCCGGTGCTCCAGTGGGTTTCATGCCATCAATATTGGCGTAGGTCACAAAGAAGCTATAAGAGTTCCAGAGGGGAATAATAATACTCTTAAGGACTTCCTTAACCCCTTCATCGCTGTAGCGGAGGTCATCGGCCTTAACAACTGCAGAGTGCATAAGGAAAATCCGCAGGGCATCGGCCCCAAAGGTATTGATAACATCCATGGGATCCGTATAGTTCCGCAGGCTCTTAGACATTTTTTTGCCATCCTCAGCAAGAACGAGGCCGTTGACCACACAGTTCTTAAAGGCTGGCCGCTTAAAGAGGGCAGCTCCGAGGATTGTTAACGTGTAAAACCATCCTCGGGTCTGATCGAGTCCTTCGCTGATAAAGTCCGCAGGGAAGTGGGACTCAAAGAATTCCTTGTGTTCAAAGGGATAGTGGTTTTGAGCATAGGGCATGGCCCCGGATTCAAACCAGCAGTCGAGCACTTCGGGAATTCGCTTCATCGTCCCGCCACAGGAACAGGGGATGGTGATTTCATCGACAAAGTGCTTGTGCAGATCGGTTACCTCTACTCCAGAAAGATCCTGCAATTCCTTACGGCTGCCGACGCAGATGGTCTTTCCGCAATCGGGGCACTTCCAGATGGGCAAGGGGTTACCCCAGTAGCGGTTCCGGCTGATAGCCCAGTCCCGGGCACCTTCGAGCCATTTACCAAAACGGCCATCCCGAATATGGTCTGGGACCCAATGGATTTCTTGGTTTGCATCCAGCATATCCTGCTTTATCTTGGTAACATTCACAAACCAGGAACTTACCGCACGGTAAATGAGGGGGCTTGAACAGCGCCAGCAGTGGGGATAGGCATGGAGAATCTGTTCCCGTTTTACCAGTTTTCCCTCTGTTTTAAGCCGTTCAATAATTGCCTTATCCGCATCCTTAACAAAGAGGCCTTTATAGTCGGGCACTTCATCGGTAAAGCGGCATTCCGCATCGACCGGGCAGATGGTGGGGACACCGGTTCCTTTCAGTATCCGCTGGTCATCCTCACCAAAACCGGGAGCTATGTGAACAATACCAGTACCATCTTCGGTAGAGACATAATCACCGGGATAGGTACGGAAAGCATTTTGCTCCTTTGTTGCTGCAAAGTAGGGAAACAGCGGTTCATAGGTAATACCGACAAGCTCAGATCCCTTCTTTTTCCAGAGAATCTGGTACTCTTCGGGCTTCTTGTAATAGGCTGATAAACGAGCCTCAGCCATGATGTACCGCTCCTGGCCATCCTGAACAAGGACATAATCAATATCAGGGCCTACAGCGAGGGCCAGGTTGGAGGGTAGAGTCCAGGGAGTTGTGGTCCAGGCAAGGAGGAAGGTATGATCATCGGCAAGGTCTCGAAGTGTTGCTTTTTCTGCAGGACTCGATGCAATGATACCGGTCACTTTAAACTTTATGGTTATTGCCGGATCATGGACATCCTTGTAGCCCCCCAGATTAAGCTCATGGTTAGAAAGTACCGTAGAACAGCGGGGACAATAGGGCAGAATATAGTACCCTTCATAGAGGAGCCCCTTTTCCCAGAGCGTTTTCATAACCCACCAGATGGATTCCATGTAATCTGGATCCATGGTTTTATAATCATTGTCAAAATCAACCCAGCGGCCAAGGCGGGTTACAATACGGCGCCATTCGGAAACATAACGTAATACAGAAGAACGGCAGGCTTCGTTAAAATTTGCTACCCCGAATTTCTCGATATCAGTCTTTGAGTTAAGACCTAATTCTTTTTCAATAAGATTTTCTACCGGCAGGCCATGGCAATCCCAACCAAATCGACGTTCTACTTTCTTCCCCTTCATGGTCTGATAGCGGGGAATAATGTCCTTTATGGTCCCGGGAACAAAATGCCCAAAATGGGGTAACCCAGTTGCGAAGGGAGGACCATCATAAAAAACAAATTCATCCTTCCCATCTCGCTGCGCAATCGATTTATTAAAAATGTCATTTTTTTCCCAAAATGCTAGAATTTCCTCTTCCATTTTTGGAAATTCAACCTTGGGATCTACGCTTTTATACACTTTAGGGCCTCCCTCTGAAGCAACATGTAACATACTATGCCATATTCTGGCGTTCTTTTTCCAGTGGTTCTCGGACATTTACTTGTGGAAGAACCATGAGGATAGTAGAATGGCTCCATGCATCGTGAGACAATGGCCCAATTCGTATATAACACCCTGGCACCTTTATATCCTGACATTCGACCGGCACTTTATTTTACAAATCCCTTCCAACTTCTCGTGGCTACGGTACTTTCTGCCCAGTGTACCGATGAGCGGGTAAACCAGGTAACCCCTGCCCTGTTCGAACGGTTCCCCAGCCCAGAATTGATGGCAAAGGCCGATAAGGTTGAAGTGGAAAGCCTTATCTATTCAACGGGTTTTTATCACGATAAAGCTCGAGCCTTACTAGACCTATCCAGGTCCATCCTCAGAGACTATGGTGGCCACGTACCCGATACCATGGAAGAGCTGACTAGACTGCGTGGTGTGGGTCGGAAAACAGCCAGTGTTATTCTTTCAGCCTGCTATAATAAACCAGCCCTGATCGTAGACACCCATGTGAGTAGAATCTGCCTCAGACTCGGATTTACCACCACAAGGGATCCGGACAAGGTTGAAGCAGCACTGGCCCTGCTTTACCAGGAAAACCAGTGGATTACCATAGGGCATTGCTTAAATCAGCATGGCAGAAGAGTATGCACAGCCCGAAAGCCTCAATGCACTGCATGCCCCTTATCATCCAATTGCCCAAAAGTAGGCATCGAGGTAATTTCCAGAGCAATTTCAGACTGCTCCGGGCAAGTCCGCTGATATCCCAGGTAGCCACCAGACAATTGTTATGAGAACTGCCTGTCTTGTCAGCCTAGTTCCTGAAACTGTGAATCGGCGCAGGAATACGGCCGCCCCGGGCAATGAAGGCTTCGCTGCCAAAATTATGGACCGGCATAATCGGCGCGCCCCCGAGTAAGCCACCGAATTCGGCCCAATCGCCTGCTTTTTTACCCGGTACGGGAATGATGCGGACTGCAGTGGTCTTGCTGTTCACCATACCAATGGCCATTTCATCGGCAATAATGGCTGAAATGGTAGCGGCACTCGTGTCGCCGGGGATGGCAATCATATCAAGCCCGACGGAACAAACAGTGGTCATTGCTTCGAGTTTATCCAGGGAAAGAGAACCAGCACGAACTGCAGCGACCATACCTTCATCTTCAGAAACAGGAATAAAGGCTCCCGAAAGGCCGCCCACATGGGTAGACGCCATTACCCCGCCCTTTTTCACCATATCGGTCAACATCGCTAAAGCAGCGGTAGTACCATGGGTCCCTGCGGACTCAAGTCCTATCTCTTCCAGAATTCGGGCAACCGAGTCTCCAACCTCAGGGGTTGGAGCCAGAGAGAGGTCAAGAATACCAAAGGGGACCTTAAGACGCCGGGCTGCCTCCATACCCACCAGCTGGCCCATCCGGGTAATTTTAAAGGCTGTCTTTTTAATGACATCTGCAATTTCATCAAAACTGGCACCTTTATGGTTCTCCAGAGCGGCCTTAACAACCCCGGGGCCTGATACACCAACATTCAACGTAGATTCCCCTTCGCCGGGACCGTGAAAGGCCCCGGCCATAAAAGGATTATCCTCAGGGGCATTACAGAAGACTACCAGTTTTGCACAGGCAAGGCCGTCCTTCTGGGCAGTAAGCTCGGCTGCATCCTTTATAACCCTTCCCATAAGGCGGACCGCATCCATATTGATACCGCTCTTGGTGGTAGCCACATTTACGGAACTACAGACCCGCTCGGTGGAAGCAAGCGCCTCGGGTATAGACGAAATGAGCTGCTCATCTCCCTGGGTAAATCCTTTGTGAACCAGGGCAGAAAAACCGCCCACAAAATCGATACCCAATTCACGGGCTACCTCATCCAGGGTCTGAGCATAGGCCCTGTAATTGGTATCCTCCGTAGCCCCGGCAATCAGTGCAATAGGAGTTACAGCAATTCGCTTGTTGATTATGGGAATACCATACTCAATCTCGATATCCTGTCCCACCTTAACCAGATTACCCGCAACTCGAAGTATTTTTTCCCGTATACGCCGCCGTGTTTCAGTTCCCGAAGCAGAAACACAATCTAAAAGCGATATTCCCAGGGTAATTGCACGGATATCAAGTTTATACCGGAGGAACATGTCCACCGTTTCTTTAATTTCATAGGGTGTAAACAGCATGATTAAATCCGGTGCATGGCGCTGAAGACTTTTTCGTGCATCACACTGATTGATACACCCATCTGTTCACCTAAGGTTTCCAATTCTTCCTTTACTGTTGGAAGCGGTTTAGAACTTTGAGACAGGTCCACCATCATCATCATAACAAAGTTCCCCGAAAGAACGGTCTGACTTATATCTTCTATATTGATGTTCCGTTCTGCCAGAAAGGCACTGACCCGGGCAATAATGCCAACCTTATCGTTGCCCACCACGGTGATTATGGCATTCATTTCATTACTCCTGTTGTATGTGTTTCATCCCGTTCCGGATGTATTCCATGTTCAACAAAGAAAAGATCCAGAACAGTGAGGAATAATATAACAATCATAGGGCCTAGTACCAGCCCGTTAAGCCCAAAAATGCTCACCCCCCCAAGAATTGCGAAAAAAATGATGAGTGGATGCAGCTTTATCCGATCCTTAAGAAACAAAGGCCTGAGGAGGTTATCCAGGGTAGAAATAAGCAAGCCCGATAAAACAAGAAAGAGAATGCCCCCAAACACATCACCAGTTATAATCTTGAATATCCCGATAGGCCCCCAGATAGCACCTGCACCGATAATGGGAATAAAGGTACAGAAAAAGAGAATAATCGAAAATACCAATGAACCTTGAACTCGAAAAAGAGAAAACAAAATAAAAGCAATCGTAGCCTGTACCAGGGCAACCAGGATATACCCCATAAATAGGTTCTGGGTTATCTCTTTAAATTTCACTGCCAGCTGCATGATATAGTCCTTTTTAATCGGAATCACCCTAACCAGTAAATTAAAGAGGTATGACCCATCTATTAAAAAGAAAAAGAGGGTAAAAACAAGAAACGCAAGACCTGCAAGAAAGGATCCCACATTCTTTACCAGAGAAGTAGAATATTGTAAGAGCCGCTGACTGCTGTTACCAAGAAGACTCAACACCTGACTTTTTACATTGAGGGTTTCTAGATCAATTTGTCCTAAAGAAACATCCTTTATAAAATTAGAAAGTTGGCTGAATTCTCGATTTAAAAAATTAGGATTTTCAGATATATAGGCCCGCAGGTTTTTTAAAATACTATACAGTTGATGATAGAGCTGAATACTTATCCAAATAATGAGCGAAATAATAATGAGTACAGTTAGAATTGCCAAAATTGCTGCAAAAACATTACGTACCAGTCCATTAAAACGACTATTTGGGGGAAGCACCTTCACAACAGCAATATATAAAGGACTTACTAGTATATAAAGTAAACTTGCCCAGAGAAAAACCGTAAAGAAAGGAGAAAATATACGTATAACACCAACAAGGAGTAATATAAATACTAGAAAGAAAAAACCGGTCTGAATTGTTTTACCATTCATATAGCACCTGCATTAGAGTCCGGCTAAAATCTTTTCAGCCTCAGCTCGTCGTTCATAACCAGGATTCCGTTTAATAAGATCTGAAAGCCGCTGTTTTGCATTGGCCGTATCTCCCAAACTTGCATAGGTTTTACCCAGCTCAAACAGGGCATCCCAGTTATTCGGTTCCAGTTTCAGCAATTCAATATAGGTATCTCTGGCCTTATCCAAACGCCCCGAGCCCACATAGGCCCGGGCCAGATTGATTCTGGCAATACCATTCTTTGGTTCCACGATAAGGGCTTTCTCAAAGTGTTCAATGCTTTTATCCCATAATTCCTTGCGGGCATAGGCAGATCCAAGATTATTGTTTACTTCGAAGGATCGAGAATCTACCGCATAGGCTTCAAGTAAATAATCCAGGGCTTTATCAGGGAATCCGTTGGCAAGATAAATAGCCCCCAAGTTAATACGGGGCTTACTATATTTCTTATCCAATGTGGCAGATTTGATGTAAGCTGTTATGGCACTATCGGTATCTTTGTTGGCTTCCAGAGCTTCTCCTAAGGTAAATTGATACACCGCATTGGATTCGGCCCCTTCCACAGCCCGCTTGGCATACAGTAAAGCATCAGATGGTTTGTTCAATTTCTGTTTTACAATAGCCATGTTATAGTTCGTTAGCGGATCCTTACCATCAATCACCAGGGCCTTCGCGAAGGATTGTTCTGCAGCGGTATAGTTACCCATAGTACTTTGAACAGCGCCTAATTCACGTAGGGAAGCCACATCATCGGGGATATACTTTAAAGCTGTAGTAAATGCATCGACCGCCCCCTTATAGTCCCCTTTCTGGGCAAGAATACGACCAATTTCACGGTACGCCGAAGCATAATCGCTTTTTAGTGCAATAGCCTTTCGATATGCCTGCAAAGCCTCATCTGGTTTTCCCAACACCCGGAGGGTACCCCCCAGATTATACCATGCAGGTTCGAAATCGTTTTTCAGAGCCGTAGTGGTCTCAAAGGCCTGACGGGCTTCGGGAAATTTCCGGGCATTAAAAAGGGCTTTCCCGAGTTCAAAGGAATAGAGATAATTCTTTGGGTCCAGCCGGTTTGCTTCCTTAAGCTCGGTCACCGCATTATCCCATTGTTTTAGATCAGCATTGATTTTTCCCAGGGTAAAGTGGGGCATAGCCTGGGTTGAGTCTGCTTTTATAGAATCCCGGGCATAGCGGATTGCATCCTTTAGGGCCTGCTGCCCCGATTCTCCATTCCGGTCCTTCGTAAAACCCTCATAGTAGGCATCGGCAATCTCGGCCAGTTTCTGAGACTGAAAGCGGTTTTCCCCTTCAGGCATACGGGAAAGGGCATCGGAAAAAACCTGCTGGGCTGTAGCATAATCATTTTTCTGTATAGCACTGCGGCCTTGAGCAATCATATCGTTGATCAGGCGCATCTTATCCTGGAGTTCCTTCGATTTTTTTGCCAGCTCCTCTTCCTGAGCCTTTCTGCGGGCTGCTTCTGCTTCTTCTGCAGCTTTTTTCTCAGCAGCCGCAGCGGCGGCGGCCTCAGCCTTCGCCTTTTCAGCCTCTGCGGCTTTCCGCCGCTCTTCCTCCGCCTTTGCCGCCGCCGTATCCTGAACAGGCGGAGCTTTTGTTTGTGAAGCAACCTTTGCCACGGTCTCCACAGCCTTGCTTACTTCTTTTAAGGCTGAGGAAATCTGTTCTGTATCCTGAGAACCCCTTTCTGAAGCAGCCTTTTCTGATCCTATTCCTGCCTGTTTAAGTAGTTCCAGTACCCTTGCCCGCAGTCCCCGGGCCTCATGGTCAGAGGCATTTTTTATTAACAGGGTGTCTAAGAGATCCAGCGCCCGCTGATACTCACCACCATCAATATAATCCTGGGCAAGAGAAAGGGTATTTCGTCGGGCGTTTTCGGCAGCACCGGTAATACCAACATAGAGAGCAATACCGCCACCAATCAGTAAGACAGCAAGAACAATCCCGCCTATGAGCAGGGTATGTTTTTTTTCTTTTTTTTGATCAACACTCATAGCTCCTCCATAACCTTTTTATTCTAAAACAAATTCACCGTCATAGGACTGCACTTGCTCAGATGAGGCCTGCAGTCCCTTCGTTTCTTCAGAAGCGGCCTGTAAAGATGCCGAGACTTCTTCAAGAAGCCGCCGTCTGCGCTCTTCTTCAGCCTTTGCGGCAGCTTCGGCTTCCAATTTTTTCTGTTCCTCCGCAGCAACCTGTGCCTGAATGAGGGCTAAAAGCTGTTCAATCTGCGGACGTTTAGGAGATGCGGGCTCCAGACTCAGATAGGTAGTATAGTCTTTTACCGCATCGGCTAAATTCCCCACTTTTATCCGGGCATTAGCCCTGTTCAGATAGGCTGAACTATAGGATTCATTTTTCTGAATGGCAAGACTGTAGTATTCTTCTGCAAAGGCTGCGCTTCCCCGGGCAAAATACACATTACCGAGATTATAGGCTACCTGAGCGGTATCAACACCGGCGCGGTTTAAGAGCTTCTTATAGAGCGCAATCGCATCATCCCAGCGTTTCATCTGCTGATAGGCTATCCCAAGATACATTGCCGCTTTGATATTAGCAGGATCTGCAGTTAAAACCGATTCCAGCATGGGGATAGCTTCCTGAGGTTTATTTCTGAGAAAGGTATCTTCAGCCCTGGCAAAATTTGTTTGGGTATCCTGGGCATACAGAATACCTACAGAAAGATAACAATATGTAAAAAACAGCATGAAAACTGTATTGAATTTCATCAAACTATAAGTATTCAAGTTATCCCCCTTATCCCCCGACGTTACTATAGGGGTACATGGTTTGACAGGCAAGATGAAAATAATTACTCTTGTCTATAGATAAGGATACCACAAAGAGGCGGTACGCGTCATGACCATAGTGGTTATTGGCATCATCATTTTCGGTACAGGCATCGGATTTCTATCTTATTTTCTCTTTAAATCTATATTTATCCCAAAACGGATAGAGTCTATCCACAATCTCATTAAGCAGGGAAAAGTGCAAACTGCAATCCGGGCAGCCCGTAGTCTCATTAACCAGGATCCGCGTAATGCAGACGCCCATTATATGTTAGGTAAAGCCTATTTAGCAGATAATAAAAGCGAACTTGCCCTGATGGAATTTAAGGCAGTGAACCAGATTGGTGTTTTTGGCCCCCATATCCCTGAAAATGAATTTCGACAGCAGATAGCCCAGCTTTTCGTTAAATTTAACCAGATCGAAGAGGCTCTCAAGGAATATATCCTGCTTATTAAAATGGAAGCCTATCAGGCTGATCATTACTATTGGGCAGGCAAATTGTTTGCCGAACGAAACCGTTCCGATATGGCAATGAATTACCTCAGGAAAGCGGTTGAGCTGGACCCACGGCATAGCAAGGCCCACTATGAACTAGGGCTCCTTTTATACCGTGAAAAACGGCCGGTCGAGGCAAAGGCAGAACTGGAAGCGGCTTTGAAACTGCAGGGTGATAACCCACAGGCGTACTACATTCTCGGCAAACTCCAAAAAGAAGCCCATGATTATGTGGCCGCCCTGCTATCCTTTGAAAAAGCCCAGCGGGATACGGATCTTAAGGTAAAGGCCCTGGTAGAACGGGGCGGCTGTTATATGAGCATGAATGCCATTGACAAGGCTATTCCTGAACTTGAGCGCGCAATAAAAGCTGCCACCGATGAATCGAGCCAGGAAACCCTCTATGCCCGGTATTTCCTTGCAATGTGTTACGAAAAAAACCGGGAATTAGACCGTGCGATTGAACAGTGGGAAAAAATTTACACAAAAAAGCCAAATTTCAGAGACGTGGCAGAAAAATTATCACAATACCAGGAATTCCGCACCGATGATAAGATGAAGGATTACCTTACTTCGGGACAAAACGAGTTTATGGAGATATGCAAAGCCCTGGTATCCCAAGGAATGTCCTTACAGGTTCGGGATGTCACCGAATTTCAACATGGCTGTGACATCATCGCAGTTGAAGGTGATGCTGCAAAATGGCGTAATGTAAGAAAACTTCCCCGTCTTATCCGGTTTTATCGGAAACCTGAGCTGATTGATGATAATGCAGTACGAATCCTCATGGAACAGATGAAAAAACTCAATATGACCCGGGCAGTCATCGTAACCAGTTCTGGTTTTACCCGATCAGCCCAGGAGTTTGCCGATTCACGTCCTGTCGAACTCTTTAACAAGGATCAGCTACAGGATCTATTAAATAAAACCGATATCTATGGAAATGCGAAAGGATCATGAAAATTCTCTGTGTTTCCGACCAAATAGATCCACTCATCTACAGCAACACCATAAAGGATAGATTTTCCGACATAGATCTGGTACTGAGTGCGGGAGATCTGCCTCTAGATTATCTTGAGTTTATTGTCACCACCCTGAATAAACCAGTTCTCTTCGTATTTGGTAACCACAACCTGAAGGAACTACCCTATTATAGACCATCCTTTGAAGATCGCTTTCGGATTCACTCTCCCCAGGAAGAGCGGGATGCCCTAACCTCAGGGGCCATACATGTAGGATCGAAAGTTCATAAGGAAGGTAACCTTATTATTATGGGATTGGGCGGGTCTCTGCGCTATAATAATGGGCCTAATCAGTTTACCAATAAACAAATGAATTATGAAATATGTAAGCTCATACCGCGACTTTTATTTAATAGACTTTTTCATGGTCGTTTTTTGGATATACTCTTAACCCATGCACCACCCCTCGGGATCCATGACAAGGAAGACCCCTGTCATCGAGGCTTTAAGGCCTTTCTTTGGTTTATGCGTATGTTTAAACCCCGTTACCTGATACACGGTCATATTCATCTCTATGACCTGCAGGATGTGCGTACTACAATTTATCATGATACTCAGGTAATAAATGCATACAGCCATTATGTCATTGAAACAGGAGCAAACCCATGAGCGAAGACATCCATAGCATTCAAGCATCGGAGGATTTTTCCCGTGCCCGTGGCAAGGCTATACTTTCTCGAATTCAAAATTTCATGAATCCCGATAAGGATAAACTGCTTTCGTTTAACGACGTTAAAGAAATTCTCAAACCCCGAAATGAAACCTATAAGGGCATGCAGGTAGTTCCTCTGGAACTCATCGTAGGCAGTGAAGGCAGATATCGGGATTTCAACAAATATTTCTTACCCCGATCAGAACATTTACGTCAGCGTTGGGAACGGGTAGACATGGCACGACTTAAGGACATTATTCTCCCACCCATACAACTCTATGAAATCGGGGGCGTGTATTTTGTAAGGGATGGCAACCATCGTGTTTCTGTTGCACGATCCCAGGGCAGCGGGTCCATAGATGCGGAGGTAATTAGTCTCTCCAGCGAAATAAAAATCGATCCTGCCATGACCACAGAACAGCTTAAACAGGCGGTCATTGATTATGAAAAGAAACTCTTTTATGAAAAGACTCGTTTCTATGAACTTACCGGTTGTAATGATTTGGATTTTTCCGACCCCGGTCGTTACGATGTCATTTACAATCATATTCTGGTACACAAATATTACCTTAATGAACATGCCACCAGTGAAATTTCCTTTGCCGATGCCCTCGTTTCCTGGTACAACAATGTGTACAAACCAATCATTGATATCATCCAGGAAGAAGATCTGGATGCTCGTTTTCCTGGCAGAACACCCAGCGATCTATATGTTTGGATTGTGAAACATTGGGATTTTCTGAAAAAGAAATATGGAGTACACTATTCCATGTCAGAGGCAGCAAAGGATTTTGCAACAAAATATGGCAAAAAACGACTTACCCTGTGGGATTATATCCACATTGCCTTTAAGCGTTTCTTCCGATGAGCAATTCGATTTCTTCTCTGGGGAAGTGATAGCGGCTGCCACAATGGTGACAGTGAATTTCCATAGGCCAGGGACCGGTTTCTAACATATGTTCCAGCTCAGCTTTGCCCATTGAGCGGAGGAATTGTAAAAAACGTTCCCGAGAACAGGTACAATAGAATTGAACTGGACTGTCATGGACATGATCAATTTCAAAAGCCCGAAACCACTCATCGAGAAGCCCATGACGGCTTTTCCCTGAAGCGAACCAGGTTCCCAAGGATGGCATTTCCCGGATCCGATCTTCCGTATCTTCCATATCCAGATCCTGAGCCCCTGGCATTGCCTGAAAGAAAAGCCCCCCTGCCCCGGACACCCGGCCTTCCTTATCGAAACGGACACTTACAGCAAGGGCTGTTTTGGTTTGCTCTGAGCGGAGAAAATATTCGGTAAGATCCTCTGCGATTCTGCCATGGACCAGCTGTATATGCCCTGTATAGGGTTCACCCCGTTCATCCTTCCTGATGACACTTAAGGTGCCGCTCCCAATAAAAGGTTGGAGATCAAAGCTTTCCAGGGGCTTATCAATGAGAACTGAATCATTAAACACATAGCCTCTAACATTTCCATTCCAGGTAGTATCCACGGAAAGGCCCTTAAGAGGACCGGTACAATGTATCTGAATACCCAGTCTCGTTCCTTCCTTAATAGTTGTTGAAAGCAAACCCGCACTTACGAGGGCTTGCCCCAGGGCGAGGCTTTCAATAATTCCCAGTTGATGATTTGCCCTCGCTTGGGACACAAGCCTGGTGCCCGACAGGATGGCACCCTTAATGGTGCCCTGCAGCATGGTAAATCGGGTAATGCCATCGGGACTGATATTGGCGAGATGTTCCTGTGCAACAGGATCGGTTATTGGTGCAATAATCATGCCCTATGGATACCCTTTCCATTCTGTTCAGTCAAGAAGGATATCTTCCGATACAGTCTGTAATGAATGAAACAGAACAGCAATTTTTTCATCGTTTCACTGAACCCTATGCAGATCGATATACCATCCTGTGGAACTTCCTTGCAGCATCTGAATTCGCGCCCCAATCGATAACATTGGCCCATACCCGCCATATACTTCTTAGTGCTCACCATACAACGAATAAGGGAGGAATCCCCAAAGTTCTCATCGCCCATTACGATTGTGTACCTGGCAGCCCAGGTGCTAACGATAATGCTGCAGCGGTACTTCAACTTATTTTGGCAGCCAAATTATTATACCAGGCACATATTCCCAACTGGTATATTCTGTTTACTGACAAGGAAGAACGAGCAAGAGGTTCATCAATAACGTCCCAGGGTTCCTTCTATTTGGCCCAGGGCTTTATATCAATCGGCCTAAATAAAGCTCACTGTTATATTTTCGATGCCTGTGGGAGGGGGGATACCCTCATATTTTCAACCGCCCTGGAAATGCTTGCAAAACATACTGAATCGAATGCACTAGCTGACCGAATTACCCAAACCAGAAAACTGAGGACCCAAGCCCTTACTATTGCCCGTTCACTCAACATGAGAAAAGTACTGCTTGCACCGACACCCTTTTCCGATGATCTAGGTTTTCTGACCGCAGGACTTACAGCCCAGACCATAACCATTTTACCTGAAGATGAAGCACAGCTACTTTTACAGCATCGAAGCGGAACCACTGTACAACCCCTTATTAAGACTTGGCAGCTCATGAACTCCCCTGAGGATACACGGGAAACCCTTACCAGGGAAGGTTTTGACCTTATTCCAGCTCTTGCCTGCGCCCTTTGCGGAGCTTCATCCCTCTAAGGTTTCTTCTCGTTCTCATCCCAACCTAGGGGCCCTTCTGGTAGTTTCCCGCCAACATAACGGCTCTGTTCGGCTGCCTGTTAATGCGACAGTCCTATTCCTATTCCCGCCCACACCGCTTCGACGAAACGGCCCAGCTTTCGGCCAAGAGAGAATCGCTCTGTTTTATTTTTTTACCACCAGAGCCTTTTCAGCCGCTGCCGCTTCGGTAATAAAGAAGGATATCTCCTCTTCGAGCTGTCTGGATTGGGCTGATAACTCTTCTGCCATGGAAGCAAGCTCTTCCGATGCTGCTGCATTATGCTGAATAACCTGGTCCAGCTGTAGTATGGCCTTATTAATCTGTTCAATACCGCTGTTCTGTTCCCGGCTGGAAGCGCTGATTTCCTGAACCAGTTCGGCGGTCTTCCGGATATCCGGAACAATCCGGCTGATGACTACTCCAGCTTCATCGGCGGTAGCCACACTTTTTTGCGACAGAGCACTGATTTCTGCAGCAGCCTGCTGGCTCCGTTCTGCAAGCTTTCGAACTTCACCGGCAACAACGGCAAAACCCTTCCCTGATTCACCCGCCCGGGCTGCTTCTATGGCTGCATTTAAAGCAAGCAAGTTGGTCTGCCGGGCGATTTCTTCGATAATCCCGATTTTTTCCGCAATCTGTTTCATGGCCTGTACGGTCCGCTGTACCGCCTCACCACCATTCTGGGCATCCTGAGCAGTGCGCTGAGCAATTGCTTCGGTCTGCATAGAGTTATCCGCATTCTGACGCACCGTTGAATTCATCTGTTCCATGGAAGAAGAAATTTCCTCGGCACTCGAAGCCTGCTCAGTTGCCCCTTGGCTCAATTCCTGTGCCGTATTACTGATTTCTCCACTTCCTGAAGCAACCTGTTTCGTCGATTCCCTGATACCGCCGATGATACGGACCAAATTGTCCTTCATGGTTTCCATGGACCGGGCCAGATCTCCTATCTCGTCGCCCCTCCGCAGAGATGCTTCATCGACAGTGATAAACAAATGCCCCTGAGCAATTTCGGAGGCATAGTCGGCAGCCTTAAGAATGGGCCGGGTAAAAGACCGGGCAATAAGGAGGGTAAGAATAAATGAAATTATTAAACCCAGTACGCTTACGAGAACCAGGAGGAGGGAGAATCGGGTTAATATATAATAAATGTCCGAAAGGGGGCCGAAACTGACAATCCGCCAGGTAGTCCCCGGAACAATACAGGACGTAAGATAGGTACCAGTCTTCGTATTTAAACCATACCATTCGTCTTTTGATAGGACATTTTGTTTGAATGAAGCAAGTCCAGTCGCATCAAACAGGTTGCTCTTTAATACCTCCTCGCTCTTTTCGTGGGTAATAAAGACCCCATCCTTGTTCACTAAATAGCTTTTTCCATGATCGGAAACTTTTTTTGAACCAATTATGGTAGAAACCTGATCAATAACCATATCAAGACCAAGAACACCTAAATCTCTGTCATTAGGATATTTTATTTTTAATGCAGCGGTTACAACCAGTTTCCCCGTAATAAGGTCCAGATAGGGCTCGGTAAATGTTACACCTGTTGCGGCTAGGGCCTGCTGGAACCAGGGCCTCGAGAGTTGATCATAATCCGCCGGAGGTTTCCAGCCCGTCGCCTCATAAACAAAGCCTCCATTCTTATAAGGTA
Source organism: Gracilinema caldarium DSM 7334 (assembly GCF_000219725.1). Lineage (GTDB taxonomy): Bacteria > Spirochaetota > Spirochaetia > Treponematales > Breznakiellaceae > Gracilinema > Gracilinema caldarium. The sequence goes on along the minus strand of NC_015732.1, from coordinate 1,317,574 downwards.
CCATATCCATTAAAAAGATTGATGAAAGATCCGGATCCGCCTTTTTTAAAGCCTTCAGCACAGAAATCGAAGTAGCCTCATTCAGATTCCCATAGGCAAATACAGGCTCCAGGTTATACAGAAGTGCCCGTTTTCCTTCCATCCATGTGTTAATTTCCTGTTCGATAAGTCTGATGGTAAGTAGCGACTTGTCCTGCAATTCCTTGTCAAGGTTATTCTTAAAGAGCACATACACCAGGGTCGAAATTGCTAAGATTGCGACGACCAATAGTAATGAAATAAGCCCGATCAGTCTAACAGCAATACTCACTCGGCGATCATTCTTCATAGGAACCTCTCATTAAGTAAAAGTATAGTTCCACCAATAGGATTATGCAAAAAAAAACTGTCCAGATTGAATCCCTGGACAGCTTAGCAACCATCATAGGTCGGCTATTGAGAGCAGTGTTTTAACTTAAACAGCCCTCAAAAAAATACGGTATAAATGCTTTAAATTGAAAGCAATGCTGCATAGGCCTCAAGGGCACTGTCCCCAGAGTTCTTTGCCAGAACCTGCTTGGTAAGCACCTTGCCAAGCTGAACACCTTCCTGATCAAAACTATTCAGATTCCAGATAAAACCCTGGAACATAACCTTATTCTCAAAATGAGCCAAGAGGGCTCCCAAAGCCTCAGGTGTGAGGGTCTTCCCATAGATAAGACTTGAGGGCCTGCCGCCAGGGAATTCCTTGTTTTTATTCTGATCGTCCTTACCCTTGGCAAAGGCTACAATTTGGGCAATGAGGTTTGCTTTGAGCTTGTTCTGGCTCGTAGAGCCATCAACCTCTACATCGTCCTTCCGCTGGCTCTCTGCAAAACCAATAAACTGCAGGGGAACTATATCGGTACCCTGGTGCAGGAGCTGATAGAACGAATGCTGGCCATTGGTACCGGGTTCGCCGAATACCACCGGTCCCGTAGCATAATTGAGCACTTCTCCGAAACGATTTACCCTTTTACCGTTCGATTCCATATCCAGCTGCTGAAGATGGGCAGGGAAACGAGATAGGGCCTGGCTGTAGGGTAAAATTGCAGTCGAAGGATAATCCAGCATGTTTCGTTCCCAAACACCAATCAGGGCATCGAGGAGAGCAGGATTTTTGCGAATATCCCTTTCAAGGGCGGTTGTATCTGCCTCATGGGCACCGGAAAGGATCGCCTTAAAGGTCTCAGGACCAAAGGCCAGCGAAAGAATGACGCCCCCTACAGCAGAGGTGGAGGAATACCGGCCTCCGATAAAGTCATCAATATAAAATGAATCAAGGTACTCGCTGTTATGAGCTAAGGGACTGGTTTCACTGGTGACAGCTACCATATGCTTGGCAGGATCCAGGCCCGCAGCACGCAATTTTGCCTTGACAAAGAGTTCATTTGCCAGGGTTTCCTGGGTAATACCGCTTTTAGAGACCAGTACAAAGAGGGTGCTTTCCAGATTTAAACCAGAAAGCACCTGGGAACCATCATCGGGATCCACGTTGGAAATAAAGGCGGCCTTCATGTTCCGTTTGCCCTGCCTATCTGCCCAATTTTCTAAGGCAAGATACAGAGCCCGGGGACCAAGATCGGATCCGCCGATACCAATCTGCACGACCGTATCAAAGGCTGTCCCCTTCGTACCACGGTAGTGACCTTGATGAACCTTTTCAGCAAAGGCACAGAAACGCTGTAACTCCTGGGCATAAAAAGCACCCAGATCCTTGCCTTCATGCAGTACCTTTTGGCCAAGCTGACCCCGAACAAGGTGGTGAAGCACTTTTCGCTTTTCACCGGTGTTCATCACTTCCCCATCGAGGAGGAGCTTGTATTTTGCAACCAGTTCCTGTTCATCCGCAAGTTCCTGAAGAACCTTCAAAATCGATTCATCCACCGCTTTTGCGGCATAGGAATAGGTGAGCCCCCCAGCCATGGGGACCTGATAGGCCTTAACCCGTTCAGCCTGTAGTTCCTGCTTAAAATTAAAGGACTTCCCGTGGGGCGCCAAAGCGAGCAGTTTTTTATACGCTTCTGTTGCATCAAGATTAGTAAACTGTACCATACAAACTCCTCTTAATCTTCTAGTTCAGGTATTTTTTCTCTCATCTGAGCCATAAAATCTTCACCGGTTATACCCTCACGAAGGCAGACAAAGACCGTATTATCCCGGCCTGCAATGGTTCCCAGCACATCATCCAGAGCAAGATTGTCCACCGCCAGGGCAACAGAGTCAGAGTGCCCGCTATAGGTTCGAATAACCACCATATTTCCTGACCAATCGATAGACACATAGCCCCGAAGAAAATCATGTACATAGGTACGTTCATGCTCCTGCCGGTCATCTTCACCGGGCAGGGTGTACACATAGCCATTATGTCCATCAGAAATTTTTCCAACCTTGAGAAGTTTTAAATCCCTGGACAGGGTAGCCTGGGTAACCATGAAACCTTCTTTCTGAAGATGACCGAGGAGGATTTCCTGTGATTCTATTCGATAGGTTTTTATCAATTTACGAATTGCTTTCAGACGGGCCAGTCGTTCTTTCACCGATTTCTCCGCTTCGTTACCGAATAATTATACTAATTCTATGTATAAAGATACATTGTTGCGGGTAAATGTGCAAGCCCTTTTCGATAGTACATGAATTTGTGTAACAAAAGTTCGCATTCCTGCCGAAAGATGTAATAATAATATCCATGGAACGGGAAGAGGATACTAGCAAAAGAGAAGAAAAACCTCAAGTGGGACCTGAGAAGACCACGATCACGGGCCAGCATGAACATGATGGGAAAATCATCATTACCATCGATGAAGCTAAGTTGAGTGCCCGGGCCGATTTTTATCCGCCCATTGGAGATGGCAAACCGTTAACACCTGACTACATCGCTTCTATGCTTGATACCCTGCAAATTTCCTATGGGGTAGATTGGAACGCTATACAGGAAGCAGCCCTAGAGTGCAATCTGAACCATAAAGTGATTAAGGACGTCCTCATTGCAAAGGGTGACAATCCTACCGCTGAAATTCCCGAATATTATGAATTGGAAGATACTTTGCAGTCAGCAGCAAAAACAATCGATAAGGACGCCCAGAGAATCGACTACCGGAGCATCGCATCCTATATTGTTGTTAAAAAGAATCAGCAATTAGCCCACCGGAAGGAACGAATCACCGGTATAGAAGGGAAAACCATCCAGGGAGTGATAATTCCAGCACCAATTCAACGGCATGAAACCTACACAGCGGGAAAAAACACCATAAAAACCGAGGATGCTATTCTAGCAGCCTGTGACGGCAGGCTTGTTATAAACGACCATGAATTGATTGTTGATGAAATTCTTGAGGTTAAAGGCTCAGTAGGCTATGGTACGGGACACATCATATTTCCCGGAGACGTCATTCTAGATGGGAATGTAGCCGATGGCTTTAAAGTGTATTCAGGAGCCTCTATCATAGCCAAGCAAACCTTTGATGCTACCGATGTGATTGCTAAAAAAGATTTAATTGTTGCAGGAGGCATCATCGGAAGAGGACAAAATACGATTAAGGTTGGAGGGATGGTCAAGGCAAAGTTCATCCAGAACTGTCGGCTTGCTTCCCGCGGGCCTATTCAGGTGAGCAGTGCTATTGTGAATTCCACCATCTATACGTTGGATGCTTTGGACCTTGGGGACAAGGGAAGAATCATCGGCGGAGAGATTTTTACCATCCATGGTTTAAAGGCAGCCAGTATCGGTTCAGAAACAGGAAAAACAACCCGGATTCATTGCGGGGTAGATTTTACGGTTCAACAGGAACTGGACAAACTTAATGAACAATTCAGGGTTTTAAGTCAAAAAAGGGAAAAGCTGCAAAAATTACTGCAAGATGCTTCACTGGAAGCTGGGAAAAAACAAAAACTCGAAGACTTCAAAAAACAGATTGATGCACAGATGCTCCTTATTTCGAATAAGCTCACTGATCTGCTACCAAAATTGAACGCTGATGAAAATGCATCGGTCAGCTGCCTAGGTGAAATTGCGAAAGGAACCCTCATCGAAATTTGCCACGTAGCCCTCTTTATCGATAAGCCCATCCGAAAAGTACAGATCCATTTGGATAAGGCTCAGGGAAAACTTGTCTGGGATGCAATAAAATGATATGTTTGTAACGGGAGGCACCGGTGTACAATCTTTTTATTGCATACATGCTCTGGTTTATATCCGGTTTTGGAGCCCTGGGATTTCATCGCTTTTATCTGGGTAAAATTCCAACAGGCATTCTGTGGATGTGTACTGGCGGATTAGGCATGTTTGGCGCTGTATATGATTTCTTTACACTGCCCCGCCAGGTTGCGGAGGCTAATTTACGGGTTGAATTACAAAATTCTATACATGGCCCCCGCTACACACAACAAAATTTGAACTGGCGTTATGCAGAGGACGCCCAAACCAATTATGTTTCCAAGGATTCCATTGAACGAACGATTTTGCGGCTTGCAAAACAAAACAAGGGTGTAGTTACCGCCAGCGAACTTGCCCTGGAGGGTAGCATTTCTATTGATGAAGCCAAAAAGGCCCTGGAAAAACTGGTGGACCAGGGGTATGCAGAGCTCAGGGTCCGAAAAACAGGCACCCTTGTGTATACCTTTCCAGAGTTTATGGATTCCGATGCGCCCCTTGAGGATTTTTAACATACCTTCAGCATAGTGCAGGAGTGCCCTGCCCCGCCCTGCGGTGTATCTGTTCGATCAGGAACGTTTCAGGAAAACAAGGGTTTTTCCGAACCCGCCTTCTTCAGGACGGGCAAAATAATAGTCGGCCACAAGGGGATGTTGTTTTAGATATTCATGAACCCCCCGTTGTAATATACCATCCCCTTTACCATGAATAACCGAGAACTCATAGAGACCAGAAAGGGCGGCCCCATCAATTTGCTTACGTAAGGCTTCCAGAGCATCTTCCAGCCGGTACCCCCTCACATTTAATGCAAGGGCCGGTGCTGCGGTTTGGGCGAGATCAACCTGTGTAAACACTTGAGGTTCTGTTTTTTTCTGTGAACTCAGGAGCTGGAGTTCTGTCTCCGGTAAGGTCATTTTAATTGCACCTAGTTCTACTATCCAATATCCTTTTTTAGCCTGACGGACCAGCTTACCCCGTCGTTTTGCCGGACCATAGAGAACCTCCGCACCGGGAAGGAATTCGAGAGCCTTTACTGGCCTTGTTTTCAGAACTCCCTTGTTATGGTCTCGCACATACTCTTCGCTCTCAACTTCAGATGCAAGCCGGGCACCAGTTTCCCGGATCTGCAGGGCTTCAGCTTCGAGGGTTGAACCAACATCCTTCACTGCCGATTCCAGACTGGAAATGAAATCCTTGACCGCCAGGGTTTTCTCCCGGGTAAGCTCTCCTTCCCGAATCTCTCGAACTAAATTTTCCAGTTTTTTCCGGCTTTCCAGGAGGAGCGTTCTCAATTCTCCCATGCCCTGCTGTTTCAGTTCTAATTCTTTTTGCCTGAGCCGCAATTCACGGAGATCTGCTTTCCGTCGTTCTTCCCTGAGACGCCGCTCTTCCTGTTCCTTGTCCCGGACAGCCCTATCCAGTTCCCGATGTTTTTCCTTAAGTCCAATGATGAGGGCTGACACATCGGTCCGCTCTTCATCAAGATAACTCCGGGCCCGATCAAGTATAGACTGTGGAAGTCCATTTCGCGATGCGATTTCCAGAGCCCTGCTTTCACCGGGGATCCCCATGATGATGTGGTAGGTGGGGGATAAGGTCCTGCTATCAAAATCGACCGAGGCATTCTGGACGTTAGGCTTCGTATACCCATAATTTTTTAGAATGCTGTGATGGGTTGTAACAAGGACACGAGCCCCGGTTTCAATAAAATGATCTAGCAACGCCATAGCAATAGCACTTCCCTCTTCCGGATCAGTTCCTGAACCTAATTCATCGAGCAGCACCAGGCTATGGGAAGTAGCTGCAGCAATTATTGAAGCAATATTAGTCATGTGACTGGAAAAGGTAGACAAGGATTGGCTTATAGACTGTTCATCGCCAATATCCGCATAAACTCCATCCACCAGGGGTAATGATGTCCCTTCAGCGGCAGGGACTGCAAGACCAAATTGGTTCATCAATATAAAGAGCCCGACGGTCTTAAGAGTTACGGTTTTACCACCTGTGTTTGGCCCCGTAATAATAACCGTTCGAGTTTCACTGTCCATGGAAAGATCAATGGGAACTGCCTTGCTCCCTAAAAGAGGATGTCGCCCCTGAATAATCTGTAAGGGGCCCTGATGTTCACCGGTTATATCGATTGCAAAGGTTCCGCGAGATTCCCAGCTATAACGAGAACGGGCCCGAAGGGTTTCTAAATAGATAATCTGGGTATGAAATGCTACTAACGATTCCCGATGTACCGCTATACGGCTCGTCAGTTCCCGTAGAATACGGGCAACCTCAGCAGCGAGCCGCTGTTCCTGAACAACAATTTCATTGTTCTTCTCGATGATATCTTCGGGTTCAATAAAAATAGTCTGCCCCGTACTGGAAACCTCATGGACAATCCCCTTAATCCGACCCTTAAAATTTGCCTTAACTGCCAGTACAATCCGTCCATCCCGCTGGGAGGGGACCTCAGATTGTAGCATTTTACGACTTTCTTCGTTGGTGGTGTAACGGCTGGTAATGACATCCAGTTCCTTATGCAGGGATTGTAATCTGCTTCGAATTTCCCGCAGTTCAGGCAAATCTCTAAGATTTCCATCCCTGTCGAGTATAGAAAAGATTTCTGTTTCTACAGGGGTACAATCCGGTAATGCCGTAAGGAGGCTCTGAAGCGGACTTTCGGACATTTCAGATTGAGCTGCACGATTGGATTTTGACCCCTTAAGCCATTGAATAAGATGCCGGCTTCGCTGTATAAAGAGTCCAAGGGCGTAGGCTTCATCCATATCGAGGGAAGTGCCTTCGACCTTTAGCTTTTCGACTACAGGACCAATGGTAGGCAGATATTCCCGGGGTTCTTCTACAGGCCGGCTATACGTATCATGTAGTTCGACTACAAGGCCCTTGAGGGTTTTCACTTCAAGGGTATTAAGCTGTGGGAAGTCGGAGAGAATGTGCTGGGCCGCTTCATCGCTTAAAGCGCGGGATGCGACCCGGCTGCGAATTTCATCAAACTCTAGTAAACGCAGGCTTCGTTCATTCATCACTATAACGCTTCTAATTCATCCTTGAGCCGCAGGAAACTTTCATAGCGGTCCTCATGAATGACCCCTGCAGCAACGGCTTCCATTATTTTGCATCCCGGTTCAATGCGATGGGAACAGGATAATCCATAGGTACATTGACCAATGAGGGGTGCAAACTCTCTGAAATATAGGGCTACGTTCTCTGGACCTACCCCATAGGGCATAAGCCGGCGGACCCCTGGAGTATCGATAATATACCCTGATTCAGCAGAACCTTCCAGTTGTATCAGACGGGACATGGTGGTGGTATGACTACCCCGTTCATATTTTTCACAGAGAGCGCCTACTTTGAGCGCGGCATGGGGCGCAAGCTGGTTTATGAGGCTCGATTTGCCCACACCGGACTGGCCTACCATGACCGATAACCTGCGGGTGAGAAGGGCCCGCAGTTCTTCAAGACCCTCTCCCGTTTTTGCAGATACAGGGAGAACCCGATACCCGATGCGACGGTAATCTTCGAGCCGTTCATTCACATCATAATCATCTTTCTGTAAATCCCATTTGTTAAAGATGATGATCGCCGGAATTTGGGCTTGCTCAGCTTGCACCAGAACCCGATCGAGGAAACGTGGGCGAAAGGGAGGAGCTGCAGGGGTAGTTACACAGAGAAGGAGATCCACATTGGAAGCAAGTAGTTGTGGGGCCATACCTTTCTGATTAAATCGGGTAAAGGCGGTTGTCCGTTCGACTAATTCCGTAATCAGGGCTCTACCCGGATGGTGGGGATCAAGCTCAATATAAACGATATCTCCGGGTGCAAGGGGATTGTAATATCCCTCGACCCCCTTGAGCACCTTACCTTTGATGCGACATTCCAGTTCTTCTTCACCGGTAAAACGAAAGCGCACCTCAGGTTGAGCATGTTGATGAAGTTCTACGCCAGCCTGTAGCTTCTCATTGATGGCACCCAACTTGATCGGGCGAACAAAAAATATATTATTAGAACCACGGATAACAAGTGCTGTCATTCCAATACCTCGACTGCGAGCCCAGAGGTTGAACTGAAATTACGCCAGCTTTCGGAAATTTCTCCAGAACCGGTTACCACAAGCAGGCTTTGAGAAGCTCCCTCACGATACTGGCAACTGGACTGTTCTGACAAGGAGCCATCTAAAGGCTCCTGTCTTGTTCTCTCCTGTACCAAGATCCCCCGGTTTTCAAGAAGCTGAACCACACGGCGCCCCACACCCTCCAAAGAATGGTAAATTGAAATCTCCGGTTCAGAGAGGGCTTTGAAATCTTCCAGAAGAAAGAGAAAGTGGGTACAGCCTAGTACTATCCCATCAACTCCCGCTTTTCTAAAATATTCTATATAGGGAGCAACTTTTTCTAACCTGGTTTCCCTGTTTGCTGCATACCATTCATGCTCGACAAAATCCACCAATTCCGGTGCAGGAAGCCCTACAACATTAATCTCAGAATTAAAACGTTGCGCCAGATCATATATATAAGGTTCTTTAACAGTCCGTTCAGTGGCGATAACACCAATCCGACGGGTTTTGCTTGCAAGCACTGCGGGCTTAACCGCCGGAACGGTACCCACAAAAGAAATTTCAGGGAAGGAAGCCCTGAGTCTATCGATGGCAGCTATAGTTGCTGTATTACAGGCTATTACAACCACCTGTGCAGGCCATCGATCAAGGGCTTTTTTAAGAAGCTTTTGTAAAAGGGATCCAAGATCCTCCCGCGACCGGGGGCCATAGGGAAAATTTTTTCTATCAGCTATATAAACCCGTGGGACCTGCGGAGCTAACTTTGCAAAATGATTACAGTAGGGCAAGCCCCCTACTCCTGAATCGAGAAAAATTACAGGCGTCTGTTTCATGAAAATAAAGCGTCAAAGGCAGACTTTGCCTGCTCCTTAGCAGAACCTTGTGCCTTTTCTCCTTCTGTTTTTACTTTCAGCTTTGGATTCACCTGGAACCAGTCGCAAAAGTTACCCCGTTCTTTATCGGAAGGGACTTCCGCATTAGGTTCTGCACAGTCAGAACGGGCTCCAACCACATAAAACCTGCAATTTTTGCAGCAACGCAGATCCTTACCACAATCCTTACACTGAAGAGAACGTCCGAGAGGTTCAGTTTCCAGAATAGGGCTTCCGCAATACCAACACATACATTTATAATACCTTTCCATAGATAATGGCGCAAGGGCCTTGCATCAGAGCGAGCTACATCCTATGATTATCCCATGTTCACCTTGTATCCCTGCGCAGCAGGCTGTGGAAAACCAAGCCTATCCGGTGCAAAAACCTGCGCTCAACACAGTGCCAATGCAGACCTTGAAGCGGGCCGACTGATTCACTATATTCAAAGTCAACATAGTGTAAAGGATCTGGTATGCAGCGGACTCCATTTTACCAGCATTGATTTTTCTCACCGCCGATATTTCGGCTGTAATTTTACCGGCTGTACCTTTACGCTCTGCGTATTTACTAAGTCATTTTTTAGAATGAACTTTTTCGATTTTTCACAATTCACCGAGTGTGATTTTTCAAAAACCGACTTTCAATTTACATCCTTTGCGGGGAGTACCTTTCAGGATTGTACCTTCGAAGGCTCCGAACTGGTCCATGTAAATTTTACCGGAGCCCATATCACCGATTCAACTTTTAATGACTCAAATTTATATAACAGCCGTTTTATCAACACAAAAATTAGTGCATCCGACTTTATTGATTGTAATATTAAGAAAACCTTTTTTATTGCAAGTAAACAGGAACAGGTTTCGTTCAAGTCCTCAAATACTGCAGAAGCGGTGTTTGAATTGGAGCAATAGCATGAAAGTATATTTTCACTATTGTCTGTATGGCTTCACCAACTGCTATATTCTTGGTACTGAAGGAAATAATAATCAAGCTACAAATTCTTTCAACCTGGATCTCGTATCACTCCCTTCAACAAACTCCAAGCATTCTGTATCACAATCGTCACAAGCCTTCGAACTTAAAGAGGCAATTATAATTGATCCTGGTTGTATAGATGAAAAAATCATTGAATTTATTGAGCGTAATGAATATGCCCTGCGGGGTATTGTAATTACCCATGATCACCTTAATCATGTTCATGGACTGCGTACTTTAAAAAAGATATACGATGTACCCATTTATGCTCTGAATCATGAAATTGCGGAACATAAAACGGTTCTAATAAAAGATGGAGATGTTATTAAAATCGGCCCCTTTACCGTAGAGGTCTTTTCTGTTCCAGGACATTCTGCGGATTCTGCAGTTTTCAGGATTGCCCATCTTCTTTTTACCGGGGATGCCCTTACCTCAGGGCTCATCGGAAGTACCAACAGTTCCTATGGCGAAGCCCTTGAAATAAGTTCATTAAGAAGCAAAATTTTATCCTTACCAGGGAACTATGTGGTTTTACCAGGCCATGGACCGCCTTCCACCCTTGAAGCAGAACGTCGTTTTAATACAGGCTTTGAAAAAAGACAAAGCGTAACAAATAAGGGGTTGGCATTTATTAAGGAATTCCTGTAGGAGAGGATACACAAGCCGGCTTTATAAGGATGCTCAGGAGTTTTTAAAGCCAAGCAGGATTCACAGTATTTTTTTTATAAAGCTAGATTATAAAGCTAGAGGGGATTCTTTCGTATATCCCATACCCGTCCTGCCTCAAGGCCCCACCGTTTGGTTACATAATCAGAAAATGCCCGGGCTTCCTCAGTGAAGAGAGCAGCCAGGGCCGGCCAGGTTCCGGACTTTTCATCCTTTTCTGGAAGACTCGAACGGTGATTGGAAAACGCTGAAAGTCGTTCCGGCAAGGTTTTCCCGAAATAGAGAGCTGCCCCCGCCACACTTTGCTGAAGGCAATACGCCATAAGTTCATTTTTCATGAGATAGGAATCGGCTGTGTCATAGCCTCGATTTTTAAAATAAGCTACAAGGAACTTCCTGGCTACAGGATTCAGATGGTTCCAGCGGTCTAGCGCAAAATTTTGAAAATCAGCATCGATAAAAAAGAGGCCATGAAAAGCTTCATGAACCATAAAAAGCCTGCGCAGATATGCTTCAGATTCCCGTGATATTGAGATAATTGCCCCCTCACCGGGAACAAAAATCTGTTTTCCTTCTTCAATGCCAGCCTTTATAATACCATGGGCAAGCAGTATATTCCGCAGTTGGAGCTCTTCCTTATTGAGAGCAAATTTGGTCTTTTCTGCGGCTGTAAAAAACGCAGCTAAATCCTTACTGCAATAATCGTGGGCATTCCAGCCATGTAGGGATGCAATTTCTTCATCCGACGAAAGCCTTCCCCGAAACCCGGCCTTTTCTACATAAAAAGCAAGCCGTTTAAAAAGACGGTCCTGTACTTCATAGGACCGGGTATCAAAGATAAGGATACGGGGGAATCGGTCCCACTGGAACACTTCATAATCCGGCTTCCTCCAGAGCTCCTGCCGGTACTCAAGAATACTTGCCGGGTCAGCCGGGATGGGCCCTGTCGAGCTAAGGTTCGCCGTGACTACCTGGATTGCCGAATTAGCAGGGGTTGTCGGGGCCACCTGGGCCGTCTGAACCTTGTGGTCAGGATCCCCCGGGAAGGGTGGAATGTTGTAGGGTCTTATAATAAATGCTCGGTAGGGGTTATTTGCGATGAGGCTGACCGGGAATGGCAGCGCTGGTAGAGAACCTGCTACCAGCGGATGAATGGTAGATGAAAGGATGCCCATACCACCCTTCCCGGGAGTACCAAGATGCAGCATAACCGGCGAACCAAGGGGTGCATCAGCCAAAAGATCGAGCTGCCAGGGACCGGTTCCCCCATACTCCTCAGGGATATTGATGGAATAACTTTCAGACTTATAGCTCACAAAGGGTGTGCAAGCTAAGGTACCCTCTTGCAGTGAAAAACCAAACCAGAGTGGTTCTAAACGAAGTTCCTCAAGTTGTATAACCACTGGAGAGCCCGAATTGCCTGTAGTTTTTTTATAGTCTATCAAGATTCCAGAAATAGACTGCCGACTCAGGGGAATCGAATAGCGCATCCTATACAGAATCTTATGGTTAGTACGCGTTTTTGTAATTCTCGGAGATTCTGGTAATGCAGAAGATTCCCGCAATGTAAAACCTAAAAAAGCAGGCGAAAGGGGTAATTGCCACCAAACAAGACCTTCTTCACTTTTTTTTGAATCCCTGAGCAAGGATACAAGCAGGGTTCTGTCGTTTTCTGTTCCAGAATCTATTGTTTCGGACGTTGGTGCCCCTTTAAAAACAATAGTGGAGCTTGTGGTCCCTGTTACATCAAAATAAACCCTGTAGGTTACCAAAAGGGCTTGGTCGGTTCCTGAGTTAAGTGGGTTATCAAGCTTATAAAGAAACCGGCTGCCTTCTCGGAAAAGACCCTGTTTGCCCTTTTTTGTTGTGTTTAGTACATATGTTTTTCCGGCCTGGTCAATAAATGGTATATTTGCCGTTTCTGTCTCTACTGCACAGCCAGAAAGAATAACAATCAGTGTTGCAAAGAGGAATAGAAAAAACTTAGTAAGTCCTTTAACCATGTGAATAATACTCTATAGGGTGATAATACTGCGAGCAATAAGCTGAGCTAGGGCATATTTTCGTTCCGCCGTCATCTCCTGATCATTGGCTAAAAAACTTTCGAAACGGCCAATAAACTCATTAGGTAATAGGGGAAGCTGAACGACCTGTTCATAAAAGCCGCGATGAGAGGGTTCAAAACGGTGATTAATACAAAAAAGCACCTCACAGGCATTTTTAATAAAACCCGCTGAAGAAATGAGATAATGGAAATTATCCCCCTGTATGACCGCTGCCCCCAGATCACTCAAAAAGTGCTCCATCTTAGATTGATGAGCTTCCCGCATCTGAATCCAGAAATTATCTTTAAGATGTTTTAAGCGACTCCGTACATCCTGAATCCAGGTACTCTTTTGATAGAGAATATCACCATGGGCAAGCCGATAAAAACCATAGGTACCACTATCCTTTATAAGCCATAACTGATCTAACTGAGAGTCCGCGATAGCTACCAGTTCATCAATTTTTTTGATATCCTTATATTCAATACGAATCGGAACATCTCCAATTAAAAACCGGTCCTTATTAGATTGGCTTGAAGTCTCAAAGGCCACGACATCAGCACCATAAGTTTTAATCCGTTCATCCGCACTGGGTATTCGGTCTCGGAAATATACATCAAGAATGAGGGCAAAATAGGGATCCAATGTATCCGGTGCCGCGGCTTCATTTAAAGAAATACATTCTATAGTAGGCCAGCTCGAGATTGTTCCTACCAGTCTGTCCACAAGGAGCTTGGTCTTATGTTTCATCTTCCATTCCTTTCTTTACAAGGGTATGCATTAACTGTATCATGCTTATACCGTTTTGAAAATATGTTTGTAGCTAACCATCACATACACCGCTGGCTAGTACTCATCCCTCATCGAGATTGTCTCAAGTCAATCTTAGAACTGCAGCGCCGTCTCTGGCAACAGGGAATCTGTGAAAGCCGACTTTTACCACCAGTAGCTTTTCTCACCTCAGTAGAAAAGCCTGTAGGAGAGGAAACCCGGAAGACTATTGCTCAGATTATCCGTCAACAGAGTCTCTTAGAGGGGAAACAAGGTTATATTGATGGAATGAGCCCTGCTATTGTTACTATTCCAGAGGTTGGTAAAGTCCTAGGACTTCCACTTTCCTTAAATCTTTCACAGATCACCACCAATGCGGTTCTACCATCACCTATTCTCATCCTCGCCCTTGGGGCTCATCAGCAGACACTAACACTTGCTCAAAAACTCTATCATGAGAGCAAACCCTTCCGTTTTCGCCAGGGATCAGTAGCAAACCTTGCCTTTACCTTGCAAAAGAAAAATAATTATTCATCAATAGTACTACATTGGGAATTGGGAAAATCCATTTGGATGGCTCATCATGGATAATTGGTATCGAATAAACGATGATATGGCGCTTATTAATATTAAGGCTGTACCAGGGGCATCTAAAACTGAAATTAAGGGACTTGCAGAAAATAGAATTCGAATTACTATAGCCGCTGCCCCGGAAAACGGAAAGGCCAATGAAGAACTCATTGCTTTTTTAGCTAAAAAGGCAGGCTGCTCAAAAAGTCATATAAAACTTGTTTCGGGAGACAAGAGCCGGCTTAAAACCCTTGCGTTACCTCTCAAAGCCTTAGGACCGCTGCAAACTTGCATTGATGGATTGAATCAATAGTAATATAGTAATAAAGAGCGCCTATTTATATAACCATTGTTAGAGGTGTATTCGATCAGATTCCAGCAAGTTCAGATAGATTTGGTAGTTTTCATCGTCATAACAGATAAAAACAAGTTTTTTGAGAGAATTGTACCGAATTAATTCATGTTTTACAGTTTGTAGTGCAACCTCTGCGGCAAGAAGCTTGGGATACCCATACACACCGGTACTAATGTTGGGAAAGGCTATGCTAGTACAGTGATGAGCTTCGGCTAGCTGCAGACTTTCGCGGTAACAGGAAGCTAGAAGATTTGCTTCATTATACGTACCTCCATACCACACGGGACCCACCGTATGAATTACATAGGTACAGGGCAGGTTTCCTGCACCGGTGATGACGGCCTTACCTGTGGGGCAGCCTCCCAGAGTTCTGTTAATAACCCGGCATTCTTCAAGCAATTGAGGTCCTGCGGCACGATGAATAGCTCCGTCTACTCCACCCCCACCTAGAAGGCTCGAGTTGGCCGCATTTACGATCGCATCAACCTTGAGGGAGGTGATATCACCTTTCAGAACTTCAATTATTTTCACCTGGTTTGTAGACATGTCAGAAACTCCTCTTTCGGGTCTTTAGATTCATTATAAACCCTTATAGGCAATCATTACATTACTCTTATTCAGCGTTAGGTTATGATAGGGGACTGAGGGAAACATCTAATGGGAAGTTATAAGGACGCCTCCAAGAATGAAGTATATAGAAGTACCTCTAAAATAAAAAAGCCGTCTTACATTGGTAAGACGGCTTATTACATGAGCTGCACTGGATTCGAACCAGTGACCCACGCCTTAAAAGGGCGTTGCTCTACCTACTGAGCTAGCAGCCCGTGCTCCGGTACACTACACGAAAGCTAAAATTTGGTCAATAGGTTTTCTATTTTTTAATACCTAAAAATAAGTCCCAGATCCACCGCATAGGTTGTCTGTACCCCTGGATCAAGGCCGAGCTCAACACCTCGCATAGCAAAATCAAACTGCATCACCGAAAAGTCTATTCCAAACCCAAGGGCAGGCAAGGCATCGGCGATTCCAGCCCTGAGACTTAACGCATCGAGAACCACCATTTCTATCCCTACACCGATATTTAGAATGGGATTTCGAGGAATAAGGGCCCAAAGATCGAGTATATCCCGATAATCAGCCATAAAGGTACATCGTGATACGTAGCGATTAAGCATATCGAACTGAGGGGTTACCGAAAAACCTATGTCTAGACTTGACTTGATCGTATTATAAGTACCGGAACCGCTTGCAGTATCTCCAGAAATAAACGCACTGGTAGAACTATAGGGGACCACCAATACCGGTGAATAGGCATCATGGTAGACAAGTGAAACAGCATAACTTCGATTATATTGATACAGGATTCCTAAATCGATACCTACTCCTAAAATATTAGTAAAGGGTTGGGTGTCAAGGGGATTGCCATTGAATAAATCAGTAACAGAAAGAATGGAAGCCTGTAAGGGTAAACGTCCTCGAACAAAGCCTTTCCCAAGAAATCCTACATCCAAGATGGAATTAGCTCTATTTATTACCCTGAATGAATAACCACCGGTCATTAAAAATTCTTCGGCAGCTTGGACCTTTATTGTAGATCCAAGGGTGGCCGCATCGGCTACGGTACGATTAAAAAGGCCAAACCCCAATCCCCGGCCAACCCAGCCGAAAGCAAGGGGACCTGAAAGGTTAAGCCCCGTTGCAAGCCCTCCCGGGCCTACAATACCAGAAATATCGAGGGATCCGGAGGAACCAAAATAGTTTACCAAGGTGTCGGCTATATCAAAGACGGGACCATATACGGAAAGGCTCAATTCGGAAACACTAAATTCTTCCTTTGCCTCAATAAAACCAGCTGGGTTGGTAAAGAGGGCGGTAAAATCATTTACCAGTGTCCCATGGCGGCCCCCCAGGGCAGCAAGCCGGGCATTAGGGAAATCGAAGGGCCGCTCCGGTAGGGCAAAGAGGGGTATAAGCACGCCAAGAGCCCAGACACAAAGCAGAAACAGATCGCGTATAGCGTATTGCATAACCAGGCGATGCCGCATCGATGACCTCCCGTCCTATGGTGTCAAGTTCAAGCCCGAGAGCATGTCCGCCAAGGGCCCCGTACCGCCAGAGGCTGCATAGGCTGTAGCGGCGGCCTCAGCCAGGGCGACCGCAAGGGTTTCTGTACCCGGATCTGGTGAATTGGGATCAAAACTATTAATATAACTCTCCACCCCGCCTGAAGCCTGGGCTTCGGCTGCCAAGAGTACAATAGCCGCCATGGCCAAGGCTTCTGGGGTAGCCTGAGCGACAAAGGCATTAAAGGCGCCGGTCCCTGGGTCCGGCAAAATTTGAGCCAGGAGGGCTGCGGATTCCCCCAGATTTGATAACCCTGCAATAGCGGTGGAAACTATTGGAATGATATCATCATCATTATCAAGCGCTTCCAGCAGGTCCCCCGTATTGGACAGGACCGCAGTAGCCACCCCGCTGGCGTTCGAGGCAACCTCGAGAGCTGCGGCCTGGAGAACCGCCGCATCGGCGGCAGAAGCTGCAGCAACCGCATCGGCAATCTTATCGAGCAGGGCGAGAGACTGATCAGGGTTGTTGGCTGATTTTTCCAAAAGCTCTTTTATATTGTCCGAACTTACGGTCGGGATAAGAGATGAGGGATCCCGAGCTGCCCAGGGGGCAAGACTCGTTGTAAAGAACTGTCTGCAGGAACCTAAGAAAAGCAAAGAAATGAAACCTATCAAAAAAAGAGACAGGTGTTTTTTTAAGAGGGCAAAATCCATTTTCAACCTCCCCTACGACAGCTCACTAGCTCCATACTATAAGTATATACCATTTATGCACAAATCATCAAATATAACCCTGGAATCTTTTCATGTATATCCATAAAACGTGTTATACTGCGTATCTAAACATCGAGCTACAACATCTATACTATCATGGGGGATATCATTTATAGGGTCAACAGAATCAATAGCCCTTTGTATTGTACAGGTAATGCTCTTCTTGGCGGTGGGATGGGACAATCCAGCCCCAAGAGGAATCCAAGCTTTTAAATAATTATCGGTAACCACCACAAAGCCATTATCGCTATGATTGTGTTCTACAATGGCCGACACTTTCTTTCCGATCCAGCGCGTTATGTAAGCAGCCTTTCCCTCTTCAGCCAGTTTCAGAAGCCGGTCCAACCGTTGCCCTGAGACCGTTTCGCTGACCCGGTCCTGCATCGTATAGGCTTCGGTTCCAGGCCGGGGTGAATAGGGAAAAGCATGGATCCAACTAAAATCCAGCTGTTTACACAGTTCATAGGTCTCTGCAAAGTCATCATCGGTTTCACCAGGAAAACCAGTAATGATATCACAAGCAATAAAGGGGTCCCCCTTCGCCTGCCGCAGTAATTCCACCGCTTTTTTCACCTTTTCTGCCCGGTACCGGCGACGCATTTTCTGTAAAATCCGATCACTGCCGGACTGCACCGAAAGATGGATATGGGGCCGTATCCGGGGATGGGCAAAAACTGCTGAAAACCGTTCATCAACCCCCTCTGGCTCGGTACTGGAAATGCGCAGGGCGATGCTTTTGGTTCCTCCGAGTAGATATTCCAGCAGGGCGGTAAAATCCATCGCTCCATCTTTATATTGATTCAAATTCACACCGGTGAGCACCACTTCGGCAAAACCATGGGCTTCCAACTGTTGGAGCCGTTCCAAAACCAGCGGTGCAGATAAACTTACGCTGCGGCCCCGGGCAAGCCGAACCCGACAGAAGGCACAAGCATTGTTACATCCATCCTGTATTTTAAGGAAAGCTCTGCTATGAAAGGAATAGTCCTGTACATTAAAACGGAAGGGGTCTACCGATTGAGGAGGAACAGCTCCCGACGTTTCCTGGGTCCCATACCAATCCAATATCCAACGGTGCATCAAGGGGATGACATTAACCGATGTACAACCATTGTCCATGAGGTAAGCCGGCAGATCGAGCAGAACCGATTTTAGGTCCCCAGAAACGACAAAGATACGGCCATCCGAAGCGAGGCTTTCCAGGGCCTTGCCGTCCAGCTGGGCATAACATCCCGTCGCAATGAGACAGGCCGCAGGATTGTCCCTGAGAGCTTTGCGGATCATGCGACGGGCCTTCTGCTCTGCTTTACTCGTTACGGTACAGGTATTAATTACAAAAATGTCAGCAGCATCACCCCAATCTACCAGGGCAAAGCCTTCCTTTTTAAAGGACTCGGCAATGGATTCGGTTTCGAGCTGGTTCAGTTTACAGCCCAGGGTATGAAAGCAAACGCTGAGCATGTATTACCGGCCTGTAAGGCTTTGTTTGCACCGTTCCAGTCCCCGCTGGGCATCGGCAAGATTCGGATTGAGTGAGAGGGCTTTCTCATAGGCAGCTATGGCATTCCGTACTTCACCAGCATTTTCCCGGGCAAATCCAAGCCTGTTCCACCAAAGGGCGTTTCCTGGCACATACCGGACCGCAGTGGTCAGGGCAATATCCGCATGGCGGTAACGACCAAGACGGATATAAAGTTCACCAAGAAAATAATAGACCACATCGATCCGACTCCCCTCGGGAGCAAGGGTTATATACTGCTGAAAATAGCGGACCGCTTCATTGTTGCGACCTTGAAAATAGGCGATTTCTCCCAGGATTTCGATAACCCGCACATCATATCGATTTAATTCAAGGCCTTTTTTTGCAAATCCCAGGGCTTCGTCATATCGGGCGAGCTTTACGAGACTCCAGCTCATAACCACGTAGGATTCCAAATTCGAGGAATTTTCCAGTATTTCTTGCTTACAGATCCCAATAGCTTCTTCATAATTACCATTCCGATACGCTTGAAGTGCATCGGGTTTTTCCTGGGCTTGTAAAAATAACGATAGGTTAACAAAAAAAAGGACCGTAAATAATCCACGCAAGTATAAATGTTTCTGTAAAGTACCCATGTATTATTCCGTTGCAGTTTCCTTAGTCATGGTGCAAGCACCGTTAAAATTACATCCGGTTTCCATATACACCTCTGGGGCGGTAACATTACCAACCAGTTTTCCTGAAGCGGTGAGTTCCACGCGGCCCGAGGCTTCTATGTTACCGGTGACGCTTCCGCTGATAATAATACGACTACCGGTGATATTAGCCTGAACGACCGCTCCTTCATCCACTACCAGGATATCCTTAGCCCGGATTTCGCCAGTAACATGTCCCTTGATAAGATAGGGTTTATCACATTCAAGGGTACCGGTGAATTCTATATCCCTGGATAGGATTGTATCAAAGTCCTCATCGTCTAATTTGTCATTCTGAACATCGGTCATGTGGCTCCTCCCGGATTTTTTCATCAATTTGTATGAGTTGTTGTGTAGAAGGGTCACCCAAGTCTTGCAGAGTATCAATAAAACCCTGTACTACCCGGCGTCTCATTTCTTGAGCAAAGGGATTCAATGTCTGCATATCTTCAAAAAGTACATGGGAATCTCGAACGCATTGTTTCGCTACACTATGCAATTTTTTGTACCATCGGGTCGCAATGGGGGTCTCAGGCAAACCGATTCGATACAGCGACCGACCCACAAAGTGGGTCAATGCCTGGCTATAGGCCGCTTCACGATCATGTTCTTCACAGGTCATCCGTACCACGGTGAGACCCAAACCAGCAAAGACATCTTCCCAAAACTGGGCCTGCCTTGCATCAAGCCTCAGGGGATCTATCATAATGGCAAGTCCCTCAAGACCATCCTTAGCAGATTCAGGACCAAACATGGGATGGGTTGCCAAAATTGGTGTCTCCTGAGGCAGGTATTCCAGGAGCCATTTTCCTGGTAAAACCTTTACCGAACAGGTATCAGCAATAATAGTATTTTTCGCCAGGTAAGGCGCTATAACCTGTAACACCTCAGGAACTGCACGAATGGTAACACAAAGAAATACTATAGGACAGTTTCCTAATGCTTCCAAACTTACCCGACGTACCCTCTGAGGCGGCTTAATATCCGGATCCCGATCATAGGCGATCACAGAAAAACGTTCTGATAAAAGACTTGCCCAGAAGGATCCAAAACGGCCCAACCCAAATACACCAACTGTCATAGATGAAAGTATATAGAAAGTAAGGCCCCTTCACAAGAGGAGTCACCTAAGTCGTGCAGTAGCATTTTATGAACAGGTCTATCATAGGGTGACTTAGAGAAGAGCACCCCGGGGCGACTTGCAGGAGCGCTTAAAGAAGAGTATTCTAAAAAGACCAAACAATAGATTGATGCATTGTTTGGTACCATGTATACAATTTTTACAAGGAGTCCATCATGGATTTTGTTAAAGAGATGAAAGAAAAAGCAAAAAAAATGCAGAAACGGCTAGTACTTGCGGAAGGAACCGAATACCGCACCGTACGGGCTGCCCGTATTATTCTTGATGAACATCTGGCTTCTTCAGTTACCCTGGTTGGCGCTACAGACGCTGTTAAGGCTGTGGCAGAAAAGGAAGGGGTATCCCTCCAGGGGATCATCATTGTAGATCCCTCCACATCAGACAAAAAAGACCAGTATGCACAGACCTATTACGAACTGAGAAAACATAAGGGAATGACCCCGGAACAGGCCAAAACTGATATTACAGCTCAACTCCGCTGGGGAGCCATGATGGTTCATCGAGGGGATGCGGATGCTATGGTGGCTGGTGCTGAGAGCACCACCGCCGATGTGCTGCGGGCAGGGCTAGCCATTATCGGCACCGTTCCCGGTTCCAAGACCGCATCTTCCTGCTTTGTCATGCAGAGCCCCGATAAAACCTGGGGTGTCGATGGGGCACTGATTTTCTCTGACTGCGCCGTAGTTCCCGATCCCACTGCAGAGCAGCTAGCAGAAATCGCCCTTTCTGCAGCTCAGTCTTGCCGGGAATTTCTCGGGGCAGAACCTGCTGTAGCGCTTCTTTCTTTCTCCACGAAAGGTTCAGGAGGAGACCACCCCGATGTTCTTAAGGTACGGGAAGCTCTGGAACTAGCAAAGAAACGAGATCCTTCACTCCTCATAGATGGTGAAATGCAAGCCGATGCCGCTCTGGTACCTTCAGTAACTGATAAGAAAGCGCCCGGCAGTCCAATACGGGGCAAGGTGAATACCCTCGTATTCCCTGACCTTGGAGCAGGCAATATTGGTTATAAATTGGTTCAACGGCTTGGAAAAGCGGAAGCCTTCGGGCCCTTCCTGCAGGGTTTTGCAAAACCAATCAGCGATCTTTCACGGGGCTGTTCTGTAGAAGATATCGTGGTAACCGCTGCAGTCACCCTTGCAAGGGTTAAATAAGAGCCTGTGCAAAGGAACAACGAAACCAATTATATTCAGAAAGCCTTAGAGCTGGGACGGCAAAGAGATTATTCCGGTGCAGCCCAGCTTCTGGAAGAAGTGCTCGCCCAGCAGGAAGCGGTAGAACCGGAAGTTGTACTGCTTCTGGGCAGAGCGTACCATACCTTACAACAATATCCCCGAGCGTTGGCATTGTTTCGCGATTATATTCGCCTAGAACCGAACACTGCACTAGGTTATTTCTTTGCAGGGAGGACATACCTTGCTCTGGGGATGAACCAGCATGCATTACCCCTCTTACGAAAAGCTCTGGATCTTCGCCCCAATGAGCCTCAGATACTGGCTATGCTTGGGATTGCCTGCCTTAAAAACAAGCGATCCAGAGAAGCAGTAGAATATTTACAAAAGGCAGTTGAACTCGCACCGGAAAATCAGAAATTCTATCGCTCCTATCTCAATGCACTCCTTGTGAGGGGAATTAAACTTTGTAGATTGGGAGAAACCGATCTTGGGACCCAGATGCTTCAGTTTGTGCTGGATAACGGCCTTGAAGCCCCCCTTCCCCATCTTGAACTGGGTCGTATATATCGGGAGTCAGGTCACTATGATCTTGCACTTGGACACTATTCTGCTGCATGTAAACTAGCTCCAGATGATGTCAGTATTCGATGGTATCGGGCTACGCTACTTATGGCTTTGAACAAGACCCAGGATGCATTGGAAGAAATTGAAACCATACGGGAACTCGGCGGTGAAGTACCGGAACTGAGTTGGAATGCCGAATTAGTTGAACGGTTTATGATTCGGTCTTTTCTTGCCGAAGGTGCATGGAGCAGGGCTGCCAAAGCCTGCGGACTTTGGTTGAGGAAACGAGGCTCTGACCCTATGATTCATGCCATGTACGCAGAAGCTCTTCGCAATATGGGGGATCTTGAAACTGCACATAATCACCTTTCCAAAGCTCTGGAGATGGCTGGCCAGCAAGTAGAACTCCGTTATGCCCAACTCATGCTTGCCTGGGAACGGGAAGATTGGAATACACTCCACAAAACCCTTACAATCCTACAGCGGTTACATGGTGATCCAGCAATTATTCAGCGATTCACAGCTCTTTTGATTGACCATACATCTCAGGATGACAAGACTGTAATTACCCAACTTCAGCAAGCGATTCGGACGACTGGTCCAAGTCCGGAGCTTATGTTTGCCCTTGCACAACGATATTTCCATGTCGGATTACCTGAGCTTGCAGAGGGATGGTATAAACGAACCATACAAGTACAGCCCAACCATGAACGGGCCTATCTTGGTTCTATTGCATCATTGGAACAGCTGGTACAGGATGATGAAAAGGATGCGGTGGAACAATTGATAGAACGCTATAAGTCCTATCTTGAACGTTGGCCCGATAATCGAAACATTCGCAGAGAATACGCCCTCTTCCTTATAAAACATGGGCAGTTTGAAATGGCTCAGACTGAATTGGAATCACTGTTTACATGGGATGTTACCAATACCACCCTCAGGCGGCTCCTGGCGTATGTATATCGTAAAAATCGACGGTATCGGGATGCGGCTATACTTCTTAAGGGAGTACTTAAAGAAGACCCACAAAACATACCAGTTCTTCTCGAATTCATCGGTTGTCTGGACAGATCAAACATGAAACAATACTCCTATGCTATACTTGAAAAAGCTGTAAAACATTTTAAACAATCTGTAGAGGTTGCCCTTGCCTTTGGGGACGCCGCACATCGGGATAAAAAAATTGAACAAGCCCTGGATGCTTATCGAGAAGCAGCTGCCCGGAATACTCTGGATCCACGGCCATATCATCGAATGGCCTATATATACAAAAAACAAGGAATTGTAGAAATGGCCGATCGGTATGAGAATGAGGCAAAAATACGGGAAAACGTAAAAAATAAGTTGCCGAATTCGAAAAAAAAACTATAATTAGGAACTGGAGGAAACAATGCCAAGCAAAGCGATGGATCTCTTCGAAGCATACGCTCAAGATAAACTACCAAAAGATGAGGGATATATTATTTCCTCATTTTTCAGCAATACGTCGGCCTACTCACGATATGAAATTGTTTCATATTCTGGGGTCAAATCAATTTATTTAACCGATGAAGGACTAACCTTTCAGACCAATGGCAAAAAATTACACGTACTTATTGAACCACCAAATTATCCTCACAAAGCTATAGAGCCCTATGTTCGGTCATCCCATGAACAGATTCCTTTACGGTTCAGTGAATTAGAACAGATAATTGCTAAGAACCAGACCAGGGTTATGATTGCAAAAAAACCGATCATTTCATTTTCATCATTTACCATTTTAAAACCAACTGGCATTAACTTTGCCTTAGCCTTTTATAGTTTACCTGATTTATATGACACCCTTGCCATATTCTTCGAAAAAACCTACAACAAAGAAGCAGGAGTTCCCATGGCCGATGCAAAAAAAGCCGCGGTGAAAACTGTGGATATAATTAAAAATACTATGAATTTTACCGGCGATTTTAACCAGGAATAATTTAAAATATAGCAATTATCCGGGAATATTTATGTATTAAAAATGGTAAAGTTGATTTTGTGTATTCGAAATGAACGGGGCTGTCCTTACTCATGGACAGCCCCTCTTTTTTAAGACCCCCTAATTTGTCCTTTCAAGTTCTGCCTGAGCAACTGCAAGCAACGCTATAGGAACTGAATAGGATGAACAGGATACATAATTCAATCCTGCATCAATACAGAACCGGACATTGGCTGGATTTGCACCATGTTCACCGCAAAGCCCACAGACCAGATCGGGTCTTGTCATCCTACCCCGCTCTACAGCCATAACGATGAGTTCCTTAACCCGAGGATCCAGGGTGCTAAAGGGATTCCCTTCCAGGAGATCAAAGAGGGTATAGTCAGGCATAAAGGAGGTAAAGTCATCACGGGAAATGCCAAGGGTGGTTTGGGTAAGATCATTGGTACCAAAACTGAAGAATTGGCCATATTTTGCAATTTCACCAGCCCCAAGGGCGGCAGCAGGCAATTCAATCATGGTACCAATTCGATAAGGAATCGGTTTTTTCTGTAATTCACTTCGGATCTCCTCTTCTACATCAACAATACCATGATAATTTTTCCCTTCAATCTTTTTACCAAAGGCAATAAGTTTGAGTTCATTGGCATTCATCACAATAGGAACCATGATTTCAGGGAATACTTCAATTTTTTCATCGCGCAACTTAAAAGCAGCTTCGAAAATTGCCTTTACCTGCATTGCATAAATTTCTGGATAGGAAACGGCAATACGACAGCCCCGATGCCCCAACATCGGATTAAATTCTGCAAGGGCTTCGATCCTTGCCAATAATTCAGCTTTATTAGGTTTCTTGCCTTTAGTTTTTTCTAGATAGGTCATAAATGCAGCAAGCTCTTCATCATTGTGAGGCAGGAACTCATGCAGTGGTGCATCCAGGAGCCGGATGGTGACCTCTTTGCCGGCCATAGCCTTAAAGATCCCATAAAAATCATCCCGCTGCATTGGTCGAAGTTTTTCCAAAACAGTAGAACGTTCTTCCAGAGAATCTGATAAAATCATTTCCCTAAACACGTTAATCCGATCCTTATGGAAAAACATATGTTCGGTCCGGCAGAGACCTATACCCTCTGCTCCAAAGGAGAGCGCCAGATTGGCATCCCGCGGACTATCAGCATTCGCCCGTACATGGAAACCATTGACAAACTGTTTAGCAATGGAAATAAACTCAAGAAGGCCTGATTCAGAAGGATCCGGTTCTATCAATTTAGCTTGCCCCAGATACACCGTTGGATCACCATAATAGGGTACGTTCAAGGTAATATAATCACCTTCTGAGAAACTGATATCCCCAATCGTTGCTTTCTTCCCCCGAATTTTCATGGCAGGAATAACAACCGATACCTTCCCATACTGGCGAGCTACGACTGAAGCATGGGCCGAATAACCACCTTCACAGGAAAGAACCCCCGTAGCAACCTCAATGGCTTTAACATCATCAGCAAAGGTTGCTGGCATTACTAGAATGAATCGATGGTCTTCATTTTTCTGCAATGCTACTTTATGGGCTTCTAGAAGTGCATCGGTGCTGAAATATACCCGCCCAATAGCAGCTCCAGGAGCTCCTGCGATACCTCCACTCCATTTGGGAAGTCCCTTTATCGCTGAAGGATCGATGATCGGATGGAGTATTTCATTCAGCCGAGGTGGTTGAATTGCTTTGACCACATAGGTATTATCTATAATTTTACGCTTAGCAAGATCGAGCAACAATTTAATATCTGCCTGGGTAGATTTCTGATCTACCGGACGTTGTTCAATCAGCCACAGTTTACCCTTCTCTACGGTGAAGCGAATTTGACGAATTTCTTTAAATTTATCCTCTAAGGTCCAGGCGATTTTCTGAAGTTGTTTTAAATGTTCCGGACCAATTTTTTCAATATCTTGTCCTGTCGCTCCTATTTCATTAAATTTTTCACGATAAAATTCACCCTGCAGTTTTTTTTCACCGGTTACGATGTTTCTGCTGAAAAAAGCCCCAGAACAGGAATCCTTGCCATAGTTTCCGTACACCATAGGCTGAATCATGAGAGCTGTATCATTATCATTTTGACTATCCAAAGAAAGCAATTTTGAGAGCTCTCGAAGGGTAATCATGAGCTGATTATCGGCGGAGTCAAAAAATTCCGCTGGCACATAGGGGCCATAAAAATCCATATATTCCAGAGCTGATTTTGCAGGATGTTCCGAATCAATTTCCTTAGCGAGTTTAGCAAGTAAATCCTTATAAGTAGTTAATTTTTCAGTATCATTCACGATTGATGCTAGTTGTTCTTCTATTTTTAAAATACCCCTTACCATAAAAAGAACTTCATGGGCGGCGAAGGTTTCTCCAACCCATTTTGCAAAACCTGGAATCACCGATCGTACAAGACCAAAATTATGCAGTGTAGGATAATTAGAAACAGCAAGGTTCGAAGAGACAACAATTTTAATAAGCATAGGATTCTCAGGATCCCCAAACTTTTTTCCAACAATCGAAGCACATTTTTCCAATAAAAATTTAACATCCTTTTTAATATCAACTTTATCGAGCTGAGACGCTAATTGCGTATTTATGATAAAACCAGGAAGAATTGGAAAACCAAGTTCAGCAAATTCGTTGGCCTGTCTACCACGAATGCCTAATAATTCGCTATCAACTTTTTTAGGAATCACATCGAGGGAACTAAAGAAATGTATACGGTTATCCATTTAATCCTCCTGAACTTAGAACAACTTTAAAACAGTACTAACCGGCCCTTTTAGAAACGCTTCAAATTGTGGACTGGCGCCTTGCATAAGATATCGCTGTAATTTTGCAACATCTTTTATATCTTTACCAGCAACGGCAAACTGGATAGTACTCCCATGTTTTACCTTTCCCCATTTGAACAGGGAATTTATATTGATGATCCGTTCTCCTTCATAATAAATATAAACTTCGAGATCAGGATATTTGGTTTTATAGCTTTCAATAATACGTTTCCATGCTTCTACATTACCATTGTGAAATAGTTCGTTTTGTACAACCACTGAATACATAGGGGTCATACGTAGTGCAGAGGTTTGTGATGAGCCCTGTGCTACAGGAGCAGTAGTTTGGACAGGTGTTTTTTCTTTCTTTTCTTGTATACCTTTTCGAGATTTTATTGTATTTCCTACCGGTTTTACTGTTTCAGACTTTTTTTGAGCCTTTGGTTGTTTAACGGTGAATTCACCCTTATATAACGCTTCTGGAATTTTTACTTTCATGTCCTGAAACATGGCCAATACAAGTTGTGCTGCCCTTTCACAGAGCTCATCGGTTGGTTTTCCCATTTTACCAACAAAAACAACTAATAGTTCATGTTTTTTTAAAGTTCCTAGAGATAACAAACTTTCTTTTCTTTTCGGGTTTGCAATTAACACCCCCATATCAGGGTGATAATAAGTTATAACAATATCAACTGCCTTCCAGCGGGCAATTTCGTCTGTGAAACTTGAAATGTCTTTAGCAACGTCAGTAAGATTTGCCGATGCAGTTTTATAGCCCATTTTATCAGCTAATAGCATCCTTAAAATTACTGGTCGCTGTTCATTTGTAAGATCTTCGCCTTCTTCTTCTAAAATATCTGCAAGGTTAGTGCTTGTCGAAAGAGTATCGATAATGGATAAGGTTTTTTTTATATGCCGTACTGCAGTGTTAAAACCATTTCGTGTGGATAAAACATCCAAAGATCCCGCCATCTGTGTCATATAGTAGCCTCCTAGAAAAAACGCCCCCATTTTAGGGGGCGTCATCATTGAGCCGTTCGAGCTTAGACTTCTTTTAAGCCATCACTTCCGGCAGAACGGGATTTTCGACCCCGTTTTGCAGGTTTTGCATCAACTACACCTTTAGCAGCCCTACCGCGGGGTTTCGATACCTTAGGAGCAGGTTCAGCTAAGGTAGAAACAAGATTTTTATTATCTTCAGCGTTCAGCATATCCAGGTATGCCTTACCTGGGTCAAGAGCAGCCGGTCCTTCTTCAGGAGTTGCAGCAAAGGACTGGGCAATATCCTGACGGACCGTAGACCGGCGGCGGCTGAAGGAAGCAAAAGCTGCATCCTGGAATCCCTTGGATACACCATGGAGGAATTCATTGAGCACGTTGGCCATACCATCCAAGGTAGCCTTTTTCCGCTTAATGGAAGTAATATCCACATCCAAAAGCAAACCGGGCTGGATATGATAGGGGTTAATCATATAATCAAAGCGGTTAAATTCCTTTTCAAGGAAGTTAAGCCGTTCTTCCATAACCCGGCGCTGAATCGGATACTGATATCCATACATATTCTTCATTTTTTCCCGCATTAGAATCAGCTTGTGCCGCAGCTTGTCCTTTTCGTAGAGATAGGTGCGGTTCATCCGTTCAACTTCTGTTTCAGCGGGTTTTATGAAGGAAATTTCGTCCCATACCTTGGCGATATCTTCGTACAGAGGATCACCGGTCCGTTCCTTAATGTTCTTGCGGATCTTCTTCTTGTAAATCTTAGCCAGATCTGCAAAGTCAGTTACCCGGGTAAGGAACTTGGAATCTTCATAGATCATATCCAGCACATCCCACAGATGTTGAACTTCAGTTTCGAAGCTCTTGAGCTGGACATCATAGGCTTTCCGTTCTTCGATAAGCTGGGCATTATCATAATAACGAAGCCTGATCTGATACCGTTCATCGGGAAGGTTGGCCACATCGGTGTCTTCATATTCCCGGATAATGAGTTCCCGGGCATTCTTGAGGTTTTCGATGTACTGATACCCCATTTTGGAAGTATCCAGAATAGAGGTAATCGAGTTGATGGCTGTATTGAAACCCCGGTTACGGATATTTTCCATATCCACAATTTTCTTGATATTTTCCCGGACATTGAGCTGATCAAAGGTGGCAGGGTCAATTTCTGCACGGAGGTCATTGATCCGATCCATGAGCGCTTTGGCAATAATGCTGTACCGCTTAGACTTGGGATCATCAGCCTTGTCATCGGTGTAATTTTCTACCTTATTGATCTTGGCGAAGATAATTTCACTGTCTGAAAGCTCATCAAGGCCCTGATCAATCCGCTCATCTTTAAGCTTCTCGATTTCCTTATCGATGGTATCGATAATATGTTTGGAAATGAGATCTTTAATGAGGTATTCGACGGTTACCTGATAATGGAAAATTGGGCTAATAAGCTCGGAATCCAGAATGTTCACTGAAAGCTTTACATCGGTTACGGTCTTGGGTTTTACAATGTTGTCCTTAAAGGCACATTTTACAACAGAGTAGGCGTTTTCACCCCGAATAAAGGCACCAACGTCAGTTTTCTGGCGAAGCAGGCTGTTGGTAAGGTTCTCCAGGTCATTGATACCCCGCTGGATATGCCCCTGCAGGTGTCCATACATATTAACGATGGACTTTTCGATTTCACCGGTATTGAACTTATCCGCACCACCGACCTGGTCGAGAAGGTCTGCAATTTCCTTGGGAGTATACCGGGCAAGGACCTTTGTTTCTTCCTTGTCGATATAGTTCCGGATTTTTTTGACCATTTCATCTTCGGCGGTTACCATGTACCGATTGAACATGTTCTGGTAATTCTGGTTGAAGTAGTTATACAACTTCTCCTTAATACCACCCATAACATCCAACCGTTCCAGTACTTCCTTCGGAAGTTTGGCCTGGAGATGGTGGAGTACTTTATTCGTTTCCTCTTCGAGGAGTTGGTTCACTTCCTTCTGCTGGTCCCGGTATTCCTGGGCTAACGAGTTCCGTGAACCTACAGCACTCGGTTTCTCGGGATGAAATACATTCGGGCTCTTGGGCAGGTCAATGGCTCCCATAATCCTGACTCCTTATTAACGGTGATTCCGTTTGATTTACAATCCTTACTCTATTAGATTATCAACATTGGCGTAAAAATGTAAAGCGTTTTTTATTTTTTTGTGCCATCTTTACGCAAAAATGTGTTAAAGTAAGGATATATGAGAAGTATAACACGAAGTAGACGATTTTGGATATCTTTTTTTATGCTCTTTTGCTTCAGTTTTTTTAATTATGCTGAAGATGTACGGAGCGGTCCTATCGATTTGTATCTCATTATAGATACAAGTTCTTCCCTCTCAAGCCATTATGCAGAAGCCCTGTCCTGGATACGCAGCAGCCTCTTGGATTCCATACTGCAAAAAGATGATATGATCACCATTATCAGCGCAGGAACAACAACACACATTCTATCTGACATCACCTTTACAGGTCCAGAAAGTTCCCAGGGTCTTGAAAAATCCTTACAAAGTATTAGGCTCCAAGATGCATATGCAAATCTGGCAGGCGCAATTAAAGAGGCAAGACGAAGGGATCTCACAAAAGTCCATCCTAAGGCTCTTGGGGTTGCACTTTTAATTACTGGAACAGATAACACAACAGCGGTTCATGAGAAAAATGACAAGGAATTGGAAGATCTTTTACGATATTCCAAAGTAGATGATTTTCCTGGCTGGAAACTCGTTGTTATTGGTCTTAATTTAGATGGAAAAATTAAGGCTGCAACTACAGAATATCAGGCTTTTCTGAATTCTCTAGAGCAGCGAAATTAATACCAAAGGATATGACTTTGAAAACGGTTCGGGATATTCTCGGATTCATTAATACCTATGATTCATTCATTATTACAACCCATACAGGGCCAGATGCAGATGGTATAGGTGCTGAGATTATCATGTATCATCTATTAAAAACAATGCAAAAGCGCGTTCATGTGATTAATGCTGATCCTGTTCCGATCCGTTTTGCCTTTTTAGATCCCGATGGCATTATCGAACATTGGGATAGCAGCCGGCATTTTCATCTTCCCGAACTTGGTGGGATAATCATTGTAGACACCTCTGATGAATTTAACCTCGGCTGCATGCTTGATGAGGCTTTGCCTCACGCGCAAGGGGTGTATATCATTGATCACCATGAGCAAAGCCCCTTCACTCATCTTGATGGTTACATAGATGCGAGTGCCGCATCGACGACCCAAATACTTATCGATCTGGTTCAAGCTGCGGATCTTCCCATTACCAAAGATGTAGCTATTCCTGCCTATGCGGGCTTACTTTATGATACCGGGTCCTTTATCTATTCAAAAACTACCGCAAAGACCTTTGAAACTGCCCTTTTATTGGTACAATCCGGTGCAATACCCCACGAAATTTACCGAGATTTATTTGAAAGCAATAGTATTTCCGTGCTTTTATTACAAAAAAGGGTCCTCTCGAGTCTTGAAATCCTCGGAAATGGTAGTCTTGCGGTACAGGTCATGACAAAGAAGGATTTGGAAGAAACCAATGCCTCCTATGAAGATGCAGAAAATTTCATCAATATTCCATTACAAATTAAAGAAATAGAAGTATCTATTCTTATTAAACAGAATCGGGAAGGTTTGGTACGTTGTTCGCTTCGGTCTAAAGGGAAAGTGAATGTGTCATTATTGGCCCAACAGTTTAACGGGGGAGGTCATAAAATGGCCGCTGGCTTTAAAAGCAGTTTGGGACTTGAAGAAACCCGTACAATGGTGATACAAAAGGTACTGGCAGCTTTAGGAATGGCATGAAACATAGGCATATCAATTTATTTGTTCCCCTCTTTTTCATTATAACGGCGGGTGTTATTGTTTTTTTTCTCATCAATAAACAACATTTTTCTAATCAAGTTGAATTGACTCGTCAAGCAAGGGTTATTACGCCCCAATTACAAACTGAGAAAGCCGATACGGTAGAAGATTCTGCTGCAGAACTGATGGCCTTTGAAGATTTAAACCTTTCTAAGATTGCTTTGGCTAGTGATGAACAAGTAGTTGCAATCATCACTCAAAATTTGGATAGTGATCCCCAGGATGAACAGGTTATTGCTTTCAGAAAAAATACTGATACGGCTTCAACATTGAGTATTGCATATATTGATTTTGATGAAAGTACCGGTATTTATAAAAAAGTATGGGAACAGCCTTCGATTGCCACAAAGCCAAGAACAGCACGGCTTCTCATTAAAGATCTTTTAGGGAACAGAAGTAATTGTATTATCCTAGAAGGACTTAATGATTCGGGCGAACAAACACTAACTGCATTTCTTTTGCCAAGTTCTGGTAATGTACTACGTAAGATTGCAGAACTCAAGGTTGATGGTTCTATTGTCATTAATGAGGCAGAACGGAGCCAGGCGTATCAATTGGGAATTGCATCAGGATCAGCTTTTACAATTTCGACCTATGGCAGAGATTTGGAATCAACCAATCTTATGGATCAGATCGAAATAAAATACGCCTATAATAATGAGTCCGGTGTCTACGAACGGATTGGGACTGCAAGAATTGCGGGGAATCAAATAGAACAACGGCAAATCCGGGAACTGCTGGATGGTACCGCTGGGAAATTTGAACAGTTCCTCTCTGGGCTCTGGTTTTATACTGGTTCTCAGGAAGATGCAAAACGGTATGTTTATTTTGATCCTGTAAAACGAGAAATAATCTTTCATGAAGATACGACCCAGGAAATTTACCGCTGGCAAAATTCAAGTCCCACCAGATATGGCGTTTACATAAGCAGTCAGAATCTTTCGGTTACTACCTTACGGCGCTTAATAGATATTAGTCTTGAATCCCGGGATAGTATCGCTATCCGCATTTTTGAGGATGTACAATTAAAAATTGGTATTAGCGGCCATTGGGATGGGGTATATCAAAAAGTGAGCCAAACTACAACATTCAATCCCGAAGCCAAATCGGTACCTTCCTGGATTTCTGCCCGATACGAGGGTAGTACAGGTACTCTGTTGTTTGATACCAACGGTATGTTTGAAAAAATAAGCCAGGGGAAATCGATAAAAGGAAATTATTCGTTCTATTTGCAGGATGGTGTTGAATTATTAGAATTGCGTTATTCAGGAATTACCAGTTCAACAAATCGAGAAGTATATAAGGTAGCTCGACGACAGATTAGCAAAGGATCTGTACCACAACAGGTTATGGAATTAACCAGGGTTCAGCTTAGCGTGAAAGGAATAGAAAATTACAATGAAGGAACGCTGCTTTATACGCTCATTCGACAGTGAAAGCTATATAACGTTAATTAAAAAGCGGAAACGCTTCGAAACCAGCATCCTTAAGCTGCATTAGGGTATCGTTGTAATGAGTCCCACCGGGTATGGTTACCACCCAATAGGAGGTATCCTTTAGGGTTCGTTTACCGATTGTTGCTGTAAATCCTTTTTTTTGTAACCGGTCTGCCATTTGCTGAGCGTTATTTTGCTGACTAAAAAGCCCGACCTGTAATAATACTTCTGAGGAGTTCTTTTGCTCCTGTTGTGTTGTACGCTCATTTTCAGGGACTTTTACAGTTGATGTTGCATCTGTAAGGGGCTGTAAATTCACATCAGATAATCTCAACAGCCAGAGGGGAGAATACTTGAATACCACCCGCTTATTTTCTAACATGGCTGTCTCTATGCTGTCAGTGTAGTTCTTTTTAAGAATATCCGCGTATTCCTCTTTACCAGTAAGTATATATAAAATATATAATAAGATTGGTTTTTGCTCGAAGGATTTCGAGCTTTGTCTAATTTGTTCAAGATGCTGCAGAGCGTTGTTCTCTCCCCGAAGTATGTCAATCAGGAGTCCTAGACGCTGGGCCTCTTCGATAACCTGACTATCTTGGGACGTAAGCAAGAGCGTTTTTACATGGGATGAAGCGTGTTCAACATCACCAGCATAAAGATAACATTGGGCTGCCTTTACAAGGGCTTTGTCATCCCGACTGCCAGTTACAGAAAATGCTGCCTCTGTAAAGCCAGTGGCGGCTAACATATATTCTCCGTTTACAACCTGCAATTGTGCCAAGGATAGCCAGGCTGCCTTCTTTTGGGGGCCTGGCAGATCCTTAGTCTGTACCAGTTTCTGATATTGTTCGAGATCCTGGGCGAGACTCTTCAGTTCAGAAACAGACTGAGTTTGGGCTAAGAGTAAAGCAGTATTGAGTATACAGAGTATGATGGATAGGGACACAAGGTATCTCATCAAAAAACCAACCTAATCAATACCATAGTCTTTTTCATCAATAATAGAATCTCTAATAGAATCCCTAGCGGATTCCTTCGAAGTACTTCTTCTCTGCCGTTTTTGTTTTGTATGAGATTGGGATTCTGTTGGAATTTGATTCTGAACTTGTTTGGAAAGCCGATGTGCATAGAGCCATGCGGAAAAAACAGTGGGCAGAGCGGCGATGAGCCCCAGTGCGAAGGACGCCAGAATTGTCAGAAACACAGGAATGCTGGTCAGAGTAAAAAAGCCAAAAGAAATATCGGTGACATTGTGAAGATTTAGACTAATAAAGGCGACTAGTAATCCAATACCTATGGCAATTCCGATCAGACGTCCTGGCATGGTACAAACTCCTTGGCATGGAAGGTATTGCCCCGCAAGGATGAAAGGGTCACTTCCACAAAGGTTCCGATAAACTGGGGTGAACCGGGGACCACTACCATTTCGTCCCGTTCTGTACGCCCTAATAACTCATCGGCATTTTTGCGTGAAATTCCTTCAAGAAGTATTGTTGTTTTCTGCCCTACCCGGCTTTTCAGCTGGGCTTTGGTATGCTGTTTCTGCAGTTCGATTACCCGAGCGAGCCGTTCTTTTTTAACCGGTTCAGGTATTCGGTTTGGAAGCTCATAGGCAGCGGTCCCTTCCCGGGGGTTATAGTGGTACATATAGGAATAGAGAAACTGTACTTCTTCCATAAGGTTGAGCGTAGCTTGAAGGTCTTCTTCAGTTTCGCCAGGAAAACCAATGAGGATATCCGTAGAAAGACTGATGTCCGGCATGGCTCTGCGGATTTCCTGCACCAATTCCAGGTAACGGCTGCGAGTGTAGCGGCGGTTCATGGCAGCCAGTATGCGGTCAGAGCCATGCTGGACACAGAGATGTAGATGACGGGCAAAAACCCGGTGACGGGCCATAACCTCAATAGCCCGGGAAGACAGGTCCTTCGGATGGCTTGAAAGGAATCGAACCCAGCGGATGGGAGTCTTTTCTACCGTGGTGGCTACCAGCTCCAGAAGATCCGGGAAGTCGAGGCTGTGGGAATCCTGCTTCCAGAGATAAGAGTTTACATTTTGCCCTAAGAGGGTTATTTCCCGCACCCCTCGGTCCGCCAATAGATTAATTTCATCAACTATGGATTGGGGATCCCGGGATATTTCCCGGCCCCGGACATAGGGGACGATACAATAGGAACAGAAATTATTACACCCATGCATGATGGGAATAAAACTGCGGAACTGGCCTTCTTCTAGATGGGAGGAAGAGAAAGAAAACGCAGGCTTCTCGTCTGTAAGGACCAGAGGCTTACCCCCCTCAATAGCATCAAGAATCAGAGGGAATACAGACCGGCTTTGA
Organism: Gracilinema caldarium DSM 7334; assembly: GCF_000219725.1. GTDB lineage: Bacteria > Spirochaetota > Spirochaetia > Treponematales > Breznakiellaceae > Gracilinema > Gracilinema caldarium. Next base: position 1,281,752 of record NC_015732.1, on the reverse strand, counting down.
GTTCCCATGACATAGTCCACGGCGGGGATCTTTTCTTTAAGCTTTTCCCCGAGCCGCTCTGCCATACAACCCGCAACAATCAGCGTAAAGGGGCGCTTTCGTTTATCTGCCTGGTACTGGGCAAGGCGGCCCATAACCCGCTTTTCCGCAGTAGCCCGGACTGAACAGGTATTGAGCAGTATTAAATCCGCTGTTTCTGCGGAGCTGGCTTCCTTCCAGCCCCGTTCTTTTAATATCATCTGCAGGGCTGCTGATTCGGCAATGTTCATCTGACAGCCATAGGTTTCGAAAAAATAGGTCACGCTCGGCTCTTTAATCCTTTGTAAAATTTAAATGCATTCCAGACTCCCATACCAAAGAGGCCCACCGTGGCGAGTCCGAGGAACCCACTGGCCAGGCCGGAAAAAATACCAACCTTTGACAGTATCGTCAGGCCTCCTGCCACCAGGGCAATAAGCCCTGCCCGTTTATCCGCCGGGTCATGGGACCCCATGGCGCCTAAACCAATAAGTCCAACAACCCCGCCGGCAATGATGCCAAAAAGCGAAGGCAAGCCACCCAGTATCATGAGCCCAATACCGCCGGCAATGCCTCCGACCGCGGCTACGCCCTGTTTAGCCAGGACATTGGTAGGAACGATATCATTCATGGTTCTGCTCCTTCTGCCTCCCATACTCGGCGTATGCGAAGGCACTATGATTATGGATACTCTCAAAATTTTCCGCCTCCACGGAGAAGCGCGGGAATTTATTGAGAGCCTTTATTCCAATATACACATCCCGGACCAGATCTTCAACAAACTTGGGATTATCGTAGGCCTGTTCGGTGATGAACTTTTCATCCTCCCGTTTCAGCAGGGTATAAACCGGGCTGGATGCGGACTGTTCTACGATATCGATCAGGTCCTCGATCCAAAAAAAGGGACCCAGTTCAACTTCTACCCGAACAATACCCCGCTGGTTATGAGCCCCCCGGTCGCTGATTGCCTTGGAACAGGGGCACACCGTCGTAACGGGCACCGAAACCTGGACAATAAAGTGTTTTTCCCGGGAATTGACGCTCCCTTCATAACGGCATTCGTAAACCATAGAACTGGTGAGGCCCGACACCGGAGCGGCCTTTTCTATAAAGTAGGGGAAGGCTATGGCTCCGAAGGCCGATTCGGCTTCCAAGTCGGTGCGGATTTCATCAAGCATCTGCAGGAACCGGGGCATGGAGAGGTCCGCCTTATGCCGTTCCAGAACCTCGATAAAGCGGCTCATGTGGGTTCCCTTAAAATGCCGGGGCAGATCCGCATAGAGGTCTACCGTGGCGGTGGTGTGCTGAACCGATTTGGCTTTATCCAGAACCCGTATGGGATAACGGACTCCCTTAATGCCCACCTTGGAAAGGGGTACATCCCGGTCATCCCGCTGGTTCTGCACATCCTCCATCAGGCAGGAGCAGGTTTCTGCCATATTTTACACTCCCTGCAGCCGATGTTCTGCGGCCTGCACCACATTCTGTATCAGCATGGCAATGGTCATGGGGCCCACCCCACCTGGTACGGGGGTGATATAGGAGGCGACATCCTTACTACCTTCAAAGTCCACATCTCCCACAAGGCGGTAACCCTTCTTGGACTCTGGATCTTCTACCCTATTTACCCCCACATCGATGACCACCGCTCCTGGCTTTACCATGTCGGCGGTGATGAGGCCCGGCCTGCCCGCGGCGGCAATGAGAATGTCCGCCCGGCGGCAATGTTCTGCCAGGTCCCGGGTGCCCGTATGGCAAACCGTCACTGTAGCATTGATATCCCGGCGGGTTAACAGGTTTGCCAGGGGTTTTCCCACAATATTGGACCGGCCCACCACCACCGCATGGGCTCCGCTGGTGGGGATGTGCAGTTCCCTGAGCAGAACCAGCACCCCATGGGGTGTGCAGGGTAAAAATCCGGGCCGGCCCAGTACCATGTTGCCCACCGAGACGGGGTGAAAGCCGTCCACATCCTTAGCGGGGTCTATGGCGGTGATAATCCGATCTTCATTGATATGTTGTGGCAGGGGCAGTTGAACCAGGATACCATGCACCAGAGGGTCCTGGTTCAGTTTATCAATAAGCCCAAGCAGTTCTGTTTCACTAGTATTCTTAGGCAGTCTGATATCCTGGCTGGCCATGCCCGCTTCTTCCAGGGCCTTTTCTTTGGCAGTCACATAGGAAATGCTCGCCGGGTCTTCGCCTACCAGAATGACCGCAAGACAGGGCTGAATGCCCTGGACAAGCAATTTTTTCGTCCGTTCCGCCGCATCCTGTCGGATTTTTAAGGCTATGGCTTTTCCATCTATCAATTGTGCTGGCATAGTATACCCCCTGCAATGTAGTTTTTGACCACTTTTTGTAGTAAACAAGCGGTCATCCGTAACCTTGGCATTTTTTAATTTGTTGTGATACGTTCTACCATGACCACCATGGTTGGGACAAGCGGTACCCCACTAAGACAAACAGCGCTGTTGTCAGGCTTCGATTCTTTCTATATAGTGAACTGGTAACCGCAAACAGAAGGAGATGGTGCATGTCCATACGCAGTCGATTGTTAACCCTCACAGCTCTTTGCCTTATCGGTGCTTGTATAGGTTTTCCCGGCATCCTTGTTGCCCAGGAAAGCCCTCATTCGGACAACGAACAAGGACCAGAATCAAACGAAGACAGTTCTGAGCTGCCCATTACAACAGATTGGAGCAAGATAAAAATAGAAACCTATTCAAAGGGAGACCAAACCTTTGTTATAGCTCTAGGAATACTGCAACCTCTTTTTTATTATAACAGCGACGGTTTCCATGAGACAAATGTAGCCTTAGGCGGAACAGGGTATTTAAATTATAATTATTTCCTTAATTCCCATTTCTCTATAGGCGGTGAACTGGGTGGAAGTTTTTCTGCAACGGTAGGAGAAAACATGCTCTACCTTGTTCCTTTCGGAGTCCGGTTTGGTTATCAATTTGTTTACAATCGTTTTGAATTTCCCCTGGCCATCACCATCGGTGCAGCAAACCAGGGATATTTAAATAAGGGATATTTCGGATTCATGCTGAAACCCTCCGCTGCAGTATACTGGCGCTTTAATCCCGACTGGTCCTTCGGATTGAATATGGACTGGTGGTGGCTGCCCCAGTGGTTTTCAGACCCAAGCCACACCATGTACGGCAACTTCCTGGGCATAACGATTGGCGCCCGGTATCACTTCTAAGGGAGCATCTATGAAACGCATATTGATGAATACAGCCCTGATTACGGCAGTCCTCATGGTTCTTTCCTGTAACCAGAGCCCCCTTTTCTATTACATTTCTAAAGAAACACCTCCCAAGGACCCGGTTATCCAGGGAGCCCCTTCAAAAATTGTTGCCTCTGATGTGTCCGGACAATCGTGGCTCTACATTGCCAACGGCAAAATCTGGGTCTATGACGGTACAAACTGGACTAAGCTTGCGAGCCAGCCTGCCGGCAACGTCCGGGACGTGGCGGCAACTACCGGAGCCAATAAGGCGCTCTATGCCCTGACGGTGGATGGGACCGACAGTCTGAGCACCACCCTGTATAAAAGCACCGACGGAACTAACTGGACCGCGGTAAGCAATACATCCGGCTATCCCATATTGGGGGGCGGCCTCTTTGGTGCGGGGGATACCCTCTTTGTGGGAGCCCGGAACAGCGACAATAGCAAGGCGGCGGTGCTGTATGACAACGGAAATCTTACTGTAGCCCTCGACAACATTGCTATCAGCGACAGCGTCCCGGGGACCCTAGCCGGAGCGGTAGAAATGAGTGGCAACTACTATCTGGCCGTCACCGGCATGGGGGTGTATGCGTCCAATTCTACAAATTTCAGCTCAGCCAGCCTCATTTCCGGCACCGCCGATACCAAATACCGGCTCAATGGCTTAATTGCTTTGAGTAGCGAGGTCGTAGCCGTCGGGAGCGGGGGCTATATGCTTGCTGGTAGCAGCACCAGTTTCTCCGAAGTCTCCGGGGCCTATGACGATGATTACCCCTATACGGGGGCCCTGGCGGTGTGGACCAACGGGTCAGATTCACTGTTACTCGTGGGCCGCCGGTACAGTACCTATACCAACGGCTACTGGGAAATCGTACTCACCGGCGGCAACCTTCCTGGTACGGTGAGCCCTAAGGTACCGGGTGAAAGCAGCCCCAGTACGGTAAGCGATGAAGACACCTACGAGCAGTCACTGGGCCAGAAGGTTGTTACCGCCCTGTACCAGGCACCAGGTGGAACTTTGGGAACAACCCTTTTTGCCAGCACATCACTGGATGGCCTCTGGTCATACCGAAATGGGGAATGGAATGCAGAGGAATAGCCCTGCAAGGGCTCGAGGCCCTGTCATAGCCCATGGTCCTGGCTGGCACAAGACTCAGGTATAAACCATAACTATGGACGACCTCTTTACCGCCGAAGGGTCAGGACCGCCGAGCGGCCCCCTGGCGGACCGGATGCGGCCCCGAACCCTGGATGAAGTCATCGGCCAGGACCATATTGTCGGCCCGGGCCGCCTTCTCCGCCGGTCCATACAGGCGGACCGCCTTTCATCCATCATATTCTACGGACCGCCGGGTACGGGAAAGACAAGCCTGGCCCGGGTCATCGCCAATACCACGAAAAGCAGTTTCGAAAGCCTGAATGCGGTTCTGGCGGGGGTCAAAGACATCCGGGAAGCCATAGACCGGGCCGATGACCGGCGGCGGCTCTATGGCCAGCGAACGATCCTCTTTGTGGATGAGGTGCACCGATGGAACAAGGCCCAGCAGGATGCCCTCCTCCCCTGGGTAGAAAACGGCACGGTGATCCTCATCGGTGCAACCACAGAAAATCCCTTTTTTGAAGTAAACCGGGCCCTGGTGAGCCGGAGCCGGATCTTTCAGCTGAAAAGCCTGACCCGCGACGCTCTCTTTGAAACTGCCCAGCGGGCCCTCTCGGACCGGGAACGGGGCTATGGCCGCTGGCAGGTGCGCTTTGCAGAAGGAGCCCTGGAACACCTGGTAGAAGTGGCCTCGGGGGATGCCCGCAGTCTTTTAAATGCCCTGGAACTGGCGGTAGAGACTACTCCACCCCACTGGCCGCCAGCGGAAGGGACGGAGATTTTCATCAGCCTGGAAGCCGCTGAAGAAAGCATTCAGCGCCGGGCAGTCCTTTATGATAAGGACGGGGATTATCATTTTGATACCATAAGTGCCTTTATTAAAAGCGTCCGGGGGAGCGACCCCGACGCGACCCTCTACTGGCTTGCCAAGATGGTACGGGCTGGCGAGGACCCGGCCTTTATTTTCAGGCGCATGATTATCCTCGCCAGCGAAGATGTGGGACTGGCGGACCCCAATGCGATCAATGTGGTGATTTCCTGCGCAGAAGCCTTTGACCGCATCGGCTTCCCGGAGGGGAATTTTCCCCTCGCCCAGGCAGCCCTGTATCTGGCTACTGCTCCCAAATCGAACAGCACCCTGGCGTTCTTCGATGCCCTGGCGGAAGTTGAAAAGGAAGATGCGGAGGTTCCCAAGCACCTTAAGGATGGGAACCGGGATAAGGAAGGCTTTGGCCATGGGGAAGGCTATGTCTACCCCCATGCATACCGGGAACATTGGGCCGCCCAACAGTATCTGCCTGCAGCCCTCCGGGGTAAGACCTTTTACAGCCCCTCCGAAGTTGGCTATGAAGGCCGCATCAGAGATGAGGTACTCCGGAAACGGGAACTGCAGGCGGCGGTTATTTTACAGGACCTGGAACGGGGAACCGCAGAAGCGGAGGGACTTTCCTGGTCCGCCGCAAGCCGGGGCAGAGAGGGCTGGTTTAAGCGGCTTGAATCGAGCCGATCCCGCACCCTGCTCGAAGATCGGGACCTGCTGTTTGCAGGTTTGTCAGTACAGCGGCATGACCGGATCCTTGTTTGTAATGCCGATGAGGGGATCATTTTGTGGGAAGCCCTGCGGCAGGCCCCGGAGGGGCTTTCTGCAGGAATCGTTCAGAGCGAACAGAGCCGCCAAACCCTGCTCCACTTTGCCAAGCAGACCATGCCGAACCTCTCAGAAGAGGAACTGCCCCGGCTGCTTGTTCTTCCCGGCCAGGACGTACCCGAAGCGGAAACAGCAGAACAAATCTTCGATACATCAACCTTTGAATACATCCTTGCCCGGGATCTTTTCAGGCGGCCCTGGGGGAATAAAACCATACAAGAACGGCTCGAGGCCTTTGCACAACGAGCCCGAGCCCTCCTGGTACAGGGCGGCCAGCTTGCACTCATTGCCAATCCGCCAAAACGGGGCCAGCGGCTTGCAAACCTCCTGGAACAGGAAGCAAACCGGCTCGAAGCAACAGGATATGGGCTTGAGGGATGGCTCCTTCAGCGTTTCAAAGAAGCGGAAGCAGCCTTCTGGGATCACTACATCCATGCATGGGAAGAAGAACAACTGGAAAAGCTGCTGCAAGAAGCCGGGTTCAGCCTGGAAAGCCGTCGGATATCCCGAACTGAGGAACGGCTTATCAGCGAAACAGACCTGCGATCCTGGTTTGACCCAGAAAAGTCATCCTGGGGTAAACATATGGCCGCCGAATTGGGAACAGAGGCCTTTGAGAACATGAGGAATCTGATGCAAAACCTGGTAAAACTAGGCCCCCTAAGCTGGAAGTGGGAGGCCATACTGATCCATGCGACTAAGGTATAATCCTAAGGAGCTTTTCCGAAGATCATAATTAGTGACCTTCCCCTTGCATCCCCAGCTCAAGGGTCCTACAGTTAAACCAGAGAGAATGGCATGGAAGAGATCAAAGATCTGTCATGGATGTCCCAGGTTGCCCTTGGGACCCTGGAACGCTTCGAAGTGGCGGGATACTCGGTGGTTGCTGTGTCGGGCTCGAAAGGCGCAACCTACCAGTATCGGCTTCTCTTTTTTGAACCCGGCGCAAAAGCCCCCTTTTATGCCATCAATCTGGAACATACGATTCTGGGGGATGTTATTTTAACAGAACAGCTTGGCTCTCAACACCATACTTTAGAACACCTCGCCCAGCCTCAGCATTATGAGTCGTTCCGTATTAAAGCCCTGGAACGGGCCTTGTCGTATCTATCCACCCTGAAAAAATCGTAAAAAAAGCTCAAGTTTCTGAGCCAACTTTCCGATAATGGAAATGCTTCATCATGGGGTCCCTCCAAAGGGACGAACATGACGAACTTCCCCTAGTAGGAAGATCGGCGTATTTGACAAAATATTGAGCATTTTTTGTGGGATTTATGCGGAGACACGGATGCCTCCGCTGATCATACTATCAAGGAGGATGACATGATCATCAACCACAACCTGAGCGCGATGTACGCAGACCGCTCCCTCAAGGTTACCCAATCGGCTTTGTCCAAGGATATGGAAAAACTTTCCTCTGGACTAAGAATCAATCGCGCCGGCGACGATGCTTCCGGCCTCGCGGTTTCCGAAAAAATGCGGAGCCAGATCCGGGGTTTAAACCAAGCATCAACCAATGCGGCTAACGGCATTTCCTTTATCCAGACCAGCGAAGGCTACCTCCAGGAAACCCAGGACATCATCCAGCGGCTCCGTGAACTGGCAGTCCAGTCCGCAAACGGTATCTATACCGATGAAGACCGGATGCAGATCCAGGTGGAAGTTTCCCAGCTCGTGGATGAAATTGACCGCATTGCAAGCCATGCCCAGTTCAACGGCATGAACATGCTCACCGGACGCTTTGCTCGTGCCACCGGCGAAAATGTGGTTACCGCATCTATGTGGTTCCATATCGGGGCCAACATGGACCAGCGTGAACGGGTCTATATCGGGACCATGACCGCTTCCGGTTTGGGCATTCGGAACTTCGGTGATGGAACCATCCTGTCCCTTGCCAGCCCCGATAGTGCAAACCGGTCCATCGGAACCCTGGACGAAGCTCTTAAGAAGGTCAACAAGCAGCGGGCTGACCTTGGGGCCTACCAGAACCGGCTTGAACATGCGATCCGCGGTATCGACATTGGGGCGGAGAATCTGCAGGCTGCCGAATCCCGTATCCGTGATACTGATATGGCTAACCAGATGGTATCTTATATGAAGAATCAGATTCTCTCCCAGTCTGGTACTGCTATGCTGGCTCAGGCAAACCAGAGAACAAATTCGGTCTTGCAACTTCTCCAGTAGCGTAGTACATTATTAGGTAATTAGGGGGACTGTGATAGTACAGCACCCCCTAGCATGATCTTTGAAAAACACCCTCACGATAACCATGGGGCGGTATAGAGTAGCCTTTGAGGTATCGAAGACTGCTCCGTTCCGTGTTGGAACTGTTCAGGGATAGGCGCGACCCCCCAAGGACAATTCCAAACCTATGGAGCGACCGAAGGCTACGGATAGCCAAAGGTACTATCGCAAGGAGGGTCATATGATCATTAATCACAACATGAGCGCCATGTACGCCAACCGTCAGCTTGGTGTTACTCAGGCCGATGTAGCAAAAAACATCGAGAAGCTGAGTTCCGGTCAGCGTATTAACAAAGCTGGGGACGATGCATCCGGGCTTGCTGTTTCCGAAAAAATGCGGGGACAGATCCGGGGCTTAAACCAGGCACAGCGCAATATAGAAAATGGTGTATCCTTCATCCAGACCACTGAAGGATACCTCCAGGAAACCCAGGACATCCTGCACCGGATCCGGGAACTCTCGGTACAGTCTGCCAACGGTATCTATACCGATGAAGACCGCATGCAGATCCAGGTCGAAGTTTCCCAGTTGGTCGATGAAATCAACCGGATTGCCAGCCATGCCCAGTTCAATGGTATGAACATTCTGACCGGTGCGTTCGCCCGGGATTCTGCAGTGAATCGGGTGATGCAATTACAGGTTGGCGCAAATATGGACCAGAACGAGCGGGTTTACATTGGAACCATGACCGCACAGGCCCTTGGTCTTCAGGGTGCTCAGGGTGATGCAGGGATTGTTTCCATCGCCACACCTGAAGCGGCAAATCAGACCATTGGCAAACTGGATTCAGCATTAAAGCAGGTATCCAAACAGCGGGCCGATCTTGGCGCATATCAGAACCGCTTTGAAATGGCTGCCAAGGGCGTTGCTATTGCTGCTGAAAATCTTCAGGCTTCTGAATCCCGGATTAGGGATGTCAACATGGCGTCGGAAATGGTCGAGTATACCAAGAATCAGATCCTGTCTCAGGCAGGTACAGCGATGCTGGCCCAGGCTAACACCCGGACCCAGTCGGTCATGCAGCTTCTTGGTTAATTAAAAAAATAATTAAGCTACCCAAGAGACATCTGGACGTCGTCTTTTGGAAAGCGAAGAACGGGGGAAGTTCGCGCCCTTCCCTCGTTTTTCTTGCAATAAAGAGCGCTTTAAAAACATGACTGTTTTTGGAAGTGCTTTTATTCATTTTGTATAAGGGGGTACCTATGGGTATGCACATAAGTACCGTAGGATACGGATATCCTGCGATAGGACTCCCGCAAGACCGTGGACCTGTTCCCCAGGCCCATATACCTGTTACGGAAGGCAGCATGGAAGCCCCTTCCTCCTTTGAAGCATCCTTGTCGGGAACCACTTCAGTACATGATCTGCAAAATATTGCTGATGAGCTGGAAAAAATCAGCCTTGCCTTCAGCAGAAAACTGCGCTTTGTCGTGGATTACAAGACAAAAGAAGTGATTGTCAAGGTTATTGATCCTTCTACCGATAAGGTGATTAAGGAACTTCCGCCTGAAGAGATGCAAAGATTACATCAACGTATAAAAGAAACCCTGGGGCTTCTTTTTGACCAGACCGTATAATCACAAGCGGAACCATAGAAGGACCGATGTCGGACATATATATTCCCGGAGTTAAAAGCCGTTACGATACCGATAAACTCATCGAAGACCTGATGAAGGTCGAACGGATACCAAAGGAACGGGCTCAAAAAAACGTAGAAAATTTAAAAACTGAAAAAACCACCTGGCAGGATATCGGCCGTCGTATGACCAGTCTCCGGGAAAGTGCCCGGAATCTCTACTCTTTTCAAAGTCCCTTTACCGAACGGATTGTAAAGTCTGCGGACGAATCGGTTATTACCGGTACTGCAGGCCGGGATGCAGCAGAACAGGAACGTTCTTTTATTGTTAAGCAGATTGCAACGGCAGATCGCTTTTTATCAAACCCATTACCTGAAAATTATACAGTCGCCCCCGGGAACTATACGCTTGGAGTCGGTAAGGATAGCCTTAGCTTTACCTACCGCGGCGGAAGCCTTAAAGATTTCGCCGAAGCCCTGAATAAACGGGGCCGGGATATACTGCGGGCAGATGTCATTACGGTTGAACCAGGAACGAAGTCGTTACTTATCGAGTCTTTAAAAACTGGTTCTGGAAATAGGCTGACTTTTAAAGAGGATGCAGAAAAACTAGCCTTGAATTCCGGCATGGTAGAACGGATAGACTCGGTCAGCAGAACCCTGGCAAAAGACCCGCTAACCATACCCGCAGGTTCGACCAAACAATTTGTCATTAGTCCAGCCCTCCCGAATCGTAGTGGGCTCATGCTTTCCTATGAAATCGCAACCAACGTAAAACCTGATACTTCAAACCAGGACCCTGGCCCGCCATCGGGGCCGGAAATTCCCATTCCCGGAAGCATAACCTATGGCGGTATAACCATAGAAAACGATCCGGTAGCTATTACCTTGCCTCCCTATACTCCCCCACCCCAGCCAAAGCGGGTTGATACGCTGGATGTCATACAGCTGGCATTTACCGATGGGACCACAAAATTGCTTCCGCCCATAAGCGATAGCAATGAATATAAGAGCTATCAATATAAAGTTACCGATATCAGCGATGGAAAAACTATTGCTTCTATTTCGGTCATCAATAAAAATACGCATCGGGACATCGCCTTACAAAATCTTCGTATTTATGACAGTGAAGCCAATGAAGGACTAAGGCCTCTCCATGCCGTATCCACCGCTGGTGATGCGATGCTTTCGATGGATGGAATCCAGGTTACTCGTTCATCTAATACCATCGATGATCTTATCCCTTCAGTTACCTTAACGTTGAAAGGCTCAAGCGATAAGCCTGTAAAACTGAACGTGGAACCGGACCGTCAGGCTTCCAAGGATGCCATCATTGGTCTTGTAGCGAACTATAATCGGCTCTTAGCAGATCTGAACGTTCTAACCAGAAATGATGATAAAATAATTCAAGAGTTAAGCTACCTCACCAAGGATGAACAGGAAGAGCTTAAAAAGAAACTGGGAACCCTGCAAGGGGATTCTACCCTGAATACTGTTAAATCTACCCTGCAACGGCTGGCGACCTCAAGTTACCCCACATCTCTGGAACGGGATATGGCCATGCTGGCCCAGATTGGAGTCAGTACCGATGTCCGAAAGGCCGGTTCCAGCCAGGGTTATGATGCAAGCCGGCTCAGGGGCTACCTTGAAATTGACGAAAAAGTGCTCGACCAGGCATTGCAAAGTAAGCTGCCAGCAGTTAAGGAACTGTTTGGCAAGGATACAGACGGCGACCTAATTGTCGATTCCGGTTTTGCCTATGCGCTGGACAGCCTTATCCGCCCCTATGTCCAAACAGGGGGCATCATAGCACTTAAAACCAGCGGACTGGACAGTAGAATAAGCCAGGAAGAAAAACGGATAGAAAACCTCGATAAACAGCTCGCGGCAAAAGAACAAAGTCTCAAACAGCAATATGGGAAAATGGAAGGCGCTTTAAACAGCATGGAAAAGACCTCATCATCCCTTGATCAATTCAGTAAATCATCGAATCAGTAGGAGCAGCTATGCAGGTAACTATTAATGGTAATAGTACAGATCTGGTAGTAGAAACGGAAAAAACACTCGGAGAATTGCTTATCAATCTGGAACTCTGGCTTGAAAATCGGGGGTTTAGCGTCAGCGGACTTTCCATAAATGGTTCTTCTATAGGTGCAGATGCATTGGAACAACTGTATAGCATGGATCTGGAAAAGATAGAACAACTCGATATTCAAGCTTCGAGCTGGGTTGAATTATATCATCAGGCTTTACAAGAAGCATTAAAACTTGTGCAGCAACTTCAGGATGCATCCTTTCAGGAACGGCAGGAATTGATAAAAAGCTGGTCCGATTCAGTAAGCATGCGTTTTATTATGGATCGAGACGCTGAACTCGGACAATTTTTAAACAATGCATGCTCGGGACAAGGTATAACCTTTAATGGGCTTGAAAGTATTATTTTAGAACGACTTGGTGAATTAGAAGACCCTCTGCAGGCGGCTCAGATGGTTCATAAACTGCTTGATGAAACAATACAAAGAATGGAAAACCTTCCCCTCGACCTTCAGACCGGTAAAGATCGGCATGTTATTGAAAGCCTTCAGATCTTCACCGTTATTATGGGCAAGTTCTTTAGATTGCTTCCGCTTCTCACCTTTTTAGAAATTAAAACAGACTCGCTCAAACCGCTCCTCGAGGAAATTGGGACCATATTGCAGGAATTGCTTGCTGCGTATGAAGTAAAAGATACAGTACTTGTGGGCGATCTTGCCGAATATGAAATTGCCCCCCGGCTGAGATCCCTACAGGGAGCTTTGGCTCCCCTTATTGCAAGCTCTTAGGAAGTATATCTATTATGATCTTTTTGTTGCAATCGCCCTATTTCAAGGAAAATGATCCCAGAAGCATGATCATCGTTCTGGTTATTATTGTTGTCTTTATCATTGTGATGAGCACTATTAATATTGCCCGGAATGGAATTGGAAAAACCTCTAGTAAAAAGGGAACGAGCCCAAGAAGATTCAGTAAATTTGCCCTCCGTAGGGCTGCAACTGCTTTAGGGCTTAATCGTGATCAAATAAATCTTTTAGAATGGGCGTTTAGAACCGAAGGGATAACGGATCCTGAAATTACCCTTACTAATCCAACATTGCTTGATAAGACATTTAAACATGCATTCCGAGCTATTGAAAAAGGTGCAGAAACAGAAACCATAGCAGAGGAACAAAAATCTTTGCTGTTCTCAATTCGGAATCGGGTAGAGGCAGTACGGAGCAACACTGGAAAAATAACTTCTAGTAGGAAATTACCTGATAATATGCCCGCTACCCTTACCAGTCCTAAGGGGGAAACCTATCCGGTTAAAATTATATCTGCTAAAGGAGAAGAATTACTTGTAGAAAGCCCTCGCAGTGCGGTTGGAACTCCTATCCGCCTTTCAAGGGGTGCGAAGATACAGCTTTCATTCTATTCAAAGTCAAGCCAGGGTTACCGAATGGAAAGCAGAGTCATTGCGACTATTGATACTCCCCGAGGGCCAGCTCTACAATTAGCCCATTCAGAAAAAATAGAAGCCTTACCAAACCGGCGTTTTAAACGGAAACAAACCCATATCTCTTGTTTCTTTTCTTTAGTCAGAATAGAACAGCGGCAGGTTGGCAGAAAGATTGAAAAAAAGACCCTCGTCGATGATAGAAGAAGCCTTGGAACCATCCTTGATATTTCAGCGGGCGGCTGTGCAATAAAAAGTGCCGCTGCCCTGCCTCCTGGGAATTACCTTAAAATCGAATTTGATGATGACCATGACCGAAGCCATGCAGCCCTAGGCAGAGTGATCCGGACCAATAAAACCGGTGGAATTGGCGGTATCATGCATATCCAATTTGTTAAATTACCCCGAAAAACCTTAAATACCATAAATGCTCTGGTTTTTGAGTATGACCAGGATTGACGGAGAATATAGGAAACCGTACAATTTAGATACGATGAAGATAGTAGAGCTAAAAGATATTAACCGTAAAGAAACCCATATTTATTATCGCCGTGTTTTTTATGGGACAGCGGTAATGGAACTAATGCATAAACCGGTCGAAAAACGCATAGAATTTGTCATAGAAACTAATCCCATGGGGAAAAAGCATATTTCCGTTTCTCTCATGGACCATGTTGAATATCCCCTTTTACCACTCATTCACAGCCTGCGTACCAAAATTGCCGAACTCGATGCCGAGGGGGCCCTGCCCTGATCGAATACATTACCCGGACCGAAGATGAAACCATCGCCTTAGGGATGCGGATTGGTAGCGTGCTTACAAGGGGATCGGTGCTTGCTCTTGAAGGGGGCCTTGCCGCTGGGAAAACAACCTTCACCAAAGGGATTGCCCAGAGCTTGGGTATTACAGAACCAGTTACAAGCCCTACCTATACGATTATAAGTGAATACAACGGTATATACCCCCTTTATCATATAGATTGCTACCGGCTCGAAGGTGAAGAAGATGCCATAGCAATAGGTATGGATGAATTGATATATGGGGATGGGATTTGTGTTATCGAATGGAGCGAACGAATACACAGTCTTCTGCCTGAATATACTATTAGAATTGTAATGAAGGTTCTTGCCGAGGGTGAACGCAACATTAAGATTACCGGTCCAGAACTCGAGGCTCTCTTATGAATATTCTCGCTATAGATACTGCAACAGATATCCTCTCAATTGCCCTTGAAACCAATCAGGGAACATGGTTCATAGAAAGTGATGCGGGCTTACACCATTCAGAACGGCTCATCTCGATGGTCGACACACTGCTCATACAAAGCGGTACGAACAAACAGGACCTGAACCTGCTTGCCTGTATGGAAGGACCCGGATCTTTTACGGGACTGAGAATTGGATTTGCCACAGTTAAAGGTATGGCTTTGGCTTTAAGTATTCCTTTTATTGCTATTCCAACACTGGATTGTATGGCCTATGGATGGGAATTCTGGCCCGGTTCGGTAATTCCAGTTATTGATGCAAAAAAAAATTGTTATTTTTGGGCGATCTATAGCAGGGGACACCGAATATCCGATTATATGGATGCACCTATTACCGATATAGTTCCATACCTAGCAAGCCAAAAAGCACCACTACCACTATTAATGACCGGGTCTGATGCCACAGATGTTCAAGAATTAATGGTTAACAACCAACTATCACCAATTTCCCCAGACCAGATTGTGCTAGATTCTTGGCACCGAAAGGGAAAAGCAAAAGAATTGCTTGTTTTAGCTAAAAAGAGGTTTACAATAGAAGGAAGAGGTAGTTCGGATTCATCAGGACCAGTATACATAAGAAAAAGTGATGCAGAGCTTTCTAGAGGTGTGGAATGAATCGAAATAGCAATGATCCAGAAGATATAGCAGATAGCCTTGATTCACTTGAATCGCTGGAAGAGTTATCACCTCAATCGGAAGTATTAAAACATACTTTTGTTTCCACATCCCAGGATGTACCGCTTGTCATGAGACCCTTTGTAAATAGTATTTTCCCCGTCCTGCTTATTAATACGGATTTCCGAATTCTTTATGCGAATGGTGCCTGTAACAATCTTTTTACCGGATATTTTTATCTTCAGAACAGCCTTTTTTTTGATGTGTTCGGTAAAAGTCTGGGAACAGAAGCCCTCAAAGATATCAGAGCAGCGGTTCTCTATGGAGCCCATGGGTATTCCTGGAAAGGCTCAATAAAAACAAAAACAAGGGAAGCGGGAACCCTCCAGACGAAGGTATACCTTTTCCCGATCATTCAGGGGAACCAAGCACCGGATAATTTTATCGTACTCTTCGACGATGTCACTGAGGAAAATAAGAAGCTCCTTCAAAGCGTCTTTATCAGCCTCTTGGAAGCATCTAAGCTGAAAGATAACGATACGGGGAAACATATTGTTCGGGTTAATTTTTATTCAGAGCGGCTGGCGAAAGAACTCTATAACCGTCCTGGCTATGAAGAGGTAGATCGGGATTTTATCGAAGATATTGGATTTCTTGCATCGATGCATGACGTGGGTAAAATCGGCACCCCCGATGATATTCTTAATAAAGAAGGGCCCCTCTCAGATTGGGAATGGACCATCATGAAGGAACACACAAAAAACGGCGCCTTCATTTTATCAACCTATCCTAACCCCATGGCCCGTGAAATTGCTCTCAATCACCATGAACGATGGGATGGCACGGGCTATCCCTTCCAGCTGGAAGGAGAAATGATCCCCCTCTCAGCCCGTATTGTAACAATCGCTGACGTCTATGATGCTCTACGGATGAAACGAAGCTACAAAGAGGCCTTTGATCACAATACAAGTATCGAAAAAATGAAAGCCTGGCGGGGTAAAAATTTTGACCCCGCTCTGTTTGACATTTTCATGACCATTCACGGTGAATTTGAACGGATTTATGCGGATAACACTGATGAGGATGAAACCTAAGCAGCCGACTTAATCAAGTTTCCGTTTTGCTTTTGTTTAAAAGCTCTAAGGCTGGTAAAACCGGCACCGATTCCGCTGCAGCCTTATTTTCAGTCCGGATTGCATCAAATACTTCCTGCCTGAACACCTTCACTGTTCGGGGGGCTTCCACGCCAAGTTTCACCTGATCACCGCGAATTTCAATCACCGACACAGAAATGTCGTCCCCAATCATGATTTTTTCATTAATTTTGCGGGAAAGGATCAGCATGGGGCCTTCCTTGCCGCATTCAGTTCGGCCACTATGTCATGTTTTGTCTTCCATCGGCCATCCATGAGGATCATCTGTTTTCCCACATGGGCATCCTTATTGATTACCAGGGGGCCCTGTAAGTTGGCGGTCATGGGGGAACCATCTGCAGGGATGGTTACAATGGCAAAGACCAGTGCATCCTTGGGGTCCACAATCCCAATATCCTGTAATTCCTGGTCTGCAATATCCAATTCATAGTCCGGTCTAAATAAAAAGGGGTTTACGAGAATAAAGGCTACCCGTTCCACATCGATAGACTGAAGCCAATAAAAGGGCTGTTGTTCCGCATCAAGCAAAACATAGTCTTTTAACTGTTCGAAGCCCAGCAGACCCAAGGGAAATTGAATTTTCTGCCGTTCATCTACCTCCACCACACCATAAGCTTTGGTAGCTACCTTCATGTACACTCCTAACGTAAGAAGTCCAGCAACGTGTGCTGGTTTATTTTAGCAGCGGTTTGTAATGCCGCTTTATGGGCAAATTCCAGCATACTGAGATCCGTAGCAGCCTGGGCAAAGTCGAGAGAAGAGACGGAAGCCAGATTCGCCGTCACATCGGGGATCTGCTGATTAAGCCGTTTCCAGGTCATCTCTGCCCGTTCCTGCCGACTGCCAACCTCTGCAAGTCTGCTTCCGATATTATCCAGAGCCAGGTCGATTCCTGCAATACCCTGACTGCCGACCACTTCGGCATTACCCTGCAACAGGGTATCCCTGAGCCGAATGATCATATCAAAGGCGGAACCGCCTGAAACCCGGGCTGTGGGGTTCCAGTTAGGGGCAGCAGGATCGCTGGTAGGCCGGAGTATTCCCAGATCCTTAAGGACTGTCGAACCTGCTTCATCTTCCATACGGATGAGATGGGGATTAGTGCCTTCCAAAGCCAGGCCTTTGGTTGTAGGATCTATATAGGCCTTGACCGGTGCAGGGGATTCGTTAATTTTGGCAACGATAGCACCAATGGTGTCGCCAGGCTTCACTTCTATTCGTTGGCCATCAATATAAAAAGCGCCAGCCTTTTCAACCCGATAAGCTGTCGCATCATAGGAAGAAAAAATCTGCATTCGTTCAGCCCAGAAGGCTTCTCCACCAGAAATATCCAGATTGCTGTAGGCATTTTCATCAATTTCTGCATTCCGGTTTGCTCCGGCTCCCTGGTATTCGACCCGAACCACCATCGATTCACCCGCATTGGTCGGCGTGCCTTCCACAATCCGGAATGGTTCGGTATAGGCCTTGTCCCCCGCAAAGAGCCGTTTCCCATCGGGTCCCAGGGCGTTGGATATCTGAACCACCTCTTTTAAAAGTTCATTGACTTCCACCGCCATGGCCTTCATGTCATCCTTGGTGTAGGTGCCGTTAGCCCCCTGAACAGCCAGTTCCCGAATGCGCTGATAAATGTCCTGGGCCTGCCGTAAATAACCATCGACCACCTTGTAGTGGTCCTGGGCATATTGGGTGTTTTGTTCAAAACGCTGGAGGCGAGCCAGATAGGATTCATAGCGGACCGCATGGCTTGCTCCGAGGGGGTCGTCCCGCAGATCCTGGATTTTCTGCTGGCTGGCCATTTTCGCCTGGATTGATGAGAGGGCCTGTTCATGACGGCGAAGTCTGAACTGGATATCATCATTGGGCATATTGGTACTGATTCGTCTCATCTATTACACTCCCATGCGGTTAATGATCGTATCGAGCATTTCATTCACTGTCGAAATAAACCGGGCCGCGGCGGCGTATCCATGCTGGTACTTGATCATCTGAGACAGCTCTTCATCAATATTAACGCCGCTTATGGAGTCCCGCATATCCTTAAGCTGCTTCATAATGAGATTCTGGGTTTCCAGGGCTCGGTCGCTCTGCTCTCCCATAAGGCCGACCCGGGCAACCGCATCGGCAAAATAGTCATCGAAGGTGCCGAGCTTTCCTACCATCACGTCTGAATTCCTGATCGATGCTATGGCAAGGGCAGCCTCCCCATTACCGGGATTTGCGGGCTTTCCATTTTCGCCGTATCCGGAAGCGATGGAAGCGGGTTCTTTGACCAACGCAGGGTTTACTTCGATCCAGCCCGAAGGATGGGCAATCGGGGCGACCGCATAGTCAGCAGCAGTTCCCTGCAATTGTAATGCACTGTCAGCCTGGTCCCAGCGGAAGGCCCCCTCGGGGCCCCGGTTCTGGAGGAGCCCCGCATAGCCTTCGAGGAAACGGCCTGAGTCTTCCACATGCCGAATAACAAAATCCGGATTTGCCGGATCTGCGGCGGGGGTTCCTTTCAGCGTAAGCCGCCCTTCCCGGTCCAGCCGTGCCACCACTTCAGCACCGGAATTATTGATCCGGCGGACCACATCGGCCACCGTGTCGGTCGCATAATAGGGAACCTGAACAAGACCGCTCTGGCCGGAAAGGCTTAAAGTACCTTCAAGACCAATCTGGGCCCGGCTGTCCAGTTTATTCTGGCCGGTCATCCGGAAAATGTAGGTAGCGTCATAGACCCCATCGCCGTTGCGGTCATAGTTACCCGCCACATTGGTAACAAAGGGGTGCTCGGTAAAGAAATCGAGTCCGGTTTTACCGTTGGTACCATACCCCGGGCGATGGGCTTCGTTAACCAGATCGATAAAATTCATGGTCATTGAGTCCAGGCTTTGGATTTCGTTTCTCAGGGTAACATCCCGCATTTCGATAAGGGCCTTGAGGCTGCCGCTTGCAAAATGGGCTTCTTCACCGGATTCCTTCCAGACCACATGGGAAAAGCCTTCCGTATCAATCCCAGAGACTAGATCGAACTGCCGGCCGATCCGCCCCTGAACCAGCACATTGCCAGCGGTATGGATGATAAACTCATCCGGATCCCGGTAATCGGTGGTGATATCGATAATTGAGGAAAGCTTTTCTACCAGGAGGTCCCGCCGGTCATAGAGGTCGTTGGGATTATCTCCCTGGGCTTTTATTTTCTGAATTTGTTCATTCAAGCCGGCAATTTGGCGGGACAATTCATTGACCCGCTTTACCGTACCCTGGATATCTTCCTCGGCCATGTTTTGCAGGCTTGTAAGCCCCTTGTATCGTTCTTTTATGCTGTCGATAAGGGTCTTTCCCCGTTCTATGACCGCCTTTCTTGGCGCTGAATCCGCCGGATGCAGGGAAAGTTCCTGCCAGGCATCCCAGAAGGCGTCCATCCGCCCCCGGATTGAAACATCTGCAGGCTCATTATAGAGCCGTTCCAGTTGCAGAACATATTTGTCCCGGGTATCCCAATAGCCCTCACCACTTCCCTGAGCAATGATCCGTTTATCAAGAAGCTCATCCCGGACCCGTTGTATCCGTTCAACCACCGTTCCCTGACCAATCTGGCCGGGAGTTTCTTCCCGGTTTAAGCCGGGAAGATAGATCGGCTCAAAGGGAGAAAATTCAACCCGCTGACGGGAATAGCCTTCAGTGGAAGCATTTGACAGGTTATGGCCAATGGTAGTCATGCCGGTTTGATGGGCAACCATGGAACGTTTTCCAATTTCTACTCCCGTAAAGGTTGACTGCATGGGTGACTCCTCTCAATGTCAATTAAAAACTGCGGTCTAAAACGATACTGCGCATCTCCGCATGAATTTCCCTGCCATGGCGGGAATAGAGCTTTCCCTTCCGGTCGGGGAAAGCAGCCTGTAAAAATTCTGAAATGACTGCCCGGTTTGTTGCGATATAGTGCTGTAGTGTATCATTGGAGAGCCGAATCTTAAGGACATCAAGCTTAAGACGACGGTACAGGTCGGTCATTTGCCGGCGATTCTCTGGATCGAGCCGGGTAGCCAGCACGTAAAACCCTGGTTTTTCTTGGTCAAACCCCAGTGCTTGACTTAATTCGATAAACAACTGGGAACGATCCTTTTCAAGGGCATCAAATTCTTTATTATATTCATCAAGCCTTTTAAAGAGGGCATCTATATCGGTCCAATCCCGTGAACATACAGCCTGACTTACTACATCCTGAGCGAATGCGAGACGTTCAAGAAGGGCAATTTCTTTCTGCAGCAAAGCAATACATTCATAAACTTTTGTATCCGTGTAGGTCACATCGAGGGTTTTCATATAAAGCCTCCACCTTTAATTGTCTATCGGCAGAATGAAGGCGCAGGTTAATCAAATTATTGAAAAGCCCGGACGATCGCTGCGATGCCCGCTTACCCATGGACGATCGCTGCGATGCCCGCTTACCCATGGACGATCTCTGTGATGCCGGCTTATCCATGGTCAACCACCTCGATGACGGCTTGCCCATGGACGATCTTTGTGATGTCCGTTTTTACCGTCTTTCTGTGGATAGTGCATTAAATTTTAAAAAAAATATTGATAAAACATCTTGACGAAATACTCATTTATTGGCATAGTAGGCCCCGTCAGTTCGACGGTGGATGTAGCTCAGTTGGTAGAGCGCCAGACTGTGGATCTGGGTGTCGCGGGTTCGAGCCCCGTCATCCACCCATCCGATTCTCGGATCCGGCGCTCTGACAATACATGCGTTCGTAGCTCAGCTGGATAGAGCGACGGACTTCGAATCCGTAGGCCGGGGGTTCGAATCCCTCCGGACGCAGGAGTGTTCTATCACTCATGACGAACGCAATTATGCAGGTATGGTTTTTGGGCCGCTAGCTCAGCTGGCAGAGCAGCAGACTCTTAATCTGCGGGTCGAAGGTTCGAACCCTTCGCGGCTCATGATTTTTGCGGGAATAGCTCAGTGGTAGAGCGCCACCTTGCCAAGGTGGATGTCGCGGGTCCGACTCCCGTTTCCCGCTTTTAAGGACTATCCAAAGGATGGTCCTTTTTTATAGCTTCTGACAGCTTCCGTGCAGATGCTTTGCTGGACAGGAAGTCTGCAATTTCACCAATAGGTAGTTGAAAAATTTGCGGCCTCTTGACATAGGCTGACCTTTTCGTTATTATTTTAACGATCTGTGGTGCCTTTCAGATGCATCGCTGGAGACCGCTGTGTTGGGACGCGAGAGTGGTGAAATTGGTAGACACGCTAGACTTAGGATCTAGTGCCTCCGGCGTAAGGGTTCAAATCCCTTCTCTCGCATGCTGAATCTGTGGAGCAGGCACAGAAGGCCCAGGAGCAACTGTTATGCGGGAATAGCTCAGTGGTAGAGCGCCACCTTGCCAAGGTGGATGTCGCGGGTCCGACTCCCGTTTCCCGCTCTTAACGGAAGGCGATCCGGAACATACGCTGCGGCGAAGCGAATGTTTCGAATCGCCTTTTTTATTACTACGTCAAATTATCCTGATTATGGATTATCTGGCGCAATATCCCACACAAAGAGGAAATACCGTGGTAGTATCCAAAGAAATCACCAGAAAAGAACATTCTCAAGTTCAACTTACCGCAACCGTTGCTAATGCGGATGTACGCAAAGAATACGACGATCTCGTTGCCTATTATGCAAAGAATATCCAGTTACCCGGCTTCCGGAAGGGCAAGGCTCCCAAAGATATCGTTGAACGAAAACTCGGTGAAGGGCTCAAAGCGGATGCTCTCGGCCGTATCCTCGAAAAAGCGCTGCATGAGCTCTTCGACGCAGAAGATTTTCCTGCCCAGGATAAACCTATTGCCTATGCACAGCCTGAACTCGTAGAAGAACCGGTTCTCGATTTACAGAAGGATCTTACCTTTACCGTCAAATACGATGTATTCCCCACGGTTACCGTTGGTTCCTGGAAGGGTATTGAAATCGAAAGCCCTGTAGTCGAAGTAACCGATGATGACGTAAAGCGGGAACTGGAACAGCTTCAGGAACGGAATGCCATCGTGATCGATAAGAGCGAGGGCGCTGTGGTTGCTAAGAACGATGTGGTAACCATCAACTATGCTGAGCTTGATGAAAATAAAGAAGTCATCAAGGGAAGCGAACGGCAGGACTTTGTATTTACCGTAGGTTCGGGAGCTAATATTTATAAGATTGATGATGATATCATCGGTATGAAAAAAGGTGAAACAAAGGTTATAACCAAAACCTTCCCTGCAGACTTTGAATACCCCGAACTTGCCGGGAAAACCAAGACCATTTCGGTTACCGTCACTGCCATAAAGGAAAAGAAACTTCCCGATCTGGATGATGACTTTGCCCAGGACGTGAATGAAAAATACAAGACCCTGGCGGAGCTCAAGGCGGACCTTAAAAAGAATCTGGAAAAAACCCTTGAACAGCGGCTAAGAGAACTCAAGGTCAATGATATCCTGGAGAAGGTTCTTACCACCACCCAGATTGACCTTCCCGAATCCATGATCCGGCTAGAACTGGAAAGCCGGTGGCGCAATTTGGCCCGCCGCTTTAACTCCAGCGAAGATCAGCTCCTTTCTATCATTCAGTCCATGGGTAAGAGCTATGAAGATATGCTTGCTGAATGGCGGCCCGATGTAGAAAAGGCACTTAAAAGCCGGCTCATTGTGGATACCCTCATTAAGGACCTGGGCATCACCGCCACCGATGAGGAACTGGAAGCAGAAATGCAGTCCATGGCAGAGGGCATGAATACCTCTATCGATGAGGTTAAGAAGTATTACGAACAGGATCAGATGAAGGAATACCTCAGGGAAGATATAAAAGAGCGAAAACTCTTTGACACCCTCATCGCAGAGGCAAAGGTGAAAAAGGGAAAGAAGCAGAAATATCTGGACCTGATGGGAAATAATAGGTAAATTATACCCATGAATGAACAGATGAATAATTTGGTACCGATCGTCGTAGAACAGACCGGCATTGGTGAACGATCCTATGATATTTATTCCCGGTTGCTCAAGGATAGAATTATCTTTTTGGATGGTGAAATTAACGATGTCACCGCCGATCTGGTAGTTGCCCAGATGCTCTTCCTTGAAGGCCAGGATCCTGAAAAGGATATTAGTCTGTACATAAATTCACCGGGTGGTTCCGTTACTGCGGGGCTGGCGATTTATGATACCATGCAGTACATTAAATGCGCTGTCCAGACCATCTGTCTCGGACAGGCTGCAAGCATGGCCGCCCTCATTCTCGCAGCGGGAACTGCGGGGAAACGTTTTGCCCTCCCCTCTTCCCGAATCCTCATTCACCAGCCCTGGGGTGGTGCCCAAGGGCAGGCAAAGGATATTGGTATACAGGCTAAAGAAATTGGTCGACTAAAAAAACTGACCATCGAATACTTTGCAAAACATACCGGTAAAACTGAAGCGCAGATAGCCCAGGATATGGAACGGGATTTCTTCATGTCTGCCCAGGATGCGGTTGCTTACGGCGTAGCAGACAAAATTCTGACGAGGGAGAAACATGGCACGGCTTCGTAATGGCTCTGGAATACACGAACGATCCTGCTCTTTCTGCGGTAAGAGTGCTGACATGGCCCGGCGTCTTATTGCCGGTCCGAACGATATCTATATCTGCGACGAATGTGTCGAGGTCTGTCAGAAAATTCTTGCAGAAGAAGATCATGACCTTTCAACCCAGTTTACCGGGGATATCCCTACACCAAGGGAAATTAAGGACTACCTGGACCAGTTTATTATTGGTCAGGATGCGGCCAAAAAGGCCCTTTCTGTGGCGGTGTATAATCATTATAAGCGAATAGCGAACCCTGCAAAAACACCGGATGACGTTGAAATAGAAAAATCCAATGTGCTCCTTATTGGACCGACCGGTACCGGTAAAACACTCCTGGCAAAGACCCTGGCGCGGAAGCTCAAGGTTCCCTTTGCTATTGCGGATGCCACCACCCTCACTGAGGCTGGATATGTCGGTGAGGACGTAGAAAACATCCTCCTCAAACTGATTCAGAATGCGGGGGGAAACATTGCAGCCGCAGAGCGGGGCATCGTCTATATTGATGAAATTGATAAGATTGCCCGGAAAGGCGAGAATGTTTCGATAACCCGGGATGTATCCGGTGAGGGTGTCCAACAGGCCCTGCTTAAAATCATCGAAGGGACCATTGCTTCCGTACCTCCTCAGGGTGGGCGAAAACATCCAAATCAGGAAATGATCCGCATCGACACCACCAATATTCTCTTTATCTGCGGGGGAGCCTTTGTCGGGTTGGACAAATTCATTGAACAGCGAATATCCCAGCATCCACTGGGCTTTGGCGCTGATGTACGGGAACGGAAAGATAAGAACCTGCAAGAACTCTACAGTAATTTGCATCCCGATGATTTAATCCGCTTCGGTATGATTCCCGAATTTATCGGACGGCTCCCCATTACAGTCACCCTGGATGACCTTAAGAAAGAGGATCTAAAACGAATTATTACCGAACCTCGGAATGCTATCCTGAAACAATATCAGGCATCCCTTGCCATCGATGATGTAGAGCTGGTTTTCACCGAAGAAGCTATCGATGCTATCGCCGACACTGCGATCAAACAGAAAACCGGAGCCCGGGGACTGCGTGCTATTGTAGAACGGATGATGACCGATATCATGTTTGAAATACCTTCTCTTGAGGGGAAAAAACGGGTAGTGGTCACTAAGGATGTGGTTCTGAAATCAGAACGTCCTGAAATAATACCTCTTCAGAAAAGCGCATGAGTCTCCTTTCTGCATTCAAAAGCAGGAATTCCAAGGATGAACTCCCTCTCATGCCGGTGAGGGAGTTCGTTGTCTTTCCCCATACCATGATCCCCCTCTTTATTACCTATCCTGCCGGGATTAAAGCCCTGGAAGAGGCTCTGAAGCGGGATCAGCGGCTTTTTGCAGCTTGTCGCAAAGATACTACAAACGATGAAGATACCTATCCGACTGGGACAGTTGCTCATATCGTTCAACAGTTAAAACTACCCGATGGCTCTTATCGGGTAGTTTTACATGGTGAATATCGGGGACGAATCGGGACTAGTTCATTACTGGACCAGGTGCGCCTTGTCACCGTACAACCAATTCAGGGAATCCCGGTTTTAGAAGGGGAATCGGCAGAGATCGAAGCACTTATGCGGGCAGTACAGCGCTCATTTAATCAATTCGCTGAACTGTCTAAAAAGATAAGCACCGAAGTGCTTGCTGCGGTTGAGCGGGCAGAAAATGCGGAGAAACTCTGCAATGTGGCGGCCAATGCCTTACCCATCAAAATAGAAAAGAAACTTGAGCTACTTGAAATCGATGACAGCAAAAAACGGCTCCAGACTCTCCTTGAACATCTGGAACTGGAAAATGAAATCATTGCGCTACAGCGGAAAATTACCGGTAAGGTAAAAAGCCGCATGGAAAAGACCCAACGTGAATATATCCTGAATGAACAACTTAAAGAAATAAATAAAGAACTGGGCCGTGACACGGGGGAAGATGAATTTACCGAAATCGAAAAAGCCCTTGAAGCAAAAAATCCCCCAGAAGAAGTGCTATCTAAAGCTAAGAAGGAGCTTAATCGCCTAAAAAAACTCCAAAGTCTTTCTCCTGAAGCGGGAGTGCTGCGAACGTACCTGGAATGGATCATCGACCTTCCTTGGAATGAAGCTACCACTGACTCAACGGATCTTGCCCTGGCAGAGGAAATTCTGAACCGGGACCACTATGATATGAAAAAGCCCAAGGAACGGATTATTGAATATTTGGCAGTCCGTCAGCTTACAAGCCAGATTAAGGGGCCTATTCTTTGTTTTGTAGGTCCCCCTGGTACGGGTAAAACGAGTCTTGGGAAATCAGTGGCCCGAGCCCTGGGAAGGAATTTTGTCCGTATTTCCCTCGGTGGTGTCCGGGATGAGGCTGAAATTCGCGGACACCGAAAAACCTATGTAGGAGCCTTACCAGGAAAAATCATTCAATCCATGCGCAGAGCTAAATCTATAAATCCAGTTTTTTTGCTTGATGAGATTGATAAACTATCAAGCGATTTTCGAGGGGACCCTGCATCGGCCTTGCTGGAAGTACTCGACCCGGAACAAAATTCAACCTTTACCGACCACTATTTGGAAGTACCCTATGATCTTTCGAAGGTACTTTTCATCGCCACCGCTAACTCGCTCCATACGATTCCTCACCCTTTACTCGACCGCATGGAGGTCATCGACATTCCTGGATACGGTGAGGGAGAAAAACTGCAGATTGCAAAAAGATTCTTAATACCCAAACAGCTCGAAGAGCATGGACTTGCTCAGGCTTCGGTTAAATTTCAGGATGAGGCAATTCGAGATATCATTCGGTATCGAACCATGGAATCGGGGGTTCGGGGCCTTGAACGGGAAATTGCCCATTGTATCAGAAAGCTGGCTAAGTCTGCGGTTGAACAGGGATACGGAAAAGAAAAGGCGATTGGGGATTTTAAAAAAACAATCCGGCTTACGACTTTGGATACCCTTCTTGGAAAAAGGAAATACAAACACGATGTGGTATACAAGGAACAACGGATTGGGGTCTGCTACGGTCTTGCCTGGACTGAAACGGGAGGCACCATACTACCCATAGAAACGGTTACCTTTGAAGGTTCGGGAGAGCTCATTATGACCGGTAATTTGGGTGATGTAATGAAGGAAAGTGCCCGGACAGCCCTCTCCTACCTGAGAAGTATCAGTCCCAAAATAACCCTGGCAATTGAAGATATCGGGAAAACCGACTTTCATATTCATGTCCCTGAAGGGGCGATTCCAAAGGATGGGCCTTCAGCAGGTATTACCCTTGCAGTTTCTCTCCTTTCTACCCTTAGTCAGCGACCGGTGAAAGGCGGGTTTGCCATGACCGGTGAGTTAACCCTGACCGGCAGGGTGCTTCCCATTGGCGGTCTAAAGGAAAAACTCTTGGCGGCTATCCGGAACGGCTTAACCGATGTCATTATTCCAAAAGGAAATATGGACGATCTTGAAGAACTGGATCGGGATATTCGGGAAGCCCTGATCATTCATAGCATTGAACAGGCAACAGAGGCTTTTGAGCTCCTTTTTGAGCCATCAATCTTTACCTGAGCTCGGTGATAGATCACCCGCTCACTTCGCCCTTATATAGTCTTACCTGCGGTTTCCATTATAACCTTAAAGGTTTGTTCCGCACAGCGCTCCCAGGAAAAGAGCTGGGCCCGCTCGAGACCACGCTGGCGGCATTCCTTATACACCTCCCGGTTGGTTGCCAGGGTCACCATTCGATCGGCCATATCTTCCGCTGAGTTCGGATCAAAATACAGGGCCGCATGTTCTGCAGTTTCTGGTAAGGATGCTGATCGGGCACAGGCTACCGGCACACCACAGGCCATAGCTTCCAGAACTCCCATACCAAACCCTTCATATTTTGAAGGAAAGACTACCATCTCAGACCCTGCATAGAGTTCCGGCAAATTTTTCAGCGGAAAATGTCCAGTGAAGAAAATATCATTTTTATATTTTGAACGGGCTGCCGCTTTTTTTACCTTATCAGCATGTTTTGAATCAGATCCTGCCAGTACCAAACGGTGAGGATACTTGGTTCGTTCTTTAAAGATTGCGAAGGCTTCGATCAGCTTGATATGATTTTTAACAGGATAATCAATACGGGATACATAGAGAATATAGGGACGGCGAAAACTAAAGGGTTGTATGAGAATAACACTTTCTTCATTTCGCGGTCGGGGATAAAAAGCTGAAAGATCAATCCCATTAGGAATAACTTCGATTCTGGATGCTTTAACTTGAGCAACTTCGACCAATTCTTGTTTTACCCATTCGCTAACCGCAATAATTCGGTCCAAATTTCGTAAGGAATCGGGGAATACAAGCCGCAGTACCGCTCCTAGATGCTCCCTGCTTCGCCAGGGCCCACGATAGGCCGCCATATCATGAACAGTTCCTACGGTAGGACAAGGAGAATGGTATGGTAATACTCGATGAGCAGCGGGAAAAAACGTAACCCCATAATTCCTAGACTTTGCAAAATCCGGGTATTTAAAAATATGCCAAAGGGAACTGGCAGTTCTGCTTGTTTTAAATGACTGGGAAATAAATTCCAGATCTTCAGCTACATCGGTATAAGCATATTTATCAAATTCCCAGCCAAAGAGCTCCATTCCAGCTAGAGATCGGGGCATCCGACGCAACAATTGAGTAAGATATACCCCAACTCCAGATTTCCCCCCATCGCAGGCAAAGGTATCTATTCCAATCTTCATGGATCAACTCCTTGGTAACAAACATAACTTTGATGCAAAGATCAACTTATTTATAGTCTTGAGACCTTTAAAATCAGGATTTTTTAGAAAACCCCGTCATCTAGCCAATGTGTCAAAAGGTTGTTTCCAAACTGGCTTAGATGTTCTTTTTTTTCACACACCTCTTGCTACGCAACAGATAGCGTGATAAAATAATCATATCGCATATAAAACACTATATATAGCGCCCTTACAAGGCTTATTTTTATAGTCTTTTTATCAGGAGTAGTATAGCATGAGATGCCCCCATTGTGGCAACTTCGATGACAAAGTAATAGAATCCCGAACTCTTGCCAACGGCGAAGCAATCCGGCGCCGCAGAGAATGTAATGGATGTGGCTATCGTTTTACAAGCTATGAACGGATTGAAGATAAGCAATTCATGGTTATTAAGCGGGATGGACGGCGGGAACCCTTTGACAGAACAAAAATCGAACGGGGAGTTCAGCGAGCTCTGGAAAAACGGCCCGTTTCTCAAATGACCATAGAAAATATTGTTAATGAAATTGAAGATGCGGTGGTCATTGCCGGTAAGGCAAATCATGAAATTCCAACCACCGAAATTGGAGAACTGGTACTCGAAAAACTTGGGGCAATCGATAAGGTAGCTTATATCCGCTTTGCCTCGGTATACCGCCATTTCAAAGATCTGGAAGAATTTGTTCAGGAAATACAAAAGTTGGGAGGGAATAAATGATTAAGCAGGTGGTAAAACGGTCTGGTCATATCGAAGCCTATGACAGGCTCAAAATTGAAGCCGCCGTTGGTAAGGCCTTTAAGGCGGTTGGAGTTCCAGAAATGGATAAGAATGGAACCAATAAGGTGCAAGCTATTGTCAATCGGGTGGAAGAACTATTGACCCGGATGATGCAGCAGCGGCACCCTAATTCCATTCCAGCTATAGAAGAAATACAGGACCTGGTAGAAACCGCACTCATAGAATCCCAGGAAGTCCCGGTAGCTAAAGCCTATATTTTGTACCGGTCCCGCCATGAGGCAATCCGGGACACCCAAAAGCTCATGCTTGATATTGACGCCACCATGGATGGCTACCTTAATCAGTCAGATTGGCGGGTAAACGAGAATGCTAATGTTAATTACTCCCTGGGAGGACTTATCCTGCATAATTCAGGAACTATTACCGCCAATTATTGGCTGAAGAATATCTATTCTGAAGCAGTAGCTGAAGCTCACCGAAATGCAGATTTTCATATTCATGACCTATCCATGTTTTCCGGTTACTGTGCCGGCTGGTCCTTGAGACAGCTTATCCAGGAAGGCCTGGGCGGCGTTCCCGACAAAATCACTTCCAAACCAGCCCGGCACCTGAGTACCCTGATGCAGCAGGCGGTCAATTTTCTAGGCTGCCTGCAAAATGAATGGGCCGGCGCCCAGGCCTTCAGCTCCTTCGATACCTATATAGCCCCCTTTGTAAAGGCAGACAAGTTGACTGATAAAGAACTGAAACAATGCCTGCAAAGCTTTATCTTTGGTGTTAATACCCCGAGCCGCTGGGGGAGTCAGGCGCCTTTTACCAACATCACCCTGGATTGGTCCGTACCACAGGACTTGCGGGATAAACCTGCTATTGTGGGCGGCAAAGAACAGAACTTTACCTACGGCGACTGCCAACAAGAGATGGACCGGGTTAACCGGATATTCATTGAATTGATGTTAGAAGGCGATGCAGAAGGTAGGGGCTTTCAATACCCTATTCCCACGTACAATATTACCGCTGATTTTAACTGGGAAAGTGACAACGCAAAACTACTTTTTGAAATGACCAGCCGATATGGAACACCCTATTTTCAAAACTTTGTCAATTCCGATTTGAATCCCAGCGATGTCCGTTCAATGTGCTGCCGTTTACAGCTGGATAAGCGAGAACTGCGAAAACGGGGGGGTGGCCTTTTCGGATCCGATGAGCTTACCGGATCCATAGGGGTGGTAACCATCAACCTACCCCGGATTGGCTACCTTGCCAAGGATGAAGATGATTTTTACCGACGCTTGGGCCGCCTGATGGACCTGGCCAAGGAAAGCCTTATAACTAAACGTAAGGTTGTTAATCGACTGCTTGACGCGGGGTTATTCCCCTACACCAAGCGGTATCTTAAAACATTGAATAATCATTTTAATACCATCGGCCTCGTCGGCATGAATGAATGTCTGCAGAACTTTTTCGGTGCTGACTGTACTATTGCGACAGAACGAGGGCAGGCCTTTGCTCTGAAAACCCTGCAGGTTATGCGGAACCGATTGGCAGACTATCAGGAAGAGACCGGAGAACTCTTTAATCTGGAAGCTACCCCTGCAGAATCCACTTCTTATCGGCTTGCAAAACATGATAAAAAACGATACCCCGATATCATTACCGCAGGAACCGATGAACCCTACTACACAAACTCAACCCAGCTGCCGGTTATGTTGACCGATGATATCTTCGATGCCCTGGACCTTCAGGAAAGCCTTCAAACTGCTTATACAGGGGGCACGGTGTTCCATGCATTTCTTGGTGAAGCCATCGAAGACTGGCGTAGCTGCCGGAATCTAGTAAAAGCCATTGCCCATAACTACCGCATCCCCTACTTCACCATTTCCCCCACCTTCTCAGTATGTCCCGTCCACGGGTATCTGGCGGGAGAACACTTTACCTGTCCAATTTGCAAATCTGAACAGGAAGCAGCAATACAGGCACGAATTAGCGCTCTCGAAGCAGAACGCAACGCAATAGTACAAGGAGTTACAAAATGAGGACCCTCGAACAAATTGAAAAGGAATTAGCAGAAGCCCGGGAAGCCCTGAACCAGGTGCAAGGTACCACCACAGAAGTGTACACCCGCATTGTTGGGTATTACCGATCAGTTCGTAATTGGAATAAGGGGAAACGACAAGAATATGCAGAGCGAAAGATGTTCCGCATAGTGGCAGAAGACCTTGATAATCAATACGCTCATGGGACATCTAAAATCTATACTTCCGAAACAAACATATCCCAAAATCCCTTACAAACTTTACCTTTCCATGACCAGAGCAAGCTTTTACTTTTTGTCCGCTCCGCATGCCCGGCCTGTCCCCCAGCAAAGGATGCCGCGCAAAAACTAGGCATTCCTGTAGACTTTGTCGATGCGGACACTGCAGAAGGACTTTCCGCTGCGGCCCGTCACAATGTGCTATCTACCCCTACTGCAATTCTTCTCGACCCATCAGGCAAAGAATTGGCTCGGGCAAGGGATGCTAAGTCTATCCTGGCCTTCGCAAAACAGGGTTCCTCTCAGTTAGATAAGGCTGTATAGGTTCATTAAGCATGGTACTGGCGGGTTTCCAGAAAACAAGTCTCATTGATTACCCAGGGATACTGGCGGCTGTTGTATTTCTTCCCTATTGCAACTTCCGCTGTCCCTGGTGCCATAATGGAAACCTTGTACTACCTGCGTCAGTAGCTGAAGCATCTTTGCTTCCTATACAGATTATTAACGAGCATTTAAAAAAACGTCGTTCTGTTCTGGAAGGGGTTGTTATTACAGGGGGAGAACCAACCCTTACTCGGGAACTTCCGGAAATGATTCAGTACTATAAAATGCTAGGTTACAAGGTAAAGCTTGATACCAATGGGAGTAGGCCTGAAGTTCTGGAATATATTTTTGCCCGGGAGACAACCCGTCCCGATTATATTGCCCTTGACCTGAAACTCGCCCCTCATCGTTATCCAGAAATTGGGGGGAACGAAGAGTCTATTAAAAAAAGCAGCATCATCATACAGGAAAGTGGTATAGCCCATGAATATAGAACTATTGTACTTCCCCAGGGTTATCTTACAGAACAGGATATCAAAATCATCGCCCAACTGGTTGATGAAAAGAGTCCCTGGTATTTCAGCCCTTTTAAACCAGGGACATGCCTAGACAGCACCTGGAATTCCTTTACTGAACCAGCAGTTGAAGAGATTGTGCACCTAACTGAGATAGCTCTAAGCCATGGTAAGACTGCCTATCTCAGGGGTATAAAAAACAAAACCTGCCAGGCAAAGCCTTGACAGGTTTTTAGGAGGTCTAGCGGCAATAGGACTTGAACCTATGACCGAACGGATATGAGCCGTTTGCTCTACCGACTGAGCTATGCCGCCGTGATGGGATGAACATATCAAAAAGTAGTAAGTATGTCAATTACTTTTCAGAACCGAATTAAATTAAATTATGCAATTTTGCAGCACTACTGAGTAGTCCATTCCAGTAGTTGGCAGTTAAGTAGTGACGCCGAATCTCTGCATCTTCAATCCGGCTGGCCCGTTTTTGTAAGCGTTTAAAAGCACTACTTAAAGCGGTTGCCCGGTCAATCTCTGTAGAATCGAGTCGTTGCAGCACCAAGTAATAACAGGTGTAGTAAAAAACATCATAAGGATCAAAGATCCTTGCCTCATAGCCTCCAGATTCGTACATTCCGGAATTATTGATCGGCTTAAGATCATTTATGAGTTTATCAAGCATGGCAATAATAGTACGATCCTCTGGATAAAGAGTACTTTGTGATAATGCTCTAAAGCAGATTGCATGACGGTATAAAAAATCCCGCCGGGGAAAAAGCAGCGATTCAATTTGCGCATATCCGTCGGTCCAATCCACTTGCTCAGTCACTCTCAATAAAGATACAGGTTCACTCATAAGCATGGCATCACAGCGACGGGAACATGCTTCATAATTTCCAAGAAAAAAGTGTAGCTCAATTTCCAACATGGGGTCTTGTATATGCAGCGTTGCATATGATTCAGCTATACGTTTCATAGCAATGGTATTACCTATAGATGCATAGAGTGTTGCTCTCAGACGCCATAAACTAGCTATATCTACACCATGAATCAGATCAAACGCTTCTAAAGCCTTTTCATAATTTCCCAAAGAAAATTGAAGTCTGCCAAGTAGAAACAGGCTTTTTTCTTCCCATTGTTGATTATCCAGATTATGGAATAGCTGTATTGCCATATTAATAAAGAAGATAGCCCGAGGAAAATTACCCTGTAAGAAATACGCTACACTGATGTAATAACTCGAATAAGCTCGTTCACAGGTATTTGCACATTCCTGTGCTGAATCCAGAGCAAAGGTTAAATATTCAATGCTGTCTTCGATATTATGTTGCGCTAATTTTAATAATCCAAAAATTCGGAACACTTTTTCCAAGCCCTGTTTATTTTTATAATCCTGTAATAATAAAAGTGCGGTTTTTATGTTCTCAGAAGCTACACCAAGATCCCCCGAAACAAGATTCAATAGAGCAGCATTGATATGGCAGAAGGCCTTTATTCGATTATTGCTAATAGTAGAAGGAACAGTATTGTGTACCGCATTAAGAAGATCTTGAGGTGAACCAGTGGTTACTAAATGATCCGTGATCAGGATATAATATAGTGCCGGAAACAATTCGTTGCCAATGAGTTGTATAAGCCGTTCCGATTGAATAGATCGATCTAATTCAACAAAGTAATCATTTTGTAAATCATGGATAATACAATCCAGAATAAAATCGGGGTCAGCGTTTCCTTCTACACCTATGTAACAGACTAATAAGCCCATACTGGGAAGCAGCTCATGTTTCGATACACTTTCACGCAGCCGTTCCTGGACAATACTGTTCACGAGATGCGAATCTTTCTCTTGTAGATAGTTTGTGAGCATCGATTCGGTTCCTGAAGAAATAATAAAATCCGCTGCTCCAACTGGAAATATTCCGGTTTTATTAAAAACCTCAAACAACCACTGGATACTGCTTTTAGAAAACCCACTCCGTTCCAGTTGCAGTGAGAGTTCAGATTTTGAATAGATTGAGGATAGTTTATGACAAAGATAGGCAGCGGGTACTATAATCCTGGGATTGAGATATTGGTCTGTTTCGTCGAGTAAGCCATTCCATGAGCGCTCAGGAGACTGGATAAAAACAAAATGACGGTCAATTTCATCAATCCAAGATAAGGATTTCCTATCTGTAGCAAAAATATGAACACGATGTATGGGGGACTGCAAAAAAGCGACAAGGAATTGCCTACATATCGTCTGTAATGTATCGTGGAGAGCATCAAGATAATCAATATGAAGCACAAGGGGTATAGTCTCATATATGCTGTTCCAAAGATTCAAGAGCTCTTTCAGGTGAGATTGTATTGTCTCATTATACTGTTCATGTAACCGTTCAGCCTTGAGCAATGCCAATTTTTCTTTATATGGTTGTGAAAATTCATCTCTTTCTTGAATACTTTGTATAAAAAGCTCAATAAACCCATTCAAAGATGGTCCTGCGGGATTAAAGCTGATATAAAATTGAAGAACATCTTTATATTGTTGCTCTATATAGGTGTTGTTTAAAAGCATGAGAAGAGCTCTGTTTTTACCAAGCAATATTTTACAACGAGCAGCGGAACTATCAAGTTCAGTTCGAAATCGTGGAATAAGAGTGTCAATGTCCGGAAGTGGTAATTCCTTAATTTTTTTTAAGTCTTTAAGTTGGAAGATATTTGTGTCGGGGAGAGATTCTACTGCAAAGAGTGGAGCAAAGATTGTAACAAGCTCAGGGCTGCAAAAAATTCCGATGCTGTCTTTATGATGTACAAGCCTTTTTACACAGGTATCATTCGCAAAAGTATCTTCGGTATAAAAATATATCGAATATCCCAGTAAAAGTTTTCGAAGTTTTTGACAGAAAGGTATTAATTGTTGAATAAACGTAAAAAATTGAATAGAAAACGTAAAGGACTGTTCAGAAAATTCTGCAATAGTTTCTCGCCCAAGACGTATAATCTTTCCTCCAGAACTATGGACCAGAGTCTGCACTTCCTGCTGTATGGATTTCACCATATCAGGCTGTGTTCGGTGGAATTGAGAATAAAACCTTATCGTAAACAACATTGAAATCATATTGATTTTATCATCGTACAATTAATTCTGTAAATAAAGAGGCTTTACACCTATTGCATAAAAATACATTTTTATTGTATATATATCCACATATTGGAGGCACTATGAATCCCGAAATGTTCAAAGGTCGGTCACTTCTTACCTGGAAAGATTATACGTCCGATGAAATCCGGTACTTACTGGATCTTTCTCAAGAAGTCAAACAGCAAAAAAAACGGGGAGAACTTCATCAACGTTTTGCAGGTAAAACCCTTGCTATGATTTTTGAAAAACGTTCAACCCGTACAAGATGTGCCTTTGAGACGGCTTTTGGCGAAGAGGGTGGGCATCCCGTATTTCTATCTACCCAGGATATTCAATTGGGCGCAAAGGAATCGATTGAAGATACAGCCCGGGTATTGGGCAGGATGTTCGATGCGATAGAGTTCCGTGGGTTTAAACAAGAAACGGTGGAAAAACTTGCAGCTTATTCAGGTGTCCCCGTTTATAACGGTCTCACCGATCAATTTCATCCAACTCAGGTTCTTGCTGATATTATGACCCTCGAAGAAGTATTTGGAACGAGTAAAGGAAAAAAACTTTGTTTTGTTGGTGATGGTAGAAACAATGTGGCTCGTTCCCTCATGGTTATTTGTTCTAAGCTGGGTATTCATTTTACCGTAGTTACTCCGAAGGTATTACAACCAGATGCAGCATTACAGAGCCTCTGTCATCAATATGGAGCAGAGAGCGGGTGTACAATCGAGATTACCGATGATATCCAGGTTGTAAAAGGCGTGGATGCAATCTATACCGATGTATGGGTGTCCATGGGAGAAGAGGCAGCCCGTGAAGAAAGGTACCGGCTTTTAAAAGCCTATCAGGTCAACCAGGAACTCATGGATACAACCGGTCGATCAGACACAATCTTTTTACATTGTCTACCTGCCGTAAAAGGCGAAGAGGTAACCCAGGATGTGATCGACGGGCCTCAAAGTCGGGCATGGGATCAGGCAGAAAATAGGAAACACACAATAAAAGCTATTATGCTGGCTACAATACAATAAAAATCCTTGCGAAGAGCCGCTGTGCGTATTATACTGTAGAGCAGCAGAAGCGACGCTTCTGTGTTTCTCAAAGGAAATTTCCAAGGAAGGGAGGCTCCCGTTGAAAACTCGACATGTACTGCTTATGGTTGTAATGCTCTTTATCAGTATACTGCCTGGAATCGCACAGGATGCACGGATTCCGGCGGACACAAACCCGGACAACTGGGCTAATCTATTTTATATCAATGTCCCAATCGTTAAAATTTATCCTCATACGTTGGGTTTTTTGGTCCTATACCAGAAGGCTGATAACGAGCTTGGCAGACTCTACCTGCCCGATGCATGGTTTGCCGCTTCTGGTGGGAAGGGTGATCTCATTAAAATGGATGCCAGTACAACCTGGCCTTACCTTGTAATTTTTTACAAAGATGGTAAATTCAGCCATGTCAGATTGTATGTGAAACGGGATAAATCCCATCCGTCCTGGGGTATTTTACCACCCGATGCAAACATAGCTGATAAATTTAAGGTAGAGGAAATAAAAATCGAATTTTAATGACAGCGCTAACCATTGAAAACCTTCAGAAAGCCATCCGGGAAGAGGCTGTAGACGGATGGCTTTTTTATAATTTTCACCACCGAGACCCACTTTCGGATGAACTTCTTGGATTAAGCAGGGACTCAACCAATTCACGCCCCTGGTTCTATATGGTTCCAAGGGAAGGAGAACCGATAAAGATAGTTCATGCTATAGAAGCCCATATTTTGGACCAGCTCTCTGGTAGTAGCCTTGTCTATTCTGGAAGGGATGGGATTACCAAGGCTTTGCAGTGTTTTGCTGGTAAAACGCTTGCAGTACATGCAGATGTAAATCTGCCAGTGATCTCTTATCTTGATGCAGGCACTATGCAAAATTTGGTACAAGCAGGTATTCAAACTGTTAGTGCGGCATCCCTCATTCAGCGAATTAAAGGAATACTTTCAGATGAAGACCTAGCCAGCCACAAAAGGGCTGCGATTGGACTGTATGAAATCGTAGAAGACATCTGGGCTCTTGTTTCAAAGCATTATAGAACTAAACAACCCCTGTACGAAGGAGACCTGCAACAGGCTATTCTGGTTGGGATGAAAGAGCGGAACTTGGTCACCGACCATCCGCCTATTGTTGCCGCAGGTTCCCATGCAGGAGATCCCCACTATGAGGTTACGAGTCATGGACGCCTGATTCAGTTTGGAGATGTCATACAACTGGACCTCTGGGCAAAGGAAATAGAAAACCATTCCATATATGCAGATATTTCCTGGGTAGGATACTACGGAACAGAGATTCCCCAGCATATACAAAAAATTTTTCAGGATTTGGTCGATAGCCGCGAAGCAGCGCTCAGTTTTATTACAGCCCAGCTTAATCAGGGCCTTCGACCGACAGGGGCGGCGGTAGACCGGGAAGTCAGAAAATTTCTTGTGAACAGAGGTTATGAGGGGGCAATAAAACATCGAACCGGCCATGGAATAGACACAGAATGTCATGGTTCGGGGGTAAATATCGATTCAGTAGAATTTCCCGATGAACGAAAGCTTCTGGATGGGGCCTGCTTTTCCATTGAACCAGGGCTTTATTTTTCTGAATATGGATTTAGGACGGAAATTGATGTATATATTCAGCAACATCAAGCCTATGTTTCTGGGAAAATGAGGCAGTTTGCCTTACTTACACCGCAGTGAGGATCTATGACTAACATTCAGGTTCCCCAAAGTTTGCTCACCTTTATTCGTGAGGGTTCCAAGTTTTTAATTGCTGGCCATAAAGAGCCAGATGGTGACTGTGTTGGGAGCCAGCTTGCGCTTTGTTCAGTACTTAATCGATTGGGAAAACAGGCAATTCCATGCTCAGCAGGACCCTTTAAGCGGCCCGAAATCGTATCCTATGCCGAAGGATTTACCTCCACCCCTCCTCGAGAACCCGAAAGTCGTGTCATTGTTATGGACTGTTCCAGTTTAGAAAGGACCGGAGACCTAGAACCCTACATCATGGGACTCCCCCTGGCGATAATTGACCACCATGCAGCTGCAAAACCTACGGGGGATGTGATCTTTTTAGAACCCACATCTCCATCAGTTACCGCTTTAACCCTTTTACTCATCGAAGCCCTGGGGCTTACGCCAACAAAGGAAGAAGCGGAACTACTCTTTTTTGGTCTATGTACCGATACAGGCTTTTTTCGTCATGTTGATTATGGTGGAGCATTCACCTTTGATATTGCAAGCCGCCTTATCAGCGCTGGCGCCAGTCCAAAAAGGACGTTTCAGAAGATTAATGGCGGTAAAAGTCTTGAATCTCGCATACTCCTCGGTCTTATTTTAAGCAGAACAGAGTCCTATTACCATGGGAAACTCCTGGTTTCCTATGAGAACTTAGAAGATACGGAACGCTTTGGACTTCAGGGGAGGGATTCAGACATGTTGTATCAATTACTCCTTTCCGTAGCCGGCGTTGAAGCTGTAGCGGTTATCCGGCAAGAAAGTCCAACATCCTGTACGGTAGGGCTCAGGTCCATAGACAAGGTTGATGTATCTGCCATAGCGGTTCAGTTTGGTGGTGGAGGGCATAAGCAAGCCTCAGGTTTTACCGCTCAAGGGACCATAGCTCCCCTCAAAGAAAGGCTTATCAGGGCATTTGCAGAGGTTCTCTAGGGGACCTTGGGTTCGCTATTTTTGTAACAAATTGTAACATAACAACGCTGCATCCCCTGCAGATACTGCAGGGGCGTAGTATTTTTGTAACAAATTGTAACCAGAACAGGCTCACGACGAGCAATTCATCAATCTATTTCATTATCAATTAAGCAAATAATGTTGTATTTTTCATAGTACCAAAAAGTTGGCACAGTATTTGCTTTTTTGGAGCAGGGCTATGAGCTACCTTATAAAAATGTAATACGGAGGCCAACCATGGGTGAAAATAATACAATGGAACAGCTGCTGCAAGAATTCAGAGCAGGTGTATCAAACCAAAGGGACTTTGAACAACGGGTTATACAATACCTACTAAATAATCCCCACCGATTCAGTCTTACAACACTGCATCCGGAGGATCGCATTGATTTTATAGCCTTTTATTTCCCCCGTTTACGGAGGTCGATTGAACATTATCATGACACTGGTCATAGTTTTGATGCTTACATCCATCGCAGTATTCAGTATGCCCTGCGGGATTATAAAAAAGAAGAACAGCTTAATCAGGATGATGAAATTCAGCTGTGGCATCAGTCGAAATGGAGCGATAATGGAGAAACAGAACTTGTCCTTGATACTGAACAACCCTATATGCCCCCTGAGATTTCCATGAAAATCCGAAATCCCCGGCAAATACTACTCCTTGCTCTCAAATCCTATCGATATATATCACCAGACTTTTCACAACGGATTGCTCACGCCTTAGGGATTGATCCCTGTAAACTGGAACAGTGGTTCCATATGCTAAAACTAAAACGTTTAAAAATTGATGAACGCATCAATTCTCTGCAAACAGAGATACAGGTGTGTTATATAAAAAAATTACGGTACGAGGGACAACTTACTATAACAGACCTGGACCCCATTGTAAGGATACAACTAGAAGTACGGGCTGCAAAAAATGTACGACGTTTAGAGAAACTCACCGAGCGACTTCATAAAATCAAGAAATCTGCCAGTAATCAGGAACTTGCGGAGGTTCTTCAGATTCCCAAGGGAACCGTAGATGCGACACTGTTCGTCCTGAAACAGAAATATAAAAATATACAGGACCTTTACAATTAAAAAAACAGGCCGCACAGAACATATCGTACCTTGAGCTGAGCCTAGAAAGCATAGTAGGATACAATTATGTTAGCTTATCGGCACGCCTTTCATGCAGGAAATCATGCAGACATCTTAAAGCACTTCTTCTTATTCCACAGTTTGAGCTATATGATACAAAAGGATGTGCCTCTTCTTTATATGGATACCCATGCAGGTTCAGGTGCGTACAGTCTGCACTCCGGATATGCTACCCAAAATGAAGAATGGCGTACAGGATTCCAACGGCTTTTAGATTATCCAGGGCCGATACCAGCCAGTATCCAGCAATTTAAAGATTTCCTAGAACAATGCATCGCTGATTGCGGACGTTATCCAGGCTCTCCTCTGATTGCGGATCGTATATTGAGAACTCAGGACCGCCGAGTTTTCTATGAACTGCATCCTACAGATTATGAAGCCCTACAACAATACTTTGAAGGGTCTAAACAGGTATCTATCCTACGATCTGATGGATTTGAGGGAATTAAAGCCTTTTTGCCTCCCCCTTCCCGCCGGGCTTGCATCTTTATCGACCCTTCCTATGAAATGCCCAGTGATTATGGTAAGGTAGTAGCCGCGCTTAAGGAAGGGCTGCGGCGTTTTGCCACAGGGACCTATATAATCTGGTATCCCCTGCTTGCAAAAGAAACAGCCCAAGCCTTACCAAAAGAACTCCTTTCATTGTACCCAGGTAACAGGTTGCACGTGGAAATACAAACCGAACACAAACGGGAACGGGGTATGTATGGCAGTGGTCTGGTATTACTTAATCCTCCATGGGCCTTACAACAACTGCTACCTGAAGCGATCCCGGTACTGACAAAAATCCTGCGGGAAACTGGGTCAGAACTTAGAGCAGATGGTACTGAGGATGAAACCAGCCCAAGCATCCCAGCCTGCCGATTCCAATTTTTCACCTAAATTCTTGAAACCTTTTTTATATTTATATGTCTAATTTGCCATGAGTAAGAAACCACTAATACAAAACAGGAAACTTCCTGAACCCCTTCCCTTTCAGACTCCAGGAGAAGAAATTGCCAACTCCATTTTACATGGTATCGGGGCGCTTCTTTCTATTGCAGGGCTTATTTTACTGGTGCTAAGAGCCAATGGGTATCTTGGTGGCAGCGGTGGGGGGGCGCTGGCAATTACAACTTTCTGCATCTATACTGCATCCCTTATCATCATGTTTATCGCGTCCACCCTCTATCATGCAATTCAGCATGAGGGGGCAAAACGGGTATTTCGAGTATTAGATCATAGTTCCATCTATCTGTTAATTGCAGGCACTTATACTCCTTTTAGTCTGGTCCTCATAAGAGGATTTTGGGGATGGTTTTTGTTCGGCATGGAATGGGCGTTAGCAATCACCGGCATTACGTTACATGGGGTGGGTAATAAAAAATTTAAAAAAATCGAAGTTCTTCTTTATATATTGATGGGTTGGGCTGTAGTCCTTCAGTGGCCCCAAGTACTGGCTCATATTTCTGCCATAAGTCTCCTCTGGCTCATTGCTGGAGGTTTTTTTTATACAATCGGAGTATATTGGTATGCTCAAAAAATCAAACGAGGCACCCATGTCACCTGGCATGTGTTTGTCCTTGCAGGAGCCATCTGCCACTGGTGGTCCGTCTGGTTTATCAGTTAGGTTTATGCTAAGGCCCCATACCTTACTTTTCCAAAACAAGTAAAACCGGTATACTTCTCCTATGGCAACAGTAGACGATAAAAAAATTATCTATTCCATGTATAAACTTTCTAAAAAACATGGTACAAAGCAGGTTCTTAAGGATATAAGCCTTTCTTATTTTTATGGAGCTAAAATAGGTGTTATTGGTTTAAACGGTTCTGGTAAATCTAGTTTATTGCGTATCATGGCCGGTGTGGATACTGAGTTTTCTGGAGAAGTTTCACTTAGTCCCGGCTATACCATAGGATACCTGGAACAAGAACCCTTTCTGGCTCCCGGCAAAACTGTCAAGGATATAGTTTCAGAAGGGGTCCAGGATATTATCGACCTTATCAAAGAATTCGAAGCGGTCAGTGAAGCCTTTGGAGAAGCTGATGCGGACTATGAAAAACTTGCAAACCGACAGGCGGTGCTTCAGGAAAAAATAGAAGCCGCCGATGGATGGAACCTCGACAGTCGCCTAGAACTGGCTATGGATGCCCTTCGCTGTCCACCTGCAGACCAAGTGGTAGATGTACTCTCAGGGGGTGAACGGCGCCGGGTTGCCCTGTGCAGATTACTACTCAAAAAGCCTGATATTCTGCTTTTAGATGAACCTACTAACCATCTGGATGCAGAAACCGTGGCCTGGCTTGAACGACACCTTCAGCAATATGAAGGGACTGTAATTGCGGTTACCCATGACCGATACTTCCTGGATAATGTTGCAGGCTGGATCCTTGAACTTGACCGGGGCGAGGGTATTCCATGGAAAGGGAATTATTCCAGCTGGCTCGAGCAGAAAGAAGCCCGATTAGCCCTTGAAGAAAAGGGTGAAAGTGAGCGCCGTAAAACCCTGCAGCGAGAACTGGAATGGATCCGCATGAGCCCTAAAGGCCGGCATGCCAAAGCAAAGGCTCGCATCAATCAATATGAAAAACTTTTACAGGATGATGCCCGGGAAAAAATAAAAGAAAATAAAATCACCATACCCGCAGGGCCCCGCCTCGGACAGGTAGTTATCGAAGCCAAAAAACTGACCAAAGCCTTTGGAGAAAAGGTTCTTTTCCAGGATTTAGATTTCCTTGTCCCTCCAGGAGCCTGTGTAGGTATTATCGGCCCCAATGGTGCCGGTAAAACTACACTCTTTAAATTGATTGCCGACTTAGAAAAACCCGATTCGGGAGAGATTAAACTTGGCGAAACGGTAAAACTAGCCTATGCAGATCAGATGCGAGAACGACTCGATCCAAATAAGACTGTGTGGGAACAGCTTTCCGATGGCTTGGATATCATTAAGCTAGGTAGTGTTAAAGAGGTAAATTCCCGGGCCTATTGCTCCTGGTATAATTTTTCTGGAGCGGACCAACAAAAAAAAGTGGGGGTTCTTTCAGGAGGAGAGCGAAACCGGCTCAATATGGCCTTGATGCTCAAGGAAGGAGCTAATGTACTGCTCTTTGATGAGCCCACCAATGACCTGGATGTGAACACCATGAGAGCTCTGGAAGAAGCTATTGATAGTTTTGCCGGCGTGGTCCTTGTAATCAGCCACGACCGCTGGTTTCTGGACCGGGTTGCAACCCATATTCTTGCTTTTGAAGATGGTGAAGTGCTATGGTTTGATGGCAACTGGTCCGAGTTTGCAGAATGGCGCAGACAAACCTTGGGAACCAATGCAGATCGCCCTCACCGGTATGTGTATCGAAAACTCGAGCGATAGAAGATTAGTTATTTTTCTTTTGCTTGACGACTTAAGTTATCAATGGTACACTTCGTTGAACAGGGTTATTTTAGAGATTTTAAATAATATTTTATCAATTTTAGACTAATCAGGGTATATACATGCTTTCAGAGCTATTACAACATATTTTGACAACCGCCTTTTTAACTAAGTTGTTTCTGGAAATTTCCCTGATACTGCTCCTACAATATATCGCACATCTAGATACAGATAACATTATATCATGGGCATGGTGGGGAGTTTTCTTTCTTATTGTAAAGGATACTCTGGGAACTCTTGTTGGTTCAGAAGCATTTTTTTATATTTCCAACATTGCAACACCTGCCTTTATTCTACTGATATTTTTAGGCAATAGTTATCCACGTTTAGGCCTGCTATTTGGGATTATCACCATAACAAGCGCCCTTATCCTTGGAATCGTATCATTTATTACCGAACTTCCTTCCTTCATAACACCTGTTGTGGCTATCCTATCGGCAATCGTTTCGCTGTACCTCATTAAAACAAAAACTGAACAAAATCAGAAAATTAATCACTTTTATACCATCCGTTCTTTTATTCTCGTCATTATTCTTCTGCTTCCTTCGACATCTTTTTTACTGGGAACCTATGCAGCACCTGTATTA
Source organism: Gracilinema caldarium DSM 7334 (assembly GCF_000219725.1). Taxonomy (GTDB): domain Bacteria; phylum Spirochaetota; class Spirochaetia; order Treponematales; family Breznakiellaceae; genus Gracilinema; species Gracilinema caldarium. The sequence goes on along the minus strand of NC_015732.1, from coordinate 1,237,277 downwards.
CATCATCTCTTGATACCACTGCAATATCTAGGGTTTATTTGGCTTCTGCTGCAATATAGTAAACAGGAAGTAGAACTTCTCATTCAAGATAGGGATGGATTGTCTGATAATGTAGACACCCTCTATAACTTTGTACTTAATTCATCAGATTCACTTCGTTCTGGCGGTGACTTGCCTAAACTGATGCATTTTGTTGCAAAAACTATCGCAGAGGGTACCGCATCTGATGGAGTTATGACCTTTCTTGTCGATGACTTCGAAGATCAGGTCACCGCATATGCGGTGTATGGGGTAGTACCTCCTATTATGGAAGTTCCTGAATCGATTCCTCGTACAGAAGAGGGTTTCAGAGACTGGTTAACTCACCTCAAAATCCCGCTTGGCCAAGGGTTAATTGGAGAAATTGCAAAAACAGGGAAAGCTCAATTCATTACTGAGCCACAACATGATAATCGGATTGTTATTCATCCGTCATTTCCTATTGGATGCTTAATTGGGGTGCCCTTCCTCATCGAAGAGCGTATTATCGGAGTTGCCATCCTAACTCGGAAAAAGTCATCACCCCTCTTTACTGATAAGGAATTCGACAAGGCTTCGTTACTAGCAGGTTTTGCGTCTGTTATTATCAATACTATTTATTCTTTCCAAGATGTTTCTGAACGGTCTGATATAGATACGGTTGCTGGTATTGCAGAGGATATTCAAAAAGCATTGCGGCCTAAAAAATTACCCAAACTGCCTAATTTTGCTTTTGGCATGTTCTCAGAAAGTGCCTGGGGTGTATATAGTGATTATTATGATGTTATTCCCATAAGTAAAGATAGACTCTACATTGTTATTGGTGATGTGGCGGGCAAAGGTATTCAAGCCAGCCTCATTATGGTCATGATTCGAGCAATCTTGCACCTCATTACCAATACTAATAGGAGCACCGATACTATTCTTTCTTGGATTAACCGTGGTATTACTGGTAAGATTGATATTGACCACTTTGCAACTCTTCAGATTATTTGTATTAATCCACAAACAGGTCTCTGTGAATTTGCTAATGCAGGTCACCGGCCCTTGCTTATTTGGCGAGATAACCTTGGTCTTGTAGATGCGATCGATGCTGAAAGTGTTCCAATCGGTGTTGAAAAAAATACAACTTTTAAAAGCACAACGTTTACCATTACACCGAATGATGTTTTATTATTCTATACAGATGGTGTTATTGAAGCTATAAATAACAAGGGGAAACAATATGGTATTAAAAGCTTGACAACCCTGCTTCATAAATTCCATGATCTTACTGCTGCAGAAATTGCTCAGAAGATCAAGGATGACGTTAAAACCTTTATGGTTGATATGAAACAGCATGATGATCAGACCGTATTAGTGGTTAAAGCCAAATAATAATTTCGAGGGGAGTAAGGATTTATGGAACTTAAAATCAGAAAGAACGATGAAACTTATATCATCGATGTACAGGGGGAAATGGACCTATACAATTCTTATAAGCTTAAAGAGCTTGTAATGAAAATGCTTGAAAAAAAGGTTTCAAAATTCATTATCAATCTAGAGGGAGTAGATTATATTGACTCAAGCGGTATTGGCGCGCTTATTTATATCTGTTCCACCTTGAAAAAGATGAACCTCAAGCTTACTATTACTAATATTCATGGGTCTGTAAAAAAGGTAATAGAGTTGACAAAATTGATGGGGTATTTCCCCATAAGTGCTAACCTTGAAGAAGCCTTGAAACAAATGGAAGGTTAATAAACTTTTAACATAAGGAAGCATCATGGAACAAATATTGGAACTTAAATCAGACGGTTCGTCACCTCTCTTCGACAAAACAAATATGCTCTATAAAGAGTTTCCTTCTGATTTTAGACAAATCAGATATTTTACACTTCTTATCGTTCAATCAGCACCACCAGAAATAAAAGAACTTAACCTTTTGGAACAGCAAATTTCAGAAATTATTAAAAATGCAGTAAAGCACGGTAACCATAGTGATATTTCTAAGAAAGTGCGGGTCTGGTACTATTTTAGTCCTGAAGAAGCACGCCTAATTGTTGAAGATGAAGGAGAGGGGTTTAAAGATCTCGAAAAGTGGAATGAATTCAACCGGAAACGGCTCGAATGTCTTCATGCTCAGAATTTCGATGAATTAGGCAACTATGTTTCGTTCCGGACTGAAAAAAGTGATGATCATGATGGTGGTAACGCACTTTTTGCGGCACTTGAATATTGGAATGGTGGTTTTATTTATAATGATAAACGTAACGGCGTTGCAATGAAAAAGACCTTTCCGAAACGCCGACATGGTATTTCAAAAGAAGAATAAATGCAACAAATATGATTATATCATAGAGGGTGTCCTATTAAAGGACACCTTTTTTTTAAACCTTGCCAGCGATAAAGGATGCATCCTGATCGGTAAAGGGTCTTCCATAAATAAACTCAAATAAAAATCTAAGATCTTCTGGTTCAATAGAAACAAATCTACAGCCAAAATAGCCCATAGATGTATCATTATATCGACGTACTATTTTTGCACTAGTTTTTATTGATCTTTTCGGAGTAATCAATTCTACATCCAATTCTGAATCGACAAGAAAGGATGATGATAGAGATGAATGGGGATACGCAAAAAGCATTCCAGAAGCACTTATATCAACAACTCTTCCTTGGAATGACTCTTTCTTAACCTTTCCCTTGTCAAAATAACCATGTACTTTTAAAGAAAATGAGAGAACTTTAGTAAATTGATAGAGTGTATCAAGAATACTAAAATCAAAGGGAGGTTTATTCGCTTCTTCGATCCAAAGATGTATATAACCAATAACATATTCTTGAAATAAAATAGGAACCCATGCATCAGAATAAATACCTGCATCTCGTTTTGTCTTTATAAAACGAGCTAAGGCATCTTCTACATATAGTTTGTCTACCCCAGAACTTTCAAGAAAACGTTTAAAAATATCTTCAGTAATAATCTTCTTCTTTGGATAGGGATCGATTTGTGGAAGATCAGTTTGAGTTGAAGGAATAAAAAGGGCTTTACCTGTTTCTGCGATAATTTTTTCTTCCATATTGGTAGGTTTATTATCCTTAAACATCATTAGTTTATAGCCCGATGAATTTTCCTGAGACCAAAACGAAAGTTGATTAATGAGCTGTTTAATATCCTTTGGATCAAATTGTTCATTTAGACTATGTATATCATCCTGTTCGTATTCCTGTATTTTAGGGAAATTTAGGTTATAACGATCCCCATGAAAGGTTAACTGAACGATTAAATCTGAAGGGGTTGGAACTCGAGAGTAAGATCGATCAAGATTTTTATATAAATATTCAGGTGCTTCTACTGAAATAGTAGTTTCTTTTATAAGAATCACCTTCGCAGTAAATGTTATAATTTGTCCACGATAGTCAAAAACCATAGATAATTTTTGTCCTAACCTTAAGCCATTAATTGGTTTATTTGACTTTAATAATAATTCTTGCTTTGGAGGTTTATCAACAACAACAGTATATTCAGTTTTATTATAAAAAACCATTACTGGTAATTGTTCATCAAATAAAACTTTAAGAAGAAAATCTTTTTCGATACGTTTTATTGGTGTAGACATTACATTCTCCTATAAGAAGTGTTTATATTGTAATAAGTTAAATTCACTTTTTTTATCCTTTTCAAAAGATATATCATCAATTACCCATGCTGTATTTACATATCGAATATATATCACTCCAGATACAGATTCTGAAGGACCCAAAAGACGTATCAATAGTGAATACCTATCATTTTCTTCAATCTGTCCACCGCCGATGCGGAACTGGCTTACCTTACTAGAACGAAGAAGTGTCGTTACTTTGTTTTGATCTGACAGTGGTAAAAATGAAAAAAGTGTTACATCATACGTAGCATTGAGTAATTGTTTACAAAAATCTTTTGCAATATTATAGACTTCAAGAGGGATTTCACCTTGTCCAAGTTCACCAATTATAAAGTCCTCTGGAAGATGTTGTTTTGCATTTATATTTGGAATTCCAACGTCGATACTATTGATGCTTTGATTACTTTTCCCTATTACCGTAGAAGTACCTTTCATTTTGATTGTCGGTACTGCTATCCCCTTATCTATTGCTGAATCTTCTTGAGCCTCTAGTGTTTGTGAGCTAGATTCTACTTCTCTTTCGTTTTTTGAACAGGTTAAACTTGAGAACACCCCTACTATGAGCAATAATATCTTCAATCTATCCATTGGCTATATTCTACTCTTTCATTCCTTACACGTCAAAGGGATCGCAAATTTCTTCAGATCCTATAGACAGAGCTACTTCTGCTTTATAATATCTGGTTGTAAGGAGCAAAGATAATGGGTTTTACGGTTGCTGAAAAAATTATTAAGGCACATCTTATAGATGGTCAAATGGAAACGGGATCAGAAATTGCCATAAAAATTGATCAGACCCTTACACAGGATGCTACTGGTACCATGGCTTATCTACAATTTGAATCTATGGGCTTAGACAGAGTTCAGACAGAGCTTTCAGTTTCCTATGTTGATCATAATACTTTACAAGAAGATTGGAAAAACATGGATGATCACCGGTATCTTCAGAGTGTAGCTGCCCGTTATGGTATCTGGTTCTCCCGTCCTGGGAATGGCATTTGTCATCAGGTACATCTTGAACGTTTTGGATTGCCAGGAAAAACATTGCTTGGGTCTGATTCCCACACACCCACTGGCGGCGGACTCGGTATGCTTGCCATTGGAGCAGGAGGACTTGATGTGGCAGTTGCAATGGGTGGTGGGGCTTTTCATCTTATAATGCCTAAAATTGTTGGAGTTCACCTCACAGGACGTCTAAAAGGTTCCACCTCTGCAAAGGATATTATCCTCGAATTACTACGCAGAGAAACAGTAAAGGGCGGAGTCGGGACCATATACGAGTACTTTGGAGAGGGTGTTGCATCATTAAGTGTAACCCAACGGGCAACTATCTGTAATATGGGAGCAGAATTGGGGGCAACGACTTCGCTTTTCCCTTCTGATGAAATAACGAAGCAGTTCCTTGATATGAGAAGTCGTGGAAATCAATGGTTACCATTACAAGCCGATCCTGATGCTCAATATGCCCGGATCATCGAAATAAACCTAGACACTTTACAGCCTATGATTGCCCAGCCTCACTCTCCTGATAATGTGATTGACGTTGCAAGCATTACTGGAATTCCTGTTGATCAGGTGGTAATTGGCTCCTGCACTAATTCATCCTTGGAAGACCTAGCAGCAGTTGCATCTATTGTAAAAGGGAAAGTCATAGATCCTCGAGTTTCAGCAGGAATTACTCCTGGAAGCCGTACTACCCTACTCGCGGCTGAAAAGGCTGGTATTTTAGGAGAACTCATTAGGGCTGGATTCCGGATCCTCGAAAGTGCCTGCGGACCTTGCATTGGTATGGGTTTTGCACCAAAATCTGGTGGTATAAGCCTACGAACCTTTAATCGCAATTTTGAAGGCCGTTCTGGGACTGCAGATGCAAGGGTTTATCTCTGTTCACCAGAAACAGCTGCTGCAGCAGCTCTTACAGGGCAAATAACCAATCCAAACCAATTTACAATAGACCACACCAATCTGGATACCTATTTGTTAGCAGGTATTGAACTTGCAGATGATGGAATGCTCATCCCGCCAGTTGCAATTGAAGAAGCTAAAAAGATAACTATTGAACGGGGACCCAATATAAAACCATGTCCAAGTCCTGAACCAATTCCTGATAGTATACAACTACCGGTCCTATTAAAAACAGGAGATAATATCAGTACCGACGATATTATGCCTGCAGGTGCAAAAGTCTTACCCTTGAGATCTAATATTCCAGAAATTTCTAAGTTTGTATTTACCCGGCTTGATCCAGATTTCTGGAAACGGGCAAAAGAGGTTGGCTCCTGTATTATTGTTGGTGGCAATAACTATGGTCAAGGGTCGTCCCGAGAACATGCAGCCCTCGCACCAATGTATTTAGGAGTAAAAGCGGTATTAGTAAAGTCCTATGCTCGGATTCATAAGGCTAATCTTGTTAATTACGGTATACTGCCTCTTATTTTTATCGATCCTGAAGATTACCATAAGATTGATCAAAATGATCAATTGGAACTGGCTCATCTTCACAGCCTTTTAGAGACTGGCAGTTCAAGTTTTGAAATCTTTAATAAAACAAAAAATCTCATAATTCGAGTAAAACTTGATGTTGATGACCGATCTCGTCGTATTCTACGTGCAGGGGGGCTCGTTCCCTATACCCGTTCTGGAGGTAACTAAAACAGATAATGAAGCACAACCTGGCAGAGATGCTACAATCAGGCTTCACGGAACCATTCAGGGACAATATCTGGGGACATATCTATATGACTCCAGCCATAGCGGCACTCTGTCGGTCCGCTTCATTTAACCGGTTACATCATATTCGTCAACTTGGTCCGACCTATCTTGTCTATCCAGGAGCAACCCATAGTAGAGCAGCTCATTCTATTGGGGTATATCATATTGCCAAAAAAATGATATATATCCTCCTTGAACGGGGAGCAGATGCATTTATTAGTTCCGAAGGTCTTTTTTCTTTTTTATGTGCAGCCCTCCTTCATGATATTGGGCACTTTCCTTATACACACAGTCTTAAAGATCTTCCCCTGGAAGAGCATGAAGTCCTCACAGGTAAACTTATCCTGTCCGAGGAATTAAAATTCCTCATTGGCCATACCGGAGCGGATCCTTATATGACCGCTGCAATTGTAGATCATAAGCTTCCTATCCATGGTAGTGAAGAAATCCTTTTTTATCGTCATCTTCTTTCTGGGGTTCTCGATCCTGACAAACTTGATTACCTAAACCGGGACGCCCATCATTGTGGGGTTCCTTATGGGAATCAGGATATAGATTTTACTTTGAGCAGACTTTATCCAGATAAAAAACAGGGGCTTTCCATAGATACAAAGGGAATTGCAAACATCGAGGCTATTCTTTTTTCTAAATACCTCATGTATCGCTCAGTTTACTGGCATCGGGAAGTCCGTTCTGCAACAGTGATGATGAAAAAATGTATTAGAACCAGCCTTGCTGCAGGGTTTCTTCATCCTGAGGACCTCTATAATCTTGATGATACCGGTCTATTTACCAGACTTGCCTGTGTTAACCATTCCAGTGCCCAACTGGCAGCATTGGTTCAAGAAGGGCATATATGGCCATCAATCCTGGAATTTCCTCTTGAAATAGATAAAATTGCTCAAAAGCTCGATTGGGAAACGAGAGATTTTATGGAACAACGTGTAGCTGAATTACTATCTTCTGTGACTGGAATTCCGGTTTCGGTAAATCAGCTAATCATCGACATACCAGAACCTATCTCATTTGAAACCAATCTCGCGCTGCATGAATCGGAAAAACCATTTTTAACCGGTCCAACCGTATTTAGTACGAACACTATGGAAAATTTTGCGCGGGTTCTTAGGGTTATACGAATATTTACTGAACCAGATGTATATAAAGCATTAAAAAACAACTTATCCAAGGTGACAGAAGTCTTGCGAAACACTGAAACATGGCTACACTTATAGATAGTAAGGAGTACTCAATGGATATTCATAACACTATCGAAGATAGAGTATTAAACGTGGTACATGAAATATTTGATTCTATAGAAAAAGCAGGAAGACCTGACAAGCCTTGTACTTGTTATCAATGCAGATTAGATACAGCTTGTTATGTTCTCAATCGATTACCGCCGCGTTATGTGATTTCAAGCCGCGGTGTGGCACGGTCAGAAAGCGAGACTTTAGAAAAACAGCAAGAAGATGCAGATATTGTGTCTTTGGTATATGAAGGACTTAATAAAATTGCTAAATCAATGAGACCCCACTTTAGCCATACCCCTGGTGATAAGACATCACCATCTATTATCAAGGGACCTGTCTATAATATACCTACAATTATTGGTAGAGTATTTAACGGTATAAATTTTGAGCCTATAAGTAATATTGATGTAATGCTTCTTGAAGATGGAAGTCTAGCTACCATGATTGATCCCAATTGGCAAAATCCCTATCGGCTTATTCCTAATACAGCGGGGACTTTTACGTTCTGGCCAAAGCCCCAAAAAGCTTATAAGGTTGGTGAACAAAAGAACTTTAATTTTGCAATAGTAATTAAAGCTGAAGGTTTTGAATCATTACAACATTTTTTTTCTATTTCCGTTGTCAGTGAAGAACTCGTTCAAACAAGTTATTCAATGCAGAGAACCTATAAAATACCTGATCTTTATGTATTTCCACCAGGAAATGATGAAGATGAATAATACTTCTTATTAACCTTTATATATACCACCCCATGGATTGACCAAGGATAATTAATTTGATATAGTTCCGCTTATCTTAACGGGATGTAGCCTAGTGGCTAAGGCGCTTGCTTTGGGAGCAAGAGATCGGCGGTTCAAATCCGCCCATCCCGATGCTAATGAATATTATAAAATCCGTTGCAAAGGCTATTTCAGATTTTAATTTAATCCAAAAAGGGGATCGTGTTCTCATTGGAGCATCGGGGGGCAAGGATTCTTTAGCTCTTAGCTATATTTTAACACAGCTTAAGCATTGGCCATCCTATGAATGTTCACTTACCGCTGTACAGGTTGTAACTCATGATATAGATGAAAATACGGCTTTACAGAAGCATTATCAGATGATGGATATACCCTTTGTAGTTCTTCATGAACCACTGAGTCCAGAAAAGCAACAGAATCTTACCTGCTATACCTGTGCTACATATCGTAGAGTGATATTGATGAACTATGCTAGAGCACATCATTTTAATAAAATCGCCCTGGGCCACCATCTTGATGATGCTTTAACAACACTTCTTATGAATCTCATCTTACAAGGCAGAATCGATGTCCTGGAAGCAAAACGGTATTATGAACCGTTTCATGTAACCCTCATTCGTCCACTTATCTATACACCAGAAGAAAGCATCATCCGTCTTATTCGTACCCACGGATGGCACACTGTAGCTTGTAGCTGTGTAAGGGGTAATCAAGGAATCAGAGCAGAATATCGGAAAAAGCTAGAATTCCTTACCGGTGGCGAACTCTCTGCAAAACTTCGATTACTCTCTGCCTTTTTAAAGAAATAATAAGCAGACACGGCTTTTTAACAGCAGGTACCTGTTCCATCGTTTTATGATGGCTTTCATTTCAAAAATAATGTATTCAGAAAAATACAAAAAAAGCATACGATTTAAAAATCGTATGCTTTGAAGTTGACTGCGGCGAAGAGGACTTGAACCTCCATGCCTCTCGGCACCAGCACCTCAAGCTGGCGTGTCTACCAATTCCACCATCGCCGCGTGAAATTGTGATTATATAATACAAATTTCAAAAAAAAATGTCAATATCTTATACCTTTTTTTATCATAGTGTTCCTATTTGAATTAACATCGTATTATTCGATTATTGGGTCAAACTATACAAAAAGGTGCCGAGAATATAACCATGGAATACGCTCAGCAAAACACAACTTACAGTTTTTCACAATTATACAAATTACTTATGTCTGTCATTTTTATAATCAATATGATTGGTTGTTCCAGTACTCCGCCTCCTGCACCACCACAGGAAGATGATGTATGGTCCTTTATAGAAAAAGGTAAAACCGAAAAGGTTCAGGAATTTTTTAAAGGGAAGATGGATATTAATGCAACCGATACAAAAGGGCGAACTCCTTTACATCGGGCTGTAGAATTACAAGATGCAGAACTTACCAGTCTTTTTATTGCCCTAGGAGCAAATATAGATGCTCAAGATAATGATGGGAGAACACCTCTTGAAATTGCTTGCCTTAATAATGCCTCTGCTTGTATAGAAAAATTAGCTCAAGCAAAGGCTAATATATTTCTTGCAAGTAAAAGTGAGACCCAACCATTCTTAGTAGCAATGCAAAAGGGTGATCCTCTTTTAAAAGCGTTACTCAATAATGATACAGTATTACAAAAGAATAGTAATGGGCAAAATACGCTTCATATAGCTGCAGCAAAAGGCAACATTTCTGCAGTAGATGCAATTCTTAATCTTTCTATGCCTTTGAATCTGAAAGATTCTAGTGGAGATACAGCCCTGGATATAGCTTTAAGTTCACCTGAATCATACAATCATGCCAGTGTGGCAGAAAAACTGATACAAGCCGGGTATATCACTAAAAATGAAAAATTTTCTTATTTTATCATTGCTGTACGCACGTCAAATGTCAATGTTCGCTTTTCTGATGGTCTTTCTCCCCTGCACTATGCAAGCCGCTATGGGCATTTAGGCATTGTGCAACTCTTATTAGAACGAAAAGCCGATGTGAATGTGAAAGATTCTTCAGGTACTACCCCGCTGCATGAAGCGGCTAGGGGTGGCTACCTGGATATTATGCAATTATTGATCCGTTCTGGGGCATTAGTAAATGCTCAAGATGCCAAAGGGAATTCTGCACTTCACATTGTAATGCCCACTATAGTCAGAAAGGATGGGATGAAACTACTCCTTGATAATGGAGCAAATCCAAATCTTAAGGATAATCATGGAGAAGCCCCGTTACACCTTTGCGTCGCACTTGATATGGGAAAAGACATTGCGGATTTACTGGTTTTAAGGGGTGCAGATGTTAATATTCGAAATACTAAAGGAGAAACTCCCTTACATATTGCGGTAAAATTTAATCGTAGCGATTATATACTATTTCTCTTAAGTAGGCAGGCTGATATATTCGCTGATGATACGGAAGGGAAAACGCCCTTTGATTTGGCCTTAGCGATTAATAACTCAGCCTTAACAGAACTGATAACACAAGAGACGGTTCTAAAAAGTGATAACAAAGGTAATACTCTTTTACATATAGCGACAATTAATAGTGCACCAGTAAAAATAATTGCCCAAATTATTGACAATAAAGGTTCGGTTCAGAGTAGAAATAAGGCTGGTGACACAGCACTACATTTCGCCGTGGAATTGGATGAACGAGAAATAGGTGAATTACTCATTACCCGAGGAGCTGATATCTTTGCAGTAAATTCAAAAGGAGAAAGTCCTCTCTACTTAGCTTTTAAAGATCCTAATAATATTAAACATTGGATGCTCAATTCATCAACCTATGATGCTCAGGATGGCTTAGGGAATGGTATTCTACATTATACAGCTCAATGGCGTATGGATTCAATTATTCCTTTATTAGTCCAACGGGGTATTTCTTTAGAAATGAAAAATGCTACAGGTGAAACTCCCTTATTTTTTGCTGTCAGAAACAACGCACCGAAAACAGTCAACGTATTACTTTCTGCCGGAGCCAATATTCAGGCTCGCGATAAATTGGGTAATACGGTTCTCCATGCTGCAGTTCGTTGGAACGCTACTGATTGTGTACCTGTACTGCTCCAATCAGGATTGGATGTAAATATACAAAATCTTTCTGGGGATACAGCTTTACATCAGGCTGAACGATTAGGAATTGGTATTATTGCAAACCGTCTTATTCAAGCCAAAGCCGATTTGGAAATAAGAAACAACCAAGGACAAACCCCATTATTTGAAGCAATTATATCAGGTGTTCCTTCTAATGTAGAAGTATTACTTGATACAGGAGCAAATCCAATGGCTCGAAACATAAACGGTGATACACCATTACATATTTCAGTTTCAAGTAATCAAAAAGATATATGTAACTTGTTACTTTCCCGAGGTGCAGCGATCCATGCACAGAATGCACAGGGGAAAACCCCTTTTCAACTTGCTATGGCAGGTTCCCCTGAAATTGTAAGAGTCCTGTTAACTAAAGATCGACTTGCTCTCTCTGATGATTACGGCAGATCACCGCTACATATCGCTGTTCTCTCTGGAGCAGCCATACCTATAATAAAAACAATTACAGACCTGGGAGGTCGTCTCAACATGGTGGATGCCCAGGGTAAAACAGCCCTCAGAATCGCTATCGATCAGGAAGCATGGGAAACAGCAAAATTTCTCATCGATATTGGGGCAGATCTCTTTAATATAGCCTCAGATGGAGAATCAGCTGCTTCAATGATTATTTCCAGGGGGCCTGAAATAATTAAAGTACTCTTAAATACAAAAAATATAAATAATAAAGATCCTATGGGAAACACGATCCTACATCTTGCAGCAAGCAAAGGAAACGAGGCTACAATAAAAACCTTGATTGAACTTGGTGCATTAAAAAGCATAAAAAATAATGAAGATGAAACACCCTATGATATTGCTAAACGATGGGGAAGAACCAATATCATGAATTTATTACAATAATTCTACTAATTCTGATATAACCGTCAATTACATTCCGTTGATGGTGTAGCTTGCAGGAGCTAAACGATAGGGTAGCAATGCTTCTCGTTCGGCTACGGTTGTACAGGTTGGGAGCTTATCAAAGAGATAACAGAGGTACGAAAGGGCTCATGTCCGTTTGCCTTTACGGTCTCGATGAGGCTGTAGAGCTCTGCACTGGGCATGAGCACCCCAGAGCACTACCCGAAAAGAGCCAGTTCTTTCGTCCTACCACAAAGGGCCAAATCGCATTTTCAACCCGATTCGTGTCAGGGGTTAGCGGCGGATGTTCTACAAACCGAATCGTCCGATCAAACAGTTCTTGCGCATAGGCTATGGCCATTCCCAGTTTACTCTTCGGAGCCACCTCATAGGAGCGTGCCAAGAGCCAGGACCGCAGTTCTTCAAAGATCGGCACCATGGCACGATTCCGCTCGCTAACAAACTGTTCAGTGGTCAACTGTCCTGAGGTGAGTTTTCCCCGGTACTCCGACTCAAGCCGCAAGATGATCCTAGCCCTTATACCCATCGGTCTGGATATATCCTGAGAAACCTTTCAGCAGGGTATCGGCAAGACTGCCGGATCGGCTCGGATGATAGGCAAACCGGTGTATCGGCTTCCCATCCACATAGCCCACCGCAGCCCACATGTAGGATTTCTTACCCGGTGGGGAGGTTCCATTTTTAAGAGCCTATCCCTAATTTTGTGTAAACGGTAATTGTCATAGCGATACCCGATCGCCATAAAAGATGCTGAATTGATGCATTGCCATACCCCAGTCTCGGATAGGCATGGTCCATTTTTTAGAGATATGTTGTAATCCCATAAATACCAGCTTTAGCGCTGCATCGGTTGTGGGAAAGCTCAACCTGTTTTTAGTGATTCTTCGGATTGAGTAATTTAACGATTCAATCGCATTCGTGGTGTAGATCACTTTGCGTATTGGTTCCGGGTATTTAAAAAAGGGCACTACTTCTGCCCAACGCATTTTCCACGATCGAGCAATCATGGGGTACTTAGTATCCCACCGTTGGGCAAATTGAGTGAGTTCCTCTTCTGCTGCAGTTTCACTTGCCGCAGTGTAAATCTTTTTAAGGTCCGCAGCTACTGCTTTCCGGTCCTTATAGGGCACGTATTTCAACGAGTTACGCACCATGTGGACCATACAGAGTTGGACTTCCGTTTTGGGGAATACCGTGGTAATCGCTTCAGGGAAGCCGCTTAAACCATCTACGGCTGCTATTAAAATATCCTGGACACCCCGATTCTTAAGCTCATTAAGCACCCGCAGCCAAAATGATGCTCCTTCTGCCTGGTCGATCCAAAGCCCTAAGAGCTCTTTTTTGCCCGTTATAGTGATGCCGAGGGCTAGATACAGGGCTTTTTTAGCTACGTTCCCATCATCTCGGACATTGAGCACAATGGCGTCGAGAAACACGATGGGGTACAAGGAATCCAGGGTCCGATTCCGCCAGGTGTCTAATAATTCTTTAACCGAATCGATTGCCCGGCTAATCAGCTCTGGGGATACATCAACCTGATATATCTCTTTGAGGTGTCCTGCAATTTCTCGGGTCGTCATCCCTCGATCGTACATGGACAGGATTTTGTCATCAAAGCCTTTAAACTCCCGTTGATGTTTGGGGACGATAGCTGGTTCAAAGGTGCCATCCCGATCTCGTGGGACCTCGATTTCTATTGGCCCCTGATCGGTTCTAAGGGTCTTTTTCGTTTTCCCGTTCCGTCGGTTAGTCGTTGGTTTTTCACCCTGGTCATGCTTTTCGTAGCCCACATGTTCAGTGAGCTCTGCTCCCATGGACCGCTCTATCAGGGCTTTGGTTAACTGCTTCAGCAGGCCGTCGGGACCTATGAGATCATCAGGACCTCGATACTCTTTCATTAATTCATCCAGAACTTCTTTGGTAATGGCCATACGTACTCCTTCTTGTAGTATAGCCGTTTACACAAAAATTGTTACAGGCTCTCTTTGAGCCTCATGTAATAATTCATATACTAACGGGCTGTTACGAGTATGCTTGATATCTGGATTTGTGAAGAGGCCTGATATACATAAATCATCATAGTGGCTCCCTTCAAACACCTCGAGTACTGTTAATCGAACTTTATTTGTTGTTTCAGGAAAATCTATTTGTGCAAAATGAACATAGTCTTCAAATTCGTACTCAAACGCAAACGTTTCACTCTGTACTGCAACTTTTTTCATTCTGGCATTACGTTTATATAAGTGTCTTCGTTCCATATCCACAAAACCATTTAAGACGACCACATTATCACTTGGTATATGGAATTCTATATCTATCGTGAGGCCTACCCCATTTCCCGGAGCTCCTTCCACCATTGGGGTTGGATCATTTACAAAGTACATTGCTACTAAACCTCTATTTAAATAATAATAAAACCAGCGGTACTGTATTATATCATCATTATATAGATACTTAACACCTCGAATTGTTTCTTCTAAAAATGGGCTAGATAATGTTACTCTTTTTATCACTTGTGGAAGTATAAAAGTAACATCAAAATAAGGATTACGTAAATTGAGGTTTTTCTGTAATAATCCTTCCTGGAACTCTTGCAATCGTTTAAAATTGCTAACATAAGATTCGCTCAACTTTGGTGGTATTCTATTTTTTGCTACATATCCACCACCAGTTATGATGACCCATTTCGTATCTCCTTCTTGAACTGTCTGAAAGCCATCTGCTTCGGTCTGTATCCTCTTTCGTTCTATCCTTAAGATTGGTTTCGTCTCTCTAAGATAGATATAATTGTTATCTGCCACGATAAAGGGGTAATCGTGTAATGGCTTTTCAAGACTATAATACTTATAATGTGAATTAATAAAATCAAAATTGGTATTATAATTTTCAATTCTTTGAATGTATGAAATTGTAGGAAATATCCATACATCCTGTTCTTCCCCAAAGATATTGAATATTACTAATGACATGTTAAAAAGTGTAAGTAATTTATTCTTCATGGCAACCTACCTTCCTACCTTGATATAGGGATTATTTTGTTCTATTAGCTTTCCATACAACACATAGCCGTAAGGAAGTTTTAAATCATTTGTTAAATATGATGTAAAATTGGTAAATAATGTTACACCCGTTTGTCCACCCCAATTTCCAGTTACAGGACAACCAGTATTACCAAAATTGATCGTAGGATGCATTGCTATTGATGCATTTGATAAGGTTGTGCTTCCATCTGGTTTTACTCTTGTGCCTGCCATGATTGTTCCCATAACGGCTCGTAAATAAGGATCATCCTTTGCAATGCCCCATAAATCGATTTTGCTGTTATCAGGATATTGTAATAATACAAATCCAATATCTCCCTTCATAAGTGTTTCTGGACCTACATTCACCATTCCATGACTATTATATACTGAACTCCATGGCACCTGTACAAAAGCATCATATTCATTATCATCAAATATTGTCTGCACTGAGGTAAATCCATTAAATCGCTGTGGTCCCATAAGCATATTACCTTCAAGGTCCCACTGGGTTACTTCAACACTATCTTTTCCAGCATAAGCTAAATTTGGGGCTTCTTTTGAGTTTCTAACAAAATAACTTAAGGGATTTCGAATGATATTCATCGATGTGGCTGCAAATTCGTATGTGCCCTGCTCGTTAAGCCATCCATACAGACCTCCAGGTAGAACGGTATTGGTTAGTGACAAATCCATTCCAGACCATACATTTTCTGTTGTATCCCAAACTCCTCCTGCACGTTTTAGTAAGGCATCTCCTGCTAAACTCAAGCGTTGTGCTTCTGTAATATTATTCGGTAATGTTCCGCTGCGTTGTACCTTTCGTATTTCTGCATCAGAAAGTCCCAAAACATCTTTCAGTGTCTGATAATCATAAGTATCTGTGCTATTTAATGAACTCCCCAACTGATCTTCTATCTTTTCAAGACCCCATATTTTTGCCAATGCAGCAGCCCTTCCAGGCATGGCTTGTATACTGGGATCATTAATGGTATACCCACCAACTTTGTCTCCTTCTGCATTCAAATAGGTAAAGGTTAAGGCTTTCTGTTTATTATCAAAAATCTTGTGGGTACCATTTGCATATACCCGTATTTCCATGTTTTGTTTTGAGCTTTCATTTTCTTTATATGATGCTGGATCCAACAGTGCGGCAATCATACCCAGGGCAAATTCACGATCACCCTGTAAGCCGAAGATCTCAAGTAAGGTTCCATAGGTCTGTAGCCCCTGCTGATGCGCTACTGCTTCATACCGATTCCCCGCCACATGGGTCCCCTCATGGGCCATCACAGCTGCAAGCTTTGCAGCGAGCTCTTTTCCTTTACCTAAAAAATCGCTTGAAAGTTGTATTTCATTCGGTATATCTGTTCCGTTATATGCTCCGTAATAGCCATCGGCTGTCTTTAAATCCTTGCTATACCGCACCTTTCTCCTATCGTCCCAGATAGCGCGACCCAGGGCAAAGTTATTTGTATCCCCCGAATAGCCCAGCATGTTCACCGCATTTAAGGTTGATACCCCTTCATAGTGGCCTGCAAGGCTTGCTAGCTTTGCCCCGCTTATCTTTAGGGTATCCCGTAGGCCGCTCATGCTTTCTGCAATCGTCCCCAGGCTCACATCGGCTCCTCCCATCCCGATGTTCATTGTCGCACCGTTTTTACCCAGGTGCAACTCTAAAAGGGGGAGCACTTCCCTTGCGTAGTTTCGGGAAGGGGGCTTGCGTACTATTTCCGGGGGTCCTGTCTTAAAGAAACGAGGGGGACCCCCTGCCCCCTCGTTTCTTTCCGCCACCCCTCACCACCTTTTCTCAACGCCCCCTTCCCGTCAATCACTCAGGGTGTACGGCTTCGGTTGCCGCGGCTCCCCCTCGCTCCAGCCTCCTCAGGGCGGGAGCCTCGGTGGTGGTTAGTTGGCCCTTCTGCACTTTTCGTGTCTGAGGTGGGGGATGGAGCCTTACGGACCAGCATACCCCGCCCTTCCGGGGGCTTCCGCTACCCCTACTCCTCTTGTCTGCCAGCTCTTCCAATGCTACCATTTTCCCATGTCTCAACCACACGATACAGTTTTGTTAAGATTTCTTTTCTCATTCCCAAGGCCCTATCATATACTCAAGTCCTGTATCAACAACCCCTTTGTTACGGACCTGGACTTTTCCAAACACTGTTAAATAGAGTAGTAAAACCATTTATATAAAAAAGAGCCAAACTCTCATAATTTAATTCTTGTTCCTTATCTCTTTTTTATATCGTTCTAAATATTCAAATACATGTATTTTCCTTAAATATTGAATGACCTCTTGTTTTTCTTCTTCAATACTCCGAGTTCGTTCTTGTGGTAATGCAATTGCTGTCACGCATGTGTCATCGTATTTAAGGCCTTTGTATACTTCAAGTATGGTAATCTTTACCTTCTTTGTCTTTTGCGGAAGTGGCACAGAATGATATGCAACATAATCAGGAAGCGTATATTCAATGCTAAATTTTGGTTGTTCGGATTCTACTCTGATTTTCTTTAACCGATTATTATTCTTATAAGCACTCATGTTTCTAAAATCTACATATCCATTTAAAATCATAATCTCATCGCTAAACCTTGTAAATTCTACTTCAAGCCACTGTCCAATTCCGTCACCGGGAACTCCCTCGGCCCAACAGCGCATAAAATTGTCAAAGATAGGAAAAGAAACATCTATATTTTCTTGTAGTTTACATATTCTATTAATTAAGTATGCAGGTTTATAATCAACCATTTTATTAGCGATAGTCTCTGTTAAATAAGATGAAGCATCTACAGATTTGATACCGCTATCTATATACTCATATTCAAAAAACCCATCACCTACTCTTGCTCTTCTCCTATGCTCTATCATTTCTTCTATTGACTTTTTATAATTTTCTATATGATCAAAACCATACATTAAATTAACAACGTTATTTTCAATTTTTTTTTCAATAATTATTATATAATCTTTGCTTTGTAATAAATATATTCTTGTATTTTCTTTGCTACCTAGATGTTTTGCATTGTAATATCTATATCCTGTACTAGAATCTATAATTATTTCACTTATTTCATATAACAGACTCTTAAAATTATCATAATTATCAGTGTTATTTAAAAAAAACAAAAATTTATTATAAATAATAATTTTAAAATCATTATATTCTATGAACTGCACAGTTGATTTTTTCCCAGTATTCGCACCAAACCATGTCGAATCCATTGGAAACCAGAGCAGTTCCTGGGCATTCAAAAACACCGTAAGCATTATAAGAAACACAGATACCATTTTCCCTTTCATATTCGCCGTCTCCATATGTGATACTCACTAATATTTGTAGTAAGTAGGTGTCTGCTGCCCTACTAAATGCACTGAAAACTCATATCCTTTATATATTCCCCACTGACTCATCAGTTGATTTACTATTTGTTGCATATAGTAGGCTCCTGATTGACTACCTGATGTAGAATAAGCAGCAGAATTCCATATTATTGGAGAATTTATATCACTCATCGGTCCGATACAGCCAGCAGAACTCGCTCCTTTATCAAAAGAATGGAAAAGCCACCGATCCTCGGTAGGATACCCTGTTCTTCTTCCGGCTTTCGTTAGTATTTGAGTACCCGCTGTATCACTTAAAATCTGAGCATCAGTTAAAACACCTACATATGCAACACCGTACGTAGCGACAGGATAATCAATAAAATGCATTTTGAACCATTCTGAAACTATGGTATTTCCTTTATATGTATTACCTCCAATTGAAACTTCAGTTCCACTACTCTTTTTATCAATGCTTGCCCAGTTTGTTGTTGCTCCATTATATAACTCTGTTACACCGGTATCGAGATTTCTCTTGTAAAAAGACACATCCGCACTATCTTTTACATTATAATCATTGGAAGCTACATTATTTTTCCAAACATCGAAAGCATCAGCATCCCTCCTTATTTCCATCCCTGCTGTAAACTTTTCCCATTGCCCATTAACAAGACGTATCCCTATCGATTCATTTGCCTTCATACCTGGGACCTTCATCCCAGTTCCAATCCAAATATCTTTCCCATAAGTATATCCATTTTGTACTAGTAGCTGTTCTATAACTAATTTCTTCTTTTGTTCTTCTGTGAGATCCGCCATACAAAATCCTTCTTTACGTGCTAGTATTTTATCCTTTTTAGACCACCCCAAAACATCTTGAAGTACTTTATCATTAAATGAAAAGATATCCGTTTTTGGTACTGTGGCTAACTTTGATGGTGATGTTAGTGATTCTTCATACATTTTCTGTATCATTTTATCACCAAGAAAATTGTAGAGCGCTAACATCCTCGAACCTGTATATTCAGAACCTTCTATTTTTTCTCTTTTTATGTTACCATTTGCATCAATATATTCTCTATAAAACGCTCTCTCTTCTGTATCTTCTATGGTTCCGTCCATTTTAATTAACCAATAATCTTTACTCGCATCATAGCCCGCAAGCAGCTTACCCAGGGCTTCATAGTTGTTGCTTTTCAGTGCTTCCAGGTAGGTGTTCACTTCACCGGTCATGGCTTCCCCGATGCTCCCCATCCCGTAGGTCTGGGCTAAGGCAAAAGCAGCCCCTATGTGTCCCAGGACTGCCTGCTGGGTCTCTATCCGCTGGCCTTCTACTCCATCATCTATACCGTTCCGGTACGCTTCGTGGGCTAACAGAATGTTGAGACCAAAGCGGCTGCCATCAGCAAGGGCTCCCTGCCCCAGATAGATGGTTTTTGTGCCATCCCCATTCGCTTCGGTCTTTGCTTTATAGTCTCCGCTGGCAAGCTCCTCTATATTCGTCTTTCCGCTCAAGAGTTCCTGGTACAGGGCAAGCTCC
This sequence comes from Gracilinema caldarium DSM 7334, assembly GCF_000219725.1. GTDB lineage: Bacteria > Spirochaetota > Spirochaetia > Treponematales > Breznakiellaceae > Gracilinema > Gracilinema caldarium. The sequence continues at coordinate 1,217,032 of NC_015732.1, read as the reverse complement.
TGTGCCCCTCCCACCGAATACAGGGTCCGCATACCGCTGGTGTATTTGTGGGCTTCATCCTGTTTGCTCGTCCACAGCTCTGCATTCACCCGCCAGGCATCCAGTCCTGCGATACTTTGTGCCACAGTCCCCAGGCTCACATCGGCTCCTCCCATCCCCACGTTCATTGTCGCACCGTTTTTGCCAAGGTGCAACTCTAAAAGGGGGAGCACTTCCCTTGCGTAGTATCGGGAAGGGGGCTTGCGTACTATTTCCGGGGGTCCTGTCTTAAAGAAACGAGGGGGCCCCCTGCCCCCTCGTTTCTTTCCGCCACCCCTCACCACCTTTTCCCAACGCCCCCTTCCCGACAATCACTCAGGCTGTACGGCTGCTGTTTCCGCGGCTCCCCCTCGCTCCAGCCTCCTCAGGGCGGGGGGATCGGTGGTGGTTGGTTTGCCCTGGTGCGCTTTTCGAGTCTAAGGCGGGTTATGCGGCCTTCATGGTCTGCACACCCCCGCCTTTCCGGGGGCTTCCGCTACCCCCACGATGGGGGGGGGAGGAAAATGGGATATACTGTAGTAAACTATCTTGACTTATTTTGTATGAATTGGTTTTCATAACCAATAAAAATGTGCTTCATGCTGACAACCGGAAAAATACCCGAAAGTACTTGTTGAAGCTTAACTCAGTTTGTTTATTGACTTTCTTTCTTATCATTTCCTGTAGAAATGTTTCGAAACCACTCTCCTACGCGTTCGCCCGCTATATTATAAGCTTCAACAGGGATAACTACCACTTGTTTTTTTTCAAGAACCCCTTTACGTACAGCGGCCCTAAAGTCGGATTCAGATAAATCGACATAAAATCTGTATGCAGGTGTATTTGGTTGTCGTGCAGCAAAGGGTCGCTCTGGATCCTCATTCTTCCAAATATCAACTACAAACCGTACGATATCGGATCGTAGCATTTCCATGCTCACTAATTCACATGTTGCAAATCCAGAATCATATCCAGCAACCCAAATTCCATTTTTCCGTACTATACCACCAAGATACGTTTCTTCACTTAGAGCTATCGGTATTATATCAATTGTAAAACCCCAATCTTGTTCTAAGATTTCTTTAAATGTACTTGAGCTTAGCTTAGTAAGACGGCTATCTTCATGGTTAGCAACATCCAAACTAACACTCTCGTTCGATTGTTGCAGTTTGTTTGTATCCATTTCTTTAGTATCTTCTTTTTTTAAGCTGCAAGTAATTAAAGAAAAGCAAAGACCTATAAAAAACAGTAAATTTATTATTCTTATCGCCATATAAACTCCATATGTAAATGAGTACCTGTGCTTAAAGGAAGTTGTCCCTCATATAAAGGACCAAAAGTTAAGCCTGGGGGAAGACTGTATCGATATAAGTTATTTAATACAGCGGATTGATTTAGATTCATCAATCGCTGTAATTGCCAACTATTACCAAGATGCACATACCGAATATCCAGCGGGCCGGCATCCATTTGAGCATACCCACCACTATCATCTCTCCAACCAAAAGGATTGCTCTGTGTAAATATCGTTGCATTCGTAAAAGTTTTGGTTATCAATGGAATATCACGAGTACCTAAATCAGCACTCATTGCAAATTTTCCATCACGGGACCAACCATGTTCTTTTCCATCATCATATCGTGTCCGGGTGGTCAAATAAATCGGATCATCTGAAAGACGATTTGCACCAACCCTTGGTGTAGGACTACCATCTGGCCCAAGCAAAGGAGAGATGGTTTCATTCAAGATATATTGATATATCGGATGATTATCTGAACGAGTTTTATTTTGATAGATCTCATTTAAAGCTGAGGCAACCTTTCGTTCATTAAAAGCTGCGGCTGCTCTAGCATTCAGCAAACCCGGTACACCAAAAGATCCGTAACGTTCGCCATAAAGTGTTGCATCATATTGCTTTGCAAACCCTTCAAGCCCTGTCACCATCCCTTTTCCTGCTAGCGCTACGTCGTCTATGGTTCCTGCAATCCTGCTCAGTTCCAGTTTGTTTGCCATATCATGCTTAAATGCTGCGACCGCAGCACTCATACTTCCTCCGTATTTCGTTGCCACCTGATCAACATACTGCATTTGAAACGTATACTGTGCTTTGAATGCACTCGTCGTTTCAAACTGGAAACTTTCATCATTGGTACGGTCTTTTTTATCAGCTATCGTTCTGACTTTGTTATCTTTAAAGACTATATTATATCGATCAGACTCGAGTATCTTTTTTGCCTCTTCTTTGCTGATTCCCATGGCTGATGCAAAGGATCCATAGAAACTTTCATCGTTTGTTTTCTTCAATAACCGACCATTTTCATCATATAAATCCTTTTTTCCATCCCATACTAAATTCCCATCCTTTGTAACCCTCCAATAATCCCCACTCGCATCATAGCCTGCAAGCAGCTTACCCAGGGCTTCATAGTTGTTGCTTTTCAGTGCTTCCAGGTAGGTGTTCACTTCACCGGTCATGGCTTCCCCGATGCTCCCCATCCCGTAGGTCTGGGCTAAGGCAAGAGCGGCCCCTATGTGTCCCAGAACTGCCTGCTGGGTCTCTACCCGCTGGCCTTCTACTCCATCATCTATACCGTTCCGGTACGCTTCGTGGGCTAACAGAATGTTGAGGCCAAAGCGGCTGCCATCAGCAAGGGCTCCCTGCCCCAGATAGATGGTTTTTGTGCCATCCCCATTCGCTTCGGTCTTTGCTTTATAGTCTCCATCGGTCCGCGCTTCGATGTTGGTTTTCCCTTGTAACAACTCCTGGTACAGGGCAAACTCCTGTGCCCCTCCTACCGAATACAGGGTCCTCAGGCTACTGGTGTACCTGTGGGCTTCATCCTGCTTGCTCGTCCACAGTTCTGCGTTCACCCGCCAGGCATCAAGCCCTGCGATACTCTGTGCAACCGTCCCCAGGCTCACATCGGCTCCTCCCATTCCTACGTTCATTGTCGCACCGTTTTTCCCAAGGTGCAACTCGAGTAATCCATTTTTGACCAAGTTACCATTTCTATCCTGTATCCCAAACATGCCGAAGTTAAGCACATTCAGGGTAAAGTCTCCCGTAAGGGCGTAGTTTACTCCCTGACCGGCGAGGCTTCCTATGGTGTTTGAAAGGGTTGCCGCGTTGGCATAGGTTTTTCCCACAAAGCCTTCGAGCCCCAGATTCAGCATCCCGCTTGTGAAGCTACTGGTCATCCCCGTGGCAGCGCTGATGAGGCCGCCCTGGACACCAGCATTAAAGGCGTCAGCAGACCAGCCGAGGCCGAGGAGGTTGCCATCTTTATCATATTGCAGATTAACGGCGTTGATGGCGCTGTTCAGGGTGCTGGTGGTGAGGGTTTGCATACCGCTGAGCATGGTGCTTCCGATAACACCGCCTATGCCTTGCGTACTGTTGGCTACCGTTATCGCAGGGCTGAATACCTGACCCACCCCAACATTCACCGCACTGCTGAGGGCTTTCTTCCCGAACTCAAGGCCCGCTGCCTCCCAGCTCTTGTAGCCCCCGCCCACATCGAGCATCGTAAAGACCGCGTCATCGGCCAGGTTCAGGGCGGCGTTCATCAACAGAGATCCCGCTCCGGGGAGCATGACGCTGGCCGCGATGGTCACCCCGATATCGGTGATTCCACGAATCGTCGGCGCTTTGAACCAGCTACTCCGGTCGTCCCAGGCGGGCTTATCCCACATAGGCTTATTCACACTCGCCCAGCCCTGGCTTTCCTTCATCGACCAGTAGATGTAGCTTCTCATGAGCCGGCCCAGCTCGCCCATACCACGATCCTGCCAAAGCTGTTCCAGCCCGTCATCAATATTTGGGCTTTCTTTTAACACCGGGTCATAGCCGATATGGCTCCCAAACTCGCCGGCACTCCAGGTCTTCGTCTGCCGCAGATTTTCATCCTCATAGGTTTCATCTTTATATACTGGGACTTTGGTAACCACCAGGTTGCCGTCGCTATCGGTTGAGGTGACTTCCCGCTCCCCTATCTGCACCTTCCTCGTCTTAAAGAACTTGACTATTTTTGTCCGCTTTTCTTTCGCCTCCTCGCTGTTGTCGGTCTCGGAGCCGAAGATCCTTTCACTTGCTTCCTGCACTTCCTTCTGGGCCTGGCCTATCAGGGCCTGGATGGCGCTGTACTCTAGCTGGGCGAGCTTCGTGTCCGACAGGTCCGTCCTGAGGCTCACCGGCTGCATGAGGTAGGCGATGTAGCCCTGGACGCTCGCCCCTTCGGTTACCACCGGGTCCAGGAGGGTTGAGTAGACTACCACGTCCTTCCGGTAGTGCTGGCCTTCCTTCCGCCAACTGCCCTTAAGCACAAAGGTTTCATCCATGCTCTCCCGGAAGTTCTCGTTGGCCCTCTGTACCTGTTCTTCCAGTCCCTTGATGCTTGCCTGGGCCATGTCCCGGGCCTGGGCGGCGACGAGCCGGGCTTGCCGGCTTGCTAACTCCTGGTTCGCTTCCTTCGTAAACCGGGCTGCCGCTACCTGGGCTTTCCCGCTGTCCCAGAGCCCGAGGCCCCCCAACCCGGTCCGTACCTGGCTCACGGTGGTCTCCGCACTGCCCATGCTGGCGTTCAGGGCGCTCGTCAGGTTGACTATGCCCGCCAGGCTCAATACATCCCGTATCCCCGCCTTCGCTTCCTCGGCCCCGCTCGAGAGCTCCGCCACAAGACCTAGGGTGTCAAAGGTTCTCGCCCCCGCTTCCGCATCCTGGCCTACCAGGGCGAGCATCGCTTCGCTGGCTGCGGTACTCGCCGCCGCGGTTGCCCGCTCGGCCCAGGCTTCTTTTTCCTTAAGGCCCTCCAGGTAGGCCCCATCCCAGGCGGCACTCCCCTGGGCGTAGGCTTCGGTAAAGCTCTTCTTCCAGCTCGTGTAGCTATCCCGCAGGCGTTCCGCTCCGGCCTTCCAGTCAGCTCGGCCCCGTTCGAGGATGAGCCCCGCCGCTTCCCGCCAGGCGGCCTGTTTCTCCTGCAGGTCCCGCCGCTCTACGTTCCACTCCGCTTCCCGGGCCGCAAGCTCCGCCGCAAAGCGGGCCCGATAGGTCTGTCCGATGGAATCGGCCAGTTCCTGACCCAGCTGGGCATATTCCCTCTGGTAGGCACTGGAGCCATTGAGCATACTCTCCAGGTTGTCTTCGTAGACTCCTACGAGCTTAGCGAGGTGGGTCTTCTGGCTTGCCGCCTGGTCCCCATAGGCGGCCCTCGCTGCTGTGTCCAGGTCTGCCTTGCTCGCCTTCCCGGCGATGTAGGCTTTCAGGGTGTCCCGGTACTGCTGCTGGGCAGCCTGCCGCACCGTTTCATCATCGGCCCAGCGGAAGGGGGAGCACTTCCCTTGCGTAGTATCGGGAAGGGGGCTTGTGTACTATTTCCGGGGGTCCTGTCAGGGGAAAACTCATGGGACAGGGCCCATGAGCTTTTCCCCTGACACCCCCCACCACCTTTTCCCAACGCCCCCTTCTCGACAATCACTCAGGGTGTACGGCTTCGGTTGCCGCGGCTCCCCCTCGCTCCAGCCTCCTCAGGGCGGGGTACTCGGTGGTGTTGCGTGGGCACTGGTGGGCCTTTTAAATCAGGGGCGGGTTATGCGGCCTTCATGGTCTGCACACCCCCGCCCTTCCGGGGGCTTCCGCTACCCCCACTGCGTCCCTTGTCTGTCCCACGTCCCTATGCTATCCTCCTACCCATGAAGCAAGTCCATGACTATGGCTACAAGGATCTCTTTTCTCATCCACAAATACTACAAGAACTCCTCCTCTCCTGTGTCAATGAGCCCTGGGTGCAGTACCTGGACTTTTCACGAGCCTGTACTATCGATAAGTCCTTTATCACTCCAGCCAAGAAGAAGCTTGAATCAGACCTTATCTGGCGCATCCCCTTAACCACGGGGGTTGAAATCTACCTCTATATCCTCATGGAATTCCAATCGACCGTCGACCATTTCATGGCCTTGAGAATATTGCGGTACATCCTGGAGTTCTATGCAAGCCTCCTGAAACAGGAGCCTACCCTGAAAACCCTGCCGCCGGTATTTCCTATTCTGTTGTATAATGGGGAGGCCCGCTGGACTGCACCGGAACAGCTGGCTGAACTCATAGATAACCGCATTCATCTGGACTTTATCCCGCAATTTCGCTATTTTAAAATTGCAGAGAATGAGTTTGAGCGGCACCAGTTGCTTGCCCTCAAGAATCTTATTGGTGCCTTATTCTTAGTTGAAACGACGACCCCCGATGAATTGGCGGGGGTGTTTAAGCAGCTGGGGACTTTGCTGGAACAGGAACAGCCTGAAGTCTATCGGGCGTTTTTATCCTGGCTGAACACGTTTTTCTCCAAACCGGTACCCGATTGGGTGACGGAACAACTCGACACAAAGGAGGCTCCCACCATGCTTGCCACAACACTGAATAAATGGAAACAGGAACTGGTACAACAGGGTGTACAACAGGGGTTACAACAAGGGTTACAACAGGGGTTACAACAGGGTATTTTCAAAGGGAAACTCGAAGGTAAGTTGGAAGGTAAGCTTGAAACCGCCAAAAAACTGAAAGAGAAGGGCTTAAGCCTGCAGGAAATTGCCGAAGTTACGGGGCTCAGCATCGAAGAAGTGCAAAAGCTATAAGGGTGGAACTATCAAGCCAGGGGTGCCGCTTCTGTTGCCGCGGCTCCCCCTCGCTCCAGCCTCCTCAGGGCGGGGGGATCGGTGGGGGAGTCTCGGTGGTGTTGCGTGGGCACTGGTGTACTTTTCGAGTCAGGGACGGGTTATGGGGCCTTACGGGCCAGCACACCCCGCCCTTCCGGGGGCTTCCGCTGCCCCCACTACGGGGGGAGGGGGATGGGATATGCGGGAGTAAACTATCTTGACTTATTTTGTCAGTCCGTTACCCATTCAGGTGATTAACCAATCTGTTGTCTTTCTCGTATCCCACGATTTCGCATGATACGGAATGATAACATTTTGTTTGCCCGTAATATAAGTAAATTACCTTCTTTAATTAGTTTTTGGTAATTTGCGTTTGGCATTATACTCCGCAATTTTTTTATCAAATCCCCTTCGCTTAATATATTCCTCTATAATTTTATCATAATCTGAACGCAGCCTCATTGGTTCTTGTTTGAGAAAGATGGCACTGATACAGGTATCATCCCATTTACTTCCTTTATATACATCTTTTATCGTTATAATGATCTTGCTCGTTTTCTGTGGCAAATTGATTTTATGAAACTGAACAATATCTTCAAAGCTATATTCTATTACAAATCGTGGTGATTCACTTTCTATTGTTATTTGTTTTAATCGGTTATTCGCCTTATACAGATACCGTCTTGATAAATCAATTGCACCATTCAGTACCATTACATGATCTGTTTCCCGGGTAAATTCAACTACAATTTTCCCTCCTATTCCTGGACCTGGTTCTCCCTCTGCCCAGAACAAGGATGCATTATTAAAATTGATTTTCATATCTCCCCAGTCATAAAATGGATGTCGCATCCGTTCAGGGCCATAGGTGATTTTTTCACCTTTTATTGTTTCTGTTAATATTGACCATACCCGAATAGCTTTTATCCCATCATTCCAGAGCCCAGTATCGTTATTTTCATATAAATCCCCGGTTTTTTTAATATCTTTTATTGAGAACATATAATACGCCCATTCAGGGCCACCGACTAAAAATGGGCCCATGCGCGCTTCTTGTCCTCCAAAATACAGTTCAGGTTTAGTTAGATATTTATTTGAAAAATGCAGTATGATATCTCCACCCATCAATACCAAAAACGGTTCATGTTCTTTATCTTCTCCCGTACTCACATATATATACCCATCATCAGCTATTCGTATATCTGATGCGGTATAAATGTATGTCCGTCCATCATAGGCATCTACTATTTGATATCCATTATAATAAGCTCCTACAAGAAAGATTGAATGTGATGGAAATCCTATCCAAGGGTTGTCCATATCCGGTATATATAATTGATGATCAACAGGTACCAGGTAATTGGCATCTGGGAACTGCTGACCTGTAACAGATACGATACTCCATATTAGACATACCATGATAATCAGCATTGTTTTCATTACCAACTCCTCGTTTTATATCGATACGCATATGTGTAGTAGTTATTTTGATCTATCATCGTACTTGCTATACTATATCCTCTCATGAGTCCCCATGATTTCAAACTATTCATGAGATTGGTCATATGTTCTTGTCCTTTTGCCACAAAACAGCCATCACTAAACCCATAATTTGTCCAATGAACCCTCCAACGGCCTTCATCCATATGGTCTTGTCCATGTCCAGTTGGTCCTATGCGTTCACCTGCTATGGTCATGGCATCTGAAATAGTTAAAACTTCTCCCCACCAATCGCTATTATTCTCTGCCCACCGCATATTGAATTTCCCAGCGGCAACAGTATTCCCTTGCACCGTTGGACCAAACACGTATTGCAGTGGCTGGTCTTTTCCGATTGGATTCCCTTTACTATCCTTTTGACCATACGAATTGTCTACTGAGTTCCATATACCTCCAGCCACAATACTCGCGATTTTTTCTCCACTATCAATATCCCATTTTGTAAATTCTAGTTTTGTATTCCCATTCCCAAGATCGCCTGCCTTGCCATCTTTATAGATCTCGTAGGCTCCTGCTAATCTCGTTACCTCAGCGGTTATCGAATACCGTTCATATTCTCCATTTCCTAGATATCTCATCGCTGCATTTCCACGAATTACTCCATCGGTTAAGGTTATACCACTTCCCTCACCTTTCCAACTGTTTCCATCTGCCTGTATACCGCTTTGCTTCATCAATGCTTCACCGATGAGGCGGTCGAACGTATTGTTCTTCACAGCAGATGCGTTGCTTAGGACGGTAGCAGCGAATAGCCGATCTTTACGCATTTCAGCGACTACTTGATCATTAATGCCTAGTACATCCTTAAGCGTTTGATCATCATAGGTCGAAATATCGCTCGGATCTTTCTTTAATAAATCTAATGCTCGATCCTTACCTAAATAATGAACCAATGCTGCAGCAATACTCGTTTCTTTTTCACTTCCAGAAACGAGGGCCCATCTTGTTTTCCCATCATCTCCTACAACTTCTACTCGTAATTCTTTTTTACCATCATTCAGCAATCTCCCATCTTTTGTAAGCCTCCAATAATCCCCGCTCGCATCATAGCCCGCAAGTAGCTTACCCAGGGCTTCATAGTTGTTGTTACTGTTGTTGTCGCTATTGTTGCTTTTCAGTGGTTCCAGGTAGGTGTTCACTTCTCCTGCCATCTCGGTGCCGATGCTCCCCATCCCGTAGGTCTGGGCTAAGGCAAGAGCGGCCCCTATATGGCCCAATACTGCTTGCTTGGTCTCCTGTCTCTGCCCTTCAGTCCCGTCATCCTTCCCGTTCCGGTACGCTTCGTGGGCTAACAGAATGTTGAGGCCAAAGCGGCTGCCATCAGCAAGGGCTCCCTGCCCCAGGTAGATGGTTTTTGTGCCATCCCCATTCGCTTCGGTCTTTGCTTTATAGTCTCCATCGGTCCGCTCTTCGATGTTGGTTTTCCCTTGTAACAACTCCTGGTACAGGGCAAGCTCCTGTGCCCCTCCTACCGAATACAGGGTCCGCATACCGCTGGTGTATTTGTGGGCTTCATCCTGTTTGCTCGTCCACAGTTCTGCGTTCACCCGCCAGGCATCAAGCCCTGCGATACTCTGTGCCACCGTCCCCAGACTCACATCGGCTCCTCCCATCCCCACGTTCATTGTCGCACCATTTTTGCCAAGGTGCAACTCCAGAAGACCGTTTTTCACTAAGTTTTGATTCGCATCTTTTATCCCAAACATACCGAAGTTCAAGACATTGAGTGTGAAGTCTCCCGTAAGGGCGTAGTTTACTCCCTGTCCTGCTAAGCTTCCTATGGTGTTTGAAAGGGTTGCCGCGTTGGCATAGGTTTTTCCCACAAAGCCTTCGAGCCCCAGATTCAGCATCCCGCTTGTGAAGCTACTGGTCATCCCCGTGGCAGCGCTGATGAGGCCGCCCTGGACACCAGCATTAAAGGCGTCAGCAGACCAGCCGAGGCCGAGGAGGTTGCCATCTTTATCATATTGCAGATTAACGGCGTTGATGGCGCTGTTCAGGGTGCTGGTGGTGAGGGTTTGCATACCGCTGAGCATGGTGCTTCCGATAACACCGCCTATGCCTTGCGTACTGTTGGCTACCGTTATCGCAGGGCTGAATACCTGACCCACCCCAACATTCACCGCACTGCAAGCTGCTTTTTTAGTGAACTCAAGGCCCGCTTCCTCCCAGCTCTTGTAGCCCCCACCCACATCGAGCATCGTAAAGACCGCGTCATCGGCCAGGTTCAGGGCGGCGTTCATCAACAGGGAGCCCGCTCCGGGGAGCATGACGCTGGCCGCTATAGTCACCCCGATATCCGTAATACCTCGAATCGTCGGTGCTTTGAACCAGCTACTCCGATCGTCCCAGGCGGGTTTATCCCACATCGGCTTATTCACACTTGCCCAGCCCTGGCTTTCCTTCATCGACCAGTAGATATAGCTTCTCATGAGCCGGCCTAGTTCGCCTGTCCCCTTATCGATCCAGATATTATCTAGACCATCATCCACATTGGGGTTCCCCTTCGTTACCGGGGCATAGCCTATGTGGGCCCCGAATTCGCCGGCCCCTGCTTCCCGTTCTTCATGGTTTGTTTCTTCTATCACTTCCTGCGTTGTTTTGAAGGTGGTCAGCATGGTCCACAGGTCGGTTGCCACGGTTTTCGTCTTGTTGACTTCATAGACAACTTTGCGCTTTGCCTTCGCTTCCTTGCTGTTGTCTGCCTCGGAGCCGAAGATCTTTCCACTTGCTTCCTGCACTTCCTTCTGGGCTTGTCCTATCAGGGCCTGGATGGCGCTGTACTCAAGCTGGGCAAGCTTCGTGTCCGACAGGTCCGTCCTGAGGCTGACCGGCTGCATGAGGTAGGGGGAGCACTTCCCTTGCGTAGTTTCGGGAAGGGGGCTTGTGTACTATTTCTGGGGGTCCTGTCAGGGGAAAACTCATGGGACAGGGCCCATGAGCTTTTCCCCTGACACCCCTCATCACTTTTTCCCAACGCCCCCTTCCCGACAATCACTCAGGCTGTACGGCTGCTGTTTCCGCGGCTCCCCCTCGCTCCAGCCTCCTCAGGGCGGGGGCCTCGGTGGTGGTTAGTTGGCCCTGGTGGGCCTTTTAAATCAGGGGCGGGTTATGCGGCCTTCATGGTCTGCACACCCCCGCCCTTCCGGGGGCTTCCGCTACCCCCACTACGGGGGGAGGGCAGAACTGAATCTATTTGTTATTATGCTAATAGACACTTGACTTTATTAAAGTTCATTTTTTTCATTTTTAAAAATTAACTTCTGTCCCGATATATTCCCATACCTTTGTTTTACCTTTAAGGTAATCTTGTAAACGCATATATTCACCTCTTAAATAAAATCTTCTATAGAAGTCTTCTGCAGAAAATGCAGATTCTCTTATTTGTTCATCATTGAATTTAAAATTTAATTCTATATCTTCTGACGACAATAAAGGTTGTAAGGGCTTATAAAGATACCTCAATGTTTTATCATAGGATGAATATACTTCATTTAACAATATTTTCCAATCTTTTTTTATAACATCCGTTTCTATGAAATCATCCGGTTTTAAGTGTTCACCATGTTTTGCCTTCAATGGTACTTTGACAGTTATTATTCGCTCTACCTTTGCATATAAGGTATTAGCCTCAATTTTCCATTTTCCTATTACAGCTCTTAAAGGAAAATATTTATCATAGTGATTATATAAAATTAATAAAGTACGATCAGGGAAAAAACTCATACTAGATCCATTAAGCACTTGTCTGACCTCTTTTTTAGGTCTTTCAAGATATCCCTCCTTTTTTTCTTGAAATATACCATCTGGTATGCTCCATCTTCCGATAAAATCTATCTCTTCCTCAGATAACTTATATTCTTTTACCATGGGCCCAAAATAGTTCTGATATTCTTTTATTTGTCGAAACCCAGGGAACTCCGCAAAAGCCTGATCATCATTTACCATCTTAAGCCATTTCAGTTCTGCATCGGTAAATGGCTGCGCTTGAGCTAGAATTCCTACAACTAAATATATAGCCATAACTAACTGCATCTTTGTCTTTCTCATACTTCACCATCCTAGTCGATAATATGTAATCCTTTTATAATTTAAAGGAATATCTCTTTCTATACTTCCAAAGGTATATCCAAATGGTAGAATACCAGTAGCTTTTGGAGCACCTACCCCGGCAAAGACCGGTATTGTGAATCCAGGATCATTCCCAGTATTACCATTATATCCTAATAGACCATTACCAGTAATCGGTACAACCCCATTAAAAGATTTATAGGGGGTTGCACTCGGTACCACAAAAGCTACATGGCCTGATTCTGGGTTTTTGTTTAGTACACCAATTACAAGCTGCTTTTCACTAGCTCGATTTGCTGCACTAACCATCGTATTAAGGGCATCTGTCCCTTGGATTTCTGTAAACAAGGGGCTCGATGCAAGCGCTGCTTGCCAGCTATTTGCTCTCAAGAAACCATTTGGAAATGCTGATACCGCTATTCGAGGATCAAGGGATACCAGCTTTTCATACCCAAAGGTGCTGCAATAGGTTGTGTTCCCCTTTGCCTTATACTTCTCCCATTCTGCAGGTGACATGATCTCATTAAAAAAGGTTTCTGCTATCATAGGTGTATTACTGTGGCTCACTACATCACGTTGTTGCTGCTTTTCTAAGCTATTAAATACGCTTCCAAACTCTTGTAATACTCGGATAGAAAAGGGGTCATAGGTGGCACTCCCTGGATTTGACCATTTTGCTTCTGAACTTATAAGTCCATTAATAAGCTTTGGATTCTCTATTCCTCCTTGTAATTCATTTCTATACGTTGCGGTAAACACATCTCGTAGCATGACGGCTTGTATATTTTTACTTAAATCTCGTACATACATCCCTTTTCCCTCATTTATTTCACCTATCGAGGGAACAAAGGGATACCAGCCTTTTTCAGGCAATTTTTTATTCTCTGATAACCAATTCCATTTCTCGGGATCTTTGTCTGCTGAATGGACCAGTCCCATTTGTTTTTCCATAATCGTTCGGGCTGTTGCAGAATCTACTTTGAGTATTTTCGTTAAGGCACTTTCTACGGCCCTATCTGATGATACGCCAAGTTCTTTCCAGCTTATTTCTTTCGTAGTACCATCGGGGTTCTCTATAGTCAGAGAGGCTCGTTTATCAAATACAAGCTTCCCATCTTTTGTAAGCCTCCAATAATCCCCACTCGAGTCATAGCCCGCAAGCAGTTTACCCAGGGCTTCATAGTTGTTGCTTTTCAGTGCTTCCAGGTAGGTGTTCACTTCTTCTGCCATCTCGGTGCCGATGCTCCCCAGCCTATATACCTGCGATAGGGCTAGGGCGGCCCCTATATGGCCCAGGACTGCCTGCTGGGTCTCTACCCGCTGGCCTTCTACTCCATCATCAATCCCGTTCCGGTACGCTTCGTGGGCTAACAGGATGTTGAGGCCAAAGCGGCTGCCATCAGCAAGGGCTCCCTGCCCCAGATAGATGGTTTTTGTGCCATCCCCATTCGCTTCGGTCTTTGCTTTATAGTCTCCGCTGGCAAGCTCCTCTATATTCGTCTTTCCGCTCAAGAGTTCCTGGTACAGGGCAAGTTCCTGTGCCCCTCCTACCGAATACAGGGTCCGCATACCGCTGGTGTATTTGTGGGCTTCATCCTGTTTGCTCGTCCACAGTTCTGCGTTCACCCGCCAGGCATCCAGTCCCGCGATACTCTGTGCCACTGTCCCCAGGCTCACATCGGCTCCTCCCATCCCCACGTTCATTGTCGCACCGTTTCTGCCAAGGTGCAACTCTAAAAGGGGGAGCACTTCCCCTGGGTAGTTCCGGGAAGGGGGCTTGCGTACTATTTCCGGGGGTCCTGTCTTAAAGAAACGAGGGGGCCCCCCTGCCCCCTCGTTTCTTTCCGCCACCCCTCACCACCTTTTCCCAACGCCCCCTTCCCGACAATCACTCAGGCTGTACGGCTGCTGTTTCCGCGGCTCCCCCTCGCTCCAGCCTCCTCAGGGCGGGGGGCCTCGATAGTGGTTGGTGGGCCCTTCTGCACTTTTCGTGTCTGAGGTGGGGTATGGAGCCTTACGGACCAGTCCCCCCGCCCTTCCGGGGGCTTCCGCTACCCCCACTCCTCTTGTCCGCCAGCTCTTCCAATGCTACCATTTTCCCATGTCTTAACCACACGATACAGTTTTGTTAAGATTTCTTTTCTCATTCCCAAGGCCCTAATCACATACTCAAGTCCTGTATCAACAACCCCTTTGTTACGGACCTGGACTTTTCCAAACACTGTTTCAGCATGCTTCGTACACCACAGAAGCAACATTACCAGTACTACAGCACTTATTTCTCATCTTATCATCGTGTACCTCCATTTTGCCATCGTAAGCGTCGCCCATATAGCTCTTCAAGATATTAGCAGATTGGGACTCACCTTTATGGTCATGATATTGTCAATGGCGTTTGCGTTTCCTTATATAAATCAGAACGACCAGGGTGATAAAAACTAGGATGCCAGAAATTACGCTGGCCACACCAATGTATCGTGAAAATGCATTTTTCTTTTCATCTTCGTCATTTAGCATCTGATTTGATGTGTTTGCAGCTTGTGCAGGTGCTTGAGAAGAAGCATCTGATCCCTGGTTGCCGGACGAAGCTTTCAGCTTGTCATATCTACTTTTTTCCGTGTTTATGTATTCCTCGATATTTTCCCAGGGTACTAAAGGTCCACGTTCTTCAAGTCGCGTTTTCCAGTCTTGCCCCTCAATGAACAGTTCTCCGCCATATACCCATCCTTCGAGGTTTTCATCTTGGATATGGTACCAATAATCCTCAACCCCCTGATAGCTCATGTAATTATCTGCACTATCAACAATAACGTTTTTACCAGGTACTATAGTCCCCAGGGATTCGGAGTCAAAACTGGGCTGTGCGTATATCTTGGTTTCTTTCATTACTGTTCCTGAATATCTTACATTCAGAATATAAATGTTACCCCAACCTCCCAGTGGAGAATCGGGGGTCGCCTGTTCAGCAATTAGATACACTGCTATTTTGAAGCGATCAAAGCTGACAGCAACACTAGGTGGATTTCCATCTATCCTGGCCGAGAACAGTTCTTTGGGTATTCGATACAGTTCGTGCTTCTCTGTATCTAGCAAGGTAAGTAGGGTCTGATCACCGTAAGTAAATCTTTCATCAACATCTTTTATTTCGGGACGATTTGTGAGCCAGAATCCGCCTAATAGGGGCTTTTCCCAGCGTTGCATTCCTGGTGAATCCTTAATTATAGTAATTTCTCTGAAAAATCCCGGAAATACAGCCTTAGGATCAAGAATGATCGGCTCTTTACCCAATGATACGATTGCACGCTTTAATCCACCTTCGAATACGAATGATAACTCAATAAAGTCATTTCTTCCAAATTCATCGGGGTCAGCAAAATGTTCATAACCTGTCAACTCTTCCCACTCAGTGATTCTACTATACTTCCTTGTTCGTAAATTATAACACCAATGAAGATGAAAATAATATACATATAAATCATGACTCGAGAGCCAAAAAACCCAAGGCCTCGATCCCCCCATAAATCTTATTTCTAACTTATCTTTAAGCTCTTCATAATACGGACTTGGATCAGGAGTGGGGATACACGTGTCTATTTGTATGTCGATAGACGATAAAGAGGAGAGACAAAATATACTGTGTAAAAGTGCTATCAAAACTGTTTTCCTATTCATAAAATTCAACTCCATACTTAAGAGACATTTTCCAGAACCAAGCAACATCCCTTGTTGTATCAAAATATTTTTTAAGTGAAGCCCGATTTGAAGGATTATCTAACACAGTTTGAGGATCTCCGGATAATCCAGAAAGATACCGAGCCTCTACAGTTGTGGTAATATGATGCTTTAAATAATCACCGAAGAGCGTATCTTCTAGTGGTGAGGCATATTTTAGTTTTCCTAATAAATTATATTCGTCTAAAGTAGCTCTGTACATATTCCAATCTAAATGTGCACCGAATGAAGTTCCTGTGTTACCTACCTTTCCGATTATAGTACCCGCAGTTAACCCATGGAGTGTTTGACCGTCGAAGGTTATACCTTCCGTACCAAAGTTTTTCAAAAATGACATAAAGGTAGAACTTGCTTTAAGATGAGCAAGTTGGTCTTTAGCCACAGTCCCATTATAGGTGTAACTGTTGTTTGCCATTAACCCATACACAGAATTGTAAGCTAACGTGACATTAGTGCTATTCGCTGAGACAACAACATTTTTGCCCCCTACTCCCCTCAAATCTATTCCCGGATGATTTTTAAATGCTTCTATGTTAGAAAGATATCGTACACCTGGTAGGCTCGATGCTTCATGAACCAACTGTCCAGCACCCAGTTCAACTGGTACATAGAGGGGGTTATTTTTAGTTCCAAGGTTGATTAACCTTGATGTATTAATGGCACTAGCATTTTTTCTTATTAAGAGACCTGAATCCTGCACATCGCCTAATGAGCTCATCACATTTGCGATCAACTTTTGTGCTTTCTGCTCATTAATTGGATTGGTTTTTGAATTCGAACCTTCTATATAGGTTATCGCGTCCTCAAGTGCAACACTTGCACCAACAAAGGATAAAATACCATTTCTAAAACTGGTACTATTTGTTCCACCTTCGAAGAAAGCTTGAAAATCCCGATCGCTAAAATGAGGATTCTTCTTTTGGAATTCATCATATTGCTTCATAAGTTCTTCTTTACTAATATTTCCACTTTGGAACACCATGTCTCGAGATGCTTCTAATTTAGGCAATCCAGCAAATTCCATTGCCTTAACCATCTTTGCCATTTCTTCAGGCGATATGTCTCT